>NZ_KQ236688.1:2988394-4400894 GCF_001183545.1 Cellvibrio sp. pealriver
CTTGTTAGAGTTTACTTTTTTGGGTTAATACTTTCTTCTACAACCCCAACAATTTCTGCTAAGGTGATTGTAAATATTCCGGCCTCACCGTTGTCAAAGGCATCTTTCCAAACGTTGTAACCGTTTAAATATTCTGGATTTGGTTCTTTCTTACCGATGAGCTTGACTACACTTTTATTCAATGTTTCTTCTGAAACAGGGAAATGAGGTAAGTCAGTTGATATACCACCAGCAATTCTAGAGTTTTTAACTTTAACGCCAAAAATACTGACATGAAAAATTTTTCCAAGCTTAGGATGGCTTTCAACTTTATTAATTAATACTGTAGATCCTTCCTCTCCGATACGATTTTTATAGCTCCATACTTGCCCTGCGGAAAATTGAGAAGCCTCAGCTAAACCGAAAAAAGAAGATAGCCCCAGAATTGCAATTATTTTTTTCATACGATTACTCTAACGTTGTATTAAACGGCAGAATTTAAGGCGGGCTTTTGTGGAAACTTTTTGCGAAGCAAAACCACAAAAGAGCGACTTAAATTATGTCCGGTGGAGCGTAGCGTAACGGATTTGAATACTTTGTTATAAAACTACGCCAATTGGGTAAAACTTGGCACGACCTAAAATATTCCAGCCCGCACAAACTTCACTAGCGATTTGCAGAACCATGCCGCAATTTACTTTAAAGCACCTGCTGCCAAGTGCAGAAAGCGCCCATTCGAACTATTCCAGAGATTCTAACGGAACTACGTTTCTACCAAAACTCGCTTAGTAACTTAGTTGCTACAGCGCACTTACTTTCAAAAACCGACAACCAAAAAGGCCGCGCTTTATAACGTTAAGCACAACGGCAGTTTGTAAGTTGCGCGTTGTGGAATACTTTTGCGAAGCAAAACCACATAAGCGCGACTTACAAACTGTCCAGCCACGTAGTGGCGTGTTGCTGCGCCTTGTTATGTTTGCTTTATTGTTTTAAGCCAAACAACTAATTTATACAAACGATTGATATTAGGATTAACTAGGAAATTTCTATTTTTCTACCGTCTGGGTCTAAAAGAATATAAATAGTTTTTCCATTAAATTCATACTGGCCATGAAATTGGATGCGCTCAAGCAAAGATTCAAGAGATTGAACGGAAAAGCCCAGCCTAGTATTGCATGGGGTTTCACCTAAATTTAATGGGTAAATTTCAAACACCAAATCTTCTATGCAAGTAGCATAGTGCTCAACCCCTTTGCCATGCTTTTCTTTCACAAATTTTAAACCAAGCAGCTCATAGAAATTCTTGGAAATCTCTATGTTTGTACATCGCAAAACTAGCAGATTAAGTTTCATTCGCCACCTTGAGAACATAACGTTCGGTTCAACCGCAGTTTGTAAGCGGCGCATTTACGATAAACTTCGCGCAGCGATTCGCTAAATGCGCTGCTTACAAACTGTCGAGCGTAAGCGCGAAGCGCTGGAGCGGCGTTGGAACCGCTTGTTATGTTTTTGTGACCTATTTTCGATTGAATTTAATCTAAGCAATCAACTGGTATATTTTTAACAAATTCGGTTGCTTTAGCCATTAGTTGATTCCAATCTTTTTCAGGGCGAGAAGAATAGCCCTGATTAATAAGCTCCCTTTCACACAAGTCTTCTAGACCCCAAATTGCTCTTTTTTCCTCTTCGGTAAACGAATCTTTTATTGGGGAACTAGATAACTTTTCGGACAGGATTCCCCATACAGCAAGTAGGTGACCCACGGGAATTTTGATATTAGCTTCTTTGCTTAGATCATCTTCGGACATTTCGACTTTCCTAGTGAAACATAACGTTGCGTTCACCTGCGGATTGTAAGTAGCGCGTTGCGATAAACTTAGCGCAGCGGTATTGCATAAGCGCTACTTACAATGCGTCAGGTGCAACGCTTTGTTATGGTTTACAATTTATTTCTTAATGTAACGATATAAAAGCACAACTAAAATTTGCAAAAAGCCCAAGAAAAGAGCTCCAAACATAAGGCCAAATGCCCATGCATGATATATGTGTTTTCCGGTATTAACTACCCGATAGGGTTGCGAGAAGTAATAGTAGAATAGGCTTCCGAAAACTACCAACCCTGCGGCTAACGCAAACCAAGCCTTAAAGGAATAAGTGTTTTGGGAGCTTTTACCCGTATAAGTTGGGCCTTGAAGAATGGCTTTAGATAACAATGTAGCACTCACTAATACTGCAAGTGAAAATGACCCCGTGGCAGATGCGATTAAATAGGTCTGAAAGCCTGTTCCAAAGTCATAATATGCACCAAGAATACATAGAGTTATTACTAGCGTCACTGTTAATGAAACAGAGATTTTCAATTTATAAGCATCCATTACCATAACGTTGTATTAAACGGCAGAATTTAAGGCGCGCTTTTGTGGAAACCTTTTGCGTAGCAAAACCACAAAAGCGCGACTTAAATTCTGTCCGGTGGAGCGCAGCGTAACGGATTTGAATACTTTGTTATAACACTACGCACAATTGGTAAAACTTAGCACGGACTAAAATACTTCAGGCCGTACACACTGCACTATTCAATTTTCAGAACCATGAGCAACTGAACTTTAGAGCGCCAGCTGCCAAGTGCAGAAAACGCCCATTCGAACTATTCCAGAGATTCTAGCGGAGCTACGTTGCTACCAAAACTCGCTTAGCAATTTAGAACACCTAAACCACCGAGCGCACAAACTAAAATATTGCTACAGCGCACGGACTTACCGAAAACACCAACCAAAAAGACCGCGCTTTATAACGCCGAGCTAAGCGGCAGTTTTTAAGTTGCGGTTTTGTGGATTACTTTTGCGCAGCAAAACCACAAAACTGCGACTTAAAAACTGTCCAGCCACGAAGTGGCGATGCTTGAGCGATTTGTTAGGCATACTTTTTGTTTTCCTTAGTTTAAAGTTTTTTAACTTCATAAACTCCATGCACAGATATTAAGTAATGTGAGTTTCTGACTTCATTCATACCAACCCATAACAAAAATATCCCTGGGCAATTTTCACAAAACCTTTTTAAAAAATAAGACCAACCGTTGCACGGAGCAGACTTAAAAAGTTTAACTGAAAATATTTCTTCCGCGAGAACGATAAGTTCTGCTTCTAAATCTTCTTCCTTTCCAAATAGATAGCCATCCAAAACAAGTTTCAGATCTACATGATTACCATGCTTGCATAGTGGGCATAACCATGAAAAAGAAGAATCCTGAACATTTTTAGCATTATCATAATGCGTAGTTCCAAATCCTTTAATCGTAGCGATACATTTTTGGTATTTGTACATGTTTTGCCTAACGTTGTGTTCAACCGCAGCTTGTAAGTAGCGCATTGCGATAAACTTTGCACAGCAATTCGCTAAATGCGCTACTTACAAACTGTCGAGTGGAGGCGCGAAGCGCCGGAACGGTGTTGGAACACTTTGTTATATTTACTGCCTTATAAGCATAAGAAACAAAGCTGCAATCTGCGACAAAGGTAGAGTTACAATAATTAGCGAAAAAGACGAAAATGGTGTGAAAAAACCTGATATTAAGGGCGGTAAAAATGCACAAATAGCTGCAGATAAAAAATAGCATTTTTTTCCTGATATGTATTTATTTAGCTGTAAGTATATAGGCAGCCACACTATAGCAGTGACCAAGCCGATAATAAGCGAGGATAGTAAAACTGACATTAGTAGATATAGATTTCCCTTTGATGCAAAAAGAAATAGAACAGCGAATAAAATTGATATTATTCCAACAGCGACATTCATCTGAATGTATAAAGTTAAATTTTTGTTCATAATTTTCCTTGATATAACGCCGAGCTAAGCGGCAGTTTTTAAGTTGCGGTTTTGTGGAATACTTTTGCGCAGCAAAACCACAAAACTGCGACTTAAAAACTGTCCAATGGAGGCACGAAGTGCCGGAGTGGTGCTTGAGCGACTTGTTAGAATATTTTTCTCATGTACCACCTATTTCTATGTAAATTCCAGCGGTGTATTTACATGAACACTCAACTCTTTTTTGCATGCGTTAAATGCTGTGACAACAATGTTTTGAAGACTAAATGGATTGCCGATGATTTCAAAAGTTGTTTCTTCCGACATTAAATAGCTAGATGCGCAGCCTTCTCTATAAATGGACGAAGATCTATATAAAACTAACTTATTGCTTGGCGCATTATTGTAACCATGCCGCCAACTAACACGAATTTCAGCTGAAGCTCTATTAGGGGGAATGCTAGCACTAAAAATAAAAACATACTGCCATATGTCACCTTCTGGGCTTCCACTGGATATACCAGAAATTTCCGCGCCAAGATTCTTAAGATGAATCTTGCACTTCTCCAATTCAGAATCTAATAATCTTTGTTGTGGTGTAATATTTTTCATGGATTCTTCTAACGCCGAGCTAAGCGGCAGTTTTAAAGTTGTAGTTTTGTGGAATACTTTTGCGCAGCAAAACCACAAAACTGCGACTTTAAAACTGTCCAGCGCACGTAGTGCGCGGTGCTTGAGCGATTTGTTATAAATGGCCGCTAAAAGTTATTGCGCAGGCAACATACCCTAATAAACCTGCATAACCCAAAATAACAAAACCAAGTTTAGACCAGAAGAAAAGATTAATAGGCCAAGTTAAGTATTTGGATGCTTGTAATTCTGGATCATTTCCAGCGCCATATTTTATTTCTTTAATTCTATGAAAAATGCCCCAGATTGCAGATGCAACTATGTAGTGCAGCAAGTCACAGAAAATGCTCAGAACAAGCAATAAGGCAGGCCAAAGCAAGTTTTCAGGAAGTGTATATGTATTACCTGTTTTTGTATTAAAGATCCAAAGCAATGCAATTCCCGCAAATGAAGCCTGCCGACTTACAGAACTTGCTGAGCTGCTAAAGTCATAATATGACTGCTTATAGCCTGATAATTTCATTTTTTACTATTACTTGGGCTTCTAGGCCCAGTACTCGTAGTGGTTTGATTGTTGTTCTGCAATTTCCCAGAAGAGGATGTTGAAGAATTCCGCCCGCTACCACCTCTATTTTCACTAGGTTTCTGTGGCGGTGATTGTGGAGTTTTTCCATTGCCGCCAGTTTTATTATTTGTCATTGTGTTTCTCCATATTTTTTATAACGTTGTGTTCAACCGCAGTTTGTAAGTAGCGCATGCGATAAACTTTGCGTAGCAATTCGCTAAATGCGCTACTTACAAACTGTCGAATGGAGGCGCGAAGCGCCGGAATGGTGTTGCAACACCTTGTTATAACAATACGCTTATTTGGTAAAATTTAGCACGACCTAAAATATTTCAGGCCACACAAACCACACTATTCTATTGCAGAACTATGCTGCAATTTTCTTTAGAGTGCCTGCCGCCAAGTGCAGAAAATGCCCATTCGAACTATTCCAGAGATTCTAACGGAACCACGTTTCTACCAAAACTTACTTAGTAACTTAATTGCTACAGAGTAAAAACTTCCCGAAACCACCAACCAAAATACTGCTCTTTATAACAATGTTATTAGACGGAAAGATTCCGTATTTTCTACCGGAATTTTTCCGTCTAAGTTTTTAGAAGTTGATATATAGCATAGACCTCAATTACGCGCCATTACAGAGCCTTAGCCCGCTACCCTAATAGGAATGGAGGAGTGAAAGGCGGAAAATTTCCTTGCTAATTCTCCTATTATGAATACAATCACTGTATATGCAAACAGTTATCTATTCATAACATGGTGCGCGCATGTACAAATCCCCTTTCCTTTCCAGCATTTACGATGAAATGATGCGGCGGCGTTATGCCAAACGCACGATTGAAACTTATCTTCATTGGATTAAGGGATTTATTCTATTTCACAACAAGCAGCACCCGAGCTTGTTAAGCGATAACGATGTCGAAACCTACCTCGATTTTTTAGTGCTTAAGCGCAACGTCGCAGGGCCTACGCAGGCTCTCGTTTTGAATGCATTGAATTTTCTTTATAAAGAAATTTTGCAGAAGCCGCTGTCACTGGAACTCAGATTTGTAAAAAGCCAAAAGCCGCGCAAATTACCTGTGGTGTTAACCCGCGACGAAATCAGCCAATTGTTTGCACAAATCAGCGCTAACTATTATTTGCCTGCTGCGCTCATGTATGGAAGCGGGCTCAGGCTGATGGAGGCAGTTCGCTTGCGTGTTAAAGATATCGATTTTGATTATTGCTGCGTGCGTGTTTGGAATGGAAAGGGTGGAAAACACCGCACAGTGACCTTGGCAGCGGAATTAAAAAATGCATTACAAAACCAGATAAAGCGCGCTGAAAGTTTTTTAGCGCACGATCTGAACAACCCGGATTATGATGGTGTCTGGCTGCCTCATGCATTGAGGAGAAAATATCTTGCTGCAAGTAAATCGCTCGATTGGCAATATTTATTTCCGTCAGATCGCTTAAGCAATGACCCGGAAGATAATGCATTACGCCGTCATCATATCGATGAAACAGGCTTACAAAAAGCGATTAAAAGCGCTTCGCATAAAGCAGAGATTCGGAAAATAGTGAGTGCACACACGCTGCGCCATTCTTTTGCTACACACCTGCTTGCTTCGGGGGCAGACATTCGCACCGTGCAAGACCAGTTAGGTCATACCGATGTAAAAACAACACAAATTTACACGCACGTATTACAGATGGGCGGCAACGCTGTCAGAAGTCCGTTTTCAAGTTTAGGGGTTTAACAACTTACGGCTTATGGCGCTTGATGGCTTGCTGCAATTGGCTGAGTGTTACGCTGCGCGCAAGCTCCTGGCTTTTGCGGATATGTTTGGTCATGGTTTTGCGTGCTTGCGATTTGTTTTTGTCGCGGATTAATTGGCAAATTGAAAAATGCTCTTCGCAAGTTTCAATCACTGATTGGCGATCAGGGAACCCTAACCGGCGCAAAATGCGGATGTTGTTATTGATGTCGCGCAAATAATTGGCAAGCACTGGATTACCGCTACCAATGGCAATGCCGATGTGAAAGGCCTCTTCGCGCGCTTTTATTTCTTCCATATCCAACTCGTCATCCAAACGCTCGGCATTCCAGTCTTCTTGCAATGCATCCAGATCATCGTCATTCATATGGTCGCAAGCCAACTCTACGGCGCTGGCCTCAAGCATGATACGCACATCGTAATATTGGCTGATGGTTTCAATATCCACCGAGCGCACAAAACAACCCTGCTTGGGCATGATGGTGATCTGCCCTTCCGTTTCCAAACGCTGCAAGGCGGCGCGCACTGGCGTGCGGCTTACTTGAAAATCATCGGCGATTTCTGATTCCGTAATACGGGTACCCGGATAGATTTCAAAATCGATAATCTTTTTTTTGAGCTGGTCATAGACCAATTGTGCGGCTGATTTCGGGGTAGTCAAAACACCTGCTCCAGTTGTGGAATTGCGCTGGCTGAACGCCTCTACTGGCATGGTAGGCGAGCCTCCCCACCTTGTAAACCAAACACCCTTCCAAGGGGAGTTACAAGCACAGTATCAGTGCACAAATAAATAGCATCGCTGCTTTATAGCGCCCACGCCACAAACCCAGGTAGCGGGCAACCGCTATAACTCCCCCCAAAAACTCATGCTTTTTCAAACACCTACACCAAACAGATTGAGCCCTATTGCCTGCTGGCACAGCTTGTGCACAACATAAATCAGAGCAACGTTGTATACAACAATGTTTTATTAAGTCAGGAATCACTACAAGCCAAACTGCATAATCAGAACAATGAGGAGCCCGAGATGCACCATGCCAATAGCCGTCACCCCGTTTCTTCCCCCCGCTTGTGCCGCGGCCTTTTGGCCTGCGGCGCGTTTTTTTGCGCACTGCTGGCTAACACGGCCACCTATGCCGACGCACGCTGGAGCAGTACTAATTTTCAATATCACTATGGCACCGAATATGAGCTGGGCGATGAAGAGCGCAGCCTGATTACGCTTGAGCATGCGAGCGGCTGGAAATATGGCGATAACTTTTTCTTTGTGGATATAACCAACCCCGACCGCACCGGCGAGCTGACCGAGACCGGTTATTACGGCGAAATTTCCCCGCGCCTGAGCCTTGGAAAAATCACCGGCAAGGATTTATCGGCGGGCATCATTCAGGATTTTTTAATCACCAGCACCATGGAAATTGGCGAGGGTTTTCACACCTACCTTTACGGTTTTGCCGTGGATCTAAAACTACCCAAATTCAATTTTTTCCAAATCAATTGGTATGCGCGCAATGAAGTGAGTTTTGGTACCGAGCTTGGGCAACAAATCACACTCGCGTGGGGAATGCCGTTTGAAATTGGTAAAGCGAAATTCAGCTTTGAAGGCTTTTTTGATTACGCGTGGGATGTAGGCCCCGCTGAAGACAACATTATTACCCAACCGCGTTTGCTGTTGGATGTGGGCTCACTGTGGGATTCACCCGGTGTAATTCAGGCCGGGATTGAATACCAAATCTGGCGAAATAAATTCGGCATTGATGGCATTGATGAAAACTTTCCCGAGTTAATGGTCAAGTGGATTTTTTAAAATGATCAGTTTAAGTGCGCAACCCGAAGCAATTGATTTATCACTCGCACACACCGCGCTGATAATTATTGATATGCAACGGGATTTTCTTGAGCCAGGTGGTTTTGGTGCGAGCCTTGGTAATGATGTGAGTTTATTGCGCTCAGCAATTGCGCCTTGCCAAGCCTTGCTGAATGCGGCGCGCGCGATAGGCATGTTGGTTATTCATACGCGTGAAGGACACCTGCCTGATCTTAGCGATGCGCCACCGGCAAAAATTATGCGCGGCAAACCGGAGCTGCGTATCGGCAGCAGCGGGCCCATGGGCCGAGTGTTGGTGCGCGGTGAACCCGGCCACGCGATTATTCCGGAGCTCGCACCTATCACCAGTGAGGTGATTATCGACAAGCCAGGAAAGGGCGCTTTTTATCGCACCGAATTAAATGATGTGCTGCAAGAAAATCGTATCGAAAATGTATTGGTGTGCGGTGTCACTACCGAAGTCTGTGTGCACACCACCGTTCGCGAAGGCAATGATCGCGGTTATCGCTGTGTAGTGGTGGGCGATGCCTGCGCCTCCTATTTTCCTGAGTTTCATCGCGTTGCCTTGGCGATGGTCTCTGCACAAGGCGGTATTTTTGGTTGGGTCAGCAACAGCACCGCTGTCGTTTCTGCGCTCACACAAACATATAAAACCACGTCACTCACCTAATTTTTAATTTTAATTTTTTATCCCTGTCATTTTTATCCCTATAAACAGGAGCGCCGCATCATGAAAAGTAATGTAAAACTCTGGGTTCCAGGAGATTGGAATGCGCTTTTTGGTTTCGGTACAAACATTCTGGTAAATTTATTGGTGTTAACGGGTTTGCTGCGTTTTGTATTGCAAATGCCGGATGACATTGTATTTGGTCGCATATTGCCTGCGGTGGGCTTAATGATGTGTTTAAGCACAACTTATTACGCTTACCTCGCATACAAATTGGCAAAAGAAACCGGGCGAACCAATGTGTGCGCATTGCCTTCCGGCATTAGCGTGCCGCATATGTTTGTGGTGGTATTTGTAATTATGTTGCCGATATCACTCACCACCGGTGACCCCATTAAAGGTTGGGAGGCCGGATTAACTTGGGTATTCGTGCAAAGTTTTGTGCTGATGCTCGGTGGATACATCGCCCCTTACATTCGTAAAATTACACCACGCGCTGCATTGCTCGGCACACTCGCCGGTGTTTCCATCGCATTTATTTCATTGCGCCCCGCACTGGAAATGTTTATGACACCAGTAATTGGTGTTGTGTGTTTTGCCATTATTTTATTGAGTTGGTTTGGCGGCGTGCGCTACTTCAAAGGAATTCCTGCCGGGCTGGTGGCAATTGCAGTGGGAACATTAATTGCCTGGGGTTCAACCGCAATCGGTTTGAATTTTGGTGGATTAAGTTTGGACAACCTCACCCAGTCGCTTACCAGTTTTGGTTTTTCTGTTCCTATCCCTGCCGTTGGTCATGTGTTTTCCGGATTCGAATTTATTGGAATTATTTTAGTCACTGCAATTCCCTTCGGTATTTACGATTTAGTTGAAGCGATGGACAACGTTGAGAGCGCTGCAGTCGCGGGCGATAGTTACCCAACCACGCGCGTGCTGACTGCCGATGGTGTAATCAGTTTAATTGGTTGCTGCATGGGCAATCCGTTTATCAATGCTGTTTATATCGGGCACCCCGGTTGGAAATCCATGGGCGGGCGCATCGGCTACTCAGCGGTTACGGGCATCGTCGTACTGCTGTTGTGTTGGTTGGGAATCATCGCCGTATTTTCATCCGCAATTCCTGTGGTCGCGATCTCACCTATCTTGCTTTACATCGGCATGCTCATCGGTTCACAAGCGTTTCAGGAAACCCCCAAGTCTCACGCACCGGCCATTATTGTTTCACTCATGCCGCACCTTGCAGCCTGGGGAAAATTGCAAATCGATAATGTACTCAATGCAGCAGGCACCAATGCCGCAGCGGTTGGTATGGACAAGCTCGCACAGAATGGTGTGCTCTATGAAGGTTTATCGGTGTTGGGTGGCGGTGCAATTCTCGGTGGCCTCATGCTCGGTGCGATCACGGCATTTATTATTGATCGCAGTTTTGTTAAAGCTGGATTATTTGCCTGTGCAAGTTCGGTATTAACCTTTTTCGGTTTGATGCACGGTGAAGCCATTGGTATTGCAGAATCGCCTACCGTTGCATTTGCTTATCTCGCTGTTGCCGGTGTGTTGTTCGCTTGTGCAAAGTTTGGCACAGCAGCAAGCACACTGCCGGAAAGCGATGATAAACATGAGCATCTTGATCGCGATGCCATTGAACCAGCGCACTGAAACAGGACAGGAGAACACCGCTATGAGTACGCCACTTTTCATTAATAGCACGCCTTATAAATGGCCTTATGATGGCAACCTTCGCCCGGATAATACCGCGCTGATCATTATCGATATGCAGACGGATTTTTGCGGCAAAGGCGGCTATGTAGACACCATGGGTTATGACATTAATTTAACCCGTGCGCCGATTGAACCGCTGCGAAAATTATTGCCCACCATGCGCACGGCCGGTTTTCATATTATTCACACGCGTGAAGGCCACAGGCCAGACCTTGCTGATTTGCCCGCAAACAAGCGCTGGCGCTCACGGCAAATTGGCGCGGGCATTGGCGATGAAGGTCCTTGCGGAAAAATTTTAATTCGCGGAGAACCAGGCTGGGAGATTATTCCCGAGCTCGCACCTATCGCCGGTGAAATTATTATCGACAAACCGGGCAAAGGTTCTTTCTACGCAACCGATTTGGAAATGGTTCTGCATTTGCGCGGAATCAGCAACATTATCCTCACCGGTATCACCACCGATGTCTGCGTACACACCACCATGCGCGAGGCAAATGATCGCGGCTTTGAATGTGTGTTGCTTGCCGATTGTTGTGCGGCAACAGACCCGGAAAACCATAAGGCCGCGCTCGCGATGATTCATATGCAAGGCGGCGTATTCGGCGCAGTGGCTAACTCGGCTGATATTCTTCACATATTATAAAAATAGATTTTCTTAAAAATATTTTCAAAAACCAGACAACAATCCTTTCCGAAAAAACAGGAGTCACGTGTGGAAAAAAATTTGGTATGGACAGATTTATTAAACAGGAACTTTGATGCGCCGGAATATCAGTGGCAAGCATTCCGCAACGGTGTAGGCATATTGCCATTGCATGGCGACCCACAAGGTTGCTCATGCGCTTTGTTGCGTTATCACCCTGGAGCAAAAATTCCACGACACCTACACACCGGCGTGGAATTTTTATTGATTTTGCGCGGCAGCCAGCGCGATGAACGCGGTGAATATCACCAGGGGACTTTTTTAATCAATCCCGCTCAAACCAGTCATGCGATTGTCAGTGATGACGGTTGTGTGGTGTTGGCGGTATGGGAGAAGCCTGTTAGGTTTGTAAGTGACCGAGTAAATATTATTAACGATTGATCTGTAGCGCGTATGATTCAGGGCGGACTACTGAGGTCATCTTTTCAGCTTGAGGATCTACTCGTCACGAACCAATAATAGAGCCAGGTTTTGTCTCTTGGTATTGGTAAACGTCCTGCCCGACAAATAACTCCACGCTTGATCAGTCTGACCTGCGCCTCCATTATTTACAGCTGAAGTTGAAGACCATAAATACGTATCATCAAATGGAAATAAAGTTGCATTGAAAGAGGTTCTGCATTGCACCTCATGAAGGGAGCCCAACTCAGATATGCTAGGTAGCCTCCAATCAGAATAATCGGCAAAACTAAATGCTCTTGTTAAAGTAATAGCATCAGACCAAGAATAATATGCTGGCTCACCAACACAAACATTTTCAATCAATGTTTGACCTACCAAGCACCTCATCCAAGTTGACTTAGTAATCTTGTTAGTAATAGTCCCATCGTTATTAATAATAAAATTATCAACTTGTATACTTGACGGGATAGCCACACTAGTAGGCTCTATGCAGTCACCTAAAGAAACATTAGAAAATAAAATAATATTGAATACTATAATATTAATTTTTTGGCTTGATTTAATTACTCGCAATTTAAATTTCCTTAAGGTTTTTGACGCACTAATCTGATTCGACCAAAATTACGCTTAACATCTAGATTAACGTGCCCGTTTGAAAATTCAACGCCCCAGGCACTCAATCCAACTGAAATTCCCGTACCAGTTGATGATGACCAAGTCCAATTAAAATAATTTGATGGTGGTGCATTGCGAAAAAAATTCACATCAGTAGCAGGGTATATTCGCCCATAATTAATAATTGTTTTTAATTCATTAATTGTTGGAATTGACCAATCATTGAAACCGCATAACCCCTGGGAATTTACGGCGCTCAAATAAG
The DNA here is from genome assembly GCF_001183545.1 of Cellvibrio sp. pealriver. Taxonomy (NCBI): domain Bacteria; kingdom Pseudomonadati; phylum Pseudomonadota; class Gammaproteobacteria; order Cellvibrionales; family Cellvibrionaceae; genus Cellvibrio; species Cellvibrio sp. pealriver. Next base: position 3,001,329 of record NZ_KQ236688.1, read on the forward strand.
AAAATGTGTCGCAATCACTACCAACACAACTCCCTTGATTCCGGACACCCTCGTCACCACCATTTGACGCTGGGTTTGGGTCGTACCAAGTGTAATAGTTATTCGCATCACGCAAACCTCCATCACTTGTTTTTTCCTCCCAAAGCAAATTGGTAACATTATCGAGAACACAGCTCCACTTCTCTGCATTGTCTGGCAACTCGTTACCATTCGCATCTATCTTAGTAAAATCAAAACCTGCTGTACCTGAACCAATTTTCACCAAATACCCCGAACGATATTGCGCATCACGGCCATAATCCCCATCCTGCCCGAAGAAATCTGCCTGCGGACAAGTTAAATAAATGAAATCTATATCTGCGCACCAATCGACACCGGTATCATTAATTTTGCCTGATCCTCGAACAGGAAACTGAAGGAGAGGCTGGGGGATTGCACTAACTTCATCACTTGGGGGACTTTCACCAAGCACATTCAATGCCGTGACAACAAAATACAACCTAGTTCCGTTTTGTAAATTATTCAGGGTAAAAAAAGAGGGAGTTACATTTTCCATACGATTTAAAGCTGCCAATTGGCCAAATTTACTTGGGTCTATATTTGGCTCAATGGAGTAATAAAGATTATAGGAGTCAGCATTATTAACGGTAAACCAACTAAGCGTAACACTATTGTTACCGGCAGCCACACGCATTGCACGAGGAGAATCCAAACTAGGTGAGCTAGATTGAGCATATGAACTCGATTGAAAACTCGAATTTACCTGACTAGTTGACGATGAGCTTGTCGAGCCCGAACCACCTCCACAGCCACTTGTAATGACACATATCGCCAACATAAAAAATAAATCAATACAATACCTCATACATTTACATCCTATCCATAATAAATATTTTAAATATCCAACTTTTCCGAGTGCTTTCCGAAGAAAAACGCTACACAAGCTAGTAGCGATATAATTAATCAAGTCCAGCACAGCGACTCTATTACTTCAATTGCGCTTTGATTTTCTGAGATGGATGCTATAAGGATGGTACTACGCCACTGTAATTATGCCAACAAGAGAAGTTTATGCGCTGCCCAATCCTAACCATTGGCTAACGCGATCAATACGCCGCAAAATTAAAAACTCCACCAGCAGTAAAACAACCAATGACATGGCCAGTAGCGGTAAAAATATTGCCAAAGCAAGAGTGATGGCGACGACAGCAAACCCAACGCGCGCCGGCATTGCTGGCGGTGCACCTAACACTGAATCGGGTTTGCGTTTGCGCCAGAGAATAAATCCGCTGACACACATCAAAATTAATCCTGTGCAGGTCAGCACACCTAACACCAGATTAAACCAACCAAACAAATAACCTTCGTGCGCGGCTACGCCAATACCTATGGCTTTATCCACCAATTTTTTCTCAGAAAAGTTGGACTTTTTTTCAATACTGCCGTCGGTTTTGATCCACACATCGGCGCGCAGTGGACGGTTCTGGCTTTGTGAGGATGCCTTCCAGGTGTGGTGATGCGCATGACCGTTAACGTGATGCACAGAAGCCACGCTTAAATCTACTGGCGGTGCTAATTGCAATGCATCTGCTGTGCGTAGCACCTCGGGGGTAAGGTCAAAACTCTCTACTGCTTGCGCGCGCCAGTGTTGGTGCTCTTGCGCGCGGCTTTGCGACCAATCTTGCTGCACAGAAAAATCAATTGAGCGCACTTCTTTTAGCGCTGCGCCCCACACCATCGCCCAAGGCAAACCGGTCACCAATAAAAATAATGCGAGTGCAGAAATCCAAATACCAGTAACAGCATGGATGTCGCGCCAGAAAGTGCGGCTGCCTTCACGCAAGCGCGGATACATCACACCTGCCAAGCCTTTGCTATTGCGCGGCCACCATAAATACAAACCGGAAACGATCAGCACAATTGCCCAACAGGCAGCAAGCTCAACCAAAATAGAACCAACATCACCGATTAATAATTCGCCGTGAATGGTTTTCACCACATTCATCAGTTGCCATTGGCTTTGTTGTTGGCCAACCACTTCTGCGGTGTAAGGGTTAACAAATACTTGCCAGTTTTGCTCGCCTTGCACGCTAATTAATACGGCTTCATTTTCTGCTTGTGGCAAGCGATAACTTAAAAACTTTCCGTTGGGAATTGCATTCAGCGCCGCCTGTATCTGTTCATTGGCAGGCACGCGCTCGCCGGAAACAGGTAGTGAATGGTATTGGCTTTCTTGCCAACTTTCATAATACGGCTTGAACAGATAAATAGCGCCGGTGATGGACAACAGAATCACAAATGGGATGCAAAAAATACCGGCGTAAAAATGCCAGCGCCAAATAGTGCGATAGAGGGCGCGGGAATTATTTGTGCTGCTCGTCTGCGGATTGGAATGAGCACTGACATTCATTTTATGAAACCTTTTTCAGTTTTCCGAGATAGTCATGTTGGGTTACGCTGCTCGTTGTACTCGCAGCTAACCCAACCTACGGTCACTCTGTTTTTATTTTTTCGCTATTACAAATCGTAAGAAAGACTTAGATAATAACTTCTGCCCGGCCATGGGTGGGCGACATAGCTGATTTCATCAGTAACGTTATCGATACCGAAACCCACTTCAAGATTGTCATTCAAGTCATAGGTGGTTTTCACACCAATGCGCGTATAACCATCCTGCGCGCCCATCACATTTTCAGCAGTATCGTCGTTCTGCAAACGGCCAAAACTTTTATCGGCATATTGGACGTTTGCACTTAAATCCCAGCGATCGGTCGCGTGGTAAGTCGCCATTAAATTGCTGCGCCAGCGCGGCATGCGCGGGTAGTCATTGCCTTCAATGCTGGGAGCGTTCGGGTTCGTATCTTCAACAGTGCTGTTATCGGTGATAATCGATTTGGTGTAAGCGATATTAAAACGAATATCCAACTCCGGCACCAAAACACCGTAGCGATTTAAAATCAGTTCAACACCGTCGGTTTCCACTTCATCCACCGCAGAGAAAGTCGTGACCGATGGCACAGGCGAGCCGCTGGGCAAAAGCGTCGTTTGCGATTCAATCGCGTCTTTGACTGTTTCGGTAAAAATATTGATGCGCGCATAACCAGCATCAAATTGTTTTTCCAACATCAGATTGTGATGCAAACCATTTTCCGGTTTTAGATCTGGCCGCGCTTCTACTGCGGAGGAATAGGATTGGCTCTGCGCAAATAATTCTTCCACAATCGGAAAGCGGTAAGCTTTTGCTAACGAGTAACGCACTAACCAGGTATCTGCAGGAATATAGCCGAGTGAAAATTTGGGCGAGAATTGGTTGCTGGATGCATCGGCAACATCGACCAGATCGTACTCCGGTGTTGCCGCCACATCTTTACTGAAATAACCGCCTTCACTTTGCCAGCGCTCGTAACGCCCGCCCAAGGCAATATCCCAGCGATCATTAATATCCCAATTGGCTTGCACAAACGCAGCGCTGATATTGGTTTTACCGCCGCTACGGCCGGTGTATCCGGCGAAGTCACCTTTGGTCCAACGCGCAGAGTTATAGGTATCCAAATTTAATTCATAGGCTTCGTAGCGCGCACCAGTAATTAATTCCAAACCATCAACGCCTATATCAGAAAAGGTGAATTTTCCTTCCAGCGTTTGCCAACCAGTGTCTTCGTAATTGGTCGTGAGACCACGATTTTTGAACAGTGGATCTTGCAATGCATGGCTGGAGGCGCGATTGTTATCTTCCAAAATACGGAAGTCACTCATATTGGCTTCAAAACGCGTGTGCTCGTTTAATTCTCCTTTGATGCGCAAACCAGTGGATAAACTGCGGCGATCCAATTCGCTGGCACCCAAGCGCGATGCAGGCACAGTAATGGCAACGCCGTCCTGAATAAAATTGCCAGACCATACAGTGTCACCCGCGTTGCTGCGTAAATAACTGTTGGGTGTATCGCGCAAGGTATTGCGATCTTCATAGGCGATATTTAACAAGCTCGACCAGTTTTCAAAATCGTAACCCAATTTAATTTTGAAATTATCTGTTACCGCTTGCTCAACGCCGGTATCACCAAAGTAGTAGGCAGGTTTGCCATACACATCCTGATCTGTAATCAAACCGCTGACCGGTGTTGCGTTAGCGAGTGTGCGTTTACTATCAAAATAATAGGACTGCGGTTGGCTTTTGTTTTCCAAGCGATTGTAGGAAAGATAAATACTAAAATCGCCCAGGTTTTCACTGCGAAAAGTATCGCCATAAGAGACAAAGGTTTTGTAGCCGTCCAATGTATCGCTAAAACCATAAGCGGAAAAATCCTGCACAAAATAATCCAGATCCACATGCACTTTGCGCTCTTGTGGCAGCGCGGTTTCAATCAGAATTACACCGCCCATGGAATTGCCGCTGTATTCGGCAGAAAAAGGGCCGTACAAAATTTCCACCTGCGCAATTTCGCTTGCGCTCACCATGGTCCAGCGCGGTGCGCCGCTCCAGCGGGTTTGCAATAAATAATGCAGGGGAACACCGTCGGCAAACACCATAGAACGCGGTGTGGCAAACATATTGGAACCGCGCAAACCGAGCGTACCATTGGAATCACCAATGTAGCGTTTGCGGATCACAATGCTGGGTTCGTATTTGACGAGATCTTCGGTGGTGGTGGCATTAATGCTGACCATGTCTTCTTGCGTCAGCACACTGGTGGGGTTGGTATAGCCGGATGCCGCACTGTCGCGCGCCTCGCCCCAGACTTTTACCTCTTCAACTTCCTGCGGATTTTTCGTGCGTTTTTTCTTCAATACCTCTTCATGCGCATGCGCTGCACCCGCCACACCCAAGCTGGCAATTGCAATCACCAGCAGTCTTTTCACCTGTTTCACTCACCCCACCCCAATCGTTTTGGCTGTTATTTTCAGGGTGGAACATTAGGCGTTTTGGCGCGTCACGCACAGTGACAAATTGTCGCAGGGGTACGGCAATTTGTTACAGCGCAAGTGCTGGTAAAAACGCTTAATCCAACCAGCGCCGCATCGCCGAAATATGCGAGCCGCTGGATTTAAGGTCGCTTAGCAGATCATGTGTGACAGGGGCTTTGCGGTTGGGGAGCGGAGAAATTCGCAGCAGGTATTCGCTTTGTTTGTCATCGGGCAAGGGTTTGATAGGGGTAACAAACGACTTGATGGGCAGTGCGCCTATGTCGCGCGCGAAGCTGTCGAACATCGACCAGGAGATACTGTTTTTGATGCCTATCGCCGTGACCAGATGAATGGCCTGCTCACAGCCCGGCTGTGCGATCAGCCAATGCAGCATTTTTTTGCCCAAGCCCAAATCGCGCAAGTCCTGGGCGACAACCACTTGCCACACGAACAGGGTATGGGGTTCATTGGGGGGATAATAGGCCGAGACAAACCCCACTAATTGGCCGTGAAAAAAGGCCGCTACCGAGGTCTGGGCGAAGTGGCTGCACTGTAAAAGCGTGCATTGGACAGAGTTACCATCGAGCACTGGCGTGGTAGCCAGCAGGGCGTTCAGGGCATCGCCATCACTGGCGAGCGGGTGGCGAAATTCAATCTTATCGAGCAAAAGATCGTTTCTGGCGTTCATATAAACCTCCATACAGCGTCTTTGTCTACACAGATGCAGACGTTCAGATCACATCGTTTTCATGTATATCAATAGGTGGCGTTACTTGGATGAATAGTTCCGACCCACTGCAATCCGCCATGGTTCCCCGTCTTTACATTTCTAATAGATTCATTTGCTATTAGGATGTTTTTTCCGCCGCCTTTTCATGTAATAACTGCTCAAATGCCGGCAGATGATGCAGTGGCTGCAGTGCAGGATCTTTGGCGAAATCATCCAAACGCGCATCGCCATTGATCAAGGCTTGAGTGAGAAATTGAATCGCATCATCAAAATGGGAAAGCGCGGTGTGCGCGCAGGCGAGCTGGTAAAAGGCGTGGGCATTGGCCGGATCAAGCTGTAGCGCGCGCTGGCATAAATTAATCGCCCATTGCGGCTCGTTGGATTCAAGTGCGGCATCGGCTTTGTAGGTCAGCGCTTCGCAATCACGCGGATTGAGCGCGAGTATTTGATCGTAAATCGTAATTTTATTAGCGGGCGTATTTTCTTGCGCAGCGCGCAACCAGAGCGCATGAATTTCTTTTGTCTTTTCTATCGCCTCGCGATTTTCATCAATGTAGGTGGATTTTTCGCGCAGCTGTAATTCAATTTCGCGCAAGCGGTCTTCATAAGCACCAATTAATTTGCGCAATTCTTTATCGGCGATATTGCCCATTTTTTCTTTCATATCGCGGATGGATGACCAACCGACAATCACCAACACCGAGCTAACTGCGGCAATGATATAAAAAAGATTGGACACGGTGCTGGTGGCGTAACTGACACTTTTATCAACTGCATCAATCTGGCGATCAGTAATTTGCTGCACAAACTCCACCCGTTGCGCCGCCATATCGGTGCGCAGGGATTTAAGCTCATCCAGAATGTAGCGCTCAGTGAAGGGCGTATACAGTGGCTGCTGTAATTGATCGACTTGCTGCTGCGCTTTTTCTGCAGCATCTGTTTTGGTGCGCTGATCATCTGCCGCAGCAGAAACCGCACACCACAAAAAGCAGCAGGCACATAACAGTGCCTGCCCAAGCGGGGAGTTACTCATTAAATTGCATCCGCTTCCAGTGCATAGGCACCTTCGGCATTGTGCACCTCGCGCCCCATTAGCGGTGGATTAAACACACACACCAATTCCAGCTCTTCAAACGCGCGCAAAATATGCTTGTCGTGTTGATCAAGCACATACAAAGTGCCCGGCGAAATACTGTGGGTCTCACGCCCGGCAATATCCACTACCTCACCTTGACCGCGCACACAATAAACCGCCTCAATGTGGTTTTGATAATGCATTTCCAACTCAGCACCTTTCACAATGCGGGTGATATGAAATGAAAATCCTGCTTTATCACTTTTTAATAACAGGCGATTACTTTCCCAACCGGGCGCGCTTACACAGCGACCTTGCATGGCCGCATCGGCTAATTTTCTGACGATCATATTTACCTCTATTTTTTGTCGGTTGCTATTCGTTGCATTGACTTGCTTTTACGCAGTCTTGAGCGATGGATAATCATTTAATGCGGCAGTAAAACTGCGCCCGAGAATATTCAGGCCTTTCATTAAATCTTCTTCACTGATAGTCAGCGGGCAAAAACATTTCACCACCTGACCATGATTGCCCGCGGTTTCAATAATCATTCCGCGATCAAATGCATGACGACAAATCGCCTCGGCAATATCGCCATTTTCGCATTCAATGCCCTGCATAAATCCGCGGCCTTTTATGCGCAGCGCCAAGGGTTTATGTGCATCCACAATGGCCTGCAAACTGCGCGTAACCAATTCCGCTTTATGCTGAATATCGCGCTGGAAACGGTCGTCACCCCAGTACAATTTTAATGCTGCAGCGGCAGTGACAAATGCATGATTGTTGCCGCGAAAAGTGCCGTTATGTTCGCCCGGCTTCCACACATCCAACGCAGGGTTTAGTAACACCAATGAAAAAGGCAAACCAAAACCGCTAAGTGATTTTGACAAGGTCACTATGTCGGGTTTGATTCCACTGGATTCAAAACTGAAGAAATGCCCGGTGCGACCGCAACCGGCTTGTATGTCATCCACGATCAATAACATGTCATGCTTGCGGCAGAGTTTTTGCAAACCTTGCAGCCAGGCATCGCCCGCCACATTTAATCCACCTTCGCCTTGCACTACTTCAACGATCACCGCTGCAGGCAAATCCACACCGCTCGATGGATCGCCCAATAATTTATCCATCATCTTGAGTGTATCGGTGTCGCGCCCGTGATAACCACAAAAAGGCATGCGCTCAATATTGCCAAGCGAAACACCGGCACCACTGCGGTGATGGTCATTACCCGTGGCAGCAACCGCACCGAGCGATACGCCGTGAAAGCCATTGGTGAACGCAATAATTTTTTCGCGGCCTTTTACTTTTCGCGCAATTTTCATTGCTGCTTCCACTGCGTTGGCACCGGTCGGCCCGGTAAACTGCGCGCGATAACTCAATTCGCGCGGCAATAAAATGACATCGCGCAGGGTTTCCAAAAACTCTGCTTTGGCAGTGGTGTGCATATCCAAACCATGCGTCACACCGTCGTTTTCGATGTAGTCCATCAATGCTTTTTTAAGCAAGGGATTGTTGTGCCCATAATTGAGCGAACCAGCACCCGATAAAAAATCGAGCCAGGGATTGTCTTTTTCATCGTAAAGATAACTGCCGCGCGCGCGTTCAAACACTACTGGAAAACTGCGCGAATAGGATCTGACTGCCGATTCCATCTGTTGAAACACTTGCATAATCCATCTCCTGTCTTTTTAGTTAGGAAAAAATTAATTTAGAAAATATCAATTTAGAAAATATTGAACAGCTGATAAAAATTGAATAAAAAATTTTAGAGAATTTTGGGTAAAAAAATCCCCTGCGCCGATAGACATCGGCACACATACGCATCAGCGGGGATGATTAACGGATTTACTCTAACCAGCGTTTGCCGGGAGGGAGACGCAGGCGGCTGCGCAAATCGGAATAAAAATGGGCGATAGAATCCTGCGGGCGATCAGGTAAAGGCGCAATGCGCAGCAGATATTCATCGTCATGTTGCCCGGCAAAATGCCGCTCGCGCTCGAACAACATTTCTTTTATGGGTTGCGCATGCCAATCGCGCGCAAGACTTTCAAATAGCGACCAGGAGGCGCGGTTATCCGGCGTAATACTGGTAATCAATTGGCGCGCCGATTCAGTGCCCGGCTGCGCAACCAACCAATTCAACATGCGCTTGGCCAAACCGTGACCGCGGAATTTTGCATCCACCACCACCTGCCAAATAAACAGGGTTTCAGCGTCGTTTGGCAGCAGGTAGCCGGAGATAAAACCGATCAGGCGCTTATCGATAAGGGCGGCAACGGAAGTGTCCGCAAAGTGCTGGCACTGCAACAGGTTGCAATAAACTGAATTGGTATCTAGTGGTGGGCTGGCCGTAACCAGTTGATTGAGGTGGAACCCGTCGGTAGCGCGAGGATGGCGCAGCTCCAATCTATCCTCAAACTCCAATGTATCCTCAAAAAGATCGTTTCTGGTGTTCATAAAACCTCCATAGCGCGTCTTTCTCTGCCAAGCACGATAAACCTGACTGCACTTTTATTACAACACAAAGTACTTCTATGCTGATTTAAGAATGGCAATAACCTGAAAACCTTATAAAACGCCTGGAAGCCGCTTCAAAGTGGGCAAATTATTACCTTGAATACAAATTACTTACTTAGTGTACAAAACATTATTTTGTCTGTCCACCCTAAATAACCCGCGCAATCTTTATCCGCAAGAGTGACAAACATGCCAACAACAGGCATGCTGGCACCTGAAAACACCCGTAATTACTGCCATCCACCACAAAATACCTATGCAACCTATAGATCAAGTACTGACCAGCCTGCGCCGCGTGATACGCGCAATTGATTTGCACTCAAAGCAATTAGTCAAAACGGCCAGCGTCACCGGCCCACAATTGCGACTGCTGCAACTTATCCGCAGCCAGGGCGATGCCACGGCCAGCGAACTGTCCGATGCCATGAGCCTGAGCCAGGCCACAGTCACCAGCATTTTGGATAGGTTAGAAGATCGCGGGCTAATCGAACGTATCCGCTCGCAAACCGACAAACGCAAAGTCCACCCGCGCCTGACCGATGGCGGCAACGCATTACTCGATAAAGCGCCCGCCGCATTGCAAGACAACTTTGTGCGCAAGTTTGATCAGCTGCAAAGTTGGGAGCAGCACATGATTATCGCCTCACTCCAGCGGCTGGCCGAGATGATGGATGCCGAGCATATCGATGCATCGCCCTATCTGGATTTGGGCTCGCTGGATCGCCCCATCGACAAACACCCTCATGAAAAAGACTGATGCGGCCATTCACAAAAACATCATCAAACCGCCTTTTTAACGCCACAGCCCCGTAACAAAGCCCACCTAAGCTGCGCTCCTCGATCACCAAAACCTTATGGTTTTCCAAGGAGCGCATCATGAAAACCTTCGCACAACCGCCATTAGTATTGGCCTGCTTACTGGCAAGCCTCGGCGCTATGCCCGCTGCGGCTAATGTGTATTTTTCTGAATACATTGAAGGCTCCAGCAACAACAAAGCGCTGGAAATTTATAACAGCAGCGACACGGCAATTAATTTAAGCGGCCACAAGGTGGAGATGTATTTTAATGGCAGCAACAGCGCCGGATTGACCATCAACCTCACCGGCACCATTCCCGCGCAGGGCGTATTTGTGCTCGCACATGGCAGCGCTAACGCAACCATTCTGGCAAGCGCCAACCAAACCAACAGCTCCGGTTGGTTTAACGGCGACGATGCGATTGTGCTGAAAAACGGGAGCACCATTTTAGATAGCATCGGCCAAATTGGTGTTGACCCCGGCAGCGAATGGGGCACGGGCTTTACCAGCACCGCTGACAATACTCTGCGCCGCAAAACCGCCATTACCCAGGGCGATACCAATCCCTTCGATATTTTTGACCCCGCAAGCGACTGGGAAGGTTACGCGCAAGATACCTTTGATCACCTTGGCAGCTATCAGGGCAGCAGCAATGGTGGCGGTAATAACGGTGGCAGCGATGGCGGAACAAACAACCAATGCGGCACAACCGCAACACGCATTGCCGATATTCAAGGCGCAGGCACTGCTAGTTCAATGGTCGGCAACAGCGTCAGTGTTGAAGCCATAGTGGTCGCGGATTTCCAGAATGCGAATCAACTCGGCGGATTTTTTATTCAGGAAGAAGATGCCGATAGCGATGGCAATTCCAGCACCCCCGAAGGCATTTATATCGCCAGTACCAGCGCCGTTGCTGTGGGCGACCGCGTGCGCGTCACCGGCACGGTTGCAGAAACCTTTCAGCTAACCCAGCTCAATAATGTCAGCGTCACTGTGTGTGCCAGCAATCAAACATTGCCAACTGCGGCCAACATTTCTCTGCCGGTGACTTCACTCAATGCGTTTGAAAATGTTGAAGGCATGTCGGTTGCGATTGCACAAACACTCACCGTGAATGAAACCTATCAACTAGGTCGCTTCGGGCAAGTGCTGCTCGCCAATGGCCGCCTGCAACAACCGACCAATGTGGTGGAACCGGGTGCAGCCGCCAATGCACTGCAAGCGCAAAATAATTTAAATAAGTTGATGCTGGACGATGCGAGTAATGTGCAAAATCCTGACCCGGTTATTTTCCCCGCGCCGGGTTTATCTGCAGATAACACTCTGCGCAGCGGCGATACCGTCGCGAATCTGCAAGGTGTTATTACTTACGATTTTGGTGTGTATCGCATTCTTCCTACTGCTACGCCGAATTTTGTGCACAGCAATGCGCGCCCGCTGGCACCTATTACCGATGCGGCGGCGAATCTAAAAATCGCCAGTTTTAATGTGCTGAATTTTTTTAATGGCAACGGCAGTGGCGGCGGATTCCCAACCTCACGCGGCGCAAATACCGCTGCAGAATTTGCGCGGCAAAAAGCCAAAATTGTGAGCGCCTTGGCTGGCTTGAATGCCGATGTTATCGGCCTGATTGAAATAGAAAATGATGGCTACAGTAGCACCAGTGCCATCGCGGAATTAGCAGCTGCTTTAAATTCAGCAACCGGCACCAGTGCATGGAAAACTATTAATCCGGGTGTGAATAAAATCGGCAGCGATGAAATTGCGGTGGGTATTATTTATCGCAGCGACAAAGCCACACCTATTGGCACAACAGCGATTTTGGATTCCAGTGTTGATGCACAATTTATCGATACCAAAAACCGCCCCGCATTGGCACAAAGTTTCCGCGTGAATAGCAACCGCGCTATTGCCACGGTGGTTGTCAATCACCTGAAATCCAAAGGTTCGGATTGTAATGACTTGGGCGATACCGATATTGGCGATGGCCAAGGCAATTGCAATATCACCCGCACCCAAGCCGCAAGCGCATTGGTGAATTGGCTGAGCACCAATCCAACCGGTGTAAATGACCGCGATTATTTAATCATCGGTGACTTGAATGCTTATGCAAAAGAAAATCCCATCACCACAATTATTAACGCCGGTTACACCGATTTAATTAATCGCTTTGGCGGTAGCAACGCTTACTCCTATGTGTTCGATGGTCAAGCCGGTTATTTGGATCACGGCTTGGCGAGCAACTCACTGACACCGCAAGTATTGTTTGCCGCCGATTGGCATATCAATGCCGACGAGCCCATCAGCCTCGACTACAACACTGAATTTAAATCCGCCGCGCAAATAAACAGTTTTTATGCGCCCGATGCTTATCGCTCATCCGACCACGACCCGCTGGTGATTTCACTGAAATTAATTCTCGACCTGGATGGCGACGGCGATGTGGATAAAAACGATGTGCAAATCGTTACCAACGCGCGCGGAACAACAACCAGCGCATTCGACCAACGCGATGTGGATGGCAATGGTGTGATTAATGTTAACGATGCGCGTGCACTCAGCTTGCAGTGCACGCGTACCGGCTGCGCCACTCATTAATATTAAGGAGTTTGCAATGAAAAAAATCTTCGCCAGTTTATTAGCGTTTGGGTTAAGCCTATCGCTTAATGCTAATGCCATCAGCATTGACCTGATTGCTGATAAAACTACCGCCAACATTGGTGACAATATCGAACTGCAAGTACGCATCAGCGGCCTGGAAGGAGCCAGCGCACTCGGCAGTTACGATGTCAATGTTCATTACGATAGCGATCTCTTCAGCATCAGCAACATCACTTGGGGCGATGCAGTACAAGGCAATCAATTGGATCTGCTCGGCTTTGGCAGCTTGCAAGATAACAGCAGCAGCCTTGACTGGTTAACTATGCTGGAAGTCTCTTTTGATGAAATCGCCGATTTGGAATTGCTGCAAGCGGGAGAATTTACCTTGTTCAGTATATTGCTCAGCGCAATTGCTCTTGGCAGCGGAGATTTTTCGCTAACCGCTAATACAATAGGCGATGCTTACGGTCAGGATTTATTTATCGACACCATTAACAGCACAACAGTGAATGTAAACGCAGTCGCTGTACCTGAACCATCGGGAGTGTTGTTATTGTTAGTCGGCCTTATCGCTGCTGCATTATTGCGCTCAAGGTTGTCGCACTCATCAAAATAAATATTAATTCAGTAAAATCTACCAATAAAAAACCGCTCACTGATCATGAGCGGTTTTTTATTTTTATTGCGCACAGGCAATATCTGTTTGCTAACTTAACACCAGATTGTCGCGGTGAATTAATTCGTTGTCGTCGCGGTAGCCGAGAATCTCGGCGATTTGACTGCTGGGTTTGCCAATGATTTTGCGCGCTTCGTCGGCGTGGTAATTAATTAAACCGCGAGCAATTTCTTTTCCGGTTAGGTCTACGCAAATTACCATGTCACCGCGGGTAAAATCGCCGCGCACATCTTTTACTCCCACCGGCAAAATGCTTTTGCCCTGCTCACGCACGACGCGCACAGCGCCGTCATCCAGCACAATAGTGCCGCGCGTTTGCAATTGACCGGAAATCCAACGCTTGCGTGCCGCTTGCGGCTGTTGTTCTGCCCACAAAAAAGTCCCCAGATTTTCACCGGCGGCGATACGCAATAATGCATTTTCAATTCTGCCACCGACAATTACTGTGTCCGCACCCGAGCGAGCCGCCACACGTGCAGCGCGCACTTTAGTAATCATGCCGCCACGCCCAAGCGCGCCACCGGTGCCGCCCGCCATTTGTTCAAGGCGCGAATCATCTGCCGCAATTTCACTCAACAATTGCGCGCCGGGATTATTGCGCGGATCACTGTCGTACATGCCTTTTTGGTCAGTGAGAATCACCAACAAATCCGCTTCAATTAAATTCGCCACCAATGCGCCGAGCGTGTCGTTATCGCCAAAGCGAATTTCTTCGGTGGTAACCGTATCGTTTTCATTTATTACCGGCACCACATTAAAACCAATCAGGGTTTTCAGTGTAGAACGAGCATTTAAATAACGCTGACGCGACGAGAGATCGTCGTGATCCAACAGTACTTGCGCAGTGAGCAAACCATAACGTTGGAATTCCACCTCATAGGTTTGGATCAAACTCATTTGGCCGACGGCAGCGGCAGCTTGCAGTTGATGGATTTCGGTGGGGCGCGCAGCCCAACCCAAACGGCGCATACCGGCCGCAACTGCACCCGATGACACCAACACCAACTCAATACCGCGCAAGCGCAGCTCGGCCATTTGTTTTACCCATCCGGCAATGGCTTCCGCATCCAGACCTTTGCCGTCGTTGGTCAGGAGCGCGCTGCCAATTTTTACTACCCAGCGTTTGGCTTGGGGAATGATGTCTCTTTTACTCATGCGCGAAATACACTTCAAAGGAATTCGTTAAATTTATCTGCAAAACCGCCAGCGCCTAATGCAACACGCCCGGAGCATTGCCCGGGCGTGAGGTTACACTATTTTTTTATATCCGCTAATCAGCACAATTAGTGATTAACGTAAATGACTTCAACATCGTAATCATCTTCGTTGAAATTATCGTCATCATCTTCGCCACGTGCACGACGCGCTTCACGCTGTGCCTGACGCAATTCTTCAATGCGCTCACGCGCTTCTTGCGCCATCTGGTTTTGCATTTCCAATTCGCGCTCACGCGCTTCAGGGTTGGATTTTTCTTCTTCCCAAATTTCTTCCAACAAATCCATCGCCTTGCCCGCGAGCGGCATGGTGCCTTCGCGGTTTAATGCGGAGATACGGAATACCGGACCAGTCCAACCCAGCTCATCCACCACTGCCTGACAGCGCGCTTCCACTTCATCGGGCGGAAGCAAATCGATTTTATTGAGCAACAACCAGCGGTCGCGCTTGGCGAGTGTCGGGCTGAATTTTTCTAATTCGTTGGCGATGATGCGCACATTGTCAGCAGGGTTGGATTCATCCACCGGTGCCATATCGACCATATGCATCAATACGCGGCAGCGTGTGAGATGCTTGAGGAAGCGCACACCAAGACCCGCGCCTTCTGCAGCACCTTCGATAACACCGGGAATGTCGGCAATCACAAAACTGCGATGCTGCTGCACTTTGACTACACCGAGATTTGGTACCAGTGTGGTGAAGGGATAATCGGCCACTTTGGGTTTGGCCGAACTCACCGCGCGGATAAAACTGGATTTACCGGCATTGGGTAAACCGAGCATGCCCACATCAGCAAGAACTTTTAATTCGAGCTTTAAATTGCGCGACTCGCCGGGAGTACCGGGCGATGTTTTGCGCGGCGTACGGTTGGTACTGGTTTTAAAGCGAGTATTACCCAAACCATGGAAACCACCTTGAGCGACTTTTAATTTTTGGCCATGTTCAGTCAAATCGCCAAACACTTCCTCGGTATCAAGATCGATAACGGTTGTACCGACGGGAACCGGCAAAAATAAATCGGCACCTTTGGCACCGGTACAATCTTTGCTGCCGCCTTTCTCGCCATTTTCAGCGCGATATTTGGGCACAAAACGGTAATCGATCAGGGTATTCAGGTTTTCATCAGCAACCAGGTAAACACTGCCGCCGTCTCCGCCATCACCACCGTCCGGGCCACCTTTGGAAATAAACTTTTCCCTCCGGAAGCTCATGAATCCGTTGCCACCGTTACCGGCTTCAACATGAATGGGGGCTTCATCAACAAATTTCACAACACACTCCAGAGGAATAAAAATTCAAACACTTTTAAGACACTACATATCGCCGCTTCTGTGCATCCATGCACCCGCGGCATACCGTTCTTCCTGAACATAAAAAAGCCCTGACGTTATCGGCAGGGCTTTTTTATTGTTCTTCATTGCCCACTGCAAGCAGCAAGCTTGGCTGGTTTCAGCGCAGTATTAAACAGCAGGAATAATGCTGACGTACTGACGGCCAAAAGCGCCTTTAATTTCGAACTTAACGGTACCGTCCACTTTCGCGAACAGAGTGTGGTCTTTACCCAGACCTACGTTTGGACCAGCGTGGAACTTGGTACCACGTTGACGAACGATGATGCTGCCGCCAGAAATCAATTCACCGCCGTAAGCTTTAACACCAAGGCGTTTCGCTTCTGAATCGCGACCGTTACGGGAACTACCTACCCCTTTCTTGTGAGCCATTTTCTAAACTCCTCAATTAACCTTTAATTGCAGTGATTTTCACTTCAGTGAACCACTGACGGTGACCTTGACGCTTCATGTGGTGCTTACGACGACGGAACTTGATGATTTTCACTTTGTCCGCACGGCCGTGAGAAACGACTTCTGCAGTTACGGTAGCGCCATCTACAACAGGAGCGCCGATCTTGACGTCTGCACCGTTGGCAACCAGGTAAACTTTGTTGAATTCAACAACGCCACCAGTGGCGAAATCGATTTTTTCGAGTTTGAGGGTTTCACCCACAACTACGCGATGCTGTTTACCACCGCTTTCAAAAATTGCGTATGCGCTCATTGTTTGCTCCAAGACGCTGGACGACACGAAGTAGCCGGGCGACATGCCCTATGGCGTTTGAGACTAGCGTCGTATACCTGCTTTTGCAGGGGCGGCGATTGTATGCCAAGGGCGAGTGTCACTGCAAGTGAAGTTTGGTCAATTATTCATCAAGTACCTGATCAGCTGCTCTTCGCACTTTGCGCCAACCAATCAGGCACATCTGCTTGCAACATCGGGCGAGCGATCAAATAGCCCTGCAAATAATCCACCCCCATGGCCACCAGCAGGTGTTGTTGCTCGGCCGTCTCCACTCCCTCCACAACCACCCTGAAACCCAACCCATGCGCCATAGAGACAAGCGCCAGCAGGAGTTTGCGCGCGCCTTGGTCGAGCGACTGGATAAAACAGCGGTCAATTTTAATGACATCTACAGGCAAGTGACGCAGATACGCCAAAGAAGAATAGCCGGTACCAAAATCATCGATGGCGATACTCACACCCAGCGCCCGCACCTGCTCCAATACCCGGCAGATAGTTTCCAGATCGCGCGAAAACACGCTTTCGGTGATCTCGATTTCCAGGCGTTGCACCGGAAGACCGGTCAATTCAATGGCGCGGCGCACATCACTGACCAGATCCCCGGCGAGTATTTGCTGCACCGAGACATTCACACTCACCATCGCATCGCCAGGCCACAGCATTGCCGCGCGGCAGGATTCCAGCAGCACCCAGCGGCCAAGGGGCATGATCAAACCACTTTCTTCCGCGACCGGTATAAATAACGCCGGAGAGACTGTGCCCAGCTCGGGATCATCCCAGCGCAGCAGTGCTTCCAGTTTGCGCGGGACATTGGTGCGGCAGGGTTCTATCGGCTGGAACACCAGTGTCAGGCTGCGGCTATCGAGCGCCGCATGCAGGGCGAAGCGCAATTTCTGGCGACGGCGAATGTCCACCTCCATTGCCGCATCAAATAGCGCTATACCCCCGGCACCGCGCTGGCGCAGATCCTGTTTGGCGATGGAGGCGCGATAGTTGAGCGTTTCCAGATCCTGTGCGTCTTCATCCACAGTAGCGATACCCAGAATCACATCGACAGCCACCGGGCCTATATCGGTGTCGATTGTCGATTGCAGGGCGGCGCGCAAAAACAGGCTGCGATCGTGCCAGCGCCGCTCCGGGTCATGCAGTGCCAACGCAAACTCTGCGGTGCCGGTGCGCGCCAGCAGGAATTTACCCTCGGCAAAATCGCGCAGGCGATTGGCAATAGCCAGCAATACTTGCTCGCAGGTGCGCGCGCCCTGCAACTCAATTAAGTCAAAGCGTCTGATTTCTACCGCCACCAATGCGAGCGGCAGATCGCCCGCATCACCTGCATTGGCGGCTAATTGTTGGTGCAGCTCGCGTTCGAAGGCGCTGCGGTTCAGCAACCCTGTCAGGCTGTCGAGCGCTGCCATCTGCGTCAACTCGCGGGCATAGCGCTCTTTAAGGCTCATCTCCAGCTCCAACGTTTCCACTTTTTCCGCAAGCTGGATCTCCAGGCTGGACTTGGCACGCTGCAACGCCTTGCTCTGCGCATATACGCGCTCGATCTTGCGGTTGCGCTCCTGTGCCACCTGCAATAGATGGTTGGCGCTTTGGCTGGCTACCCGTGAAAAACCGGTCAAGCCGATAAACAGGGCAATCCCCAGCGCAGCGATCACCAACTCATCGCGCTCACCGGTATTGGCGAACATCACCACCAGAGGGCCGATCAACAGTGCAATAAACGTGCGACTTGTCCAAGGCGACAACGCCAGCACATTCACGCTACCGGCAGCGACAGTCGCCATCACCAGCGCAATCACCAGACGCTCGGAGGCGTTTGATACAGGGAAGAAAACGATGGAAAAGCACGCCCAAAGCGCGCCCGCAACCAGCGACAGAGTGAGGAAGATATAGGTAGCGCGCAGGGATTGTTGTGTACTTGCCGCCTTGCTCCAACGGTAGCGCCAGCAGACCCAGCTAGCCAAACGCATCACGCCGACAAGTTGCATCGCCCCCCACCACAGCCAAAGCTGTTGGATATCGCGGAAGTAGAGCATCAGCGCCGAGCTGGCGACAAAGGTAAAAATCAATACATTGGGCAGCTGGCGATACATCACCAGCGCCTTTTCATGAGTCAATTCCAGCAATTCACGTGAGCACCCCAGCACCGGCGAGGAATGTGAGGAATTCATAACTGCGTCTCCTGATACCCAACTGCACCACCTGCTATTTGTGCTACTTGTTTCGGGTAGCACATGCGGGTTTCCCTGAGCGATCGACCTGATATCAAGGCATCATCCAGCCGCGTTCGCGCATCCAGGCCTCAAGCGCCTGTGGCCAACTGGAAATACTGCCTTGCCCCTGGATCATCCCCACGCCATGGATATTCGATTGATAAACATGCAATTCGGATTGTTTATTGTACTTCTGGACTTCGGTAAAAAACGCGAGGCTATTGGCCACTGTGACAGCCTGATCGCCAACTCCGTGCAGCATAAACACCGGCGGCACTTTATCGGTTACTTGAAATTGTAAGGAATTGTCATGCAGCAGCTTGGGCTCAGGGTTTTCACCCAGCAGCGCCTTGCGCGATCCGGCATGGGCATCGGGGCCGTAGAGGGCGATCACCGGATACCCCAGCACCGCAAAATCCGGACGGGCGCTGATATCGGCCAGAGGATCGCCCAGCAGGTTGGTATAAGTGAAACGGGTTGCCACGCTCGCCGCCAGATGGCCGCCAGCCGAAAAGCCCACCACCCCGATTTTGCCGGGGTCTATCCCCCAACCGGCTGCATTCTGGCGTACCAAGCGCACCGCGCGCAGACCATCCAACAAAGGCGCAGGGAATCCATACTCCTGCATGCGGTACTTGACCACAAACGCCGCCACACCACGCGCAGCAAACCATTTGGCGATGTCGTAGCCCTCGTGATCAATCGCGAGGCGCACATAACCGCCGCCGGGGAAGATCACCACTGCCGCACCGGTAGCGGTACCCTCTTGCGGCCAGAAAGGGGTCATTGAAGGATTATCGACCGCATACACACGCTGGTCTTTAATGTGCTCCCGGTCGGGTTCGACCAAAGGTTTTTCCGCCCACAAATACAGAGGCTCGGCAGGGAATTCAGTCACGGGGTCGGCAACTCCAGGCAGGGGTATTAATAACAAAACAGCCCCCATGCAGATGCACAGGGACTTGAGGGCGTTTACCGCCATAAATACATTTGAAGGCTGCATCATATGCTCTCACCGCGGATTATTTTCATAAGCAAGGCGAGAGCTTAGCAAACTTATCAGATAAATAGCGCGAACCCTGCGGTCACATCAATGCCGAAGCTGGGATTCCTCATCGCCCCACCAATGATGCTGGTGCCAGTCAACCCGGGTGGGATCTGCTGCTGTCAGTAACAACTGGCCAGCCGCCAACTCCCAATAGATAAACTCCTGCTTCAGGTCACCCCAGAAATGGCCGGTGTCTTCTTTGACATACTCACGCGCCAAGCGAACCTCATCGCCAAGCATCTCTTCGGCCGTGAGCTCAAGCTTGACCAGATCGTCAACCTCATGATTGAAGCCCTGCCTGACTGTGCCCAAAGCGCCTGTCTCCTCCGCGCTGAAAGGCAAGTCCATCTGGTTGGAGTGATAGGGATTGTTGGACGTGGTAAACGGTGAACGGTCGCCGGATTTCATAAAACACCTCTCGCTGGTTCCTCAAGATAGGGGTTTAGCGCCGCACACAACAAAAAAACAAGAAGGCGCTGTTTTTTGCAAATCGCCCGAGCACTCCTTAGTATAGCCACGCCAATTCTGGCAAGCGCCACGACGCAGCAAAATAACAAACCCTTACAATGCCATCGGGTCTTTTTATTGACACGGAGTTGTTCTATGAAGTTCTGCTTGACTGCCTTTTTATCCTTGTTTTTCCTCGCCAATATCAGCCTTGCATCAACCAACCTGCTCACCGTAGAGGACTTTATGGCAGAGCCGGATTTGCTCGATATTGATATTTCACCCAGCGGCCGTTACATGGCTGAAGTGCGTAAAGTCGGTAAGCTCCGCGTTGCCGTCGTGCGCGACCTGAGTTCACCCAACCTGAAAATCATCGGCAAAATCGGTGACAGTGTTATCCGCCCCTATGCAGTGACCTGGGCTAAGGATGAGCGACTGGTCGTGCACTTGCTGGTGCCATACAACACCCAAAAAGTCATCCGCGAATCCGATGAAGAGGATTTCGATCTTGATGAACACTTCATGTTTAGTCGATCCATCGCCATGGACCCGGATGGTAAAAATACCGTTGCCTTGATGGCGGATACGCGTTCACTGCGGGCAAGAGTCAACCTCTCCAACATTCGCCACACCATGCCAGAGGACCCCAAGCACATCTTGATGAGCAGCTTTCACAACGAAAGACTCGCACTATTCAAAGTGAATGTGTTCGATGGTACATCCGAAAAGCTCATCGTCGGTGGCCGCAATACTACCTATTTCATCTGCGAAACTGATGGCACCCCGCGCTATCGGATTGACTATTTACCCATCCGCAAAAAGATGCGGATTCTTGAGCTGACCGACGGGGGCAAATGGCTCAATGTCGATGAAATCAACACAGATGAGGATACCGACGATATGGATGACAGCAGCATCCTCGTCGGTCTGACCATTCAGGGGGCACTGACCTACCGCAAGAAAAATCCAACCACCGGTTACTATGAATTGGTTGAACAAAACCGGACGGATAAAACACTCACCGTATTGGCCTCATCGCCCAACAACGATATTGCCGGATTGATTTATCAGGGGCGCAACGACCAGGTTATCGGCTACAGGGTGGAAGAAGACGTTTTGGTTAATAAATACTTCGACGCAGCCACGCAGCGCACCTACGACAGCATCCGCAAACGCCTTTATGGCTACGGCTTTCATTACATGAGCAGCGATAAAAAAGGGGAGCACATTGCGATCAAATCCTACGGACTGGATCTTCCCGCCGGATATTACCTCTACAACGCCAAACAGGATGAGCTGCAATTCTATGATGTCGGCTATAAAAGCTTGCCTTCTGAAAAAATGGGTGCACCGGGTATTGCGACCTTTAATAGCCGCGATGGCTTGCCGATCCGCACCTACCTGCTCTTTCCTGCGGGCTATCAACAAGGGAAAAAATATCCATTAGTAGTCATGCCACACGGAGGTCCGCACAGCCGCGACTATGCGCTTTACGATGATTTCGCTTCCTTTGTCGCCAGTCAGGGCTATTTTGTTGTGCAACCCAATTTTCGCGGCTCAACAGGTTACGGCAAAAAATTTGAAGAAGCTGGCTACAAACAATGGGGCGGAACCATGCAGGACGACCTGCAGGATGCAGCCCAATTCCTGATTAAAAAAGGCTATATCCAGACAGATAAAATCTGCCTGGTGGGAGCCTCTTACGGCGGTTATGCCGCCCTTATGGGGCTGGTAAAACACGGTGATTTTTATCGCTGTGCGATCAGTATCAATGGCGTCACCCATCTGGCAGATCAGGTCAAGTTTGATGAAAAGCGTTTCAGGAAGCGCCAGGAAATCATCGACTTTGCACACAAAAGCATCGGCCATCCAGAGACCGATGCCGACCTGCTGGCCGCTAACTCGCCACTTTTGCACATCGACAAAATCAACGACCCGGTCATGATTGTCGCTGGCACTGATGACAATGTAGTGCCCTACAAACAATCCAAGTCGCTGGTAAAGGCATTGCAGAAAGCGAAGAAGCCGGTTGAGTGGGTATCGCTGAAAGATACTGGCCATCATGCGCTCTATTTTGATGAAGACCGGGAAACCGTTTACACCAAAACCCGGGATTTCCTCGCCAAACACCTACGCTAACAGCATACCCGCCTGATCCAATCACAGGATCAGGCGGGTGTTTTATCCGCGATTATTACCCCTTTTCAACCTCATCCCTCTATAATCAGCGCCTTTCTCACATTCCCATTTTCAGTAATAGGCCGTACACGTCCATGCAAGAACAATACAACCCCGCCGAAGTCGAAGCACAGGCACAGCAGTACTGGGAAGCCAATGACAGCTTCAAAGTAGTAGAAGACCCCAGCAAGGAAAAATTCTATTGCCTGGCGATGTTCCCCTACCCCAGCGGCAAGTTGCACATGGGGCACGTGCGTAACTACACCATTACCGATGTGATCGCCCGCTACCAACGTATGCAGGGCAAAAACGTATTGCACCCGATGGGCTGGGATGCGTTCGGCCTGCCCGCCGAAAATGCCGCACTCAAGCACAACACTGCACCGGCCAAGTGGACCTATTCCAATACCGACCACATGCGCAACCAACTCAAGCAACTGGGTTTTGGTTTTGACTGGTCGCGCGAACTCACCACCTGTACACCGCAATACTACAAATGGGAACAGTGGTTCTTTACCCGTTTGTACGAGAAAGGCTTGGTGTACAAAAAAATGTCCACCGTGAACTGGGACCCCATCGACCAAACCGTATTGGCGAATGAGCAGGTGATCGACGGTCGCGGTTGGCGCTCCGGCGCATTGGTTGAACGCAAAGAAATTCCGCAGTGGTTTATCAAAATCACCGACTATGCCGAAGAATTGCTGAACGATCTGGACAAGCTGCCCAACTGGCCAGAGCAAGTAAAAACCATGCAGCGCAACTGGATCGGTAAAAGCCGCGGTTTGGAAATGCGTTTTGATCTGGCATCTGCTGTAGGCGAATTCACCAGCTTCGATATCTACACTACGCGCCCGGACACCCTCATGGGCGTGACCTATGTAAGCCTCGCTGCTGAACATCCTATTTCAAAGTTTTTAGCCGAATCGAACCCTGATCTCGCGCAATTTATTGCGGATTGCAAAGTGCAATCTGTCGCCGAAGCCGATATGGCGACCATGGAAAAGAAAGGCATGGATACCGGCATCAAGGCGCTACACCCCATCACCGGTGAGCCGGTTGCGGTGTGGGTCGCTAACTATGTGTTGATGGATTACGGCTCAGGCGCAGTGATGGCAGTTCCTGCCCATGACCAACGCGATTACGAATTTGCACAGAAATACAATTTGGCAATTACGCAAGTGATTGCGCCAGCCAATGGCGAAGAAATTGATTTGGCAAAAGCGGCGTTCACTGAAAAAGGTGTACTGGTAAATTCCGGCGAATACGACGGTCTCGATTTCAACGCCGCGTTTGATTCCATCGCCAGCACCCTGGAAATGGCAGGCAAAGGCCGCGTAAAAACCAATTACCGTTTGCGCGACTGGGGTGTATCCCGCCAGCGTTATTGGGGCGCTCCTATCCCTATGTTTAATTTGCCCGAAGGCGGTGAAATTCCGGTTCCTGCGCACAAGTTGCCCGTGTTGCTGCCGGAAGATGTGGTGATGAACGGCGTGCAATCGCCCATCAAAGCCGACCCGGAATGGAAAAAAGACGAATTAAATGGCCAATACGTTGAGCGCGAAACCGATACCTTCGACACCTTTATGGAGTCCAGCTGGTATTACGCGCGCTACACCTGCCCGAATTTTACCGATGGCATGATCAACAAAGCCGCCGCCGATTACTGGTTGCCGGTGGATCAATATGTGGGCGGTATCGAACACGCCATTTTGCATTTGCTCTACTCACGCTTCTTCCACAAATTAATGCGCGATGAAGGCCTCGTCAGTGGCGATGAACCCTTCGAGCGCCTGCTCTGCCAAGGCATGGTGAATGCAGAATCGTTCTTCACCAAAAGCGAAGGTAAAGAGAATTGGATCGAGCCGGAAAATGTGGTTATCGAGCGCGATGACAAAGGCCGCTTTATTTCCGCCAAGCACAAAACCACCGGCGAACCAGTGGAATTTGGCGGCGTGATCAAAATGTCCAAATCCAAAGCCAACGGTGTTGATCCGGAAAGCGTAATCAGCCAGTACGGTGCCGATACCGTCCGCTTGTTCACCATGTTCGCTGCTCCGCCAGAGCAAAGCCTGGAGTGGAGCGATTCCGGTGTAGAAGGTGCGAGCCGTTTCTTGCGCCGTTTGTGGAAGGCTGTTGAAGGCCACATCAATGCGGGCACACCCGGCAAGCTTGACGCAGAAAACCTGCCACAAGCACAGAAAGATTTGCGCAGAAAAACCCACGAGACCATCCAAAAAGTCAGCGACGATTACGGCCGTCGCCAAACATTCAACACCGCTATCGCGGCAGTGATGGAATTGTTGAATGAAACCAGCAAACTTGCAGACCGTGCCAACCCGCAGGGTTTGGCGGTAGAACGCGAGGCACTGGAAGCGGCGATTTTATTGCTCGCTCCGATTGTCCCGCACATCACCCATGCGCTCTGGTCAGAACTGGGCAACAAAGAAATTCCGCTGAACCAACCCTGGCCAACGCTGGATGAGAGCGCACTGACTCGCTCAACGGTAGAAGTGGTTATACAAGTGAACGGAAAATTGCGCGGCAAATTGGATGTTGCGGTTGATGCACCCAAAGAGCAACTCGAAGCTGAAGCACTTGTACAAGAGAATGTGCAGCGCTTCCTCGAAGGTGTAACCGTGCGCAAGGTAATTGTGATCCCTAATAAATTGGTCAACATTGTTGCTAATTAAAAGCAAATCCCCCTAGCCCCTTTTTCAACGGGGGAATTTTGGTGCACAGAATCACCAAAAGATTTAATGAGCAGGATGCGAGATTCAACAGGGAGTTTGCCCCTCCCTTTGAAAAAGGGAGGCTGGGAGGGATTTACAACACAGGTCTGTTATGAAAAAAATTATCGCCGTTTTATTAATTCTTTCTCTCTCCGCGTGCGGCTGGCATTTGCGCGGCTCTGCTGCGGGTGGCGATAAACTGGCAATGACCGCACCATTGGACATAGTTGTTATCGCAACCGACGATCACAGCCCAGTGATCAACAGCCTGCGCCAATTATTTCCTGCCTACAAAATCAATGAACTGACGGCACCTACCAGCACATCGCTTACCTTAGTGATGGAGCGGGAAATAATGGACAAGCGCACAGCAGGTGTCGGTAGCGATGCACTGACGAGCGCCTATGAAATTATTCTCAGTGTGGATTATCGCGTGAGCAATGCCCAGGGTATTCTCACACCGCGCAACACCAGCGCGCGTATCTCGCGCACCTACAATTACAATGTGAATAACGCGAATGGTGCAGCGCAGGAAGAAGAATTAGTCTTGCGCGAAATGCGCCGCGAATTAGCCAGCAGTATTTTGCGCCGGGTAAAAAATATCAGCACAAAACCTGTAATCACTTCAGCAACACCCGCATCCACTACGGCAGAATAAAATGCCCAAATTGCGCGCCGAACAATTAGGAGCTTCACTCGCCAAACAATTAGCGCCTATCTATCTGGTGTCTGGTGATGAGCCCTTATTGATTCAGGAATCCTGCGACCAAATTCGCGCTGCCGCGCGCAAAAATGGTTTCAGCGAGCGCGAACTTTATCATGTCGATACCAGTTTTGATTGGAACCAATTGCTCTCGGCAGCCAACAGCCTATCGCTCTTTGCCGAGAAAAAAATTCTTGAAGTGCGTATGCCCAGCGGCAAACCCGGTGACAAAGGCGGAAAGGTATTGCAGGAGTATGCACAATCGCCAGCACCGGATAATTTGTTGTTGATCGTCACTGAAAAACTCGATGGTGCCACACAAAAAAGCAAATGGTTCAAAGCCATTGAAGATGCAGGCCAACACATCCAAATTTGGCCGGTTACTCCCGCGCAATTACCGCGCTGGATTGGCGTGCGTTTGCAACAAGCAGGGCTACACGCCGACAGCGATGCGATAGACCTGCTCGCCTCACGTATTGAGGGCAACCTGTTAGCCGCCGCTCAGGAAATTGAAAAATTAAAACTGCTCACTACCGATAACCGCATCAGCTATGAGCTTATGGCATCGGTTGTTGCTGACAGCGCGCGTTACGATATTTTCGGCCTGACCGATAAAGCACTGCACGGCGATGCCCGCGCAGCCGTGCGTACCCTGCAAGGATTAAAAACGGAAGGCACAGAACCGATTAACATTCTCTGGGCAGTGACGCGCGAAATTCGCGCATTGGTGCAAATTTCACAGGCAGTCGCACAGGGAAAACATTTTGATTGGGCAGCCAAACAAGCCGGTGTATGGGATAAACGCCAACCGCTCATGCAGGCGGCATTGCGCCGCCTTAAACCAGCGCAATTGCAACAGTTGTTACGAAAAGCCAATGGGATTGATAAAGCCGTAAAAGGGATGCGCAATGCAGAGCCTTGGGACGAATTGCTCGATTTGATTTTAAATATTGCCGGTGTTCAAAGCTTGAACTCACACAATGAACGGCTAAGCTTGAAAAACTAAAAATTCATATAAAAACATAAGCACACCAGTGCACTTTATTAAAAACACACAGCCTGCACTGCAATTGATTTTCTTACACCATATCGATTGCCAATATTAAAAATTTACTACGCAGGAAACCACTATGTTTCGCCATCCCATAATCTGGATATGTTTGCTTTCTTTTTTAGCCGGTTTCGCTCACGCAAAACAGGATGAAATGCCCGCTGGTACAATCCCCACAAAACGTACGATTGAATTTGACTGGATGCCGGTAAAAAACTGGGACAAACGCCACGCTGAAGATGTCGTTGTCGCACAGTATGAAGAAGTTGACCTCTTGTTTATTGGCGACTCCATTACCGCAGGTTGGGATTGGCAAATTTGGGACAAGCACTTCAAACCGCTCAAGGCCGCTAACTTTGGTATCGGTGGCGATCACACTGCGAATGTTCTCTGGCGCTTACAGCACGGTGCTATAGGCAATATGCAACCCAAGCTTATTGTATTGATGATCGGCGTCAATAATTTTGGCCATCTGCACGAGACACCAGAACAAGTAGCGCAAGGTGTTGCCAAGGTTGTCGCGCAGCTACAGCTAGCCTGGCCGCACAGCAAAATCCTGCTCAATGGCGTATTTCCCTTTGATCAACTGGCGAGCTCGGATAACCGCAAGCATGTTAAAAAATTAAACCACCTGATTGCACAACTTGATAACCAAACAACCATTTTCTTTAAAGATTACGGCGCTCTGTTGCTGGAAAAAAACGGCAACATATCCACCGCTATCATGAATGATTTTTTGCATCCCACCCCAAAAGGCTACCAAATTTGGGCGGATGCAATGCTGCCCGATATTCAACAGTTATTAAAATAGGCGGCGCATCATGAAACACTACGCACAACATATTATTTCGCTAGTGATGATTTTATTTATGAGCACCAACCTCTTCGCTGAAACCATTAATGCTAACGATGAACGCATTGGCCTTATGGGGAGAGCACAACAGCAAGGTGATGGCAGTGTGCGTTTCGCGTACCCCGGTGTAACGTTTTTGCTGGAAGTGAAAGCATCAAAACTGGAGATGGTTGCGCAGAGCAATACAGGAAACGGCTGGATTGATGTGATTGTGGATGAAGGCCCCGCAACAGCTATCCAACTTGCAAAAGAGGCGACCACGATAGAACTGTTTCGTTTTGCGAGCGCAGGCAAACACAGTGTGCGCATCGTTAACCGCACCGAAACCTGGCAAGGTATATCAACCATCAAAACATTTACGTTGGATAAAGGCGAATTACTCCCACCGCCATTATTACCAAAACGCAAATTGTTATTTCTGGGCGACTCAGTTACCTGCGCCGAAATGATTGATCGTATCCCGGGTGAAAAACCGAATCCATCCTGGTCAAACGCACGTGAATCCTATGGCATGCTCACCGCCGCAGCATTGAATGCGCAAGTGCAGTTGGTATGTTACGGAGGGCGGGGCTTGGTGCGCAGCTGGAATGGCAAAACCGATGAATTGAATTTACCGGATTTTTATCCACTCACTATTGCAGACCAGGCAGCGCCTGTGAGCTGGAATACAAAAGCGTATCAACCCGATTTAATTGTCAGCGCCATAGGCACCAATGATTTCAGCACTGGCATTCCCGAACGCGAGGCCTATGTGCGCACTTACGTAAAGTTGGTTAATCAATTACTCAAAGAGTATCCGCACGCACATATTGCACTCACCGAAGGAGCTATTTTGCATGGCGATAAAAAAACCGCATTGATTGATTATATTCGCGAAACGATTTCCCGCGTGAATGCAGCTCGTGTACATCAAGTCACATCGCCACATTATCCCGGTGACGAGCAAGATGCCCACCCCACCAAATCACAACATGCCGCCATGGCTGCGGATCTTGCACCACAATTAAAAGCATTGATGGATTGGTAATCGATTAACCAAAATAAAAGGCAACAACGACAAATAAAAAAGGGCGCGATATATCGCGCCCTTTTTTCAACCGGGAAATTTATTTTTCCGGCCCAAACGGCTTCATCAGCAAAATCAGCTTCGGCAGCAATGTGAGTGAACCAATAACCGCCATCAACATGGCAAACGCCGTCAATGCACCGAAATAAATGGATGGAATAAATTCCGACAACATCAGGATAGAAAAGCCAACAATAATGGTGACCGAGGTGTAGTACATCGCGCGGCCGATTGATGCATGCGAACGATGCATAGCTTCAACATAACTGTGGTCGTGCGCAAACTCGACACGGAAGCGATAGAAATATTGGATCGCCTGATCCACCCCCACGCCGACCACAATCGCCGCGATAGTCGTAGTCATCATATCCAGCGGAATGCCTACCAAGCCCATCGCACCTAATACGGTTCCCGCTGCCAAAATATTTGGCAGTATGGCAATGACAGCAATTTTAATTGAGCGGAACAGCGCCATCATCATCAGCATGATCGAAACAAACACGACACCGATGGTTGAAATTTGCGAGGCAAATAAACTCTGCAACATATTGTTGTACAGCACCAACATGCCGGTGAAGTTCACTTGCTCGGGTTTAAACCCACCTTCGGTAATAGCGTATTGGCGAATTTTTTCGACCAATTCAGCGCGTTTTAAATCGGGGGTTGTTTCAATCACACGCAGGGTAATACGTGTTTGCTGTTGCTCATCCGACAAGTAGGGTTTGATAAGGAACCCCTTGATATCGTCCGAAAGCATATTGCGCATAACGTTCAATTCAAAATCGTTAAGCTTGCCTTTATTGATATCGCGCGCCAACTGATACACCGTTGCCAGCGATTGCACTTTGCCCACTTCCGGCAAGGATTCCAGATAATTATGCAACTGCTTGATTTGATCCAAACCTGCCACACTGAACCAGTAACTCGATGCAGACGAAGCGGTATCGCTGTCTTCGGCGAACGCATCTTCATCGCCCACCTCGGCGAAGGGATCTTCTTCCAGATCCATGTCGCTTGCCGGGTCGGCAGTTGTATCTTCAGCAAAGGGATCTTCTTCTATTTCTTCATCACTTTCATTGATGGCAATTGTGTTCTTTTCAGCATCCAAAATAATATCGAGCGTTACCGTACCGCCGAGCTGGCGATCAATGACGCTCAAGCCTTGATGGATTTCACTGTCGTCTTTGAAATAATCAACAAAGCGGTTTTCCACCTCCAATTTGCTGATTCCCCAAATGCTGACCAAGGCTGCGAGCACACTCAGCAGCAAAATTTTTCCACCGTGAAACTCTGCCAGCTTTGAAAACCTTACTGTCAGTGCTGCCGAATTGTCGCCGCGATCTTTAGGCTCGCCTTTGGGCAGGATCATCAGACCGGCAGGCAGAATGACAAACACCAATACAAAGCCCACACATAAACCGATCGTCATCATCCAGCCAAAATCAATCACCGGGCGAATGCCGCTCATCACCAATGACATAAAAGCCACTATGGTGGTCAGCGCCGAATATAAACAGGGAATGGCCATGTCGCGCATGGTTTGCAACACCAAATCGGCTTGCGACATATCCGGGTCAATTGCATGTAATTCACGGTAGCGCACCACAACATAAATCGTGAATGCAAACACCATGATCAACAACAGCGCGACAAAGTTGGATGATATGACCGTAAGCCGCCAATCAATCCAGCTGAGCCAACCCAACATCAACGTCACTGACATCAAACAAACCGTTAATGGCAAAATCACAAAACGCCATTGGCGGAATAAAAATGCGAGCATAAAAATAATAAAAGCGATAAGCGCACTGCCAAACACCACCAGATCGCTTTTGATATAGGCAATCATGTCGGTAGTGATCATGCTCACACCGCCCAGGAAAATTTGCGCGCGATCCTGATATTTGCTCACTATGCCGCGCACAATTTCCACACGCGCAGCATCTTGTGCTGCCGTTGCGGTGCGGTACGCAAGAAACTCTGCCGAAACACGCTCCAACTCTTTCGCTTCTGTTTCACTCAGCCCTTCTTTATCACGCTTTAAACGCAAAGCATCGCGATGACGTGCCATTTCAATGTATTGATTATTCACTTTCAGATTGAGCAGGATCGCCGATGTAGTGCCATCAGCACTGAGTAACATATCGCGGTAAATCGGGCTGGTTAAAAATTCTTGCTTGACCATCGCACGATCAACACCGGGCGTTAACAAGGTGCGCGTTGATTCTTGTTGCTCCGCCAAAGTGCGCATTGGGCTGTACAGCAATGGGACATCGATCATCGAATACACACTCGCCACCCCATCTACGCTCGCCAGTTCATCGCGCAGTTGTTTCAGCGTGTTGATCGATTCATCGGAAAACATTTCGGCTTTGGGTGCATACGTCAGCACCAAAAAATCGCCGCTTTGATAGCGCTTGGAAATTTCGCGCAGATAATCAATAGATGTATCGTGTTCGAGCGTGAGCGAATCAGCAGAGGCATCCAATTTGAAATTGGTCATGCCAAAGGCGGCCACAATGGTGAGAATCACAAGACCGGTAAACACATGGTAGGGACGGTTGATAACCAGCGCGCGATAAAGACGGTTAAGTGACAAATAAAAGCGTGAAAGTATCTGCATGGAAAAATCCGGTTGGTAGGGGTTCCCTGAACGACAAAAACCGGGCGGTAATTGCCTGTGAGACATCGCCCGGACGTGGTCGCCATTATGCCAGCCACACCCGGGCAAAACAGTAAAAAGGCCATTAATCCGGCCAAGGGAAACGATTTGTTACAAAAGTCAGTGGGAAGTCAGTCAGATTTTTTATGGCCATCGCTATGACCAAGGGATCGATCAGGGCAAAGCACATCGCGCACACGCTGCTTGAGCTCCTTGGCTTCCGGAAAGCCGCCATCGCGAACCCTGTCCCACACCAGCTCATTATTGAGCCATACATGGAAAATCCCGCCTGTGCCCGGGTGCAACGCAACCTCATCCAGCTCGCCGTCAAAGGTGCTGAGCAGCTCTTGCGCGAGCCAAGCCGAGCGCAGCATCCAGCGGCACATATTGCAGTAGTGAATCACCACTCTGTTTTTTGCCTCGGGAGCTGCCAATAAAGAGTCAGCAACAGGAATATCAGCCATACAATTGCCCTTTGGGGTATGAGTTAATAGAATTCGATGGTAATGTCATTCAACTTACAGGATCGACGCCAAAATCGGCTTTATCAGGGTAGATACACACATAAAAGATTATTTAGACGACAAAAATACGGATCGGCCATGCTTAAACTTCATTTTAAGGACAATCGACGCCCACCCTTGTGGGTTGTTGAAAAACTGTTCTCGATTGGCAGCTCCGCAGACAATCATCTGGTTATCGACGATAAAGACATAGACCCCGTACACGCCAAGGTCATCCAGGAAAACACCCGTTACTTACTCAAGGACAACAACAGCACCAGCGGCTGCTTTGTGAACGGCCAGCGCATCACCCAGAAAGAAATCCTGCCCGGCGATATTATCAAAATCGGCAGCGCCGAAATCATTGTACTCGACCCCCGCAGCCTACCCGATAAAACCAAAGAACCTGCCGCTGCCCCCTGGCGGCTTGTCTCCGATAGCAGCTGGCTGGCGGGCAAACACTTCATGCTGATGCCCGAGCGCGCAACGGTGATCGGGCGCGGCAACCAGTGCGATATCGTTATTCCAGGCACACATTTGTCGCGCCGCCATGTGGAAATCAGTGTTGAGGGTAACCATCTGCGCATTAAAGACCTTGGTTCAGCTAACGGCACCTACCTGAATGAATTGCGGGTCGATAACGCCACCGCCAATAACGGCGATCGTTTGCGACTGGATGTTTATAGTTTCCGCATTGTTGCGCCCGATCTGGAAGAAAATAAAACCCGCATCCGCAAACCGATTGATGAACTGAGCAAACCCATCGAGCGCAAGCTGCCCAGCAGCGAACCCAAGCGCTGGAAAACACGCCCGACATCACCGGGCAACCGCATTGAGCCCGATACCCAACGAAGCCGCCGCACCACCTGGTTAATCCTTGCTGCAGCGACCCTCGCAGTGGCTGCTATCGCTGCCTTTTTGTTGTGGTAGAATCCGCCGCCGATCAGCTCAAAGAATTCAATAACCTTCTGCAATCCTTACACATCAGGTATCTACCATGAGTTTTGAACTTGTCCCCGCTGGCAAAAGCCTGCCCGATGACTTCTACGTTGTTATCGAAATCCCTATGAATTCCGGCATCAAATACGAGATCGACAAAGACAGTAATTCACTGTTTGTTGACCGTTTGGTTAGCACTGCCATGTACTATCCATGCAACTATGGTTACATCCCGCAAACCCTGTGTGGCGATGGCGATGCCGCTGACGTGTTGGTGGTATTCCCTCAGCCAGTACAAGCAGGTTCCGTGATTCGCTGCCGTCCACTGGGCGTGCTGAAGATGACCGACGAAGCTGGCGAAGATGCAAAAATCGTTGCTGTTCCGCACGACAAGCTGACCACCATTTACAGCAATGTCAAAACTCTGCAAGACCTGCCGGAAATTACCCTGAAGCAGATCGAGCACTTTTTTGAACACTACAAAGACCTGGAAAAAGGCAAGTGGGTTAAAGTGGCAGGCTGGGGCGATCTGGAAGAAGCGCGCGCTGAAATCCTTAAAGCCGCTGAAACATTCAAAAGCAGCAAGTAATTCCATTCTAAAAAAATGCACCAACCAAAGATGCACCCGCACAGGAAGCATCTACGCTTGATCAGGTGAGAGAGATCAAATCAGGGGGGCAAATCCCCCTGATTTAACAAGCCGTTAAAAAACCAAATCGCGCATGGACAGCGCAACAATAAAACCAGCCATCATTCTTAAATTGCTGAGTAAAACAAACTCGAGGTTTTGAGACCATGCACGACTCCACCGCCGGAGCCACCACAGGTGTTGCTCCTAAATTATCTCTGCGAGAAAAAATCGGTTATTCATTAGGTGATGCCGCCGCCAACTTCGTCTGGCGCAGCGGGTTTTTCATCCCCGTGTTTTACACCGATACTTTTGGAATCGCCGCCGCCCACGCCACGATTTTGATTTTGATTGTGCGCCTCTCTGACGGTCTTACCGACATCATGATGGGCTCCATTGCCGACCGCACCAAAACCAAACAAGGCAAATTCCGCCCCTGGATTTTATGGTCAACGCCGTTCCTCGCACTGTTCCTTGCATTGATCTTTACCACGCCCGATTTCAGTTACACCGGCAAATTGATTTACGCCTTCGTGATTTATTTCTGCCTGACGCTCGCCTACACCGCCAACAACGTACCCTATGGCGCACTCATGGGCGTGATGACCGATAGCGTGAAAGAGCGAGCAAGCTTATCGAGCTTCCGCTTTATTGGCGCATTTACCGGTGGATTACTGGTGATGACCAGCCTGCCAGAATTGGTAGAAATTCTTGGCAAAGGCAATGAGGCTGTTGGCTATCAACGCACCATGCTGATTTTTGCTGTATTGCTCATTGTGTTCCTGTTGATTACCTACAAGACCACCAAAGAGCGCATTGAGCCGCCCACACAGCTGCACGGCACGTTCTGGGAAGAGATGAAAGATCTGTTCGCCAATTTGCCAGTGATTTTGGTTCCGGTTTTCGGCATCAGCTTGTTTATTATCACGCTGGCAATGCAGGATTGGCCGGCGACTTACAAGTACATCGCCCTCGGTTTCATGCTGGCTTCATTCGCATATACCGTGTATTTGCGCAAACGTATTATCAGCCGCCCGCAAGAATCCTTGAGCCCGACCCAAAAAGATCTGGCCGATTTGCTCACCAACAAACCTTGGCTGATTCTGCTCGGCGTCGGCATTATGTTTGGCCTTTTCACCGTAGTTCGTCCAAGCGCCGCAAGCTATTACTTCAAGTATTACCTTGAGCGCCCGGATCTTATCAGCCTCTACTTCCTGCTCACCTTGCTCGCATCCCTGGCCGCAGCAGTAGCGACAGGCTGGCTCTCCAATCGCTTTAATAAACGCACACTCATGATCGCCGCCTTTGTGCTTGGCGCAATATTTAACGGAGCGATTTATTTTGTACCGCAAGAGAATGTGACGCTGATGCTGGTGCTGGCGACTATCGGCGAGTTTTTTGCCGGCATGATGCCCGTACTTTTCTTCAGTATGCTGGGCGACACCGTGGATTACTCCGAATGGAAAAATCACCGCCGTGCAACCGGCCTGATTTATTCCGCAGGTACTTTTATCAATAAAACCGGTCACGGTTTTGCCGGTGCAATGGTGCTGATTGTGTTGGCGCTCTATGGTTACGATGCCAGTGTTGAAAGTGCTGTTACCGCCTCCGTACCTGCCATGGTGTTATTGATGACCGGCATTCCGGTAATCATCGGTATTCTCGGCACTATCTTCACCCTGTGGTACCCGCTCGATGACAAAACCATGAAATCCATTGAGCAGGATCTGATTAATCGCCGCCTGCAAAACCCGGCGCAATAATCTCCACACATTCTTTTAATAAAAAAATCCCCGCAGCTCACAATGAACGGCGGGGATTTTTTTATGCATCAATTTAGCTTAACCCAATACTAACCCATCGCATGCTGATCAAAATTACCCGAGTAACGCTCGATCCACTCCAGTGCGGCCTCTTCACTGGTTAACTTACGCCCCTTTAATGCCAGGCGCTGGCGATAATCTTCTATCTGGCACACTTGCTCCACCATACGTGTACGAAAGTATTCATCGTCGCTGGTAAAGCGCACTCCCACTTCATACTGGGTTGAAGATTGTTCGCGTCGCCACACAATGACACCAGAGCCATGATAGTCAGGCTTGGTGACGGGAATATCGAATTCCACCAGAGTCCCCACTTTGACCGGTTTATCGGTGACAAAGCATAAACCGCCCGCACTCAGGTTGCGCACCCGCACACGCGATGCTTCATCACCACCTGCACAAACTTGAATAGGGATAGACGTGGGATGACGGATATAAGTACGCATAGCCAATCGCTCGCAAAATGTGGGCACACCTAAAAGTGTAATCCAGCACACCCGGCAAAACAGATGCAATTGCTATGAAAGAGTCGCTTACTTAGAACCGTTATTCAGCGCGATACACCAAGCGATGCCACAACCACTCAAGCGGGCCATACCGGAAGCGTGCGAGCCACCAGCAGGCGAACATACACTGGAACGACCAGATAAGCAGAGTGACTAGCACCACTTGTGAAAGCGATAATTGGCCATACCACCCCAGCCCATAGCCATAAAATAGCAGCGTACAAATCAGCGATTGCATGATGTAGACGCTCAGCGACATACGTCCCACAGCCGCAAGGACTCGCGCGAAAAATGATCCACCTGCCGCGCGACACCACAGCATCACCATCAGCACATACGCAATGCCCAGCAAACTACTACCCCAAAAATGGAGCTCATAACCATAGGTGTAGACATAACCAGCGGCAAACCCATAGTGGATGCTTTTGTACAACCCAATCGCAATCAGCAACAACCCCGGCACGCCGGTTAGTGCGATTAACCGGCGATAGTGATCAGCACTCACTTGCAGGGTTAGCAATCCGCAACGCGCCAACACTATCCCCACCAACATCAGCGCGATGGTTGACCACCCCGTCACAAGCACACCCAGCTGCAGCCCAACTGCCGTTCCAATCCGTTCAAGCGCAATTGCCCCCCAACCCTGTTGATAGTGCTCAACCTCTGCGGCGATTTCATCTGCCGTTTGGTAAGCCATCAGCTCATTCATCACCTCAGGAAAAAAAGCAGTCATCACCACATTGGGCAGCGCACCGATTGCGAACAGACCGGCACTTATTTTGAGCAGCAACACAGTGTCATAGCGACGCATATGCCAGACCACCCAGCCACACACAGCATAGGTAAACAACACATCGCCGTCCCACAGCAAATAGCTATGCAGCAAACCGAACACCAGCAACCACATGAGCCGACGCCCCTGTAATTGATCAACAAGCCGCGCATCCCCCGCGGCGCCATGCTCAGCAAAAAGCCAAAGACTCGCACCAAACACCACGCTGAGCATGGTGATAAATTTAGTGTCGGCAAAGATATGCAGCACATACCAGAGCGCGCGATCCAGGCTACTCGCGTCCACCAGCAAAAATGGATTGGCACGCATCACTTCCGGCAGGGCAAATGAATACATATTGATAAGCAAGATACCGAGCACCGCGATGCCGCGAGCAGTATCAAGAGCAGCGATGCGCTGCGTTGTAAGCGCAGGCTGTACATTGGGGGCTTGGTTACTTTCCATCGTCAATACATTCCTGATGCACACAAAGCGGAGGGCAAAAATATACGCCCAATAAAAAACCCGAAGTTCTTGCGAACTTCGGGTTTTAATATGGTGCCCAGACCCGGAATCGAACCAGGGACACGAGGATTTTCAATCCACTGCTCTACCGACTGAGCTATCTGGGCGTGTCGTGCTTGCTGTGGCGGTAGCCACGCTGCAAGAGGCGCGTATTAAACCCGTTTGGTCTTTTTGAGTCAACACAAAAGTTGAAAAATTCCTGCTTTATCGCCTGTCGAATAACAGGTTTTCGCTCTTGGACAGGGTTCAATTACGCAATTGGTATTTTTCCTATTCAGGGCGATTATTTTTTATCCTTTTTTCAGTTGCGCAAGGGTCGCAGCCACCTCCTGACCTTTTCCTTGCAGAATTTCCTGTGGGGTCAGGCCGCATAACTCGTGCGGAAAAACCAACCAGCGGTCGGTTGCGTGAACATAAAAATCGGGCGTAATACTGGTGGTATTGCGCGTTGGCTTATACCAGGGGCATGCCACTTTTATGATGCTGGGCGCATTGCGGCGGGATTTCCGTTTGATCTCCTCTATCACCGCCATGATCGAACGGCCGGAGTCAAACACGTCATCGACAATCAGCAGCGATTGGTCGGCATCGACATTGTTGACGATGTAATCAAGCCCATGCACACGAATATCTTTGCTTTGTTGATCAATACCGTAATAGGACGAAGTGCGTATTGCGATATGGTCGGTCGGCACACCGGCATACTCCAGGAATTCCTGCACAGCAATGCCCACTGGCGAACCGCCGCGCCATACACCCACAATAAAATGCGGGCGAAAGCCGCTGAGGAAAATTTGCTCCGCAAGCTTGAATGAATCCAACAACAATTCATTTGCGCTAATAAAATATTTATCCATCTCACCTCCCAACATACGCACGCTGCGCGATAGCAAACGGCTTTATGTGAAAAGTGTAGGCGCAAAACAGCATAAGCCACAATAAAAAGCCAACGCGTGCTGACTTTTTATTGTGATGGCGCAGCGACAACCAAACGATTATTGCGGACTCAAACGCAGCACAACAACACCATGGGCAGGAATACGGGTTGTGTATTGGCTGCCCGTAGTACCTTTTTCACCAGTCCAGATATCGCGCCAGTTGAAGCGCTTTTTATCAAAGAAAATTTCATGCTTGCTAATATCGTCTTTCATGTAATGAAAATTCCAATCCAGACTGTAATCGCGCGCGACGTCATCGCGATTTAAAAACAGCACCGCGTAATCACCTTTTTCCAATGGCTTGATAAAAATTTCAATAGCGCCTTCATCAATCCACTTCATGGCTTGGATACCCAACTTATCCTGATTAATCGCCAAGGTATCCTTATGGGTGAGCAATTGTTTGGTGGCGTCGCTCATGTTGCGCAAATCATTTCCTGCAATTAGTGGCGATGCCATCATCGCCCACAGCGAAAAGTGTGCGCGATCTTCATCAGCCGTCATACCATTGCCCACTTCCATCATATCCATATCATTCCAATGCCCGGGACCGGCAAACTTGCGCAAACCTGTTTGCTTATCAAGGATCGGCAACACGCCCCATGAAGACCATGAGCCGTGATTGTGCTCGCAGTTCCAGCAAGGATAAATATCGCCTGTGGTGCGCCATGAATGGCCAACATCTTTTGCCCAGTCCCATGGTTTGTTATCGCCCCACTCACAAATACTGAACAACATTGGCCGGCCCGCTTTGTAAATTGCATCGCGCATGGTTGAGTACGCAGAAACGGGATTAATGTCTTTGGTATCGCACCAATCGTATTTCACATAATCGATGCCCCAACTCGCATAAGTAAGTGCGTCCTGGTATTCATGCCCGCGGCTGCCCGGGCGACCTGCGCAGGTGGTGTTACCTGCATCCGAATAAATACCAAGCTTTAAACCTTTTGCGTGAACATAATCGGCAAGCGCTTTCATACCGGACGGAAAATGTTTTTTATCGGCTTGGATAAAACCATTTTTATCGCGCTCGCCGTGCCAGCAATCATCGATATTAATGTATTCATAACCCGCATCTTTCATGCCGCTGCTGACCATCGCATCCGCCATTTCGCGAATCATTTTTTCATTCACGTTACAACCAAATGTATTCCAACTGTTCCAACCCAACTGCGGTGTTCTAGCTATCTGTTCAAATTTTTGTGCATACACTTGTGCACCCATAAAAAAACTCAGGGCGATAAACCCCAAGCGAAAAATTAAATGTGCTGACATAGGTATTTACCTCTGGAGAATAGATTTTATTAAACTTATGAATCAATCAATGCGTATTACTAATCATATAAATTAAGCGATTGCGAAAAAAAACTGCAATTCACATTGCAGTTTTTTACTGTTGGATTAACGCAATACTATTGCTGAAAGCGCGCGTTAAATTCTTTCATGATAGCGATGGTAGATTTATCGGTATCGAACACGCCATACATTCCCTGCTCTTCTTGTGGCGGATCTCCCATAAAATCATCGCCCTCTTGCCACCAATAATTTTCACGCGTTGTCCTGCCAGCGCCATTCCACGCCCACAGGTTGTAGCCCGCACTGGGCTCGCCTTTTTGTGCGCTTTCAAGCAGCACGCTGAATACTTCGCGAAAATAGCGGTCGCGATATTCTGTTGTGGCATCTATTGCATAGGCACCCATATCGCGATCCAAACCAAACTCTTCCAACACTAACGGTTTGTTCATTTTTTTGGCGATATCAATATGCGTGCGCATATAATTTTGTGCTTTTTCCCATGCTGGCTGCCATGTTTCAGCGGGATTGGTTTTATCAAACCAACCCCAGTTGCGAATCCACATATGATAGGTGAGATAATCAATATCCGGCGTTGCATGTGCGCGCGCAAATACATCCAGATCATTAACCGAACCCATTTCACCCTCACTGCCACTACTCACCAAATGATGCGCATCCAGGCTCTTGATATAAGCAGCGGTTGCATGTATCCAATTAATATAAATTTCTTTGTGCTCTTGGGATGTTTGTGAGTTGCCGGGGCGGGGTTCATTGGCCAATTGCCAGGACATAATCGTTGCATCATCGACATAAGCTTTGCCGTTAATGCTATTCACGCGCGTAATGATTTTTCTCAAAGTGTTGCGATATTCCTGTTGTGCTTTTTCGCTGCGATAAAAACTGGCCGAGTTGGCCATAAACGATTCCCACTGCTGGGTCACATTGGGATCTTGCATAGGCTCACCCGTAATCCAGCTCATATATTGGCTCATGCCGCCTGACCATTGCCAAAAATTATTGAAATAAAGCACTGCTGTCATATCGCGCTTGGCAAGTTCTGCTAATAAATAATCCAAGCCCTGCAAAAGATTTTCATCGTAATTGCCAAAACCGTTGGTGACTGCGGGTTTTACTGCAGAATTAATATCGCTTTGTTCGGATACCGCCAGCACCCGGATATTGTTTACACCAATCGACTTAAGCGTATCCAACTCCTTCGCCAAACGCGTGCGGTCACCAACACCATGTGGCGCGCCTAAATAAGCGGCGTACCACATGTTCACACCGGTGATGACATAAGGCTTGCCATTTTTTTCAAAACGCACGCCTTTTACCTGAACAAAATCCGCTACATTTTTTACATTCCCGGCACCTTCAGGCTCGCCTGATACTGCTGGAGTTGTTGTCGAATCGGTGCAGGCGATAACCCCGAATAAAATAACGAGCGCGGATAACAAGCGAAGCAGCAGTGGGAAATAATTATTCATTATGTAATTCCAACAAAAAATTAGCTGTGTGTTTGCAAATAACGGATTGCTTCCATCATTGCGCGCCCGTTGTGATAAGGGCACTTCCAGAAGCCTACTTTATAATAAGAATATTGATCGGGTTGATCCAAGTTGGACAACCAAAACCATTCACCTTTTTGGTGATCAATCTGATACTGCTTGATAAATTCCCACACATTTACGGCGGCAGTAAAAAACCGCTGCTCGCCAGTGGTAGCATAGGCATACAAAAAACCAACCAACGCTTCTGCTTGCACCCACCAGGTGGTATCGGTGTTAGTGGTTTGGGTTGCACGATCATAAGAGTCAATCACTTGCCCATAACAACCCACCGCCTCATTCAACGTAACCTCCGCCACTTTGAGCAGAGTAGGAGTCAATGCCTGGGTGCAATGCTCATCACCTAATGACTCCAATGCCTTGGCAATTAACCAACTGGCTTCAATATCATGGCCGTAGGTGTAACCCGGGGAAAAATCGTTCCACTGCAAATCCATAAACATCCGCAGGTGATGACTGCTGCGGTCGATCATGTAGCGATCAAACATCCGGATATTATATTCAAGCGCCGCGCGTATACCGGGTGCCGGATGTGCCTGATGCAAAGTGGTGTAAGCCTCCATGATATGTAAATGCGTATTTTGTGATTTGGGATAATTCAAATCTTTTTCACTCAAACGCAAATCATCAATCGGTTTCCATTCGCGCGTGAAGGCTTCCAGATAACCCTCATTAATGGGATCAATACCGTACCGCTCTACCAACTCAAAACATTCCAGTGCGCGCACCAACACCTGCTCATCTTTTGTTAATTCGAAATAAGCCACCAGCGCATAAATAGTGAACGCCTGTGCATAAATTTGTTTTTTGGTATTGATGGGGTTTCCTGCTGCATCTAATTCCCAATAGACACCACCAAATTCCGCATCAAAAAAATGCGTAACAAGATAGTCATAGGCACGCTGCGCGCAGTCGCGATAACGTAAGTCATCCAACTGCTGCGCAACCTCGCTAAAAAACCATAAAATGCGTGCATTCAAAATAATGCCTTTGCTGGCATCGTTTACCGGACGATTGCCAGCATCGATTTCGCCATAAAATCCACCGCGCTCCAGATCTGGCGAATACGTCGCCCACCAATCTGCGATCGCGATCAATTCTGTATGGAATTCCTGCATCATTACCGCAGCCTGGGCTGCGGCATCAATAACAATTGGCTCTGGTAAAACAGGATGCCCCATCTGCTTATACCCACTCTTTCAGAATGGACAAATTCGCACTGATCAACTCATTGCGCACCGCGACAGATGCAGCAGAGCGCAAACCATCTTCCGGAGTGTTTTTGCAGTAATCAATCAGTTTTTCAACCGTTGATGTCGCAACATGCATGCGCGTGTCAGATGACGCGTAATAAATAAATACTTCATTTTTTTCATTCACGATCCAACCATTAGAGAACGCCACGTTGGACACATCGCCTACACGCTCATCACCGTGCGGCGCAATAAAATGCCCGGCAGGGCGATGAGTAACAACCCATGGGCGCTCCAACTCGGTCATGAACATATAAAGCACGTAACGCAAACCAGCCGCCGTGTTGCGCACACCGTGCGCGAGATTCAACCAACCCTCTGCGGTTTTAATCGGTGCGGGGCCCTGGCCGTTTTTTACTTCTTTGATGGTGTGATAAACCTTGCCATCCACAATCACTTCGGATTTCACTTCAGCTTTGGTCATATCATCAACCAGACCCCAACCGATACCGCCACCGGCACCCACACTGATAAAACCATCTTGCGGACGCGTGAACAAACCGTATTTGCCATCAATAAATTCCGGATGCAACACCACATTGCGCTGCTGGCCCGAGTAAGTCACCAAATCCGGCAAACGCTCCCAGGTAATTAAATCTTTAGTGCGCGCGATTCCGCATTGCGCCTCTGCAGCAGAAGTATCATTCGGATGATTGAGATCTTTGCGCTCGGTGCAAAATAAACCATAGATGTAACCATCTTCGTGCGCGGTCAAACGCATGTCATACACATTGGTGTCCGGGCGCTCGGTTTCTGGCAGGGTGATGGGGTAATCCCAAAAACGGAAATTGTCGATACCGTTCGGACTCTCAGCAATCGCAAAAAAAGATTTGCGGTCAACGCCTTCTACGCGCACAGCCAAAATATATTTTCCATTCCAATAGAGCGCACCGGAATTGAACGCGGCATTTACGCCTTGGCGCTCCATCAGAAAGGGATTAGTTTTTTCATTCAGATCGTAGCGCCAAAAAATGGGCGCATGGGCAGCGGTAAGAATGGGATTTTCATAGCAGTCGTAAATGCCATTGCCATTTGCTTTTACTGTATTTTTTTTTGTTACCAACGCCTCGTGCTGCTGCAACAGTGCCTTGGCTTTTTCTTTAAAGCTACTCATGTGTCAAATACTCCAATGAATTTATCAATGTATCGCCCTGCACTGTGCTTCATAACCAGCGGGCATAAAACGTAATCGATTACACTGGTCGTTAAAATTTTTTGCACTGCAGAGACATCCACAGTGCAAAAAATTAACGATCAGGATTTTGTTAACAGATGCTCGTCATTTGTGTTTTGCAAAACACCAGCAGGCGTATCTGCCGGGTAGTCTTCTAATTTTTTATACCAGTTAAACCACAAGAAAATGCTGGCAACCAATGCAATTGCCATCGCCGATATAAATTCCGGCCAGTGCTTGATCACCATAAAAATAGGCGCAGCAACCAACGAGGTTTGCCATACCACACCCACCACCACGTTGAGCGCATCGCGGGTGAAATTTTTATTGCTGCCCAGATGCGGATACTCTTTCTGCACTTCGGCAAGCACCGGTGCCCAGAAGCCCCAAGGGCGCACTTTGGCATAGAATTTTTTCAACACTTCCATATCGTCCGGCGCGGTGAGCAGCGAGCCAATCACACAGGCAGCGATACAGGCAACAAACATAAATGGAAATGCATTGATTGGTGAGATATCGGTAAATATCAACGGGAAAGCAATCGCAAAGCCAGTCACCATTCCCCAGAAATAGCCGTAGCCATTGAAACGCCACCAATACCATTTAAGAACGTTGGATGCGGTATAGCCACCGTAAAGCGCGCTCACCAACCATTGGATTACCTGATTCAGAGTGGGAATAAAAAAACCAATCGCCACACCGAGAATAACGAATAACACCGAGATCACGTAACTCATGCGCACATAGGTTTTTGGATCGGCATCTGCATTGATGTAACGCTTGTATAAATCATTGACCACATAGGCCGGTGCAGCATTAACGGTGGCGGCAAAGGTTGACATAAATGCGGCGAGCAAACCGGCAATCAACAAGCCCAACAGGCCGCTCGGCAAAATTTCACCCGCTAACACCATCGGCAGGATTTGTTCAAAATCCAGATTCTCGCCCATTGCATTTAAATCGCCCATAAAAAATCCGAGCGCAAGTACGG
The DNA here is from genome assembly GCF_001183545.1 of Cellvibrio sp. pealriver. Lineage (NCBI taxonomy): Bacteria > Pseudomonadati > Pseudomonadota > Gammaproteobacteria > Cellvibrionales > Cellvibrionaceae > Cellvibrio > Cellvibrio sp. pealriver. The sequence continues at coordinate 3,045,797 of NZ_KQ236688.1, forward strand.
TTAATCCGGCGATCAACATGTAGCGGGGGAACATCAACACCACGGTCACAAAGCCACTCATTTTGGCGGCCTCTTTCGGCGTTTTTGCAGAGAGCACGCGCTGCATATCGTAGGTTGGCTGAGGGCCAGCCATGCTTTGCAGCACGCCTTTGAACAGCATCAACATAAAAAAGATGGCAAACAATTCATAACCATCGGCATCAATTTTTGCCTGCGCTGCCGCGAGCTTTTCCGACCAATCCAGATGCAATTCCCAGCTGAAGAGGATGCTGGTCCAGCCATCTGGAATCACCGCATTTAACATCTCGGGCGAGACGCGCTGCATCGCAATAATTCCAACCGCGACGCATGCAACAGTCATGATAAAAAATTGCAACACTTCAGTGAAAACCACGCTGAACATGCCGCCTTTAACGACATACAGCGTGGTGATGGCGGTGATAATCAAACCGTAATACACATCGTTCATGTGCGAATTACTGGATAACTCCCACGGCATAAACACCGCCGCAAATTTTCCGATGCCGATGAAACCATAAGCGATAAACCCAATCACGTTCACCAGCGCAAACACCACCACAATCAAATGCGATAAGCGCGCTCCTTTACCTTCACCAAAACGAAAGGTAATCCACTCAGCGCCAGTCATCACGCCAGAGCGGCGCAGCCATACCGAGAGGAACACCATCAGAAAAATCTGGTTAAACACCGGCCACAACCAGGGAATAAACACGCTGGTGAGGCCATACACAAAGAGCAAATACACCAACCACATGGTGCCGGAGATATCGAACATGCCCGATGCATTGGATAACCCCAACTGCCACCAGGACAATTTATTGCCGCCAAGGAAGTAACTTTTAATATCTTGTGACGCGCGACTGGAAATCCAGAAGCCCACCACCAAGGTCGCCAATACGTAGGCAAATATGATGGCAATATCCAGCAGGGGAAGATTCATGAACAGATTCCAACGTTATTATGTAAACCGGCGCGCGATCACAAAATGATATATTAAATAAGACCATAAGCCCGCACACCCAATTAATGTAACCGTTTACATTTTATTTTTCTAGTCTCTTTTAATGAGCTGTAGTAAATTTTCCGGCAAATAAGCAGATTTCGTGCAAATCCAGCACCATTTCACCCCAGCCGACAGCCTAAGGTTGCCCTCTATGTCAAACATTCGCGATGTCGCCCGCTTGGCCGGTGTATCCGTTGCCACCGTTTCCCGCGCTTTAAGCAACCCCGAAAAGGTATCTCCGGAAAGCCTGGAGAAAGTTCATAAGGCCATCGCCCAGGTGGGCTATCGCCCCAATATGTTGGCGCGCAACTTCCGCTCGGCTCGCGCCTATGCTGTTGTCGTTTTGGTACCCGACATCGCTAACCCTTTTTACTCGCTGTTTATCCGCGCCCTTGAAGACCGCGCGCAACAGAAAGGTTATGCCGTACTTTTGGGCGATACCCGCGGCACCCCGGAACGTGAAATGGATTACATCCGCCGCGTGGAAACGCGCCTGGCTGACGGCATAGTGCAGTTGCGCCCAAGCTCCGAAAAAAGCCAGAACAACATCCCGCCGGATATCCCTTGCGTCAACGCCTGTGGTTGCGAATACACCACCGGCCCTGCGATCCGCATCGACAACCGCGCTGCTGCCAAAACCATGGTGAATTATCTGATCTCGCTCGGGCACAAACGCATCGGGGTAATTTCCGGCCTGAAAGACAACCCCCACGCGATCGACCGTTTGGAGGGCTATAAAGAAGCGATTGCCGAAGCCGGCATCCCCTTTGAAAAAGACCTGATTGCTGAAGGTGACTTCACCATGTGGTCAGGCCTGAATGCGGCATTCCAGTTCTGCAACATGAAAAACCGCCCCACTGCGATTTTCTCGATGAACGATGAAATGGCCATCGGTGCCATGCAAACCTTGAAGAACCAGGGCATCCGTATTCCGGAAGATATGTCGGTCACCGGCTTTGACGATATCGCCTACGCCAAGTATTCCGACCCCAGCCTCACGACCATTTCCCAACCGGCAGAAGAGATGGGCAAGATGGCGATGGACATGCTGCTGAAAGTCATTGAAGGCGAACCACTGAGCCAACGCGAATGCGTACTGCCCACGGAATTTATTATCCGCAAAAGCACAGGCCCAGTACCGGGGAAAAAATAACTTGAACTCAGCCGACATCACCCCCACATGGGCGTTTGGTTATTCTTACGAACGCTGGGTATTTGTGAACAAGGGTGGATTATGAGCGACCTGTTTATCCTTCAAAATCAGGACTTGCTGTTTCTGGGCAAACAAAATAATTGGGTCGATGGCCGGGACTTGGGCGCGTTGTTCAAGACAGTGCACAAAGACGAAGCTATCAACCAGATGTTTGAAGCCAGCTCAAAAGATTACAAACAACGCATCAAAGTGGTTAGTTGCGCAGCGAATGAAAAGGGGCTGCCGGTTATCGACCCCGCCATCATGCCCGAACCGCTCCCTAAAGTAGGTAAAGACCTGCTGGATACGCTGGAGCAAGACGCTGCCGCACAAGCCTCTCCGCCTCTGACTACCGAATCAGCCGACATACACTAAACTGTGGCCAATAGCCCAATACCAGAGTGAATCTGCTTCCCATTCCCGTGGAGGGTTTGGATACAGCATCCAAACCTCCTGACTGCGCTTGCCGCCAAGGAACCTGAATTGTCATTACCTCAAGGTTTACATACTTCATTACTTGAAACCTTTACCGAGCCAACGGCGAACGCCAGCTTGCGTGGTATTTTGCGCGGACTGGAAAAAGAAAGCCTGCGTGTTACACCGGCTGGCACCCTGGCGCAGACAGATCACCCGCACTCGCTGGGATCGGCACTGACGCACCCGCATATCACCACTGACTACAGCGAAGCATTACTCGAATTTATTACCGATCCGTTCGATGATGTCGCGCCCCTGTTAGCGCAGCTTGACGATATCCATCGTTTTACCTACCAGCAACTCGCGGCCAACAATGAACGCCTATGGCCAGCAAGTATGCCGTGCATACTCGGGGGTGATGACGAAATTCCCGTCGCGCGCTATGGATCATCCAACAGTGGAAAAATGAAAACGGTGTATCGCATTGGGCTCGGGCATCGCTATGGCCGCGCCATGCAAACCATCGCCGGCATCCATTACAATTTCAGCATGCCCGATGATTTTTGGCGCGTACTGCAAACGCAATGCAATAACCAACAATCGCTGCAAGATTTCAAAACCGAACGTTATTTTGGTTTGATCCGCAATTTCCGCCGCAATTTTTGGTTGTTGATTTATTTATTTGGCGCATCACCTGCTGTCAGTTCCTGTTTTGTAAAAAATCGCACGCACAAATTGCAACTTTTCCCCGCCGCCGAGCACACCATGTATTTGCCGTTTGCAACATCGTTGCGCATGGGCGATCTGGGTTATCAGAGCGATGCGCAAAAATCCCTGGTAGTGAACTACAACAACCTTGGCGATTATTTAAAAACCCTGTGCGGTGCCATCACCCAAAGCCATCCGGCTTACGAGCAAATCGGCGTAAAAGATAACGCAGGAAATTATCAGCAACTCAACAACAGTTTGCTGCAAATCGAAAATGAATTTTATTCCAGCATACGTCCAAAACGTACCACCGGACGCGGCGAAACTGCGTTACAAGCATTGCGTTTGCGCGGGGTTGAATATGTGGAAGTGCGCTGCGTGGATTTAAACCCCTACGCGCCGCTGGGTATTACAGCAGAGCAAATGCAGCTGATGGATGCGTTTTTGCTGTACTGTTTATTGAGCGATAGCCCGGAAACAGATGAGCGGGAGTTTTATCAGGGGCAAGAAAACCAGAAGCGCATCGTCAATAATGGCCGCGATCCCCAATTGCAATTACAACGCGGTGATAAAGACATTCCCATGCCGCAATGGGCAAACGAAATTTTGCGCGGTTGCAGTGCGTGTGCTGCACTATTGGATCAAGCTAAAGGCGGCAATTACTACCAACAGGCTGTTGCTGCGCAATTTGCAAAAATTGATAACGCAGAACTAACACCGTCTGCGCAAGTGTTGCGCGATATGCAGCAATCGCAACAGAGCTTTTATGCTCATGTATCAACACAAGCAGAACAACATCGCGCCTATTTTGCCGAGCGGCCGCTGATAGGTGAGTTTTTTGCAGCGTTTACACAGATGAGCGAAACATCACTGCAGTCACAAAAGGATTTGGAGGCAAGCCAACAACTCAGCTTTGACCAGTATCTGGAAAATTATTACGCCCAGTATCGCGGCTGCAGTTGCGGAACTTGATTATTGAAAAATAGCGCTACCCGTTTCACATCCGGTTTGCGCTATTTTGGTATTACTTCTGCACAACGAAATTATTAAAAAATAAATCCGACGCTGGGCCTTTCACCGGCTTAAGATCAGCAAGCGATGGCACTGCTGGCTTGGCGTCTTTCACCTCAGCAGCATCACTAACGGCAGAGGCCTTCGCACTGCCATTGGTTTTGCTGTGCCCTGTGTCATGACCATCCACACTGTGCCCTTGCACTTGCAACAGCGCTTTGTTGATTTCCGATAACGCATAAAGGCGCACATACTCTTTACCTTCCGGCGTACTGATACTCTCCTCGGTCTGGGAGCTGAGGATACTGATCATGCGATCGCGAATCAGTGGCAAGTGATGCATCACCTCTACGGCATTTTCAGCATTTTCCGCGCGCAGCGACAATTCCGCCTTGATATAGCGCGGCTTGCTACCGGGGCCACCGTAATTCACTACCAATGCGGGTGTCAGTGGAATGTAGTTAACACCTTCCGCCACTTTAGGGCCGCCGCCAGATGCCAATACCGGCAACGCAAGCATGCCCGCCATCCACACCACCAATCTCTTCAACACAACCTTCATAACCGCTCCACTCATTTGAACTTGTCCTGTTTTTTACGCTCCAACAGACGCAATAATATCTCAGCCCCAAGCATAGACTATTTCATCCATCCGCCAAGCAGGCTTTTTCGCAACAGAAGGAACACGAAAGGCTGGCTCTGGCGCGAGCTTATTGCTTACCATTAGCGCCGCACACCCATAAAACAAGCGCGATACAAACTGACCCCATACAAAATAGAATCGATTAAGGATTTCCTATGATCCCCGGCATTCGCACAACCAACCTGATCATCTTCCTCACTTGTACCGCCATGATGCTCGCCGCCGCTTACATGGAGCACGTCATGAAAATGGTTCCCTGCTCACTCTGTATTACCCAGCGCGGTTTTGTCGTATTAACCGGTATCATTGCCCTGATTGCCGCAATCCATAACCCTGCACTTACCGGTCGCCGCGTTTATGCTGTGCTCGGCATTATCAGCCCCATTCTCGGCGCTTGCTTTGCCGGCCGCCAACTCTGGTTACAAAGCTTGCCCGCCGATCAGGTGCCCGCATGCGGCCCCGGACTTTCCTATATGTTTGAAGTTTTCCCTTTTATGGAAGCGATGAAATTGTTGCTGCAAGGTGATGGCAACTGCGCCCACGTCGATAAAATCCTGGGTGTCAGTCTTGCCGCATGGACATTGATCGCCTTTATCGGGCTGGCTGTCGTGAATCTATACCAACTCATACGCAAGGATCACAAAGCCGCCTAAGCGGCTTGCCCTTGCGAATCAGATGGCCTATTGTGGCAAACTCAAAACAACAGCAGCCTGCTTGCTGTTATCTGGTATCCATAGCCATGCGCCGGATACCCGATATAAAAACAGGCTGCGCTTGAACAACGATAGGATTAACTGATGTTAGAAAATTGCAAAAGTGCCAAAGAACGCTGGGGTGGTGTGAACGACATTATTGACCGCTGGTTGGAAGAGCGTCAGGCAATGCTGGTGCAGTACTGTGCACTCAGCGGTCTGGATCAAGACCTGAGCGATTTGCAGCGCGGAGAGAAACTGCGCAGCTTTTGTCAAATTCTGGTGGACTATGTTTCTGCCGGTCACTTTGAAGTCTACGATCAGTTGATCAAAGAAGGGCGCGAGTTTGACGATGCCGATGCATTAAAAGAAGCCAGCAAACTGTACGACATTGTCGATAGCACAACCGAAAAGCTGCTCGACTTTAATGACAAATACCTTGAAACCGATGACTTGGCATCGCTGACTGATGACCTGTCCAAACTCGGCGAAGTACTGGAAGTGCGCTTTAGCACTGAAGACCGTTTGGTTGCCGTACTTCATACATCGCACAAAGATCTGGTGAGCTAAATATTACCGACCACCAAATACCGCGCATAAAAAAACCCGCTCTTGAGCGGGTTTTTTTATGCCTCAGAAAGCAGAGATTACTTGGCTTCTGGTGCTGCTTCTGGCGCTTTAACTTCCAGCAACTCAACTTCGAAAATCAAGGTTGATGATGGCGGGATTGGGCCTTGGCCACCAGCACCGTACGCCAACTCTGATGGGATCACAATTTCCCACTTGGAGCCTTGCGGCATCAATTGCAAGGCTTCAGTCCAACCTGGAATTACGCCATCCAATGGGAAAGTAGCAGGCTGGCCGTTTTTCACAGAACTATCAAACTCGGTACCGTTGATCAGCTTACCGGTGTAGTGCACGGTTACAGTGTCAGTCGCTTTTGGCTTGGCACCTTTGCCTTCAGTAATTACACGGTATTGCAAACCACTTTCAGTGGTGGTTACGCCTTCTTTGGCTTTATTTTCTTCAAGGAATTTTTTGCCTTCAGCAATGTTGGCTTCGCTCAGCTTCTTTTGTTCTTCTTCTTGTTTTGCCATGGCTTTTTGCTGAACTTCTTGCATGATTTTTTGCATATCTTCTTCACTGATACGCGACTCTTTACCGTCACGCACATCAGTCAATGCCAGCGCCAGTGCTTCTGGCTCAATTGCCAAACCACCGTTTTGCAGGTTCTTACCCAGGTTTTGGCCAATGATGTAGTTGGCTTTTTGCTCAAGGCTAGTCAGTTTTGCACTGTCATCAACTGGCTTGGCTTCTTCTTTGTTGCAGCCGATCAGGCCAGCGGTCGCAGCCATCAGGCCAACAACCAATAAACGTTTGTTAAACATAATGCACCTTATTAGTAATCATTAATTTGTAATCATGGTCTGTGAAGCAAGCCAACTGCTCGCCTGGTTCCTAGCCGACACCTTACTGCGATGCCAGAGCAGGCGGCAATGGTATACCAACTTCAGCAAAATGTGCGCGTTTTTAGCGCCCCGGCAAGGCAAACACCCGCATAAACTGTGTGCTATCGCGCATTGCCTCCAATCAGCCACATTGGCAGTCGCATTGCGATCAGGATTGTGAGCTCTTGTGACTGGCAAAGGCGTGCGAAGTTCAAAACAGGTTCGCAATCAATATCAGTTCTTAGGTACCCGGAGGGCATACCCTTTTTAACAAGGCAAAGCTACAATTCGCTCACCTTACATCAAGGCATCCAAGCCGATAACTGTGACTTTCCAACGCATATTTTTCCAACACATCTACGATAGGTATTTTTATGGCCGCCGCAAAAAACCCAAAAATCTCAATTGCTGAGTTGGAACAACAGATTGCCAAACTCAGTGCTGCACTTGATAAAGCCCGCGCACAGGAATTGACTGCCGCAACCAAAGCAGTCGCCGCAGCACAAAAAAATCTGGCAACAGCCAAGAAAAAAGTGGCCGCTGCCAGTGCGAAAGGTGCATCGACCGCTGCTGCAAAAGCCCGTATCGCACAAGCAAAAAAAGAACTGGCTGCACACAACAAAACCTTGGGCGATGCACAAGCCGCATTGGATAAACTCACCACCGCACAAGCAACTGCCAAAGCCGTCGCCAAAGCAGTCGCTGAACAACTGAAAGAAAGCGGCACAAAAAGCGGCTCGGCAAAAAAAGTGAAATCTGCAAAGAAAACAGCAGCAAAAAAAGATTCAGCCAAAGAAACTGCTGTTGATACAAAACCGGCTACCGATAAAAAAGCAGCCGCTAAAAAGACCGCAGCCAAAAAAGAAAAAACCAGCAGCAAAGATAAACCAGCAGCAGCAAAACCTGCCAAAACAATAAAAGCAGCACCCAGCACACCTGCTGCTACAGCAGTTGAAAAAGCAGCAGAAGCAAAAGCAGCGCCGAAAAAAATCGCCAAAAAAGCTACTCCTAAAAAAGTAGCGGCCAAAAAAACCACTGACAAACCCGTCACTGCGCCAGTAGCTGATGCAACACTTGCTACAGCCGCTGACGCACCTGTCACCGCAGAGCCAACACCGGTTGTTGAAGCACCTGTTATTGAATCACCGGTTGCAACTCCTGCCCCGACAGAAACACAAGCGCCAGTGACACCTGCAACTGCATCATTGCCATTTGATGATGACCAGGGTGCCTTGAGTTAATAAACTCTATTACTCGCACAAAAACAAAGGGCGTTTTTACGCCCTTTTTTATCACAATCGTTTTTTATAACAATAAATTCACTTGCAATAGCACATCACCTCCCATACTTAATCATTATGAATATGGAGGTAACAACTATGCTCACAACCAACAGCAGCGTGGATATGCATCAATTGTTTTCACAATTGGGGTTAGAGTCCAGCAACCTCGCTATAGCACGATTCATCAAACACCATCATTTACCTGAGGGTATTGCGCTGGAAAAAGCGGATTTTTGGACACCCGCCCAACGCCAGCTGATCCACCAAAGCTTGAAAGAGGATGCCGAATGGAGTCAGGCAGTAGATCAATTAGCCGCGCTCTTGCGACACTGATGTGCGACAGACACATGCCGCACCAATAACCGTTAGCGCCTGTGCAATAGCGGAATCAGCAACACCTGATGTATGCAGATAAAAGTGGAGATTCTTTTCAGGTGCTGTTGCCGGATCAGACCGAGGGGCGCTTCCCCAAGTTTGCACCTGAAGCTCAAGCCAATACAGGAGTTGTCGCTCAGCTTGCAGTTCAGCCTGCTTGATGTGGGCACGAACGCTTTCAATGCCTTCATCACCCACACCAAATTCCGCCTTCATTTGCCGCCGCAAGTTCCGTAGTGGCTCAATATAGTTAGCATTCCATGTGCGGATACGCACCTGTGCATCCGCCAAGCGCGGTTGATCAAGTACATAACCTTGCACGCCCAGCCAGCAACACCAGAGCAACATATTCACATTAACACCCTGCTCATCTTGCAAGCGCAGACAGCAGTCAGCCACACCGGGCTGTGCATAGAGTGCGAGCGAAAAATCCCACAGTGAATCAGGCGCTGGTACAGGTGCTTGCATAAAGAATCCACTAGCAGGAATTTGGAGCAAGTCTGCTAGAATGCGCGCCATGATTCAATTACAAAACATCTCCGTACAACGCGGCACCAAATTTTTATTGGATTCCGCCGACCTCACTATTTACCCGGGCCAAAAAGTCGGTTTGATCGGCGCTAATGGCACAGGGAAATCCACCTTGTTTCAACTGTTATTGGGAAGCCTGCAAAGCGATACCGGCTCGCTGGATATTCCCAGACAATGGCGTATCGCCCATATGGCGCAGGAAGTTGGTCACACCAACCGCAGCGCATTGGATTATGTGCTGGATGGCGATAGCGAATTGCGTCGCTTGGAGCAAGAAATTGCACAAGCCAATCTCGATATTGAACACAACGGTGAAAAGCTCGCGCACTTGTATAGCGATATGGAAAACATCCATGCTTACACAGCTCCGTCGCGCGCGCAGCAATTATTAAACGGTTTGGGGTTTGCTCCGGGCGATGCAGAGCGACCTGTTTCTGATTTTTCGGGCGGCTGGCGGATTCGCTTAAACCTTGCCCAAGCACTAATGTGCCCATCGGATTTATTACTGCTTGATGAGCCAACCAACCACCTGGATCTGGATGCAACCCTGTGGCTGGAAGAGTGGTTAAAACGTTACGCAGGTACGTTGATTATTATTTCGCACGACCGCGATTTTCTCGACAATATTGTTGACCGGATTGTGTGTATCGAGCGCCAGAAGCTGGATCTTTACAGCGGTAACTATTCTGCGTATGAGCGCCAGCGCGCCGAAAAATTAGCGCAGCAACAAGTGAGCTATGAAAAGCAACAAGCGCGCATTGCTCACGTTGAAAGTTATATTCGTCGCTTCCGCGCGCAAGCCACCAAAGCACGCCAGGCACAAAGCCGCATTAAAGAATTGGAGCGTATGGAAAAAATTGCGCCCGCCCATATCGATTCACCGTTTACGTTCACATTTAAATGCCATGACAAAATGTCGGTGCCGCTGGTGCATATCACACGTGCGAGCATCGGTTATGGCAGCGGCTCCGATCACAAAATTATTCTCAATAACGTAGAGCTAGCAATCCGCGCAGAAACTCGCGTGGGCTTACTCGGCCCCAACGGTGCAGGTAAATCCAGCCTGGTAAAAACACTCGCGGGGTCCCTACCGTTAATCGCCGGCGATCGCACCAATGGCGAACATTTCAAGCTCGGTTATTTTGCCCAGCATCAACTGGAAGCACTGGACATCAATGCTTCCGCGGCACTGCATATCCAACGCTTGTCACCGCAAGCGCGCGAACAAGAGATACGCGATTTTCTTGGCAGTTTTGATTTTCATGGCGACCGCGCGTTTGAGCCGATTACACACTTTTCCGGCGGAGAGAAAGCACGTCTGGCATTGGCCATTATTGCGTGGGAAAAGCCGAATGTGTTGCTGCTCGATGAACCCACTAACCATTTGGATTTGGAAATGCGCCACGCATTGACCATGGCGCTACAGGAATTTGAAGGCGCAGTGATTGTGGTATCGCATGACCGCCATTTATTACGTAACACCGTCAATGAATTTTTATTGGTAGCCGATGGTAAAGTAGAAGAGTTTGATGGCGATTTGGAAGACTATTACCAATGGATGCAACAACAAAAAGCCAAAACAGTTGCGGCAGAAAAAGAGACTCCCGTTGCCACTGACAGTGATGTTAAAGTTGATAAAAAAGCCCAGCGACAACAGTCAGCCGCAGCGCGCGCGCAATTAAAACCACTGACCAATAAATTAAAATCACTTGAAACTCAGATGGAAAAATTGCAAGCCCGCCTGGGTGAAATAGAAAATCAGCTAGGTGATCCTGCTATTTACGATGAAAAAAACAAAAACACCTTGCAACCACTTTTACAAGAGCAAGCCAAACTGCAAGCCCAACTGGAAGAGTCCGAAGAAAGTTGGCTACTGGTGAGTGAAGAATTGGAAGCGGCAAGCCAACAGTAAAAAGTCGTTATCGCTCGCAATAAATACTCACCAACATAAAATATTGATTAACTCAAAAACAAAAAGCCGGCAAAAATGCCGGCTTTTTGTTTTGCAAATTCACATTAAAAAATCATGCAGCAGCATTAGAAGTTCATGCGAAGACCAACACCAAATTCAGAAGCCTCAGAGCCAAATCCGACATCACCAGTTACTGCAAATTGCGGAGCAAACCAGTAGGCAACACCGCCACCCAAAACGGTATTACCGTCATACACAGTATGGTGAGCTAATTCTACTTTTGCTTCCAAATTGTTATTGATAAAACCACGCAAACCAACAGCAGCAATCAAACCTGAATCACTGTTACCACCATCGGGCGACATATGCTCTGCGCTTACCGTACCATAAAGACTGGAGTCCGCACCAAACACTGTGCGATAGCCAATACCTGCACTGATTGTTTCTGAGCCACAACCACGGCCACTAACATCGCTATAAGAACCCACAGCAAAAAAATCGCTATTTAATTCCATACTGCCATTCAAGCGCAGGCCATCCTGGTCACAATGATAATCGTCTATATCTTGCTCAACAAACTGTAACCCGGCGTAGTTGTAGCTGATTCCTGGAGCGGCCTGCACACCAATACTTGCGCACACACCAACCACTGCGGATAAATAAGTCAGCTTTTTAATTGTACTGTTCATTGAATTGTTCATTGAATTTATCTCCCATTAAAGTCTTTCAGGGCCGATACTAGTTTGTAAGGATGAACAAATCCTGAATATCAATTCAGAATGTTGTTTGTTTTTTTATTATTGGTGGAGGTTATCAGAAGAAGGGTGAGCCAGTTCTCGATAGAATTCATTACCACATTTTTATTGATTGTAGAAATGCAATTCCTATACAAGCCGATCAAGCATGGCTAATACGGTTTGTACAGCGACCCATATTAATCCACTTAAAAATATCCAGGCAGCAATACCAATACCTATACCGGTAAGTACGCAAACACCATCGCGCTCAATCAAGCCTAACGCAATAAAAAGAATTCCCAGAGCGGGCAATAAATTTCCCAGAGGAATTGGAAGCACCAGCAAAAATGCGAGAGAAACACAAAACGCACCCAATAGACGCTCTGCATTGTTTTTTGTAAGGAAGAGGATACGTGGGCGCATCAGTTTTTCTATTCGCTGCAGCCAGGGAGCTACTTTATTGATCAACGCTTGAAAATCGACCGTTGCGACGGAACGGTTGGCAATCCAACCCGGTAGATATACGCGCTTATGCCCCAATGCCATCTGCACTGCAACAAACAACATCGGCAGCCCCGTGACAGTCGATACACCAGGAATACCCAGAATAGGTAACGAATTAGGCAGCGCAAAAATTAACAGGATGAAACCAAATGACCGCTGCCCGAGCGATTCCGTAATATCACGCACACGCACGCGCTCAGCCTGAAAATTTGCTGCAATATCCATTAGCAAGGAGGACAAACTAGGGCTCGAATGACGCTGGGCAGTGAGTTTCGGATCAGCAGGAGACGATGACATTGATCAACCAAAAAATTGTCGGGTTGGCAGGATTCTACTGTAGTCTGAATAAAAATAACCAGCACGATAGGATCAGAGTTGCGTAACTTTACCTTTTACACAAGACTCTCTTAAGATCCAACGTGATCGAATGGCGATGGCTAATTTCGGCAGGGTGCAATAGTGCATATCCAATTTATCAACTCAATACAGCAAATTTCTCCTGCTCAGTGGAATGCACTATGCCCCGACGGCTACCCATTTATACGTCATGAATTTATCGCAGCACTTGAGCTCAGCGATTCCACCACTGCAGAAACAGGCTGGCAGCCGCAGCACTTGCTGATATTTTCGGGGGCGCAACTTATTGCTGCAATGCCCGGCTACATCAAAACACATTCTTATGGTGAGTATGTATTTGATTGGGCGTGGGCTGATGCCTATCGCCGACACAACCTCCCTTATTATCCGAAATGGATCAATGCAATTCCTTTTACGCCCTGCACCGGCCCCCGTTTATTGTGCGCACCGGGGATGCAAAGCGGCGAACTGATTGACCGGGTAGTGCAAACACTTTCAACCTATTGCATCGAGCACAATCTATCGGGCTGGCATTGTTTATTCCCTGATGACAACCTAAGTGAACAATTTAAACAACGGCATATACCGCAACGGATTGGCTGCCAATTTCACTGGTTCAATCATCACTATAAAAGCTTCGATGATTTTCTGGCACGAATGAATTCGCGTAAACGAAAAAATATTCTTAAAGAACGCAAGCAGGTAAAAGAGCAGGGATTTTATTTTTCATCCAAAACCGGAACACAACTAACGCCCGAGGATTGGGATTTATTTTATCAACTCTATCGCAACACCTACCTTAAGCGCAGCGGACATGCTGGCTATTTATCGGCGCAATTTTTTCACTCTCTCGGCGCAACCATGCACGACAACCTGGTGTTGATCTGCGCCCATAACAGCACACATGAACGCGCTGATAACACTATTGCAGCCGCACTGTTTATACGCGATGAGCGCACTATTTATGGCCGTTACTGGGGCTGCATGGAAGAATTCCAATTCCTGCATTTTGAAACCTGTTATTACCAAGGCATTGAGTTTGCCATTGCACATAACATAGAGCGGTTCGACGGTGGCGCACAGGGAGAACATAAAATTGCACGTGGTTTTGAGCCAACGCTCACCTACTCCAACCACTGGATTAACAGACAGGATTTTGCAGGGGCAATTGCCCATTTCATTGGGCAGGAAGCAAACGCCATCAAACACTATGCAGAAGACGCGCGAGCCATGCTACCGTTTAAAAATAAGGATGAGTAACACTGATGCTCAAAGCATAAAAAGACTGCAAAACAAGGCAAAAAAAAACGGCGCAGATTGCGCCGTTTTTTTATTGCGATAAATGTAATCGTTACACTTTGAAACTATCAATTTGTTTTTTCAACTCACTGGTTTCATTGATCAACTGACTACCGCTGTGATTGACCACCTGGGCATTTTCCACCACGTTTTCTGACAACCCATGAATAGCGGTAATGTTTTTACTGACCTCATTTGCGACCGAGCTTTGCTGATGCGATGCTGTAGCAATTTGATGGTTCATATCGTTAATGATGCCAATATTCGCGCGGATTTTATCCAGCGCCCCACCGACTCTGGATGCGGTATCAATAGTTTCGCGCGCAGAAGCTGTACTGGTATTCATTGCTTGATGCGCCTCATCGGCAGCGCGCTGTAGTTGCACAATGATCGATTCAATTTCTTCAGTTGATGAACGGGTTTTTTGTGCAAGCGAACGCACTTCATCCGCAACCACCGCAAAGCCACGCCCTTGCTCCCCCGCGCGCGCTGCTTCAATCGCAGCGTTAAGGGCGAGCAAGTTGGTTTGCTCGGCAATCGTGCGGATCACTTCCATTACCGAACCAATATTTACCGAATTATTTTTTAGTACCTGAATTTTTTGCGCGGTTGATTCAATTTGGTTAGTCAGGCGATTAACGTTTTCCAATGAAAGATTAACGATCTCATTACCTTCTTCCGCGAGGATACTGGTGGCATTAGTACGCTCAGCCGTATCGCCAGCGTGACGCGCAATTTCGGTTGCGGAGGCCGATAACTCTTCTACTGCCGTCGCCACCAATTCAATTTCGCGCAATTGTTGCGAGGTAGAATTCACCGTACTTTCGGTGGCATTACTCATTTTGTTAACGTTGGTGCGCACCTTGTCATTCACTTGCACTACGTTGCGAATAATGTCAGCGATATGCTCCATTACGCGGTTAAAATTGTGCGCGAGCGCGGCGATTTCATTTTGGCTGTCGGTCGGTAGACGACGGGTCAGATCGCCGCCGCCATCCGCAATCGTCGCCAGTGAACGGGTCACTTCATCTACCGGTGCCAACACCAGACTGCGGATCAATACATAGACTGTAATCAAGCTGGCTGCCAGCAGTGCCAATACGGTAAAAATTGTGGTTTGTCGCTGATGGGACAAGGTTTCATTTAATTCCTGAGTGGAAAAACGGATGCTGTAACTTCCAATCGTGCTGCCGTTGTACACAATCGGGATTGCATCGCGGGAGAGTTGGTTTTCACTCTGGTCGCCATCGTCGGCTTTGGCCAAAGATTGCCCACGGTGATCGACCACATTGACCGAGGTCACCAGAGAGGTATTCACCAGGGATTTGGCGATCGCTTCAATCTGCTGGAAGTCGTAGGCAAACACCGCCTCCAGAATCGAGCTGTTGGTCAGCGAGATCATCGCCGAGGTTTCGGCTTCCAGTTTTTCTTCCAGGTTATCGGAAGCAATTTTGTCATTGACCAGGGCGACTATGACGGCAATAACCACCATCGCAACCGCCAACACCAACATCAATTTGGTGAGTAAGGATTTTTGTACCATGTGTCCCCCGAATATATTCGGCTATTAGAGTTATTGGATTACCCACTATTCGCTATTGTTGACGGCAGCAATGCACCAATCTTGAGCACATCTTTCCTGGGCTGGGGTAATTATCTATTCAACGGTATACGGTTTTGTTAGGTGAGCTGTAGTAGTCAGCCGGTGATCCACCGGTGTTGTATACCAGTTAGCAGAGTATAGACTCAGGTTGGAAAAGCTGCGCGAAGAAGAAAAGAAGATCTAAAAAGATGTTTTTAATGCCGCAAAGCATAAAGAAAGGAATAAGAAAGAGCAGAGAGAGGCATATCCGCAGCGAAAACGGTCACTTATTCACCATTTTCACTGCGGACATTTTTACTACTGGTTAATCATCACCATCGCCATCAGGATCATTGCCACCTGCCATTCCCAACTCTTTCAGTTTGCGGGTCAAGGTATTGCGCCCCCAGCCCAGTAAATTGGCAGCATCGCGTTTGCGACCGGCGGTGTACTTGAGCGCAGTTTCAATCAAAGCCCGCTCGAAGGTAGGTACAGCCTCGCTCAACAATTGATGCTGACCGCGACTCAGCGCCTGGTCGGCCCAGTGACGCAGCGCCTTTTCCCAATCATCGGCCGGGGTGCTGGTCTCTTTGTTTTCAAGCAGTTCTGGTGGCAAATCTTCGATGTGCACTTCACGCCCGGACGCCATTACGGTGATCCAGCGGCAGGTATTCTCCAACTGACGCACATTGCCCGGCCATTGCAATGAACAAAAATACTCTTCGGTCTCAGGCAACAGTACTTTGGGATCCACATTCAATTCAGTGGCTGCTTTATGCAGGAAAAAGCGCGCCAACTTGGGAATGTCTTCGCGGCGATTAGCGAGCTTGGGGATATGGATGCGGATGACGTTCAAACGGTGGAATAAATCCTCGCGAAAGCGATTCTCTGCCACCAAGGTTTCAAGATTCTGGTGAGTAGCGGCGATGATGCGCACATCCACTTTTACCGGGGTATGCCCGCCGACGCGATAGAACTCGCCATCGGCCAATACCCGCAACAAACGGGTTTGGGTTTCGGCTGGCATATCGCCGATTTCGTCGAGGAACAACGAGCCGCCGTTGGCTTGCTCAAAGCGCCCCTGGCGCTGTGCAGCAGCGCCGGTAAAGGCACCTTTTTCGTGGCCGAACAGCTCGGACTCCATCAAGTCTTTGGGAATAGCCGCCATATTCAGCGCGATAAAGGGTTCGTTACGGCGCGGACTGTGGCGGTGCAGCGCGCGCGCCACCAGCTCTTTACCGGTACCCGACTGACCATTGATCAACACGGTGATGTTGGATTGCGACAGGCGGCCAATCGCGCGGAACACCTCCTGCATCGCAGGCGCTTCGCCGATGATTTCGGTATTGGTTTCCAGGTTGTTATCCGGCGCATGCTCGCTTTTTTGCTCTTGCGCGTGGGCGAGCGCGCGTTGGGTCACCGCGACGGCATCATCGACATCAAACGGCTTGGGCAAGTATTCGAAGGCACCCCCTTGATAGGCAGCAACGGCGCTATCCAGATCCGAATGGGCAGTCATGATGATGATCGGGATCTGCGGATGAGTAGTGTGCAGGTTGCCCAGCAGCGTCAGGCCGTCGGTGCCCGGCATACGGATATCGCTGATGATGGCATCGGGCGTATCGCGGTTGAGCTGGCTCATGGCGCTATCGCCCGAATCAAATACGCGGGTTTCTATGTTCGCTCCTTGCAGGGCTTTTTCCAGCACCCAGCGGATCGAGCGATCATCATCAATAATCCAGACTTTGTTAGACTTCTGCATGTTGCGCTTCCATTGGTAAGTAGAGCGAGAAACGGGTTTTGCCCGGTTCGCTTTGGCACTCGATGAGGCCATGATGTTGATGGATGAGATGTTGCGAAATGGTCAAGCCAAGCCCGGTACCTTCGGCGCGGCCAGAGATCATCGGGTAGAAAATGTTTTCGATCATGTCGGCCGGAATACCGGGGCCGTTGTCGATAATGTCGATGCGGCACACCAGCGAGTGATGCTTGCGGCCGATGGTGTATTGGCGCTGTATACGGGTGCGCAGCTGGATCACACCATTGAGCACACTGGCTTCAACCAGCGCCTGCATAGCGTTGCGCACAATATTCAGCAGCGCCTGGATCAGCATCTCTTTGTCGCCCTGCATGGCAGGAATACTCGGGTCGTAGTCGCGTACGATTTTGATCGCATCGCTGCTTTCGGCCTTGATGATATTGGCTACACGCTCAATCGCCTCGTGAATATTGAGCGATTGCCATTTGGGCAGCTGGTTCGGGCCGAGCATGCGGTCAACCAGATTACGCAGGCGGTCCGCCTCATCGATAATGATATTGGTGTATTCACTCAGGCCTGAATGGGGCAGCTCGCGCGCCAGTAACTGCGCCGCGCCACGGATACCACCCAGCGGGTTTTTAATCTCATGTGCCATGCCACGCACCAGATTGCGCGTGGTTTCATGTGAGGTAGTCAGCATCTCTTCGCGGCTAATGCGCAGCAGACGGTCAATTGGCTGTATTTCGATAATCAAACCATCGTGGTCGCCAAAGGGCGTTACGGTGTAATCCACCGTGATAGTACCGCCACTCAACAAACGCCACTCAGCATGGCGCTTGGTGTAATGATTTGCCTGGGCAGCCGCCAGTTTTAACTGGCGATCTGTCTCATCTGATTCATAGAAAAAATAGGTGATAGGTTCGCCGGTATTGCTCTCGCAACTCATCGCCATAAGCGCTTCAGCAGCGGGGTTCATATGGCATAGCAACAAGTCCGCATCTACCAGAATGATGGCAGTGCTCAAACTATCCAATATGGGTTTGTAGATATCGCGCGGGCTCACCAGCTAATGCTCTCCTGAACGCCTCGACAATGGGCATGGAGGCTACTGCAAAAACCAAACCAAGTAGAAATAAGGCCAGATTCAGCAGTTTTAGCCGCCAAACCTGTCCATAATGGGGAATATCAGGAAAATTGTAGCACCATTTTGGTGCGACTATTTTGGAGTGGGCTTTGGAAGGGCATTGTTTTTAATATTTGGCCGAATAACGTTCACAATCACCGGTGGCGATGTGCCCAATGATCGACCATCGGCATCAATCGCCTCCACCACCAGAGTGTGAGTTCCCCTTGGGACATCTTTGACGATGATGTTATTCCCCGTCGTTTCTTCCAGCAGCTCACCATTCATGAAGTAGACCAGCAAATGTCCGGGCTGGAGCGCCGGCTCTATGTTGATCGCAATTGCCAGATCACGTTGCCCGACAGGAATTGTGACATCCGAGCGCGGACTGATAATACCGATACGGTAATCCACCGCAGCCTGTTGCACCCCCATAGTGTCTACCGGCACAGACTGGGGCAAAGGCGGAGGACTAGGGACAGTATTGATCTCACGCAGCTCGATTTTTTCTGCCTTGTCAGATTTTGGTTTATCCGTGTAGATAACACGGCCATCTTTATCTACCGTCTTGTACACATCGGCCAAGGTCCATGGAGCAATCAATACACATAACAACACTACAAACAGGCGCATAATTTTTCCCTCATGGATTCACCCCCCAAGAGTAGCCCTATCGCCCCCAAAGAAAAAGCCCGCCCCCTTGCGGGTGCGGGCTTTTTCACAGATCGCCAGCAGGTACTGGCGATCAGCATGGCTTACACAGACATCACTTACACAGAGTAGTAAAGTTCAAATTCTACTGGGTGTGGAGTCATGTTAACGCGTTGGATCTCTTGTTTCTTCAGGTCGATGTAAGCATCGATGAAGTCTTTAGAGAATACGCCACCAGCCAACAGGAACTCGTGGTCAGCTTCCAGAGCGTTAAGCGCCTCTTCCAAAGAAGCACACACTTGTGGAATTTCGGCTTCTTCTTCCGGCTCCAGGTCGTACAGATCTTTGGTAGCTGCTTCGCCCGGGTGGATCTTGTTCAGAACACCGTCGATACCCGCCATCAGCAATGAAGCGAAGCACAGGTATGGGTTAGCAGTTGGGTCTGGGAAGCGAGTTTCGATACGCTTGGCTTTCTCGCCAACAGTGTAAGGAATACGGATAGAAGCAGAGCGGTTGCGAGCAGAGTAAGCCAGCATTACTGGCGCTTCAAAGCCTGGAACCAAACGCTTGTACGAGTTGGTAGACGCGTTACAGAAAGCGTTCAGTGCTTTAGCGTGCTTGATGATACCGCCGATGTAGTACAGGGCAGTTTCAGACAGACCAGCGTAAGCGTCGCCCGCGAATTGGTTTTTGCCGTTCTTGGAGAAAGACTGGTGAACGTGCATACCTGAACCGTTATCACCGATCAGAGGCTTCGGCATAAAGGTAGCAGTTTTACCGTATTGGTGAGCTACGTTGTGTACGCAGTACTTGAGGATCTGTACTTCGTCCGCCTTCTTAACCAGAGTGTTAGCACCTACGCCAATTTCACATTGACCAGCGTTAGCAACTTCGTGGTGGTGAATTTCAATTTCCAGGCCCATAGCTTCCATGGCGTTACACATAGCGCCACGAATGTCGTGCAGTGAGTCTACTGGAGCAACGGGGAAGTAACCGCCTTTTACGCGTGGAGCGTGGCCGTGTTTACCTTCAACGTCGTCACCTGATGACCATGCTGCTTCTTCAGATTTGATCTTGTAGAAAGCGCCGCCCATTGAGCTGTGGAAGTGAACGCTGTCGAAGATGAAGAATTCTGGTTCTGGACCAAACAGAGCTACGTCGCCCAGACCGGTAGACTTCAGGTATTCCTCAGCGCGCAAACCGATAGAACGTGGGTCGCGGTCGTAGCCTTGCATGGTTGCAGGCTCAACGATGTTACAACGAATGTTGATGGTTGCTTCGTCGTAGAAAGGATCCAGAACGGCAGTTGAATCATCCGGCATCAGAATCATGTCTGAGTCGTTGATGCCTTTCCAACCGGCGATAGAAGAACCGTCGAACATCTTGCCATCAACAAAGAAGCTGTCGTTAACCACGTGTGCAGGGAAAGTCACGTGTTGCTCTTTACCTTTGAAATCGGTGAAGCGCAAATCAATCCAGCGAGCTTCGTGTTCTTTGATCAGGTCTAAAGTCTTAGACATTGAATGCCTCCAAGTTGTAATAGCCCGAAGGCTACGGATTGTGAAAGTTGTTATTGCGGCCGATAAGCCCCCCCGAGGGAGCAACTTACCTGAAATTTTTCCCACTTCATCCGGGCGCGCGACTCATTTCGGTGAGCGGGGCAAGACTAGGGTGTCAGAAAAGGGGCAAAATATATGCCATTCAAGGAAAATAGCAATAAGCGTTGTGAAATAAGGCTTTCGCGCGATAAGCAAAAACCTGAAAACGCACAAAAGAATCATTTTGGTGCACAAAATACTCGCAAATGCACCATTTTGGATCAAAAAGCATTGACTGCTAACATTGCTTTACCGCTCTTCTCGCAAACAACATGAACATCCCTATTGGCTGCGCCAATTTGCACCATTTTGTATACGGCATCATCCTTTTAGCTTTTAGCTTTTAGCTTTTAGCTTTTAGCTAAAGCCCTGATAAAAACTATCAATAGGGTTAGCATCGAATGGCGCAATAATTCACTGTAGTTTGCCGCCCTTGTCCACAGGACTCCAAAAAACACGATAAAAACCTAAAGTGGTAAGGGCTCGCAAGATGCACATGACAACAACAGAAATATTCCTGATCGCGATGGTGATCATTTTTACTATTCCCTACCTGATCTGGCGCCTTGGCCGGACAGATTACTGGGCACCCTTGGTGGTCGTTCAAATTATTATGGGGATAGTACTTGGCCCCGGCGTGTTGGGTAACGCTTTTCCTGAATACTACACCTTTGTCTTTAATCCGGATGTCATCAAATCGCTCAACGGTATTGCCTGGTGGGCGGTGATGATTTTTGTGTGGATCGCCGGTATTGAGCTGGATCTGAAAAAAGCCTGGGAATACAAGCGCGAGAGCGGCATCACCGCTGGTTTGGCGCTGGGCACACCACTGCTGTTTGGCTGTGGTGCCGCGGTAGTCTTGATGGGATTTAGCGATGGCTGGATGGGGCCAAAAGGCATGACCTGGCAGTTTATCCTCGGTGTCGGTATGGCCTGTGCGGTAACTGCCTTGCCCATTTTGATCCTGCTAATGGAAAAGCTGGAAATCCTGCGCCAGCCTATTGGCCAACGTATTCTGCGCTATGCCAGCCTCGACGACATTGCCATCTGGGGCGTATTGGCGCTGATCCTGCTGGATTGGGAGCGCGTAGGCCGCCAAGGCATGTTCCTGGTGGGCTTTGCCATCGCTGCTTACCTGTTCCGCAAATTGATGCTGGCCATTCAGGAGAAAGATCGCTGGTATTCCGGTTTTATCTGGCTGGCGGTTATCGGCTTGGCCGCTGATTGGGCAGGTTTGCACTTCATGGTAGGCGCGTTCCTCGCTGGCGCAGTGATGGATGCCGACTGGTTTAATCAGGAAGACATGGACAAGCTGCGCCACTTTGTACTGATGATCATTATGCCGGTGTTCTTCCTCAGTACCGGTCTGCGTACAAACTGGGAGGTGGGCGGCGCTACCGTATTTATCGCAGCAGCCATCCTATTGGTCGCCTCGGTATCGGGTAAGCTGGTGGGCGTTCACGCGGCCGGCAAAATCCTCAAATGGCAAAAAGGCGAAGCATCGATTATCGGTTGGCTGCTGCAAACCAAAGCATTGATTATGATCATCTTTGCCAACGTGCTGCTCGACAAACAGATCATCACCAGTGAGACCTTTACCGCGCTGCTGATCATGGCAGTCGCCAGTACCATGCTAACCGTGCCGGTGGTATCACCCAAGTTGGCCAAAATCAGGGAGCTGATTTTCCGTTCCAAGTAAGTCATCCAGCAGGGAAGGAACGCAATACGGATAAAAAAGCCCCGGATCAGCTGGGGCTTTTTTATTGCTCACAGTGTTGTTTTAGATGACAAAACGCGTGACCAGGCTATTCAATTCGGTCGCCAAACGCGCCAGCTCATAGGTTGCTGCACTGGTTTGATTAGCGCCCGCTGCGGATTGGGTGGATAGATCGCTGATATTGACAATATTGCGGTCAACTTCGCGCGCCACTGCCGCCTGCTCTTCCGATGCGCTGGCAATCAGCAGGTTGCGCTCGCTAATCTGCCCGGCTTTTTGATAGATCTGCTCCAGCGCCTCACCCGCTTGCTCGGCAACACCCAATGTCTGCCCTGCGTGTTGTACGCTGCCGCGCATGGAATCCACCGCCGCCGCGGTACCGCCTTGTACTTTGCTGATCATCTGCTCAATTTCCTGTGTGGACACTTGAGTGCGATGCGCGAGTGCACGCACTTCATCGGCCACTACCGCAAAACCACGCCCCGCTTCGCCCGCGCGTGCCGCCTCAATAGCGGCGTTTAACGCAAGCAGGTTGGTTTGCTCGGCAATCGCGCGAATCACATCCAGCACCTTGCCAATATCCTGGGATTGATCTGCCAGACCACTGATCAGCGCTGAGGTGCGGGTAAATTCTTCGGTCATGGATTTTAATGCCGACACCGTATGGCCAACCTTATCCCGCCCCTCATAAGCAAGGCGTGAGGATTCGTTGGAGGCTTCGGCAGTACTCACGGCATTGCGTGCTACTTCGTCCACTGCGGCGCTCATTTCTGTTACTGCAGATGCTGCCTGTTGGATCTCATCATTCTGGCGCTGCAGGTTGCGCGACGAGTCCTCCGCAACTGAACTCAGCTCTTCACCCGCCGATGCCAGTTGTACCGATGCATTGCCAATCTGGCTGATAGCACTGCGCAGGTTATCTTGCATACGCGCCAGCGCTGCCAGCAGCTGCGCTGGCTCATCGCTACCCTCAACATGGATGGACTGGGTAAGATTACCACTGGCAATGGTCTCGGTTGATTTCACGGCTTGTTGTAACGGGCTCACGATACTGCGCGAGAGCACTAGGGCGAGCATAGCCGTAATAATTAATGCCAAGACTATGCTGGCAATCACCCAGGTTTTACTACTGCTATAAGTTTTTTGGGATTGCTCTGCCGCTGCCGCTGCACCGTCTCGATTGATTTTGCCCAACTCCAGTAGCATCTGGGTCATTTGGTCGGCAAGCGGGTTTTGCTCTGTTTCGATAATCAATAACGCCGCCTGTTGGTCGCCCTGTTTCATTGCTGCTAGTACCTTTTCGGTACCCTGCATGTAGCGGCTTTTGACATCGCGCAACTCGCTGAATATCCGGCGCTCCTCCGGTTCGGTAATCAGTTTTTCGAAGTTTGCTTGCGCCACCTCAACATCCTGCGCGCGTGCGCGCAGATTGCTTTCGGCTTGGGCAATCCCCGCCGGATCTACATCAATCACAGCACGCACGGCATTCACCCGGTAACGCATTAGCGCCAGATTCAATTCACCCACAGCACTGAGCGCAGGAACCCAGATACTTTTGACCTCATCAGCCTTCTCCTGCATGTTGGCCATGTTATTCAAGCCAAACAGCCCCTGCAGGAGCAGGATCAACGCCAGCGCGCCAAAACCCAGCGTCAGACGTGAGCCTATGTTTATATTTCTCATCAATACTCACCTTTGTGGAAAACAGCCAATTTGCCTCACCGGATCAACCCGATGGGAGACTAATGTGTTTTTAAGTATCGGCCACAAATGGCAAAGGTAAAGGCGATAAAATTACCTTTGGCACTGATCGCAGGTGCAAATAAAGACGTAACGACCCGCCAAATTTCACCTGCTATTGCTTTATAATCGCCGCCTTTTTAGCCAGCCAGCACCGGCTGCATTCTCTCAGGCGCGATATCCATGCATGTTGTTGTTAAAGTTTTTTCCGAAATCATCATCAAAAGCACACCCGTCCGGAAGCGCTTTATCAAGCAATTGCGCGATAACCTGCGCCTGCTGCTAGGCAATTTAGGGGTGGATATTGATGTACAGCGCGATTGGGAAAAAATCGAAATCCGCTGCCCCAATGCCGATGCCGAAATTGCCGCGCAGATCGCCGAGGTGCTGGCGCACACGCCGGGTATCGCTAACTTTGCCGTGCTGCACGATTATCCGCTGGGTGACCTGGATTCCATCTTCCAACACACCCTGACCCATTGGCGCGACGCGCTTGCAGGCAAAACCTTTTGCGTGCGCGTTAAGCGGGTGGGCAAACATCCCTACAGTTCGGTCGATGTTGAGCAATATGTCGGCGGCGGATTACTGCAGCACTCGAACGCCAAAGGCGTTAGCTTGCATAAACCCGATGTCACCGTACACCTTGAAATTAAAGGCGATCGCCTCTGGGTGCTTACCAGCAAAACCCAAGGCATGTGCGGCTATCCACTCGGTGCGCAAGATCCGGTACTGTCATTGATTTCCGGTGGATTTGATTCGACGGTTTCGACTTATCTGTGCATCAAGCGTGGCCTGCGCGCGCACTACTGCTTTTTTAATCTTGGCGGGCGCGCACACGAAATTGGCGTAAAAGAAGTCGCCTATTATTTGTGGAATAAGTACGGCGCATCGCATCGCGTTAAATTTGTCACCGTGCCGTTTGAAGAAGTCGTAAAGGAAATTCTGGAAAAAGTCGATAACCCCTACATGGGCGTTACGCTTAAACGCATGATGCTGCGCGCCGCTGAAAAAGTCGCGGAGTCACTGGAAATTCCCGCACTCGTCACCGGTGAAAGTGTGGCGCAGGTATCGAGCCAAACACTGGTCAATTTAAATGTGATTGACCGCGCGATTGACATGCTGGTGCTGCGCCCGCTCGCCACTATGGATAAGGGCGACATCATTGATCTCTCGCGCAAAATCGGCACCGAAAGTTTTGCCGCGAGCATGCCGGAATATTGCGGCGTAATCTCAGTGAACCCGACCACTCGCGCTAAACTGCCCAAACTTGAACACGAAGAAAGTAAGTTCGACATGGCCATTCTGGAGCGCGCCATCGCCGAGCGCCGCGCACAAAATATCGATGAAATTGTCGATGAGTTGGATGCAGATTTATCGGTACCCGTGGTGGGCGAAGTCAATGCCCCCGATGTGATTATCGATATCCGCCACCCGGACGAGCAAGAGGCCAGCCCATTAAAACTTGTGGATGTAGAAGTGCTCACTATTCCGTTTTATTCACTCAACCACAACTTCGCTAATCTCGATATGAGCCGCCAATATTATCTCTACTGCCAAAAAGGTGTAATGAGCCAACTGCATGCGGCTAATTTAAAAGATGCAGGAAAATTCAATGTCGGCGTATATCGTCCCGAACCCAAGAGTGCTTGCGCTATTTCATGAGTGGTGCAAGCACCATAGCGCAGAAGGAACGATTAGTTGAATTTGATTACCTGCGCGGTATGGCCATCGCCATGATCGTGCTGGGGCATTCTATTTTTCTTTCACAACCAGTATTTCCAGCACTGTTGGAAAATCTACTGCGCGGCGGCACCGGCTTATTTGTGTTTATTTCCGGATTTTTCTTTCACCGCGTTTTTTATCCGCGCTTTCACTACACTGACTTTATCCGTAAAAAAGCTCGCTTATTGTTAATTCCTTTTGTCATTATTTCATTATTTGCTTTAGCGATCCGCATGCTCGGCTGGTGGCAGGACGGGCTGAACATACAACAGAACTTACTCAACGCTTGGTACACACTGCGCAACGGCTACGTGCTTTATCCGCATTGGTATATCCCGTTTATTTTTCTTACTTTTTTGTGCTCGCCGCTCCATGCCATTTATATCCGCACACCATTATCAATACAGATATTCGTGCTGCTGACTTTTTCATTAATTGCATTGTTGATGCATCGTCCGCAATCCAACTCCAACTTTTTGCAATCGCTGGTGTATTTCACGCCCTACTATTTATTGGGGATTTTATTCTCGCAGTATGAAAAACCCTTGCGTCGTTTTCATTGGCCTTTGTTGTACATCAGCGTTGCAGTGATTGCCACTACTGCGCTGGTGCAAACTTATGTTCTCGTTCATCTCGGCAATTACCACAAAGCACCGTTTACTTATGAAGGCTGGGATTTGCAATTTATCCAGATTTTGTTTGGCTGCATCGCCATGCTCGCACTCTGCCGCCATATCCGCCCGTGGCTGCAACAACATTTGTGCTGGCTCGCGGAATTAAGTTTTCCGATTTTTTTTATTCATCCATTACTAACAATTGCACTGGAAAATATTGCAGCATTGGATGCAATCAAACTTTACTTCCCCGTCACCAGCATAGCGGCAAGTTTGTTTGTGTTTACGCTGGTATTTTTGATTCAGTTTTATGGTTCGGCGGGGGTTGCGCTAGTCATTCAGAAAGTCTTTAAAAAACACAGTAAATTGATTGTGGGATAAAACCTTATCAATTCAGATCACACCCAATTCTCCACACGCAATCCATTCACGCGCAAAAACTCTTTTTCATTATTAGTCACGAGCGTCCAATCTTGGGAGCGGGCGTGGGCGGCAATCCATAGGTCATTATTGCCAATCAGCTGACCGGATTTTTGCAAGCTTGCCCGAATATCGCCGTAATGATTCGCGACATCTTCCGACAATTCGGCAATGGTAATCATGCTGGCGAGATCATTAATGACCGCTAATGCGCGATCTTTCGAATGACTTTTTTATGCACCAAAGCGCAGCTCACCCAAGGTAATGACCGACATGACTAATTGATTGGCAGAATATTGCTGAAAGCGTTCGCGCACGGAGGGTGGATTATATTTGGCGATATAAATACAGATGTTGGTATCCAATAAGAAACGCTGATCCATAAAAAATCCTTTAGAAAATATCCCTTTCCTGTGGTGGGGTATCGTCACGGCCTTGTTCCATAAAATCGGATGGCAATTGGGTTAATGCATCAAAAATCGCTGTAGCCTTGGGCGCTATGGCTCGCAGTACAACCTCATCGCCACGCCGAAAAATCTCCACTTCATCTACATCAAAACGGAATTCCTTGGGTAGGCGAACCGCTTGGCTATTACCAGACTGAAAAACCCGCGCGAACGTCATAGGGCACCTCTCAATTACGCCGTGTTCACAACACAAATAAGTATCTACAAACAGTATATACATGCGCATTCTGACAAACCAGCCTAAATTTTCGCCAATTAGCGTCTGCTAGACATATCCGCGTCACAGTCAGATAGGTATAATGCGCGCCTTTTTACGCGTCCCCACTTGCCTGATACAGGCACCATCAAGAGAAATCCCACAGTGACAGATCAATCAGCTATCGAAAAACTGCGCAATATTGCGATTATCGCCCACGTTGACCACGGCAAAACCTCTATGGTTGACCAGTTGTTGCGTCAATCCGGCACCCTCGACCGCCGCGATGACACCGGCGACCTGATCATGGACAGCAACGATCAGGAACGCGAGCGCGGCATTACCATTCTGGCGAAAAACACCGCCATCAAGTGGAATGACTACCGCATCAACATCGTGGATACCCCCGGACACGCCGACTTCGGTGGCGAGGTAGAGCGCGTACTGTCGATGGTTGACTCGGTATTGCTGATTGTGGACGCGGTTGGCGGCCCAATGCCCCAGACCCGTTTCGTAACCTCCAAAGCCTTTGAACAAGGTTTGAACCCAATTGTGGTCATCAACAAAATTGACCGCCCGGGTGCGCGCCCTGAGTGGGTAATCGATCAGGTGTTCGATCTGTTTGACCGTTTGGGTGCGACTGAAGAGCAATTGGACTTCCCGATTGTTTACGCCTCTGCATTGAACGGTGTTGCTGGCCTGTCACCCGATGACATCGCTGATGACATGACCCCGCTGTTCCAAATGATCGTCGATAAAGTACAACCACCGAAGGTTGACCTCGATGGTCCGTTCCAAATGCAAATCTCTGCATTGGATTACAGCAGCTATGTAGGTGTAATCGGGATTGGTCGTATCACCCGCGGTAGCCTCTCGCCCAACCAACAAGTCGTGGTAGTTGATCACGAAGGTAACCAGCGCAAAGCGAAAGTATTGCAAGTGATGGGTTACCACGGTTTGCAACGTATCGAAACCGACAAAGCTTACGCGGGCGATATCGTGTGTATTACCGGTGTAGACAAACTCGGCATCTCCGACACCCTGTGTAGCCCTGATGCGGTTGAAGCCCTGCCAGCGCTTTCTATCGATGAACCAACCGTGAGCATGACCTTCCAGGTAAACGATTCGCCGTTTGCCGGTAAAGAAGGCAAGTACGTGACCAGCCGCAATATTAAAGACCGCTTGGAGCAGGAACTGATTGCCAACGTTGCACTGCGTGTACAACAAGGCGATTCGCCGGATAAATTTATCGTGTCTGGCCGCGGTGAATTGCACCTGTCGGTATTGATCGAAAATATGCGCCGCGAAGGCTATGAGCTGGGTGTATCGCGTCCTGAAGTAGTGAAGAAGATTGTGAACGGCGAAGTGCACGAGCCGTTTGAGCAAGTGGTTATCGACGTTGAAGAAGAGCATCAAGGTAAAGTGATGGAAGAACTCGGCCTGCGTAAAGGCGAGTTGACCAACATGGAGCCGGATGGCAAAGGCCGTATCAAGTTGGAATTCTTGTGCCCATCGCGCGGCTTGATTGGTTTCCGTGGCCAGTTCCTGACCATGACTTCCGGTTCCGGCATCATGACCAGTATTTTTGATCACTACGGCCCGGTAAAAGAAGGCGAAGTGGCCAAGCGTCAAAACGGTGTGTTGGTATCAATGGTGAAAGGCAAGACTCTGGCTTACGGCTTGCACCCATTGCAAGATCGCGGCCGCTTGTTCCTCGGCGCTGGTGTGGAAGTTTACGAAGGCCAGATCGTGGGTATTCACTCGCGCTCTAACGACTTGGTAGTAAACCCAACCAAGGCCAAACAATTAACCAACGTTCGTGCATCAGGTACTGACGATGCGCTGACCCTGTCACCGCCAATCCGTCACACGCTGGAACAAGCGCTGGAATTTATTGAAGACGACGAGCTGGTAGAAGTAACACCACAATCGATTCGTCTGCGCAAAAAACTGCTCACCGAAAACGAGCGTAAACGCGCAAATAAATAATTTACGTTTGTTCGCGTAAACTAAAAATCCCCGACGCGAAAGTGCCGGGGATTTTTTTTAGTGCTAGTGCTATTGAGTAATTGAACGTGCCATTGGCACTTGCGAATACCTCTGCAGGACACGCCGTAAACCCATCCATGGGGGCTTGTCTTCGACTTCCCTGTCTCAGACAGTCCTGCAGAGGTATTCGCAAGCGCCTTGAAATATTTTCGCAAGTAGATTTTACGTATGGATATTTATTTTATTGTTTCGCTTTTAGCTCTCGGTGCCTTCACCGGATTTTTTGCCGGGCTTTTTGGTATTGGCGGCGGCGGGATTATGGTACCGATGCTGACCTTGTTATTCACCCAGCAGCAATTCCCCGCTGAACACATAGTGCATATGGCACTTGCCACATCGATGGCGGCAATTGTGCCCACCGCTATCGCCAGCTTGCGCGCGCATCACAAACATCAAGCGGTGATTTGGCCAGTGGTAGTACAGATTACTCCGGGAATTTTATTGGGGACATTTGCCGGAACCTTTTTAGCGAGTTATTTATCGGCAGCACCGCTCGCGATTTTCTTCTCCTGCTTTATGGCATTTGTCGCACTGCAAATGGTGCTCAACCGCAAACCAAAACCCTCGCGTCAACTACCGGGGCTATTCGGCATGAACGCAACCGGCTCCGGGATAGGGGCGATTTCTGCATTAGTGGCCATTGGTGGCGGCACACTGACAGTGCCGTTTTTGGTGTGGTGCAATGTGACGCTACCGGTTGCGATTGGCACATCGGCCGCAGTGGGATTACCTATCGCAATTTCCGGTGCCGTCGGCTACATCACCAACGGCTGGAATGAAACCAACCTTCCGCTGTACACACTGGGCTACGTTTACTGGCCAGCGGTAATTGCCATGGCCTGTATGAGTTTTTTCAGCGCACCGCTGGGTGCCAAGCTTGCACACCGATTGCCCATCGCGCTGCTAAAAAAATTATTCGCATTATTATTGGTTGGCCTATCGGCGCAAATGCTCTTCACCATTTTTGGCTAGCGCATTTCACATCAGTCCATGTAAGCAACCGTGCTGTGCTGTGCTGGTTAATGTTTTAATACATTAACCAACGCCGCAATATGGTCAGCACGATCATTTAGCGCAGCAATGTAATCATACTTCTCGCCGCCCGCCGCGATAAATGCATGGCGATTTTCAACGGCCAATTCTTCCAGCGTTTCCAAACAATCGGCACTGAATGCAGGAGAAATAATCGCGATATGCTTGATGCCGTCTTTGGGCAATTGTTCCAATGTCTCATCAGTATAAGGCTTCAGCCATTCTTCGCGACCAAAGCGCGATTGGAAACTGGTGAGGCAAATACTTTTATCAAGACCGAGTTTTTCCTGCACCAACCGCGTGGTTTTTTGGCACAAACAAAAGTAAGGGTCGCCCGCCGTTAAATAACGCTTGGGCATGCCGTGGTAGGAAAAAATAATTTTTTGTGGCAAACCATTTTTTTCGATGTGTTCCCGTACCGAATTGGCGAGCGCTTCTACGTACAACGGGTGATCGCAATAATTATTAATAAAATGTAATTCAGGCACCCAGCGCCAGTTTTTTAATTCTGTCGCAACTGCATCAAAGGTCGAACCGGTGGTTGGCCCCGCATACTGCGGATAAAGCGGGAGCACAATAATTTTACGCACGCCCTCTTTTTGCAATTCGCGCAGCGCACCTGCGATTGATGGGTTGCCGTAGCGCATACCCAATTTCACACTGTAACCATCACCCAATTGTTGCTGGATTGCCGCCTGTTGCTGTTTGCTGATCGCAAGCAGCGGCGACCCTTCACTGGTCCACACACTTTTATAAAGCGCGGCAGATTTTCTGGGGCGTATGCGTAAAATAATCCCGTGCAACACCATCATCCAAATAAGGCGCGGCACTTCAATTACGCGTGGGTCAGATAAAAACTCAGCCAAATAGCGGCGCAAGGCGGGAGCAGTGGGTTCATCGGGCGTGCCCAAATTTGCAAGCAGCACACCAACGCGCGGAGCAGGGCGGTTGGCGGCGTGAAACACCGGGTCTATATCGTAATTCAATGCGCTAAAACGACTCATGAAATGCTCCGAAGAATGATCTGGTTTTCAAACAGCACGTAAGTATATAGGGAAACCAAAACCGGCGTTTAACTGAAGCGAATAGCTTCATCAGGAAACTTGTCATGCCATTACCCGCGCCCATCCATTGCGCCCAACTCTTTTTTGATGGCCGCTGCAGCCTGTGCGCGCGGGAGATGGCTCTTTTACGTAAACATAAACGTCCCGGATTAGTGTTGGTTGACATTCACACGCTGGAGAACATAGACAGCAGCATACGGCAACAAATGCTGCTGGAGTTGCACATGTTGCTCCCTGACGGGCAATGGCTGCGCGGTGTCGATGCCAGCGTTAGCGCGTGGAGTTTTACCCGGTTCGGATTTTTGTTGCAGCCGCTACGCTGGAAAATTTTTGCTCCATTAGTGGATAAGCTTTACAAACACTGGGCAGTAAGACGCTACTGCAATTTGTATGGTGAATGTTCGATTCAAACCAAAGAGGTGGCCTGCAATGAGCCGAAATGAGCGCGCATTAATTTTTAGCATGTCTGATTGCGCAAGCTACCTTGCAGGAACAACCCTGGAACCAGAAGGTCTTTCAGATGCAGTAACCATGCTGCGCGCTCCCGATGGCAAAATCAGAAAATTCCCCAGCGCTTACCGCGCGCAAGAAGCATTGAAAGAGATGGGGTTTGAGCGCGGCTGGTTAGTCATGCAATCCCCTTACGATGAAATGATTGGCAACGGCCCCGCAGCACAAAAAACGGAATTGCCATTGGTATTCAGTCGCGAAGCCTGACTCGATGCAGCAAAAAAAGAGGTGGCAAAAAAATCGCTCAGGGATTTAAAAAATCACCGCTCTCGATAACGGCTAATCCATCGGGCGTTTGTTGATAGGCATAAACCCAGCAGGCAATTTCTTTTTCATTATCAGCGTTAGCAAAAACGGTTATTCGTTGATACTCCTGATCCGGTGTCGCTGGATAACTGCATTCTTCATACTCATCCAATGCCGATAATTGCGCAGCATCCTTGAGGCGATAAATTTCACCTTTCACCCAATCACCGCTTTCATCTATGACCAGCGCCGGATAATAACTCACACGATAAAGCCTGCCGCGCACGCGCGCCTTGGCAATAAATTCAGCACCCGCAAGATAACGCTGATGCGCACCGGTAGTGCAATCGCGTCGCAAAGTACCGTAGACAAATAAAAAAGTGCCGTAAACAAATAAATAAGAATCAGCCATTGATCACCTGTTAAAAAAATTCCCGCAACTGCGGGAATTTTTTATGCCGGTTTATATAAGCACGATTTAGCGTGGGGAAACCTGCAGGATTTTCCCTTTGCCTTCATCGGTTGCCAAATAGATCAAACCATCTGGCCCTTGCACAATTGAACGCAAGCGCTGCCCTATTTCTTTTTGCAGCATACGTTCTTCTTTTACAATTTTATCGCCATCCAGCACTAAACGCACCAACGTCTGCTCACGCAAACTGGCCAGCAAAATATTATTTTTCCACTGCGGAAATTTATCGCCGGTGTAAAAAATAAATCCTGCGGTTGCAATGGAAGGAACCCACTTATAAGTTGGCTGCTCCATTCCGTCTTTATGTGTACCTTCACCAATTTTTCCGCCACCGTAATTTTCACCGTAGGTGATCACCGGCCAGCCATAATTTTTTGCGGCGCGATCAATGTTCAATTCATCGCCACCCTGTGGGCCATGCTCGCCAGTCCACAATTCTTTGGTGATAGGGTTGATCGCTGCGCCCTGCATATTGCGATGTCCAAACGACCAAATTTCTGGCAGCGCACCAGGCGTTTTTACAAAGGGGTTATCTTTTGGCACTGAACCATCGGCATTGATGCGCACCACTTTGCCTTGGTGATTATCCAGCGTTTGCGCTTTGTCTTTTTCGCTGTAGCGATCACCCAGCGTGATAAACAAAGTGCCATCCGGTGCCCATACCAAACGCGAGCCAAAATGGTTGTTGCTGTTCACTTTGGGTTGCTGGCTAAAAACACGCGTGACATTTTCCAGCGCATTGCCATTTAATGTAGCCGAGCTCACTGCGGTGCTGTTACCGCCTTTGCCCGGTTCAGAATAACTGAAATAGATTTTTTTGCTGGTGGCAAAATCCGGTGCAGTCACTACGTCCAATAATCCGCCTTGGCCTTGCGCAACAATTTCAGGCAACCCGGTCAAAGGCTTCCCGATTTTTCCGTCGGCCGTCACTACACGCATCCGGCCTGCGCGCTCGTTTACCAGAATACTGCCATCGGGCAAAAAAGCCATGCCCCACACATTTTCCAATCCTTCCGCAATAACATTTACCTGAATGGTACCGGCTTCTGTTTTCACTTCTACCGGTTTGGCATGCGCGACAGGCAATGCGAGCGACAATGACAAGGCTGCCGCGAGTAATGAATATTTCATTGATAAACTCCTATTGGAAAAACATGAATTCGTAACAATGGGCTCGCAAAACAGAGCCACGAAAATATAGTTTGACCTGATGTGGCCAGTGTAGTGTCGTCAGGGTGTCCGGCTTAAAGCTGGATTCGATAATGCGGGCTAGGGTAACAAGCCCACCAGAGGCAGGCAATTCAAGGATTGTTAAGGAATTACCAAGGCGTAATCAACGCGCCTCGGCAGCTGGGAATGCGGGAATTTTTTTAGCCAGCGCAGCACAGGGTTTGTGGCGATGGCAATCCACAAAGTGATCATTCACCATGCCGCAGGCCTGCATAAAGGCATAGCAAATAGTTGAGCCGACAAAATTAAATCCTCTCTTCTTGAGCGCTTTGCTCATAGCGTCGGATTCCGGTGTGGTAGCTACCGCATCATGCATGCCGCGCAAGGTATTTTGCACAGGCTTGAAGTTCACAAAGCTCCATAAAAAGTACACAAAATCGTCGCCATTTTTTTTCATCGCCAATAATGCTTTTGCATTTTTCACAGTACTTTCCAGTTTCAGGCGATTGCGGATAATGCCATCGTTCAGCATTAACTTTTCTATTTTGGCGGGCGTGTAACGCGCGATTTTTTCAGGATTAAAATGATCGAACGCGGCGCGATAATTTTCGCGTTTGCGCAACACCGTAATCCAGGATAAACCTGCCTGCGCGCCTTCCAGGATGAGCAATTCAAATAGTTTTTGCTCATCAAATACCGGAACACCCCATTCGGTATCGTGGTATTCACAGTAAAGAGGATCATAACCACACCAGCTGCAACGGCATTTTTCAACGCTTGGCATAACGCTATTTCCTATCAGGTTAATCGGAATGTGTTTCCATTTTCTCGGGTTCTTGCTCGCATCGCTCTTTCATCAAATTTAAAAAATGCTTGAGACTTTTTTGGTCGTGCGTCGCAAAGCTGTTATCAGTGAGAATGGTGGTTTGAATGCGGTCGAGGCGGAAGGTGCGATAGTCATTGCGCAATTGGCACCATGCCACCAGCGTCCACACTTTGCCCCAAAAAATCATGCCGAGTGGTTCAATCGTGCGCGAGCTGTGCTCTTCATCGGCGCGTACATAATCGATCACCACACAGCGATGCAAACGTATCGCCTCGCGCAGCGGTTGGCTGTGGGCGGTGTAATATTTTTGTACCTCTTCCATATTCGGCACGAGCAGCGGCAGGGTTTCATCGCTATGGCGCAAATGGTCGGGCAAGACCGCAAGAATTTTTTGTATCGCCTGATTGGCATGGATCGCCATGTCAGTATCGCCCCAACTGCTGACCATGCGCGCGCCGAGCAACAGCGCCTCTACTTCCTCGCGGTCAAACATCAATGGTGGAAGCTGGTAGCGGTGCGACAGGCGATACCCAACCCCCGCTTCACCTTCAATGGGTACGCCGGAGAGGCTGAGCGATTGGATGTCGCGATAAATCGTGCGCTCGGAAACGCGCAAATGCTCGCTCATCTGTTTTGCGGTGAGCACCGTGCGGCGGTTGCGCAGCAGGGTAGTAAGCTGGAAAAGACGTTCAGCGCGATGCATAACAAAGTCCCGCAATCAGCCAGAAGAAACAGGGAATCGAACAGAGAATGCGCTATGCTAGCCGCCACCCCTGACAGTTTATGTCAGCATGTAGGCAAGTGTTAACCCACGCGTAGTGTGCTACCTTTAGTGGACGTTATTCCCCAGCGCGATCCCCAGTGATTACCCCGAACAAGGCGAGTTTATGCAGATTTTTTATCCCGAGATAAAACCCTACCAGCGTCACCAAATTGCCGTAGAGCCGCCCCACGAACTGTATGTCGATGAATCCGGAAACCCCGATGGCATTCCTGTGCTGTTTGTCCACGGCGGCCCTGGTGCGGGTTGTGGCAAATATGACCGCCGCTTTTTCGATCCTGAGGTCTATCGCATTGTGCTGTTCGACCAACGCGGCGCAGGCCGTTCGCGCCCACACGCCGAACTCGACAACAACACCACACAAAAGCTGGTGGACGATATAGAAGTGATCCGCAAAACCCTCGGCATCGAGAAATGGGTGTTATTTGGCGGCTCCTGGGGCTCAACCCTGAGTCTGGTCTATGCCCAAACCTATCCCGAACGCGTACTGGGTTTGATCTTGCGCGGCATTTTTCTGTGCCGTCAGGAAGACATCCATTGGTTTTATCAGGAAGGTGCCAACCGTTTGTTCCCCGATTACTGGGAAGACTTTGTAGATCAAATCCCGGCGGACGAGCGCAACAATATATTGGCGGCTTACTACCATCGCCTGATTGGCGAAAACCAGATCCAGCAAATGTCGGCCGCCAAAGCCTGGGCTGGCTGGGAAGGGCGCACCGCCACCCTCAAGCCCTGTCAGGATGTCGTGGACTCCTTTACCGAGCCGCACCGCGCGCTGTCGCTCGCGCGTATTGAAGCGCACTACTTCATGAATAACTCGTTTCTTGAACCCAACCAGATCCTGCGCGATGCCCATAAGCTCGCCGGTATTCCCGGGGTTATTGTGCACGGCCGCTACGATGTGATCTGCCCGCTGGATAATGCCTATGCATTACATCAAGCATGGCCAGACTCCGAGCTGATTATTATCCGCGAAGCGGGTCACGCATCGCGCGAGCCCGGCATTGTCGATGCACTGATTCGCGCAACCGACGATATGGCCAAAACCTTACTGAACACGGGCGATCAACTCGCGTAACCTCGCAAGCAACCAGCCTTGAAAAAACGGAGCCAGCAGGCTCCGTTTTTCTTGGGGCACAATACAGTCACCACGGTTCACATTATTTAGCAATTTATAAAAGCGGAAAATTTCATGTTAGGCCTCATCCAACGCGTTAAACAGGCATCAGTCGTAGTCAACAGCGAAACCGTCGGAGCCATTGACCAAGGTATTTTATTATTATTGGGCATCCAAAAAACCGACACCCAAGACACCGCCAATAAACTGATCGACAAATTACTCAGCTACCGGATTTTTTCCGATAGCGACAACAAAATGAATTGCAGCGTGCAGCAAATTGACGGCGGTATTTTGGTAGTCTCGCAATTCACCTTGGCGGCCGACACCAAAAAAGGCACCCGCCCCAGCTTTTCCTCCGCTGCACCACCGCAACAAGCGGAAGCACTCTACGATTATTTTGTCGCGCAGCTGCGCAGCAAACACCCAAAAGTCGCCACCGGTATTTTTGCCGCAGACATGCAAGTGAGCCTGATTAATGATGGGCCGGTGACCTTTATGTTGGAGATAGAATGATGTTGGAGATGGAGTGATGTTGGAGATGGAATAATCCTGCGATGAAATAGTCATGCCTGCTTAACCTTTATTTTAATCATGGAACCGATACATGAACATTCAAATTGCACATACCCAAAAAGAGATTATTGCTTGTTATGCAGTAATGGTCGAGTTGCGCCCGCATCTGTCACAGGATGATTTTTTAGCGTTGGTTGAGCGCATGCATAACAATCACGGCTACGATCTGGTCTATCTGGATGACAATGGCATTAAAGCGGTAGCGGGCATACGCATTGCGGAATGGCTTTACACCGGGAAATATCTTGAGATCGATGATTTGATTACAACTGCCGCAGCGCGTTCACAAGGTTATGGTGCAATGTTATTTGATTGGGTTGCAGATTACGCACGCGAAAACCACTGTGTGCAACTACGGTTGGTTTCCGGTGTGCAACGAATTGATGCGCACCGGTTTTATGAAAACAAAGGCATGAAGTTTGAAGCGAAATATTTTTCACTGAATTTATAATTCATTATTTTCACGCATGAGCTGTGTTTTTTCTCTTAATTCATCAAGCGAGATCCACAGTTCTTTGCGCTCAAGCGGTGTTGCTTTGGGAAGGAAAGGGTTTTCCATGTAAAAGGCTTTCCGGTTGGGCAAGTCCGCTTTTATCAATACGTCCTTCACTTCTTTACTCGCATAAAAATAGCGGTCGAAACTGCCATCGGCGAGCATTTTTTCTAGTCCTTCTTCCAAATCTTTTGCAACTTCTGGGCGGTGTTTACTGACAAAGAAATAAGTAGGTAATGGATAAACCAACACCAAATTTTTTTCCACATCCAATGCAAGCGTGGGGAACGCCGCTAATTCATTCCAAGCTTCATTCGCGCCGCGCGGGAAGGCATCAAACCGGGCACCATCGAGCATATGGAACAGGCCGGGTTTTTTGGTGATTTTAACTACCTTGAAACCGGATTTTTCCAAAATGTCCGAGTCTTGCCAGGTTCTGACTTGGCCGAGGGAAAATTGGCGCAAATCGTCGAGCGTTTGCACACGATCAAAACGCGCTTGATCGCCTTTGCGGATCAACAAAATGCGATGACTCATTAAACCGCGATAGGCATCGATACGGATGGGAATAAAATCGTCTTCCATTTGCGCCGAGGTGCCGCCCCACATCACGGTGATGTCACCCGATTTCATGGATTCCATTACCCGGTCGCGCGAATAGGTTTCTGCCGTTGTGAGGTAGGTGTATTGCTTGCCGGACTGGCGCAGTGCCAGTTTTAACAGCTCCTGCATGTAGTCCGACTGCACCCTGTTCGGTTTGTTATAGGTGATTGCCAGCTCGCTGTCAGCAAGCGCGCTGCCGGAAATTGCACACACAAAAAGCGTTATCAGTGAAAAAATAATTTTTGTGTTCATTGCCTGTCACCCGTTAGCAGCACCCCTCCAAAGAGGGGCGAGTATTAGATTTCGTTAGACGGCTTGCCAATCGTTGCCAGAATTCCACCATCGACATACACAATTTGGCCGGTGACAAAATCGCTGGCTTTTGATGCAAGAAAAATGGTCGCGCCTTGCAAGTCATCCGGGTCGCCCCATTTGGCGGCAGGTGTGCGGTTGATAATAAAATCATTGAACGGGTGGCCATCCACACGGATGGGTTCAGTTTGGCTGGTAGCAAAATAACCGGGGCCAATGCCATTCACTTGCACATTGTATTTCGCCCATTCAGTGGCCATATTCTTGGTCAGCATTTTCAATCCGCCTTTGGCAGCCGCGTAAGCGCCGACAGAATTGCGACCGAGCTCGCTCATCATTGAACAGATATTAATAATCTTGCCCTGACGACGCTCTACCATTTTGCGCGCAACCGGACGCGTCATGGTAAACACACCGGTTAAATCGATTTTGATTACTTCTTCAAAATCTTCCAGCGACATTTCCAGTAACGGCGTGCGCTTGATAATGCCCGCGTTATTAATCAGGATATCGATAGCGCCATGGTCTTTTTCAATTTGTTCAACCGCTGCAATGACTTGATCTTCATCGGTGACATTGAATTTGTAACCAAATGCCTTGAAACCTTTTGCGCGATATTCATTAACCGCATTGTCGATTTTTTCTTGCGACGAGTTGCCATTAATAATTAAGGTTGCGCCTGCACTGGCAAGGCCGGACGCCATGGCCATGCCCAAACCGTGAGTCGCGCCAGTGACCAGCGCGATTTTTCCGGTTAAATCAAACAGTGGATGATTCATGTTTTTATCTCAATTTAAATGGGAGTCGTCATCCTCGCGTAGCGGGATCCAGATTTTAAAACGCAATCCATGGATACCCGCACGCGGGTATGACAGAACAAACTTATTTCAATTCACTGGGCTTGTGATGATCCATATCGGTGTAATCGTGGTTCTCTCCCGCCATGCCCCAAATAAACGTGTAGTTCGCCGTGCCTACGCCCGAGTGCATTGACCAAGGTGGTGAGACGACCGCTTGTTCATTACCAACCCACAGGTGACGGGTCTCTTCCGCTGGCCCCATGAAATGGCATACCGCATGGTCTTGTGGAATGTTGAAATAAAAATAGGCTTCCATACGGCGGCTGTGCGTATGCATGGGCATAGTGTTCCAAATACTGCCGGGTTTTAATTCGGTCATCCCCATTTGCAATTGGCAGGTATCCAGTACGGTGCTGATCATCAGCTGATAAATATCGCGCTCGTTGCAGGTATCGCCTGCGCCCATGTGCAACACCTTGCTGTTTTCTTTATTTAATTTTTTGGTGGGATAAGTGCAATGTGCGGGTGTTGAATTCAAATAAAATTTGGCTGGATTGGCTGCATCGACACTGGAGAAAATCACTTCTTTGGCACCGCGACCAATATACAGCGCCTCTTTGGTGTTGATCTCATAGACCTCACCATCGACCGATACATTACCTGCACCGCCAATGTTAATTGCGCCCAATTCACGGCGCTGCAAAAAATATTCTGACTTTAATTGATCGTAGGTTTCCAGCGCGACCGGCTTGGTTGCCGGAAATGCACCGCCCACCATCAACCGCTCATAATGCGTGTAGGTAAATAACACTTCATCTGCAGAAAAAATATTTTCCACCAGAAAATGCTTGCGCAATTTTTCGGTATCGTAATTTTTGTAGTCGTCGACGTGGACGGCAAAACGCTCTTCAAGGACTTTCATAATAAAACCTGCTAATTTGCTCCTCCCCCTTGGCAAGGGGGAGGCTGGGAGGGGGTAAATATTTTATTGCTTCAGCAATTTATACATTTCAAGACCCGCCAAAATAAACGGCGTATTGCCTTTAGGGTCGTTAGAAACAATGCGTTCGGTCATGTAATAGTTGTAGCTACCATCGCGACCAAAGCCCAAACCAGCCACCAGGCATTGATCATTCATACTGATTTTTCCATCGGCGTGTACAGTGACAAATTCATTAATCATGCCTTGATAACTTTTCACCGCAAGCTCGCGATAGGTGTCTGCAGGCAAGTAACCTTTATTAACAGCTTTGGCATAAAAGTAAGTGAACATGGCGCTCGCGGTCGATTCACGATAGTTCGCAATCTCGCCCGGCTTATCCATAATTTGCCACCAGGTCCCTGTACCCGCATCTTGATAGCGCGCAATATCCGCCGCTAACTCCACCGTAATATCGATCAGCGTTTTGCGCAATTCGGTTTCAGATTCAGGCAAATAATCGAGCACATCTACCAGCGCCATGGCATACCAACCCAAGCCGCGCGCCCAGTATTGCGATGCACGGCCATTTTCTTTGTTTGCCCAATTCGCTTGTTTTGATTCATCCCACGCGTGGTAATAAAGGCCGGTGTCCGGGTTGCGTAAATGTTTGCGCGCGACCACAAATTCATGCACTGCCTCTTTAAAACTTTCGTGCTGTTGTTCACCACTTTCATACAGCGATGCATATTGCGCAAGGAACGGCATGCCCATGTAAACACCATCCAACCACAATTGGTTAGGGTAAGTGGCGCGATGCCAAAACGCGCCTTCACTGGTACGTGGATGGCGTTTTAAATTTTCACGCAAAAAATCCACCGCTTTGCGATATTTTTCTGCACCGGTTTTTTGCTCCAGCAAAATCACCATTTGCCCCGGCTTAGTCAGGTCGATACTGAATAAATCCGGTTCAAATGTATGGATATGGCCGTCATCGCGAATGTAACTGCCGGTCACGGTTTCCAATGCGCTGGTGTACGCAGGGTCAGGGCTTAATTCATTTAATTCTTGCAATGCGGCAATTTGCATTCCCACCACATCGTATTCAAATTTTCCGGGGCGTTTGCGGTATTCGTCCCAACCTTGATAGTGGTAATTCAATGTTTTGCGCGCGAGCTCGGAATCGGCCAATTTTTTAGACCAGCCCAACGCAGCATCTGCATCAACTGGATTCTTTTTTGCATCGGCACTGAGTGTAGATTCAAAACGGATGCGCGGAGTTTTGGTCAAACGCTCCACTTCCTGGTCGAGGTAAGCTTTAAAGTCAGCCTCGGTTTTAATGCCATCCAGTTCATGCTCCCAAGCGGCAAGAAAATAATATTCCAGCTCACCGCCTTTATCTTTCATCACCGATACATAGGAATTTTCATCCTGGGTTTGTTCGGCGCGGTCATCGCGACGGAAAATTACCGCCATGCCTAAATGGTCATTTTCACCGCTCAGACTTTGCTTGCCCCAGCTGGCAACATAGGTCCAGGCGTAGCCGCTGATTTCTTGCGGCCCTTCCAACAGAGTGGTGCCTTTATGCTTGACCAAACCAATGGCCAGATTCGGCAGTTGTTTGCTCGCTTTGAGTTTGACATTCACCAAACGGCTGCCAGCGTTCATGGAAAAGTGCGCAGCGAGATCTACTTTTTGGTTGTTGATTTGCCAGCCGTTGTAATTGATTTTAAAGCCGGAATAAATATCGCCATTGTTGGTGATGATGGCATCGCGGGTATCAACTTGCGACACCAAGTCAACGCTCTTGCCATTCCAAAAACCAAAACCACCCATGCCGAGGGATTTACCCACTTTCAGCACATCTACGCCCCAATCAGCATTGATGTGATAGTCGTCGTAATTATTCACACCGACATTTTGCAACACGACATCGTTAACGCGTTTGCCAAAAATATCAAAACCGTTGCGCCAATCGAGATAAATACGGTACGCCACTTTGTCCGATTCTATGCCGGGGCCTTCATAGCGAATCCAATAGGAGTGGTCGGTATACTGTGGCGGTGGCGTTACGCTCTGCACATTTTTAAATGTGCCACCCACATATTCTTTGCCTTTCCATTCGCCGCCTTCTTTAATGGAAATTTCAGCCTGGGTTTGTTTTGTTAACGCGGGCTTGGCGATGGATGGATCACGGGTAACGGTAAAATATTTAATTTCTGCCGGAGCAAAATCCGCTACCAACAACAAACTATCGAGCGTGCCATCGCCATCGGTATCAACCGTTTGTGATGGCTGAGCTTGATCACCTACCAATACATTCAGGTGTTTTATTGCATCATCTCCCGCGCTTATTCCCAAATCATAAAACGGGAAATAAACCGGTTCGCGCTGCAGCGCAAAAGCATTGGCATTGGTAATCTCTGCCGTTGCCAAAGTAAATTGTTGTTCAGCGTGCGCAACAGATGTTGTAGCCGTGGCATTTTGTTTATCAATGGATTGCTCTGTGGTTTTTTCCGGTGAGCATCCAACCAATGCTGCCAAAAAAATACCGCCATAAATTACTTTATTTTTAAACAATAGACTCACGATCTACCCCTCTCTTGCGTATCAATTTTTGCGCATTAATCGCACAGGCTTTAATAATCAAATAGGGATGCCAGCGAACTGGCATCCCTTTTTGTTGCTTTCACCATTTATTGCTTTCGCAATTCACATACTGCATGTCGCACATATGCGCTCAAACACTATCAGTATTTGTATTGCACACCGAGATAGTATTGACGGCCAGTTGAGTGGTAGTAAGAAAGACGTTTTTCATCTTCCGTACCAACCCATTGGTCATCCACTTCGTCGGTCAGGTTTAATGCTTCGAAGGTAAATTTCCAGTTATCGTTTAACTGATAACCGAAGGATGCATCAACGTTGAACGTTTCGTTAACACCTTCTTCAACGTTGCCATCGCGACCCACTGGATAAGTGAGGTATCCGCTGCGGGTTGCAGCAGACACACGAGCGCTGAATGCATCGTCTTCGTAGTATAGCGTCGCACTGGTTGTTTCATCGGACAGGTCAACCAAAGGTTTGGTCGCCTGAACCAGACCTGCGGTGTTCAGGTAATCCATGTCGGACTCAATGCTGGTGTAAGAACCGATGAAACCGAAGTTACCCCAAACACCCGGCAGGAAAGTGAACGGCTGTTGGTAGCTAATTTCGTAACCATCCAAATCACCGCCAGGACCATTGGTTGGAACGGTGTATTGCCACTCAAGGTTTTCATTACAGTTTGCACCGTAACCACCCAGTGCAGCGCCGTTTTTGGTACAAGCATCTATCGCAGCCTGAATTGGCAAACTCAACTCACTGGCCAATTCGCTATAAACACGTGAAGAGTTCAGCGATTGGATATGGCTCGCAATTTCTTTCTTGAACAACGTCAACGCGATCATGCCTTCTTCAGAGAAATACCACTCAGCACCTAAGTCATAACTCTTGGCTTTGGTTGGCTCAAGGAATGGGTTACTGCCGCTTACCTGACGGTTAGTACCGTTTACGGTTACGCTAGTTGCCGGAGTCAGGCTACTCAACCCTGCGCGTGAAATACCTTCGGAATAGCTTGCACGTAACAAGAAGTCCTCAACTGGCTCCAAGCTCAAATTCAGTGAAGGCAGTGTGTCGGAGTAATCGTGATCTACAGTGATCCACTGTGCAGGGGTTGTCAGAATATAGCCTGAAGTGCTTTGCTCGGTATCAAAGCGACGCACACCTACATCACCGCGGAATGGCATGCCGGCAATTTCAGTTTCAAAATCCACTTGCACAAAGTAACCCAGCGTTTCTTCAGAAACGT
Organism: Cellvibrio sp. pealriver; assembly: GCF_001183545.1. Classification (NCBI taxonomy): domain Bacteria; kingdom Pseudomonadati; phylum Pseudomonadota; class Gammaproteobacteria; order Cellvibrionales; family Cellvibrionaceae; genus Cellvibrio; species Cellvibrio sp. pealriver. The sequence goes on from NZ_KQ236688.1 coordinate 3,090,339, forward strand.
CATACGTACCGGTAGTCGCGGTTGAACTGGTGTTGATCACCATCGGCAAATCAAACAGGTTGTAGGCTTCCATAATGGCTGCACGGTTAGGAATCAACCACGCACGGCCATCGCCCACACCAGCTTTGTACTCTGAAATAAAATCAGGATTAGACTGGATGTTAACGCCGTTGGCACCTTCACCACCCTGATAGGAGTATTGATCAGTGCTGAAATTAAATTCTTTTTGTTCAACACCAAATTTGAATGTCAGACCATCCGCCAGATCGTATTCAAAATTGATTTTTGCCGCTTCACTTTCATTCAGTGTAGATTGCGGACGCTGACGCACAGCAGTAGCCACCCATGAGGCTTTCTCATAAGCCGCATCACCAAAAGTAAGGGTCGGAGTGTAGCCACGATAATCATAAGTGAAGCGCTGATTGCTCGCTTGCATCAACAATGTATTTTGGATTGGGTTGTCGTAATCGGATTTGGTTTCGCCGTACATGGCATTCACACGGAAGCTTTCACCAAATTCCTGCTTCACATTCAAGGTACCTTGAGAGAAGTCAGTTGATGCTTCGTCAAAACGGTTTTCAGAGAGCAAACGAATACCGGCCAAATCTGCATACACCAGAGTATCACCCTGAATTTCGTAATCCAGCACATTACCGGTAGTTACGTTAGTGCCAGGGTTGAGCGATGCCTGCATAAAAAGCTCTTGGCGAGTGGTATCAAATTTTGCCCATAAGCCATCCAGACTGATTTCAGTAGTATCAGTTGGACGGAATTGCAAAGACAAACTGGAGCCCAAGCGTTCCATTTCGTGCGTATAGGAATCGTAACGGGGAATACGTGGCTTGAATGACGAATTCACTTCATGAGAAGCAGTGATTGGCGCTCCATTGAGGAAGCCAAAACGGTTGGCACTTGCCTCACTCCAACGCACCGTACTAGTGCCTTCGTCTTTTACATCACGCTCGGAATAAGACAATGAAAAAAGCGCACCGAATTTTCCATCGGCAAACGTATTACTCACCAAGAAAGAAGTAGCAGGATTGGTTTTTTCAGCGTCTTCGTTGTAGCCCAATTGGCCGGATGCGGTGAAAACAAAACCATCGTAATCAAATGGCTGCGCTGCTTTCAAATCAACGGTTGCACCCAATGAACCTTCTGCAATTTCTGCAGAACCGGTTTTACGCACTGTCAATGAGCTGAATAAATCTGATGTGAATGTGTTGAAGTCAAAACCGCGGCTGCGGTTGTTACCACCAACAGCGTCGGTACCGCCAGTAGTAGAAATAGTCTCCATGCCGTTCAAACGCACGGTGGTAAATGCAGAGCCCAAACCACGCACAGCAATTTGACGACCTTCACCACCAGAACGGGTAATGGCTACACCGGAAATGCGCTGCAAGGATTCAGCGAGGTTGTTATCTGGAAACTCAGCAATGTCTGATGCAACAATTGAATCGGTAAAACCGCTTTGATTGCGTTTGATGTTCATCGCATTCTGCAAGCTGTCGCGGAAACTACCGGTAACAATGACCTCTTCTACGGTATCGTCTCCAGCACCCTGATCTTGTGCATAAGCGCCCATAGACAACGTACCGGCCATCATGGCTAACACGATCGGATTGAGTTTAAATTTTCTCATAGCTATTCCCCATCTTTTATTGTGATTAAATCATTGAGCTAGCGTAGCTGTGTCATTCATCGCACTCACAGCGTGACAACAGATGACACGGTTTCACAAACACCACAGTAGTTGCCGCACCTTGACGACGAATGACTGCTGCAATTTGTAATCTGGTTTTGTTTCAATCCAGGCATTAACCAATCGCACTGGATCAATCACGGTTTTTATTCATGGATGCGGCGCGTAACTTCCGCAGAAATTTTTATGTCAATAACGCTGCCTTGGCAGCCATCACACTTTGAATTCAACACCCTGGATTAAAACTCCGTCCGCAACAAAGTTATCCATTTTTTCCAACACACCAATTTCACCCACTTGGGAAAATTGGCAATTGGTGAGATGCAAATTTTGAATCGGTGAGCGCTCATAGCCACGCACCTGAAATACTTTTACTGCTTTTTGGCAAGTGAGGTTGCGGATATCGATATTGCGCACGATGGGCGTAAATTTTCCGGCGTCGCCTTCTTCGTAATCAAAGTCGATCACAATGGCGGTGTGCACTTCGCCAATGGAAACATCGCGGATAAAAAAGTTTTCAATCAAACCGCCGCGCACTGAATTGGTTTTGATGCGAATGCCGCGCTCCAGATCCGGGCTGCTCATTTCGCAATGCTCAACAAATACGTTGCGCGCACCGCCGGAAATTTCGCTGCCGATCACAACACCGCCGTGACCGCTGCGCATTTTGCAATGGCTGATAAGAATATTTTCAGAGGGGATATTGATCCGGCGGCCATCGGCATTGCGGCCAGATTTAAGTGCGATGCAATCATCGCCGGTATCAAACAAACAATTTTTGATCACAACATTTTTGCAGGACTCAGGATCACAACCATCGGAATTGGGGCCGAGGCTCGCAAAATCGACACCATCGATAGTGACGTTTTCACACAGCACCGGATTGAGCAACCAAAAAGGCGCATTGGTAATGGTGATACCTTCAATCAATACATTGGTGCATTGGTAGGGCTGGACAAACACCGGGCGCAAGTAAGAACCTTCGGCATAAATGCGCTGCGCAACCGGCACATTGTTTTCCATGTCTTGCATCAGTTTATTGCGCGCTTCCGCCTGGGTTGGAACGCCGGGAATACCCCAGTCAACCGAGCTGAAATTGCTCCCCTTCCAGGGCCACCAGGTAGTGCGATTAGCCTGGCCATCCACCGTACCTTTTCCGGTCACGGCAATATTGGTTTGCTTGTAGGCGTAAATCAGCGGGGAATAACCCATGATCTCCATACCTTCCCAGCGGGTTAATACTTCAGGCAGGTAAGCTTTGGGATCGGTCTTGAATGCGATGGTCGCATCACCGGTGATATGCAGGTTGACGTTGGACAATAAATGGATCGGGCCCGTTAAGTAGCGCCCCCCAGTCACCAGCACTTTACCGCCACCTGCGCTGTGGCACGCGGCGATTGCTTTGGCAAATGCCTCGCTGCAATCGAAAACGCCGCCCGCTTGTGCGCCAAAATCGCGGACATCAAACGTGCGCTCAGGAAATGTAGGTGCAACCACTTGCTGGCGAATCTGCTCTGCCAGTGCCCAGGCATCGGCCACGGCATTGTGATCGGCTTTGACAGATGCCTGGCGGGCACAGCCCGACCCCACACTTGCCAATGCACCAAGCCCAACCACGCCGGGCAGGGTGCGGGAGATAAAGTCACGGCGACCTGATTGTAATAGGCAGTTATCTTTCACCAGTGTTAGCTCTCGTGTTGTCTTGCGTTTTAATTTTTTTGTTTTTCTTATTACTTACTTTTACTGACTTCTTTTACTTACAGCCTCGCTTCACAGCTCTGAGGGCCGCCTTTGAGCCTTTTGCTGCAGGGCGAAGCATCAAAAAAGATAAACATCCTCATATAGAGTGAAAAACATTCTGGATGTCATATTCGATAAATGCAATACAGCCACCCCAAAAAAAACCACTATTAGGTAATTTTTCGTTAATTTAGCCATTTAATGGTCATGTATACGTTTACATTTTAAATGCGATAGTTTTGTATACGTTTACACATGTAAATCAATAAAAATAATTTGAAATTTTTGTTTTTTGGCAAAAGAAAAATTATTTCAATAAATGCAAATAAATTAGGATAAAAATGTTTTTCACTGCGCCATCTTTTTATGTAACAGGCTAAGGTTTCCTGTCGCACAAATGAAAACGGTTACATTGCGGGTTTTATGGGTTTTGGGGCTGTTGCGAGGGGTAAAAATCCGGCGTAGATTTGATCCCGGTATTGACCGAATACCATTGCCGATTTTGAGGCGCCGCAAGGCGCCTTTTTTTTCGGGACAGTTTTAGCAGGCGATAAATACACCGTATCGACACCCGCCAGAGTGCAATCAGGATACGGCCAGTCGCAAATGATAAGACCCATCGTAATAAGTGAGGCGGTCTACACTTATCACTTAGAGTCAACCAGAGAGAGACATCAGCGTGAGCAGCATTATTGTTTTACATGACAGTGATAACGTCGGTATCTGTAAAGTCGCGCTGCCTGCAGGCGTATTGTTTGCCGAGCGTGATGTCACCCTCGCACGCGATATTCCGGCCATGCACAAAGTGGCTGTGCGCCCCATCGCCAAAGGCGAACCTATCCTTAAATACGGGCAGACCATCGGCTTTGCCAGTGAAGACATCCCCGCCGGTGAGCATGTGCATGTACACAACTGCGTCATGGGCGAGTGGGAAAAAGATTACAGCTTTGGAAAAGATGCCAAAGCCACCGAATTTGTACCGGCCGACCAACGCGCCACTTTCCAAGGTTACAAGCGCGCCAACGGCAAAGTGGGCACACGTAACTACGTGGGCATTATCACCACCGTGAATTGCTCGGCTACAGTCGCCAAAGCCATCGCCCAACATTTCACCTTTTCCGGCGAGCTGGAACAATTTCCTCATATCGATGGCGTGGTTGCCATGACCCACGACAGCGGCTGCGGTATGCGCTCGGACGGTGAAGGTTACGAAACCCTGCGCCGCACTTTTAATGGCTACGCACGCCACCCGAATTTTGGCGGGGTGATGATGGTTGGCCTGGGCTGCGAGACCATGCAGATCCAGCGGGTGATGGAAGAGTGTGGCCTCGCCGATTCCAAAACCTTTACTGCATTTACTATTCAAGATGTCGGCGGCACGCGCATCGCAATTGAAAAGGGCATTGAAACCCTGCGCGCAATGTTGCCCTTGGTGAATCAAGCACGGCGTGAAACCGTACCCGCGAGTGAACTGATTATTGGTTTGCAATGCGGCGGCTCGGATGCGCTCTCTGGCATTACCGCCAACCCGGCGCTGGGTATTGCGGGCGATATTTTAGTGCGCCACGGCGGCACAGTCATTTTGTCCGAGACACCGGAAATTTTCGGCGCAGAACATTTGCTCACGCGCCGCGCGCAATCGCCAGCGGTTGCACAAAAATTATTGGATCGCATCGAGTGGTGGAAAGATTACACCGCGCGCAACGATTTTGAATTAAACAATAATCCATCGCCCGGCAACAAAGCCGGTGGCCTCACCACGATTATTGAAAAATCCCTCGGTGCGCAAGCCAAAAGCGGTTCAACTAATTTGACCGATGTGTTTTTGTACGGTGAAGACGTTACCACCAAAGGTTTTGTGTTTATGGATAGCCCGGGATACGACCCGGTATCCGCCACCGGGCAAGTTGCATCGGGTGCACAAATTTTGTGTTTCACCACCGGCCGCGGCTCGGCTTTTGGTTGCAAGCCAGCACCGAGTATCAAGCTTGCTACCAACAGTAAAATCTATAACCACATGCAAGAGGATATGGATTTGAACTGCGGCAAAGTGTCCGATGGTGAAATCAGCTTGGAAGAATCCGGTCAGGAAATTTTTGCAGAAATCCTTGCGGTTGCTTCCGGCAAAAAAACCAAAAGCGAATTGCTCGGCTATGGCGATAATGAATTTATCCCATGGAAAATTGGTGCAGTGGTGTAAATCCAATTTTTGTGCGTGATGGACTCCGGTATTCCCTCCGGGACACGCCGTAAATACATCCGTGTAGGCTCGACTGCGGCATCCATGCCGCAGACGGTCCCGGATGAAATACCGGAATCCATCTGCAAGATCATCACGCAGAATTAGAAACGTAAATAAAACAGTATCTGGAATACTCGGGATCAATCAAAGAATTGACTCGTCAAAATAACCAGCAACAAGCTGGAATCTACTAGAAGCAAGTTACGGCAAGTTCCATTCGTATCGTCAACCACATTAATACTGTTATTGATGGAAACTTGTATTGCCGAAAATTTGCCACGACTACAGAGGGCGACAATAAAATGAAAATTGTAATTTCTAAAGAGCGACGCGCGCACGAGCGCCGCGTTGCTGCAACACCCGATACCGTCAAAAAATTTATCGCACTGGGTTTTGATGTGGCGATTGAAAAAGATGCCGGTATTGCCAGCCGTATTAGTAACGAATCCTATCAGGAAGCGGGAGCAACCATCAGCGATAACCTCGCTGACTTGTTGGGCTCTGCTGATATCGTATTAAAAGTGCAGCGTCCGTTATTGGCGAATGAAGGCGATGTGAATGAGCTCGCACTGATCAAACGCGGCGCGCTATTAATCGCCATGCTTGCACCTTACGCCGAACCCTCGGCAATTCAACAATATGCCGATGCCGGTATCACCGCACTGACATTGGAATTTGTACCGCGCATTACCCGCGCGCAATCGATGGACGTGCTCAGTTCGCAATCCAACCTCGCCGGTTATCGCGCAGTATTGGAAGCCATCAATGTATACGACCGCGCCATGCCAATGATGATGACCGCCGCAGGCACCATTGCACCGGCACGCGTGATGGTGTTGGGCGCGGGCGTTGCCGGTTTGCAGGCCATCGCCACGGCAAAACGATTGGGCGCAATTGTGTCTGCTACCGATGTGCGAGCTGCATCCAAAGAGCAAGTGGAAAGCCTTGGCGGAAAATTTGTGATGGTGGAAAGCGATGAAGTGAAAAACGCTGAAACCGCAGGCGGATACGCCAAAGAAATGAGCGACGACTACAAGCGCCGTCAGGCGGAGTTGGTTGCAGAAACCTTAAAGAAACAAGACATCGCTATTTGCACTGCGTTAATTCCCGGCCGCAAAGCGCCTACATTAATTAATGATGAAATGGTGCACAGCATGCGCCCTGGTTCAGTGATTGTTGATCTTGCCGCGGAGCAAGGCGGCAATTGCACGCTGACCAAACCGGGTGAAATTGTTGAAGTAAATGGCGTGACGATTATTGGCTTGTTCAATATTCCCAGCCGCTTATCGGCCGATGCCAGCGCACTTTACGCCAAAAATATTTTAAATTTTGTAACACCCATGATCGATGCCAACAAACAGTTCAACGTGAATTGGCAAGACGACATCATCGCGGCAACCGTGCTTACATGCGACGGCGCGATAGTTCATCCCAACTTTAAACCGGCTACATCTGCCTAAGGGGAAGTGATCATGGAAACCAATTTTGTTTCGCAACTCTCTATTTTTGTGTTGGCGATTTTTGTGGGTTACTACGTTGTGTGGAGCGTAACGCCCGCACTGCACACACCTTTGATGGCAGTGACCAATGCGATCTCTTCTGTGATTATTGTCGGTGCATTAATTGCGGTTGGCCCCGAGGGCATGAGCCTGTCAAAAGTATTGGGCTTTTGCGCGATGGTGCTGGCAGCAATCAATATTTTTGGTGGCTTTACGGTCACGCACCGCATGCTCGCTATGTATAAAAAGAAAAATAAAGCAGGGGAGAAATAATCATGTCATCACTCAATGAAAATTTAACCTCGCTCGCGTATTTGGTGGCCGCTGTTTTATTCATTATGGCGCTGCGCGGTTTGTCATCACCCGAGTCATCGCGCAAAGGTAATTTGTTTGGCATGCTGGGTATGACTATCGCCGTGGTTACGACGGTGTTAAGCCCCGCAGTGACTTCTTATGGCTGGATTTTATCGGCACTCGCGATTGGCGCCGTGATCGGGATTTTTATCGCGCGCAAGATTGCGATGACCGCCATGCCGCAATTGGTTGCAGCCTTTCACAGCTTGGTAGGTATGGCCGCTGTATTGGTTGCCGGTGCTGCATTTAGCAACCCTACCGCGTTTGGAATTGTCAACGCAGCGGGTGAGATTTATATCGCCAGCCGCATTGAAATGGGCTTGGGTGTTGTGATTGGTGCAATTACCTTTTCCGGTTCCGTGATTGCGTTTACCAAACTGCAAGGTTTGGTATCGGGCAAGCCGATTGTATTTGCAGGCCAGCATTTTATTAACGCCATTCTCGGCGCAGCGATTCTCGGTTTGATTGGTTATTTTTGTGTGGATCAATCGCCTTGGGTATTTTGGGGAATGACGGCGCTCGCATTTGTCATTGGTGTGCTGCTGATTATTCCCATCGGCGGTGCGGATATGCCCGTGGTGGTTTCCATGCTCAATTCCTATTCCGGTTGGGCCGCTGCTGGTATTGGTTTTACCTTGCATAACGATGCGCTAATCGTCACTGGTGCACTAGTCGGCTCGTCAGGTGCCATCCTCTCCTATATCATGTGCAAAGGCATGAACCGCTCGTTTTTTAACGTGATTCTCGGTGGTTTTGGTGCAGATACATCAAGCGCGGGTGCAGCAGCTGGTGGCGATGATCGCCCGGTAAAACAGGGCAGCGCAGAAGATGCCGCGTTCATTATGAAAAATGCGGGCTCGGTAATTATTGTTCCCGGTTACGGTATGGCCGTTGCGCAAGCGCAACATGCCTTGCGTGAAATGTGCGAAGAATTAAAAAAAGCCGGAGTCAAAATCAGTTACGCGATTCATCCGGTCGCTGGCCGTATGCCAGGGCATATGAACGTATTGCTCGCCGAGGCGAATGTTCCTTACGACGAAGTATTTGAACTGGAAGACATTAACAATGAATTCCAAACAGCGGACGTAGCGTTTGTCATAGGCGCTAACGATGTCACCAACCCCGCAGCCAAAACCAATCCGCAAAGTCCGATTTTTGGTATGCCGATTCTGGAAGTGGAAAAGGCGCGCACTGTATTGTTTGTGAAGCGCTCAATGGCGTCAGGCTATTCCGGTGTGGAAAACGAATTATTCCATCGCGATAACACCATGATGTTATTTGGCGATGCGAAAAAAATGGTGGAAACCATTGTTAAAAATATTGCGTAACCTGTTTTACGTTATTTGCGTTCTGGAGCCATATTGAGTGCCCTTAAAAGCACTCTCTTTTTACATGAACCGACTTCATATTTTTTTGCCCGCAGAAATAAGTAGTAAGCCGTTATGAAGATTGAACATTTTGCTGTAAACGTTGCCGACCCGATTGCCATGGCCGAATGGTACGTTGCCCATATGGGGTTGCGTGTGGTGCGCAAACAGGATGGCGGCGCTAACACACATTTTCTCGCAGATGATTCCGGCGATGTCATGCTTGAAATTTATAATAATCCGCCCGACCAGGTACCGGATTATAAAAATATGAATCCGCTGTTATTGCATTTGGCATTTGTGTGTGACAACCCGGAACAGAAGCGCGCCGAACTGGAAGCGGTAGGCGCAAGCTTTGCGGAAGAAGTGCATATTAAAGATGGATCACATCTGGTGATGATGCGCGACCCTTGGGGGCTGGCAATCCAGTTGTGTAAGCGTGGAAATAAAATGCTGAAGTGTCAGCAGTGATGTATCAAATAAACTTAAAAACATACTTCGAACCCGTTTGCTGTTAAGGTTTTTGTTTCGAAAACGCATCAACCCATCCGTGGGGCTCACATTCGCCATCCATGGCTCAAGTGTTTCGAAACAAAAACCTTAACAGCAAACTCACAATAGAATTGTGTTCGATTGATCGGCCTATGCGCCAAGTTCTTTATCAAAAACAGCTTTATCAATAATTGCACCGCGATGGCGAATGATAATACCGGCGCAGCGAATACCTTGTTTGGCAGAATCCTCAATGGATTTTTTCTGCAAACGCCCGGCGAGATAGCCAGCGTTAAATGTATCGCCCGCACCGGTAGTATCAATAACACCTTGCACCGGTGGAACAGGTACACAGATTTCAGCATCGGGCGTAATGATTACCGCATCGTCAGCACCACGCTTTAATACCAGCTCGCTCAGATTGTAATTTGCATAACGCTGCTTGCAACCTTCGATGCTGTCATCGCCCCACAGGAGTTGTTCGTCGTCCAGCGTGAGCAAAGCAATGTCGGTGTATTCCATGATTGCGAGCATGGCTTGTTGCGCTTCGCCTTTGTCGCGCCATAAACGCGGACGATAGTTGCTGTCGAATGCAACGATCACATCTTGTTGACGCAGTTTGTGCAAGGCGTTGTACAAAAACTCGCGCGACTTTTCGCCGATGATCGCGAGCGTAATACCGCTCAGGTAAACGCAGTTGCAATTCACCAGTTTTTGGCAAAGCTGGTCTGCCGCTTCTTGCGATTGGAACAATTCGCGCGCGGGGGCTTCTTTACGCCAATAGAAAAATTCGCGCTCGCCATCCGGGCGGTTGCGAATGATGTACAAGCCAGGTGAGCGGCCGGGTATTTGTTTGATCATGCCGGTGCCGATATCTTCATTGGCCATACGCTGCATGATTTGCGCGCTGTAAGGGTCATCGCCCAATTGGGTGACGTAATCAGTCTGCAAACCCAAACGCGCCATATAAACGGATGTGTTGTAGGTGTCACCAGCGAAGGAAAGTGCCATCGTTTCGCGGCCGTTGCTGTCGGCAGTCGGGAAAGGAGAAAGCTCCACCATGACTTCGCCAATTGCTGCTATGTGTGCCATGTTAATTGTCCACAGATATACAAATGAATATTTATAAATTACGTGTGCAGTGCTTGTTAGGTAATTCGATGTGCGCTTTAAACAGCGCAATAATTAACCCGGCAACTATATCACTTGTTAATTATCAACCCTAGAAATTTGTGAAATTAAAATGAAGTTGTTTCAAAAAAAATGATTTTTCCTGATTGGAAATAAAGTTATTTTTATTGCAGGAAAAATATTTTTTCAGTGCTGTTTTTATATTTTATAAGCACCGTACATACAGGTTTATTTTTTTACATTTTTATTTTTGCGTTTTTTTATTGACCGCCATTAACCTTGCTGGATTTTTATAATGAGTCGTTTAAACAACAACAGTTTGTCACAGTTACCCAAAGACGTTGCCTTACCAAAGTATGATCGCGTGCACTTGGTGCCCGGTATTGTGCACTTGGGCATAGGTGCATTCCATCGCGCGCACCAAGCTTTTTATACAGAAGCGGTATTAAACCAGTTTGGCGGTGATTGGGGCATTATCGGTAGCAGTTTGCGTTCACCCAGTGTGCGCGACCAACTTGTCCCGCAAGATTGTTTATACACCTTGGTTGAACGTTCGGGCGATGGCGAAAAATTACAAATTATCGGTGCCGTAACCGACACTTTGGTCGGCCCGGAAAATCCGGCTGCATTGGTTGCAACCATGGCGCAACCGAATATTAAAATTGTATCGCTCACCGTGACTGAAAAAGGTTACTGCCACGACCCTGCAAGCGGAAACCTGAACGAAAACCACCCCGATATCATTCATGATTTACAACACCTGGATAAACCGGTTTCTGCCATTGGTTTTATTGTTGCCGCATTAAAACAGCGTTTTGAAAAAAATCAAAAGGCATTCACTGCATTGAGTTGCGATAACCTGCCCAATAACGGTGAAGTGCTGGAAAAAGTCGTGCTGCAATTTGCGCAAAAAATTTCACCGGCACTCGCAAGCTGGATTAAATCCAACGCCACTTTTCCCAGCACCATGATTGACCGTATTGTTCCAGCTACAACCGATGATGACCGTCGCGATATTGAAGCGCGTTTGAGCATTAACGGTGAACCCGTGCGCGATGAAGGCATGGTGGTGTGCGAACCTTTTTCGCAGTGGGTTGTAGAAGATAAATTTGCTGACGGCCGCCCTGCCTGGGAAAAAGTCGGTGTGCTCTTGGTTGACGATGTACGTGTTTTTGAAAAAATAAAATTGCGCTTATTAAATGGCGCTCACTCCACTATGGCCTACACCGGTTATCTCTCCGGCTTCCAATACATCAGTGAAGTCATGGAGCAACCTGCATTTGTGAATTTGGTAAAAACTTACATGGCGCGCGAAGCCGGTGAAACCATCAGTGCGCCTGCAGGTTTTGATATTGAAGCTTACAAACAACAATTGCGCGACCGCTTTTCCAACAAAGCACTCAAGCATCGCACTTGGCAGATCGCTATGGATGGCTCGCAAAAATTGCCACAGCGTTTATTGGAAACCCTGCGCGAACAATTAGCGGGCAACGGCAACATCGATATTTTATGTTTGGGCGTTGCCGCCTGGATTCGCTATGTATCCGGTGTGGATGAACAAGGTAATGCGATTGAAGTGTCCGATCCGCTTGCAAAAGAATTGCGTGCCTCCTGCGATGCCAATCAAGGTAACCCTGCAGGTATGGTAAAAGCGGTTGTGGAAATTCAAAAAGTATTTGGCAGCGATTTAATTAATGAAGCGCGTTTTGTTGCAACAACGACGCAGTGGTTGGAGCGTTTTTATAGCAAAGGTGTATTCAATTCTATTAAGGACGCTTTTCAATAACATTTCCCAGCGTCGCACTCACTCGTAGGGATCCAGCTTGCAAAAATGGATCCCCGCTTCGCGAGGATGACGACTCGCGATGATTATTCCCCACGCCCAAGCTCGGCTTGGGAAGCGAAAAATTCAAACCAATTACCCATTCTTGCCCAGCGGAGCTACATTAATGATTGCCAAGCAGCTACCCGGAATCAGTTGTATTTTTCTCGCAACACTGTTTATTTTCGGTTGTGCCAATCAGCCCACGTCTACTTACGATGCCTGGGTGGATCGCTCTGCAAAATCAACAGTCCATCACTTCACGAGTATTCAGGCTGCACTGGATGCTGCACCCAACAACTCCATAAAACCCTATCGAATTTTTATTGCCTCAGGCGAGTACTATGAAAAAATTGTTATCGCCAAACCCAATATTCATTTGATCGGAGAAAATAAAAATAACACGCGCCTGTATTACGATGCTTACGCCGGGCAACAATCTACTGATATAGGCGCAACCAAAGGACAAATTTGGGGCACCTCGGGTTCCGGCACATTAATTATTCGCGCAGCGGATATACAACTTCACCACATCACAATTGAAAACAGTTTTGACTTTATCGGCAATGATGCACTTGCCGATGATGACACAAACCGTGTTGCCAATACCCAAGCCGTTGCATTGCATTTGGATAACGGCAGCGACCGCTTTCTTGCGCGCCATGTCCGTTTGCTCGGCAATCAGGACACCTTATTTGTAAACGCCGGACGCAGTTGGTTTGATCAGGTTTTTATTGCAGGCAACATTGATTTTATTTTCGGGCGCGGCAATGCACTTTTTACCCAGTCAGAGATTCACACCACTGGGCGTGGCAAACCGGCGAATCCTCATGCGTTTTTGGTTGCACCTTCAACCAATATTGCGGATGAATTCGGTTTAACGTTTATCGATTGCACACTCACCCGCGCAGCATCTGTACCGGATAATTCCGTACCGCTCGGCCGCCCATGGCACCCCACCACCCAATTTGCCGACGGACGCTACGCCGACCCCAATGCAATTGGCAAAGCAGTATTTATTAATAGCTGGATGGATGCGCACATCACTACAGATGGTTGGTATTCCATGAGCGGCACCGCAAAAGACGGCAGTAAAATGGTGTTCCTGCCTGAAGACTCACGCTTTTTTGAATTTAATAGCCGGGGCCCCGGCGCAGCGATTAACCACAAACGCCGTCAATTAAATGCGGCAGAAGCCAACGCATATACCCGCGAAAAAATATTGGGCGATTGGAACCTAACACATTAAGCAGGGAGCTCAAGGATGAGACTATCGCCACGTCATTACCAAAAACACGCGATTTAAAATTTAATATAACCGGATCGCGCCAGAGCCTGCACCAACCAATTATTTTATTGGGAAAAATACCCAATAAAATCCAAACCGCAGTATCTGTAATAAAAATGTCATAGACAAAACCTACATTGCCTGAGATTAATCAGGCAATGTATTGTTATGAAAATTTCTGCGCGTTTAATGTTGGGTGCCATAGCAATGACTGGGATTGCTGTGGTGTTAGCGGCTGGCACTACCAGTTGGTTAGCACTGAAAGAATCCAAGCAGGCGCTGTCACAAAATCTGGAACAACAATTTCAGGCACTGGCAGAAAGCCGCGCCCAGGCAATCCAATCACAATTTACCAGCTACTCTGATTTGTTATTGTCGCTATCCCACGGGCGCATGACGCAGGAAGCGGTGTTCGCATTAGTGCGGCCATTTGCATCCTATCGCTATGAAGTAAGCCCGCTATCCATCGAAGAACTGCGCAGCCAGTTAACCCAGTGGTATCAGCAAACCTATTTACCCTATGACCGGCAAAGCAACCGCACGGCTGCGCCCGATACCTCACAATGGGTGCAACAATTTTCATTGGAAACTTTATTAATCCAACATCATTATCTGCAACAAAATTCGCAGCCTATGGGCCAATTGGATTTAATGGATGATGCTGCCGACGCAACCATTTACGGACAACAGCATCGCCGCTACCAAAGCAGTTTCCGCGATTTGGTTAATCGTTTTGGTTTTAGCGATTTACTCTTGGTAGACAGCCAAAGTCTCGCCGTTATTTATTCCGTTGCCAAAACACCGGTGCTGGGCAGCTCATTAAAAGATGAGCCGTTTTCTAAATCACCTTTGGCAACACTCGCCCAACAATTGCAAAATGCCGATGGCAATCAATTGCTGCTGTCAGAGTTCCATCACAACCAATGGCGTTTTGGCGAGCATCTGGTTTATTTGGGCGTACCGGTTTTTCACGATGCGCAAAGCCCGACCAAAGCGATTGGTTTTTTAATTGCAGAAATTCCGGCAGCGCGACTTACCAATATCATTAGCGCCAACCAACGTTGGCAAACACTTGGCTTGGGCAATACTGGCGATATTTATCTTGTCGATTCCCACCATTCATTAATTACCGGGTTGCGCGCCGAACAGGAACAACCTGAAACACAAACCGGTGGCTATCGCACCATCAACACCGTTCCTGTTAACCAAGCACTTGATGGCAAACGCGGTGTAGGTGAACAACAGGATTATCGCCAACAAACTGTAGTCAGCAGTTGGCAACCATTGCAGATCCACAACCAATCATTTGCATTAATTGCCCAGCAATCACCTGAAGAAGTATTTTCTTCGCTTGATCATTTGGAATTTACCGTGTGGCGCAGCGTGATTATTGCGTGCCTGGTGTTATCGATTATTGCAGCCGGATTTGCTTATGTGTTTGCGCAATTTATTGGCAATCCGTTAAAGCAATTGGCGCAGACAATTAAAACCGCAGCACAGGAAAAAAATCTCGCCAGCCAATTTGCAGTGCAGCGCAACGACGAGCTGGGCGATATAGGCCGCTCACTGAATTATTTATTCAGCGAATTAAATTCGGTGATGCATCAGGTCAACAGCTCCAGCGAGCAAAGTTTGCAAGGCGCACTGGAAAATGTCACGACTACTCGCCAGTGCCGCGATGAAACCGCGCGCCAGCGCCATGAGATGAACCATGTTGGCGCTGAAACCGAAGCGGTGGTGAAATCCATGAGCGACATTACCCATCGCCTGAATGCCGTTACGCAAAAAATAAATCAGGCGATGCTGGCGGCGAGCGATGGAAAATCGCGCGCAACCCGTGTCGCCATGCAAATGCAAACACTGGCAGAACAAGTGGGCGACTCCTGTTCAACACTAGGGGAATTGCGCACCGCAACAGATAATATTGGCTCGGTGCTGGATACCATCCACAGTGTTGCCGAGCAAACCAATTTGCTCGCACTCAACGCCGCCATTGAGGCAGCGCGAGCAGGTGAGCACGGGCGCGGTTTTGCAGTGGTGGCAGAAGAGGTGCGCCGCCTTTCGTTTGATACACAAAAAGCGACGGGTGAAATCAATAAAATGATTGATCACTTACGCACAACCGTACTGCAAATTTCAGAAGGATTGGAAGCGGAACAAAAAACAGCGCAGGCTTGTTTGCAAGAAACCAATGCGACACAGGAGTCACTCGCCCACGTACAACACGCCGTGGCTGATGCCAATACTATAGCGCAGCACATCAACACCAGCGCACAGGATGAAAGCAGCCGCGCACTTGCGATGCGCAGCCGCTTGATTAAATTGGTAACGGGGATTAATGAAACGGATATCGCGATTGCGCGTTTAGCTGAGGGCGCTGAACAACAAAATGCATTGGCAAACAAAGTCATGACGGCGGCAAAAGTGGTGAAGTTTGCACGCAGTCATTAATATCAACCTCACTCGCCGATGATGTGTTTGAGGTCTTTATCGAACATGCCTGCTAACAACACTTCTCCGTTAGCGTTGACTCGGAATTGGCCGTAACGCGCAGCCTCGTAAGACTGCGCATGCCCCTCCTGAAAAAAGAAAGCATTGGTTGCAAATTTAACCGCGCCGTTTCGCACACGGTATTGCAGTTTAATTTCGTTCTTATCCAACACACCGCCAGTGTAAATCCGCACAAAGTCTGCGCGGCTCTCTGCATCCAGTTTAACGACAACAAAACCATCGCCTGCATCAGCATTGCGGTTCCAACCGCGATAATTATCTGATTTTGGCAACGCATCGTAAATCTGCTGCGCCACACGGAAATTCAACGCCATGTAATCACCTTGCATTAATGAGCGAGGATCAACCGGAGCCAATTCCAAATACACAATGTCGCCATGAGCAAGGTGCTTTTCTTTTTCAATAATTGACCAATTTACTAACCCGAGTACCACTACCAGTGCAGCGACTGCGACAACCTTAGACATATTATTCGCCCTCCTGCACTGGAAAAAATGTCACCAACGCCCAGCGCAAAGCCAACAACACCACACCAATCAACAATAAAGAAAGCGATTTCTGCAGCAGCGTCGTATCAAGACAATAGTAATAGGTAGACAGGTAAGCGAGCAGCGATACAACACCGAGCCCCATCAGGATGCGATTACTATTTGCAAACCCCAATAACAACACCGCCATGCCCACGGTGATTCCTCTCGCCTCTAACGAGACAAGGCATAACAACAAGGTGCCAGCAAAAACCGCGACAGGTATTTTTTCACCCAGCGAATGAAAATGCCTACGCAATAATTGTGCGACCATCCAGAGCACAACCATACCGCTTAGCACTTCAGCCATCCAGGGTTGCACAACGCTGTGGCTGACATCGTAACGCCAATCCCATAAATCACTGGAAAACCAACTGGTTCCATTAATGATCAAGAGCGCAAATACCAACCCATAACCAACCGGCTGCATAAGTGAAAAATAATTTGGATAATGAAATTCATTCAGCCACACCCAAACCGTTACCAACAATAAAATACTGCCAAACACAAACGGAAAACCCAGCGACATCATCGCAATATAAAACGCTACAGCTGCACAAAAACCGGAAAAAACGCGGTGGAGATAACTGGGTATTAACACCACGAGCATCAACTGGGCAAGACCTATTGAAAACAAGACCAGACTGTCGTTATTGATAAGCCCAAATAGCGCAAAAATACTCAAACCCTGACCGGCGAGACTAATCGCCAAGGCAAGATGTTCTGTAAATTCATTTTTTGCGCTGCGAAAAATAATGCACGCAATGCCGATCATCAGCACACCCACCACCAGTGCAGTGGAAAGCTCGCGCCATAAATCCGATAGCGACAGACCGACAAACCCCATCAGAAATAACGCAGCTAACCAGCCAGATATTCCTAACAACACTTTGATATACCAAGGCGATGCGTCTTTATTTTTTGCGGGCATATCGCCTTGAACTACTCCTGCTTGCTGTAATGTTTGCCAGAGTATTTGTTGTGTGCGGCTCATAGATCCAACTCCTTATGCACTTTGCGCAACCACATAGCGGCGGCGGTACTTAATCCGATTATCGATAATGCAATTAACAATAAACCGCTGCCATCATCCAAGGTGCTGAATAAATTGTCGGTCATCAGCGCAACAACAACTGAAATCACCGATAAACACGCACCGGCGAGCATAAATAAATCGGGCCGCTGATAGCGGTAATAACCCAGTAGCGCGGCCATATACGCAAGCCATGCCGCAAAATGGATGATCGCATTAGCCTCGCGCTCAAAAATACCGTAAAACGCCAGACAGGTCGCGGCAATACCTGCGGCCACTGCAATTATCCGTGTCGCCCAAGCTGAGCGCAGCCAGGCTAATGTTTTAGCGAGCAATTCCCAACAGACCAACGCCGTCGTATTGAACAAAAATAAACCCCATATCAGCGCGAGATCGGAATGAAATAAAAAGCTGAAGGTATTGCGAAAGGTCTTGAAATACAGAATGGCCGATAAATTCAACAATACCAGCCACACAATCCACAGCGAGGGAAAACGCGCGAGCAATGTCCACGGCAGAATCAGCAGCGCCCAATTAAAAAATAATTGCCAGGGATCGGCTCCGGTTTGGTACGTCTGGCCGAAAAGCGCAAGCAAAATACCCAGGCCGATACTCGCCATACATAACGATAATTTGCCCAACACCGGATGCCGTTGCCATTTGCAATATCCGGCAACACTCGCTGCGATAAATACCTCGACCATCGCAAATTTTGCAAAGCGACCGAGGTTGTCCCAGTTGTAGGCAATAAAAAATAGCAGGGAAAATACCAGCGCAAGAGCGCCCAGCCACAGCAATAGCTGCTCAATAAAATGTCGCCATCGCTGGCGGTCAGGATAAAGCCCAGCCAATTCAAGCGCTGCCGGGATTTGCTCCGGCGGAAGCGCGCCCCGCTCAATTAATTCAAGCAATGGGGCGCGATTTGAAGGTTCTGTTGGTTGCATGGTGGTTCTTCCTGTTGAACACAGTTGTCCGCACCATAGTAGAGAGTGACTGCCGTTATTGCCAGCACCCGATTAGCCAGACGAGAAGGCTATTGCAAATAACCCAAACACTCACTCACTTCATTTGCTGAACCTAAAATTACCGCCACACGTTCATGCAATTGCGTGGGTTGGATATCCAAAATTCGCTGTGTTTCGCTGCAGGCTTTGCCACCGGCATTTTCAATTAACATCGCCATGGGATTGGCTTCATACAACAAGCGCAACTTTGCTGGCTGTTTGGCGTTGCGGTTATCGGACGGATATAAAAATATTCCGCCGCGCGTCATTACGCGGTGCACATCGCCCACCATGGCCGCGTTCCAGCGCATGTTGTAACGTTTGCCTCGCGCACCGGTTTCACCCAGAATCAGATCATCAATATAGCTGCGCATATTGTCATTCCAGAAACGCGCGTTGCTCATGTTGATGGCAAATTCTTGTGTGTCCTGCGCGATGCGGATGTGGCCGGCAGTCAATAAAAAATTACCCTGGGTAGAATCCAACGTAAAACAGTGCGTGCCTTTGCCGGTGGTGATGACTAATAGAGTAGATGGGCCGTAGAGCTCATAACCGGCGCAGACTTGTTGTGCACCCTTCTGTTTAAATTGTTCTTCACTGCCATGCGCAATACCATCCAGCACGCGATAAATACTGAAAATAGTTCCAATCTGGCCGTTGATGTCGATGTTGGATGAACCATCGAGCGGATCAAAAGCCACCAGATATTTTCCTGCTGCGTTGCCAGCCACAACGGTGTCTTCCTCTTCCGATGCGATAGCAGCGACAGCACTGTTGGCGAGCAGCAAATCTTTTAACAATTGGTTAGAAATCACATCCAATTGTTTTTGCGTTTCGCCCTGGATATTTTCATCCTGTGTTGAACCCAACACACCGGCAAGAGCGCCCTGACGCACAAGGAAAGCAATTTCTTTGCTCGCATCGACGATGGTTTCGATCACCCGCACAAGGTCATCAGCTACATCGTCGCTGCGCAAGACACTGAATAAATTTTTCATGTGTTTACTCTTCAATAAATCTGTTGCATTTACCGATAACGATTAAGGCAGTTCAAATCGGCAAAGGATTGTTCAAGGCGCTTCACCATGTACTCTTCACTTTTACGCAGCCAAACGCGTGGGTCGTAAAATTTTTTGTTGGGTTTTTCATCGCCCTCGGGGTTGCCAATTTGACCTTGCAAATAATCGGCATTGGCTTTGTAGTAATCCATAGTGCCTTCCCAGAAAGCCCACTGGGTGTCGGTATCGATATTCATTTTTACCACACCGTAGCGGATGGATTGCGCAATATCTTCCGCATCAGAACCCGAACCGCCGTGAAAAACAAAATCGAGGCTGTTGTATGGCACACCGAATTTTTCACTCACGTAGGTTTGTGAGTTGCGCAAAATTTCTGGCGTGAGTTTGACGTTGCCCGGCTTGTAAACGCCATGCACATTGCCGAAGGAAGCCGCGATAGTAAATTTGTCGCTGATCGGGCGCAATTTTTCGTAAGCGTAGGCTACATCCTGCGGCTGGGTGTAGAGCGCGGAATTATCCAGATGGCTGTTATCGACGCCATCTTCTTCGCCACCGGTGCAGCCCAATTCAATTTCAAGCGTAATGCCAAGCTTGCTCATGCGCGCGAGATAGTGCGCCGAGATTTCAATATTTTCTTGCAGCGATTCTTCCGATAAATCAATCATGTGCGAACTGAACAGCGGCGCGCCGGTTTGTGCAAACTGTTTTTCGCTGGCATCGAGTAAACCGTCGATCCAGGGCAATAATTTTTTGGCGGCGTGGTCGGTGTGCAAAATCACCGGTACACCATAGGCAACCGCAACAGTGTGGACATAATGAGCCGCCGCGATTGAACCGAGAATAGAACTGCCCTGGCCATCGAGCTTGATGCTTTTACCGAGAAAAAATGCCGAGCCGCCTTGCGACAATTGCACAATCACTGGCGAATTCACTTTGCGCGCCGCTTCGAGCGTAGCGTTAATGGTATTGGTGTTGGCTGCATTCACGGCAGGATACGCAAAGCCGCCTGCTTTGGCGGCATTGAATAAGGTTTTTACCGCATCGCCAGTGGCAACACCGGGGGCAACAAGGTTAGCGAGACTGTTCATCATAAAATCCTGAGCTGTGGTTGATTTTTGTGATGACCGAGTTATTCGCCGATTGGATTTTTTAGTTTTTCTTTTTTGATTTTTCTATTGGAGTAGCAACTTTTTTATAGTGGAGTCGTCATCCTCGCGCAGCGGGGATCCATAAGTTTTAACGCAACATCAAACGCTGGACTCCCGCACGCGGGAGTGACGTTAACAACATTTTCTATACATCACCCTGCGATTTCTGATGCCTGTTCGCAAATCGCCACAAAATGCCCCGGGTCCAAACTGGCACCGCCGACCAGAAGGCCATCGATATCCGTTTGTTGCAATAAATCCTGCGCATTGCTTTTGGTGACGCTGCCACCGTAGAGAATGCGCACACGGTTTGCAGTGGCCTGATCAAAAATATGCGCGAGTTCCGCGCGGATAAATTGATGCACTTCCTGCGCGATTGCCGGTGTTGCTGCAAGGCCGGTGCCAATCGCCCAAACGGGTTCGTAGGCGATGCATAAATCCTTGCCGGTCACATCAATATCGGTAAGGCCGCCGCGCAATTGCTCACGCAAAATTCGTTCAGTGATATTGGCTTCGCGCTGCTGCCGGTTTTCACCGACACAGAGCACTGGCAGTAAGTCGTGATTCAATGCGGTGCGCACTTTGATCTGACAGCCCTCGTTATTTTCCGCAAACATGGCGCGGCGCTCCGAGTGACCAATCAAACACAACGAGCAGCCCGCCTGCTTGAGCATTTGCGCGGAGGTCTCACCGGTGTAAGCACCGGATTCGTAGCGGCTCACGTTTTGGCTGCCAATCTGCAATTCGGAATATTGCAAAAAGGTCATCATGTCGCGCATGTACAAATAGGGCGGACAGATGGCGATTTGCGCAGCAAAGTGTTTACCGATAAACGAAGCCACCGAGGTGCAGATCAGATCCAGACCGCCATTCAATTTCCAGTTGGCGATTACAATGGGTTTGCGTTGTTTCATGGTGAATAACTCATGTAAGAAAAAACACCCCTGTTGCTGTGGGCGGGCAACAGGGGCAGTTCTGATAGAGAAAATGCTACACAGGGGAATGAAATCGGGCAATAGCGAAGCAGAATTATTTTGCTTAAAAATGGTTTTTTGTAGAAATTAAATCCTAAATAAACAGCTAAAACACGTGTAAACGTTTCATTTAAACCGCAAATAAAAATGTAAACGTTTACATTTCATCATTGCGCAGGCACATCCTCATCGACAGCGGAGACACCTTCGGGGCAGTAGATGGCATAGTTATTTTTACCCTGCCGTTTGACTGCATACATGGCCTGGTCTGCATGCTTGCGCAAGCTGAGCGGGTTGTCGCCGTGGTCAGGGTAAAGCGCAATCCCGATACTCATACCGATCTTTTCCAACACGCCGGGCTGCACATCGATCGGAATTTGCTGGGCATCGAGTATTTTCCGGGCGATGCGCTCAACCATATCGATATTCCCCGCGTGGTTGAGCAGCAGCAAAAACTCATCGCCACCCAAACGCGCAACCACATCGGATTCACGCACCAGTTTGCGCAGACGCTGGGCGACGGTGTACAAGACTTTATCGCCAGCATCGTGGCCGTAGGTGTCATTGATGAACTTGAAGCGATCCAGATCGATCATCATGATGGCGAACTCGGAGCCGCCAACGGGAGCTTGCTGGACCAGTTCAGCCAAAGCGGTCTCCGCCGCCTGACGATTACTCAACCCGGTGAGACTGTCCTTTTCTGCCAGTTCGCGAATGCGGTCTTCGGAATATTTCCGCTGGGTAACGTCGTACATAACACCTTCTACCGTCACCCCTTGTTGCGCGTTGCCCGCCGGGGAAAAAATGCAGTGCACCCAGCGCACCCCATCACTGTTTTCGCAGCGGATTCTCAAGTCAGCAGAGTGGGGGCGCTTACTGATCAGCGCCAGCTTTATCAGGGAAGCGGCCTGCTCCTGATCAAGAAAAACCCGCGCAACAATATTGTCATCCACATGCTCTACCGGATGATTTTCAGCTAGCCCGGTCAACCGGAAAAAGGCGGGGTTTGCAGTCACCAACGTACCCTGTTCGCGCACCAAAAAAATACCGGCACTGCTGTCTTCAAAAATACCGCGAAAGCGCGTCTCCAATAATTCAACGCGATGGCGCAATTGGCGCTCCTCTTCCAACATTTTTTCAACCGTGTGCAAAAGCGCGTTGATGTCGCCAGCGAGCAAACCAATTTCATCACCGCGGTGCAGGTTGTGCACATCAAGCCTGCTGCCATCGCCGGGAGTAATGCGATGCAAGCGGCCGGACAAATAGGAGAGTGGCCGCGTCATCATTCCGTACACAAGAATTAATACCAGGAGCGCAACGACGGCGGCCTGCGCAGCGAGCCCCATTGCTGTTGCCATAGCAGAGTCGCGGGCGCGCAATGCAATGAGCGGAATATTGGGCGCAACAGCAAGCTCACCGACAATTTCTTTTTCATCAAAAGGGGAGTGCAGCACAATGGAAATCAATGGATTTTTTTTGCTGTCCGCAGATTTTCCGTTTTGACCGATGATTTCATTGTTGGCTGTGATTTTTGCACCGACCACAATATCGTTTTGTGTCAGACCAGAGACTACCTGCTGCGCCAATTCACGGTTGCCAACATAGGCGGCAATAGCGGCAGTAGCCTGTACAGTTTCCAGCAATTGCTGCACCGAACGCTCACTGTCACTGAATGAATTTTCGTAACTGCGCTGATAAAAAAATTGCGATGACACTATCACCACAAACAGTGCCGCTGCTGCAACGCTCAGTGAAACTTTGATGTGCAAACTTTTGATATTCATTCGTCCAACGCCAGCTCCATCACCACTTTGACATTTGCCGGCAGCGGCTGTTTGCTCACATAGGCAATTGCTGCCGGTTCAGCGGCCACTTCTTGTATCAACGCTTTTTCATCAGCCACTTGCCGGGGCGGCGACATGCGCCCGGCAAACACCAGCGTCGCCCAATAGGCATCGACCTGGGCTTCGTTTTTGCCGGTGAGATATTTGTAAAATCCGGCGCGCAGCGGTGTGCCCGCTTTTAAATCCAGCGTTTGCGCTGGTTGTTTGTTGGGGAAGACCGATACACGCCCCATAAACAAATCCACGATTTGTTTTTTCTCCAGTGTCGCCACCGGATTGTGCGCGTTAACGATCACCAGTATTTGCGCCTGGAGCGGGCCGCTGAGGATCAGCGCGACAATTAACAACATCACTCTGGCCATTAGAAAAGCACATCCCACGCGAGGCTGGTGACAACCGGTTTCTGGTTTTCAAGGACCGGCCGGGTATTGTCGGTGCGCAGCCAAAGATTGGTGCCGGTTTTATCGACATCAATCTGCTCCAGCTGGAGCTTGAGCGCCATTTTGGGTGTGAAATCCCAGCGCGCGCCTATTCCGTAGCTACGCTGCTTGATGCGCACACCGTTCAGGGTTCGCTCAGTCGCACGCGCAAGCAAATCAATTTGTTGGTCGATAGGGTCAGAGAATGAAATTCCCGGGCGTATCACGGTGATACTCGGGTTTTCAGGTTCGGCATAGCCTGCCAGCAGGTAAATACCCAGATCGCCAAAACGTTTACCTGCACTGAGGTAGGCGTGCTGCCCTGCAGCAACCAATGTTAGCTCTGAGCCCAGGCGCACATATTCGCCCTGCACCCACCAATCGTTATTGTCGTAATTCAAACCTATCTGGTTGTAGTCAAACTCTTTGTTTTCGGTTTCCAGCAGAGTGCTGTAAATAGCGGCGTTGGTCCACCAAGGTGCCAATGATTGCAAGCCACCGCGCAAGGCTTTGGTATGGTCACTGTTCATCTCTACCCGGGCATAGGTATAACGCAGTTTCCAGTAACCCCACTCAAGGCTGGTACTGGCACCATAAACATCAAAATCAATTTTGATGCCCTGCCCATCATTAAAACCCGTGGGATATTCTTCGTCGGAATTGCCATAAAAAGCTTTGATGTTGAGCATGGCATTGCCCAGCTCGATACGTTTGCTGATATCTGCACCATCAAAGTGGTAGAGCGACGTAATACCATAAAGGTCGTGAGGCGGGCGCACCCAGGGAATGGCGTACCCTACCTGGCGATACTCGGAGAGCATAAACACATCCGCCCCCAAACGCCCGAGCCGCAGATCAAAGCCATCTACCGGGCGATAGCGCACAAATGCCCATTCCACCGACTCGGCAAGGCCATTATCAAAACGGTCTTTTCCGACCAGCTGCACCATAGTGCCCCACTCGGGCGACCAGTCCGCTTGCCATTGCAACCCCACCAGCGAGTCACTTTTCCAGCTGCCACTGTGTTCATAGGCACCATCGTCTTTGGTGACATCGCGCCGGAACACCAGCTCCGGGTTGTCGCTAATAGCGAGGCCAAGCGTGGCAAAACCGGAGAGCCGGTGCTCAACATCCGCGCTGGCGAAGGGGGCGGCACAGGCCAATACCAGTGCCAAAAGAAAGGAGGAACGGCGATCAATCAACATCATGGGCAACACAACCTGCTAGTCCGGTCAGCGCCAGCCCGGGCTGGAACACACACTACGCTGAACCCAAAAATCGGATGAAAATAAACAGAAACATGGACTGAGTATAGTCAGCTCACCGGGCTTTGCAGGTTTACATCTGGGCGATGTATTTGGAAAGGGTCTCAAATTTTTCAGCATCGTTATCCACAAAACGGATAACAATTTTGACTACGTTGGTGTCGGGGCGATTCTCTCCCGCCTGAATGCTATGCACATAGCCGTTCACCCGCGCCAGATTATTGCCATCGCCCGTTTCTATATCGACTACCGCCTGCTCGAACAGTCCGGGCAATCCGTCGGCGCGCTGCATCAAACAACTCATCAACTGCAGAGACATTTCGCGGATCACACACGCAAAGGTGCGATTATTGGGAAAGCGCAATTGCGCCTTGCCCTTGGCGCTCTTGGCAGGTGCCTCCACCGCTTTGATCGCCGGTTTTGCGCCGAGCGCACTGGCGCTGTTATTGGCAAAAGGGTTGGCAGCCACAGGCCTGGCCGCAACGGGGGCTGCCGCTGCACCGCCAGTGAGTACATCCACTGAGGCAAACGCAATTCCCTGGGTGCTGCCACCACTGGCGCGCTGGGCAGGCGTTTTGCCGATGATTTTTAGTTGCTTGAACACTTTTTTCAGCAACTCTTCGGCCGAAAATGGCTTGGTCAAATAATCCGACACCCCAAGTTCTATCGCCTTGACGATATGGTTGCGGTCACCGCGACTGGAAATCATGATGAAAGGGACATTGCCAGCATTGGGCATAGAGCGCACAGAAGTCAGCAATTCTGCGCCGGTCATGTTTGGCATTTCCCAATCGGACAGGATGATATCTACCGTTTGGCTTTTCATTTGCGACAGTGCGCGGGCACCATCAGGCGCATCGATAATCTCGACACCGGGAATTTTATCGCGCAATTGTTTTTTGATCATATCGCGGATAAAGGTAGCGTCATCCACCACCAGGATACGGATACCCATGATGCAGCCCTCAAGAGAATATCCCTTGAGCCTAGCCCAGCTTTGGGAATTTGCGCATTAACGCGCACAGGTAAAAACACTCAGGCGCGTTGGCGCAAATGGCGAATCGGTGTTTCGACGGTGGTTTCATCATCGCGGTAATCGCCCGCTTGGGCGGCTTCAACTGCAATTCTCAACCAATGGCGCAATTCTGCGGGAGCGTTGAGCACCTCATCGGGCAACTCAAAAAAACAGGACTCCACCTGAACGCTTGCACGGGGCTGGAACGACTTCATGGATTTTTGCAGGTAGAGCGGGCGGGAGTATTCATCGGCGCGGAAATACAGGCGGTCATTGACCACAATGGCAAACTGGACACCGCGATAATAAATTCCTATACCGTTGAATATCCGGCGGTAAGAAATTTCTGCCACACGAGAAAGGCTAGCGATAACGCGGTCGATGTACGTATTGCTGACGGTCATTATTGTGCGCCTCTAGCGTCCGTTGGCAGTTGCAGGCTCAGTAGGATGTGTGCCAAAACGCTCAAGCATGGCAGCAAAACTCTAGGGAGTGGCGCATCCATTTGCAACGGTTTACTAATACCATTTTCTGCGCCAAAGGTAGCATAGTAGACTTTTTAACTATATAAACTTTTTTGATGAAAATTTTTTGGTTTATGCAAATCAGTAAGAGCACTCAGGTACACGGATAAAACGCCAGAGTACAGGGATAAAACAGGGTACAAGGATAATAATAGGGGGAGCCTGTTTCCGGCTCCCCCACTCCAATGACGCATCTGGGGTTACTGGGCAGCCAGCTCAAAGTGATCCTGCAGCTCCATCGCCGCCACAATCAGATGGTACAGCGTACTGGCAGGCGCAATATCGACCACCACTTCATCATTGGTACCGCGCTGGTCTACATAGGAGCCGGGGGTGGACGCACAAAGGTAATAGGTGAATAGATCATCTACCGCTTTTACCGCAATGGCTTCAGCCTGTGGATTGCCCGCGCGGATCTGCACCAAACTCGCTTTGATCAGCTCAGTGATTCCCCAACAGCGCTTGTTGCGGTCAATCACGTCACCGGTGTAGGACACAGCATCAAACAGCAATCCGGATTTATCCATGCCGATTTCAAGACCGCGCGAATACAGCGCCTTGGTGTAATAAGCAACCGGGCGACCGGTACGGCGATGATACCAATCCAGCAGCCAGATCCACTCCATCATATGGCCAGGCTCAACCGTATCGCCTTTGGCATTGGGCAGGCGCTTCCAGTTTTCGTCAAAAAACTCAAACAACACCCCGTGCTCCGCATCGAAAAAATGCGCCTGAAACAAGGCAAACAACTCCCCTACGCGCGCCAGATACTTCGCATCGCCGCTGGCATCATAGAGCGCGAGAAAGGACTCAAACAAATGCATATGGGGATTCTGACGACGGCAGGCGTAGTCGTAATCACCTTCAATCCAACCGCCGACTGCAGAGCCGAAACGTGCATCCAAATGGGCGATCAGCCTGTCGGCCTCTTCCAGATAGACTTTTTCGCCCGAGGCGCGATAACACCAGGCGTTAGCCAACAGGAAAAAGGCATGGTCATACAGATCTTGTTTGGTATCGATGACTTTCCATTCGCTATTCAGCAAATGGGTATAGCCACCGCCCGCCGTTGGATGGGCAGCGGTTTTGTGGACAAAATCGAGCAGGTTTTTAGCAACGGTTTTGCCCTCTGCGCACCAGCCACGGTGATAGGCAGCGGCAAAGAAAAACGCTTGTCGCGCTTGCACCCGCACACGGGTACTGCACGTCAGGTCAGGTACACCGGCGGGCGTTAACCGCTCATAGTTGGCCTTGGTTTGTGGCTCTATGCCGCGTGCCAACCACAGAGGCAGGGCATCATTTTTGATCCAGTTTTCCAGGCGACTGGCCGCCGCTCGCAATGCTTGTGTCATAAGAATTCCCAATTCGCAGCGCCGCCCCTGGCGAGAAAGTAATGATCGGATGAATTGCGGCTGATGTAGCAGGGGCATTGTGCGCGAGGAACAACAGAGGCGCAAATCGCATATAAAAAACCCCGGCGAACCGGGGCGCAAAAACACAACAGCGGGCTATGGCTTAGCAATTCATCATTCAATAGGACTGCTCAGGACTCCGCGCCTTCCGCCACCATAAGATAACTTTCACACGCAAAAAGTAACCGTTTGCAATACTAAATTAATGAATAAAAAGACATTAGCGACAATATTATCCACATAAATGTAACCGGTTTCAATAAATCCATTATAAGTCTCGCCAAATTTTTAGATATGACACAAGGGTGCGACACATAAATTGCCGCAAAGGATCACAAAATCAGAAGATTATTGGGGCAGCTATAAAAAACCCCGGTAAACCGGGGCTCTGGAAGGATGGAAAACTACTGGGGCAGGAAATCAAAAGTCTGGTTGAGCGTTGTTCTTGCCACATTGGATGCAGGGAAAACGATCTGTTTGATGCGCAACAGGATCTTCGCTTCCAGATCGCTATCACCCAGTTCGCTGGATACCAGCGTAGCTTCAACTATACGACCATTGGGATCGATGACGATTTTCACCACCATCTTGCCTTCAAGTGCAGCATTCTGGCGCAAGGCACGATTGTAAATCGAATAAATAGCGCCTTTATGCTGCTCCATAATTTTGCGGATTTCTTCCTCGCTGCGCGCCGCTCCCCCTGCACCATTGCTATTACCCGCCGTTGCCTGGCCGGATTTTTTAGTGCCATCGGCAAGGCCGCTTTTGACTTTGGTGGTCTCACGCCCGGACAGCGCAACACCGCCGGTATCGCGGCTGAGGTTTGCGGTATTGATGCCGCCGCTGGCTTTTTTGGCTGTGCTAGTCAGCATAGCGCGATCAACCTGCGCAGCTTCACCCGTGCTATTAGTTACGGTGGTTGCTGCCGTTTCTACCGCTGAGGTTTGCAGCATATCGCGCATTTCAGCGAGGTCATCTTTAAACTGCATAACACCGCTGTTTTCCGCTTGCTCGCGCGCTTTTTCCACGGTTTGTTTCGGTGGCGCTTTTACTGGCTCTTTGGGCTTTTCAACAGGCTTGGGCTCCGGTTTTACCTCTTCGGGTTTTGGCTCCGGCTTTTTCTCTTCCGGTTTTGGGGGCTCAACCGGTTTGGGCGGTGGCAACTCCTGTTTTTCCAGCACCACGCGCGCCAATTGTGGCGGCAACTTTTCTTTTTCCTCGCGCGCGATGTCAGGCACATTGACCAATGTGACAATCACACTCGCCACCACCATCGCCACCAAAAATCCCGACAGGATTTTGGTAAAGCGTTTGTCGTCTTCGATGGACGAGCTCCAGGGCAGCGCCAGATTAAACAGTGGGCTAGTGGCCATATCAGCCTCCTCCCGCATCGGCGCTAATGTCTTTTTGCGTCACTGCAAGTGATATGGCGCGATACTCTGCTGCTGCACAGGTTGCCATGATTTTTTTCAGAGTTGCATAAGGCAGCTTCTGGTCAGCCATGATAGTTACAGGGCGACCCGTTAATTCCTCTTCCGGTTTTAACGGACCCGCTTTCTGCGCCTGATATTTCAACTCCGTTTCAAGCGGGATAAATTTATCATCCGTACTGGCCAACAATTCCGTCACTTTGCCCACACTGCGCCCGCCGACCATTACATCGGTTGCGCTCACAACGACCAGCAAATTATTTTCCGGCACTTGCTCGGAAACCGATGCCGGTAATTTGATGCTTTTATCTGCCTGTAAAACTTCTACATCACCGGAATTTACCAACAGGAAAAATACCAGAATGGTAAAAATATCCATCAGCGACACCAAATTTAATTTGGATGCCTGATTCAAACGACGGTGATGTTTTGCCATACGCTTGGCGCGCAGCGATTGCTTCATTGCGACCCTCCTGCAGCAGGCGCTACAAGACCGGTTGATTCTCCTGGTGGCGGTGCATCACCCAAGGCAATTTCCGGAAATAATTCTGCATCCACAACCGATGCAGCAACGACAGCTTTGAATGAACGCACCGTATCCATAGTGCTCACCAGCGTTTGGTAATCTGTTTCTTTTTCCGAAAGAATATAAATATCTTTTTTCTGGATACCTTTATCTTCCAACAGACGTTTGGTTTCCTGCAGCACACTTGCGAGCATCGTGTAGTCGTATTCGCCTGCAGGTGTCTTTTCAATCCACTTAAGTTTTATCCCCGCCGGATAATTCACTTCAAATTTGTCAGCGCGAATAATTAATTCCAATTGCTGCGGCGGCTCTTCCGTAGGTGGCGTGCTGGAATCTGCCATATCCGGCAATTTCAAATCCAATACGGTCGTGCGCGCGAGCACCATACTCATCAACAATACCGGTACCAATATGATCATCAAATTCATAAAGGAAGTAATGTCGAGGTCTGCGTCCTCTTTAAATCGCCGTTTAATGCGCATAGGTGTAAATCCTATTCGTTAGCCCGTTAAACGCTTATTGCGCCGCTTGTGGTTTTGCAGCAGAAGTATCCTGAGTGCGCGTGCGCGGAACATCTTGCACATGGGTGATGATGTTCAGGCATTTCACACCGGCCATTTCAAGGCTATCGATAATTTCAGTGGTTTTACTTTGCAGCATGGAGTGAATCAGCAGCAGAGGAATCGCCGCGACCAAACCAAACGCAGTGGTGTTCATCGCGACCGCAATAGATGAAGACAAGAGCGCCGCTTTTTCAGCGGGGTCTGCACTGGCCACGGCGGTAAATGCCTGAATCAAACCGATGATGGTGCCCAACAATCCAAGCAGCGTAGAAATATTGGCGAGTGTTGCTAAATAAGGCGTACGTTTTTCCAAACGCGGCATAGCTTCCATCACACCTTCTTCCATCGCCAATTCAACATCATCACGGCGCGGTGACTGCGCCATACGTGCGATACCCGCTGCGATAATACGTGCAATCGGTGCATCAACACTTTTGCCCAAATTGATTACACCCGCGTAATCTTTCTTCTGCAACATCGGCAATATGCGATCAAACGCCTGACGGTTGGAACTTTTGGCCGATGACAATACAACCCAACGTTCAACAGCGATTGCCAACCCCACCACCAATACCACCGCGATGGGATACATAAAGGCACCGCCTTCTTGAAAAAAACGAATCAGAGTATCCATAACCTTATTAACCTCGAAAAAAAGAAAACAAAAAAATAATGTATAAAATAATGAATCCAATTTACATCAATACTTACTCATCTGGCTGATCCAGTTCGCCTGCCGCCTCCAAACTGCGCTGCATTTCATCGCGCTCAATGTGCCCGAATATCGCATCTTCCTGGCTGCTTAACATTTCCATTTCCAGATCAGGGCTTAACGGTGATTGCCAAGGCAATATGTACATCACCCGCGGTTGCTCCTGATTTCCGGTCACGGTTGTTTGCAGATTAATATTGGCTTCACGGATCATTTGTTTACCCGCCGGAGCCGATGGTTTTTCAGAGGATTGTGCAGAGCTGGCCGCCTCTGTATTGCCTGCGGTTTTTTCTTGCGCGGCATCCTGCGCTTGCGCTGTTAATACAAATAAAAAACACACCAGCACTAACAATAATTTATTCATCACTGGCTTCCTCTTTTTCACCAGCTTGTTCTTTTTCACCAGTCTGGTCTTTATCATCAATCCGGTCTTTATCATCAGCCTGATTAATACCAAACTCGCCAACATCGTTCGTCAACGGAGCTTGTACTGGCTCGGATACGGCCGCTTTTTTTGGCTTGGGTGCTATACCCAAGCGACGCTGCAAATCGGCAATCCAACTGACAACCTGTTTGTCATCGCCGCCACGCAATTGCAAATACGCCTCATAATGCGGCAAAGCCTCTGCGCTTTTGCCCATATATAAATCGTAAAGTATGGCGATATTTT
Organism: Cellvibrio sp. pealriver; assembly: GCF_001183545.1. Taxonomy (NCBI): domain Bacteria; kingdom Pseudomonadati; phylum Pseudomonadota; class Gammaproteobacteria; order Cellvibrionales; family Cellvibrionaceae; genus Cellvibrio; species Cellvibrio sp. pealriver. Next base: position 3,122,569 of record NZ_KQ236688.1, read on the forward strand.
TATGGCTCTCGGCATGAAATGGCCAGATGCTTAAGGCTTTTTTGTAATTGCTTTCTGCTTCAGAAAATTTACCGGCTTCACGCTGCAAAATAGCCAGTTGGTTATAGGCATCCAGATTGGTGTGATTGGCCATGATGGCATCGTTGAATGCTTGCTCAGCGCGTTTATTTTCTTGTTGCGCGCGATATACCAACCCTAAATTAAGATGCGCACCCGACAATTTGTTATTTTCCGCAATCACTTTTTCCAAATGGGATTGTGCTAGCGCCCACTGCTTATTGCGCATGGCCCGTGTTGCATCGGCAAATGATTGTTGTGCGGCACGGCTCACGGATGGACGATTTTGTAAATACGGGTTAGGCGTTACAGGACCAGCAGGTAATATGGATGCACCCGCTTCAACACTTTCGGACAAAGCGGGTGTGTTTTCCTTATCGGATTGCGCGTCGCTTTTTTTAGCTGGCGATGAGGAGCAGGCAGATAGAAAGCCAACAATAACAATTGTTGCGATGTGATTAGTGAATCTCATTACTCACCTCCACACGCGATTCCATTTTGTTGTAGCGCGCCGGTAACAATTTAGCGAGCGCATCAAAACTGCGTTTCACACCTGTATCGTAGGTGCCTTTCCAACTGCGCTGCGCATTAGCCTGATGGATTTCTATCGCTTTTTCTTCAAACGGATAAGCTTGTTCTTCCAACAGAATTTCATATTGCTCAAGCGCCAGATCATCAAGGTCTTTTGGCCGCTGGGAATTCATAAGGTCACGGCTCAATTGCGCGTAGACTTCGCCAATTTTAAAACTCGCTTCAGTGGTAAATTCACCCACCCCGAATGCCAATATTTGTTCTTGCGCTTTTAACGCTTTTTCCATTGCAGCGCGCTTACGCTGCAAACTATTTTTGAGCGGCAGGGTTAATTGGATGCGGGTAAATTCATCGTAAGATGCTTGTGCCAATTCTGTTTGTGCACTTGCAGCCATCCAGGTGGAGCGATCTGTTTTGTCTGCGCCGGCGCGATTGTGCGTGTTAATAATATTTTGCAACCAATACAACCGCTTGGCTTTATCGCCTGCCAATTCATATAGCTCTGTTAATTTAAATTGCGCTTCCAGATTATTCGCGAGCGGGCGCGGATATTCTGTTGCATAACGGCGATACTGCTCGATGGCTTGCGCGCGCTTGCCGGATTTTTCATACAGCTCAGCGCCCATGTACAGCGATTGGCGTTTGACATCAGGGTCAGTGCTGGTGCGCTCCATCACCACCAATTCATCGGCCGCTTGTTGCCATTTATTTTGGTTTTGGTAAATCAATACCATTTTCGCAGGCAAGGTAGATGCTAATTGATGGCTGGGATATTTTTTGCGGAAACCTAAGTACACATTTTCAGCTTGCGCCCATTTTTCCTGCTCAATCAAATACACGCCTGCGTCGTATTGCGCTTTAATGGCAATTTCAGTATCCGGCGTGACTTGGGTTATACGCAACAGTTGTGCGACAGCAGAATCTTTATCGCCAAACTCCAAACTGGCTTGCGCTTGTTGGTAAATGCTGGCCGCAATACGCTCACGCACTTGCTGTGCATTCGGCGCGCCGGGCGCGTTGCCATAGGCAGGCAATAAATTTAACACTTGAAAATACGCCTGCTCTGCAGCGGCATATTCTTTGGTTTCAAAACGGCTGTGCCCGAGGATCAACCAACTGGAAAATAATAATTTTCCTTCGGCGGGCGGCTGCCACTCAATAACGCGCTCGGCCACCATTTTGGCATCATCGTAACGCTCTTGCTGCAGCAAATCATTTGCTGCTTCTGCAAGCACCAAAACCGCGCGCGGATCAGTTCTGTATACATCGGCAAAATTCAACGCATTTTGAATTTTACGATTTTGCCATTCTTGTAAACGGTTATCGGGCAAACTGCGTGCCGACTGAATTAATTGCTGCGGCAATAAAATTGCTGCGTACCCGGAATCTGCACCGCGCAATTTATCCATGTAACCGTAAGCGACCTGCTCATAGGCATCCATCGCAGCGGGTAAATCACCTGCTTCATTAAGCGACTCAGCTAACAGAAATGTCATCTCGGCAACTTGTGCATCCTTGGAAAAGGTTTCTACAAATTCGCGATACCATTTTGCAGCGCGACCAAATGCTACTGTCGCCTCCGGATTTTTTGCCGCTTTTAATGTCTGTGCCTGAGCGTGCTCAAATTGCGCCAGTTCTTGCAGCGACTGGTGTAAATACGCCAACGCGTTATCGCCAATTGCGCCTTTGCGTTGCGTCCAATAATTACTACTAATTCCGTAACGCTCAGCAAAATCCTGTTTTGCAGGCAGTACCAAGGTAGGGAAATCACCCTGCTGATAAACATCAATCACTTTGATACTGAAGCTGGGTGCAAAATCAGAATTGGCATTGTGTTGCACAAAATGTTGATAGGTTTCGGCGCTATCGGTGTAGCGTTTTTGATCGAGATACAACTGCCCTAATTGTTGATACAACAAATATTCGTAAACGCGGCCACCGCCTAATTCTGTTTGCAATTGACTGATGGATTTTGCCCCGTCCAAATAAGACAGCGACAAACCCATTACACGCAAGGTATCTTTTACCAGGTTCGCTTTGGATGCGCCTATATCGGCGAGTGTTGCATCAACATCATTCGCGCTCGGGGCATGCCCGATGAGTTGATCGAGTACTAGCGCAAAAGATTTCAGTGCAAGATCATAATCACCGCGCTTGAATTGCGCCCAGCCTTTCATGTACAGCGCATTTTGTTTGAGTTCGGGATTATTTCCTTTTACCACCGCATCGTAGTTGCGCTCTGCAGCTGCGTAATCGCCATCGGAAAAGGATTTTTCGGCGCGACGGAATTGTGTTTCTGCCATAAACGCAGAATTGGGATTGGTGCCCGCCAATTGATCCAACACTTGCGAGGCTTCGTCGTTGCGCCCATCGAGCGACATCGCTTTAGCCAATTTATAGCGCAGCTGATCTGCCTCAATCCCTTTGACGGGCTGCGGATTTTCCGCCTGCATTTTTAACAGCTCGCGATACATCGCAACGGGCTTATCGTAAAAACGGCGCAGATCTGATGCGTCCAGCTGGGCCTTTTCGGCGCGCGCCATTTCAAGGTCAGCCAAGCGCACCATAATTTGTTGGCGCAATGCAGGATCTTCCGCTGCCGCCAATGCGCGCTGGTAACTTTGTTCGATGCGCGCCATATCAACAACTTCTACTTTGGCTTTACCATCGGGAATTTTTGCAGCCGGTAAATCGGCCAGGGTTTTTCCACGGCCATCATCGCCCAAACCGACAACACTACAGCCTTGTAGTTGTATTAATCCGCTCACGAGTAATGCGAGCATGGAAATGCGGAAAAGTGGTTGGTTAAGGTGCTTCATTCTGGTTGCTTCCTTAACTCGGCATCGTACAAGCGCGCTACCGCAAGGTGCGCCTGCGCCAAATAATTATTCAGGCGCTTTTCATGTGCCGCGAGTTGCTGGTCAACCTGGGTACGCAACAATTGTGTTTGGCGAGCAAGCAGGGTATCGGTATTTGATAACTTATCGGCAACTTCTTTTTGCAGTACTTGCAAGCGCGCAAGTGTTGGCTGGATGTCCATGCTGGTTGCGGTGATGTCTTCAATGTGGAGGCGCGTTTTGGCAATACTTTCTAGCGATTGATCAATCGCTTTTAATTCTGCTTGCTGCGCAGCAAGGCGCGCCGGATATTCCTGTGCGGCATTCCATAACAATATCCCACCAAACATTGCAATACGGCGCTCCAGCTCAGCAGTGTCTTGCCCTGCGACTTTCATGCGCGCGATGGTTTGCTGGCCTTTTTCCACGCGTTCATACAGCGATCGCGTGTCGTCATCGGCCAGGGCGATGTAGTTTTCGCCACTATCGATTTGTGCCAAACGCTGCGCCAATTGATCGCGCGCCGCTTGCAATTTTTGCGCTTGCTGGCCAATCACATCTTGCTTCAACATTTGATCTTGTCGGTTACGGATATTTTGTTTTTGCAAAAGCAATTCCTGATAGGCATCTAACTTGGGCAACCATTGCTGTAATAGTGATTGCAACCGCAGTAGATCGCGCAAATCAAGCACGGCAGTCTGGAATGTATTTTTGGCAAATAATTCATTGAGGTAGGCAGAGCGGGTTTTGATAATACTGGTGCTATCCAACTTCAACCAGTTTTGTCCGTCATCGGTGACAACTGCAGTGAGCGCGCCCGCATCGGATTCACCGCCTTCCACTTTATTACTATGATTACCTCGTAGAAGAGCATTAGCTTCTTCGGCAGGAACAGGGTCACTGCCAACCACGGTTAACAATTCTTCTGCTGTGAGGGTTGCGCGCATGTCGCGGATTAATTGTAATTCGCGCACCAGCAATTCTTCCGCCGTTTGGTAGGCAGCAATAGCTTCACCTTGCGCCTGTAATTTTTCATACGCAAAAGGCAGTGCAAGCAATGATTCCTGTACGGCGGGATACATCAAACTGCGCGTGCGTAGCAATTGCCAAGGGCGCAGGGCTTCATCGTATTCTTCTTGCGCGACAGCAGCCCAACCGTAACCTAATAATGCCTGGTTGGCGTAAATGCCATCGAGCCGCACTTTGGTAAATTCACGTATTGCCGCAGCGTATTTTTTTTCCGAGAGATAGGTATAACCGATGGCGGTGTAGGCTTTGTCTTGCAGTGCCCACTGTTCTTTTTTACGCAGTGGGTTGTCGCTAATATCGATATCGGCCAACTCATTAAAAAAGTCTTGCGCTGTTTTAAAGTTGCCCTGACGCGCATGGGCTGCACCCAGATTGTAAAGCGCATAAGGATTCCATGAACGCAATTCGTCCTCGTCAATATCATTCAACGCAAGATCTGCATATTGATTATTGCGGATACGGATATTGAGTTGCAGCGCTTGCATTTGCGCACGCAGTGATGGTTTAAATTCTTTACTCACACGCGCAAAACTTTGTTCGGCTGCACTCCAATTACCACGGGTGTAGTGCAGCTTTCCCAAGTAAAACCAGGCGGCATCGCGCACCGATTGCGGGCGACGTTCATCTTGTAAAATTTGCGTGAATACCGCCTCGGCATGATGCTGCATACCAAATGCAAGGCTGACACCACCAGCAATTAATTCCGGATTATCACTGTGTCCTTGAATACCATCGCGCGTATCGGCAACCATTAACTCGGCAAGCGCGGCAACATAATCCTGCTGATAGTAATGATAGAGCGCGACGCCGTAGCGCAAATCAGCCACTGAGGTTTTAGGTTTTTCTTTGGCGTAGGTTGAAGCAATGCAACTCAATGCACACAGTAAAAGGCCAAAGCGAGCAAGGCTATGCATTACATCTGCCATTGCTTGATTTCAAATACGGGCTGCAATTGTGCGCTGGAATCGACAATACGTAATTCAAGCACAAGTGGATCCTGCGCTTTGGTGACAACCAGTTTTGCACCGCGCTTGTAATCGCGCTGGGGGCCGCGCCCGGTAAAGAACGCACTGATTTCGTGCTCACCGGCTTTTAAATTGCCGATATACAAACGCTGTACACCACCGCGGAATAACGCTTTGGTTTGTTTATCTGTGTAGAGTTCGCTGGCGACCAATTTGTTGTTGATCTCCAACTTGACCGCATCCAATGCAAAGTAAGCGCCCAGATCCATCGATACATAAACCGCTATCTGGCTGCTGGCGGGATACAACAACTCTTCTTCGAGAATCAGCAAATCGCGATTAAGGGTCAGCACCGATTCCTTGAGCGATTCAACATCGCTTGCGGCCTCTTGCGCGAATGACAGAGCACTGCTGAACAGCGGCAGGAATACGGCGAGGTGAAGCCAGTGGCGCAGCAATTTGCGCAAAGGGTGGATCATCGTCTTTCTCCGGATTTTTTATGTTTGCGCGCCCATCGCCGCTGCATGAGTTTGGCACTCATGGCCACCTTGAGCAAATCATTCTAGAAGCCAATATGGATCTTGGATGTGACACTGAGCACAGTTGATCTGGCGCTTGAGTGATTTTTTTATGAGCACGATCAAGCCCTGCACAAAAGTGACAAGCTGGGGCAAAAAGTGCGACTTTAGGAAACCACCAAAGACAAGTCTGGAAAAGTTTAGATGGTTTTTGAGGAGGGGCAAAACCCCGCTATTGCTGCACGCAATAGCGAGGGAGGGGCGAACTTATGAGGAGGTAAACTTATTCAGCGATACGAATCGTATCCAGATTGATATAGCCGTAGGGCAAAGGATGGTCGGTTGCATAAATATGTACTGCAAGCTTGCGCACATCTGCCGCATTAAACCCACCGGCAAAATTGCTCCCCAAACGGGTGCTCACTTGTTGCCATTGTTTGTCTATCATCCCCTGGCTACTAAAACGCTCGGTGGACGCCTGACGATTAGCACCATCGGTTGCGATAAGTGCAAACTCTATCGGACTCCTGAAATCCGGAGCGGCAGACGATACCAATTTAATCTGCAAACTTACTTCTTTGTTTTTGATATTGATCGCTTTGCCAAGATCATGCTCCAGCGCCCAGTGATCCATACTGCTCATCCAGTAAGGGAAAGTGACCAACCCTTGTGATAGAAATTTCTCGCTCTGTGCAATAGCGCCACCATAGGTCACAAACTTCCAATTGCCGACGGAATCCTGGGTATTGAAGTGCTCTGCGAAAACATCCTTGGCTGCGCTGATACTGCCTGTACCTTTTACCCATTGGATATTATCCACTTGGAAGGAAACGCCAGTTTGTACGCCGTCTTCTATCGACGGACGAATCAGGAACCCGGTATCTACTCTTTTCAAATCGAGACCATCGCGCACCATATCGGCAATATTGAGCTCGACGGTTTGCCATTGATTGAGAAAATTAACCGGAACCTTGGCGGAGTGGGATGTGCAAGGCCACACGCATTCAACGATGACTTCAAACAGCATTTGCCCACGCTGGGCATCGTAGGCATCACCAAAACTTTGTACATTCAAATCAAATTTCAATTTGCCCGTTGCATAAGCGCTGCGGTCAACAGGATCGACATTGATATAAACCTGGCTGCTATGCCCCGTCTTGGCACCATAGCTAATTTCCAACACCTTTCCGTGTCCTGCTGCCTGGGAATCAACCTCTTTCCACTGCACATTACTGGGGTTGGTTCCGGTTGTGTAACCCTGCCCCTGACCCGTTCTGATTTCATACTCCCAGGCTTTTAAAGAGCCCCAATTTTTGTTGACGCAATCCTTGAAAAGAACGCCATCGCTGCCGCAACTGTTGCTGACAACCTCACCCCCGGATTGCGATGAGTTTCCTCCACCAGACGATGAACCTCCACCGCCTCCGCCACCACAAGCCCCCAACAACAGGCTAACCACAGCAATTCCGATACACGACTTCATTACAGCTCCTTGAAAGATAAAATAAAAAATGATGGAACAAAAAAAGATGAGATAAAAAATGAAACCCTAAATAATTGAGTGGAGATAACCAGAGGGGAAACGCCTTTACTCAGGCGGCATCAAACCTTTGCTGTAAAGCACTTTGCCTTCGCTGGTGATAATGACCGCATCAAAACCGGGTAGCCGGTTGATTAAAGCCAATCCTTTCTCTGCGCCCATCACAAACACGGTGGTCGAGAGCGGGTCGGTATCAAATCCGAGTGGACCAATAATCGTGACGCTGTTGACGCCATTGGTTGATTTGCCCGTGCGCGGGTTGATGATGTGATGAACTCGTTCGCCTTGCTCGTTAATAAAATAACGTTCGTAATCACCCGATGTAGACACTGCAACATCTTCCAGCGGCAAGGTAATCGCAACGGCATCGGCGCGCGGGTTTTTGATGCCCACCAGCCATGGGCGACCCAATTTATCGCCAATCACCCGGCTGTCGCCGCCGGCGGTGACGCTCGCATGCTTCACGCCGAAGGACTGCACAATTTCAATGGCTTTATCGACCGCATAGCCTTTGGCGATGCCGCCCAAATCGATATACACCTTGGGGTGCGCAAACCAGACAGTATTGCGTTGGGTATCGAGGTGGATCAGGCGGTAATTAATGGCGGGCAGAAGTTCTTCGCGCTGTTGTTCGCTGGGCGAGAGCTTGTTGCGGTAATCGTAATAGCGGGCGAGTGAGGCGAAGGTGATATCAAATGCGCCGTCGCTCAAGCGGCTGTAATAAAGCGATTTATCGATAATCGCTGCCAATTCCGGTGAGATTGCCAGCTGCTTTTGGGCACTGGCCTTGGGCGCTAATTGATTGGCGCGATACAGCTCGCTGGTTTCAATGTAAGGACTGAAGTGCTCATCGATGCGGCGCATTTCTGCCATTGCCGCTGCCACAGCCTGCTCAGCCTTGATGTCATCATCCAACCATAAAGCCACACTGACTTTGGTACCCATGATGTCTTGTTCATCGCCGTGCCATTTGGCCTGCAATGGCAAGCTGACGCACGCCAATAGGACGACAACCAAGCGGAGCATTACAGGTTCATATCCACGCGATAATGGGTTTTGCCTTCGTCGTCAACGCGGTCTTCCTGAGCAAACATCGCTAACATATCCATCGCATTGGCTGCTTCAAAAAACGCCCTGGGCGCAGCCAGCTCACCCGTCACTTTGCCGCCACTGGGCGCAGCCAATTCAACTTGCAAGTCCACATCCACCGGCCCTGCCAAATGAAAGAGTTTGGCGCTGATTCCGTTACTGCCGTTGTCGGTAAATTCGGCCGCGTAACTGCCTATATCCAACCAGTTAACGCCGGTATTTACACGCGCGCCATTCCAGGTCAATTTGCCTTTAAGCTTGAGCAATACATTCCCGCGCAATTCCATTTCCTCGATATGGGCAGAGAATTGCCCCTGCACCGGGATTGGCAACTTCGTTTGAACCAAGGCAACAGGAAGGGATATGTCGGCATTGCGCAGTTTCACTGCACCACCAGCACCTCCACAGACATCACCCTCAAATTGCTGCCCGGGTAAATTGGTTTTGACATGTGCGCAAGGGGAGAGCGTCAGTAATGAGAGCGGGCTCAGACTCCAACTTAATTGCCCAAGCGAATACTCCCGCTCGGGGCGCGGCAAACTGGCAAGACTCGCCCGACCATTCCAGATAGTTCCCGTCACACCACTCAATGCCAAACCCGAACTACGGCTGAGCAAGTAAGCGCCCCATACGGCCGGGATGCTGCTGATCACAAAAATCAAAAACAGCGAAACGCCCAAGGAGATCCAGAGTTTTTTGTGGGTTTTTAATAAAGCAGGTATCGGGTTCATAAATGATTTCAGTCTGGCTCAGGTGCTTTTGGCTTGGGCGTTTTAGCAATGTTAGTTGGTTTTTTGCAGACGCAAGTTAACGGTGACTTGCCCCGGATCATTGGTCGCCGCAATAGATAAGTCGCTCACTTTGACCCCCTGTTTAAACTCCAGATCGTAGAGCCACTGCATCAGCGATTCGTAATTTGCACGATCCAGACGCACCCGCACTTCGCCATTGGCACCAGGCTGGAAACCACTCATGGTGAGGCCATTGGTGCGCAACGTGGTATCAATTAAACCGTTGATATTTTCCGTACTGGCTGCAGCGCCACGGTTGCGCATCTGCTCGATTTGCGCTGCGACAATCTGCACCCGCCCAAGGGTTTGCGTCGTTGCAGTATTGGCTGACAACAGTTGGTCGCGTTTTTTCTCGATAGGGACAAATACCAGCAGCCATACCATGTAGAGAATGACAGCCAAACCGCAGCCCAGAATCATGGTCTGCTCGCGGCGGTTATATTTATTCAGGAAATTAAGTAACTGGTTCATAGGCCGATACCGATGAGGTACTAAGGATTTTTAGTCACACGCAGGCGTGCAGTCTGCACATTACCTTGCGCATTAAAGCTGGAGGTCTCTGCGTTAAGCCCCTGATTGCGCAGGTTTTGGCTAAGCGATTCAAAGGCGCTGAAACTGTCTGCCTGGATGCTGAAATTCAGCTCGCCAGATTCGCTTGCAAAGGAAATACCTTTGACTTGCACGCTAGGCTCCTGGGTAATCTGCGGCAGGGCTACCGCCAACAGCGATATCACACTGACCGACTGATCTACCGGTTGGCTCTGCCTCAGCAGGTTATTGAGTTGTTTTTCAGGATCGACAATACGCCCTTGGGGAATCACCGAGCGTGCAACGGCTTCAATTTGCTGGCGGATCTTCAGGTTCTCGCGCCCGAGCGTATGAATTTCAAATAGCAGGGTTCCCACATAAGCCGCCACACAGACACCGGCAAATATGACTACCGATTGCCAGAGTTTCCACCAGCGCTCGATTGGCAGGCGCTGGGAAAAATCACCCTGGCACAGATCAATCGCGCTACTGCCGAAATCCAGCGCCCATTCATCCGCAAGCGTCCGCGAGGCAATAGAAGGCTGTAATTCCGCCGGAATGGCTTCTTCCAGAAGCGCCAAATCCGACTCATTGGCCGCACGCAAATGCAAACTGGGCAGACTGTCCACCCGCTCTTGCTCGCGCAATAACATTTGTAGCGCCAGACGCGCGTGGGTGTGGGCGATACTGAAACCCAAGGTACTGGCATAACGCAGGCATACCTGCTGCTGGTACAGACCCAATGTCCAATGATTGTTAGCGTCGGAGCTATTGGCTGCGGCGGTCGCCTCTGCCGCGAGCGGCAAGGTCAGCGGCGCAGTCCAACAACGGGTGACTTCGATACCCAATGCAGCCAACTCGGCAAAGGCCGCTTGCATCCAGACTTTGTCGGCAAAGGCGACAACCACCTTGCCATTAGCCGGTGTACCCAACGCAAAATGCAACTCTTCTACATCGCCCACTACCGAATCTTCCAGCTGGAATGGCAGAAGGTTGCGCAGATGTTTTTTCTCTTTTTCGGTGTATTCCAGCTCGCGCGTATTCACCCGGCTGCCGGGCAGTATCAACCAGGCCGATTGTGGATTGCCCGATCTTTCACCCAGCGCAGCACGCAAGGCCTCGCGGTCGCCGCTGGTACCTGCATCAACAGGTACGCCATCAGCGCCCAGCCAGCACCAGCGGAAATTATTCGCCAGGCTTTTGCCGTCATTGGAGGTATCTACAGAGAGCACCAATTGCATGGACATAATTTGCTCTAACTCTTGTGTTTATCTTGTTTTTGTTCGTGTTGGTCTCAAGGGAAACCACTACCCATACCCGTGCTGGCACTTACTCCACTAATTCGCCATCGTCTTCTTCATCGTCGTCGTGGACGACGGTAGGGAATTCAAATACATCATCGCGCTGGATAACACTCAACGAGCCAGGTTCATTACCGCGCTTCATCAGGCTTCGCATACTGCGGCGCTGGTCAACCAACTGAACACTGGAGTTAAGCCAGAAAAATTGGGTTTTGATATTCAGCCCCGCGGTATCCAAGGGTTTTCCGGCGAACATGGTATTCCAGCCATCTACTACCGCCTGTACATCTTTGAACCCCTCCTCAGGACGAGTGGCGATGAATTGCGCCATATCGGAAGGATTTGTGGGTACCAGTTCATCCTTGCCATTTATCGCTGCCAACACATTGTTAAAGCCTTTGCCGTCAGGGCCTGTCACATCCAGCGTGTTGATATTCAAACCGGCATCATTCACAGGCAACGCCGTAATAAACGGCAACAGCCGCGTTACCAGCAAGGGAGCTTCGTTAAAACCGCGCACCATGCGCAGCTCGTCAACCGTTTTGAAATTCGTATTGGCCGATAAATAGGGCTCAGGCAAACTTTGGTAATAATTGCTTTCCGCACCACCAGCGCCTGACTCGCCATCGTCCCCATCAATCCAATCCACCACAGCGGCAGTCAGAAACTCTGCCTGCCCCTGATCGAGAGGCATATCCGGAAAGGTTTGTAACAACCGGATAAACCGTCGCTGCGCCTCAGAGTAGCGGGTTGGATCGCCCTCCGGCTTTTGTAAATCAATAGGGTTTGCCAGATCATTTAAATTCAGTTGCGTCGTCGCATCTGTCAGACGCGCAAAGCCGGAGACACCTTCATCCTCAATTGGCACCTCGCTGCTCCAGGGTTCGCTCAATACGTCCACATTGGAATCGATATCCCCATCAGGAAACATCAACTTAGCCACTTCCTCTGTGCCTTCCAGAAAGGCTCGCGCCTGGGCACCATGCCAACGGGTCTCCGCACGCGCCATACCCAGCTGGTATTGCGCGGCATATTTCACACTTAATCCGGCGATAAGCGCCACAATCAGCACCACCAGTACCAGTACTGTACCCCGCTGCGTATGCGCCATAGGCACTACCAGACTACTGCGGTTGTTCAGGCAATGCGAAGAGGCGCACACTGGTGCCAACTCCTTCAAGTTCGATACTGATCTCTACTGCCAATGGCAAGCCGTTGGCACCTTGTTGATTGTTGTCCGGCCATGACTGCAGCCAATCATTGGAATATTCGCGATCCTCCAGTGCAGATTTACCTTTTGAGGTAATCGCCCCCTGGTGCAACATCCGCAACTGCACGTCTTTTACATTTTTCAGCAATAGCTGATGAAAACCATCTTCTTCCAGATCGACATCACCCAAATCACGGTTGTGCTCAGGCAAAAAATCGCGCCATAGCTCGCCATCCAGGACGCGGTAACTGACGATTTGTAAGTCACTTCTTGGCAGATTCGAAAAATTAACCCAGCCGCGCCGTTTGAACAGCAACACCTCCTGATCCGAATTCTCGCCCGAGGTGCGCAAGCTCTCCGCCCTGAATACCCAGTTCCTGTCTGCAGTCGCAGGCAAAGGTATGCTGTGGCGTAAATCGGCCGCAATAATCTGCCACGCCCGATCAATCTGGTTAATCTCATTGAGAACCTGATTGGTGCGTTCAGCGCCGTTATTGGCAGCATTGAGCGATTGGAATGCCATCACCGCAATCAGCGCAGAAATGACCAGCGCAATCAGCACTTCCAGTAAGGTAAAACCCTGTTGTGGGCGCTGGCTACTCATTGGGTGGTTACCTGTTCCGGGTCGCTGATGTAGCCCGTCAGCATCGCCAGTACTGGCAGATCTTCATCAACAGTACCACCACCCAAAACAGCTCCATCAGCCGCCCCCATCAGCCGCACCGAAATTTCAACCCGTTTGAACCCGGGAACCGGAAGGCTCTCCATGGCGATGGTTTTCAACTGCCACTGCCAACGCATGCCTGCCATATCCACAAGACCGGAATCTTTTTCCGGCAGTTGGTAACTTGTCAGGGCTTTTTTCATTTTTTGCTGTTGGAGTAAACGCACGCGTGCCAGCTGGTTTTCTGCTACCCAGTAGGCGTAGGTTTTATCGCGGATGGCGGCAGAGCCATCCAATTGCGTCATGACCAAATTAATCAGCGCTGGCAAAGCCATGGCGATAATCGCCAATGCAATCATGGCTTCCAGCAAGGTAAAACCACGCTGTTTTTTGCCGTATGCAGACCAAAACGAGCGGATTGTCATCGCCCTTTTTGCTCCTCTTCCAGGCGTTTTTCTTCACTTAACCAATGCAGTTCACCCATCATGTCCAGCTTGAACTGTTCGGTTTCCACATCATTGTCTGCCTGCAGTTCATTGGCAAAAATACTGATCTCTACTGCGCCGGAACCATCGCCGCTGGGGAAAAAGCCCATGACTGGCTCCTGATACTCCAACTCCGAATCGTACTCCCACAACTCATCGTCGATCACAAACTCAATCGCCAACTGCTCGGGTAGGCAATGTTGTTCCAGCTCGGGCACATCCTGCCACTGGCGGTCGCGCACCCTGCGCCATCGGTAGCACCACTGTTCATTGCTATCAATGTCCTGCGCCGGGCGCAATTCCACAAACAGCCCATGAGTCTCGCCTTTAAGCACCGATTGCTCGGCGACGTAGGAGCCTTGCAACATAAATGTTTCAGCTTCCTTACGTGCGAGGTCAGCGGCATCATCACCGCCCACTGACACTGAAATCACCCCCACCGCCATACCGATGATAAAAACCACAATAATGATTTCAATCAGGGTAAATCCGCGCTCGGTGGGTTTCACTGCTTACGCCTTCGGATTACTGTTCATCCCAGACACTGATGTCAGCATTCTGGCCTTCGCCACCGCTCACACCATCCGCACCCAAGCTGTAAATATCGTACTCTTTGCCATCATCGGCCGGGCTCATGTACTGGTAATCGTTACCCCATGGATCTTTGTTGAGGTTATCGATGTAACCGCTGGCTTTAAAATTGCGCGGCACGGGTGCGATAGAAGTTTTGGTGACCAGCGCCTCAAGGCCTTGCTCGGTAGTCGGGTAATTGAAGTTATCGATGCGATAGAGCTTGAGAGCAGTTTGTAGCGAGCTGAAGTCCGCACGCGCTTTTTGCACGTTGGCTTTATCGAGGTTATCCATCACATTGGGTACTACAATACCGGCCAACAGTCCGATAATAATCACTACCACCATGATTTCCACCAGCGTAAAACCGCTCTGGTGTTTCAAGGCCGATCTTGTTTGCATCTCTTTTGTTCTCATTTTTCTGTTTCCTCCAATATCAAAATCGATCAATCGTGAAAGCCGGTATTAACCCAGCTTGGTCATTTCAAAAATCGGGGTCAGGATCGCCAATACAATCACACAGACCGCCCCCCCCATGAAAATAATCGTTGCAGGCTCCAATAACCCCATCGCCACACCCAGCATCATTTCCAGTTCGCGCTCCTGATCTTTGGAGGCGTTATCCAACTGTTGCGGCAGGGTACCATTGGTTTCACCACTCGCCACCAACTGCACCAGTAATGGCGGGAAGTGGCCGGTATTTTCCATGGCTCGGCTCAAACTCATACCTTCACGTACCGAGGCGGCAACCGTATCGCAAGCTTCTTGCAGGATTTTGTTAGTCATCACCTGACCGGAAATATTCAGCGCCTGCAACAGCGGTACACCACTGGCAGACAACAAACTGAGCGTTGCAGCAAAGCGCGCCGAGTTGATTTGTTTGACCAGCTCGCCGATCACCGGCAGCTTGAGTTGCACCACATGCCAGGCACGCAAACGTTTGGGATCACGCATGAGTTTCTTCACAAAGAAGTACAAACCCACCAATGCTACCAACAGGTACAAGCCGTAATTCATCAAGAAACTACTGGTGGCGATCATACCTTCGGTCAGGGCAGGCAATTCGCGCTTGCCTTGCTCAAAGATCTTCACCAGTTTGGGCACAACCAGTACCATCAGCGCGACAATTACCGCCAAGCTCACCACCAGCATAACCATGGGGTAAATCATGGCCATTTTGATGCGCTGTTGCAGCTGCTGGCTGGTTTGGGTGTAATCCGCCAAACGCTCTAATACCGGGCTTAAATAACCCGAGCCTTCACCAGCGCGCACCAGAGCGCGATACATGTCATTAAATGCAGCCGGATTATCGCCCAGCGCCTGCGCCAGGCTAAAACCTTCCAAAACCTTGGTGCGCACCTGCAAGACAACCCGTTTTACATTGGCTTTCTGCGATTGCTTGGCGGTGGCGTGCAGGGCTTCGTCCAGCGGCAAGCCGGACTTTACCAATGAGGCCAATTGGCGGGTAATCAAACTTAAATCGCGGGTACTTAGCTTGCTGGCACGACGACGGAAACCGGCAGCAAAAGACGTATTTTCACTGGTTGATGAGGCAGATGCATCGCCTGCAGCACTGACTACTTCGAGCGGCTTCAGCTTTTTTGCGCGCAATTGCGTGCGGATATGCCGCTCGGAATCCCCTTCAAGAATGCCTTTGACGGCTTTGCCATCCTCGTTCAGCGCTTTGTAACTGTACGCACCCATGATGCCGGCCTGTTAACGAGGTTAGAGTTGAGTAGTGACACGCAGCACTTCTTCAATGCTGGTGATGCCGTTCAGTACGCATTGGCGTCCGTCATCGCTCATCGATGGACTGGACTTGCGCGCTTCGGCCAACAGTTCCTGTTCGCCCGCTTGCTCATGGATCAGGTGACGCAGGCGCTCGGTAATTTCAATCAGCTCATAGATACCCTTACGGCCGCGATACCCTTGCTGGTTGCAGTGTTTACAACCGCTCGGAGCCGGTCGCCAGATAGGTGTATCTGCCGGGAGCTTGAGCATATCGCGCTCGGAATCGACCGGCATGTACTGCTCTTTACAGTGACTGCACAGCACCCGTACCAAACGCTGAGCCATCACCACTTCAAGGCTCGATGCCAACAGGAAAGGCTCCACACCCATATCTTTCAAGCGCAGCACTGCGCCAATGGCGGTATTGGTGTGCAGGGTCGATAACACCAGGTGACCGGTGAGCGATGCCTGAATCGCAATCTCGGCGGTTTCGCCGTCGCGGATCTCACCCACCATCACCACATCCGGATCCTGGCGGAGAATCGCCCTCAGGCCGCGAGCAAAGGTCATATCCACCTTGCTGTTCACTTGCGTCTGGCCAATCCCCGGCAGCAAATATTCAACCGGATCTTCGATTGTAAGAATGTTGCGGCTGCGGGTATTGATGTGACTCAACCCGGCGTAAAGCGTGGTGGTTTTACCGGAGCCCGTGGGGCCGGTTACCAAAATAATGCCGTGCGGTTTGATCAGGTTTTTGGTCAGGCGCTCATATACCAGTTGCGGCATTTGCAACTGCTCCAAACGCAGCTGACCAGCGGCTTGGTCAAGAATACGCAATACGATACGTTCGCCAAACGCAGAGGGTATAGTCGATACACGGATATCCACCGCGTGGCCAGCAAGGCGCACGGTAATACGGCCATCCTGCGGCAGGCGTTTTTCAGCAATATCCAAACGTGCCATTACCTTCAGGCGCGATACCAATACCGGAGCCAATTCCGCCTTAGGCGACAGCACTTCGGTCAGTACCCCGTCAATGCGGAAACGCACTGATACGCGATCTTCAAACGGCTCAAGGTGGATATCCGATGCACCTTCACGCACCGCTTGGGAAAGGATGGCGTTAATCAGACGGATAATCGGAGCGTCATCATCGCCAGCCAACAAATCGCTGCGATCAGCAAGGTCATCGGCCATGGAGGACAAGTCAAACTCATTGCCCAAGTCTTCGGCGGCACGCTGGGCAGCACCATCACCACTTTGGTATTCGCGGGTCAGGCGCTTTTGGAAATCCTCGGCAGGCAGCTCCTCCAGCTGTAAATCAGGCCCAAGAATACGCTGCAATTCCAGCAGCACATCCAACGTGAGGCCGGGTTTATGCAACACACGCGGCATAAGCCCCGGTGCCAGCTCTTCCAGCATCACCCCATGGGCAGAAGCAAAGCTGAATGGCAGACGCTCAAACACCGAAGGCTCGGTAGCATCGGTGAGCGGGTCTCCATCAAAAGAGAGCGAATCGACAACTGGATCGCTCACGGCTTACTCCCTGGTATCCACAGGCGCAGTGGCATTTGCCTCATTGGCCGCCTTGGTAGCATCAAGGTATTTTTGGATCTGCTCATCCCATTCGGGAATTAGCGGAACATCGCGCTCGCGTGTCAGCAGCCCTCTTTTGCGGCTAAAGCCCATCTGCTCTTGGCGAATAGCGCGGTATTTTTCTGCAGTCGCGCCAGTCAGTACGCGATCGTCACGGATAATCGTCGGGCGGATAAAGATCAGCAGATTGGTCTTTACCTTGGTGGACTTCTGGCTGCGGAACAAATGTCCCAATACCGGAATACTGCCCAATACCGGCACGCGGTTATTGGATACCAGCACATCGTCTTTAATCAGGCCGCCAAGCACAACCGTCTGGCCATCGGCCGACAAAATTTGGGTTTTGACTTCGCGTTTGCTGGTGACGGGGCCATCTTCAGTGGTGCGTACAACGCTGGAGATTTCCTGCTCGATATCAAGCACCACACTGTCACCCTCGTTAATGTGTGGAGTCACTTGTAACTTGATACCCACATCTTCGCGGTTGATAGTGTTGAATGGGCTGGTAAAACCGGTATTACCGGTAGTGCCGCCGGTATTACCCAAGCCAGAGTAAGAACCGGTGCGGAAAGGAACTTGTTCACCCACCAAAATAGATGCTTCGGTGTTATCCGTGGTCAGCAGGTTGGGTGTGGAGAGGATGTTACTGGAGCTATCGGTCTGGAGCATTTTCAATACCGATAAAAAGTCGGTTTTCCCACCTATCCGCCCAACGCCAAATACCTGGCCGGGGATACCGGCAACACCGGCGGCCAGCTGCACAAGAGATTCGCTACCCTCGCCAGTACCATTGGCTTCAATATCCAACGCCGCAGCACCGACTTTGCCCAAGGCACCACTATTGGTTGAACCACCAAAGCCGTAATCATCACTGCGATACATCCATTCGATACCCAATTCCTTACCGTTATCGCTGGAGAGCTCAACAATAATCGCCTCAACCAAAACTTGCGCGCGGCGAATATCCAGGCTTTCGATAATCGACAGCATGGTGTCCATGGTGTCTACATCTGCGGTGATCAATACCGAGTTGGTGGCTTCATCGGCCTGCACAGCGGGTGGATTGCTGTTTGGCGCAGCACCTTCCGCTGCTTTGCCCTGGCCGAGGCTCTGTATCATTCCGGAGAGCACCTTGGCGACATCTTCCGCTTTGGCATATTGGAGATACTCAACCCGTACATTGCTGTTTTTGGATTGCGGACGATCAAGATCATCGACCAATAATTTGAGACGTTGGCGGCTCAGGTCATCTGCGCTGATGACCACCGCGTTGGTGCGCTTATCGGCAACAATCACTGGCGGTGCAGTGGTCAGGCCGCGGTTGGGGTCAGGCTTTTCCAACTGGGTCAGCATCGCCACCACATCGGTTGCATTGGCGTAGCGCAGCGGGATTACATCGGTATGGGTGATACCAATCTTGTCCAGTTGCACCACCAATTCATTCATACGCGCGACGTTGGCGCGAGTATCGGTGATGATCAGCGCATTGCTGGGCTCATAGGTTGTCAGATGGCCGTATTGCGGCACCAATGGGCGCAGTGCCGCAAGGATTTTCGCCGCGCTGGTATTTTTCAGCGGAATGACCTGGGTGATGTAGAGGTCATCTTTATTGGTGACATTATTCTCAGTGGGAATTGGCAGGTTGCGCGCATCGCGGTTCATCACAATACGCACGATGTTGCCACTTTCAACAGCGGTAAAACCGTGCACATCGAGCGAAGCTAAAAATAACTCGTACAGTTCCTGCGCATTCAGTGGCTTGCTGTTGATGACCTTGATAGGCCCGCGAACTTTGGGGTCGATGATGAACGTTTTACCTGTCAAACCAGCAATCGATTTGATGACATCCTGAATGTCAGTATCGTTGAAATTAACCGCCCAACGGGTCTCACCTTGCGCATCAGCGGGTTGCTCCTGTACTTGGGCAAAGCCCGAACAACTCATCCCCATGAGTGTCGCCAGCAACAGGCCGCCGATGATGTTGTTATTGTTACGACCATAAAACCGGATCACGAAAACCTCACTTGAGCATTACGTCTAGGTTAACTGTACTGCCACCGCGCCTGATCTCCAGGTTCGCCGATGTGGCACTACCCATACTTTTGTATATTTCCATAATCTTGCCGGGGCTGCTAAGCGGCACACCATTGACCGCCGTGACTATGTCGTCGGTCTGCAGGCCCAGCGAGTTGAACATCTCCGCATTGCGCCCTGGGCGAATTTTGTAACCGACCACCTGACCATTTTCACGATAGATACTCATCGCCACCACATCTGCCAGCGTCTTGCTTGCAGCAGCGGGGTCGGCAGCAAAGCGCGGCGAATCCACTATTGGGTTTTTATCGACATATAAAGGCGGCTGTTGTTGAAAGGGCGGGTCGGCATAACCGCGCGGATTGGAATTCAGGCTATCTGGCTGGGGAGGAGGGGCAAATGATGTTGTTAATTTGGGAGCATTGGGATCTTCCTTGAACAACCACAAGGATTCAAATGTGCCGTTATTGTTGATAATGACACGCACATCCAACACCTTCGCCAAGGTGACATTGGTACCCGCTGGCAGGGTGTCACCCACCGCGTAGACATCCGCACGATCACCTGAGGCAATAATGGCGCGCCCGGCTTTGTCATCTGCGCTTCCCAATACACCGCGCAACACCAGATTCAGCTGGGTGTCAGCTGCGTCGTTTTCGATGCCTTGGTCAGCAGGCTGGACAGCAACAGGGACAGCCTCCTGCGCGCTATTTCCAAAAGGGGTCAACATTTTGATTTGCGCGATATTAACGGTATCGGATGAAGCCGCGCCTGATGGGCTATCGGATGCCACCAACATCACAGACGCGGGAGGAATTTCAGGATTAGGCACAACCAGCCAAAACAGACGCGCCAAACTGTGGCTCAACCACACAACCAGCAACAATATCACCAGCCACTGCCAACGCTGTAATGGCACCCGTTCCAGCAAGGCAAATAGCCTGCGCAGCTGCTGCTCCAACTGGGCGGTGCGCTGCTCAACGGCGGCTCTATGGGCTACTAATTTGTCTTGCATGGGGTTGATTGATTCCTTCTCACAGGGAATGCGACGGGAACTGGCGTAGCGGTGGCAATTGTTAGTCGCATCAAAAGCTTAGTGCGTTATGATTATCAAAGCCACGGGATTCTACTCCATCCATATTACAAAAGCGAAATAGTCGAAAACAGACGCCTGCGCCTGAGCAGCGGCGAGTTTCAGCGCATTTTGGATATGGAAACAACGGAGAAGTTGCAAGATGAATGAAATATGCGACAGAAACCACAAAAGATGAGGGAAAACCAGAGGGACATATAAACGAAAAACCCTGATTGCAGGAGGGGGCAATCAGGGTTTTTACAGGATGATGACCAAACCTTGGCGGTGAATGTGCTTGATTCCGTTGTAGTCCTTGCTGGAGCCACGTCCTGTAGCAAATTCCTCTGAAGCCATTATTGATGAAACATGCGTCAGGCAATAGTGGCCAATTTCTGTAAGTTTTGTAGGAAATATCTCACACGCGCGCCAGCCAAAACGCCTGCAGATTTGCACGCGCAGGTTTATAATCCGCCGCCACTCACCGATTGCGAGACCATTCCATGCCACCCAAGAAGAAAAGTATCGATTTTGAGCAATCGCTCAGCACACTTGAAAATCTGGTAACCCGCATGGAACAGGGCGACATGACACTGGAAGAATCACTACAGGCGTTTGAAACCGGCATATCCCTGACACGCGAATGCCAGGCGCGCTTAGCGGCTGCCGAGCAACAAGTGACCAAGCTGGTTGAACAACAAGACGATATCCGGCTGGAGCCTTTTGATTCTGATGAAGGCGATGCCTGATGCCAGTGGACTTTTCTGCCTTTGCCGCACATTGCCGCACTCGTGTGGATAATGCGCTTGACCGTCACTTTCCCATCGGCGAAGACCCTACACAGTTACGCGCCGCGATGCGCTACAGCCTGTTTAATGGCGGCAAACGCGTTCGCCCCATCCTGGCTTATGCCAGCGCATTGGCCATCGACCCCGACATTAATCTGGATGTAATAGATCCCGTCAGCTGCGCACTGGAGTGCCTGCACTCTTACAGTCTGGTACATGACGACCTGCCGGCGATGGATGACGATGATCTGCGCCGCGGCAAACCGACTTGCCATATCGCCTTCAGCGAGGCCAACGCCATACTGGCGGGCGATGGGTTGCAAACCCTGGCATTTGAGCTGCTGACCAAAACCGACCTGCCTGCACACACACAAATCCGCCTGATCCGCTCGTTGACCGCCGGCTCAGGGGCAGAGGGAATGGTGCTCGGTCAGGCAATCGATCTGGCCGCGGTAGACCATCAGCTCGATCTCACGCAACTGGAAACCATGCACCGGCACAAAACCGGCGCATTGATTCGCGCAAGTGTGGCGATGGGCGCTATCAGCGCCGGAGCTGATGACTCACAGATAGCAGCTCTGGACAGCTACGCTGCGGCTATCGGCCTCGCCTTTCAGGTGCAGGACGACATTCTTGATGTCACCGCCGATACCGCCACGCTGGGCAAGCAGCAGGGCGCTGATATCGCGCGCAACAAACCAACTTATGTATCCCTGTTAGGCCTGGAAACGGCGCGCGCCAAAGCGGAGGAACTGCATCGTCAGGCACAGGATGCACTTGCGAGCTTCGGCGAAAGCGCTGTTTATTTGCGCCAACTGGCCAGTTATATCGTCCACAGGTCGAACTAGCCAAGCCTCGGGCAAGCCGCCTACAATAGCCATCCACAAGCGGCGCGCCGCACCACTATAAATGATGACCGTGAATGTATAACGAAATCCCCACCAGCCGCCCGCCGACGCCGTTGCTCAACAGCATTGATTCTCCTGCCGATCTGCGCGCCCTGAGCGAGAAGCAATTGCCGCAACTGGCTGACGAGCTGCGCGCGTTTTTGCTGTATTCCGTGGGGCAAACCGGCGGGCATTTTGGTGCAGGCTTAGGCGTTGTTGAGCTGACCATCGCGCTGCATTACGTTTACCAGACACCGGACGATCGCTTGGTGTGGGATGTTGGCCACCAGACCTATCCACACAAAATTCTCACCTCGCGCCGCGAGCGCATGCTCAGCATCCGTCAGGGCAACGGCCTGTCGGGCTTTCCCAAGCGCGAAGAAAGCCCTTACGATACCTTTGGTGTCGGCCATTCCAGCACTTCAATCAGCGCCGCTCAAGGCATGGCGATCGGTGCCAAAATGGCAGGAATTGAGCGCAAAGTTGCCGCGATTATCGGCGATGGTGCCATGACCGCCGGCATGGCGTTTGAAGCGTTGAATCATGCCGCCCACACCGAAACCGATATGGTCGTTGTGCTCAATGACAACAATATGTCCATTTCGCCCAATGTTGGCGGCCTGTCTACTTACTTATCCAAAATCTGGGCGAGCAAGTTTTATAACTCGCTGCGCGAAGGCAGCAAGCAAGTGCTGGGAAAAATTCCACCGGCATGGGAATTTGCGCGCCGCACGGAAGAACACTTCAAGGGCTTTATGTCGCCCGGCACGCTATTTGAAGAAATGGGATTCAATTATGTCGGGCCAATTAACGGCCATGATTTAAGTGATCTGGTGCGCTGCCTGCGCAACCTGCGCGAAATAAAAGGCCCCAAGCTGCTGCATATCATCACCCAGAAAGGCAAAGGCTTTGAGCCCGCAGAATTAGACCCTGTTGGCTATCACGCCCTCAACAAAATCGAGCCTAAAAAAGCAGCGATTGGCGCAGTGGACACGCCGAAAAAACTGAAATACCAGGAAGTATTCGGCCAGTGGTTATGCGATATGGCCGCACAGGATGGCAAATTGGTTGGTATTACCCCGGCCATGTGCGAAGGCTCAGGCATGGTGGAATTTGCGCGCGATTATCCCGAGCGTTTTTATGATGTCGCCATCGCCGAACAACACGCCGTCACCCTCGCCGCAGGCATGGCTTGCGAAGGGCAGAAACCGGTTGTCGCGATTTATTCCACCTTTTTGCAACGCGCCTATGACCAATTAGTACACGATGTTGCGCTGCAAAACCTTGATGTCACCTTTGCTATTGACCGTGCAGGCCTGGTCGGTGAAGACGGTCCAACCCATGCGGGCAGCTTTGATATCAGCTTTCTGCGCTGCATTCCCAACATGGTCATCGCCGCCCCCAGCGACGAAGACGAATGCCGCCAACTGCTCCACACTGCCTACCAACATCCGGGCCCGGCAGCTGTACGCTATCCGCGCGGCACCGGTGTTGGCGCTGCAATCCAGCCGGATATGCAATTGCTCCCAATAGGCAAAGGAGTGATCAAACGCGAAGGCAAACAAGTCGCCTTGCTCTGCTTTGGAACCCTGCTTGCAACGGCGCAGCAAGTCGCCGACCAATATGGATACAGCCTGTGTGATATGCGCTTTGTTAAGCCACTGGATACCGGGCTGATCGAACAAATGGCGGCAACCCATGAGCTGCTCGTCACTCTGGAAGAAAACGCGATTGCCGGCGGCGCAGGCAGTGGTGTATGTGAATACCTCAATAGCCGCGCACTCAATGTGCCGGTACTACAATTGGGCTTTAGCGATGAGTTTGTGGAACACGCTAGCCAGAAGCAGCAATTGGCCAGCCAGGGGTTAGACGCTAAAGCCATCGCCGAGCGTATTGCCCTACACCTCAACAGTGCCGCCGAAGATACCAAACTGGCGGCGAATTAAACGTTATTTAGCGCTATAGTATTCATTCTATAGCGTCGCATTTTTCATCTGCCAAACCTGTGAGGAGCACCGTATTTTGTCATCCTCTAAAGCTGATCATTCCCAAGGGCTGCTGTTATTCCGCTTGCACAACCAGCAGCTATTCGGCTTGGGCACACTTAAGATCCAGGAGCTGGTTCCCTTTCAACCCGTCACTCCCATGGTTAACCAGCAACCCGGTATTCTGGGTGCTTTGAATATCCGCGGGCAGACCATGCCCATCGTTGACCTTGCCGCCGCCATTGGTAAAGGTGCCACTCCCAAAGAATTACAGACCAACAGTTTCATCATCATTACCGATGTGCAACGACAAAAAGTCGGTTTTCTGGTGCGCCAGATCGAGCGCATCGTCGATGCCAATTGGCGGGATATAAGCGCACCCGATAAGTTTTTGGGCAACAGTATCTACATCACCGGCGTCACCCGGGTAAACGAGCAATTGGTGCAACTGCTGGACGTAGAAGTCATTATGGCGCGCCTGTTCCCTCTCGACCCATCCAAAGCAACCGCCACCATCACCGATGTCGAACGCGAGCAGCTGCGCCCCATGCGTATTTTATTAGTCGATGACTCACGTACCGCGCGCAAACAACTGAGCGACTCGCTCGATGCGATCAACGTGAAATATCAGGTGACTGACGACGGTCAGAAGGCGCTAGAGATCATGCGTGCAGCCGCCAAAGAAGGGCAGCCAATTGACCTGCTGGTCAGTGACATCGAAATGCCCGGACTGGACGGCTACGAATTGGCATTTGCCGTGCGCGACGATAAACAGTTGGCGGGTGCCTACATTATCCTGCACACCTCACTGTCCAGCAGTATCAGTGTCAGTCAGGCGCGCCAAGTCGGTGCCGATGAGGCGCTCACCAAGTTTGATGCGCGCGAGCTGATTGACGGCATGTTGCGCGGCGCAGCGAAAAAATCCCGTTAGGAGAAAACCTCCGTTAAGTAACCAACGGAGGCACACCTGCGGTAAAACGTGCCGCCAGAAAATCGATAAACAACCTTACCTTGGGCGCTAAATGGCGCTGTTGTGGATAGACCACCCAGACACCGGCATCATTGAAGCGATAGCCATCCAGCACCGATACCAACCGGCCATCGGCCAGAAATTCATCCACGTAATAATCCGGCAGTTGCGCCAACCCCAGCCCTTTGAGAGCCGCATCCAGCAGCGCCGGACCGGAGTTAGCCTGCCAGTTGCCCCGCACCACCAGATCTTTGCGCTGCCCATTCTCCTGTAACAGCCAATAGCCACGCGTCCCCACCAAACAATTGTGGCGCTCAAGATCGGTCAGGGTTTGCGGCGCAGAAATGCGCGCCAGATAAGCAGGCGAACCGACGATGTACTCCTGCCGGTCGCACAGGCGCTTGGCAACCAAGGTCGATTCCCGCATCACCCCCATGCGGATCGCCAGATCAAAGCCTTCTTCGATCAGCTCTACCTGTCGGTTACTGAAATACATATTCACCTTGAGCTGCGGGTAAAGAAGCTGGAAATCGTTTACCAACGGGGCGATATAGCGGTCGCCAAAAGTGGTAGCAGCAGTGATTTTAAGCAGCCCGGTTGGCTGACCTTGGTGATGCTGCAAGAGCGATTCCGCCTCGCGCAAACCATCGAATAGATGGCGGCAACTTTCGTAATACAACTGGCCAGCATCGGTCAGGCGGATCTGGCGCGTAGTGCGATACAACAATTGCGTGCCCAGTTGCAGCTCCAATTGACTGACCAAACGGCTCACATGGGAATTGGATACCTGCAGCTCACGCGCTGCCGCCGCAAAACTGCCAAACCGTACCACGGCGATAAACGCCTCCACCCGCTCCCAATGTTGCATTGTTGCTCCATAGCAATAATTAAGTGATTTTTAGCTGGCTTATTGCCATTGAGTCACTAGTCTACACTCTGCCACCTATTTTTCTATCCTCAGGAGCCATCATGAAATCACGCGCCGCCATCGCCCTTGCTGCAGGCAAACCATTGGAATTAGTAGAGATAGATGTACAAGGCCCGAAAGCCGGCGAAGTACTGGTGCGCATAGTGGCAACCAGCGTCTGTCATACCGATGCCTACACCCTTTCCGGCGCAGACCCGGAAGGCGTATTTCCGGCAGTACTGGGGCATGAAGGCGCGGGGATTGTAGAGGCCGTGGGCGAGGGCGTGACCAGCTTGCAAGTGGGCGACCATGTGATCCCGCTCTACACCGCTGAATGCGGCAAGTGCAAATTTTGCCTCTCGGGCAAAACTAACCTGTGCGGCTCGGTGCGCGCGACCCAGGGTAAAGGCCTGATGCCCGATGGCACCACCCGCTTCTCATTTGAAGGCAAACCGCTGTTCCATTACATGGGTACATCGACTTTCTCGGAGTACACCGTACTGCCGGAAGTCTCTCTGGCCAAAGTGTCCAAAGAAGCTCCGCTGGATAAAATCTGCCTGCTTGGCTGTGGCGTGACCACCGGTATTGGCGCTGTGATCAACACCGCCAAAGTCACCCCGGGTTCAACCGTCGCGGTATTTGGTTTGGGTGCTATCGGCCTCGCAGTAATTCAGGGTGCACAGATGATGAAGGCCAGCCGTATTATTGCCATCGATATCAACCCCGATAAATTTGAACTCGCCCGCCAATTTGGCGCGACCGATTTTGTGAACCCCAAAGACCACAGCGCGCCCATCCAGCAGGTGATTGTGGATATGACCGACGGCGGCGTGGACTACTCGTTTGAATGTATCGGCAATGTGAACGTGATGCGCTCGGCGCTGGAGTGCTGCCACAAGGGCTGGGGCGAGTCGATCATCATTGGTGTTGCCGGTGCAGGCCAGGAAATTTCTACCCGCCCGTTCCAACTGGTGACCGGCCGCGTATGGAAAGGCTCGGCGTTCGGTGGAGTGAAAGGCCGCAGCCAATTGCCCGGTTATGTGGATCGCTACATGAAGGGCGAGATTAAGATCGACGAATTTATCACCCACGATATGCCGTTCGACAAGATCAACGAGGCCTTTGATTTGCTCCACGAAGGCAAAAGTATCCGCACTGTGCTGCATTTTTAATTAGCGCTGCGCCTTTAGTTTGCGCTTCGATTTGAATCAGGAGAAAGCATGAGCCAATTGACTGAATTGAGTGCCACCAAAAGTTTTGGTGGCTGGCTTAAACGCTACAAGCATCACTCCAACGCCTTGCAGTGCGACATGATTTTTGCGGTTTATCTGCCCCCCCAGGCAGAGACACAAAAAGTCCCGCTACTTTGGTGGCTATCCGGCCTGACCTGTACCGATGAAAACTTTATGCAGAAAGCGGGTGCGCAGCGGATTGCCGCTGAGCTGGGCATCGCAATTATCTGCCCCGACACCAGCCCGCGCGGGCTGGATTTACCCGGCGAACACGACAGCTACGATTTTGGCTCTGGTGCAGGTTTCTACGTCAATGCGACTCAGGAGCCCTGGAAAAGCCACTACCAAATGTACGATTACGTGACCAAAGAGTTACCGGAGCTTGCCATGGAAAACCTGCCACTTAACGGCCGCGAAGCCATCAGTGGCCACTCCATGGGCGGTCACGGCGCACTGGTATTGGCGCTGCGCCAACCGGATCGCTACACATCTGTGTCTGCGTTTGCCCCCATCACCAACCCAAGTAATTGCCCCTGGGGGCAAAAAGCGTTTAGCGGTTATCTGGGTCCTGAACACAATACCTGGGCGCAATACGATGCCTGCGAACTGATCGCAGCGGGAGCATCAAAGCAGGAGTTATTTGTCGATCAAGGCGAAACCGATAATTTCAAAACCGAGCAACTCAAACCCGAGCAATTACAAGCAGCGTGCAAAGCAGCGGGGCATCCGCTGGTTTACCGCAACCATGCAGGGTACGACCACAGCTACTTTTTTATCGCGAGTTTTATCGAAGATCACCTGCGTTACCACGCGCGCCATCTTGGCGTAGAAAAAACCTGATTCGGGTTTTGGCGAGGAAGGACCGGGTGAGGAAATTCGAAAGTAACGGGAGATTGGGGAAGAACAGAGGTTGAACAGAAGAAGGAAGGTGGAAACTCAAGTCCTTTTGAGCTCACTAAACCACTCACTCATATCATGGTCATGCCCGTTCTTTATACTCTTGGTTTTTTAAAAAACCCAATTCGCCCTGCAATAAATGTGATGAAAATCCCATATTTGTCGTCAAATGCATCAACTTATTACAAGATATTACAGCTTTTTATAATGTGACGCTTTTATCAACGCTAAAAAAAGCGCCCTTGGGCGCTTTTTTTGGAATAAGCCGAAGCCGATAAGCCTGTGTTTATTCGCTGTGGGCAAAACGTTTGCGCAGTATAAACAGCACACTGAAGGCGATGATCAATACACCAGGAATCATCGCCAGATTCTGCAGGGTTGCTTGACCTGCAACTAACTCAACCGCATCGCCGGTCACGCCGCTGGCAACCGCTTCCGCTTTCGCATCATCCAACCAGCCGCCAATTACCGGGTTCCACATACTGACCGAGAACATGCCCGCACCACCCATCAAGGACATACCCAAGGCACCGGTTTTAGCGGTGTATTCGCTGGTAAAGCCGATCATGGTTGGCCAGAAATAAGTGACGCCCAGCGCGAATACGGCTGCGGATACATAAATCATGAAGCCTGAAGCCTGGCTCAACAGCAACAAACCAATCGTGGTCACAATCGCCGACATCACCAATACACCGGCTGGATTAAAGGCATGGACGAGCGGGCCAGCAAAGAAACGGCCTAACGCCATCAAGCCTGCGGTCAATGCCAGAATCATCATCGGGTGCACATCGGAGGATTCAAAAATACGGCCCACCCATTGCTGCGCGCCAAACTCGGAGATGGCGGTCATGGTCATGCACACGATCATAAACAGGAACAGCGGCGAGAAGAGCGCCTTGATGTTGGTCGCGGTTGAGGTCTCGGAATTGGCCATGCTGGGGAAAGGCTGACCGAAAATCATGAAGCCGTAGATCAGCGTCGGGATGATCATGATCGCGATTTGCATCTGCCAGCCCAAGCCCAATTTGGTCATCAGCGCCGACACCAGTGAGCCGATCACAATACCGCCCGGGAACCACACATGGAATTTATTGAGCATCGCGGTTTTGCGAGTGTGATAAATATCGGCAATGAGCGGGTTACACGCCGCTTCAACCGAGCCGTTGGCGAAGCCGATAAAAAAGCTCGACAGCAACAGCGTCCAAAAACCGCCGGCGGTGATGGTCAAAATCAAGCCGAGTAAATGGCAGGCAAATGCCAGATACATCAGCGTACGCGCACCAACGTAGTTATAAATCAAACCGCCGAACATCATGGCAATTGGGAAACCCAAAAATGCCATGCCATTGATCCAACCCAGCTCGGTGTTGTTGAAATTAAATTTAACGCTGAGCTCGCTCAAAATACCCGCGCGAATCGCGAAGGTCATGGCGGTTACGATCAGCGCAATACAACACGCCATAAATAACCGCTGGGGATTGATTGTCGCAGGGGATAGCGTCGCAGAGGAGGTGGTCATAATGGGTTTACCTTTTGTTATTGTGATCGTTTATGTTGTCATCATTTGTATTGCGCGCGGCAAAACAGCACCGCGCGTTTTAGTCAAAAATGCCTGAAAAACCTTATGCCAGCGGTGTCCAAACACCATCGCGCTGACTTGAGGTTAGCACAGCGTTAATAAAGCGCATGCCTTCCACACCGGTGTCGATATTCGGTACCCAGTTTTGCAAAAAGTGCGCTTCACCTTGCGCGCGTGCAACCAAAATATCGGCGATGTCTTTGTACAAGTTGGCGAAACCTTCGAGATAACCTTCCGGATGCCCGCCCGGTGTACGCATGCCGCGCGCGGCAATTTCACTGCCGATATCACCGCGGCGGGTGATGCGCTGGCGCGGTTTGTTTAATTCGGCAAACCACAATTCATTCGGGTTTTCCTGCGCCCATTCGATACCGGCTTTATCGCCAAATACGCGGATGCGCAAACCATTCTCGCAACCCGGTGCTACCTGGCTGCTCCACAGCATGCCTTTCGCGCCGCCATCAAAACGCAGCAGTGCGTGCACGTTGTCATCCACCAAACGACCATCGACAAAACTGGTCAAATCCGCGCTCACGGCGCTGAGTTTTTGCTGGGTAATAAAACGCGCAAGTTGGAACGCGTGGGTGCCGATATCGCCCAGACAACCCGCCGCACCGGAGCGCGCCGGGTCAGTGCGCCATGAGGCTTGTTTGTTGTCATCGCCCGCCGCTTCAGTCAGCCATTCTTGTGGATATTCCACTTGCACTACACGGATTTTTCCAAGCTTGCCCTGTTCAACCAATTCACGCGCGTAACGCACCAGAGGGTACGCCGAATAATTGTGGGTGAGCGCAAAGAAGCAGCCGCTTTTTTTCACGATCTGCTCAAGCTCCAGCGCTTCTTCCAAGGTGCGCGTCACCGGCTTATCGCAAATTACATCAATGCCCGCTTCCAAACAGGCTTTGGCGACGGGAAAGTGCATATGGTTAGGGGTAACGATCACCACCGCTTGAATACCATCGGCGCGTGTTTTTTCCACACGCAACATTTCTTCGTAAGAGGTGTAAGCGCGATCCGCAGTGATGTGCAGATCCGCAGCGGATAATTTTGCATTTTCCGGATTGGATGAAAGCGCACCGGCGACCAATTCAAAACGGTCATCCAAACGCGCAGCAATGCGATGCACCGCACCGATAAATGCGCCGCGGCCACCGCCAACCATTGCATAACGAATTCGTGGAGTTGTCATAGTTAGATCTTCTTGTTGCAGGTTGAAATTATTTTTCCCTCACCCGGCCTCTCCCAGAGGGAGAGGGGATAAAGTCCCAAATGAATTTCCTACGAAGTAAATTCAGTCCCCTCTCCCTCTGGGAGAGGGTTAGGGTGAGGGCAATCGAGGAATCACAATCCCAGAATCCGGCGATTCTTCGCTTCATCAATTCCGCTTTTTGCAAAATCATCAAACGCGCGCTCAGTCACTTTAATAATGTGCTGCTGAATAAATGGCGCGCCTTCTGCCGCACCCACTTCCGGATGCTTCAGGCAGCATTCCCATTCCAACACCGCCCAGCCGTCGTAATCGTAGGCGGCGAATTTGGAGAAAATTTGTTTGAAATCCACTTGGCCATCGCCCAGTGAGCGGAAGCGGCCCGCGCGATTCACCCAGCTCTCATAACCGCCGTAAACGCCTTGCTGCGCGCTCGGGTTAAATTCCGCATCTTTCACATGGAACATTTTGATGCGTGCGTGATAGCGGTCGATAAACGCCAGATAATCGAGTTGCTGCAACACAAAGTGCGATGGGTCGAACAAAATATTCGCGCGCGGATGATTGTCTACCGCCGCGAGGAAGCGCTCAAAGGTCGCGCCATCGTGCAGGTCTTCACCCGGATGGATTTCGTAGCACACATCCACACCGGCTTTATCAAACGCATCCAGAATCGGCAACCAACGCTCGGCCAATTCTTCAAAGCCTTTTTCTACCAAACCAGCGGGGCGCTGTGGCCATGGGTACAAGTAAGGCCAGAGCAGCGCGCCGGAGAAAGTCGCATGGGCATTCAGGCCGAGGTTTTTGCTCGCCTGCGCCGCCATCATTAATTGCTCAACCGCCCAGGCCTGACGCGCTTTGGGGTTGCCGCGCACTGACTCTGGTGCGAAGCCATCAAACATATCATCGTAAGCGGGATGCACAGCCACTAACTGGCCTTGCAAATGGGTAGACAATTCCGTCGCAACCAAACCGTGTTTGGCCAGGGTCGCCTGAATTTGGGCGCAGTATTCCGGGCTTTTTGCCGCCTGCTCCAGATCGAACAGTCGCTTGTCCCAGGTTGGGATTTGCACGCCTTTAAAACCCAAACTCGCCACCCAACCGGCGATCGAATCCAGACTGTTAAAGGGAGCTTCATCGCCCGCAAATTGGGCGAGGAAAATAGCGGGGCCTTTGAGGGTTTTCATGGTAATTCTCCGGCAGTGGCGGGACGGCGCGCGTCCATATCGTTTTTAATGTATCTGTTTGTTTTTAACGTGTCGTTTTCAATGTTTCGACTGCGCAGACAGGCCTGCGCAGCGACAAATATCGGATTTATTATTTCAGGCGCAAGACTTTATGCCATGTCGCCCAAGGGAGCGATACGCCAAAACAGTTATTTACACTTCTTATAGTACTTATAACCCAAAGCTACCCGACGGGCAGCTCCAAGGTCAATCATAGACTGCTTTTAATGAAGCTCCGCCAATACTCCGGCAAACGCCACGCCCGCCAAGGCACCAAATGCCGGGTGGGATTTAAGTGCCGAGCGGCTGGTGGCCGGGCTGGGCAGGCCACACAAAAACCGCGCCATTTGGCGTGGCTGGCGCAATACGGCATGACCTTCACTTTTTAAGCTGGTGATCAGGTTTTGCTGCGCCGATGTAAGCGGTACAGCCATGGGCAATTCAACCTGAGCAGATGATGGGTTGCGGCAGTGATTGCAGATGCCGCAGGGCTGCGCGCTGGCCTCGCCAAAATACTGCATCAGCTGCTGGCTCAAACAAGCGGGATTATTGGCAAACGCGAGCACACTGTGGATGCGCTTGATATCGCGCGCTTCGCGCTCAGCAAATAATCGATTTAGATGTTCGCAGAGCGCGTTGAGTTGTTCTGGCGATTTGATCGCTTGATTGTTTTTGTAACCTTGGCGCAAATTGGCGACGGTTAATTCAATCCAACCTTTTTCGGCGATGTAATCCAGCGCCTTGGTGATGCGTTCTTTAGGCTCATTTAATTGCTGCGGCGCAGTCAGCATATCAATTGACAACCACTTTCTGCCCATGCGCCCGACCGAAAATAATGTCTGCAAAAACGCCGCACGCTCTGCATCAAACTGTGAAGCAATAAATTGCGCACTCTGAGTAAAATGAATTTTATATTCGGTATAAAACGGACTCTGCGCGCTGATGACGTTTTGTAATTCAAGATAGGTGAGCGCGGTATTTAATACCAGCGGGCGCAGGTCAAATTGGTTGGACAACTCGTAAGTGGAAATATCAAATACATCCTCAAACGCGAGCAAGTGCTCTACCAACGCACGCACACTTTCTGCTGTAGGTGTATCGCCATAGGTAAAATTTTCCAGCGTGCGAATGTCATCGCCCACCGCTAGCATTTCGCACAGCGATGGATTGCCATCGCGCCCGGCGCGGCCAATTTCCTGCACGTAGTTTTCTATCGATTTGGGCAAATTAAAATGGTAAACCGCGCGGATATTGCTTTTATCGATGCCCATTCCAAAGGCGATAGTCGCCACTACAATCGGCACTTCGCCACTCATAAACTGGTTTTGTACTTGCTCACGCTCATCGTCTTTTAAACCGGCGTGATAGTGCGCTGCATTCAAACCAGCTGCGTTAATCGCAGTGGCAACTTCTTCTGCCGTTTTTTGCAGAGTGACATAAATAATCGTCGCCGCATCGCGCGGGTGTTTGTGCAAACGCGCAAGCAACAATTCCATGCGCGTCTCAGCCGTGCAGGGTGTAACACGCAATTGCAAATTGGGGCGCGCAAAGCTGGTCTGAATGTGATGCTCTGGTTGTATCGCAAATTGTTTGCAAATATCAGCAGCCACACTCGGCGTTGCCGTCGCGGTCAATGCAAGCACACGCTCAACGCACAATTTTTTGGCAAGGTCGGCAAGCAGTAAATAATCCGGCCGAAAGTTGTGACCCCATTCGGAAATACAGTGGGCTTCATCAATGGCCAATAAACTGATGTTTAATTGTCCGAGCCGCTGCACAAAACGTTCATTCTTCAAGCGCTCGGGCGAGACATACAATAATTTCAAACTGCCGTTGTGCAGCGATGAATAGATCGCTTGTGTCTCTTCTTTACTGAGCGATGAATCCAAACGCGCGGCGCTGATGCCCAAGGCTTGCAGTGCATCCACCTGGTCTTTCATCAACGCAATCAATGGCGATACCACCAGCGTCAATCCATCCAACAATAACGCGGGCAATTGATAGCAAAGACTTTTGCCACCGCCGGTGGGAAACACCGCGAGCGCGGAGTGCCCTTGCAGCAGCGCGTTAATCACTGCCTCTTGCCCGGGGCGGAATGCGGGTAATTTAAAGGTGTTTTGTAACAGTTGTGCGGGTGTTGTCATGGTGATTCCTGTTGTCATTGCTGGCCTTCCCTGAGCGAGTGTCGGGTGATATTCATGTTGCGCGCATCATAAACATATCGCTGATCATTGTGGCTAGCAGGCAGCCCGTTTTCCTGCACAAATCGCTGTGCGCCACTTCACGCAAATCCGTCCCACTTTTGTCTTTCAGGTTTGCGCGGTTAACAACTCACCATAAGTGGTCGAACGGCACGCAATCCGCTTTTTTACTCACATCACAAAAATGCATTTCCCTTCTTTCATGCGCAGCCCGAGCGAAAACCTTAATCAATTGATTAGCAATGATTTTTAACCCGTAGGTTTGTTGCGGCTTATCCGAACACGGCCATTTGCGTTCGATGCAACCGTCAGGACGACAGTGTTGTGCAGATTTTTACAATGGCTGCACCACATTCTCTGGTTACAGGAACTGCTGGCTGCAGCGTTTCTTTTTTGATGGATGAAGACCGGTGATGTGCGGCTGGATTCAGGCCGGGATGGCACGCGAATCCATTCCCACGACACAGTTTTATTAACGGCACAGTTCTATTAACCAACTTTCCATTAACTAAAAGTCCTTACATAAAAATAACTCAGGAGTATCCACCATGTTAAAGCAGCATTTAGTGCGGCTGGGGGCGTTGTGCGTGCCCTTGGCCTTGAGTGTATTTTCCCCTGCAGCGTCGGCGCAGACGCTGTTGTCCCAAGGCAAACCGGTTGCAGCATCCTCGCAAGAAGGCGCAGGTATGGCAGCCGCGATGGCGGTGGATGGCAATACCGGTACCCGCTGGGGCAGTGTATTTGCCGATCCGCAGTGGATTACGGTCGATCTGGGGCAAGTCGCCAGTATCAATCGCGTACTCTTGAACTGGGAGGCAGCCTACGGCAAGGCTTACCAGATCCAGGTGTCTGACAACGGCACCAGCTGGACCAATATCTATTCCACAACCAACAGCGACGGCGGCATTGACGACCTTGCTATTAACGGCACTGGCCGCTACGTGCGCATGTATGGCACGGCGCGCGCCAACGGTTACGGCTATTCGCTGTGGGAGATGCAGGTGTACGGCCAATTTGGCCAGCCCGCCAGTTTGCTCTCGCGCAATGCGCCGGTGACAGCCTCATCGCAAGAGGGTGGCTTTACCGCCGCGAGCGCGGTGGATGGCAATACCACCACCCGCTGGGGCAGCAACTTTAACGATGCCGAGTGGATCACGCTCGATCTGGGCTCCAGTGCCAACCTGAGCAAAGTGGTGCTCAACTGGGAGGCGGCGTATGGCAAGTCGTACCAGATTCAGGTGTCCAACAACGCCACCAACTGGTCAACCGTTTATTCCACAACCACAGGCGATGGCGGTATCGACGAGATCACGCTGTCCGGCAGCGGCCGCTATGTGCGCATGAATGGTGTGGCGCGCGGCACCGGTTACGGTTATTCGCTGTGGGAGTTTGATGTGTATGGCAGCCGCAGCGGTGGGACAGGTTCATCGTCAGCGCCTTCCTCGGTAGCACCGTCATCTTCCGCGCCATCATCGATTGCGCCTTCAAGTTCAGTGGCACCATCGAGCAAATCGTCCGTTCCGGCGACCTCTTCGTCTGTTGCTGTCACCTCGTCGTCAACACCGGCAACATCTTCTTCGGTAGCCCCATCGTCACGTTCATCGTCGCTATCGTCTTCATCAGTATCATCTACTGATCACTGCGGCAGTGTGCTTAATGCACCGACAGGGTTGACGGCAAGTGGGGTGACGACCAATGCGTTAACACTCTCCTGGACTGCACCTTTCACGTCAGTTCCACCGTGCAATGCAACGGGCTACCGCGTGTATCAAAACGGCACTCTCGTGGCATCGCCAACCGCAACCAATGCGGTAATTACCGGCCTGACTCCCAATACGGTTTACTCGTTCACCGTGGTGGCGATTAACCGCGTCGGTGCTTCCGCAGCCAGCGCGCCTTTCCCGGTATCCACCGAGAGCGACAGCACAACGGTTAACTTTGGCAGCAACGTGACTATTTTTGATCCGGCGATGCCGCAAGCGCAGATCCAAGCCAAGATCAACGAGATCTACGAGCGCCAGCGCGATAACCAATTCGGCACACCGCGCGATGCGATTATGTTCAAGCCGGGCACTTACAACGTAGAGATTCCGGTCGGATTCTTTACCCATGTGATCGGCTTGGGCGCGCTGCCGGATGATGTGCATATCGTTGGCCAAGTAGTGTCTTATCCTGTCCTGCCCAACAACAACTCGACCCAAAACTTCTGGCGCGGCATTGAGAACTTCTCGGTGACTCCACCGGGCGGCGGCATGCTCTGGTCAGTATCCCAAGCGGCTCCGATGCGCCGTATGCATGTACGCAACAACAACCTGATCCTGCACTACTACGGCGGTTGGGCAAGCGGCGGCTGGCTGGCGGATTCCAAAGTGGATTACGACATTGGCACCGGCTCGCAGCAGCAGTGGGTATCGCGCAATAGCCAATGGGGCAGCTGGACCGGCAGCCTGTGGAACATGGTGTTTTTGGGCATCGCCAACAACCTGCCCGGCGGCACCTGGCCAAGCTCGGCCAATACCTTTATCGATAGCACACCGGTTGTGCGTGAGAAGCCATTCCTGTACCTGAACAATGGCAACTACGAAGTGTTTGTGCCGTCACTGCGCACCAACAGCAAAGGCCTGTCATGGGCGAATGGACAATCGGCAGGCAGCTCACTGCAGATCAGCCAGTTTTACGTTGCCCGCGCCGGTGTGGATAACGCCACCACCATCAACGCGGCGCTTAACCAAGGCAAAAACCTGCTGCTCACACCCGGTATTTACCCGCTGGCAGACTCGATCAAAGTCAACCGCGCCAATACCATCGTACTGGGCATGGGTTACGCGACCCTGACCCCAACCAATGGCAATAGCGTGTTGGAAGTGGCGGATGTGGACGGCGTTACCGTATCGCACTTGATGGTCGATGCCGGTGTAACCAATTCGCCGGTATTGATCCGCATTGGGGAGAACGGCAGCAACGCCAGCCACGCGTCTAACCCGACGGTATTGCACGATGTGTTTGTACGCGTGGGCGGTAACGGCGTTGGCCGCGCGGGCGTAAGCCTGTTGGTGAACAGCAATGACGTGATCATCGACCACACCTGGTTGTGGCGCGCCGACCATGGCGACGGTGTGGCCTGGGACTTGAATACCGCGGCCAACGGCTTGATCGTGAACGGCAATAACGTATCGGCCTACGGTTTATTTGTGGAGCACTATCAGGAATATCAGGTGCTGTGGAACGGTAACAACGGCAAGACTTATTTTTATCAGTCTGAAATTCCATACGATCCACCTACGCAAGACCAATGGCGCAGTGCAGCGGGCGTAAACGGTTGGGCATCCTACAAAGTGGCTGACAGCGTAACGCAACACGACGCACGCGGCATGGGCATCTACGCCGTATTCCTGCGCCCGAATGTGTTCCTGTCGCGCGCAATAGAAACCCCGACATCACCCAATGTGAAATTCCAGCATATGGTGACGGTGAACCTGACTAATGATGGCGGCATCCAACGCGTGATCAATAACACTGGCGATCCAACCCCACCGGGTATTGCAGTGCAAACCCCGCGCGTGACTAGCTATCCACAATAGTTTTTCGCTGACAGTACAGCGTTAAACAAAAGCCCCCGCGAACAAAAAATTCGCGGGGGCTTTTTTATGGGCGCAATGTCCAGTTTTTAAGAGCTGTTTTTAAGGGCTGATAGAAAAGTGCCAAATTTGCATTCAAAAATACATTTTTACCTCAAGCGGGCTTGGCAGAATCGCCACAGGATGACGGATTGGATCTATCAACAAGGATAATTTTTCATGTGAGCATCCCACGCCAACAATAATATCGAGGTCAATATGAACCATCTTGTGAGCAAGGCAATCGGGCGGGCGCTTAAACGGCTGGCTGTTTTTGGGGTCGCACTGAGCGGCAGCTTTTTGTGTTTAAACGTGCAGGCGATTAGTTGTAACGGAATCGCCGAATGGAATAGCAGTGCGGTTTACAACGGCGGAGCCAAGGTCAAACAAAATAATAAAGCCTATCAGGCGCAGTGGTGGTCGCAGGGCCATAGCCCGGCTAATTATTCCGGCCAGTGGCAAGAGTGGAAATTACTCGGCAGTTGCGATGCAGCAGCGTCTTCTTCCAAAGCAGCATCGTCGGTAAAAAGTTCCAGCAAATCATCGGTGGCATCGAGTAAATCGAGCAGCAAATCGTCTGTCGCATCTAGCAAATCAAGTTCATCTGTTGCCGGCAATGATTGCGGCTCGGCGTGGTATCGCGCGAACCTGACTAACTATGAATCCTATCCTGCGCCCGGCAGTGACGAGTGTGTGATTTATAACGGCTGTTTGTGGAGCGGATATTTTTATGGCATCTCCGGCAAGCAACCAGAGTCATGGGTGATGGCCAATAATATTGCTGCTGTGCACTTAAAAGATTGGAGCTGGCTCGGCCTTAAAACCATTAACTTGCGCCAGGGCACCAAACGCATTACCGCAAAAGTATACGACGCCTGCGCTGATTCCGATTGCAACGGTTGCTGTACTGCCAACCTTGCCGGTGACGGTTATTTGATTGATTTGGAAAAATACACCATGCAACGTTTTGGCTCCGGCTCCGGCATTGTGGAATTCCAAGTGTGTAACTAAAGATACAAGCGTTTAAAAAAGATTACTGAAAACACTATTACTGGAAAAAGTAACTACAGCGTTGAATCTTTTCACTCTCCCGTGGAATGATTTTCTTGGCCGCGTTATGCGGCCTTTTTTCTTTTTTAAAAACTAATTATGTTGGTAGCTGCGTTTGAATTCACGCGGGGTGCAGTGCTTCAATTGCAAAAAGCGGCGGTTGAAATTGGAGATATTATTAAATCCGCAACTATAGCTAATTGCCGACACAGGGAAATCGGTGGTTAACAATAATGAGCAGGCTTTACCCACACGCAATTGGTTGACGAATTCAGTAAACGTTTGCTCGGTGCGCTGTTTAAAAAAACGGTGAAAATGATTGGTACTCATGTGCGCCAGTTTTGCCATTTGCTCCGCGCACAAATCGCTGGTGTAATGCTGGTGAATATACGCAATAACGCGATCAATTTTTTCTGTTGCTGAATCTGCAAAATTCACCGGTGCGTAACCATCACTGGAGATCATGCGTGCATCGCTGTCATCCAGCATCAATTGCAATATTTCCAACAGCCCCAACAAACGTTGCATGGGTGTTGCATCCGCCATTGCCTCAAAACGTGTACGGCATTGCTGCGCAGTCGCAGTACCAAATTCCACACCGCGTTTACTTTTTGCGAGCAAATCGCCGAGTGGTTTTAATTCCGGCATTTGCACTACTGAATCAATCCAACTGGTGGGCAACTGCGCCACATAGGTTAAATGCTGCCCCGGCGCAACCAATTCCTTTGAGTGCCAGGTGTGCGGCAACTTAGGGCCAAGCAATACCAAATCCAGATCGTTGTAATTGGCAATGTTATCGCCAATATAACGTTGCCCACGGCTATTAAGCGTCAGGCAAATTTCATATTCAGGGTGATAGTGCCAGTTAAAAGGAATTTCATCGAGCGCATACAGCCAATAGCGCCATGAGGAGTTTTCGGTAGGCAAGACTTTTTCATACATGGGTTTCATGGCTGGCTCCAGAAACATGCAAGCAAATAATATCCGCGCGATGTGCACATAAACACGATGTTAGTCATACCAATCACGCCAGAGCTGCCAGGTTTTTTATTATGTTAAGCGTAAAGTTGCGACTGGGATTATCAGACCAGAATTTATCCAACATGGCAAGATGTTAAAAAAATCCCCGCATATGCGGGGATCTTATCAATACAGAAAAACGACGAATTAACGCAAGCGTTTTACCAACTCAACTCGACGATTCTTTTGTTTGCCCGCATCGCTGGTGTTATTACCTGCTGGCGCATAAGGGCCAACACCTTGCGCCTGCAAACGGTTGGCCGCAACCTGGTACTCTTTTATCAATGCTGCAACCACAGCATCTGCACGCTGCTTGGACAAAGTAACATTTGCAGCACCATCACCGGTATCGTCGGTATGACCCACCACGTAAAGCAATAAATCGGAATTGCGTTTTAACAATTCTGCAATCGCATCCAGCGTAGGTTTGGATTCGGTTTTGATTTCCGCTTTTCCGGTATCAAAATAAATTCCGTAAATCAGTGCTTTACCGTCTGCATCAATCTGCTGTTTTAATTCATCGGCGTTAACACTTACCAAACCGGTCTGAACGGCTTTTTCTTCGAGGATAATTTGTTGCAAGCCCACTTCATCTTCATAGCCACCAATAAAAATGGCAGCGTAAACATTGCCTGTGGGTAGGGATTTTTTCGCCAACAAGTAATAGGGCTTGCGATACCAGTTGTAGACACTGTTCTCTATCGAAACCTTATCACCCAAATCGCTTGCTTGTTTTTCTGTACCGCACTGTTCCAATTCACACTGGGAGATAAAACTAAAACCCGCCGTTGTCAGTGCGGCTTTGTAGTTCTCATACACTTTTAGTGTGGATACATTTTGCATAGTGTAACCATGCTTGGCCAAATCACCGGTGAGTTTCAGCGGCGTTTTGTCAGTGGCATTATTGGCAACAGGAATAGTGACTGTTTCGGTATCGACTTTATGATGGTTACGTAATTTTGCCCCGGGATAACGCGGCAGCATGGAATGATCTTTTGCTTTTTCTTCTTCCGATAGCGGTGCAACTTCTGTAGCTGTAGCAGGTTTATTTGCATAGGCTTCATCGACTTTTACCAATCCGGTTTGCAGTGGCTCGGTTTCCACAATCACCTGTTGCAAACTGACGCTGTCTTCGTATGCACCTACAAACCAGGCGACCAGAATTTTTCCTTTCGGTGTGTCT
This sequence comes from Cellvibrio sp. pealriver, assembly GCF_001183545.1. Taxonomy (NCBI): domain Bacteria; kingdom Pseudomonadati; phylum Pseudomonadota; class Gammaproteobacteria; order Cellvibrionales; family Cellvibrionaceae; genus Cellvibrio; species Cellvibrio sp. pealriver. Next base: position 3,163,866 of record NZ_KQ236688.1, read on the forward strand.
TTCTCACCTAACCAGTAGTATGGGTTGCGATGGTGGTTATACACATCGCCGCGCACTGCGACCAATGAGCCCAATTCCCTTGCTTGTTTTTCATCGCCACAGGCATCCAATGCGCAGGCAAACAACTCCTTGAATCCCAATTGTTTAGCGGCGGCTAAATAATTTTCGTACACCTTCACAGACGATACATTTTCCATATCGTAGTTGTGCCAGTACACATCGCCAATGGCATCTACTTTGGTGAATTGCGGATTTTTTTGGCTGACATCCACAACCGATGCCGGAAATGAAAATTTTTCGTAGTCATACATTTGCGCCTGTTCAAGATCGGCATTGGGGTAGGCAGAGAATAAGGGATGATCCTCTTCCCAATCGGCATAAGCAGACTGCCCGACCAAGGCAGAGACCCCAATCAATGCGAGAAAAACAACTCCGAATGACAATACCCGACGCAACATAGCGACTCCTTTATCTCATGATATGTAGAATATTTACTGCACTTTAGCTGGACTTTAACTGGGCTTTAACCGCACCTTAACTGCACCTAAGCGCACGCAGACCAGCAGACTAACGCGCAGGGCTGAATGTTTTATGAATGACGATATGAATGCCATCATAAACACCACAAATGCGCTTCGGATGTAATATCCTTTGAACTCCATCAAACTTTCTGATGATCGTTATGGCTCCCTATCATCCGCAATCCATTAACAACGCGCCCTTTAATAGCCTGCAACATCTTGGCTTCCAGCGTTTTATGCCGCACCCACAGCTACGCCCGTGGGTGCAATGCTATTGGATTGCACGGCGCGATCAACTGCCTGACCACAGCCTGAGTGAAACGGTTTACCCCGATGCGGGCAGCAGTTTGGGGCTGGATTTTGCGAGCGGTGAGCTGCCTGTGGCCAGCTTCAACGCCACAAAGACCTCCGGCAAAATGGTGTTTACCGGATCTATTCATCGCATAGGTATCCGCTTCCATCCCGGCGGGGCATTCCAATTGTTAGGGGTGGAAATGTCCGCACTCACCCAGGACGAATTTTCTGCCGATGCGCTGGCCTTACCCGATATCGAACAACTCCAATATCAATTGGCGGAAGCGAGTGAGATCAGCCAGCGCCTAACCCTGATTGATACTTGGCTGCTGGAGCGCGCGAACATCACCCAAGCTGCAAGTGGATTGGTGCAGCAATTATTGCCGCGCTTGATGCTCGCGCAGGAACCGATTGCCGATTTAAGCTCGCAACTGCCCATTAGCCTGCGCCAGCTGGAGCGCAAATTCCAGGTGGAAGTGGGTTTTAGCCCTGCACAAGTCAAACAATTGCACCGCATCAAACTCGCGCGCGCGCTCATCAGCCAAAGCCCCGACCAACCGCTGGTGCAGATAGCGGTGGATACCGGTTTTTATGACCAGGCGCATTTCATTCGCCAATTCCAGAAAATCACCGGGTTAACACCAAACCAATATCGCCTTAAAAAGATGTCGCAAAAATACAATCCATTGCCCACGTGAAACCGCATGATGAACGCTCTTAACACCTAACAGGAGCACAGCATGCAACAGCGAATCAAACAACCCGACGTATACAAACTCCAACCCGCAATCCTCAAATCACTGATTGATTTAGGCAATGCGGCTGCGGGTGAATTGGAACATTCATTAATTCATTTAGTGAAATTGCGTGCATCGCAAATCAATGGCTGTGCTTTTTGCCAACACATGCACGCCAACGAAGCGCGAAAAGATGGCGAACAGCAACACCGTTTGGATGTTCTGCCTGCATGGCGAGAAGTGGCAATATTTACTGCACGCGAGCGCGCCGCATTGGCGTGGACTGAAGCACTCACACAACTTTCCAATCACGGCGTGAGCGATGCCTGTTTTACTGAAGTGCGCGAGCAGTTTAACGAAAAAGAAATCGTCAATCTGAGCGCGGCCATCGCAACCATTAATGCATGGAACCGCATCGCGGTAGGGTTTAATTTTGCACCGAATTTTTAATTTACATCCGCACAGGAGTTGCCTTATGCGTAAACATTACTGGCTATTGGCTTTATTCATATCGCTATCAGCGAGCCTACAAGCCAAGCCGTTACTATTGGAAAATCAGTATCAAATTTTTGAAGGGGAAAAAACATCACTGCAAGCTGTGATTGGCACAAAGCCCGTGTATTTAAAATTCTGGGCAACCTGGTGCCTTGAATGCCGGCATGAACTGCCTAGCCTTGAACAGGCTTACCAAAAGCATCGCGATCAAATCGCGATGTTTGCAGTAAACCTGAATATCAATGAAACCGATGAAGCGATTAAGAAGTTGCAGCAGAAAAACCAGCTCACCATTCCTATCCTTATGGATAATAACGGTACTATTGCGGGCAATTTTGAGTTTAAAGGAACCCCATTTCACGTACTCATCAATCGCAAAGGGGAAGTGGTGTACACCACCTATAAAGATGATGCGCAACTTGCGCAACAATTAGCGCTGTTAGCAAAAAATTCCGCAGTTTCTGCACAAGGAGTAAACACCAGCACCGTACATCAGACTCAGGCCAAACCACTGCCATCGGGTGTATCACTCGTCTATTTCTCTGCAACCTGGTGCGATTGGTATATGAAAGATATTCATCCGGAAATCAGCAATAACTGCATCTATGCACAGCAAGCCGTCGATAAACTTTATCGCTCCACACCCGGCCTTCAGCTAAGTGCATACGTGACACACTTATGGACAGAAGCGAAGGATGTAGAAGAGTACAGCAAAAAATTCTCACTGCCTTATAAGGTTGCGATGGATGATAACAACGATGAATTCCGCCGCTTTAAAGTCAGCGGTTATCCCACACTGATTGTATTTGAAGACGGTATAGAAACAGCGCGTTTTACAGAGTTTGACCAGGGTGATAATACATTCAACGCACTTAAACGCGCGCTTGAGAAACACTGAGTCTGCAACCTCCATCTCGCAACATAGGCTCCAATAAAAAATGCCGCTGTTTACGGCGGCATTTTTAAAATCGCTTTTTCAATACAGAAGTGCTATCGATAAAAAAACTACAACAAAAAAACAGGAATCATATAAATATGCGTAAAACGCGGTAACTCGCACTAACTTTCACAATGGATACGTCAAAAACGAAAAGTGGATTTGGTTTACCAGAAAGTGCAGCGCAATCGGATAAACGATATGTTTGCCCAGCGTGTAACTCAGCCCGTACAAAAATCCCGCCAGCGCATACACCCAAACAGCCGCGCCGCTAAGCCCTGAATGAATTGCAACAAAAACACAGGTCACCAGAACAAGCGGGATGATCTCTTGCAGTGCGCGATTAGCGGTAACACTAGCAACTGCGTTGCGCAAATTGTGCTGAAATAAAAACCGCAAAAACACTTCTTCCGCTAAGCAGGTGATTAGCAAACTCACCGCTGCAAATTGCAGGATTTGCTCAATAGGCTTGGGCTGCCATTGTAAACCCAACACCAAAATCGCAACACCGATTATGATTAGCGAAGCGAGTAACACAAACAATGCAGAAATCCATTTATCCGCAACCCATTCATTGGCCATTCGTTTTGGCCAAAGCAAATACAACAATAAAAACCCGGCAATTCCTTTAGCAAAATCAACCGACAACTCATAGCGCGCTGGTTCTCCTGCATCACCCGCCAAACTCAACAACAACGGATACGCAAACCCTTGCGGCTCATAACTCGCCACCCAAAACGCCAGCGGCACCAACAATAAAAATAAACCTGTCTTAATCCAAGGGCTCAATTCTTCTTTGCGGAAAAACCACGCAAGAAATGCAACCCCCACCAAACCAATCGCATTAGCAACCGGCAGCCAACCCAACATGACCAACCCTATGACCAAAGCCGCCAACACCAAACCCGATAACAATTCTTTTTTATTCACAATAATATTTCTTCAAGGTTCCGTAGGTTGGTGCTGAGCGCAGCGATGCCCAACGCGATTTCAATTCCTTGCGAATAAATTACCACATGTGTCGCATGGGTGCGGTTGGAGTGTAACGATGACCACCGAGCCTGCAATATACATCGATGTTGGGCATCGCTGCGCTCAGCACCAACCTACATTTAGTTGATCGCAATAAAAAAGCCGATTCTCTCGAATCGGCTTTTTAAGTTTAAATATTACTTACTCACCAAAAAACTTCTTGACCCCATCGAACCAACTCGACTGTTTGGGCGAGTATTTTCCGCCCTTCATTGTCGCTTGGAATTCTTTGAGTAACTCTTTTTGTTTGCCGGTGAGGTTAACTGGTGTTTCCACTACAACGCGACAGAGCAAGTCACCTACGCCGCCGCCGCGTACGGGTGTTACACCTTTGCCGCGTAATTTGAAGAGTTTTCCGGTTTGGGTTTCGGGCGGCACTTTCAGTTTTACGCGACCATCAAGCGTTGGCACTTCAAGCTCGCCACCGAGTGCGGCATCGACAAAATCAATCGGGACTTCGCAATACAAATCGGCACCGTCACGCTTGAAAATATTGTGTTCACGCACGTGGACTTGCACGTATAAATCACCGCTTGGCCCTCCGTCTGCACCAGCTTCACCCTCGCCGGATAAGCGGATGCGGTCACCGGTATCCACACCTGCAGGCACTTTGACTTGCAAGGTTTTGGTTTCTTCTACACGGCCTTGGCCGCTACAGGATTTACACGGATCTGAAATAATTGTGCCGCGCCCACGACAAGTGGGGCAGGTTTGCTGCACAGAGAAAAAGCCCTGTTGCATGCGCACTTGGCCGTGGCCACCACAGGTAGTACAGGTCACAGGTTTACTGCCTGCTTTTGCACCGGAACCGTCACAGGTTTTACAAGACACCAACGTAGGTACTTTAATTTGTACGCTGGTGCCTTTGACGGCCTCTTCCAAATTTAATTCGAGGTTGTAGCGCAGATCGGAACCGCGACTGGGGCCACCGCGACCACCGCGCCCGCCACCAAAAATATCGCCGAACACATCGCCGAAAATATCACTGAAATTACTGAAGCCTGCGCCACCACCCATGCCGCCCTGACCATCAACACCTGCGTGACCGTGGCGATCATAAGCTGCGCGCTTGTTGTCATCCGAAAGAACTTCGTAAGCCTCGTTGGCTTCTTTGAATTTTTCTTCCGCCGATGGATCATCCGGGTTTCTATCCGGGTGAAATTTCATCGCCACACGGCGGTATGCTTTTTTCAATTCAGCTGCGTCTACATCTTTTTTGACGCCGAGGACTTCGTAGTAATCGCGTTTTGCCATGGTTACACCGATAGTAGAAATGTGGTTTACATTTCAAATAATAATTTCATCGTAGCCCGTATGGAGCCTAGCGTAATACGGGACTGATCATTTAAAACATTCCCCGTATTTCGTTAGACTCCATACGGGCTACATTTGCCGGATTCTTACATGACAAATGCGGGCATGAGCCCGCATTTGTTATTGGTACTTACAGCCAAGCAATCGAAGACTTATTTGTTGTCTTCTTTCACTTCTTCGAATTCAGCATCCACTACGCCGTCATCTGCTGCTTTGCTGTTGCCACCGGCTTGTTGTGCACCAGCACCGGCGTTAGCACCTGCAGCTTGTTGCTCGGCATACAGTTTTTGCGCAAGCGAACCTGAAGCTTCAGTCAGCTTGGTTGTTGCTGCTTCGATTTTCGCAAGATCATCGCTTTTCGCTGCATCACGTGCTTCAACCAACGCAGCTTCGATTGCAGATTTTTCTTCTGCAGTGGCTTTATCGCCCGCTTCTTTCACGGTTTTTTCCGTTGCGTGGATCAAACCTTCCAGAGTGTTGCGCGCGGTGACGACCTCTGCAAACTTGCGATCTGACTCGGCATTGGCTTCCGCGTCTTTGATCATTTTCTGGATTTCTTCATCGCTCAAACCAGAAGATGCTTTGATCACGATCGATTGCTCTTTACCTGTGGCTTTGTCTTTCGCGCTCACGTTCAAAATACCATTAGCGTCGATGTCAAATGTCACTTCAATTTGTGGCATGCCGCGTGGTGCAGGCGGAATGTCAGCCAAATCAAAACGACCAAGCGATTTGTTTTGCGACGCTTGTTTACGCTCACCTTGCACTACATGAATAGTCACGGCAGTTTGGTTGTCGTCCGCAGTCGAGAAAATTTGCGATTTCTTGGTCGGAATCGTGGTGTTTTTGTCGATCAATGGCGTTGCAACACCGCCCATGGTTTCAATACCCAGGGTCAGTGGGGTTACGTCCAACAACAATACGTTGGTGGTATCGCCCGACAATACGGAGCCTTGGATCGCTGCACCGATTGCAACGGCTTCGTCCGGGTTTACATCTTTACGCGCTTCTTTGCCGAAGAAATCGGCTACTGCTTTTTGTACCAGTGGCATACGGGTTTGACCGCCCACCAGAATCACATCATCAATTTCGCTGATGGATTTGCCAGAATCTTTAATGGCTTGTTTTACTGGCTCCATGGATTTGGTAACCAAATCTTCCACCAAAGACTCAAGCTTCGCGCGAGTCAGTTTTACTACCAAGTGTTTTGGACCAGTTGCATCAGCAGTGATGTATGGCAAGTTCACTTCGGTTTGTTGGCTGGATGACAATTCGATCTTGGCTTTCTCTGCCGCTTCTTTCAAACGTTGCAGTGCCAGTGGATCGTTGTGCAAATCGATGCCGGTATCTTTCTTGAAAGTTTCCGCCAGGAATTCGATCAAGCGCATGTCAAAGTCTTCACCACCAAGGAAAGTATCGCCGTTGGTTGAAAGCACTTCGAATTGATGTTCACCATCTACGTCAGCAATTTCGATAATCGAAATATCGAAAGTACCACCACCCAAGTCGTATACCGCAATGGTGCGATCACCTACACCTTTATCTAAACCGTAAGCCAGTGCTGCAGCAGTTGGTTCGTTGATAATGCGTTTTACATCCAAACCTGCGATACGGCCCGCATCTTTAGTCGCTTGACGTTGTGAATCGTTGAAGTAAGCAGGAACAGTAATGACTGCTTCAGTCACGCTTTCGCCGAGATAATCCTCAGCGGTTTTTTTCATTTTCTTCAATACTTCAGCAGAAATTTGTGGCGGTGCTTTTTTATCGCCTTTCACTTCTACCCAGGCATCACCATTATCGGCAGCGACGATTTTGTAGGGCACCATTTTGATGTCCTTCTGCACAACGTCGTCTTTGAATTTGCGGCCAATCAAACGTTTTACCGCAAACAAAGTATTGTGCGGGTTAGTGACAGCCTGACGCTTGGCCGATTGACCTACCAGAATCTCATCGTCGTTAGTAAACGCAATAATCGATGGCGTGGTGCGATCGCCTTCGGCATTTTCGATCACTTTTGGCTTGCCGCCTTCGAGTACAGAGACGCAAGAGTTGGTAGTACCCAAGTCGATGCCGATAATTTTACCCATGGTGTTGCTCCTGAAAAATTCTATTTGTTGCTGGGTGCATGAGATTGTCACGCACCGGATGTTAATGACTTGTGTGGATCGCTTGCTCTAATCGCGCTGACATAAATGTTTTGCGCTTTCGATTGCAGTTGGTTTCTATATTGGCGCGCGGCATTTGAATTCAAGTGTCGCACTAAAAAAAATCTGTACGAAACTTGCGCAACCGCGCGATGACATTCAACCGTTATGGCGCTTTGGAAACCACAACCATTGCTGGACGCACCAAGCGACCATGCAAGGTATAACCCTTTTGGAAACAGTTGATGACCGTATTGGGTTCAACGTCGGGATTAGGTACTGCAGAAACCGCCTGATGCAAATTGGGATCGAAAGGCTCACCTACCGGGCTTACTGCAATGACTTGATGGCGAGCGAGCGCATCGACAAAAGACTTGTGAGTAAGTTGAATGCCCTCCACAACCGCACTCAAGGCTTCGTTGCCCGTATCGATAGCCGCCAGTGCGCGCTCCAGGTTATCAACCACAGGCAGCAAATCATTTACCATTTTTTCCAAGCCAAACTTGTGTGCCTTTTCCACATCTTGCTCTGCGCGACGGCGGGCATTTTGCGCATCGGCTTGGGCGCGCAAGGCTTGCTCTTTAGCAGATTCATAACCGGCAGCCAGAGTAGCCAGTTGGGCTTGCAGTGCTTCAATGCTGATGTCTGATGCTTCTGCTTGTGTTTGCTCGGTCACTTCCTCTGCCGGATTCTGGGGCTCAGTAGTGTTTTGGATATCGGTATAGTCTTGGGTTGACACGCTAATCTCTCCCATCACAGGTTGCGCGGTACCGGCCAAATGATTGGCACAAATCCCGCTTTAATGACTGTGTCGCTATATGGGGCTAGCAGCGGGGGATTCAAGTTTTCTGCCAAAGTTTTTCCCATCGCCGCCGATAGCTAAAGGGAGCAGCAGCGATTTACCACCAGCAATCAGGCATCGCTTGCTTTTGGAAAATTGCTTCTATACTCAAATTAACCTTGTTACAGCCATGATCATCCGCTAGCTGCAACTAGCCTATAGCGGCCGGAATTTGCACGCCTTTGGTGCAAAAATGAAGATTTATGCGCCAAACTGGCGTGCAAGTTCTTCCAGGATTACTTGGACGTAAACGTTTGCCTTATGAAACAAAAAATCATTTGACAACGTTGTCTTGTGAGCATAAGGTCGGCGATCTCACTGTTCATAACTTAGCCACTGCCAGGGGGCACAATGTCACTGCGCGTCAAAATCTGGATACTCTCCGCCCAAATCTTTGTCGGTTTGCTGGGAATCATGCTGATCGGGCTCTATACGGTTCGCTATTCCAGCGAGAAAGACAACGCTGCCCGCGTCGAGCAATTACTCAATAGCACCTACGCTACCGTCATCCAAATGGAGCAAATGGCAGCCCGGGGCGAAATGGACGATGAGACAGCGAAAAAAATCGCCACTACCTTGCTGCGCAACAATATCTATCACAAGTCGGAATACGTTTACGTTGCCGATGAAAAGCTGAACTTTGTTGCAGCGCCGCTCGATCCGCAAATCCACGGCACCAGCTTTCACGAGTTCCGCGATGGCAAGGGTCAGAGCGTGGGTGAAATACTGCAAAGAGCCGTAGAAAAAGCCAACGGCCAGCTCGCGCGCTACAACTGGACACAAAAACAAGCTGACGGCTCCATCGAAGAAAAGTTATCGATCGCCAAACTGTCACCCCGCTGGAATTGGGTGGTAGGAACCGGGATCGGATTTAATGAAGTGAATGCACGCTTCTGGGAAACCGCAAAATGGCAACTGACCATCTGTATGCTGGTGATGCTGGCGATTGTTGTGCCGGTGGTGGTATTTGCGCGCAGACTCGACAGCGGCTTGGGTGCCGAATTGAAAGAAGTGCTGACACTGGTACGCGCCGTCGCCAGTGGCGATCTGACCGAGCGCGGCGTACACAATGCGCCGGAAGACAGTATTTATGGCTCGGTAGTGCGCATGCGCCATGCACTGCGCGAGGTGATTGGCGGGATTTCACAAATGGTGTCGCGCCTGCATTCCATCAGTGACGATATTGTTCATAAAGCGGAAACCAGCACGGCAATGGCCGAAGACCAAAGCGTCAACACCATCAAAATTGCGTCCTCTGCCGAAGAATTCAACATGCAGACCAAAGATGCCATGCAGCAGGCCAAGGTGGCGACCAACCAAACTGACCATGCATCCAAAACCGCAAACCAAGGCCAGAAATTAATTTCCAGTGCGGTCAAAAGCTTTGTGGAGATCGACAACAGCGTGATCCAAACCCAGGGCAGCATTGATGACCTCGCCAACCGGATCAACAGTATTTCAGCCGTTATCTCGGTGATTAGCGAAGTTGCCAACCAAACCAACTTGCTTGCCCTCAACGCCGCGATTGAAGCAGCGCGGGCAGGTGAGCAAGGGCGTGGTTTTGCGGTAGTAGCCGATGAGGTTCGCCAACTTGCGCAACGCACCACGCAGGCGACTACCGAAATCAGCGATACCATTACCGCCGTACAAAACTCCAGCCGTGTCGCCAAACAAAATATGGACGACATGGTGGTGCAATTAAAAGAAGGCATCAGCCAAACCCGTCAGGGCGGCGAAATTGTTGAGAGCGTACGCCTGGAGACTGATGAAGTCGCCAAGATGGTGGCTCATATCGGCAACTCGTTGATCGAACACGTACAAGCCAGCAGTTTGATCCTCGAATACGTAAGCCATGTGGAGCAGTCATCGCTAGGCACTAAAGATGCCGCGCGCGGCACCTTGCTGGCATCGCAGCAAATCCGCGATGCTTCCGATGAGCTCAGCCGGAGATTGGAAGGCTTCCGCCTGTAATAACACCCCGCGGCCGAAGATTCTCCCGGCCGCAGCTTGCTACACAAACAAAACATACTGTATAAATAGCCAGACATTTTATTAATATAAATGTCTGGCTTTTTTATTGGCGCATTCTTTTATTTGTTGCGTGGCACAACTCGCGAGGCATCCATGCTGACTCACCTGAATATCCAAAACTTCACTTTGGTTGAACGGCTCGATCTGGATATCAAACCAGGAATGACCGTCATTACCGGCGAGACAGGGGCAGGCAAATCGATCATGCTGGATGCGCTTGCGCTTACCTTGGGCGACCGTGCGGAAGCGGATAGGGTGAGACAGGGTGCCAGCCGTGCCGACATCACCGCCACCTTCGATACCAGCGCCATTCCCAGCGCCCAGGAATGGCTGCTCAATATGGATTTGCAGCAACCGGATAATCCGCAAGAGTGCCTGCTGCGCCGACTGGTTAATAATGAAGGTAAATCGAAATCCTACATTAATGGCCAACCGGTAACCCTGCAGCAGTTGCGCATCCTCGGTGAGATGCTGCTGGATATTCACAGCCAACATGAGCATCAATCACTGCTGGTAAAAGACACCCATCGCCGCTTGATAGATGAATTTGCAGGTCAAACTGAATTAGCCAAGCAGGTGCGCCTGGCGTTTCGCGAATGGCAAAGCCGGCTTGAGCACTTTATCCATCTGCGCGACAACGCTGCGGATGTCAGTGCACGCTTCCAATTATTGAGTTATCAATTTAATGAATTGGAGCAGCTCGCGCTTCAACCGGGCGAATTGGTGAAACTGGAGGCCGAACAGCGCAGCCTCGCCAATGCCGAAGACATTATGCGCGGCAGCCAACAACTGGCTGCTTTTTGTAGCGATGAAGAGCAGGGGCTGAGCGTAAACCTGCACCGCGCGCTGCACATTTTGCGCAACCTGCCAGAAAAATCGGCTGCGCTGTTGGCTGCAGAAGAATTATTGGCCAGTGCACAGATTCAAGTCGAAGAGGCGCAACACGAGATCGATCGCCATATCGACAGTTTTAATCTTGACCCAGCGCGCTTGGCGGTAGTGGAAGATCGCTTGTCGGCGATTTACGATCTGGCGCGCAAGCACCGAATCCAACCGGAAGAACTGCCCGGTTTTGTCGACCAACTCAGCGCAGAACTGGAACAACTAAACGGTGGCGACGCCAAGCTCGATCAACTAGCGCTGCAAGTTGAGCAAGCAGAAAAAGCCTATCGCCAACTGGCGGAGCAACTGTCTGCCAAACGCAACAAAGCAGGTAACAATCTCGCCAAGCAAGTCAACGAACAACTCAAACTGCTGGCGATGGAAAATGCCAAGCTGAGCGTTAGCCTGATTCCTTTGGGTGATAAGCCAAATGCCAACGGTCTGGAAGAGGTGGAATTCCTGATCAGCACCAACCCTGGTCAGGCACCGCGCCCCTTGGCCAAAGTCGCATCGGGTGGCGAGCTGTCACGGATTAGCCTTGCGATTCAGGTGATTACTGCGCAAACATCCGCCACACCAACCTTGGTATTTGACGAAGTGGATGTCGGGATTGGCGGCGCAACTGGCGATGTTGTGGGGCAATTGCTGCGGCAGCTGGGCGAAAAAGGTCAGGTTATCTGCGTAACCCATCTGGCACAGGTCGCAAGTAAAGGGCATCAGCATTTGCAGGTGGTCAAAACAGCGGGCAAAAAAAGTGCTGAATCAACACTGGTTGAGCTGGTGGGGGACAGCAAGGTAGAGGAAATTGCGCGCATGCTTGGCGGCTTGAAAATTACAGACCAATCGCTCGCTCACGCCCGTGAAATGTTAGCCATTGAACCTTAATGCGCTTCAATAATGGGCATTACTGACCATCCGATCCATCACACCGGATAAAAAACCGGAAATAAAAAGGGCGCGATAAACGCGCCCTCAAGCAGTAATACAAATCAACGTTTCTTTCATAACACCTATGCTTACGCATATCAAGCACTAACGTTTTCTTGCTAAAACATTTTCTTTCTTCACTAACATTACTCGCCTAACACTTGCTCTGAAACACTCAGCGTTTCTTCCTTACGTATAACACCAAGCTGTGATCAGTTAATTCGAAACCATACTCTGCTGCAATGCGTTTTTGCAAGGTTTCAATTTCATCATTATGGAACTCAATGATGTTGCCGGTATCTATATCGACCATGTGATCATGGTGTTCGCCGCGCGCAACTTCAAATACAGAATGACCGCCGTCGAAATTATGTCTCGCTACCAAACCGGCAGTTTCAAATTGGGTCAGTACCCGGTAGACAGTTGCCAAGCCTACATCATCACCCTGCTCCATCAGCGCTTTATACACATCTTCCGCGCTCATGTGATGCTGTTCAGAGGACTCCAGCATTTGCAAAATTTTCACACGTGGCAAGGTCACTTTAAGACCCGCTTTGCGCAGTTCGTGGTTACCGTCTGCCATTATTTCCCCCAAACCCTTCTCAGTGTTCCTGTGGTTCGGGTATTATCCGCGTTCATTTTCGTTAGTGGAAGCCCTAGTATGAAATTAGCCAGCCGTGTTTTTCTGGCCCTTGTCTTAGCATCCAGCCTCACCGCTTGCTCCAGCTTCCGCTTTCCTGGTGTGTATAAAGTCGGTATCCAGCAGGGCCATATCATCACCCAGGAGATGGTAGACCAGCTCAAGTTGGGCATGTCCAAACGTCAAGTGCGCTTTGTTCTTGGCAATACCTTGCTGCCAGATACCTTTAATGATGACCGCTGGGATTATCCTTACAGTGTACGCCGTGGCTCGCAAGGCGAGATTACCCAGTACCTTTACACTGTGTATTTTGAAAACGACAAGCTGGTCAAAACCGAAGGCGATTTCTTACCGGGCAAAGCGCCTATGAGCGGTGAAAAATCGAAGCGATACCTGGAAGATATGAACCGCGATGTGCCGGTACCCACCGAAGACAGCACACCGCCTGAAGTACCAGATCCGGATGAACTTGAGTAAGCACGCCAGATTTACCAAAGACGACAACGCCCGGCTAAATGCCGGGCGTTGTGTTTATGGTGGTAACAATTTGGATGCGACGTAAGTGAAAGGGGATTAAATACAAATCCGGTTACGGCCTTCTGCTTTGGCTCTATAAAGTGCGGCATCGGCTTCATGTAGCAATTGCTCGGCGCGCACGACACCTTCGCGATAGGCGGCAATACCGACGCTGAGGGTGACATTGAAGCTGCGCTGGTCAACAGTAAAGGTGATCTCACCGAACCGCTGGCGCACATCCTCCATCAGAGCCAGAGCTTCATCGCGACCGCAGCGCGGTAACACGGCGACAAACTCTTCACCGCCGTATCGCCCAACCGCATCGGATTTACGCAAACGCTGACGCAACAGGTGGGCAATCGCCTTGATCACTTTGTCACCTGCGGGATGGCCGTAGGTGTCGTTGACCTGTTTGAAGTGGTCGAGATCCAGCATGACCAGACTGAGGTTTTCGCCCGACCGGATAGCGCGGCTCAGCTCGACATCGACCTGCTCTTTGATGCGTGAGTGCTTCAGCAAACCGGTCAGGCTGTCGCGGTCCAGCGCATCGCTCAGTTGCCGGCTGCGCGCTGCGCGCACCGAAACGGCAGTTACCAGCTCGCGGTCCCCCATTGGTTTGCTGAGAAAATCATCGCCTGCGCGCCCCATGGCATTGGCACGTTTTTCTTCGTCCAGCTCGGATGACAAATAGGTGATGGGTATTCTCAGCCAATCCTGATTCAGGCGAATCACCTGTGCCAGCTCCGCCCCGTTACAACCGGGCATATTGATATCGAGCAAAATCAGCTCGGGATGAAAATCCTGCAACTTTTCAAAAATTTCGCGCGGATTATTAATGACTTCTGCACGGATATCCGCGGAGCTGAGCACCAGTTTGTAATGCTCGGCCAATTCCAGATCATCATCGATAATCAACACCCTGTGCGGTGCACTGCGGTTGCGGTCCAGATAATACTCAAAGCAATCGACCAAACGGATGATGTCCAGCGGCTTCACAAAATAGCCCACAGCACCGGCGCGCACGGCAGCATGGTAGGCATCAAAATCGGTGCGGGTAGAAACAAAAATCACCGGGATAGGCACCGGCAGCTGCTGTTGCATAATGGCGACCGCTTCGGGCGTTTCACGGCCTTCTTCGGTAAACATAATGTCGCAAATCATAAAATCCGGCGGGCGGCGCAACACTTCGACTTCTGCTGCGGCGATGGTAGAGAAGTGTTCTACCTGATGACCAAAGTGACGCAAGGTCATGCAGACTTCGTCGGCGATGTCCTGATCGTCCTCCAACACATAAATCAGCGTATTGGTTTTGAGCGGCGCGAGCTGCGAGACCACAGGGGTTTTCTTCGGGCTATCGTTTTGCGCCAAACCATCCAATGCCGCCACGGCGACAGCAAACACGCGCACCAAACCGAGATCCAGCTGGTTGCTGTCGATCCACGCCTGGGTTTGCAATTCCAGTTTTTTGGCTTGTTTCCCTAATTCAGGAAAACCAAAACTGCCTGCGGACCCTGCCAATTTATGCAGCCGTTGGCGCAACTGGTTGAGCGCATCTAGCTGCAGGGCAGGATTGGGTTTGGTCAAGTGTTCAACCAAACTGCGTAGCTGCTGGATTTCGGCGGGAAGACGCGCGGCATAATCTGCCCGAAGCGCCTGAAGTTTTAAGGCAATTTCAGCATTTTTATCCATGGGTAACCGATGCCTGACACAGGTTGTGAGCCACTTGATGGCTTTTCATTATCAGCTCTTGATGTAGGAAGTTAAACCCATGCCAAAGATCAAGCACTGGTACAGTTCCCGTTAATGTATTGAATAATAGGTCTGATCCACCGGTTTAGCCAACCGGCAAACACTCTCCTGTTCACATCCCGGAAGCGCCCTATAAAAGAATTAATTTACGCCAGCCTTACCCGATAAAAAACACTGTCTATACTCATTTTAATGCTGCTCGATCAGGCATCCACCTTCACTTTCTGGACTCACATGCTCAAGCGAATTGCTGTCAACGACTTACAGCTCGGAATGTTCATTTGTGAATTTTGCGGTTCATGGATGGAGCATCCATTCTGGAAAACCAAGTTTTTGCTGACGGATGAAAGCGACCTGCAAACCATTAAAAGCAGCGGCATTAAAGAGCTGTGGATTGACGTAGCCAAAGGTGCCGATCTTGACGGGGCAGTGCCGGGTAAGTCAGAAGAGGAAGTCGAGCGCGAAACCGATGCTTTATTGCTGTCCGCTGCAAAAGCCGCATCCACAGAAAAGACCTCCCTCGCCGATGAAATTGCTACCGCAGCCACACTTTGCGCCAAAGCCAAAGAAGCCGTCATTGAAATGTTCAGCGATGCCCGTATGGGCAAGGCGATTCAAGTCGAAGAGGCGCGGGCGCTGGTAGAAGACATATCCAATTCGGTATTGCGCCAACCCCACGCGCTGATCAGTCTGGCGCGCTTAAAAACGGCCGATGAATACACCTACATGCATTCTGTTGCAGTCTGCGCGTTGATGATCGCGCTCGCACGCCAGCTAAACCTGAGCGAGGACATGGTACGTGAGGCGGGTTTTGCGGGTTTGTTGCACGATATTGGCAAGGTCGGCATTCCGCTTAAAGTGTTGAACAAACCGGGCAAGCTGACCGACGACGAATTCGCCGTCGTTAAATCCCATCCGGATGTGGGAGCCAAGATTTTAATTGAGAGCTACGACGTCAGCCCAATGGTGCTGGATGTCTGCCTGCACCACCACGAAAAAGTCGATGGCACGGGTTATCCCCACGGTCTGAAAGGCGACACCATCAGCCTCTACGCCAAAATGGGTGCCGTGTGCGACGTGTATGACGCCATCACCTCCAACCGCCCTTACAAAAAAGGCTGGTCGCCTGCTGACTCCATCCGCAAGATGGCGGAGTGGAGCAAAGGCCACTTCGATGAAGCGATTTTTCAAGCATTTGTGAAGACTGTGGGAATTTACCCGACCGGCTCACTGGTGCGTCTGGAAAGCGGCCGCTTGGCAGTTGTCGTTGAGCAGAATGAGAAATCACTGCTCACCCCCACCGTGAAGGTATTTTTCTCGGCAAAATCCAAGATGCCCATTATTCAGGAGACACTGGACTTGGCGAAACTGCAGGGCAAAGAAAAAATCATCGGCCGCGAATCGCCCGATGACTGGGGTTTTAAAAATCTGGATGTGCTTTGGTCGGGGATTAGTTAAGCCTCTGGATTCGCTGCGCTGATCCAAGATCCCCGCCGTATAGAACTGAGAAAAAGAAAACGAGCAAATATTCTTAATGTTTATCTATCGTCACTCCCGCTCGCGGGAGTCCAGCTGTTGACGTTGTTGATAAAACCTATGGATCCCCGCTGCGCGAGGATGACGACTCTCTGGTTACATTACTGTTTTGACCAAATGTCGCGCAGTTCCTGCGCCAGTGTCATAGGGTCAAAGGGTTTTGCGATCACCCCTACTGCGCCCAGTTTCAGATAGCCTTCCACTTCTTGCGGCTGTACCTTGGCGGTCATAAATACCACTGGTGTTGTGGCCAGTTCCGGAAAACTGCGCAGCCCTTTGAGGGTTTCCGGCCCGTCCATCCCCGGCATCATCACATCCAGCAGCACCAGATCCGGTTTAAACGCGACCGCTTTTTCCAGCGCATCGCCCCCGCAATTGCAGGCCTCTACGGTAAAACCATTGATGGTTTCCAGCACCATCATCGCGATGGCCTGGATATCCGGGTCATCCTCCACATATAAAATCCGGCTCAACTCCTGCGTCATAGATGAGTACCTGTCTGTTTTTAACGGTTTAATTGTCTGTCGCTTCGATGGGTAACGATTCCCTTGCCAACGACTCGATGTTTACTACTTCAGTGATCTGTTGCGGGCAATGCGCGCACCGATGACGGATTCCCCGCAATCAGGAACAGCGCAAAAAATGTGGCTCCCTTACCCAATTCCGAATCAAAGCCAATTTTGCCTTGCATCTTTTCCACAAACGATTTGCTGATCGCCAAACCCAACCCCGTGCCGCCGCGCTGGCGTGAGTCCGACGAATCCGCTTGGGAAAATTTTTGGAAAATCCGCGCGCGAAACTCGTCGCTGATGCCCGGGCCATGATCCACAACCGCAATTTTTGCCCACTCACCCTGTTGCGACAACTCCACCTCTACCTGGCCACCAGCGGGCGAAAACTTGACGGCATTGGAGATGAAATTGGCCAGTACCTGCTGCAGGCGCTGGGCATCAACCCGCACCCGCAGATCCGCCTCCGGTGCACGCAGCGCGAGCCTGATGCCAAAGGTATCAGCATAGGCTTTATTGCTTTCGAGCGAATTTTCCAATATCGGCAACAGCGCCTGTTCCACCATATTGAATTCCATTTTGCCCGCCAGAATTTTCTCCATATCGAGCAAGTCATTGATCAATAGCGTCAAGCGCAGAGCATTTTTATGGGCGATGTCCACCATGTTGCGAATAGTGGGCGGAAGCTCACCCAACATCCCGCTCGCGATCAGCCCCAGTGAGCCGGAAATGGCGGTCAAGGGTGTGCGCAACTCATGACTGACAGCCGATACAAAATCGTTTTTCATCTGCTCTATGCGTTTGCGCTCGCTAATATCCCAGATAAACCCGTCGATAAACCTGAGCTCTCCCTGCTCATCAAACACACCGCATCCGACCTCTTCTACCCAGCGCCAGGACTGGTCAGCGTGCTGTAGGCGATAAATCAGGTGGAACGAGCGGCGCTGCACCAATGCCTCTTGCACCAGATCATAAATAACAGGGACATCGTCGCTGTGGGTGATGTCGGTCATGCTCAGGGCATCGTCACGCAAAAACTCCGCTGCGGCATACCCGGTCAGGGATTCAACCGCCGCACTCATAAATAGCATGCTCCAGCGGGTATTGTTTTCGCAGCGGTAGACAGCACCGGGAAAGTTGCTGACCATAGTTTGCAGGCGCTCTTCACTTTCCTGCGCAATGCGACGCTCCTGCGCGAGGATGTTATTGGCTTCGCGCAGCCGCAACAGCTGCATCACCTGCCCAGCCAATAGTTTGAGTGTCAGGATTTGGGTCTGGCTTAGCCCGCGCGGCTGGAAATCGACAATACACAGTGTGCCCAATGCCAAACCGTTCTCCGTCACCAAGGGAGCGCCGGCATAAAAACGGATGTAGGGCTCTCCTACTACCATGGGATGGTCGCAAAAGCGCGGGTCTTGCCGGGCATCTTCCACCACCATTAATTCATCAGGATTAAGGATGGCGTGCGCACAAAATGTCAGCTCGCGCGGAACTTCGGTTATATCCAGCCCCACACAGCTTTTGTACCACTGACGCCGCTCATCAATCATGGACACTATCGCGATAGGGGTCGCGCAAATACTGCCCGCCAGTTGGGCAACATCGTCAAAGCTTTGCTCGCGCGGCGTATCCAGGATCGCCAGATGGTACAGGTAGTCGAGGCGCTCATTTTCGCGCGCAGGTAAGGCTGCTTTCATTATGGTGCGGCTCCCGCCGGTTCAGTTGCCAACTGTGCCAGCGCTTGTTGGATGATGTCTTCCAGTTGCCCGTTGACCAGTGGCTTTTGCAACCAGAACACGCCACTGCGTGATACCAGTTCCGGCAGCCGTTTTTTGCCTTCATCCACAGCACCGGTGATGATAATCACCGGCAGGCGCTTTCCGTCTTGCAGGAGTGATTCCTGCTGGCGGATGTGTTCCACAATGGTCGTTCCATTCATATCAGGGAGGTTAAGGTCCAGCGTTATCAGATCGTAATCGCGCAGCTGCAAGTGTTCCAGTGCCGATTGACCGGTCGTCGCGCAATCCACATCGTAATCGCGGGATGCCAGTGCGGTGACCAATACCTCGGCGGTTTCAAGATCATCTTCCACCACCAGCAAATGCGGCTTGATCTTGCTCGGCTCCTGACGGCTGGCCGGGATTCTCTGGGTGGCATCTTCACAGGGCAGGTCAAAATAGAAACTGGCACCTTTGCCCGGTACTGAATCCACCCCCACCTTGCCGCCCATGCGCTCGATAATCTCTTTACAGATCGCCAAGCCCAAACCGGTGCCGCCTTTCTGGCGGGTATCCGAGGAGTCGGCCTGGGAGAACTTTTGGAACAGGCGGGCGCGGAAGTTCTCAGGTACCCCCGGCCCCTTGTCAGTCACACTCACCCGCACACTGCCAAAGCGAGGTTCTACCTGCACTGTCACCACATCATTCAGGGGCGAGAATTTGGCGGCATTGGAGAGGTAGTTGGCCAACACCTGCAGGAGCCGTTGGTTATCCACGGTGACTTTGATATCGCTATTGCCCGGCAGCAGCTCATAGGTCACGCCGTACTGTTGGGCGAACACACTATTGGCCTCAATGCTCTGCTGGATCAGCGGCAGCAACATCTGCGGTTTGATATCAAAATGCATTTTGCCCGCGACCAGTTTTTCCATATCGAGCAGATCGTTAACCAGATGAATCAGGCGCTGTGAATTATTGTGGGCTATCTGGATCATGCGCTCCGATTGCCCGGGCAACGCGCCGGCCAGACCATTGACCAAAATCCCCAGCGCGCCACTGATCGCCGTCAGCGGGGTGCGCAGTTCATGGCTGACGGTGGAGATAAATTCGGTTTTCATCTGGTCAATGCGCTTGAGCTCACTAATGTCGCGCGCCATACCCAAATAGCCGCTGATTTCACCCTCAGCATCGCGCAGCACCGCAACCGTCAACGCAACCGGCAGGCAGCTGCCATCTTTGCGCACATAGACCCATTCGTGTTCATCGTCATCCCCTTCGCGCGCCTTGGCCACAAAGGCATTGAAATCCGGTGCGACTTCATAACCGAGCTCGCAGGTCAGCTGGTGCGCGCGGGCGACCATTTCCTCGGGTAGATGAAGTATCGCAGGCGACTGTTTATCAATCATTTCCTCGGCGCTGTAACCCAGCATTAACTCTGCCCCCTGATTGAAGGTTTTGATCAGGCCGGTTTTATCGGTGGAGATAATCGCAATACTGGCGGCATCCAGAATCGCTTTGCGCAGGGAGTTGGTCTCTTTGAGTTTGATTTCGGTCTCTTTGAGCGGGGTAATGTCCGATACATAACCGCTCCAGAGCACACTGCCGTCATCCAGCTTTTCCGGTACCGACTGGATGTGGGTCCAGATCATGCCGCGCTGCGGGTTATTGATCCGCACTGTAGCCACCCAGGGCGTGAGGTGTGCGGCGGAATAAGAGACACTTTCACCCACCCAACCCGCATCATCCGGATGGATAACCGCGAATACCTTGTGCGCTGATAACGCGACATCTTCCGGGTTGACGTTGTAAATATTCTTGATGCCCGGGCTGGCGTAGGGGAAGAACGAGCTGCCATCAGGGCGCAACTGGAATTGGTAGAGGAAGCCCGGCAGCCGCTCGCTGAGTTTCTGGAAGCGCTGCAGGATGACTTTTTTCTCGGCGTCCTGTTGCAGGCGCTCGACGACTGAACTGATCCAACGCGCGAGCAAACGCACAAAGTCTTTGTCGAGTGAATCGTATGGGTGATGGCGGGTTTTGCGCGAGGTAAAGCAGAGGGTGCCATACACTTCGCCGTTCACCCACAAAGGCGCACCGATATAGCTTTCTATCTGGGTCAACAAATAGGCGGGGTGATGGCGATATTCGCTGGCGGGAATATCGTCCTCCGCCCACACGTCGCGCAAGCTGACCGTCAGGCCACAGTAGGTTTTGGCAAGCGGGCTGAAAGCGGGCAGGTTGTGCTGTCCCTGGGCGGAAAACTGGATGTGCACCCGGTAGTCATCGCCACTGATCTGGCTGATCGCCCCGCCACTCAAACCCAAATAGCGCGCGCCCAAACTCAGCGCACGGCGCAGTTGCTCATCCGGGTCCACCGCCGAGAGCGAGGCGATCTCATTGAGCGAGTGCAGCGCCGCCTGCTGGCGGATACTGATCAACTCGGTATTTTTGCGCTCGGTGATATCGGTATAGACCCCCAGCATCAGGGTGGCTTTGCCTTTGGCATCCCACTCCACCACCTTGCCGCGGGTGAGAATCCACTTGTAGCTACCGTCATGCACTTTGAGGCGATACTCGTTTTCATACATCGCCGTCTCGCCCTTGATGTGGCGGATGATGTCGCTGTAACTGGTGCGTTTATCTGCCGGGTGGACGCGGCTCATCCATTCATCCAGATCCAGCGATGTTGGTGATTCCGGCCCTATGCCGCAGAGCTGTCGCCACTCGGGAGAAAAGCTGGCCTTGTCGTGGGCAATATCCCACTCCCAAAACCCCGAATCACTGGAGCGCAGCGCCAATGCCAGGCGCTGGCGCGACTGTTCATTGACGGCGTGTTCAGCTTGCAACTGGGCGCTGTGCTGCTGCAGTAAATTGCGCAAGTAACGGCGATTGAGCTGGCTAAACCCGAGCAGTAACAATTGGGCACACACCATCGCCGCCATCCATTTTGCGATCACCCGCTGGCGGATATTGGTATAGGTTGTGTAGTCAGGGGTGATATCCGTCCAGGCCAGCATCGCCAATCCCGATTGCTCAATCGGTACCGAGGCCTGCTCCAGCGGCCACCAGGAGGCCACATAGGTTTTGCCTTCACTGAAAAGCAGATGGCCGCGCTGGTTAATCGGTACCATGCCGCTCGACCACCAGCTGTATAACTGCGGGTCAGTCGTTCCTTCCAGGCGCCAATCATCCACCGTGTTGGGGCTCTGTTGGTGGAGCTGTTGCCGGGTCTGTTCCCACAGCACCTGCTCAACTGCGGCTTTGCGCAAGAACACGGCCATTTGAATAGGTGTCTCGCTCTCGTTCGCCGGCAGGGATGACATACCCACCTCCAGCACCGCAATAACACCGCCGGTCTGATCCGGGTTCGCCATTATCGGCAAGACGGCGCGATAACCACTGCCTTGGCGGGCGACATCCAGGCCCCAGGTGGGAACACCTGATGTGAATGCAGAGGTGATCATAGGACGCAGGCCGCTGAGGCTGTCGCCATAGCGATCCGGGCGGTGCATGCGCAAGAAGTTCACTGCGCCGGGGGCGAAGTGCACACTCAACTGATCCGCGCCCAACTCTTCCATGTCGTCCCAGTAATCGCGCAGGAGCTGCTGCAAGTCAAGGCGGGCAACCTGCAACTGTTCGGAACCCGTGCCGTTGCTGGCATTGATAAATAGCTGATGGGCAGAGCGGATTTGTTCAATGACGCGGTAGTCGCGCCCGATCAACTGCGCCAGCAACATCGCCTGTTGGGTCAGGTCGCGGCCACTGGCTTTGACGTAATCACTTTGGGTCTGGGCGTTCCACGCCAAACGCTCATTCCAAACCTGGCGATGGGTGTTTAAATCGGCCAGCATAAACAACACAAATACCGCGGCCAGCCCCAGGGAAGACACCCAGGGCAACCAGCGGAATAAGCGTTTGTAATTCACTGACATGAACACTCTCGGGTAATGAATCGCGCCCGCCACCTAAACGTGGCGGAGTATTACCCCAGTGTAGTGCAAAATTTTGCGGGAGCTGGCCAAGGCAGCGGAAACGATGCCTTGGACAAGAGGGTGACTAAACGTCCGGAGCCGTGTCGCCTGTAGCGGTTTTTTCGGCGCGCTTGCGGCGGGCATCTTTGGGATCAGAAGCGAGTGGGCGGTAGATTTCCACGCGGTCGCCAGCATGGAGCACATGCTTATCGGCCGTTTCCAACCCCTTGGTACCGAGCGACTGGCCAAAAATGCCCATCTTGGCACTGGCGATGTCCAAGCCGGGAAAGTGATCCGCAATTTTGGAGCGCTTGACGGCCTCAAGCGCTGTAGTGCCCGGTTCTACCAAAAGCGCGATAATTTTTTGTTTATGCGGCAGCGCATAGGCCACTTCCACCGTGATCAAATCAAAATCAGCCATTGCTGTGTTCCACTAACGAAAAACCATGAACAAACACTCAGCGATAAACCTGTTTGGCGCGTGCGCAGAGCGCATCCACCTGTTTATTGCTGACACCTTCAAACAATTTGCCTACCGCCATACCCAGCAAGCGGTTCTGCAACTCAAATTCCAACTCAAAACTGACTTTGCACGCGGCATCGCCCAAAGGGCTAAAACGCCACACACCGCGCAAGTAGCTAAATGGCCCATCGACCAAATCCATGCTCATGCTGTGCGGCGGCTGCAACTGGTTGCGGGTGACAAAGCTCTGGCTCACACCGGCCTTGCTCAACTCTAGACGAGCTTCCAGCCAACCGTCGCCACGCGCAAGAATAGTGGCACCGGTGCAGCCCTCCATAAATTGCGGATAGGCTTCGATATCGTTGACCAGATCAAACATTTGCTGCGCTGAATAATTTACCAACGCCGATCGTTCCACCCTGTGAGCCAAGCCCGTTACTCCACAAATACGGCGCGCAGCACCGGAAAAATCCCGTTGATCAGTACCACCAGTACCGCAACCGGAGAAATGAATTTCAACACTGGCCGCCACCAACGCACCAAGCGCGGCGACTCAGAAGCAAGCTCATGCAATATGTGATGGTCGCGCAGCTTCCACCCCACGAACAGCGCAATCAGCACACCACCCAAGGGCAACATAATGTTAGTGGCGATAAAGTCCATGGTGTCAAAGTAGGATTTCCCCCACAGGAATTGCTTGGCTGACCAGTCATTAAACGACCATACCGAGCCCAGCCCCATCGCCCAGGCAACCACCCCCAGCAATATACTCGCCGCTACACGGTTAAATCCGAAGCGCTCATTTAAATAAGCCACGCCCGGTTCCAACAGCGAAATCGTCGATGTCCAGGCCGCGAGCATCACCATCACAAAAAAGATCGCGCCAAATACCAAACCTGCGCTCATATTGCCGAACGCCACCGGCAAGGTCACAAACATCAAGCCGGGGCCGCTGCCGGGCGATATTCCCGGCGTGGCAAATACCAGTGCAAAAATCGCCACACCCGCGACAAGCGCAACCAAGGTATCCAGCAGCGCCACATACAGCACCGTGCGGCTCACCGACTGGTTGCTCGGCATGTAGGCACCGTACGCCATAATCGCACCCATGCCCAAACTCAGGGTGAAAAACGAATGGCCCATGGCGACCAGCGCCGATTCCCAGGAAATGTCCTGCGGATTAAAACTGAACATAAAACGCAGCGATGTCGCAAACTCGCCCTCTACCGCCGCGTAACCCAACAACACCAGCAGCAGCACAAACAGCAGCGGCATCATCACCCGCACCGAGGATTCCAACCCGCGCGTCACACCCAGCGCAAGAATCACCACCGTCATCAGCGTAAACAAGGTATGCCACTGCAACATCTTGCCCGGGTCGGCCAGCAGACCATCAAACAGTTGTTTGGATGCCTCGCCGGTCAAGCCGGTGAATTCGCCACTCACGGCTGCCACTATGTATTCCAGCGTCCAACCGGCGATCACCGTGTAAAACGATAAAATCACCAAACCGGCCAAAGCGCCCATCCAGCCAATTCCCGTCCAGAGCTTGCTGGCACCGGCAGCCTCGCACAACTCGGCGGTGGCGATAATCGGGTTGGCGCGCGCACGCCGTCCCATCAAAATTTCCGCCATCATGATCGGAATACCAATCAGCAAAATGCACAGCAGGTACATCAACACAAACGCGCCACCACCGTTTTCGCCGGTGATGTAAGGAAACTTCCAGATATTGCCCAAGCCCACCGCCGAACCCGTCGCCGCCAGGATAAAACTGCCGCGCTGCCCCCAAATCACATGCTGCTTGAGTCGCTTCACAGGATGTTCCCCTTTTGTCTTTGCAGAAAATTATTATTAGCCAAGCACAGACTGCACCAGAAACCCGCGCGCCACTCATGATTTATAAAAGGTAAAGCGCGATCCACGGCATAAAGGTGAATTGTACCCAGATTGCCCCTCGCGTATAAACCCGCGCCAACCGCCAGCATCAAGACAGCGCCGGGAATTTGCCGATATAATGCCCGCCCGTTTTTGATCTTGTTGAAGTAGCAGCACCCCATGGCCAAAAAAGCACAGAAGAACCAAGGCAATACCATCGCCCTCAACAAAAAAGCCAAGTTCGATTACGAACTGCACGAGCGTTTTGAGGCCGGCGTTGCATTCACCGGTTGGGAAGTGAAAAGCCTGCGCGCCGGTAAAGGCAACATTACCGATTGCTACGTGATTTTTAAAAATAACGAAGCCTGGCTGCTCGCCGCACAAATCCAGCCACTGCTGAGCGCCTCCACGCATTTTGTGACCGACCCGTTCCGCACGCGCAAATTGCTATTGAACCGCCGCGAGATCAACCGCTTGCAAGAAGCTGTCGAACAAAAAGGCTACACCGTCGTGCCCACCGCGCTCTATTGGAAAGATCACCTGATCAAACTGGAAATCGCCATCGCCAAAGGTAAGCAATTGCACGATAAACGCGAAACCGAAAAAGAACGCGATTGGTCACGCGAGAAACAGCGTCTGTTTCAAAAGGATCAAAAACGATAGCCCTTTGCGTAACACCGTTTTCGCACTTATTAAAAAATCAAAAAAAATGCCGGTACTGTTTTCAGCACCGGCATTTTTTATGCGCTTAAAAAACAAATTAGTTTTTAGCGCGCTCTTCCAGAATCGCTACTGCTGGCAATACTTTTCCTTCCACGAATTCCAGGAAAGCACCACCACCGGTAGAGACGTAAGAGATCTTGTCTGCAAGATTCCATTTATCGATAGCAGCCAAGGTATCGCCACCGCCCGCAACCGAAAACGCAGCACTTTCAGCAATTGCGCGTGAAATAGTTTCAGTACCTTTAGAAAAAGCATCAAACTCAAATACACCACAAGGGCCGTTCCACAAAACGGTTTTGGCGTTTTTGATAATCTCGGCAACGCGTGCGGCAGTCTCAGGACCGTAGTCGATAATTTCTTCGTCAGCTTGAATTTCGTTAACTTTTTTCGCTACACACACAGAGTTGTGGTTCCATGATTTGAAACCTTCTTTGGTAACACGCACGTCGGTCGCGTAAACCACTTCGGTGGTTTTGCACAGGCGTTGTGCTTCGGGAATCAAATCTTTTTCATGCAGTGAATTACCTACTTGATTACCTGCCGCTGCAACGAAAGTGTTGGAAATGCCACCACCGACTACAAGAATGTCAGCGATTTTTGACAGCGCATCCAACACGCTCAGTTTGGTAGACACTTTCGAACCACCAACAATTGCCACCAATGGGCGCGCAGGATTGTCGAGCACTTTTGCCAGCGCTTCCAACTCGGCAGCGAGCAAAGGACCTGCACAAGCAATGGGCGCAAATTTCGCAACACCGTGAGTGGATGCTTGCGCGCGGTGTGCAGTACCGAATGCATCCATTACAAATACATCGCACAGTGCCGCCATTTTTTTGGACAGCTCGTCAGAATTTTTGCCTTCGCCTACATTGAAGCGAACGTTTTCGAGCAACACCAAATCGCCTTGGTCAGAGAATCCATCCACCCAATCTTTTACCAGCGGAACCGCGCGGCCTAATTTTTCGCTCAAATATTTTGCAACCGGCGCAAGCGATGCAGCCTCATCATAAACGCCTTCATCAGGACGACCGAGGTGCGACATCACCATGACTTTTGCACCAGCAGCCAATGCAGCCTGAATAGTAGGAATAGATGCATCAATACGCACCGCGCTGGTAATGCGCCCATCTTCCAAGGGCACGTTCAGATCCTGACGAATCAATACACGCTTACCAGCAAGATCCTGGTCTTTCATTAGTTTTACAGTCATAGTGAGCCTCTTAGCTATTGCCAATAATTTTACTGAGCTTTCTTTAAAAAATATTTTCCCGGTTTTGCTACAGACTCATCAGGCACTAGCGCATCCCAATGAGTTACCAATTCATTATCCAACCAAAACAATCGCTGTCCGGGTTTGTAAAGCTCAACACCGTAAGCGTTTTTCACTGAACCATCTTCATAAGACTTGAAATAAATGCCCAGCGCTTTTTTGTCATCCTTAGCGTCACACATAATAGTTTCAAAAACTTGATAACCTTGAATGCTTAGCAGGCAAGACTGTTCGTCAATACTCAAAACATATTCAACAAACATCAAGCGATCAGGAATTCCGCCACTCAAATCAAGATCAAAGCCATATGAGCCATGCCATACTGAATTTGCAGATGCAGCAAAAGAAAGTAGAGCACCTACTAATAAAGACAATCGTTTTACTGCTTTCATGGATCAACTTTAACTTTTGCTATCCCTAAGAAAAAACACCCGATCTAAGTCGGGTGTTTTGTTTTCGCGGAAGATTTTAGTCTTCCAACAATTCTTCAACAGTGGCGACAATATTATCGACAGTGAAGCCGAAGTGTTCGAGCAGTTTGTTGCCGGGGGCTGATTCACCGAAGGTGGTCATGCCGATGATGCGACCGTCGAAGCCTACGTATTTGTACCAGTAGTCAGCGTGTGCAGTTTCAACCGCAACGCGCGCGCCTACGCTGATTGGCAATACGGATTCTTTGTAGGCAACATCTTGCTGATCAAACACAGAAGTTGAAGGCATAGACACAACGCGAACGTTTTTGCCTTTGGCTTTCAACGCTTCAGCCGCTTTCACTGTTACACCCACTTCTGAACCGGTGGCGATCAAAATAGCTTCTGGCTCACCAACGGAATCAACCAATACGTAACCGCCTTTGGCGATGTTGGCGACTTGCTCTTGGGTGCGCGCGAAGAAATCCAGATTTTGACGGCTGAATACCAATGCCGCAGGGCCATCTTTACGCTCAACCGCGGCTTTCCACGCAACAGCCGATTCAGTGCTGTCCGCTGGGCGCCAGGTTTCCAGGTTTGGAGTCAAACGCAAAGTGCCAAGTACTTCGATTGGTTGGTGAGTCGGGCCGTCTTCGCCCTGACCGATTGAGTCATGGGTGTAAACAAACACGTTGCGCAATTTCATCAGCGCCGACATACGCACGGCGTTAGCCGCGTATTGTTGGAACATCAGGAAGGTTGCGCCGTAAGGGATAAATCCACCGTGAGCAGAAACACCGTTCATGATCGCGCTCATACCGAATTCGCGCACGCCGTAGTACACGTAGTTGCCGCTGGCATCGCCCGCTTCCACGCCTTTGGATTTTTTCACCAACGTCAGGTTGGAACCGGCGAGGTCAGCAGAGCCGCCGAGGATTTCCGGCAACCACTCAACAAATGCCGCGATAGTATTTTGCGATGCTTTACGGCTCGCAATTTTTTCGCCTTTGGCTTGGGTTTCGGCAATAAAGGCTTCTGCTTTTGCGGCGAAGTCCGCTGGCAATTCGCCTTTGACTACGCGGCGATCAAATTCAGCAGCGAGTTCCGGATACGCAGCTTGGTAGGCTGCAAATTTTTCGCCCCAGGATTTCTCTGCCGCAGCACCTTTGGTTTTTGCATCCCAACCTTCGTATACATCCGCAGGCACCACAAATGGCTCGTATTCCCAGTTGAGGGTTTTACGCACCAATGCCACTTCTTCCAAACCGAGTGGTGAACCGTGGCAATCGTGTGAACCTTGTTTGTTCGGTGAACCGAAACCGATGATGGTTTTGGTGATGATCAAGGTTGGCTTTTGGGTTTCAGCGCGCGCGGTTTCAATCGCGGTTTTGATTTCTACCGGATCGTGACCGTTAACAGAACGGATCACCTGCCAGCCGTAAGCTTCAAAACGCTTGGCGGTGTCATCGGTAAACCAGCCTTCAACGTGGCCGTCGATGGAAATACCGTTGTCATCGTAGAACGCAATCAACTTGCCCAAGCCCAGAGTACCGGCCAGAGAGCAGGCTTCGTGCGAAACACCTTCCATCATGCAGCCATCGCCGAGGAAGCAGTAAGTGAAGTGATCGACTACCTCATGGCCATCGCGGTTAAATTGCGCAGCCAGTACTTTTTCGGCCAGCGCCATACCCACGGCGTTAGCAATACCCTGACCTAATGGGCCAGTGGTGGTTTCAACACCGGGGGTGTAACCCAATTCCGGGTGGCCGGGGGTGTTGGAGTGCAATTGACGAAACTGCTGCAGGTCTTCAATGGAAACCGCGTAACCGCTCAGGTGCAGCAACGAGTAAATCAGCATAGAGCCGTGGCCATTGGACAGCACAAAACGGTCGCGGTCAGCCCACTTGGGGTTTTGCGGGTTGTGTTTTAAAAAGTCGTTCCACAGAACTTCGGCGATATCCGCCATGCCCATTGGGGCGCCCGGGTGGCCTGAGTTGGCTTTCTGAACCGCATCCATAGACAGGATACGGATCGCATTGGCAAGGTGTTGACGAGTTGGCATGAAACTCAAGGCTCCTTAAATAAAGTTGATTGCTGTTGTAGTTGGGCGCATCACTGCCGTCTATGCGGTTCAGGGCACCCGGGGTTGCAAAGCACTAATGGGCAAATGCCACTTATTTACAGGCCTCTGATGGGCTTTGGTGTCGTTGGGTTCCAGCCGCCGTCGCTGGGACAAAATGGGCAGGCATTTTCGCCCAGCAAGCGCCAGTCGTAAAGAAATAACCGGTCTCATAGGCAGAATTAATGACAAAAACGCTCGCGACCGGCGTTCTTGAGCATAAAAAAGCCTAAAACCTATATCAAAATATTTTGATATAGGTTTTTCTGACTGCTAGACTGCACAGCACTTTCCACTTGTTGACCACAGAATGAACCAATCCCTGCAAAACAATGATGCGTCCCTGCCTGTGCTAACCGATATGGTCGAGCTGGAGACGCCACTCAGTCCACTCGCCAACCTGCTTAAAGCCGCAGGCGACCCTTTGCGCCTGGAGATACTGCGGGTGCTGAGCCAGGATTCGTTTGGCGTGTTGGAGCTATGCCGGATTTTTTCGATAAAGCAGTCAGGCATGAGCCATCATCTTAAAGTGCTCAACAATGCAGGGCTGCTCAGTTCGCGGCGCGAGGCCAATTCGATTTTTTATCGCCGCGCTTATTTAGCACCCGATCACCCACTCGCCGCCTTGCAGCAACAATTGTTTGCGACTGTTGATACTTTGCCGATTGCCGAGCACCTGTTGCTGCCCATCCGCGAGTTGCAGCAAGAACGCAGCCAAGCCGCGCAGCAATTTTTTAGCGAAAACGCCGATAAATTTCGCGCGCAGCAAGATTTGATTGCCAGCTATCCGGTGTATGCCGAACAGATGACGCAATTGCTCAACAACACACCGCTGCGCGATAAAAAACTCGCGCTGGAAATCGGCCCCGGTGAAGGTGAATTCTTAGCGGTGATCGCGCAACAGTTTAATCACGTAATTGCACTCGATAATGCCGCCAATATGCTCGACAAAGCGCGTGCATTTGCGAGCGAAAAAAATCTGCGCAATATCGAATTCATCCACGGCGACACACAGAGCTTGCTCGGCCATAAAATATTGGCCGATTGCATCTTGGTAAATATGGTTCTGCACCACACACCATCGCCTGCCGATATTTTTCAGGATTTAAGTAATGCTCTCGCACCCGGCGGCGCGCTGTTGGTTTGCGATTTGTGTCGCCACGAACAAGCCTGGGCGCGTGACGCTTGCGGTGATTTGTGGCAAGGGTTTGATCCACAGGATTTTTCGCGCTGGGCACAAGCGGCAAAATTAGATGAAGGTCAAAGTGTGTATTTTGCACTGCGCAACGGTTTCCAAATTCAATTGCGCCAATTTTTTAAACCAACGAATTTTTAAACCAACAATTTTTTAACCGTGGGTTACGTAGCCCGTATGGAGCCTAGCGAAATACGGGAACACCGATGATGTAACACTAAAACCCGTATTACGTTTCACTCCATACGGGCTACCCGATTTTTTTATTTTCGAAATTATGTAAAGGAAAAAACCATGTCCGAATATTCCGTCTTTACGTCCGAGTCAGTTTCTGAAGGCCATCCCGATAAAATGGCGGACCAGATTTCCGATGCTGTGCTCGATGCTATTTTGAAAGATGACCCCAATGCGCGCGTTGCAGTAGAGACATTGGTAAAAACCGGCATGGCAATTGTCGCCGGTGAAGTGCGCACATCCACTTACGTTGACTTGGAAGATTTGATTCGCCAAGTAATTCTGGATATCGGCTACAACTCCAGCGATGTTGGTTTTGATGGCGCAAGCTGCGCAGTATTAAATGCAATCGGCAAACAATCGGCCGATATCGCCATGGGTGTTGATGAAGGCGATGAAAAAGATTTGGGTGCAGGTGACCAGGGTTTGATGTTTGGTTACGCCACCAATGAAACCTCCGTATTGATGCCAGCACCAATTTTTTACGCGCACCGCTTGGTAGAAAAACAAGCACAATTGCGCAAGAGCGGTGAATTGCCCTGGTTGCGCCCCGACGCAAAAAGTCAGGTGACTTTGCGTTACGAAAACGGTAAGCCGGTGGCAATCGATGCCGTTGTACTTTCCACCCAACACAGCCCGAGTGTGCAGCAAGCAGAAATTCGCGAAGCCGTGCGCGAATTGATTATCAAAAATGTATTGCCTGCTGAATGGCTACACAAAGATACGCAATACCATATCAACCCGACCGGCCAATTTATTATTGGCGGCCCAGTGGGCGATTGCGGTTTGACTGGCCGCAAAATTATTGTGGATTCTTACGGCGGCATGGCACGTCACGGCGGCGGTGCATTCTCTGGTAAAGATCCATCAAAAGTAGATCGCTCTGCCGCTTACGCAGGCCGTTACGTGGCAAAAAATATTGTTGCGGCAGGCTTGGCTGATAAATGTGAAATTCAGGTGAGCTACGCGATTGGTGTTGCTGAACCGACTTCAATTTCTATCAACACCTTTGGCACCGGAAAATTGTCGGATGCTGAAATCGTCAAACTGGTGCGTGAACATTTTGATTTGCGTCCACGCGGTTTGATCCAAATGCTGGATTTAAAACGCCCGATTTATCGCCAGACTGCAGCATATGGTCATTTTGGTAGAGAGCTACCCGATTTCACTTGGGAAAAAACCGATAAGGCAGATGCATTGAAGAAAGCGCTTTAAGACCCTCACCCCAGCCCTCTCCCAGAGGGAGAGGGGGTTAAAAGCACGCACTACGAATTTAGCACTCTCCGCTCCTCTCCCTCCGGGAGAGGCTGGGTGAGGGGAAAAAAACACAGAATTCATTTTAGGAAAATTATTATGAGCTTCACCGACTACAAAGTTGCCGATATGTCCCTCGCTAATTGGGGCCGCAAAGAAATTGAAATCGCCGAAGGTGAAATGCCTGCATTGATGGCGCTGCGCCGCAAATATGCAGCGAGCAAACCATTGGCGGATGCTAAAATTATTGGTTGCATCCACATGACCATTCAAACCGCAGTGTTAATTGAAACATTGGTGGATCTCGGTGCAGAAGTGCGTTGGTCATCGTGCAATATTTTTTCGACGCAAGATCACGCTGCCGCTGCGATCGCTGCTGCCGGTATTCCCGTATTTGCGTGGAAAGGCGAAACCGAAGAAGAATTCTGGTGGTGCATAGAGCAGACCATCAACAAAGATGGCAAACCTTGGGATGCCAATATGATTCTTGATGACGGCGGCGATGTTACCCAAATCGTGCACGAAAAATATCCGCACATGCTCGACAAAATCCACGGCATTTCTGAAGAGACCACCACCGGTGTGCACCGCTTGGTTGAAATGATGAAGAAGGGCACATTGAAAGTGCCAGCCATCAACGTAAACGATGCCGTAACCAAAAGTAAAAACGACAACAAATACGGCTGCCGTCACAGCTTGAGCGATGCCATCAAGCGCGGCACCGACCATTTGCTGATGGGCAAAAAAGCATTGGTCGTGGGTTACGGCGATGTAGGTAAAGGTTCTGCCGCATCATTGCGTCAGGAAGGCATGATCGTAAAAATTACTGAAATTGATCCTATCTGTGCAATGCAAGCCTGCATGGACGGTTTTGAAGTGGTATCGCCATACAACAATGGCATCAACACCGGCAAATACGAAGACATCAATCACATTGTATTGGGCACCACTGATTTGGTTGTCACCACAACCGGCAACGTCAATGTGTGTGATTCCGCCATGCTGCGCGCATTAAAAAATGGCGCAGTGGTATGCAACATCGGTCACTTCGACAGTGAAATCGATACCGCATTTATGCGCAAAAATTGGGAGTGGGAAGAGATCAAACCGCAGGTGCACAAAGTGTATCGCGATAAAGCCACCAACAACCATTTGATTATTTTATCCGAAGGTCGCCTGGTGAATTTAGGCAACGCAACCGGTCACCCATCGCGCATCATGGATGGCTCTTTCGCCAACCAAGTACTCGCACAAATGTATTTGTACGAGCGTAAATTTGCTGACTTACCAGCCGAACAAAAAGCAGAACATATTTATGTGCGTGTGCTGCCGAAGAAACTTGATGAAGAAGTCGCGCGCGATATGGTGGAAGGTTTCGGTGGCGTGATCACCAAACTGACTTCCCACCAAGCCGAATATATTGGTGTGGAAATTGAAGGGCCATTTAAGCCGGATTCTTATAAGTATTAATTTTGTTTCCCTCACCCTAACCCTCTCCCGGAGGGAGAAGGAACTGTACGTGCCACTTAAGACCAATTTATTCTTAAGTTGAACATGCTCCCTCTCCCTCCGGGAGAGGGTTGGGGTGAGGGAAAATCGTAAAGGTAAAATTATGAACGACTCACAACTGCGTCTGAGCTTTGAATTTTTCCCGCCCAAAACACCGGAAGGAAAAGAAAAGCTAATTAAAGTGCGCGATGACTTGAATTTTTTTAATCCGGATTTCTTTTCCGTTACCTATGGAGCGGGCGGCTCTACGCGCGACAATACCAAAGGGCTGGTAACAAAATTTACCTCTGATGGTGTCAGCACTGCGCCGCATTTGTCGTTTGGTGGTGATGATGAAGAGACAATTCTCACTTTATTGCAGGAATACAAAAACGCAGGCGTTGATCGAATAGTCGCGTTGCGTGGCGATATTCCATCCGGTGTTGGCGGTGGTTTTCAGCTGGTTTACGCAAATGAGCTGGTGGCATTTATCCGCAAACATTTTGGTGCACATTTCCAACTGGAGGTTGCTGCCTATCCGGAAATTCATCCGCAAGCCAAAAGCTATAGCGATGATGTGCGCTACCTGAAAGGAAAATTTGACGCGGGTGCCAATAGTGCAATCACGCAATATTTCTTTAATCCGGACTCGTATTTTTTCTTTATCGACCAATGCCAGAAGGCCGGAATTACCCAACCGATTTATCCCGGTATTATGCCCATTATCAACTACAAAAATTTAACGCGCTTTTCCGATGCCTGCGGTGCAGAAATTCCGCGTTGGTTGCGTAAAGCGCTGGAAAATTATGGTGATGATGAAGCCAGCTTGAAAGCATTCGGCGTAGAACTGGTATCCGAATTGTGCGAAACCCTGTTGGAAAACGGTGCCCCCGGCTTGCACTTTTACACCATGAACCAAACCGAACCCACTGCGCAGATCGTGCGTAATTTGGGTTTAATTCCAGCGGAATAGCTCGGCATACGATTGAATAGACAACGATCTACTGATAACAAAAAAGGCGCTAACGCGCCTTTTTTGTTGCATTCTAAGTCGGTTATTCATTTAGTTCGTCAGATTTTTTACGCGGCATAATGACAATTATGTAATACGCCACTCCCAGTGCAAAGATTACGGCGGCAGTTGCGTAAATGTAAGATGCATCCATTTCATTAAAATCAAAAATAATCACTTTACGCGCTGCTGCCATCAATGCGGTTGCAAGTACGATTTCTACAGCTAGCCGAGGATTGTGATCGCCTTTGGTGTACAAAATCAGGTTATGATAGATCTCAATCGCAATCAACACGGCCATGAAAGCACCGAAGGTCGCAAAAATATCTTTGATTTCAAGCAGCAAAAATGGTGGTGCCATCAAGCGCTGATAGAGTACATAAAGAATATCGGCAACACCCCATGCAATAACAAGCACCATAATGCAGGCAATCGCCAGCGCACAATTGTGGATGATGCGATCTAGTACCTTTAACAACTTGATTTCATGTTGTTCTTTCATCCAAATGCCTCGAGTTATTGAGTTGCGTTTACTAAACGATCAGATGATTCACGACCGCGTAAGACTCTACCACCAATACAATTAGCCACAACAAAATACTGATACCCACAGCTGCCGCGGCGATGTCTTTGATCATCCCTATACGCGGGTTTTTCTCAGGCTCAATAAAATCACATAGCGCCTCTATTGCCGTATTCAATATTTCAGCAATTATCATGACCGCCGTTGCTATTAATACTGCAGCCACATCGATCCAATCCCTGAAAGCGATACAAGCAGCCAGTACAACAATTGATAAAACAAGTTTGTAAGCAACAGAAAAATCAGATAGCACGGCAAATTTTAGCCCGCGTATAACAATGCAAATTTTTCGCAATGGATGAAAGCCGGGCTGGCCAGTATTAAGAAATTTATTTCTCATCGCCAAGTAACGCCTGCTTTTGCAACTCATGCAATTGCGCGATTCCCTGTTTAGCCAGACCTAACATCGCCGCAAATTCGGCTTCCGTAAAAGGCTCTGCTTCCGCGGTGCCCTGAATTTCAATAATGCCGCCGTCATCACCCATTACGACATTCATATCGGTATCGGCCGATGAATCCTCGGGGTAGTCCAAATCCAATACCGGTACGCCTTGATAAATCCCTACAGAAATAGAAGCAATCGCGCGCTTGAGCGGTTCACCGGTGACTTTGCCTTGGGCTTTGAGGAAGCTAATCGCATCGGCCAAGGCGACCCAGGCACCGGTGATGGAGGCCGTGCGGGTACCGCCATCTGCCTGAATAACGTCACAATCGATGTGTATGGTGTTTTCACCCAAGGCTGCCAGATCAACCGCCGCACGTAATGAGCGACCGATCAAGCGCTGGATTTCCACGGTGCGCCCCTGCTGCTTGCCGCGCGCAGCTTCGCGATCCATCCGGGTGCCGGTAGAGCGGGGCAACATGCCGTATTCCGCGGTCAACCACCCTTGTCCTTGCCCGCGCAAAAAAGGCGGTACCGAATTGACCACGCTCGCGGTGCAGATCACTTTGGTATCGCCAAACTCCACCAATACCGAGCCTTCGGCGTGTTTGGTGTAATGACGGGTGATACGGATGGGGCGTAATTGGCCTGGAGTGCGGCCGCTGGGACGTTGCATAAAAGGATTCCTTACTACTGGAAATAGATCTGCGGGAAGGTGTGTTACCATCCCTCGCCTGTTCATGAATATTAATTTGCCGGGGAACTCTACCAGCTCTTGTGCGTAGAAGTAACCGCCCCGCACCAGTATCAACCCAGCATAGAACGCCATAGTTCCAGGAGCCCTTATGCCACGTAGTATGACTGGATTCTCCCGCCGCGAAGCCAAACTCCCCTGGGGAACATTGGTGTGGGAAATCCGCAGTGTGAATCACCGCTACCTCGAACCCAGCTTCCGTTTACCGGAAGATTTCCGCGAAATTGAACCCCACCTTCGCGATGCCATGCGCAAAGCACTGCAGCGCGGCAAAGTTGAAGCCAGCCTGAGTGTGCAATGGGAACAGGAAGGCGAATCGGAACTCGGCATCAACCTCGCCAAAGTGTCGCAGCTAACCAAGTCCGCCCAACAAATTAATGGCCTGTTAGGCAGCGCCGCTGCACCGGTCAATGCACTGGATATTTTGCGCTGGCCGGGCGTGATCCAAAAACAGGAACTGGATCGCGAAGCACTGCATAAAGCTGCGCTGGAATTATTTGAATCGGCATTGGAGGGATTAATTGAACATCGCTCACGAGAAGGTGCCGAGCTTGAACAATTAATTATTAACCGCCTCGATAGCGTCTCGGTTCAAGTCGCCAATGTACGTGCACGCATGCCGGAAATTCTGGCGGCGCAACGCGAAAAATTGCAAACCAAACTCGCTGCCCTGCAAATCGAATTAGACCCGGAGAGACTGGAGCAGGAAATTGTCCTTCTCGCACAAAAAGCCGATGTCGATGAAGAGTTGGATCGCCTTGACACTCATGTAATTGAAGTCAAGCGCAGCTTAAAACAAACCGACTCCCTTGGCCGTCGCTTGGATTTTTTAATGCAGGAACTAAACCGCGAAGCCAATACACTTTCATCAAAATCCGTTGTGAGTGAAACAACGCAAGCAGCGGTCGAATTAAAAGTGTTGATTGAGCAGATGCGCGAGCAGGTGCAGAATATTGAGTAATTATTTTCTCGCAGATTAAATTTTGATTGAATGGAAATTTAATCTGCTATCAGCAGCAACTCATAATCTATATCACTCAAATAACGTTGTTCGGTTTCCAAATCAGCTTGTGTCAATGGATGCGTCTCTATCCATTTTCCCGGCACATGAAGTGTTATTTTTTTGCCGTCGCATTTTAATTTTAGAGCAGGCAAACCATCTTTAATGCGGCCGCGATGACAAATCGCGGCAAGGCGTAACAAAATCGCCAAGCGCACCAAATTCGTGTTGTCGAGCGGGAAATTTTTTGCAGGAAAACGTTTGCGATGCGCCAGTACCAAGGCGGCAAGTTGCGTTTGCTCTGCGCGGGAACAGCCGGCGAGATCCACATTTTGTACGATGTACGCAGAGTGCTTGTGGTAATCGTTATGGGCAATATCCAATCCGACCAAATACAACCGCGCAGCCCAACCCAATAATTTATTGGCATCATCGGCTGTTAAGTGCCAACCCGCTGCGACTTGCTGCAACAAACCCAATGCCGTTTTTTCGACGGCAATGGCTTTTTCCATATTCACATGGAAGCGCGCAGCGAGGGCATCGACACTGGCCTGGCGTATATCGTGATTCTCCAAACGGCCTTTCTGGTCAAACAATAAACCTTCACGTAGCGCCCACTCGGCGGCAACCATCTGTTTTAATTCCAGTGCATCAAACAGTGCACTTAATACAATCACGCCGCCGAGAAAAACCGGTTTGCGATCATCCGATAAGCCGTCAATTTGCGCATCCAGTTTGCCGTGTTGCAAATAAAGAGAAATAATTTTTTCA
Source organism: Cellvibrio sp. pealriver (assembly GCF_001183545.1). Taxonomy (NCBI): domain Bacteria; kingdom Pseudomonadati; phylum Pseudomonadota; class Gammaproteobacteria; order Cellvibrionales; family Cellvibrionaceae; genus Cellvibrio; species Cellvibrio sp. pealriver. The sequence goes on from NZ_KQ236688.1 coordinate 3,202,193, forward strand.
AGTGATTCGAGTGTGATAGTGCCATCGCTCCAACCATTGGCTTGGCATACTTTAGCAACCGCTTTGATACTGCCGGATGCACCTAACACTTGCGACCAACCTGATTGTAAAAATTCATCTTTTACTGGCTGCAATTCTTGCAGGCAGGCAATCAATGCTTTGGTGACTGATTTTTCAGTAACCTTTCCCTCACTAAAAAATTTTTTGGTGATGGCAATGCAGCCCATGTTTAAACTTTCTTTCAATATTGGCTGCATGCCTTTGCCAATAATGACTTCCGTACTGCCACCGCCAATATCCATCACAATACGGTTGTCACCATCGGGGGCGATATCGTGTGCAACGCCAATGTAAATCAGGCGCGCCTCTTCATCGCCGGAAATAATTTCAACAGGGTGGCCAAGACGTTTTTCGGCTTCGATTAAAAACTGGCGCGAATCATTAATACTGCGCAGGGTTTTAGTGCCGACAATACGCACACTGCGCGATGGATAGGCGCGCAGGCATTCACCAAAACGCTCAAGACACGCAAGCGCGCGATCGCGTGCATCGTCGCTCAAACCGCCATCTTCTTGCAGGCCAAACCCCATACGCACAGGCTCGCGCAAACGATCGAGCAAATTGAGCTGCCCGTTATCCCATTGGGCAACAATCATGTGAAAACTGTTGGAGCCAAGATCAATCGCTGCAATGTGGCTGGCGTGACGGTTGGTGCTGGAGAGATTGAACATGCGCGGAACCCCAAGGCAGAGAGTATTTCAAATGAAGTAGTGCCTTGATGATATTACGAAAGTTTGACGGGATTACAATGACAAATTCAAGACAGCAGAAAATTCCAGTGTGCAAATGGCGCGCAATAAAAAAGGCGATCACTGTCGTGATCGCCTTTGGGTAAACATCCGCACGCGGGATTAATTTACAGTTTCAGGCTTTTCAGCTTGCGCTTGTGCCTGGGCTTGTTGTTGCGCGGCGGTAATCGCCTGAACAAATACTGCATCAAAATTAATGGGTGCCAGCATTAATGGAGGGAAGCTGCCGCGACCGAGAATACTGTCTACCGCTTCACGCGCGTAGGGAAACAAGATTTGTGGGCATGCAGTGTTGATCAACTGGGTCACTGCCGGGCCTTCAATACCGGAAATCGCAAACAAACCGGCTTGCTTCACTTCCACCAAAAATACCGCGCGATCTTCAATGCGCGCAGTGATAGTAAGCAGCAACACCACTTCAAACAAACCTTCTTCAATCTGGTTAGCTTGGATGTTCAAATCCTGCTGGATATTAGGTTTGTACGCTTTGGTAAACGCTTCGGGCCCCATTGGGGTTTCGAAAGAAATATCTTTCAAATAAATACGTTGGATAGCAAATACCGGATTGCTGCCAGCTGCCTGGCCAGCGTCTTGTTGGTTATTTTCTTCAGACATGATGAACTCGACTTGATGGGATTAAATTTAACGTTCGTTTAAAAACTGCTGCCGCAATCAGGGCTGCGCCAGCAATGGATCCAATTTACCCGCTTTATCCAACGCCCAGAGATCGGTAAAACCGCCGACATGCGTATCGCCGATCCAGATCTGCGGCACTGTGCGCTGACCGCTTTTGGTCATCATTTCCTGACGCAAATGCGGTTGGCTATCGACGCGGATTTCTTCCACAGCTACACCTTTCTGCGCCAACAGCTTTTTGGCATTAACGCAATAAGGACAAACTGCAGTGGTGTACATCAACACGCGCGCCATACAAAACTCCACACCCTACAAGGGCTGCTAACTTAACGACTTACTTTTAACTACTTACCCTTAACTAAAGGCAAACTCTGCGCCTGCCATTCAGCGATGCCACCGCCTAAACGGCGCACATCAAAACCTTCTTTACCCAGAAAACGACCAACTGCACCAGCGTGCTGCCCAAGCTTATCCACCAGAATGATGGTTTTGTCTTTATAAGACGCTACCTCGGTGGATTCTTTGCTCAGCTTGGCGTAAGGGATATTTAATGCCCCTACAATGTGGCCAGCTTTGAACTCTGCACTTTCGCGCAGATCGACCACCACTGCATTCCCCGCATTCACCAATTTGGTCACTTCATGGGGGGATACCGGACGGCCACTTTTAATGCGGTCGCGCCAGACATAGATGTAAATCAGCACAATCAGGGTGGTGACTAACAGCCACTCTTGGGTTACAAAATTTAAAAAATCCACGATAACGGCCTTCTTGTAAAACTGCAGGATTGACAATCTGCAGGGAGAGGATTGGATCGCTCGCTGTCCCAGTGAAACCGAGGTGGGGGCGGCAAAGTCGATTTCAAATGAAATCCACAAAAACTTCACCCTGCGCGCGACAAGGCGGCGAAGTATACACGATTCAGCCGGGGCATCCGCCTGACGCATAGGCCAAAAACACCGTCAACTATGAACACCATAGCCAGATAGAACAGGGCGTTCATAGGTTTACGCATAGAGTTACGCCGCCCAACCCGCTAGAATGCAGGCTAACTGTGCGGGCATTGCCCCCATCTTATCCGGGGTTGCGTACACCGGCGACCACAAGCCGCCATCGTCACCAACCACTTCAAGTTCATCCGACACTGGAAGCGATTTATGAGCGCCAAGAAACCTGTAGTTTTGCTGATCCTCGACGGTTACGGCTATTCGGAAAAAACCAAATACAACGCAATCTACGCCGCCAATACCCCGGTGTATGACGAGCTATGGAAAACCTGCCCCAATACCCTGATCGAAACATCCGGTATGGCGGTGGGCTTACCGGAAGGCCAAATGGGCAACTCCGAAGTTGGCCATACCACGATTGGCGCAGGCCGCGTGGTGTACCAAAGCTTTACCCGCATCAATAAATCCATTAGCGATGGCGATTTTTTTACCAACCCTGAATATGTCAAAGCGATTGATAGCGCCATCGCCAATGATAAATCGGTGCACATCCTCGGTTTGCTGTCTGAAGGCGGTGTGCATGCGCATCAGGAGCACATGTACGCGATGATCAAAATGGCCGTGCAGCGTGGAGCCAAAAACGTTTACCTGCACGCGTTCCTCGATGGCCGCGACACGCCGCCGCGCAGTGCTGAATCGTCGTTGCAAAAAGCCGAAGACCTGTTCAAAGAATTGGGCACCGGCCGCGTTGCGTCTATCGTTGGCCGCTACTTTGCACTCGACCGCGACAACCGCTGGGATCGCGTAAAAGCAGCCTATGATGTGATGGTCACGGGCGATGCTGAATACGATGCACTCACTGCCGTTGACGGTTTGAAAGCCGCTTACGAGCGCGGCGAAAACGACGAATTCGTAAAAGCCACTGTGATCTGTGGTGAAGATGAAGAAGTCGCGACCATTAACGATGGCGACTCAGTGATTTTCATGAACTTCCGCCCTGACCGCGCACGTGAAATTACCCGCGCGTTGATCGACGAACCATTCGATGGATTTGATCGCGGCGAAACCCATCCGAAGATTGCGCACTTTGTGCAAACCACCGAATACGCGTCCAGCATCAAAGCGCCTATCGCTTTCCCACCGGAAGATTTGAGTAATTCATTTGGTGAATATATTTCCGGCTTGGGCAAAACCCAATTGCGTATCGCTGAAACAGAAAAATACGCGCACGTTACCTTTTTCTTTAACGGCGGCAACGAAGTCGTGTATCCAGGTGAAGACCGCATTCTGGTTCCATCACCACAAGTGGCCACTTACGATTTGAAACCGGAAATGAGCGCACCGGAAGTGACCGAAAAATTGGTAGAAGCGATTGAGTCCGGCAAATACGATGCAATTATTTGCAACTACGCCAACTGCGATATGGTCGGCCACTCAGGCTTGATGGATGCTGCGGTGAAAGCGGTAGAAGCCGTGGATGTGTGTTTGGGTAAAGTACTTGCTGCAGTTAAAAAAGTTGGTGGCGATGCCTTGGTCACTGCTGACCACGGCAACGTAGAGGAAATGTTTGACGAAGAAACTGGCCAGCCTCATACACAGCACTCCACGCTGCCGGTGCCATTTATTTTTATCAGCCCACGCAAGGCAACAATGGCCAACGGCGGCTCACTGGCCGATGTAGCACCCACTATGCTGGCATTGCTGAATGTGCCACAACCCAAAGAAATGACTGGCCGCAATTTAATTACGCTCGGTTAATACACCGCCAAACAAACGGCTGGTTTTTTAGCGGCCGTTTGTTTGGTTGTTGTTTTAAGCAGCCGTTTTATTTTTCTTTTTCAGCCGACAATACATGCCATGAAGCGTTTTTTGATTCTGACCAAAACATTTTTCGCCTGCAGCCTGCTGACTTTTGCGCTGTCTGGCGTTTATGCACAAGCTGATGAAAAAGCTGAAATGGCGAAGCTGCAAAAAGAGATAGAAGCGCTGCAAAAAGAGCTCAAGGAAGTGCAGGGCACCCGCTCAACGCTGCAAAAAGATTTGGAAAAATCAGAAAAGCAAATCAACGAGCTGCAAAAAAAAGCCAACGACATTAATAAACAGCTTAAAGAGCAAAACAACGAATTAAACCAATTAAAAAACGAACGCAGCCAATTGGAGCAAGCGCGCCAACAGCAGCAGGCACAAATCGCCGAGCAAATGCGTGCAGCCCATAAATTGGGTGAGCAAAGCGAAGTCAAGGTGTTGCTGAATCAGGAATCACCCGATCAAGTATCGCGCATCATGAAATACCACAGTTATTTCATGGAAGCGCACAACCAAAAAATGCGCACCTACTTGGATACGATTACGCGGATTGATGCACTGACTCCCGAGATAGAAAAAAAAACGCTTGAGTTAGGTGCGATGCAAACGGAGCTGGATGCCCAGCGAGCGCAATTGAAAAACGTTCACCAAACACGCCAACAAGCGCTGGCCAAAGTGAACAGCGAGCTGAAAAATAAAAATCAGGAATTAAAACAGCTCAGTGAAGACCGTCGCCGCTTGCAAGCATTGCTGGAGCGTGTGACATCCCGCGTTGCCACCACAGGCGCTATCAACTCTCCCGGTTATGTTCCGCTACCCAAAGGTGGCGAGAAATTTTCACTGCGCAAAGGTCGCTTACCCTGGCCAACCCAAGGCAGTATGACCCACCGTTTTGGTAGCCCGCGCATTGCCGGCCAAATGAATTGGAATGGCGCTTACATTGCGGCCCCTATGGGCAATTCTGTTGTTGCAGTGCATCACGGCCGCGTCGTGTTTGCCGATTATTTTGGCGGCCACGGCCTTCTGGTAATTGTGGATCATGGCGAAGGCTTTCTGAGTTTGTATGCGCACAACCAAAGTCTGCTGAAAAAAGCCGGTGAGCCGGTGAGCGCAGGCGAGGCCATCGCCCATGTTGGTAACTCGGGCGGGCAGGCAGGAACCGGCTTATATTTTGAAATTCGCCACAACGGAAAGCCTATCGACCCGGGCAATTGGCTGGCACGCAGCTAGACTCTGCCAGAAGGCGGAATTATTTTGTGCGCTATCTGTCATTTTTAAATGCTTTGGCTTAACGTGCGCGCTCTGATACGGTACCAGCCAATCATTATTTTCATCCATCTGTATTTTTAGTTGTTGCGATCATCGGAGACGCTATGTTTCGCGCTGCTTTTCCCCGGTTTATTGTAGGGATGTCATCTTATCCTGCCGCTCTGTTTGCACTGGCATTGTCCTCCGGCACAGTGGTTGCCGATGAAGCCAAGCCTGCCGCCACTGGTGGCTTGCTGCCGCTGGAAGAGCTGCGCACGTTTACACGCGTCTATGATCACGTGCGCAGCGGCTATGTCGATGAAATCGATGATGCGCAATTACTTGAATATGCCATCAAAGGCATGATCGCCGAGCTTGATCCACACTCGGCCTACCTCGACAAAGAAGCTTTTGCGGAATTGCAGGCCAGCACTTCAGGTGAATTTGGCGGCATAGGCCTGGAGGTGAGTATCGATGAAGGCTTTGTCAAAGTTGTCACGCCGATTGATGAAAGCCCCTCTGCAAAAGCCGGGATATTAGCCGGCGATGTGGTGATCCGCATTGATGACAAGCCGGTCAAAGGCATGGATTTAAATAAAGCCGTCAACCTGATGCGCGGCCCCAAAAACAGCAGTATCCATATTACTGTGATGCGCGAAGGCGTAGACCAGCCCATCGAATTCAATCTGGTGCGCGACATTATCAAAGTACAAAGTGTGCGCACACGGGTACTGGAAGAAGATTACTTTTATATCCGCCTGGCGCAATTCCAATTGGATACCGGCAAAGATGTCGCCAAAAAATTGCGTGAGCAGCTTAAGAAAAACCCCGACACCAAAGGCATCATTCTGGATTTGCGCAACAATCCCGGCGGGGTCTTGCAGTCTTCGGTTGAAGTCGCCGATGCCTTCCTCGACGGCGGACAGGTGGTTTACACCCAGGGCCGTCAGGAGAACAGCAATATCAGTTACAACGCTGAAGCGGGCGATATCACCAATAACCTGCCGCTTGTGGTGCTGATCAACGATGGTTCGGCATCCGCATCAGAAATTGTCGCCGGTGCTCTGCAAGACCATAAGCGCGCCGTGATTATGGGCACCCGCAGTTTTGGCAAAGGCTCGGTACAGTCGGTGATCCCAATCAGTAATGACCGCGCCATCAAACTCACTACCGCGCTTTACTACACACCTAACGGACGCTCAATCCAAGCACAGGGTATCGAGCCGGACGTTGATGTGGAGCGGGTGCAGATTGCCGCTATCCAACAAGGATTAATGACAACAGAAGCAGATCTGGCTCGTCATTTGGGCAACGGCAAAGGCGGCAAGGAAAGCACCAGTAAAGACCGTGCCAGCCGGAGAATCAGCAGTGCTGAATTGCTCAAAGAAGACAACCAGTTGCACGAAGCGCTCAATTTACTCAAAGGCCTGCACATTTTTATCCAGAGCTCACCATTAGCCGCAGGCACGGCAGAGATGAGCCCGGACATAGCACCGGATATCGTCATCCAACCCGAAGACCCCACCGATAGCGGCGAATAAACTCCATGCCGAAGCAGATTGCCTATCTCACTGCCTTCGGCTTTATTCTGTTCGCCTGCATCGCGAATGCCACCGCCCTGAACCAAGGGCCCGCATCTGAAAGCAACACTGATCGCGGGCGGTTAGCCATCATCATCGATGACATTGGCTACAATCTCACGCTCGGGCGGCGCACCGCCGATTTGCCCGGCAATTTCACCCTCGCGGTTTTACCCTTTACCCCCCATGGCGCGGAGCTCGCCAAGCGCGCGCACAAACGCGGCAAAGAAATTATGCTGCACGCCCCCATGAGCAACCACCACGATTACCCTTTAGGCCGCGGCGGGCTGACAGGCACGATGAAACGCGCCGAGTTTCTCGCCGTACTGCGCCAGAATCTCGCCAGCGTTCCCTATATCAGAGGGGTCAATAATCATATGGGGAGCAGACTCACCGAGCAGGCCGAACCCATGCGCTGGCTGATGGATGAGCTTCAGCAGCGCCATTTATATTTTGTAGACAGCCGCACCAGCGCCAAAACCCAAGCCTTGGCGATGGCGGAACGCATCCGCTTGCCCAGCCGTAAGCGCGATGTTTTTCTGGATGATGAGCGCAGCAGCGGCGCAATTCGCCAGCAACTGATCAATGCCCTGCAGCGCGCCCGACAGCAGGGCTCCGCTATTGCCATCGGCCATCCTTACCCGGAAACCCTTGCGTTACTTGAGCAAATATCGCCACTGCTGGAGCAATACCAGGTACAGCTGGTAGCCGCCTCGCAATTGATGCCCGCTCATCAACACCCCATCACAAAGACATTTAGCTGTCTTGCTCCACCCATGAGTTTGTGGCCACAGCTCCATATGCCAGCAGATCCGTTCGCCATAGACTATCCTTTCAATAATGATCATTAAGCCTGCCGAACTACAGCTTTTGGTTATTAAAGCTTTAATTTAAAAGATGAACTAAATCTAGCTAGCACTTCTGATTGCTGTTTATAATCACCAAGGGTGATTTTTGATCAACCGGTGAAGGATCCGAGTGTTCAGGAACAATAGCGAGGAATCGATATGGCTACTACAAACAGAGCAGGTGAACAAGGTTCAGTACCTGTGCGTCACGGGCGTTACCTACAAAAAGATGGCTACTGGTACTACACCACCCGTGAAGGGGTGGACATAGGCCCGTTTGATAGCCGCGACGATGCCGAAATCGGCGTCGGTGAATTTATCGACTTTATCCAGGCATCCGAACCCAAAGTGTCTGACATGCTTAAACAGTATCGTGCGGCCTAAGGGTTATCTTGGGCCGATAATAAAAAAGGGCGCTTTGAGCGCCCTTTTTTATTGCTTCGAATTTACCAATCAATTCCTATAAACGCACTTCGATACCTTGGGCGCGCATAAACTCTTTAGCTTGAGGCACCGTGTATTCGCGGAAATGGAAAATGCTCGCGGCCAATACCGCATCCGCACGCCCCTGCGTCACACCATCACACAGATGCTGCAAGTTGCCTACGCCACCGGAGGCGATCACGGGAATCGGCACCGCATCGCTGATAGCACGGGTCACCGCCAGGTCATAGCCTTTTTTAGTACCATCGCCATCCATACTGGTGAGCAGGATTTCGCCCGCACCAAATTCGGCCATTTTGATTGCCCACTCCACCGCATTGATACCGGTTGGCTTGCGCCCGCCGTGCGTAAAAATTTCCCAGCGCGGTGCTTCGCCCGGACCACTTACTTTTTTTGCATCAATGGCAACAACAATGCATTGCGCACCAAAGCGATCAGACGCTGCCTTTACAAAATCCGGGTTATAAATCGCTGCTGAATTGATACCCACTTTGTCGGCTCCCGCATTCAGCATAGTGCGGATGTCATCCACCGTGCGGATACCTCCGCCTACCGTGAGCGGGATAAACACCTCGCTGGCTATCTTCTCCACTGTATGCACAGTCGTGTCACGCCCTTCGTGGGTCGCGGTGATATCGAGAAAGGTAATCTCATCCGCGCCGTCATCGTTATAGCGCTTGGCGATTTCCACCGGATCACCCGCATCGCGGATACCGACGAAATTTACCCCTTTCACCACACGGCCGTTATCAACATCAAGACAGGGGATAATGCGTTTTGCGAGTGCCATAATCAGATCCGGAATTAATTCGCATCGCAGTAAGCCTGCGCTTCCGCCATGCTAAGTGTGCCTTCGTAAATAGCTCGGCCGGTGATGGCACCGCAGATGCCCTTATGGGCTTCGGCTTTGAGCGCGATGATGTCATCCATATTGGTAATGCCGCCAGAGGCGATAACCGGGATGCTGGAAGCCTGTGCCATGGCGACAGTCGCCTGCACGTTCACGCCTTGCATCATGCCGTCGCGCGCGATGTCGGTGTAGACGATGCTGCTTACGCCGTCTTGCTCAAAGCGTTTGGCAAGTTCAGAGGCTTGGACATTTGAGACTTCTGCCCAGCCGTCGGTGGCTACCCAGCCGTCTTTGGCATCCAGGCCGACGATGATGTGGCCGGGGAATTGTTTACACATGTCGGTCACAAACTGCGGCTCTTTCACCGCTTTGGTGCCGATAATCACGTACTGCACACCCGCATTCAGGTAGTACTCAATGGTTTCCGCGCTGCGAATACCACCGCCGATCTGGATCGGTAAGGTCGGATAGGCTTTGGCGATGGCAGTAACCACACCGCCGTTGACTGGCTTGCCTTCGAATGCACCGTTCAAATCAACCAGATGCAAACGGCGGCAGCCTTGTTGCACCCATTGTGCCGCCATCGCGACGGGATCATCGGAGAAAACGGTGGAATCGTCCATCAAACCCTGGCGCAAGCGAACGCATTGGCCATCTTTTAAATCAATTGCAGGGATAATTAACATTCAACAATCTCGATTAGCAGAAATGAGGGATCAGGCTTTGCCATCCCAATGTAAAAAATTCTTTAACAGCTGCAGGCCAACGGTATGACTCTTTTCCGGGTGGAATTGCGCCACAAATAAATTCCCGCGGTTTAGCGCGGCATGAAATTGAAAGCCATAGTCACAAGTTGCAGCAACCAAGCTGGCATCGTCGGCGATTACGCAATAACTGTGCACAAAATAGAAACGGCTATCTTGCGGGATACCATCCCAGAGCGGGTGATCATTATGATGCACCTGATTCCAGCCCATGTGCGGCACTTTTAAATGCGCGCCAGTGCTATCAGTATGGTTTTCGCCGAAAAAGCGGACTTTTCCCGGCAAGATGCCAATGCAATCAACACCGCCATTTTCTTCGCTGTGATCCATCAATGCTTGCATACCCACACAAATCCCCAGCACCGGCTTGCCAGTGGCGATTTGCTCGCGCAGCAATGTGTCGAACCCAAGGCGTTTAATTTCTGCCATGCAATCGCGGATCGCACCCACACCCGGAAACACCACGCGATCAGCCGCGGCAACCACGGCCGGGTCGGAAGTCACTACCACATGCTGCTCGGGGGCGACATGCTCAAGGGCGCTTTTGACCGAATGCAGGTTACCCATGCCGTAATCGATCACGGCGACTGTTTGTCTTGGCGTAGTTACTGGCGCATCGGTCATTGCTTACAAGGTTCCTTTGGTAGAAGGCGTAATGCCTTCCATGCGCGGATCTTTTTCCAACGCCATACGCAGGGCGCGGCCAAAGGCTTTAAACACGGTTTCGATCTGATGGTGCGCGTTGTGGCCGCGCAGGTTATCCACATGCAGGGTGACGCCGGCGTGGTTGACGAAGCCTTGGAAAAACTCCCAGAACAGCTCTACATCGAACTGGCCGACGCGCTTTTGCGTAAAGGGGATCTGCATGACCAAGCCGGGGCGGCCGGAAAAGTCGATCACCACACGCGACAGCGCTTCATCGAGCGGCACATACGCATGGCCGTAGCGGCGGATGCCTTTTTTGTCGCCGACTGCTTTGGCAATCGCCTGACCAATAGTGATGCCGATATCTTCTACCGAGTGATGGTCGTCGATATGGGTGTCGCCATCGCAGGTCACGTCCAGATCAATCATGCCGTGGCGGGCAATCTGATCCATCATGTGCTCAAGAAAAGGAACGCCGGTGTTAAACACACCCTTACCGGCACCATCCAGATTGAGGCTAACGCTGATTTTGGTTTCAAGAGTGTTGCGCGTGACCTGAGCGATACGGTCGGACATAAGAAGACTCACATTGAAGATGGCTGGGCTCACAAGCTGATACAAATTAATCGGCAGGAATTATATAGACTTGGCGCGCCGAATTCACGGAAAGGCGCGCTATTAGTGCGATTGTTAAGCCCGAATACAGATTCGGCTGCGCAAACTCTTGCGTGGATGGCGATAAATCTCATCGCCGCACAATGTCATTCACTGATTTTCATTACTGATGGATCGATTCTATGTTTACCACCTTAAAACCCCTTGCCCTGGCATCCTGCCTTATCGCCCTGAGCCCTTTCGCTTTGGCGCAATCCGACAACAATGTGCGCCAAACCGGCTGGAGCTGGTCCGGCCATGTGGATCATATCAACATCGACAAACAAGCCGCGGCCGAGCAGTGGATTGAAGATACCGCCGTTGCGATTGGTGGTGCCGCTGAGTACTACGCAAACGACAGTGAAAATACCTTGTCACTGGGCGCAAGCCTGCTGTTTTACCGCGACAACGCTGAGTTCTCGCAATATGTGGAAGATTACTGGGGCGATGAAAGCTATGAAGAGTCCGATGCAAACGCGCTGATGCTGTTTGCGGAATACGGCCCCAAATATCGCTTCGGGCGCGACAACATGAGCTTTTTCAGTGTGCGCGGTGGCGTGAGCGGCATACTCGGCTCTGAGCGCAGCATCAGCAACTGCCGCGACTGCTACTCAGAGGATATTGAAATTGACGGCGGTGTTTATGGCTTGATCGGCATTGGCCAGACGCTGGGAAGTATTGATCTGAGTTTGCAATTCCAGCAATACCTGAGCGGCGATTTGGACAATACCCTGCGCTTGAAAATATCCGGCGCGTTTTAACAAATTAATACACCTGATGGCACAAAAAATGCCATCAGGTCGATTTCTGCAGTTGCTTTGGTTTTTATAAAAAGTCGGTATTAGGAGTCACTTGCGTTTGCGGTCTCATGGTTTACTTTTAAAACGCAAGAAAAACAAAGTACGCCGGTATTGCGCAGGACGGATGATGTGATTACTTATAACCATTACCAGAGACACAGATTGAACGATCCCCTCAACCCTATACGCCAGCTTATACATCAGGCGCAGGAACAGGATGCCGCGAGCGGAAAGCTGCTTGAATTTGTCGAGTGCCGTAAACAGCACTTACACACGGCCATCAAATTACCTGACCAACAAGCGACCAAAGGTCTGGCTGATTTTGTGGTGCGCTACATAAAGCACGTGCCGGATTTTATTGATGCGATCCGCAGCATGGCGCAAGAGGCAGGTATTTATAACGATGTTGAACCCCTGCTCAAAATTGCGAGCGATTATTTTTTATCACCGCCGTCGATTGTTGACCCGCACAGCCAACTGGAAGCACTGCTCGATGAAGCTTACCTTGCGCACCGTTTGTTGGAAGAAGTAAATGATAGGTTTATGGCGAAAAGCGGAATCCCGCTCGCACCTATGGATATGACCGTCGCCAATATTATTGCGCACGAATTAATTGGTGAGCCTTTTGCCAATGAATTAGATCAGGCCGTTTTATTCTCGGCAGAACTTTTATTAAATGAACACGGTTTTGAAGGTGCCAACATTTCACATTATGTGACTGCGCATCGCGATAGAGGCTGGAGCCAAGAACTGGAGCGCTGGCCTTGTTTGGTAGAGGATTTATCGATCAGCGTTGAGTTTGATAGCGACACATTAACGCGCCACTGACAAAAGCATTTTGTGTCGTCCGCTATTTTTTCCAAATAGTAAAAAATAAAAAAGGCGAATTGCTCCGTGCAATTCGCCTTTTTTATTTTCATTTTTTCGCTCGCGATAATTACACCGGATCAATTTCCGCATTGAGTTTCATATCATCGTAACGCGTTTTATCAACCATATTTTCACTCTTCGCCACAATCACTGACACAGTTGCATCTCCCGTCACATTGACTGCCGTGCGCACCATATCAAGCAAGCGATCGACACCGATAATCAACGCAATCCCTTCAACAGGCAAACCAACTGATTGTAATACCATCGCCAACATCACCAAGCCCACACTGGGCACACCGGCGGTGCCAATGGAGGCGAGCGTAGCGGTCAGGATTACCATCAAATAACCGGACACACCTATATCGATGTTGTACACCTGGGCAATAAATACGGTGGCAACCCCCTGCATAATGGCGGTGCCATCCATGTTGATAGTCGCACCCAAGGGAACAGAAAAACTGCTGACTTTATTGTCCACGCCCAGATCGTGCTCAACGGTGCGCATAGTGACCGGCAAGGTTGCATTGCTGGATGCCGTACTGAATGCAAACACCGCCACTTTCCACATCTTTTTGAAAAATATAATAGGGCTTAAGCCGGATAATATTTTTAACAAGAGGCCATAGACAACAAATCCGTGCAGCAACAATACAAACAACACCGTGAAAAAATATTTCGCCAAATCGGTGATCGCTGCAAAACCGATGTTGGCAAATAATTTTGCGAGCAAACAGAAAACACCGTAGGGTGCCAATTGCATCAGCAACAGCATCATTTTGAGCACCACTTCATTCAAGTGCTCAAAAAACGTTTTCATATTGCTGCCAATTTCGCCGCCTGTACGCGAAATCGCGATACCAAACAAAATCGAAAAGACAATCACCTGCAGCATATTGCCTTCGGCCATTGCCTGAACCGGATTGCTGGGAAATATATCGAGAAACGTTTGCTTGATGGATGGCGCAGGTGGCGCGGTATATGTGCTGGACAATGCCATATCAACCGCAGCACCTGGCTGGATAAATACTGCCACCCCCATCGCCAGTGCAATCGCCATCGCGGTAGTCATCAAATACAACAACAGGGTTTTGGTAGCCAACGCCCCCATGCGGTTATGTCCACCGAGTGAAGCTGCGCCACACACCAATGAAACAAATACGAGCGGTACCACCAACAATTTGAGCGACGCTACAAAAATCTGCCCAATCGTATCGAGTACGCCATTGATCAGTACCGTTTGTATCCACTGCCCATAGCTGGTCGTTGGCACTGTCTGGGGATCATCTACACCAAGCAAGAGATTGAAGATGACCCCAACCAGGACACCCAACAGCATGCCGAGTAAAATTTTATTGGTCAGCGACATAGTCACCCCGGACGTTATTATTGGTTGATGAAGTAATTCAGGACGTTAAGAAAAGATGGTAGGGGATCAGGCGAGGGCGGCATAGGTATGCCGCCGTAACATTATTATTCGTTCACTGCGTCTTTCAGGGCTTTGCCTGCTTTGAAGGTGACAGTTTTGCTGGCGGCGATCTGGATGGTTGCGCCGGTTTGCGGATTGCGGCCTTCACGCGCGGCGCGCTCACTCACATTAAAGGTGCCAAACCCCAACAAGGCCACTGATTCACCACGCGCCAGTGCATTGGTAATTTGCTCGATAAAAGCCGAAACCACCAGATCCGCTTTATTGACACCCAGATCAGAATTATTGGCCAAAGCCACTACTATGTCGGTCTTATGCATGTTTTCTCTCTCCATCAACATTGATTTTCACAGGGAGTTTACCTGCATTCACGGGATTGCGGCAGACTTGTAAACGCATTATTCACGCTTGGGATTGGCCAAGCTGATAAACTGCCGCCCATGCATTTGCGCGTGCCAGCGCAAGCCGACCGCCATATTAGCCGATTGAGGAACCCGCTTTGTCCAAGGCTGCGATGCCCCGCCCGCTTTCAACCCGTTCGTGGAAACCTCTCCGCCAACTTGCCCGCCAACAGCGCCCGCAAGCCGTGTTACAGGATTGGCTGGCCGATAACGGCTCGCTGACAGCGCGCCTCGTCTCATTAAGCCAGAGGCAGTTTGCAGTGAAAGTCTTGCGCCAGGCGCTTGGTATCCCGAGCTTGAATGAGCGCCAGGCGCTGGGTATGAGCCGCCCGCAGCAGGCGCTGATCCGCGAGGTGATACTCTGCGGCAAAGGAACCCCCTGGGTATTTGCGCGCAGTATTTTGCCGCTATCGAGCCTGACCGGATCACTGCGTCATCTGCGCCAACAAGGCAGCCGCCCGCTAGGCGCGTTTTTGTTCAGTCAGCCACACTTGGTGCGCAGCGCCATTGCAGTGGCGCGGATTAGCCGCGATCATGCCTATATGCCAGCCGAATTGTGCGGCAAGGGGCATCTGTGGGGGCGGCGTTCGGTGTTTTATCTACACGCCAAACCCCTGTTGGTCAGCGAAGTGTTTTTACCTGACTTTATCGCCCTGATTCAGTAGCCTGATTTGATCGCTCGAATGTGACAGCCAGACAATCCAGATCCGTCCTGATACCCGATAACTCCAACAATACCGGCGCTTTGGTTATGACAACTCCCAACTCACAAAAACCTGCTGCAACCTCCACCAAAACCGGCTCGGCTAAACCAGCAGCTCCCAAATCTGCCACCCCAAAATCTGCCGTTCCCAAATCTGCTAAGGCCGCAAAATCCAGTGCCGGCAAAATCCTCCAGCGCGCCACGCAAAAAGCAGCAGGCCAGACAGACCTGCGCCAAAAAGTCCTGCTTTATTGGCGCTTGATGCGTATGGATCGCCCTATCGGAACTTTGCTCTTGCTCTGGCCGACGCTATGGAGCTTGTGGATTGCCGCCAAGGGTGTGCCCAGCATCAAAAATCTGGTGATTTTTACTTTGGGTGTGATTGTGATGCGCGCTGCAGGCTGCGTGATTAATGATTTTGCCGACCGCAAGATCGACGGCAAGGTCAAGCGCACTAAAGACCGGCCGCTCGCGACCGGTGCAGTATCCAGCAAAGAGGCGCTTGGCTTGTTTATCGCGCTCTGCATGATTGCGTTCGGGCTGGTGCTGATGACCGATCCACTCACGATCAAGCTGTCCGTTGGCGGGCTGATTCTGGCTTTCTGTTATCCGTTTATGAAACGCCACACCCATTTGCCACAAGTGGTGCTCGGGGCTGCATTTGCATGGGGAATCCCTATGGCCTATGCCGCGCAAGCCGGGGAGTTGCATCATGGTATGTGGCTGATTTACCTCGCGGTGGTGCTCTGGACAGTCGCCTACGACACCTTTTACGCGATGGTTGACCGCGACGACGACTTGAAAATCGGCGTGAAATCCACCGCCATTTTGTTTGGTGAGCAAGACCGGCTGATGACCGGGGTGCTGCAGGTGATGGCGCTTTACGCGCTGTTACTTGTTGGGGAGCGCTTTGAATTAGGCGCTGCTTACTTCCTTGGGCTTGCGGTTGCGGGAGCGCTTTTTGTGTATCAACAATGGTTAATCCGCTTTCGCAAACGCGAGGACTGCTTCAAGGCGTTTTTGAACAACAATTGGGTTGGTGCGGCGGTGTTTGCGGGTATTGCTGCCGATTACGCATTGCGCTAGCGCAAAATTTTTATCCTGTCATAAATGTGTAACACTGAACTTATTTAATAAGCTGCAACAATAGCTTCACAAACCTGTGCGGCACCCCGTAGTTTTTTCAGGCAGAACATTTATGACTGGTCGCAAAATCCTGATCGTTGACGATGAATCCGCAATCCGCGACATGCTGCGTGTGGCGCTGGAAATGGCCGAATACCAGGTAATGGAGGCAAGCAATGCGCAGGATGCCCACGGCCTGATCATTGATGAAAAACCAGACTTGATTCTGCTCGACTGGATGATGCCCGGCACCAGCGGTATTGAACTGGCGCGCCGTTTAAAACGCGACGAAGTCACCGCCAACACCCCCATCATTATGCTCACCGCCAAAGGCGAGGAAGACAACAAGATCCAGGGGCTGGAAGTGGGTGCCGATGATTACATCACCAAGCCTTTTTCCCCGCGTGAACTGGTTGCCCGCTTGAAAGCCGTGTTGCGCCGCGCTGATCCGCAAATCAACTCAGCACCGATCACCGTACAAGGCCTGTGCCTTGACCCCGCCAGCCACCGCGTCACCATCAATAACCAGTCGGTGGATATGGGGCCAACCGAATATCGTTTACTGGAATTTTTCCTGACCCATCAGGAAAGAGCCTATACTCGCAGCCAGTTACTGGATCACGTCTGGGGCGGCAATGTGTATGTGGAAGAGCGCACGGTCGATGTGCATATCCGTCGCCTGCGCAAAGCCCTGACCGTGGATGGCCACGAAGACCTGATCCAGACAGTGCGCGGTACGGGCTATCGTTTTTCTACTCGTATTGAAGCCTGATAACACTTTCGTGAGCGGCTGCAGCTGATCAGTGCTGCGAGACCGTCTGCGGCATGGATGCCGCAGTCGAGCCTACATGGATGTATTCACGGCGAGTCTCGCAGTGCTGATCAGCTGCAGCCGCGGATTTAGAACCAAGAGGCTCGACGTTGTTAAAAGGTTTTAGCGCTGAACTCCAGCGCATTCTTATCATCCTCGCCATTTGCAGCCTGATTGGCTTCTTCAGCGATAATTATTCGCTGTGGATGCTGATTGGCTGCTCCAGTTATATCGTCTGGATGCTCTGGCAAATCCGCCGCCTCAACCAATGGCTGGTACGGCAGGACAGCCAAAATCCACCAGAAGCCAGCGGCATCTGGGGGCAAATTTTCGACAACATCTATCAATTGCAGCGCGACCAGCGCCTTGAAAAAGAAAACCTGCAAGCGGTGATCAAACGCATCCAGGAAATCAGCTCATCACTGAAAGACGGCTTGATCATTTTGGATGCGCGCGGCCATCTGGACTTCTGGAACCCCGCTGCCCATCGCATGCTGGCGCTCAACACCAAAGACCAGGGGCAGTCGGTAATCAACTTTATCCGTCACCCCAAATTTGTCGCCTATTTTGAAGAGGGCAAATACGAAGAACCGCTTGAGCTGCCGTCGCCCCGCTTTGCCTCCAAGCATCTGCAATTTCAGATTACCCCATTCGGTAAAAACGAACGCTTGATCGTCGTGCGCGATATCACCCAGGTGCACAATCTGGAAAAAATGCGGCAAGACTTTGTGGCCAACGTGTCCCACGAGTTGCGCACGCCGCTCACGGTGATCAACGGCTACGTAGAAACGCTGGCCGATAACAACACCATCCCCAGCTGGAATAAGCCCTTGCAGCAGATGTTGCAGCAGGCCAAACGCATGTCGCTGCTGATCAACGATTTGCTGGTGCTGTCCAAACTGGAAACCACCGAAGCGGGTCACAACCACAAGCCGATTAATATCGAGCAGCTGCTGACGATTATCAAAAGTGAAGCGGAAGTGCTCAGCAAAGAAAAAAACCAGCAGCTGACTCTGATCTGCAACAACACCACCAAGCCTTTGTTGTTACCGGGCAATGAAAAAGAATTGCACAGCGCCTTTTCCAATCTGGTCACTAACGCGATCAAATACACACTCGCCGACGGCAAAGTGAGCATGCTGCTCTGGCAAGACCAAAAAAATGTCTATGTCTCGGTGAGCGATAACGGCCCCGGTATTGAAGCGCAGCATATCCCGCGTTTGACCGAGCGCTTTTATCGTGTCGATGCCAGCAGAAATAGTGGGACGGGTGGAACAGGTCTGGGATTGGCGATTGTGAAGCACGTATTGATGCGCCATGAGGCCGAACTGAAAATCACCAGCGAACCCGGCAAAGGCAGTGTGTTCATGTGTGTCTTCCCTTTGCCGCAATAAATTCTGTTATTTGCGCAGCTAATCACATTATTTTGACGTCAAAATAAAATTCGAACTTTTAATTTCGTTTTCTTCTGAAAATTTTCCGAAAATCAAACCTGCATCCCAAAATATTACCCCCCAAACTGAAAGTCGGACTCGCCAATACAACGTTGTCATTTTAGACTCGTTCCCATGCAATGATCTTTGCGCCATGCCCTGATCACGTGCATGTTTTATTCAGTCGTACTCCCGAGTGCTGTCCAGGCACCATCTAACAAACAATAAGTTCGGAGATTGAAAGTGAAAAAGACAATGAAAGCATGCGGTATTTCCGCAGTCGTATTGGGCTCAATTCTGGTTGCAGGCCAGGCATTTGCCCACGGTTATGTATCTTCCCCAAAAAGCCGTGTGATCCAATGTAAGGACAACGGCATTGAGAACCCGACCCACCCAGCGTGTATCGCAGCGAAAGCAGCGGGCAACGGCGGTCTCTACACTCCACAAGAAGTGGCAGTGGGTGGTGTGCGTGACAACCACGAATACTTTATTCCGGATGGCCGTCTTTGCTCTGTAGGCCGCTCTAACCTGTACGGTATGGATCTGGCGCGCACCGACTGGCCAGCAACCAACGTAAGTGCAGGCCCACTGCAATTCGTGTGGACTAACACCGCTGCGCACAAAACCATGTACTTCCGTTACTACATCACCCGCGAAGGCTACAACCACGCGCAACCACTGCGCTGGTCTGACCTTGAATTGATCCACGATTCAGGTAAAGCTGATCAAGAACAATTCTCTTACCACACCGTTCAAATGCCACCACGTACTGGCCGTCACATTGTGTACAGCGTATGGCAACGTGACTGGGAAAGAGATGCGGCTGAAGGCTTCTATCAATGTATCGACGTAAACTACGGCGGTGGCGGTAACTCTTCTGTTCCTGCGTCGTCTTCTTCTGTAGGTTCTGTAGCAAGCTCATCTGTTGGCTCAAGCATTTCCAACAATACCTGTGCTGGTTTGGGTATCTGGAATCCAACTATCGCTTACCAAAACCCAACCCAAGTACAACACAACGGCAAGCGTTATCAGGCTAACTACTGGACTCAAGGCAACAACCCAGAGACCAGCAATGGCCAATACGCTCACTGGTTGGATCTAGGTGCGTGCGGTGGTTCAACTTCATCTACCCCATCCAGCGTTGCACCTAGCTCATCAAGCCGCTCAAGCGTAGCGTCTTCTGTTGCTTCATCAGTAGCATCATCTGTGTCTACCGGTAACTGTACTTCTCCTGCTTATGTAAACGGTGCTACTTACGCAACCGGCGCTAAAGTTGTTAACGCAGGTAGCGAGTATCAATGTACTGTTGGCGGCTGGTGTACTGTTGGCGGCCCATACGCACCAGGTACTGGCTGGGCATGGCAAAACGCATGGTCCTTGGTTCGCAGCTGTAACTAAGGCCTGCTGACCGTTATTACTTACAAGCACAAGTCCTGCAAGTCTGGCCTGTAAGTAATGCGGCGCACATAAAAAACGGCGATCTGAAAAGATCGCCGTTTTTTTATTTAACACAACCTACCACCTCCACCTGCCTGGCCTGTTGTTAGCGCAGCTGGATTTCAATTTCAGTCGGTTGATTAAGCTGTATTTTCGCATCGTCAAATGACGGTGGGCCAAACATCCCGCCATTGTTGGAAAACCCATAGGGTTCGGTGGGGATACCCATCGCATTCATATCGATACTGCCATTATCGTTCTCATCCTGAAACAACTTCACCGCGTATTCACCCGCCGGAAGATCGCCCAGCACAACCCGCATACTGTCACCAGTCATTTTCACTTTTTGCACTGCCACGCGCTGGCTGTTGTTGTCGTAGTGCGTTTGTTGGTTATAAACCGCCACTAGCAAATGACCGTCTGTTGAGGCGATGTTACCCACATTCACCACCAACTCGTGCGCCATAGCGGGCAGCGCGCATACCAACAATCCTGCACCTGCCAATTTATTGATCAACCGCATAACAAAACTCCTTTAAGCCGATATCTATAGTGATTGCATACCCGCACACAATACAAAAATCGCGATAACCCGGCAGGTGTCAATACTCAGGATTTTACGATGACACAGCTCATCAAAATACGATGACAAATGTCCTGTTCTTGTGGATGTAATTTTGGACGTAAGATAGGCGGCCCGTTTCCACGCAAAGCCTCAGGATACTCCATGACCAATGACCGATACCTACTCACACTGGCGGGCGTGATCACCTGGGGCGCAGTCGCCTACATTGAATTCCAACGGCTACTGGAATCGGTTTATGCCGTGCCCGGCATTGCTGGCTATCTGGTTTTTTTATATTTATTTGTCAGCGTTACTTACACAGCAAACATCCAACTCCATTATCGGCGGCACCAGATTTTTTTATTATTGCAGCTGGCCATCGCACTCTTGTTATTGCTTGTGCAGCGCAGCGATGTAGCGCCCGTACTCCTCGTGATTTGGGCTGCGCAACTGGCCGATTATTTTTCACGTCGCCAGGCCATTTTATGGGTGTTGCTGAGTAACCTTGTGTTCTTTTTTATAATGACCTGGGTGTGGCATTACACCAATCAAGTAATCAGTGCACTCACGTTCCTTGGCTTCCAGATATTTGCACTCGCCACTGCATTTGCACGTGTCAGCGAACGCCATGCGCGTGAAGAGCTGGAGCAGGCCAACCAACAATTGCTAGCGACGCGTATTATTCTGGCGCAATCCAGTAAGCAGGAGGAACGTTTGCGCATCGCGCGCGACCTGCACGATATTCTCGGCCACCAACTCACTGCACTCAATTTGCAGTTGGAAATTCTGCAACACAAAGTAGCGCAACCACTGCAAGCGTCGGTGATGGATACCAAACAACTCGCCAAACAGTTGCTCGACAATATCCGCGCGGTCGTGCGCGACCAACGCACCGCTACCGCAGTGGATTTTCATCAGGCAGTGCAGGCACTGGCAGAACATCTCCCGGAATTGGAGCTGGAAATCAATGGCCATTTGCAATTGGAATCTGCGCAAATCGCCGAGCAATTATTGCTCTGTATCCAGGAGGGTATCAGTAATGCGGTGCGTCACGGCAAAGCCAAAAAAATCCAACTCGCGTTTGAGCAGAAACAACAACAAAACCAACAACACATTGTTATTCAGCTCGATGATAACGGCCATGGCTGCGCGCTGATTAATCCCGGCAATGGACTCAAAGGCATGCAAGAACGTCTTCATCCTTTTGCTGGCAAGGTTGAATTAATACCGTTGAAGAAAGGTTGTCGGTTAGCGATAACAATGGAGTTACACAATGCTTAATGTAGGTTTGGTTGATGACCAACAGTTGGTGCGGCAGGGGATTTCCGGATTGCTGGCAATTTCCGGCAATGCGCAAGTCAGTTGGGAGGCGCGCAACGGCGAAGAAGCGCTGGCGTTTATCACTCAACAGCCTGTCGATGTGCTGCTCGCCGATATTCGTATGCCGGTGATGGATGGCATCAGCCTGGTGAAGCACCTGCGCGCACGCAGCAATAACACACCCATTTTGATGCTCACAACATTTGACGATGCGGATTTATTTGCGCAGAGCATAAAAGCAGGCGCTAACGGATTTTTATTAAAAGATGTGTCGCTGGAAAAACTCGTCAGCAGTTTGCAACTGGTGTCTGACGGTTCGACATTTTTGGCCGAGCCCGATATGTTGCGCGAATTCCAGCAAAAAAAATCGACATTGGATTTATCGGAACGGGAAAAACAAATTTTGCGCTTGTTGGTTAATGGCCGGTCCAATAAAGAAATTGCAAAAACGATTTTTCTGGCGGAAGGCACAGTGCGCAATCACGTATCCAATATCCTCGCCAAACTCGACTGCCGCGACCGCACCCAGGCGGTACTCAAAGCCATCAGCGAAAATCTGGCGTAAAACACACACTGAAAACACGCTTGTGTTTTACGCCGGATGCACCTTAAAAAACCGGGCTCACACTAGAAAAATACTACCGTCAATCAAACGCTTCACCTGCAACGGATTATTCGCCTGTAATTCTGCAGGCAATAATTCATCGGGCAAATCCTGATAACACACCGGCCGCAAAAAACGCTCCAGTGCAGCAGTGCCGACCGATGTAGTGCGCGCATCGGTTGTTGCTGGCCAAGGGCCACCATGAACCATTGCATGACACACTTCCACACCGGTAGGCCAACCGTTGGCAAGAATACGTCCGGCTTTGCGTTCCAAAACCGGCAGAAGTCTGCGCGCGGCATCACGCTCGGTGTTTGCAAAATGAAGCGTGGCCGTGAGTTGTCCATCCATTTTTTTTAGCACTTGCACTATTTCATCTTCATTGCGGCAACGAATTAATAGCGATGCAGCACCGAACATTTCTTCGTGCAAATTAATATCGGCAATAAAAGCTTGCGCCGTAGTTGCATAGAGCATTGCCTGACATGTATTGGGGGCAGGTGAAACCAAACCAGAGGCAACCAGTTCTACCTGTTTACTTTTTGCAATGCACGCAGTGGAATGTTGGTACGCATTATGGATGCCGGGGCTCAGCATGGTTTGCGCAGCCGATTCTTGCAGCGCAATTTTTGCGGATTGGATAAATTGATCAAGCGCAGGAGAATCAATCGCCAAGAGTAATCCCGGGTTAGTACAAAACTGCCCGGCTCCCATAGTGAGTGATGCAACAAATTGTCGGCCTAATTCCACCGCTTTATCTGTTAATGCACCGGGTAACAACACCACCGGATTCAATGCACTTAATTCGCCATAAAAAGGAATGGGCTGTGGACGCTGCTGAGCAACGCGCATCAGCGCAATACCACCGGCACGCGAGCCGGTAAATCCAACCGCCTGAATAACCGGATGCGCAACCAATGCTGTTCCTAATGTGTTACCTGAACCATACAGCAACGAAAATACACCTTCAGGCAAACCGCATTGCGCTACCGCCAGTTGAATAGCTTGCCCAACCAATTCCGATGTGCCCGGATGCGCCGAGTGCGCTTTTACAATAACCGGACAACCCGCCGCAAAAGCAGAGGCGGTATCGCCACCGGCCACCGAAAACGCGAGTGGAAAATTACTTGCACCAAATACTGCAACAGGGCCAAGTGGAATTCGGCGCTGACGTAAATCCGGACGCGCCACAGGTTTGCGCTCCGGCATAGGCAAATCAATGCGCGGCAAATTGTGTTCACCGGATTGGATAGCCTGCGCAAATAAACGCAATTGATTACAGGTGCGGGCGCGCTCGCCTTCCAAACGTGCACGCGGCAAACCGGTTTCTGCCATAGCGCGTTCAATTAATGTATCGCCAAGGGATTCAATATTGCGCGCGATAGTCTCTAAAAAACGGGCGCGCTCCGCAGGCGAGGTTGCGCGATAACTATCAAATGCCTGCTCTGCCAACGCACAGGCACGTTCAACATCCGCCACACCACCCAAATGATAAACAGGCTCAAGTTGTTCGCCAGTTGCCGGGTTTACGGCATACAAAGTTCCTTTGTCGCCCGCAATTTGCGCAGCACCGATAAGCAAGTTTCCCGTTAATTTCATTGAAGCTACCTTTTACAATCTATCGCGTGGGTTTTATTGGATGCGTGAAATTAACGCGGCAAGTTCAGCCATTTCACTCTCGGTCAAATCCAGCAAAGGTGTGCGCACAGGGCCGGCATCGCGCCCCACAATTTTCATACCTGCTTTTACAATTGACACAGCATAACCCTGTTTGCGATTGCGGATCGCAATATACGGCAACACAAATTCATTGAGCGATTTATACACCTGCTCATAATTGCGCGCGCGCACGGCATGATAAAAATTCAGCGCAAATTCCGGCGCAAAATTAAAAATGGCCGACGAATACGTAGTCACGCCCATTTCCAAATAAGGTAATGCAAATGTTTCTGCTGTCGGCAGCCCGCCAATGTAAGTCAAGCGATCACCTAAGCGGGCGTAGATGCGAGTCATTAATTCAATATCGCCCAAACCGTCTTTATAACCC
Organism: Cellvibrio sp. pealriver; assembly: GCF_001183545.1. Classification (NCBI taxonomy): domain Bacteria; kingdom Pseudomonadati; phylum Pseudomonadota; class Gammaproteobacteria; order Cellvibrionales; family Cellvibrionaceae; genus Cellvibrio; species Cellvibrio sp. pealriver. The sequence continues at coordinate 3,226,969 of NZ_KQ236688.1, forward strand.
ACCAGATTGGGGCAGCGCTCCGCCAGTTTTTCCAGCTCGATTTCATCCAGACGTTGGTTTGCACGGTTATACACAATCACACCCAGTTTGGTGGATTTACAAATAGCTTCTACATGCGCAGCCACACCGTCTTTTGCCGCTTCGGTTAAATAAGGCGGCAGCAATAAAATACCATCGGCACCGGCAGCTTCTGCGGCTTGGCAATATTCAATTGATACCGCTGTACCACCACCGGCAGGGGCAATCACCGGCATTTTATTTCCGGTTTCTTCCACCGCTGCACGCACAACGCGATCCACTTCTTTTTGCGTGAGTGAAAAAAATTCACCGGTGCCTCCGGCTGCAAACATAGCGGCTGCTTCGTGGCTAAATAGCCAATTCAGGTTAGCGCGATAAGCATCTTCATTGAACGAATGGTCACTGGCTTTAAAATGGGTAACCGGAAAAGACAACAAGCCACTACCAACAATTTTTGCGAATTCTTTAGGTGTATAACGGGACACGGAATCATCTCCTGCTGAGGATATTTTGAGGAAATTTTTGCACCGCGCCCTGTGCGGGTAAAGCTTAATTACTGACTGGGTTAATACTGATTTTGTATTGATACAAATGCCGCGTCGATTTCTTCACGCCAGAGAAACAAAAACGCGCGAACAAGTCGCGCGTTGGTACACATCAGGTGACCGGTGCAGGATTAAACAACACCAGTGAGTTATACAATTTCCAATGTTCGGCCCAGGTTTTTTTGCCGCTGGCAACATCGAGCATTAACTGGAAAATTTCCCAGCCCATTTCTTCAATGGTTTTTTCACCATCGGCAATACGCCCGGCATTCACATCCATAAGATCGTGCCAGCGGCGCGCCAGATCTGTTCGCGTTGCTACTTTAATCACTGGGCACTCTGCCAACCCATAAGGCGTACCGCGGCCAGTGGTGAAAATATGCAAATTCATTCCCGCCGCCAATTGCAAAGTGCCGCAAATAAAATCGCTCGCGGGTGTGGAGTTATAAACCAAACCACGGGTAATACCGCGATCGCGCAAACGCTCACCCGGCGACACCACACCCACAATGGGCGATGATCCGGATTTCACAATTGAGCCCATGGCTTTTTCAACAATATTCGATAAACCACCTTTTTTATTTCCGGGCGTAGTATTCGCACTGCGGTCAACCATACCCGCCGCGAGATAATTATCGTACCACTGCATTTCTTTAATAATATCGGCGGCCACTTGCGGCGTTGCTGCGCGCGCAGTCAATTGGTCTACACCATCGCGCACTTCGGTATTTTCTGAAAACATAACTGTTGCACCGGCGCGCACCAATAAATCGGCTGCGTAACCCAGCGCAGGGTTGGCAGTGATGCCGGAAAACGCATCGCTGCCGCCGCATTGCATGCCCACCACCAAGGCTGAGGCCGGACAGGTTTCGCGTGTGCGTTTATTTAATCGCTCCAGATGAAATTCCGCCTGCCGCAAAATGGAATTGATCATGCTCATAAAACCCACATGTTCTTCATCTTGCAAACACACGACCTGCGGGCCATCAACAACGGTTGCAGGAATTGATCCGGCGGGCATTAACCGCGATGGCTGTAATTTTTCACAACCCAAACTGATCACCATTATTTCGCCACCAAAATTCGGGTTGAGCGAAATATTGCGAATAGTGCGAATGGGAATTGGCGCTGCCGGTGCATCTATCGCCACACCACAACCGTAGCTGTGCGACAAACCAATTACGCCATCCACATTCGGATATTTTGGCAATAATTGTTCGCGAATAATCTTTACCGCGTAATCCACCACACCCGCTACACACTGCACGGTTTGGGTGATGGCTAAAATATTGCGCGTACCCACACTGCCATCGGCATTGCGATAGCCTTGAAACGTAAAATTATCCAGCGGCTCGCCTGCAGTGCCAATACGCGTACTGATAGGTAAATTTTCCAACCCTAACGCATTGGGCATTATCAATACATTTTCATTTACCCAACTGCCAGCGGCGATATTGTCTTTGGCATAACCGATGGTAACGTTGTAGCGGATCACCGCATCGCCCTGCGCGAAATTTTTCAACGCCACTTTATGTGCTTGCGGAATATTTTCACGCAGTATCACACCGCCTGCCACTTCTGTTCCCGCCGCTAACCCACCCTCGCTGACAACGACAGCAACGTTATCGGCCGGATGCATTTTGATAACCGCTTGGGACATACTAAAACCTCAAAAAATTATTGTGCCGCAGGTGCACTCACTGAATCGCTCAGGGTGATGCGTTTAATCTCACCGACAACACACAAATAACTGACAATCGCCACAACCGCATGCGCCCCCACATAAGCGAGCGCACCCGCAAATGAACCGGTGCTATGCACTATGTAACCAATCACAATTGGCGTGACTATGCCGGCGCTATTACCAAAGGTATTGAATAATCCGCCCGACAAACCGCCCGCCTCTTTTGGCGATGTATCCGCTACAACCGCCCAGCCCAGCGCACCTACACCCTTGCCGAAATAGGCGAGCGACATAATCGCAATCACCAGCGTATCGGTATCCACGTAATTGCACGCAATCATGCTGGTGGACATTAACATGCCCACCACAATCGGCAATTTTCGCGCAAAGGTGAGAGAGTAACCTTTTTTGGTCAGGCGATCAGAAAGCCAGCCGCCAGACACACCACCCAAAAATCCGGCAATCGCCGGAAGCGATGCCAAAAAACCCGCCTGCAAAATACTCATGCCGCGCTCTTGCACCAAATACACCGGAAACCAGGTGAGAAAAAAATAGGTGAGCGAATTAATACAGTACTGCCCGATATACACACCGAGCAACATGCGCGAGGCAAGCAATTCTTTAATGCACTTGAAGGTATCAACACGCTGGTTTTGTTGCGTGGAATTATCAAGGTCAACCAGCGCACCACCTTCTTCTATGTAACGCAATTCGCTGGCATTGACGCGCGGGTGTTGTTTGGGTGAGAAAATCGTTTTTAACCAGATACCGGCCAATACAATTCCCAGTGCGCCCATAAAAAAGAAAATACTTTGCCAGCCGTAACTGTGCACCATCCAGCCCATTAAGGGCGCGAAGGCAACGGTTGCAAAATACTGCGCCGAATTAAAAATAGATGCTGCCAGCCCGCGCTCATGGGTGGGAAACCACGCCGAGGTAATACGGCTATTACCGGGAAAGGCAGGCGCTTCTGCTGCACCGACCAACAAGCGCAACACAATCAGCATAATGAATGCGGCACCGCCCGTTAAAAAACCCACAAACCCTTGCAGCAGGGTAAAAGTGGACCATAAAAAAATACTCGCAAAATAGGTCAACCGGGAACCAAATTTATCCAGCAACCAACCGCCGGGAATTTGCGCCAACACATAACTCCAGGCAAACGCAGAAAAAATATAACCCATCTCAATAGGCGATAAACCAAGATCGCTGGCGATATCAGATCCGGCGATAGAAATTGTCGCGCGGTCGGCATAGTTGATAGTGGTGGCGATGAATAGCATCGCCAAAATTCCCCAACGGGCACGCGTTGCAGTCGCTGTACTGATAACCCCCTGATTAGCGGATAGATGGCTACCGCTTTGGTTTATGTCGGGTGCGCCGTTTGCTGGTGCATTGGCCATGAATCAACTCCCGCATTGGTTGAATCGTTTTATTGTTAGGTTATTGTTACGTTATTAAGTCTTTTAAATGATGCGAGCTAATGAATGCCAAATCAAACCAATCGATAAATGGATTAATCCAGTTTGCGCATGAATACCATTCACTCATTCTGTACTTCCGGTTTATTGCTGCGCGCTTTCAATGCAAGCGTTTCCACCCAGGAAGGATTATTACCGGTTGCCTTGCGCTCTGTTACGGTCAGCGCACCCGTTGCAGGATTTATCGCAAACACCTGCAGGTGATGGGATTTTTGCCCAACCACTAACAGATAACGCCCGCTCTCAGAAATTGTAAACGCGCGCGGCTGATGTTCGGTTGTCCATTTACCCAGCGCGCGCAAGCGCCCCGATTGCTGATCCACCCTGAAACCAAATAGGCTATTGCTGTTGCGCTCCGATACATACAAAAAATGTTCATCCGGCGTTAAATGAATATCGGCCGCCCAAGGCGCATTCCCTGCTGGCAAAAGCGAATGCGATTCGCGCAACCTCAACACTCCCGTTGAAGGGTCGCGCGCAGCAACTTGCACTTGCGCACTTAATTCACTGAGTACATAAACGCGCTTTTTTTGTTTGGAAAAAACAAAATGGCGCGGCCCGGAACCTGCCGGTAACTCAAGCGCTGTTGTATGTGGAGTCTCATCACCCAGCCGAAAATAATCCAAGCGGTTTTCACCGAGTAACGACACATAAATAAATTGATTTTCAGGGTCCGCGGTTATTTGGTGCGGGTGCGCACCTGTCTTAATTACCTGCGCTTGCGCCGCAGGAATTCCCTCGGAATCCAATGGCTGGATGCTAATGCTATTGCCTCCATAGGAAGCCGACAATAAATAGCGCCCCGCGCGATCAAGATCGATATTGGCCATGCTATCGGGCAAAGGGATTGATGTTCGCGCAGTTAAATAACCCGTGTGCGGATCAATATCAAACACCGCCACGCGATAAGGCTCCGAGCGGATCGCGGCATAAAGCAGCCGCTTGTTGTGCGATAAACGCAGCGGCATGACTGCACCGCGCACCGCAAGGGTTTGTTGCAATGCAGCTTTGCCGGTTTGTTCATCCAACCAAAATACAGACAGACTGTGCGAATCGCTGTTGGCGATATAAACCGCTGTTGTTGCAGAGGCTATTGTTGCTGAGGTTGTTGTTGCTGAGGCCATTGTGGAAATAGCACAGAACCCAAATAAGAACGAACAGAGTAATAATAAACATGCCCGGCAACCAAGTCCGGGCACAGGCATCGTCTTTTCAACAGCGCCAATAGTGGAAGAATTATTCAAAATGCGCCGACAATGTTTGTCCATTGATTTGCAAGTCGGTAAAGGTCACATTTTTCAGGTTGGTAAAATCCATAAACTGTTTGGCAGATTTCACCTGGATATTTTTAAACAATACATTTTCCAATGGCTGCACTTGCGGGGCGTGGCTGATAAAAAAAGTATCCACTTTTTCTGCCACAATATTTTCAAACACAATATCGTGATATTTGGATGGAAAATTTCCGCCCAGATAACCCGCCACATAACTCAAGTCAAACCAGAATAAATATTTGGCTTCACCAATTTTCGTGTTGCGGATGCGCACATGCTCCACACTGCCACCGCGATCAAGATTTGCTTTTAAACGGAAAACCGATGTGCCTTTTAAATAAGTGTTATCGGTGAAAAAGACATTTTTAATCCCGCCTGACATTTCACTGCCCAGGCCCACACCGTCTTCACCATCGAGAATATTATTTCTCACCACCACATTTTCACTGGGGCGACCAATGGTGCGGCCATCCAGATCGCGGCCGGATTTAATCACGACCGAATCATCACCGGTGCGGAAATGGTTATCTTCAATCACCACCCAGCGGCCCGAATCAATATCAATACCGTCGTTGTTCGGGAACATGCTATTTACTTTGACTTTGCGCATTTGTGCGTGGTCGGTGTACACCAAATGATTAACCCAGAAAGGGGAGTTGATCGCAGTGTAGCCTTCAAGCAACACCCGTTTTGCATTCACAATCTGGATCAGCGATGGACGCAAAAAATGCCCTTCAGCGAATTGACGTTTTTCCAGTGGCACACCGTCAAAACCCATTTTACGCAGCGCCGCAATATCATCGGCTTGTTGTGTATGCCACGCATGGAATTCACTGTTGGCATTACCGTCAATCGTGCCGGTACCGGTGATAGCAACATCGGTAACATTATTGGCATACACCAGCGGTGAATAACCGTAAATTTCTGTGCCTTCCCAGCGGGTAAATACCGCAGGCAAGTAATCTTTTGCCGCTGCACTGAATAACAGGGTTGCGCCTTCTGCTACATGTAAATTAATAAAACTCTGCAAATGCACAGGCCCGTTGGACAACCACTTACCGGCAGGGATAATCACTTTACCACCACCAGCGGCAACAGCAGCGGCAATCGCTTTTTGAATCGCAGGACGGGCATCGCTTGCGCCATCGCTTTTTGCACCAAAGTCGGTAATCACAAAAGTATTCTCGGGAATCTTTGGTGATTCAATTTTTTTAAGAATGACATCCATTTGTTTCCAATCCGACTTCTTATAAAAATGCGTCGAGGCTTGAGCGCTGGATAGCACAACACAGTGCATCAACAATAAGCAGATGCTGATTTTTCGCAGACTGGGGAATAGAGTGGTTGATAACATAGTGGTTCTCACTTTTTATAAACGTTACTTTTATAGGTGTTGCTTTTATAGGCGCTGCTTTTATAGACGTTGTTTTTTCGCTGAATACATTATTTAAATTGCGCAATTTCGACACCAGCCAAAATAAATGGCCCCAACCCATGAGGGTCATCGGTGCGGATGGCTTCACTGACATAATACTCAAAGGTGCCCGTTCTATAGGGTTCATTGCCCAGGCCTGCGCTACCGCAGGTATCTTTTAAATGCAGCATGCCCTGACTATCCAATTCAGTATGATTTTTTACGATCCCATCAAAAATATTACGTGCGATACCTTTATATTTTTCCGGTAAATAATGTTTGTTGTAACCCTTGGCAAAGGCATAGGCAAACATGGCGCTACCGGAGGTCTCCAAATAATTACCATAGCGATCACCCTGATCTGTCACCTGATACCAGAGATGACTTGGGTGCTGCACTTTTAATAAAGCTTCCGACAATTCGTTTAACAACCGGATCAAGTCTTTGCGCTTGGGATGATTTTTGGGGAAGTAATCAAGCGTATCGACTAACGCCATGGCATACCAACCCATAGAGCGCGACCAGAAGTGCGGCGATAAACCTGTTTCTTTATTCGCCCATTTTTGTAAGTGACTTTCATCCCAGGCGTGAAACAGCAATCCGGTTTTGGCATCGCGGGTTTTGCTTTCAATCAGCAAAAACTGGTGCGCAATATCATCAAACGATGCGCTGGATTCTTTGTGCACTTGTGCAAATTGCGCGTAGTAGGGCGCGCCCATATACAAGCCGTCCAACCACATTTGCCAAGGGTAAATATTTTTGTGCCAGAAACCGCCGCCGGTAGTGCGCGGCTGCCATTGCAATTGCACACGCAAACTTTGCATAGCCGTTAAATAGCGCGGGTCTTTATATTTTTCATAGAGTAAAAATAAAAGTTTGCCGGGATTGATGGAATCAATATTAAATTCCGTCTGGGAGTAACCGTGAATTTTGCCGTTTTTATCGATGAGTTGATCGACAAACGTTTTACCGTAGGCGAGATATTTTTCATTGCCGGTTTGTGCATAGAGTTTTTGAAAACCGTACAACACCAGTGAATAAGGATAGCCCCACTCAGGCTCAGTTAACTGCTTGAACTCACGCATGGTCCAGGCTTCGGGGTGGCGCTGCATAATGGAGTTAGCCATTAGCTCGGTAGTCGCCAACGGCGTTTGTTCTGCCTGTGCTGCGCAGCTCACGCTAAGTGCAGCCCCAAAAATAAGAGAAGATACCAACAGAAATATTTTTTTCATGGAGAACACCACACTCGGAACAGCATCAATACCGCATGCTACGCGGCGGGAATGCTTTAGAGGAAAGAACCGGATCATTAATCAATAGTAATGATCCGGTTATTGCTGCTAATGGTACTGACTTGTGGATGACAACTTAGAAGGTCGCGCGAATTCCAAGGCTGATTTCACGGCCAGTGTTATTCACCTCACGCACCAAATCCAAATCGCCACCTGAGGTGACCGGGCCAGTGGTGTAAAGACGCTCGTCTTCTTCTGTCAGGTTAATCACTTCAAGACTGACTTTGACGTTGTCGGTAATGTTGTAGAACGCCGACATATCCACACGGGTTGGACCAGTGGTGTTTTCGGAATAGTTGCGATCACTGCCAGGAATTGAAGTTACGTAATCATCGCGACCATTCACGACTACGCGCGCACCAAAGTTTTCACGCTCAAAGTACACACCGTAGTTGTAACTGTTTTCCGATAAACCACTTAATGGACCTTTGATATCACCAGGGTAAGTAATTTCAGAATCCACGTAGGTGTAGTTGGCAAACATACCTAAGCCTTCAAAGGTGGAAGGCAAAAAGCTGAACGGTTGTTGATAGGAAATTTCATAACCATCCACCGTTGCGCCTTCACCATTAACCGGAGTAGAGATGTTCCACTCATCGTTAATACTTACACCATTAGGATCAAACGTCGGTGAGCTTGGGTTGGTTTGCGGGAATGCCGTTGCGACAATCGCTTTCAATTCCGGCGACAAGGTGCTCGCCACAGTGTCACTCAAAATAAAGCTATCAATATCTTTGTGGAAGAAGGTAATCGCCACTACGGATTCTTCCGCAAAATACCATTCCACGCCTAAATCAACAGCATCCGCCATCGTTGGTTTAAGACCTGGGTTACCGATATTCAGGTTGCCATTGATTGGCGTTGCGTTAACAGTCGCGGTCATGCTCGACATATTAGGGCGCGATAAATTTCTGTTGGCACTGAAGCGAACCAATACATCATCCACCACTTCCAAGGTGGCGTTCATGGAGGGCAGCCACTCTTTGTAATCGCTCTCGCGTTTTGAAATTTCGGTTCCGGCAACACCAATAGAAGTCACTTCCGTTTCAACATAACGCAAACCGGCATTGACCATTAATGGCATGCCCGCCAATTGCATATTGCGGTTGTATTCGGTGTAGGCACCAGTTGTCGTTTCGGTGACATCGAAGGTGGTAGGGTCATTCGGATTCAATGTAAATGAGCCTGCGTTATAAGCCGCTTTGGTTGCAGCAAAATCATTCACAATAAAATTCGTCGGGAAACCCGCAGGTGGATTAATTGCATCGCCATAACCTTTGGATACTTTATCCAAGGTAGTCGTCAAATTCACAGTAGCTTGGGTGATTGGAAGAATAGTTGCGGTGCCCGAACCGGTATTCACTTTTGCAACAGGATCGGTCAGCGAACCGGCGGTTGGATCATGGCGCTCGGAGGTAATGTTGCGGTCATTCCAGATCACACCGGTTTTGATACTGGATTCATCCAGATCCCAGGTCAGGTCTGCGCGGAAAGTATCGTTCTCACGCTCCACAATATCTTTACGCAATGTCGGCGCAGTGAAGTGATAATTCAACGGATCAGTAATATCAAAGCCGTAACTCATTTCCGCAATATCGCCATCGCTGCGGAAATCATAAGCAAAATAGGTTGGATTCAATCCGTTGATCGCTTTGCGCGTAGGTGCAGCGGCGTTTGCATAACTCGGATTGAGCGCATCAAGGTTAAAACGATACTGCTCTTCGTCGTGCACCACTGCGGCATTACCAAACATCAGATCCAATTTTAAATTATCAGTAAGGTCAAACTTTCCTGACAACACAACTTGTTCGAATTCGGTATCACTGAATTGGCCACGGCTTTCTACGCGCGGGGTAACACCGGTAAATTCACCGGCAATCGCAACGCGGCCAGCGTCATCCAACACAATATTGGTGGGCGTGATGGATGCAAAGGTATTGCGGAATTGCGCAAAGAAATTGTATGAAGAGACGGACGTTTTCAGATCGGATTTCAAATAATCCAACGTAAATTCCATGCGATCAGTTGGTCTGAACTGGAATGAACCTGTTACACCGGTACGCTCCTGATCAGTGTTGAATGAATCCATACGCGGTAAACGCGGGAACAACATGTAATCGAGTTTTTCATTGGCGAATTTTGCGCTGGTTTGATCGAGATCAGGATAGTTAGCTAGCGGATCTGGAGTACCACCACTGATAGCAACTGTAGAATCATTGCCAACAAAACTTCTGTTGGAGTTATCAAAAGCCGATGTCCAGCGCACGCTGCCAAAACCTTCCTGACGAATATTGCGCTCGGATTGTGCAAAACTCACTAACACACCCAACTTATCATCCGCGAATGTATTGCTAAACATACCGACTACACGCGGGTCATCTTCACCGGTCAGGTTATCAACGGCCATTGATCCGCCAACAACGGCATGCAAGCCCGGATTATCAAAAGGCTTGGCAGAATAAAGCTCAACTGTAGAAGCAAGGCCACCTTCTTCCAGTGAGCCTTTGGCCGATTTATTCAACACAATTTTATTAAATAATTCTGATGCAAACACGTTGAAGTCAAACGAGCGACCGCGATTCACGCCGCCAGAGGAGTCAAGACCACCGGTGCTTGATGGTACTTCCATTCCATTTAAAGTTGTTGCAGAAAAACCGGGGCCAAGACCACGCACGGTAATATTGCGCCCTTCACCGCCTTCGCGGGTAATCGCAACACCGGGAACGCGCTGTAAAGATTCAGCGAGGTTAAGGTCGGGCATTTTGCCCATGTCTTCTGCGACAATTGCATCGACATTGTTGGCCGAGTTGCGCTTGGTATTCAGCGCATTTGCCAAGCTGGCGCGGAAACTACCGGTCACGATAACTTCCTCAACCTCGGAGTCCTGAGCATAACTGGTGACGGGGATCATGCTGGCTGCAATAGCAAACACAAGCGGGTTAACTGCAAACTTTTTCATAGAGCTCTCCATTATTATTACCTGACGTTTTTATTAATTAGCAAATCGGTTTGAGTGTCGTTTATTAAACAGAAGTCGTGATCACGCCATTATTCCAAATAACTATTTTAGTTTTAGTGTTTATTGAAATAGATTTTTATGCTGATCAAGCTTCGTTGCGCAATCCATAGGCCGAAGTCATTACACATTGCCGATATGCAATTTTTATAACGTTGTATTAATAATTTTTTTATTTGCTTTCTATTAAAAGTTTTTTAATTTTCAATTTATAAAAATTATTTTTTTAAAAAATTTGTAACCGCTTTTATAAAATTCTAGTGCTATAACACGAGAGAGAAAAATTCACTCATTGCCAAACAAAAAACCTGCGCCCCGTTAAAGAAGCGCAGGAATTACGCTATGAGTGTAACTAAGGCAAACAACAATCACGACCTTTCCGGACGAAGTAGAACCAGCTAGCCGAACCAGAGTGACCGACGGAATCGCGATACCTTGCGGTGAAAGCCCTGTGAAACTTGCACCTGATCGCAAATCAGTTGGTTCGATTTTGCGAGCTAATCATATACAAATCAAACCAATTGCTATTCACACCTATTTAATTTGTGTATCAAAACTGCCCAATACCACTGTGCAAACTGGCTATCAATCCATCAATTCCGCCATAAACCCGGGCAACACCTCTTGCAATAAGGTCTCCAGCGCGGGGTTGTGGTTATCTTTACGATAGCTATAGGCCATTTGCACTGGTTTGGCTGGATGGGTTAACACTTTGCGCAACAGTAACCCTTCAAAGTGGAGGCTGCAGGCAGATTTGGGGATTAGCGCGACACCGATTCCGGACTTCACCAAGGCCAACATGGTATGGATTTGCGCCACATATTCCACAATCTGCGGCAACACCTCGGCTTGCAGGAAACAACCGGATAACAAATCGTGGAAATAGCGCGCTTCGTAGGGGGAATACATCAAAAAAGGTTTTTCATGCAGGCAGTCCAAGCCCGGCTGCTCCGGCCAATGATCAGCCTCTTGCCGGGGAATCGCCAAATAGAGTTCTTCACTGCCAAGCAGCGCAGTCTCCAGCTCACCTTCGTGGTTATGCGGGCGCACCAGACCTATATCCAGCACACCGGAATGGAGCGCTTCCAACTGTGCACCTGTCACCAACTCTTTGAGTGTCAGCGAGACATCCGGTGCCAGCTCGCGCAAGTGGCGCACAATTTCCGGAAGCAATTTATAGCCAAAAGAGGCGGTAAAACCGATCGACAGGGAGCCTTTTTCACCTTTTGCATTGCGCCTTGCAGTGGCGGCCGCTTCTTCGGCCATCCGCAAAATACGTGCAGCATCAGGGAAAAATGCCTTGCCTGCCGCGGTTAAACGCACGGTGCGGCTGGTACGTTCCAGCAGTTGTACGCCAATTTGATGCTCCAGCAGACGTATCTGCCGGCTCAGCGGTGGTTGGGTCATATTGAGCCGCTCAGCTGCGCGACTGAAGTGCAATTCCTCGGCAACTGCTACAAAGCAGCGCAACTGGCTTATCTCAAACATCTATTCATCATCCGCATCAATCACAAAACACCAATTCCTTAATGATATTAGATGACCACTGCAGATGCGCGAATATCGCCAGTAAATTTATCAGCGGCTAAGGCTCCCGTTGAAACTGCAATCGTGCAAGCTGCTGATATAACTCACTGCTGGCAAGCAATGCCTGATGGGTTCCGCTGGCGACAATATTCCCCTGCTGTAACACCAAAATTTTATCGGCATTCACGACCGTCGATAAACGATGGGCAATCATGATCGTTGTCCGGTTCTGCATCAGCGTTTCCAGGGCTTGCTGTACTTTTTGCTCGCTGTTGGAATCCAGTGCGCTGGTTGCTTCATCCAACAACAAGATTGGGCGGTCAGCGAGAATTGCGCGCGCAATTGCAATGCGCTGCTTTTGCCCACCCGATAAACGTACGCCGCGCTCACCCAGAAAACTGTCCAAGCCTTCCGGCAACTGCGCGATAAATTCCATTGCAAATGCCGCTTCGCAGGCGGCGATTACTTCGGCATCGGTGGCATCTGGCCGCGCGTAGCGCAGGTTATCGCGCAGGCTTGCGGCAAAAATCACCGGATCTTGTGGTACCACGGCAATGTGCGAGCGCAGTGCGTGAATATCGGCTTCTTTGATATTGATGCCATCCAGCAAAATCTCGCCCGCTTGAGGGTCGTAAAATCGCTGCAGCAATTGGAATACGGTAGTTTTTCCTGCGCCCGATTGCCCGACCAGCGCAATTTTTTCGCCGGGATTAATCTGTAAATCAAACCCGGTAAATACCGGCGTATCGGGGCGCGATGGGTAGGCGAAGTTAATGCCGCGCATGCTGATCTCACCCCGCACTTTTCCGGGAAATACCAGCGGATGCGGCGCTTGCGGTAAACTGGATTGCGTTGCCAACAACTCAACCAATCGCTCAGTAGCACCTGCTGCACGCTGCACATCGCCAATCACTTCAGAAATAGTGCCCATCGCACTGGCAACAATCACGGCATAAAAAATAAATGCCGATAACTCACCGGCACTAATCGCACCGCTGAGCACATCGTGCCCGCCCACCCATAAAATCAGTGCGATGGCGCTGAACACCAAGGTGATAACTGCCACCACCAATAACGCGCGTTGGCGAATGCGTTTGATGCCGGTTGCGAATGTCGATTCAACCCGCTCATTGAATTCACGTACCGATTCCGCCTCATGCCCGTAAGCTTGCACTGTGCGAATCTCATGGATCACTTCATCGGTGTAGGCACCAACATCGGCAACCGAATCCTGGGTCGCACGCGCCAATTTACGCACACGCCGCCCGAACATAATAATCGGCACCAATACAAACGGAATCGCCAGCAATACCAACAGCGTCAATTTCAAACTGGTGATGGCCAACATCACCAACCCACCTAACAACAGCAGCGCATTGCGCAACGCCATGGACACACTGGAGCCAATAACCGTCTCCAACTGAGTGGTGTCATTGGTCAAGCGCGATAGCACATCGCCAGTGCGGTTCTGCTCAAAAAACTCTGGCGATAGGGTTAATAAATGCGAGAACACATTGCGGCGTAAATCCGCCGTGATGCGCTCACCCAACCAGGACACCAGATAAAAACGCGCGTAGGTGGCCACCGCCATCACCAGAATCACAACCAACGTGCCCAATAACGCGTAGTTGAGCCACTGTGCGCTCCCCGCCACAAAACCTTTATCGATCACCTGCCGCAAGCCTTGGCCAATCAGCAGCACCGACACGGCAGCAACCAGTAGCGCGATAAACGCAAACACAATGCGCAAACGGTAAGGGCGAAGCAAATCCAGCAGGATTTGGCGGCGGGAGAGCGGATGAGTCATAACTGTTCCGAAAGAGTGAAGTACAGAACAGATTGGGCGATACCCATGTAAAAACAAGCAGGAAGATGTAAGAGGTGATGTTTGTCAGGTCACTGGCGACAAAAACGACACATCTGCACAAAAAATGCAGGCAATAAAAAAGGCGAAATCCGAAGATTTCGCCTTTTTAGCGTTAACACCAGCGACCTTGGTCGCTAGCAAGCATCTAAATAATTAGATAGCTTGGATGTTTTCAGCTTGTGGGCCCTTTTGGCCTTGGGTAACGGTGAAGCTAACTTTTTGGCCTTCAGCCAAAGTTTTGAAACCAGTACCAGAGATAGCACTGAAGTGAGCGAATACATCTGGACCAGATTCTTGCTCGATGAAACCGAAACCTTTAGCTTCGTTGAACCATTTAACAGTGCCAGTAGTTGTTTTAGACATAGTATTACCTATTAATACAAAAGTAAGTGTACCCCGAAGGGTGGTTTGTGCTGGAAATGTGGGAATTACTTATGTAAACAGGACGAAATACTACGTAGGAACTTCGAAATGTGGTGCATAAATATTAGACGTACTTTCAAGCTAAGACTCAGTTTACACGCCTTTATACTAATGTCAATCAAAGGGATTTTAACCTGCAGCCAGACCTTCGGAATATAATTGGATACTTCCAATCCTTTTGAGATAAATGAAGACCTGCTATGTCATCCCTACGCCTGCACTGCCGTTTATACACGCGCCTCTCACTGCTGCTGTTATCCCTCTGCATCGCCTGCCACAGTTGGGCGCAAGAAGGGGGCTTCACCCTTGCTGACTGGCCCAACACCCAAAGCACACTTAAGCCCATGTATGTCAAAGCGATTATGGAGCAAGCCGGGGTACATAAGGTGAGCTTCCAGAAAACGGCTGATTTTTATGTCGCGGAACTGGATAAATTTGCCGCCTTTGCACAAGACAAAAATTATTCGCCTTATTTAAAGACCTCGGTTGCGCAAAACCTTGCGACGATTGCGGTCATCCATTGCGATTGGAATAACGGTGTCGCGCCATGGGAATTTGCACAAACCTATTTAGGCGATAAGCAATTAGAACTTTTAAATCCACTTTATAGCGATGCTATAACCAAACTCAAAAATAATTGCGACGATAACACCACAAGCATGCAATGATCGAATTTTTCGTTGATTCGCACCTTCGTTGACCCATCGTTTTAATACAGGCAGATGCGTAAACTAAAACCACATTCTTACGCTTGATCGCAAATACCTGTGTTTTTCCATGACCAAAGAAACCCATCCGTTTTTAATTGTTTTACTCGCTGCCGTGATCGCCACCACACCGCTTGCTGTGGATATGTATTTACCGGCGATGCCCGATATTGCGCGCGATTTGGATGCACACATCGGCAGCGTGCAGCAATCGCTCAGCATTTTTCTCGCCGCCTATGGCGTGGGTATGTTGTTATTCGGCCCGCTCGCCGATTCACTCGGGCGCAGGCCATTAGCGATTTTTGGTTTGACCGGTTTTACGCTGTGCAGTATCGCACTCGCGTTTGTCGATAACATTCATCACTTTTTATTGTTGCGTGCACTGCAAGCATTTTGCGGCGCAGCGGCGACGGTTGTTGTGCCTGGCCTGGTGCGACACTTGTATCAGGAACACACCGCCAAAGGCATGTCGTATTTATCCATGATCATGATGCTTGCACCATTGCTGGCACCCAGCATCGGCAGCGCTATTTTATGGGTGAGCGAGTGGCACAGTATTTTTATCGTATTGGCACTTTACGGTGCGTTGATTTTTGCCTTCGTGTGGAAATGGTTGCCGGAAATCAGCCAACCCATTAATGACTCACCCAAGGTTACTGGCAATTTTTTTAGCGGTTATAAAGTGGTGTTTTCCAACAGCCAGGCACGCCCGTTAATTGCCAGCATGATGTTTGGCTCATTTGCGTTCTTTTGTTTTATTACTGCCGTGTCGTTTGTGTATATCGATTATTTTGGCGTAAGCGAGCAAATGTTCAGCGTGTTGTTTGGTGTGAATGTTATCTGCCTGATTATTGCAAACTTTATTAACAGTCGCGTGGTGACACGCTTTGGTTCACTGCACATGTTGCGCATAGGTATTGCACTTGCATTGGTCAGCGCGCTGTTGCTGTGCGGATTTAATTTTTTTGGACTGAACATTTGGTTCAGTGTATTCAGTATCGCACCGCTGATGGCAGGTCTGACCTTGGCATCTACCAATACCGATGCGCTGGTGCTGATGAAGTTCCCGCACAACTCCGGCACTGCAACAGCAGTGATGGGCACATTGCGTTTTGGCAGCGGCGCATTTGCCGGGCCGCTGCTTGCATTTTTTTATACGGGTACCGCCATGCCTTTTTCACTGTTGATGTTGGCCGGTGTGTTGGGCGTGATTATTTGCCAAGTCTGGTTTTTTTACACATCACGCTACGAAAAAAAATAAACCATTAATCTTCAGCTTCTTGCAATTGCATCGCCCACATCTGCGCGTATTTTCCTTGTAGTGCCAACAATTCACTGTGAGTGCCTTGCTCAACTACGCTACCTGCATCTAATACAATTATTTGGTCGGCATTAATAACGGTTGACAGGCGATGCGCAATAACCAACGTGGTGTGGCCACTTGCCACTTCATCCATAGCGGCAAGAATGGCTGCTTCTGAATTGGAATCCAGTGCGCTGGTGGCCTCATCAAAAATTAGAATCGGCGAGCCTTTTAATAATACCCGCGCAATCGCAATGCGCTGTTTTTCACCGCCAGACACTTTTAAGCCGCGCTCGCCAACAAGCGTTTTATCGCCCTGCGGCAAACTGTGAATAAAATGTTCGAGATGCGCCATTTTAATTGCGCGGTCAATTTGCTCATCGCTCGCGTGTGGATTACCGTAGGCAATGTTGTCGCGGATGCTGGTGTTAAACAGCACGGTATCTTGCGGCACTATGGCGATGGCGCGACGTAAACTCTCCAGCGTTACCTTGCGAATATCCTGTCCATCAATCTGGATACTGCCGGAATTAATATCGTAAAAACGGTATAACAGGCGGGAGAGCGTGCTTTTACCTGCACCCGATGAACCCACAATAGCTATTTTTTTTCCCGCCTGAATATGCAAATCAAACTGCTTTAAAATTGGGCGCTCGGCGTGATAACCAAATTCAACTTGCTGGAAATGGATTGCACCTTTATTCACCTGTAACGGCTGTGCATCACTGGCATCACTGATTGCCGGATTGCGTTTTAATAACGCCAGCATATTTTCCAAATCGGTCAGCGAACGGCGAATTTCGCGGTACACAAAGCCGAGGAAATTGAGCGGAATAAATAATTGGATCATATAGGCGTTAATCATCGCCAAATCGCCCAGCGTCATCTCTTTATCGAGCACACTTTGCGCAGCCATCCACATCATGGCGGTCATTGCCAGCGCAATAATCAATGCTTGCCCGGAGTTAAGTGCGAGTAGTGACATGCGGTTTTTTAATTTGGCGCTTTCCCAATTGGCCAGAAATTTATCGTAGGTTTCCGCTTCGTATTGTTCATTATTGAAATATTTAACCGTTTCATAATTGAGCAGCGAATCAATTGCGCGCGTGCTAGTGGAGGAGTCGGCCTGATTCGCCTCGCGCACAAATTTATTGCGCCACTCAGTGGTGTAGATGGTAAACACCACATAAATTGCCACTGCAACCAGCGTGATAACCGCGTACCAAATAGAAAAAGCCGCTGCAAAAATAACGGCTACCATCAGGATTTCAAACAGGGTAGGAACAATATTGAACATTAAAAAACGCATCAAAAAACTGATGCCATTGGTGCCGCGTTCAATATCGCGGCTAATACCGCCCGTTGCCCGGTCAAGGTGAAATGCCAACTCCAGTGAATGCAAATGCTGGAATACACGCAAGCCGATTTTGCGCATCGCATGCTCAGTCACACGGCTGAATAATGCATCGCGCACTTCACCGAAAAACACACTGCCAAAGCGCAAAGCACCGTAAAACAAAATAAAAAAAGCGGGCAATGCAATTTCCGGTGCGATACTGCGGTCAACGCCATCAATAATATGTTTGAGCGCCCAAGGCATTACCAGAGTTGCGCCTTTCGCGGCCAGCAGCGCAACAATCGCCAGCACAACGCGACCTTTGAATTCCCACAAATACGGCAGCAAATACGCCATGCTCTGGCGCAAATTGACTTTGGTATCCGCAGTGCGGGGTTCGTTATTAGGATGGACTGATAAGCCGGAGGAGTGCATACCGCGCATAGAAAATCTTCTGTGTGTTTGGTGATGTTGTGCCTGAAGCGGCGTTACAACAAACGAATACGCACAGTGTTAATCAAGCAGCGGAAATGGGCAAGCGAATGACAACTTGCAAACCACCAAGATGACTCGTGTGCAATTCAAGCTCGCCTTTGCAGTGCTCGACAATGTCGCGCACTATGCCCAAGCCCAAGCCATGCCCTTGCACAAGCTCATCGATGCGTGCCCCGCGCTGCAACACCTGCTCGCGCGCGTCAACCGGAATACCGGGGCCGTCATCATCAATCGTTAAGATAAAATGCGTATCGCCCTGTTGAATCTTGAGCAACACCTGATGCTTTGCCCATTTGCAGGCGTTATCCAACACATTGCCCAGCAGCTCCAGAATATCTTCGCGGTCCCATGGCAAACGCATTGATTGTTGTTCCACCCAGGCAACCTGCAAACCGCCACCGTGAATTTGCACAAGAGTGCTGATTAAATCGGGAATTTCTCTGGCGCAATCAAAATAAGCGCCTGGCAGTGCCTCGCCCGCCAGACGTGCGCGCCCCAGCTCGCGGCCAATACGTTCTTGCATATTGGCAAGTTGGTGACGCAATTGCTCGCGCAATTCAGGATGCGCATTTAATTCCTGGCGATTGGCAAGGCTGAATAAAACAGCCAACGGGGTTTTTAATGCGTGCCCCAAATTGCCCAATGCGTTGCGCGAGCGTGTGAGCGTGTCCTCGGTATGCAACAACAGATGATTGATTTGTTTCACCAACGGCTGCAATTCCTGCGGCACTTGTGAATCCAATTCTGTGCGCTGGCCCTGCTGCAATTGCGCAATTTGCACACGCGCATCTTCTAATGGCCGCAATGAACGCGCGACCAGATAACGCTGGAACAATATCAAGAAAATTAATGCGCCTACTCCCACGCCGCCGCCAATCCACTGCAAACGACGAAAGCTATCCAATATCGGCGTGTAATCCTGCGCGACTACAATATTAATTTGCTGACCGTAGCGGCGATACTGTGCGCGGTAAACCAATAATTGTTGCTCTTGCGGGCCATCAGCTAACTGTTTTTGCAATCCGGTTTTGGCGGGCACTGGCAGCATAAAATCCCACAACGACCGCGAGCGCCAACGCAATGTTATTGGCTCGGCATCCATTGGTTGAACAGTAGATGGCGGGGTTGATTCAGGATTAGTTGCAGTTGAATTGGTTAAGTTTGAATTCACTGAGGTTGAATTTGCAGGAATTAAATCAATCGAAAAGTAATATCCGGAAAAAGGGCGATGATAAGAAGCGGAGATTCGCTGTTGATCCAGCTCAATACCATTCGCACCGCGCGCAAGCGCCGCCACGAGCAATTCGGTTTCATCGCGCAAATTATTTTGTAGATAGCGACGCAAACCTTGATCAAATAACCACACGCTGACTTGTGCCAGCAGTAACCCAACCAATATCAATAGCGTAAACAGACTGATCCCAAGGCGATGTTGAATGGAATCGAAGCGGATATTCATGGCTGTTGAATTCCGATAAAGCGATATCCCTGACCGCGCTTGGTTTCAATAGCGCTTTTACCTAACTTGCTGCGCAGATGATTAATGTGTACTTCAATGACGTTGGAATCGCGTTCATTTTCGCCATCGTATAAATGGTCATTCAACTGGCTTTTGGAAATGATTTTTCCCACATTTAACATGAGGTAACGCAACAAACTAAATTCGGCAGCGGTGAGCGCAATTGCATTGCCTGAAATAATTACCGTTTGTTTGGCTTCATCCAACTGTATGCCTGCAGCTTCCAGTTGTGGTTGGTTGACTTGCCCGTGGGCGCGACGCAATAACGCCTGGATGCGCAATTGCAATTCTTCGGGATGAAATGGTTTAGTGAGGTAATCGTCGGCACCGGCTTTTAAACCATCGATGCGCTCTGCCCAATGGTCGCGCGCGGTCAAAATCAATACCGGGCGCTGCATTCCCGTTGCGCGCCATTCGCGCAGAATATCCAATCCGGATTTTCCTGGCAGGCCCAAATCCAACAAAATCAAATCGTATGGTTCGCTGGCACCTTGATAGACTGCATCGCGGCCATCGGCCAGCCAATCTACTGCGTAGCCACAACGTTTTAGATCGGCACTGAGTTCGTCCGCCAGCGCCACATTGTCTTCAACGATCAGGATGCGCATCAATCATCCTCTTCGTCTTTTAAAATTTTTCCCGTGTGCGCATCAATTTCAAGCTCACGCACCACACCATCGCGCGTGGCTAATTCCACTTCATAAATATAAATATCGTCATCCTCTTCGAGTTCCACTTCCAACAAACTCGATTGGGGATGACGCTCGGCAACCAACGCCAATAATTTTTCCAATGAAATAATATTGCCCTGCTCGCGCAGACGTAGAGCTTCATCTTGCGATAAATCACGCGCGCTCACCCCTTGAGGAAGGGCAATAAACACCGGGGGGAGCGCAGCAAGAAAAATACACATGGCGATATGCGCAATATTTTTCATCAGTGACATTGAACCTTAATCATCTTGATGGTTTTTTAGTACCTGACCGTTAGTCGCATCCAACTCCAGATCCCACTCAACACCCTGGGCATCTACGACTTCCAATTGGTAGACATAACGGCCCCATTCGTTTTCCAACTCGGTCTCGCCGATAACACCACCCGGATGCAGCGCAAGTGCTGTCTCATTGAGTTTGTCGAAAGATTGGATGGTACCAGAATCGCGCAGTTTGATCGCCTCATCGATCCCCAGATCGCGCGCTTGTACGCTCATCGCCAGCGTTGTCGACATACCCGCTACTAATATTAAGGTACTTGCCATCGCTACAGTTTGTTTAAAGGTTTTCATAGTAAAGCTCCTGATCCAGTTAAAAAGGAATAAGTCTTGATTTGACGTGATCAGGTTAAAGCCCATCGCTTAAATGAAACTTAATTTTGGGGTTTATGGCCAAGGCCACGTTAATGGATTGACGGGTAAATCCGCGCTGTGGATACTGTCACCGTAACAGACATTGCTGATGGAGACATGCCTTCAACGGAACCTGAAAGGGGAGTGTATGGATCTGGATCATCAAGGAATGGCTGCTCATAACCCGGATCGAAAAACGATACACATCCAAGGATATCTTATGCACTTGCCCGCCTTTTTCCGCGCATTGGTCGTTGATGCGACAAAAGCCTCTATAACATTGACCTTCATACTTTTCTTAAGCCCTGTGTTCGCAGCAGATACCGAATACAAACGGTTACCACTCGAAGCTTTTTATAACGATGCATTGGTCGAGACAGTTCAACTATCACCCGACGGAACGCACTTATTAGCACTGCGTAACTCCGGTAGCGATACTGCAGTAATGGTGATGGAATTGAGCACCGGTAAAGTTTTTTTCCCTACAAAAACTGATAACAAAGAATTTAAATTTAATTGGGTTAGCTGGGCTAATAATGACCGCATTTTGATGAGCTTGCGTTTTGATAGCCGCTCATATAACGGTGTGAAATACATGCAGACCCGGCTACTTTCGGCCGATGCAAAAAAGCCTGGCAAATTAATTACATTGTCAAAACCAGATGATGGTGCCAATGGTTGGGTCAGCCAGTTTCAAGACAATGTCATTAGTTATCTACCTGATGATCCCAAACATATTTTATTGAGTGTTGATCGCGAAGTACCCTTCCAACAAACCGTATACAAATCCAATGTTTATACGGGGAAATTGACTCGCGTTAAAAAGCATTCATCTTCTGTACGCTCCTGGTTTGCTGATCGCCAAGGCAATGTCCGCATTGGTGAGCACTACGATGACAAAAAACGTAAAGTCACTTATAAAGTCCTGGACGATGCCACACAAAAATGGACAGTAGCCTGGGAATATATAGTGTTTGATGAACCAAGCATTAGCATTGCAGGTTTCGGCAGTAAGCCAAACGAGCTGTATTTATTTGCCGATCACAATGGCCGTCAAGCGCTTTATAAAGTTGATCTATCCAAGCCCGGATTTCCGAAGGAATTGATATTAAGCGATGAAAATTACGATGTAAGTGGTCGCTTGATTTATTCCGATGCACATAAAGAGGTTGTGGGACTTTATTACAATGATGGAAGCTCACGCAGTATTTTTTGGAATAAGGAATTCAAAGCATTTCAGGCGGGACTTGATAAAGCAATGCCTGACACACGTAACTATATTGTAAGTATGAGCAGCAATGCCCGTAGATACATTGTATTCACTACCAACAGCACCAACCCCGGAACTTACATGTATGGGGATAGGGATGCAAAAACACTTTCCTATGTTGCAGCGGCCTATCCTCAATTAACTGAAGACGTGTTAATAGAAAAAGAATCACGCCGCTACAAAGCACGGGACGGATTAGAGCTAGAGGGGTTTTTATCCTTACCGAAGAATTTTGCAAAAAAACCTACCGCTACAATTATCCTACCTCATGGTGGGCCGATGAGCGAAGACGGCAAAGAATTCGATATGTTTTCTACGTTCATGGCGAATCGTGGCTATGTCGTTTTCCAACCCAACTTTCGCGGTTCATCGGGCTATGGTCACGATTTTATGATGCAAGCTGTCGGCGGTATGGGATTGGAGATGCAGGATGACCTCGAAGATGCCGTTACCTATTTAGTAAATGAAAAAATTGCCGACCCTAAAAAAGTATGCATAGTAGGTGCAAGCTATGGCGGCTACGCAGCACTGATGGGGGCAGCAAAAACGCCAGACTTATTCAAATGCGCGATAAGTTTTGCTGGCATTTCTGATCTGATTAAGTTGCGCGACAAGTATCGCTACTTCACCAACAAAAATGCAGCTCGCAAACAAATTGGTGAAGACAAAGACCAATTGAAGCAGACATCTCCCGTACGCATGGCAGAACGCATAAAAATTCCAATTTTGTTGATCCATGGAAAAGATGATGTAGTAGTTCCTGTCATTCAAAGCCAGATAATGGCTAAAGCGTTGAAAAACGAAGGCAAAGCTTACGAATATATTGAGCTAGAGGATGGAAGCCACTATCTGGACTATCTCCCTCATCGGCAACAAACATTTGAAGCGATGGATCGGTTTTTGGCAAAATATTTACCCCTATAAAACGTCATAAAAATTGCCTAACGTCGGCCTCTTTATAAAAAGACCTATGTTAGGCAATGAACTTTTCTTACTCTAGAAAAACTCCGCACAAAGTTTCACAATTTTTACTGCCTGTTCTTTTTATACTGCTTTCATCTGGATTACACATCCGCTGCAACCGTTCGCAATCCAAATTTTCGCTTAACATCTTTGGTTTCCACCATGAATAGCCCGCTATCAGCTATCGCATCACATTCATCGTCGCTCAAAGTCATCCATTTTGTGACCGGTGGTTTTACGGGCTCTACCAAGGTAGCAATTGAATTGATTCGTGCCGCCAAACAGAATCCGGCACTTTCAAGCATGCTGGTGTTGCGAAAAAAATCATCCACCGATATGGCGCAAGTACAGCAATTGCAGCGGGATGGCATTGCCTTAAAACTGGTGGCCGGTTGGTCACATGCGGCAACCATCATCGAACTGATCCGTATTTGTAAGGAATATCAGCCCGATATTCTTGTCACCCACGGTTTCAGCGAACACTTGTGGGGGCGTTATGCAGGGCTGCTGGCGCGCGTGCCGCATTTGATTCACGTTGAGCACAATTCGCGCGAACGCTATACGCCGCTGCGCTTGCTGCAAGCGCGCTGGCTTGCGCAGCACACCGACAACATCATCGGCTGCTCTGAAGGTGTTCGGCAACGGTTGTTGGAGTTGCAATTTCCGCCGGAGAAAATCAGCGCAATTAATAACGGTATCGATCTCACACCCTATACCGCAACACATCCCCTGCCATTGGAAGAGCGTATTCCTGGCATTGTGATGCCCGCACGTTTTGCCAAACAAAAAGATCATGAAACGCTGATCCGCGCAATTGCTCTGCTACGCGAAAAAAATATTTTCCCGTCAGTATTTTTTGCCGGTGCAGGAAGCAAGCGCCATATTGCCCGCGCACAAAAATTAGTAGATGAATTGCAACTCAATGCACAAATTCATTTTGCTGGCCACTGTGGCAACTTGCCTTTTATTCTAATGCGCCATCAAATTTGTGTGTTAAGTACGCGCTATGAAGGCATGCCACTTGCGCTGGCAGAAGGCATGGCCTCCGGTTGCGCGGTTGTGGGGTCTGCGGTAACCGGTGTAAAAGAAATGATCCATCACGGCAAAGATGGCCTCTTGGTAAAACCCCAATGTGCGCATGCGATGGCGGATGCACTTGAGATAGTGCTGACCAATTCCAGCTATGCGCAAATACTTGCCACCCAAGGACGCGAGCGCGCACTGGCCGAGTTTTCCCTTGCGCGTATGGCACAGACTTACGAACAAGTATTTTTTAGTTTGCAAAGCAGCAAAAAAATCGCACACAGCGAACAACTTATTCTGGAAAACTGATTTTTATTGATCGACAAGGCGCAATTGATTGTGGTTCATTCATCCAAACCCTGGCTCAGTATTTTAATCCCTGTTTATAACGTTGCCGATTATCTAC
Source organism: Cellvibrio sp. pealriver (assembly GCF_001183545.1). Classification (NCBI taxonomy): domain Bacteria; kingdom Pseudomonadati; phylum Pseudomonadota; class Gammaproteobacteria; order Cellvibrionales; family Cellvibrionaceae; genus Cellvibrio; species Cellvibrio sp. pealriver. The sequence continues at coordinate 3,251,877 of NZ_KQ236688.1, forward strand.
AAGAGTGTCTGGACTCTGTGATAACGCAGGTTATCCCCGGTGTAGAAATTATCGCATTGGATGATTGCTCTACTGACGATTCACTCGAACGACTTCAGCGCATTGCCGAGTCAGCAAAAACCCCGATCAATATTTTACGCCACGCTCACAACCGCGGTTTAAGTGCTGCGCGCAATACATTGCTCGATCACGCGCGCGGCGAATATATTTGGTTTCTAGATTCAGACGATGCACTACACCCGGGTGCAATTGAAGAACTGCAACAAGTTGTGTGGCAGCACGAGCCGGATTTGGTGATGTGTGATTTTCGCGTGTGGCGCGAACACCAGCGCTTTAAACATAAATGGCGCGGTGAAGATCACACTGCTACGTTTGCGGGCAAAAAACGCCAGCTATTAACAGATCCGTTAAAATTATTTGAAGGCATTTATAAAGAACGCAACCTGCACATTTGGTCAAAAATTTCCAAACGCTCACTCTGGGGAACTGACCTGCGTTTTCCGGAAGGCCGTGTAATGGAAGATATGGTCGTCACACCGCGCCTTGCCCTGCGCGTTAAAACGTATTTTTACCAACCCAGTGTGTGGGTTGCGTATCGTCAACGTGAAGGCAGTATTTTATCCAGCTCAAACCAGAAAAAAATTGATGACATGTCAGTCGCCTGTGAAGGCGTATTGGATTTATGGTTAAAGCACTATCCGCAACTGTCACGCAAAGCACGTTTTTACTTCAGCTATTTTTGCGTGAAAACCCATATTTGCGTTGCGCGTGATATGCGCAGTCTGTACAACAATCCCACACCGGATCTCAGTGTGTATCGCGAACGGTTTTTTGAACATATTGGCTGGGGCAAGCGCGAACTCTTCAGTGAATACATCAAACGCGGCTGGGTATTACGGCTCAGGCGTTTTATCCAGGAACATTAAAGCACCTGTCACTGACGGTGCCACGGTAATCCAGCGATTATCCACCGTCGGCAGCGAGTGTTATCATGCCTACCACAATTGCCTGAATAACAATCGCTTGAATACCCAACACCAATGAAAATACCTAAACGCCTAACGGCATTGATCGAGGATGGCTTGATCGATGAAGTTTATTACCCCTTGATGAGCGGCAAAGAAGCGCAAGTATTTGTGGTGCGCGCCAATAACGAAGTCCGCTGTGCCAAAGTCTACAAAGAAGCCAATAAACGCAGCTTCAAACAAGCGGTGCAATATCAGGAAGGGCGCACCGTGCGCAATTCGCGCCGCGCCCGCGCGATGGCCAAAGGTACCCGCTTCGGTCAAAAAGAGGCAGAAGAAGCCTGGCTCAATGCCGAAGTGGAAGCGCTGTATCGCCTTGCCGATGCCGGTGTACGCGTACCCACACCTTATTGGTTTGTAGATGGCGTACTGGTCATGGAACTGGTGGTCGATGAGGAGGGCGAACCCGCCCCGCGTTTGGATGATGTCGCCTTTGACCCAGACACCGCGCGCGCTTATCACGCGCAAATGATGAAGGAAATCGTACGCATGCTCTGTGCAGGCCTCGTTCACGGCGACCTGTCGGAATTTAATGTGCTGGTCGATCACTCAGGGCCTGTGGTGATCGATCTACCGCAAGCCGTCAATGCCGCTGGTAATAACAGCGCGCAGATGATGCTCACGCGCGATGTAAACAACATGCGCGATTATTTCGGCCAATACGCACCGGATTTACTCGTCACCCATTACGCCGAAGAAATCTGGGATCTATACCAACACGGCAATTTGCACCCCGAGGTCAAACTCACCGGCGAATTTGCCCAGAGCAATATCGATGCTGACCTCGCCACCATGATGCGTATCATCGAACACGTAAAAGAAGAAGAGGAAGAGCGCAAAGAACGCGAGCGCATGGCGCGGGATGGGGAATTTTAATAACACACCGCTAAACCAAACTGGCGATAATCGTATCGCCAGTGTTCGGCAAGGCTTACACCATCATCCCACCCGATACCTCAATACGCTGCGCGTTGATCCAGCGGTTATGCTCGGATAACAGCGACGCAATCATCGGCCCGATATCATCAGGCACACCGGCGCGCCCCAGTGCGGTCATCGCAGAAATTTGTTGGTTCAGCTCTTCATTGTCGCGCACACGGCCGCCGCCAAAATCGGTTTCAATTGCGCCCGGCGCAACAGCATTTACCGCGATACCGCGCGCACCCAATTCTTTGGCCATGTAGCGGCTCAATACTTCAATCGCACCCTTCATGGAGGCGTAAGCGGCGTAACCGGGATAGGTGAAGCGTGTGAGGCCGGTAGAAATATTCACAATGCGGCCGCCGTTTTTGATCAATGGCAATAATGCTTGTGTGAGAAAAAAGGTGCCTTTCAAATGGATATTCATCAGCAGATCAAATTGCTCTTCCGTGGTATCGGCAAAACTTGCGTGAATGCCGATGCCCGCGTTATTGATTAAAAAATCAAAACTCTCGCGCTGCCATTGGGATGACAAGAGTGTGCGCAACTGCTCTGCAAATACAGCGAACCCTCTGCTATTGCCCACATCCAACTGCAGCGCTGCTGCGTTTACACCGAGCGCTTTAGCCTCGGCCACAACCGCTTCTGCCTCCGCGTGCTTACTGTTGTAGGTCAGCACTACGTCCACACCTTGCTTTGCCAAGGCCAATACAGTGTTTTTACCCAAACCGCGGCTGCCGCCAGTAACTAATGCAATCTTGTTCATGTTCATTTCTCCGTTAAGGACGATGTTGTGTTGGTGAAGCCAGTCTATTAATCGCCTTAATTTAGATAAATAAGCAAAAACGGATTAGACTGTTCGGATTATCCGAACAATAGGGCATGACATGAACCGACTGGATGCAATGCAGATGTTTGTGCGTGTAGCCGAACTGGCCAGTTTTACCAAAGCAGCCGATAGCCTGGGGCTACCCAAAGCCAGCATTTCCACTGGCATACAACAATTGGAAAACCTGCTGGGAACACGCTTGTTGCACCGCACCACACGGCGGGTACAACTCACACTGGATGGCCAGATTTTTTATGAGCGCAGCAAAGATTTGCTGGCCGATATGGATGAATTGGAAAGTTTATTCCAGCAAGGCGCGAGCAATTTGAGTGGCCGCTTGCGTATTGATATGCCCAGTGCAGTAGCCAAAAACCGCATACTGCCGAGACTGCCGGAATTTCTTGCGCTGCACCCACAATTGCGTTTGGAAATCAGCAGCACTGACCGGCGGGTAGATTTAATCCGCGAAGGATTTGATTGCGTTATCCGCGTAGGCAAACTCAGCGATTCATCACTGATTGCAAAACCGCTGGGACAACTTGAACTGATCAATTGCGCGAGCCCCGCTTATCTCGCCCGCTACGGAATACCCGACACATTGGAAGCACTCGCGCATCACCAACTGGTACATTATGTTCCCAATTTGGGATCGAAATCTGCCGGGTTTGAATATATGTACGATAACGACGTTCATTTTATTTCGATGGAAGGCAAGATCACGGTCAATAATTCCGATGCCTACACCGCTGCATGTCTCGCGGGTTTTGGTATTGCCCAAATTCCGCGCGTGGGAGCACAGGATTTTCTCGCACAAGGAAAACTAATCGAGGTATTACCAGATTACCGCGCAGAACCCATGCCGGTATGGCTGATCTACGCCAACCGCCGCAACCTGCCGCGCAGGCTACAAGTATTTATGGATTGGGTCAGCATACAAATGCAGGGATATATCGCGTAAAAATAAAAACGGCCAGTTTCCCAGCCGTTTTTATTTTTTAGTAGGCGCATTACATGGTTGTTTGTTCAACACCAAACATATTTCTGTAAATAACACCTGACAGCAAAATAGCAAACGGCAGCGACCAAATCAGCCCGATACCGAGTGGAATAATACTCACCAACACAATCACCATTACAACTAAATACAGCGCAAACACACTGAACCAACGTTTGGTAATGGTTTTACGTGATGTTTCGAGCGCTTCCCATATGCCCATATTTTTTTCAACCATCAGCGGGATAGCAGCGGTGTAAGCAATCGCCAAATAAATGCCGGGAATAATCAACAACACAAAGCCCAACAAGATCAATAACACCATCAATACATAGAGTAAAAAAATCGGAATGGTTTTGGAGAAACAATCAAACACCATGAACGCATTGATTGGCGTGTTCACGCTGCGCTTGATAGACATGAGCGAGATGGCGGCATACAACGGATAGGTAACGAGTGCGATAACAATCTGGCCAATAATGCCAATCATTACCGATTCCTTTCCTAAAAATTCAAAGGGTACTGATACAGCAATGGATATACCGATATAAATCAGCAGCGCGCCCCACAAACTGGCTTTCACGCCGCTCACTAATTCCCATGCTTCTTTAAGAACACCTTCAATTGTCCACTCCATATTTATTGAAGGCACTGCTGCTTGCGGCTCTTGCAGGTTGCTTTCGGGGGTTTGATAAGGATTTGAATCTGTCATTGTTATCTCCGTTTCCTTTATGGATTTGCGTTATTGGTCTTGCACTGTTGGACTTGCGTTTTGTTGGAACCCATCAAGCTTCGTACTCTGCCTCGCGGATAACCGCAAGGAACTCCTCGCCGAAGCGTTTTAGTTTACTCTCACCCACACCGGTAATACTGCGCAATTGTTCCGTTGTTAGCGGGCGAAACTCCAGCATTTCACGCAGTGTGGCATCGTGGAATATAACATAGGGCGGAACACCTTGCTCCTCTGCCAAGCGTTTGCGGCAACTGCGCAGCGCATTCCACAAGCGCTGGTCTTCTGCGGCAATACCTTGGGTAAGATTGGCGCGGCGCGGTGAATTGCCGGTGGTTTTATTATTGGCGATTTTTAAGTCGCGCCGTAAATAGATTTTTTCTTCGCCGCGCAAATAGGCACGGCAACTTTCATTTAATACCAAGCCGCCAAAACCATCGCTGCTGACATCAAGCAACCCGCGCGCAACCAATTGGCGAAAAATAGATTTCCATTCGTCAGCGCTGAAATTTTTACCTATGCCATAGGTGGTGAGCTGGTGATGGCCGAAAGACAGAATTTTTTCGTTATTGCTACCGCGCAACACATCAATCACATGGCCTGCACCAAAGCGCTGCCCCGTGCGATACACGCACGAGAGCGCCATTTGCACCGCCTCGGTGGCATCCCAGGTTTGCGGTGGCGATATACAGGAATCGCAATTGCCGCAAGCACCGGCAAGTGCATCACCAAAATACCGCAACAAACTTTGGCGGCGGCAACTGGTAATTTCACACAAGCCGAGCATCGTATTTAAGCGCTGTTGCTCGTTGCGTTTAAATTCTTCACTGCCTTCACTTTGCGCCATCATTTGCCGCAACTTCACCACATCTTCCAAACCGTAGAGCAACAACGTTGTTGCGGGCTCACCATCGCGCCCGGCGCGGCCGGTTTCCTGATAATAGGCTTCAATACTTTTGGGTAAATCCAGATGCGCGACAAAACGCACATCGGGTTTATCAATGCCCATGCCAAATGCAATGGTCGCCACCATAATAATGTTGTCTTCACGCAAAAACCGTTCCTGGTTTGTTTGGCGAATATTAGCCGCGAGACCTGCGTGATAGGGCAACGCATTAAACCCTTCGCCACACAACCACTCAGCAATTTGTTCCACTTTGTTGCGCGACAAACAATAAATAATGCCTGAATTGCCCGCTTGCTCATCGCGCAAAAAGCGCATGAGTTGGATTTTGGGATTATTTTTTTGTGCGATGCGGTATTGGATATTGGGGCGATCAAAACCATTAATAAATTGTTTGGCATCGCCCAGTTGTAACCGCGCGACAATTTCATCGCGCGTGCGCAAATCTGCCGTTGCGGTTAAGGCGATGCGCGGCACCCGTGGAAATTCGCGGTGCAGCAATTCCAGTTTTAAATAATCCGAACGGAAATCGTGCCCCCATTGTGATACGCAATGCGCTTCATCAATTGCAAACAGGGAAATAGTTAGCGAATGCAATAACTCCAATGTGCGCGGCTGGATCAAACGCTCGGGCGCGACGTACAGTAAATCCAACTCACCGCGTTGCAACGCCAACTCGGTCTGCCACATTTCTTGCGGCGAAAGCGATGAATTTAAAAACCCGGCACGCACGCCCAATTCACGCAAAGCACTCACCTGGTCTTGCATTAACGCGATCAGCGGCGACACCACAATGCCAACACCTTCACGCACCAGCGCCGGAATTTGGTAACACAGCGATTTACCACCGCCCGTCGGCATAAGCACCAGCACATCGTCGCCCGCCACTACCGCATCGATGACCGCTGCTTGCGGGCCGCGAAAATCATGGTAGCCGAATACGCTGTTTAAAATTGAAAGCGGAGTTTTCATCAATTACACAATCCTTTGCTGCAATAATGTCGCTATTGCGTCGCCAATCGGTTGGAACCCTTTGTGCGTAGCCATGAGTTGCTCAAGCAACGGTAAACCACTTGCGCAGGATGCATCAACATCGTTTACGATTTTATCGATAGTTTTGCCATTTAACCGGCAATGCACTTTGGCGAACTTTTCCAATACTTTCCATTTTGGCCAGCGCTTACTGCCGGTTAATGTGAGCGCCATGGAATCGCGCGGTATGTAGGGTGTGGTACTGACCAAATCAAAGACCGGCGCAAGTGTTCGTGTAACGGCGGGGATTTGGCCTGCGCGATACTCATGCAAGCTGGAATAAAGTACACCGAAATTTTTTAAATGTGCATCGCCATTTCTGATACGAATATTTAGCAGAGTCACCTTGAAGAAATCTTCCAGTGCTTGTTGCAGATATTCAGGTGAAACGAATTGCACGAGTGTACCCGCGCAGGCCTCGATACTGGATTCATATTTTTGCGGGGTAGTTTTGCCCTGCAATACACAAAAATCTTCAAAGCCTAACGATTGGCCTTGCGCATCCATATCAAACCTTTCACATACCAACAGTTTGCCGTTATCACTGAGATAAAAATTCGCCGTATTCAGCCCTGCATTGCGCGCAAGCGTCAGGCAAAAAAATTCATTGCAGGCTAATTCCGGAAATTCTGCCCCCCAACTTTTCACTATATATTTTTTGAGTGGCAGGCTTGCTTTATTAAGCAGCGAATTCTGCGCAGGATCACACATATCCATCAGCACTTTGGGCTGTACACCGGCCACACCGGATTGCAGCGCATAACGTTCAAATAATTGTTGGAATAATTCTGCATCATCACTCTTCAATAATTCATTGAGCGATGGCGGTGTGTGCTCATCATCGGGTAGGGGTTTGTCAGCCAGGCTATATCGCAACCGGCCAATTTGGTGGTTACCCAATAGCGTGAGATAGGTTAAATCTTCACTGCCAAAATGTTTTGCAGCAAAACGCTCAATGGCCTGACGCAAATACCCTTCAGGCAAATTCATTTGAAAGAGAGGATGCAAACCCTGGTCGTAGTGATAGCTTTCCACCCGCAACGGCATAGTGAGCGACAGCGCCTCAGTTGCATCCAGCCCATACGTAAAACTGTGGCGTTGTTGCGCGCGCGCCAAACGCCCAACGCGCTGCGAGGCGACAAATACATCGACCTTATCCTGCACGCTGCTGCTCCTCCACCTGGGCGGCAACCAACTCATCCAACGTAGGCAACCCGGCATTCGCCAAGGCTAATTTTTTGCCCAATAGCGCCAACACCCGCTCGATTTTACGGATACCGATATCGGTGTAATCGTTGCGTTCCAGCATGCCCAACGTAGTGCGATCCAGCCCGGCCATGTCGGCCAATTGCGACTGGCTCCATCCACGCTCTTTGCGCAGGGTTTTGATTTGTGAACCAAGATGTTCAAGTGCAGATGTCATAGCTGATGATTCAATAAGCATTTTTGATGAATATATACATCAAAAATGCTTATTTCAAACGATTTGATGAATATATTCATCAAATTAGGAGAGGCGCACACTCGCCAGAAGGTCATCACCGCGCCTCATGGGCTTGAGGCCTAAAGCCGGACTCCCGCTCGGATTTAACTCCTGTGTTGCTCTACCTCCTGCATCCATGCAGTCGAGGCGAGAGTGAGAGGTGCCGCGCGTATGACGGGTTGGCCTAGTTTTTCAGCGTTTTGTTCAGGAAGTTGATCATATCGTCCACTGGCCAGGCAGCGTCTTTATCAAAGCAACTATTGGCCCAGTTGCAGCCGTTATCCAGATACGCGTGATTTTTGTTAGGGTACACCTTGTACTCCACTGGCTGCTTGCCCGCTTTAAGCAAATCCACATAGTGTTGTGCAGATTCCGGCGGGGTGGTTTTGTCCAGACTACCTACATGCACAAATTGCGGTGGCAATTTGTACTCACTCGCCTTGGGTACAAAATAAATTGGCGATACCGCTTTGTAATAATCTGCGTGGTCTTTTACGTTGATCTCATTACCAAACAACCCGCGCGCTTCGGCATTGCCGAATTTCCAAAACATATTGCTGGGCGATTCAAAACCGCCTTGTGCCGCTTTGTATAAATCGAACGCGCCGTAACTCACAATCGCCGCCTGCACTTTTAAACCATCTTCTTGCGCTACCTGTTCAGCGGTTTTTCCGGCAGGCAGATAACTCGGTTTAAAACCAAGGCTATCGCCCGCGTAGCCATCGCTCTCTAACTGGCGGCCACGCGTGAGGATCATGGTAGTCAAATGCCCGCCCGCGCTATCGCCAGTCACTGCAATGCGCGATGGGTCGCCGCCGTACTCGGCAATATGGTCTTTCACCCACAACAATCCGCCGAATACATCTTCAATAATCTGGTTCATTTTGACGGTGTTGCCTTGATCCACCAACAATCGGTAATTCATATTCGCCACCACAAATTCACCGTCGCGCGCGATCTTGTTGGACAGGTCATTCATGATCGAATTGTTATTCACCAACCAACCACCACCGTGATAAATCACCAACACCGGATAGGATTTTTTGCCCGTCTGCGGGACATAAATATCCAGTGTTAACGGAAAGTTATCCGGCTTGGCAAACTCAATCCCCTTATGAACTTTCACCTCAGCCGCCGCTGCCGACAACGCGCTCACACCCAGCATGAGCGCCATTAACAAGTTGATGGTATTTCGCATAATTACCTCGCTGTAGATTTTGTTATAGACATTTGTTTTTGTAGTGAGAGAAGCATAGATCCCGATCCACCAGCAGGAAAGTGACAAGCGTCAACGCTTGGGTTGGGGTTTGTTTGGGGTGTGTAAGTAAGTGTAAGGGGGGAAAGCCTTTTACATGGTTTAACTTTATGCATATTTGTTCAGTTTGAATGAATAAATACGTATAAAGTTAAACCTTCCGGGAAATTTATAACCGTGTCTGTGCCAGCATTTATGCTGTACAACACCGCCAGCGGTGCGCTGACGAGAGGTGATTGGGCGTTAGCTACATGTAGCGACCATTTTCGTGACGTCACGAAAATGGTCGGCAGCATTCTTAATCAGTGTACAACTGCTTCCTTATGCCATAGCTAATTTGGCAGCCTCATGCCACATGGCTGATGGCATAGGTGTTTCTAGTTTCCATGTGATATTCATTGGCTGACTTCCTTGATGAGATAGATATTTCACTACACCAAAATTAACGAAGCCCATAGTTCTGTCGTTTTCATCTTGAGCTTGCTCCCGCACAAATAAAATTATTTTTAAATCGCTTTCCTGATGTTGCACATACTCCAATCCCTTTCCCCTATCTGGTCTTGCACTGTTTTGAGACTGCCAATGAAATAACACGTCACTCAAAGCGTAATCGTGATACATGGTCGTTGGCGAAAAGCGCTTTTCATTTTTGTTTAATGTAACAAATAACAGTTCTATGTTTTGATCAGCTAATTTCAGCACGCCTTCCCTAGACGTTGAAGCCTTCTCAAATGTACTAGCACCAAATCCAACCAATATTTGTTCGCGCGTATAGCGCGCATGAACTTTAATAGGGTGATCACTGTTTTCAGCCAGAGGTTGCTCATTATTGTGTATTCGAGCGATTAAGCGATCTATAACAGTAATTAATTCTTGTTGTAACTGATCATTGCATAAGGAAGTCAGGCTTTCTGATAAGGAAGAAAAACTTGTCTCAGAACCAGCACATCCCCAGAAATTATAATGACACATAAGTGCAAAGCGGCTCTCTATTGGATTTGTAGCATCAAATTGAAAGTTGCTTTGGCACAGTGTGCGTAAAAAACGTAAGTAGGATATTGATGTGCATGCTAATAAATGATTATTGATCGCACGATAATATGCTCGATAAAGACGTTCGTCTGGCACATTCTTATTGTTGCAAGGTAACACTGCGTTAGCTAATAACGTCCAGCCACCTAATTTATTAATTTTAATGCTGTATAAATCTTCTAAATCTATATTTGGGTTAATCTGCAAAAAGTTCTGTAGATTGAATGGTAGGTGGGTATGGCTAGAAAATCCATTGATGAGTGCAGTCAATCTAGATCTATTTAGAACTGCTCGACGAATATTCCTCAATATCATTTCTTGTGTTTTTTCTTGCAACTCGATACGGCAACCTAACGGTAAATGTGGAAAGCCATTGTTAATTTCTTTTTCTATTGATTGGTTAGTTTTGCCGACTAAAGCGCGAAATTTTTGCGTAAAATCATATTCAGATCTTGAATTGCCAACAAAGTCAAGAACAGTACAGCATTGTTTTTCATCTGCTAGACGCAAACCACGGCCCAATTGTTGCAGAAAAATGGTTAAACTTTCTGTTGGTCGTAAAAAAAGTAAAGTATCGACTTCTGGAATATCAATTCCTTCATTAAAAATATCAACAACGCATAATATATTAATTTCACCGCTGCGTAGCTTTTGCTGTTTTATAGCACGCTCATCTGCGTTGTCACTAGTCAGAAATTCGCACGGAATTTTATTTAAGAGGAATTTTTTCGTCATGTATTCTGCATGATCTTTACTGACACAAAACGCTATTGCCTTCATATTCATGACATCAGTAATAATTTCGTTTATGCTTTGAATTATACGCTTAACTCTCTGTTCATTATGAGTATATAGATTGGTAAGCTCTGCAATATCATAACGACCCTGACTCCACGATATTTGTGACAAATCGGTATCATCATCAATTGCAAAATATTGAAACGGACAAAGATGACGACGATTAATGGCTTCTGGTAATCTAATTTCTGCTGCAATTACACCACAAAAATCATCCAAAATATTTTGTCCGTCATGCCTTTCTGGTGTTGCGGTTAAACCTAATAAAATTTTTGGTTTAAAGTGTTGCAATATTCCTCGATAACTTTGAGCTGCAATGTGATGCACCTCGTCTATCACAATGTAATCATAGTAATCTTCGGACAAGGGCAAAGAATCAAGCTGATTATTCAGTGTTTGAATAGATGCGAATAAGTGATTAAATCGCTCTGGTTGAAAACTCCCTACCCACAACTCACCGAACTGATTATTCCTTAAAACACCGCGATACGCATTCAACGCTTGTATTAATATTTCTTGCCTGTGCGCAACAAATAAAAATTTTGCTTTTGGATTTTTCTTGTAATAACGAGAAAAGTCGAATGCTGAAATAATAGTCTTTCCTGTGCCAGTTGCAGCCACAACTAAGTTACGATGACGATCATGTAGATTTCGCTCTGCATCCAGCAAATCTAAAATTTCCACTTGGTGTGGAAATGGCTTTATATCAAAGTGAAAGTTACTCTGTTGGGCACCAAAACCTTTTGCTTCACTCAGCGCTTGCGTAAGCTTATTTTTACTATCTATTTCACCATCGAATACTTCAAAGTCATTGGATTGCCAATAGGTTCGGAATGTACTTAATGATTTTTCAATAATATGTGGGATTTCCTGAGATGTAATTTTTAGATTCCATTCTAAGCCGGTTGTTAAAGCAGAGTGTGATAAATTTGAAGATCCAATATAGCCGGTATTAAATCCCGTATTACGGATAAACAGATAGGATTTTGCATGTAATCTCTCTCGCTGGGTGTTGTAGCTTAGCTTGACTTCCGTATTTGGCAAGCTTGCTAAAAATTCAACAGCTTTAGCATCTGTGGCCCCCATGTAAGAAGTTGTAATTATTTTTAGTTGTTTACCACTACGAGTAAAATCCTCAAGTTCTTTTTTAAAGATTCGAATACCAGCCCATTTTATAAATGAAACCAACCAATAGATTTCATCTGATGATGCGATTTCGCGCTTTAACTCAGACTCAAGCGAAAGCCCTGCATTGTTACCACAAAAAAGCTCGCTTTGAGTCAATCCAGTTAGAGGAAAAATATTTGCGTTATATTTTTCTAAATCTGCAGCTATAGGATTTCTTTTGTCAAAAATTGCCGTGAGTATCTTACTCTCACTGACCAGCAAATTTTCATCAAAAAAATCATCATCATTGATATGATTTTTTAACCATAAAATCAAATTATTGGCTAATGATATTTGTTTTTGCAATCGCTCATCGCCAGAAGGAATCGAGTCAATTGCATAGGTCATGACTTTGACTAAAAACCTTGATAGCCATATTGCTGCTTCGCTAGTCTCAAGTCTTCTCTCACCCACGTAAAAATTGTCCCTATCAAGATTCCGTTCTATCAACTGGGTGATTAGTTGTTCGTAGATACCTATCTGATTCATGTTAAATCTTCCGATGACTGAAAATGTAACGAGTATGTATTCTGTATCAAGAATATTAGTCGGGCATTAGTTCTTTAGGTTTACAACCCAATGCACTAGCCAGTTGAAGCAAAATTAAGTATGAAGGATTGGCTATTCCTCGCTCCAACCGCGAAATAAAGGAGCGGTCAATATTAGCCATCAATGCCAACTGCTCTTGCGATAAATTAATTTGCTTCCTGATCGATTTGATAGTCACAGCGAGAGCCATTAATTCTTTGTTGCTCATAATTTATCGATCCCTTAAAGAGAGAGTTTCATGAGGTAAGCATATAATCCTCAATACTACTTACAGTTGCAGAAACGCACAAGTTTGTATTGCAATCGGCTGGAAGGTATTGGTGATTTTGAAATGCGCATTAAAAGGCAAAACACGCCGCAATCTTAATGAGGTAATTCACACCGCTGCGAATTGGATTATGTATGACTCTCCATCTGCAGAAATTGAAGGGAAAGTGTGACTTGTAGGAAGTAGCCCGCATGGAGTCTAACGGAAGCGGGGTTGGTTTTATTAACGGCAATTCAAACCAGAATCAAATATGCCCCGTATTTCGCTAGGCTCCATACGGGCTACGTATTGGTTTTATTCGACATTATCTTTCGCATCTTCTATCGCTTGAATCAGGTAATTGGGTTCGTCGGTACCGAGGCGGATAAATGAGCCGCCTTTCAACTCGATTTCAACTCCCAACAAACCCGAGACGTTGTAGATCCAGCCGGTGCCGTAGGCGTGGATGCCGAAGCCCATCCAGACAGGATTTTTTACTTTTTTGCATTGGCCAACTTCTTCCAGTGGCAAACTCTTTTTGAATAGGCCGGGGCCAAAATACCAACTGATTTCGCTTTCGTTGACTTCGATGGTCATAGAGCTGAACGCAATCGCGACAAGAGTGAGTACACCAAACAGAACGCCGATGCCAGCCGCAGGAAGCGCTACAGCAAGATCATTAATGGCCAATACCAATGCCGCAGCTATGGATATACCGGCAAGGGTAACAAAGCCCCATTGTTTATGTTTGTAAGCCTGACAAGCACCGTCGCGCCAGAACAATGTATCGGCTTCTACATTAAAAACGGCGGCGAGAGCTTTGATGGATTCTTGCGAGCCGCTGCCGCGCGCTTCCAATCGCTGAATGGTGCGCAGCCCAAGACCCGTCATTTCGGCAAGTTGTTCTTGCGACCATAAACGCTCGGTGCGGTATTTTCTAATCAGTGATGATTTTGCTTTCATATCCATCTTTCATTACTCCAGGTACATTGATCCAAGTGAATCGATGTGGAGCAAATTACCTGAAGATTTGTTAATTAAGTGACGCCACCTACCTGCCAATCGCCCGCCACACCAGTAAACATAAGGGTTTTAGCATGGAGCCTAGCGGAATACGGGGTTGATTGCATTAATGATAATGTTAAAACAAAATCAAAAACTTCCGCATTCCGTTTCACTCCATACGGGCTACGCTCGTGAAATTCCAAACATCGGCTAATTGCCGGTTTAAGTTGCGTCTACTGCTATGATTCCGTGACATACAAACCGCAGGAGCTTCAAAAATGCCCGCCTACATCACCGTCAATTTCACTCCGACCGATAAGGAGAAGCTACAACAATACATCTCCGCAGTACCGGCTACACTGGCCAAGTACAACGGTGAATATCTGGCCAGAGGCGTGTTCGAAACGCTGTCCGGCAATATCGATTATGAGATGCAGGTCATCCTCGCATTTCCTACCAGAGAACAGGCAACGGGCTGGTATTATTCACCGGATTATCAGACATTGATTCCGCTGCGCGATGCCGGTATGCGCGCGCAATTCCAATTGCTCAGTACATAACGCTGGCAACCAAACCTTAGTCCTTGATGAATAAATTTATGATCCCCGCTCACATCCACACCGAAATCCTGAAACGTATCAAAGCCGCCGAACAAGAACACAACGTAAAAGTGTTATACGCGATTGAATCCGGCAGTCGCGCCTGGGGCTTTGCGTCGCCTAATAGTGATTACGATGTACGGTTTATTTATGCGCATCCGCGCGATTGGTATTTGACGATTGATGTAGAAGACAAGCGCGATGTAATTGAATACCCGATTGTGGATGAGATTGATATTAACGGTTGGGATATTCGCAAAGCGTTAAAACTGTTGTGGCGATCTAACCCCGGTATTGTAGAGTGGTTGCAGTCGCCTATTGTTTATATTGATGATGGTTTATTTGCACCTGCGGCGCGTGCACTGTTGCCTGAAATTTATTCACCTGCGAAGGGGATGTATCATTATCGCAGTATGGCAAAAACGAATTATCGCGGTTACCTCAAAGAAGATATTGTTCCTCTCAAAAAATACTTTTATGTATTGCGTCCATTACTCTCAATTATGTGGCTTGAGAAATTTCAAAATCCCGCGCCAATTGAATTTCACCTGTTGCGTGAATTATTAACCGAGTTCCCGCAGGTAAATGAAGAAATTGAATTGTTATTAGAACGCAAAAAACAAAGTCTGGAAAAAGAATTGGCACCTGCGATTCCTGTGCTTAACCAATTTATAGAAAGCTTGCTGGAGTATTACGAGGGGCATAAACCCATTGAAGTTGATACCGAACGGGATATTGAACGGTTAAATCAATTATTCAAACGGTACATGATGTAACCCGCATGGAGCCCAACGGAATGCGAGACTTGTCTTTTTTGAGGACGGAATAAAAGGGCAACCTCAAAAGCTCCCTTATTTCGCTAGGCTCCATACGGGCTACTGTTTAAAGGTTACAGATATCTTCTGGAACTTGCGTGAGCACGTTAGAAGAAATTTCCTTTCCTGTAGATATATCGATCTTCTTAATAAAATTTGAATCTTTTTCTTGCGCTATAGCATGGAGCTTGCCATTGCACATTTTTGGAGTGTGAGTCTGCCAAACAAAATCTTGCTGCCATTGATTTTTTAGGGATTTACAACCGCTTTGTCTTACAACCGATTTTGCTAATGCAGCTGGATAGCAAACAATTAGATTGGTGTTGTTATCTGAGTACACCACTTGTGAATCGGGCGGGAATGTTAACTCGGTTAAATGCCAATCGTTGTTTTCCATTTTATACACTTCTCCATCCATGCTTACTGAATGGATATTTTTTTGGTATACAAAAATATCGTTTTGAATGCTTTCAAATGGCCAATATTTAATAGAGGAAAGATCACTGCTAATCTTTGCAATATATGGATAGTTTGCTCCTTCTTTGTCTATCTTGAAACCTGCGAGATAAGCATTCCCCTCATAATTTAGGGCATCGTAAATACCTTGAATTTCCAATTGAATTTTTTTGCCATCGGCACTGGTAACTAAACCATCTTCTCGCCAAGCTAGGGATACATCAGCATTCGTTTTGCATGCTGTTAAAAGAAATAGTGCTAATGCACCAAGAAATTTATATTGTTTCATTGTATTTGCGCACCACGAATGTTGTTTTTGGTTTAAAGCCGCCCATGCTCATAATTACATCTCTGCCGCACAGATTAATAGTGGATCACTGCCTAGTGACGATGGCCCACCCCACGCCTCATAGCGAGCGAAAAATACATTTCCTTTTTTTAGGAAGAGCAAATTCTGTCCTGGGAAAAAATGCAGTTCCATTGAGCTGTCCTTAATTTTGTTCCAAATTAGATGAACACAAAATGTAACAACCGAGGTAAAAAAATACATTCGTTTTTAGGCAGCGTTTTTAATATACGCTATGGGCATCACATATAATGTCATTTAAGTTGCGTAATCCGCATGGAGCTAAACAGAATGCGGGGTTTGTCTTTTTTGAGGACGGAATAAAAGGGCAACATCAAAAGCTCCCGTATTTCGCTAGGCTCCATACGGGCTACCAATCATCATGGGGTTACATCACCAACACCCCTCCCATCACCAACAGCAATCGCTAAACCCTGCTTTACTTGCTACAAAATGAGCACTATAGTTACCATATAAGGCCTATTTGGTAATTATTATGCCCAAAGACGACTCCAGCCAATCACGTACTGCCATTGTTTTTCCCCGTAACCAGAAGGTCTTGGCGCAGCTTGGGGAGAACATCAAGCTTGCGCGCAAACGGCGAAACTACACTCAGGCACTGATTTCCGAGCGCACCGGGTTGAGCCGTTTAACTATTCGCAAAATTGAAAACGGGGATGCAACTGTTTCCCTTGGCCACTATGTGGCGGTGCTGGGTGTGCTCGGTTTGGTGGATGATTTGCTCAAGGTGGCGAGTGACGATGCGCTTGGGCGTAAATTGCAGGATATAAAACTGATTGGAAAATCAACATGAATACGGAAGTTTATGTGTTTGCTGATTGGGAAGAATTTGCTGAGCCAACGTTAGTTGGTAGCTTGCGTTCAACAGTCAATAAAAATAAAGAGCATTTCAGTTTTACTTACGATGAGACTTGGCTGCGGTCTTCATTCGCGCAAAAAATTGATCCTGATTTACATCTTTATTCCGGTGAGCAACACAGCACTGACTCCAATAATTTCAGAATTTTTTTAGATTCATGCCCGGATCGCTGGGGTCGGCTGCTGATGAAGCGGCGCGAAAATTATATCGCCCGACAAGAAAATCGCCGCCCGCAGGTGCTTCATGAAATTGATTATTTGCTTGGCGTTCATGATCTTTATCGCCAAGGCGCTTTACGTTTCAAACGCGAATTAACAGGCGAATTTCTTGATAACGACCAGCGCTTGGCAGCGCCGCCCATGTCCTCCCTTAAAGAACTTGAATACGCAGCGCAACAAGTGGAAGACAGTAATAGTGAAGACCCTGACTATTTAAAATGGCTGTACATGCTTATGTCTCCAGGTTCCTCCCTTGGCGGCGCACGACCCAAAGCCTCGGTTATTGATGATGCAAAACATTTATGGATAGCGAAATTTCCAAGCCGTTATGATGATTACGATATAGGTGCGTGGGAATATCTTGCCCATCAACTCGCGCTGAATGCTGGCATTCATATGGCTCCCTGCCGCATAGAAAAATTTAATAGTCATCACCATACGTTTTTAACAAAACGTTTTGATCGTACGGAAAAAAACCGTTTGCATTTCACCTCCGCTATGACCCAACTCGGCTATTACGATGGCGAACACGATGCAAGTTATTTGGAATTAGCCCAATTCCTCACCGAACAAGGTTCCAATACCAAACCGGATTTGGAGCAATTATGGCGGCGCATCATTTTTAATATTGCTATTTCAAATACCGATGACCATTTACGCAACCATGGCTTTATTTATCACCATGGAGGCTGGATTCTTTCACCGGCATATGATGTAAACCCGGTAACTCCTGCTAGCGGATTACATTTAAATATCACCGACGATGACAATCGTCTGGATTATGACTTGGCGATGAGTGTTATCGACTTTTTTCAATTAAGAAAAAGTACTGCAGAAAAAATCAAAACTGACGTATTAACCAGTGTCAGTCAATGGAAAACAACAGCTACCGCTATTGGCATTAGTCGAGGAGAGCAACAGCTTCTTTCTGCTGCATTTAATGTTTAAAGACATAGAGTAGTCCGCATGGAGCCTAGCGGAATGCGGGGTTATGGGATCCAACGGAATACGGAGTTTGTCTTTTTTGAGGGCGGCATAGAAAAGCAAAATCAATAGCCCCGTATTCCGTTACACTCCATACGGGTCACGAATTATTCTCTATTTGGAGTTTTGCATGTTTGAGCAGTCATCAGCTCCCAACACATTTGTATTTGATATGGATGGCACTCTGTTAAATGAGCACCATGAACTTTCGCCATTAACGATTAGTGCGCTGAATGCACTGCGCGAGCGCGGTCACCGGTTGGTGATTGCGACGGGGCGGCACTACAAGGATATTCGTGCATATTTAACGCAATTGGGTGGCGGTATTGCGGCAATTACCTGCAACGGGGCGATGATCCATAACGCAGAAGGTGAGTTAATCCGGCGTGCGTGTTTACCATTGATTGTTAATGAAACGCTGTTGCCTTTGGGTGAAGCAGCGGGTGTTCATTTAAATATGTATACCGATGTCGAGTGGTTGGTGAATGCGCCCTGTGAATCTATGTTGGATGCGCACGCAGAATCACAATTTTTTTATCGCCAAATTCCATTGCAGGAAATGATCATCACGCCCGCATTAAAGATTTTGTTTTACGGGGAAAACGCCAAACTGCAACAACTGAAAGTACAAATTGAACACGCACTTCCGTTGCCAATCCATTTGACCTTTTCCGACGATTATTATTTGGAGGCCATGCCGCAACATATTTCCAAGGGCAATGCACTTAAAACCCTGGCGATGTATTTGAATTTCTCGCTGACCAATAGCATGGCCTTTGGCGATGGATTTAATGACGTGGAATTATTTGGTGCGGTTAGCCACGCAGTGGTGATGGGCAACGCGAGTGAAAAATTGAAAAACTTATTCCCTCACGCCCATCGCGCGTTATCACATACTGAAGATGGTGTGGCGCGCTTTTTGTTTGAGCATGTACTGCAGGGCTAGTAATTTATCTTGCGCGAATAATTTATGCCGAAATACCCACAAGCCACTCGCGCACCAGCTGCTCTATTTTTTCCAGATCGTATTGGCGCATTGCGTTAATAAGTTGTTGGTGACGCTGCTTGCCTAATTGCTCGGCGGTGAATGCAGTAATGATTTTTTTGCTCGCTGACATTTCACCGCTTGCCGCGAATTCAGCTAATTCCTGCAAACGGCCTGCAAGCAGTGAGAGATCAACGGGACCAGCATCTTCCTGTTCTGTCTCGCTTACATTTGCGTCTGTATCAAAATGCACATGCACATAATGTTTTAGTGCGGCGAATACATCGTCAAACGCATAGGGCTTGCCGATAAATTCCTGGAAGCCTTGCGTTAAATAATACGCGCGTTCATGTTCCAAACTGGATGCCGACACTGCAACGATGGGCGTGCTGCTGTAGCCGGGCAATGCGCGTAACCGGCGCAGCATTTCCAATCCGTTTAAATAGGGCATGCGGATGTCGGTAAAAATAATATCGAAGTGCTGCGCTTGGCAAAGTGCCAAGCCTTCGCGGCCATCGTGGGCGGCGTAGGTTTCGCAACCAATCTGCTGCAACAAATCCACCAGAATTTCACAACTGGCTTCATCGTCCTCCACCACCAACACTTTGCATTGACTGCCGGGTTGCAAGTGATGAACTTGTGTTTGGGTGTCGCGCGGGTCGAGCAAAATATTTTCGCTGAGTAGCGGCAAACGCAAATGCGCCAGCGTGCCCTGCCCAAGAATACTGGAGAGTTGCAAGCTGCCACCCATGCCTTCGGCCAAATGGCGCGAGAGGGTAAGGCCAAGGCCGGTACCACCGGCATCTTCACCGGCTTGGCCTTGCTTGAAGGCCGAAAATAATTCGGCTAACTCTGCTTCTGAAATGCCGGGGCCGGTATCGCCAATCACAAATTCAACTTCACCAGCAAGATGCGCCACATATAAACTGACGCTACCCTCGGGCGTAAATTTGATCGCATTACCTAATAGATTTAACAGGATCTGACCGATTTTTTGGCGGTCGCCTTTTACGATATAGGGGTCTGGCAAATCAACCTGGGTAATCAATTGCAAGCCTTTATTTTGCGCCCGCTCGGCCATGATAATTTTAATATCATCAACTTCCTGATGAAGGTCAAAATATTCTTTGCGCAAATTCAACACGCCGGATTCAATTTTGGAGAGATCCAGAATATCGTTGATGAGTGTTAACAGGCGCTGGCTGGCAACCAAAATTAATTGCAGGCGTTCGCGTTGATTGCCGGTGAATTGCTCATCGCGCATTAATAATTGGGTGTAGCCCAATACAGCGTTGAGCGGCGTGCGAATTTCATGGCTCATATTGGCCAGAAAACGGCTTTTGGCGTGCGTGGCTTTTTCGGCTGCATCTTTTGCTAGTGATAATTGTTTTTCTACTTCTTTTTGCGCAGAAATATCGCGGCCAATTCCCAGAATGCCAACGGCGTTACCCTGCTCATCGCGTACCGCGACTTTTAATGTATCCAACAAATAGTGTTCATGCTCGTTAACACTAATTAATTGTTCATAGCGATGCAGCTCGGTACTTTTTAGCGCTTGCTGATCATTGTGACGAAAGAATTCTGCCAGCTCACGCGATACCAGTTGTTCTTCAGTTTTGCCCACCACTTCATCTTCAGTTTGGTTAAGCATGCGTGCAAAAGCTTTATTGCAGCTGACATAAATGCCATCAAGATTTTTAAACCAGACAGGATCGGGAATATTATCGAGCAGGCTGCGTAAATGTTGCTCGCGGGCGCGCAATGCCGCTTGGGACTCCTGCAACTGCTCTTGCGTTTGCTGGCGTTGCATCACTTCATTCAGCAGCCAGTCATTGGCTTTGCGCAGCGCCTGGGTATGCGATAGTACTTCATCTTCCAAACGTTTTTGATTTTCACGCAACAGCGCTTCGTGTTTTTGACGCGTGCGAATATAAGCAGTTAATAAACCGATCAGCGATAAACCCAGTGCAAGCACCGATAGCTGCAACCAACTGGGTTGATACCAGGGTAACGTGTTTTGCGCGGGCATCAGCATCTCTGCGGTATTGGCAAAACGGTTCGATTCGTTGTGTTCGATGTAACCCAATGCAGACACCAGATACATCACCAAACCTACGCCCACATTCAACAACAAAAATGCTTGTGAATGCGTATTTTGTCGCACCCGTGGAATTAATAACCACGCGAATGCCGAGGTGAATACCAACATACCGATGCTGTCGCCCATCCACCAAAATTCCCAGGTTTTTCCCATCTCTGCCGCAGGTATAACCGAGAGCCAATACAAGGTGACTACGCCAACACTGGCGGCAATCAGTGTGCCTAGAAACACGCTGGCAATAAACAACAGCGTGCGGCGCAAATTCACTAATAAGTTACTGCTCAATAAACCGCGATTGATACGTGCAATAACAATTGCCTGAAATAATGCGGCACTACCAATAACCAGCGCTGCCACCAAGGTTGATAGGCTGGCACCCGCGATGGGTTCAAGGTGGACGAAGTAGGTTGCGCTAACGGTGCCTAGCAAAATTCCCGGAGTGATACGCAATCCAAATATTAATAAACTGAAAAGCGCAAAACCTGCCGCCGGCCAGATCAGCGACACTTGCGATGTAAGCGAACCCCAGCTAATGCCAAACTGCACCAATAAAAAATAAACCACCGCAAAACCCAGGTTAAGCAGTGGTAATTTGGCGTAGAGATAAAAATATTTACGAGAGAGCTTCAGCACCGGTAACGCACCCTGTGTAAGTCAGGTGTAATCAGCCCAGGAGTTTTTCCAACGACTGATAATTCAATTCTTCCGGGCGATGGTGGTGATAACCCTGCCCCCAACTGACACCCAACTCGCGCAGCTGTTGGGCAACTTCGGCTGTTTCTACAAACTCGGCAATAATTTCTTTATCCAAAGAATTCGCCATTTCCACAATGGATTTCACCATCGCGTAGTGCGCAGGGTCGGTATCCATATCGCGCACAAAAATGCCGTCGATTTTTATTTTGTCGAATGCCAATTGATGCAAATACGCATAAGACGCAAAGCCGCTGCCAAAATCATCCAGCGCAAAATGACAACCCAACTCGCGCAGCTCTTTCATAAATTGGCGCGCCGATTCTACGTTGACAATCGCTTGGGTTTCAGTGATTTCAAAACAAAATTTATGTGGTGGTAAATTGTGGTGATGGAAACTATTGATGATGAATTGCGCCAATTGTGATTCACGGATAGAGATGGCAGATAAGTTAATGGATATAAGCTCTAACAGCTCCAGCAATTGCGGATGCTGTGCAAATAAATTGAAGGTACTGTTAATTACCCATTTATCCAGCTCGGGCACCAAATGCAAACGTTCCGCCGGGCCGATGAATTCACCGGGTGAGACCATGCGCTGATGAGTTGCATCCCACAAACGCAACAATATTTCCAAACGATAACGGGGTTTGGCCAGGCCCGCTGTTGCGGGCAGAAATTCAATCATCTGGAAATAGGCGCGGAACAATTGGCTATGTACTGCATCCACCAAACGCGATGCCCAATTAATATTGTCTTTGTGCAAGTTGCTGCGTTGGGCAGCCTCTTCGTAACTGAAAATACCGCCGCGCGCTTCACGCTTGGCAACAAAAATGACTTCATCGGCGGCGAGCATGACTTGATCGTAACTCACCATGGTGCGGTTAAGTGGAATGGTGGCGATGGAGGCAGCCAATTGGAATTGGCGATCTTCCCATTGGAAATTAAATTGCTGCAAATGCTTGAGAATATTTTTTCCAAGCGCAATTCCTTTGTCGCCTTCTTCACAATGCGTGACGACGGCAAAACGGTCGCCGCCCAAACGCGCAAAAAAATCATTGCGCGTTAACAAGCCGCTGATGCTATCGGCAAATTGGCGCAATAGTTCATCACCGGCGATACAGCCGCAACTTTCGTTAATCAAACGGAAGCGGTCGATATCAATTAACAAGAACGAGGCATTAATGTCTTGTACTTGCACGCGCGCCAGCAATTCGGATACATGAGCTTCAAGGGCATTGCGGTTGTGCAGACGGGTGACAAAATCGTGGGTGGCGAGATAATTGAGGCGGTCTTGCATGTAGCGCCGCTCATTAATTTCCTCGCGCAGCTGGCGGTTGGCGATGGTCAGCTCGGCGGTGCGCTCGCGCACCTTGCCTTCCAGCTCACGGTTAAAGGATTTCAGTTCCGCGAGCATTGTCTGCCGTTCCAGCTGATGGCGCACACGGGAGCGCACCTCATCGGCATTGATCGGCTTGGTAATATAGTCAGCGCCGCCTACACGGAAGCCCTGGCTAATATCATCCGCACGCGCAGTCACAAAGATAATCGGGATTTCAGTGGTGGCCAATTCGGCCTTGAGGCGGGTACAGACTTCAAAGCCGTTCATGTCCGGCATCATTACATCGAGCAAAATCAAATCGGGCAAGCGCCGTGCAGCCAGCTCCAGCGCACGTTCTCCGGACGTTGCCACAATTAATTGGCAATCCAGATCTTCAAGAATTCCGCTGAGGACATCCAGATTTTCGGGGGTATCATCGACCAGCAAAATACGTGTCGCGCTCGACATGACAATAAAATCCTTGACTATTGTTGTCTTCGGATAATAGCAGATGAGAAAAGAATAGCTACGCGCTGTTTATGAAGATTTGTTTAGTGGTCAGGTGTCAAAACCAAAAGCGGGAATATGTAGGGGTTCGATTGACTGAACCCCTTTTGTTACATTCTTATTAATAAGCCGCAAGTGCAGGCACAGCTTCAATTAACGCACGGTATGCATCCGGGTTGAGGGTTTTGAGCTGTTGGATTTTTTCAATATGGCTGCGCTCGATAGAAGCACCAGCATTGATTAACAGGGCAATATCGCGTGGAGTACTGAAGTAAGGCGATCCATCATCCCGTTTCATTTGAGAATTATAACTATCCAATTCAGCCAACCCATAATCCAGTGCATCCAATCCGGGAAAGTCGGGTTTAGTGCTCACACCATTTTCCAGTAGCAATGCAATTGCCTCTGTATTATTGCCAAGACGTATAGCCCAAGATAATGCATTGCCATCGTAATCCTTAGAGTCCAAAGGCACGCCGTAAGGCATTAACTTCTTAATTAGATCAACACGATTTTAGTTGCCAATCCGGTTATCACATAAGGTGATAATTCATCGACATGGGGTAGGATTTTTTCCATAAATTCCCATGTGGCATTCTCGTCACCCGCATAGGAATTGAGGAGTGACGAACAGAGATTAGGACGTAAATCTGTGCGAGGATGCGTGGTACATAAGGTCAATGCTTTGTCCCATTGTTTATCAAAGGTAGCATTGATCATTGCCTTATTAGCTTCTTGCGATTGACGATTTGCTAAAAGGATAGCTTCTGGAACCACTTCTGCCAGTTGGGTAGCCGCCATTCTCTTCCATTCATTTTTAAACAGACTATCTATATGCTCCATCACCAGCTTTTTAGTTGCCAGGGATACTCTGGCAGAGTTGGGATTACCTTTTAACAACTCTTCTAAATATTGTTCAACCGTATATTTATGTTGTTTAACGCAAGCTTGTTCTGTTTTTTTTGTCGAGTCTATTTTTTTACGAAAGCCATCCAGTTCTGCTTTTAATTGTTGTCCTAACTCCAGGTGCTCTACAGGAACATCGATAAGCGGAGTCAATGAAACAGCATAATCGCGCTGTATATTATCGGGCAGCCAACGTTTGAGTCGCTCCAATGACGACACCTGCGTCATCCTTGCTCCATTCTTGAATGCATCCTCAACATAGATAAGTGCCCGCTGCCTCTGATCACCGGTAACAGGCTCGGGCATTACATCAAAAAAGGTTGCCATTGAGTATTCATTAGCAACATAAGGTGGGATGCCTTTGTTGAAAAAATAATAGAATAAATCATCGCGAAATACGGAGGCCGCTACCATGGTGAGATTGCTATCAATGTCATCAATTTGCCAAGTCGAGTTTAAATTACCTTGGTATCTTTCCGCCAAATAAGTAATCACTTCGGCACTAGCCGATCTGGTGGCTTCAACAATCGCCTCTAAATGAATTGCTACGCCCGCATCCAGAAGTGACTGGATCTCATTAATAGTAATTTGCGGATTTTTATTGATTGCCTCTGCAAGCACTGAACTACCTATACGCAAATGTGCAGGGTTAATTTGCTTTCTTTCAAACGCATCTATCAAACCTGCATAATCATTTTTATCCAACAATTTATCAAAAGTGTCACGCTGATCACTAGGCATGTGAACCATGGAGTCATAATTGTCAGGTAGCAACACCTCATGATAAATGTCATTGTGCTCCTGAATATCTCTCCCCATTAGTGCTGCAGAAACAGTATTTTTATTCAGTTCAGCAACATCCCCTATTTGTTCTAACTGATTTCTTTCATAACCTTTTTCTTCCAATTGGCGAAAAAAGGCAATCAAGTGATGGTTTTGCTGTTGGTGCAACAAGTCAGGTGTTTGATTATCACTAAACAGAGCAAAGCAATCCGACTTGGTTACTGTGGGCAATTGACTTTGCTCAGGAGAAATACCTGAACCGGAAAGGGATGCAACCGATTCAATGACTGGGGAGTTTTGGCTGTTTGCCAAATCAGGGGAAGATAAAGCCGGTGACGTTTCCATCCAGAAAAAATAAATACCGGCGGCGATTATTCCTACAATGAGAAAAATGCTAATCGATTTTTTATTGTTCATCATCAATCCTTAATGGGGTGGTAAATCGTTATTTTCTAAACCACAAGGCCAACAAGCCAATGGCACCCAATACAATAGTGGAGGGTGATACATCGGTAATAATCCAATCGCGCAATACCGCTGAACCTTGCATATCTTGATAGAGAAAATATCCGGCTGCACCAAGGGCGACCAGCGCGATTAATTTCCGGCGGCCGCGATGCTGGTGCAGGTTGCGCTTGGCAACATCGTTTTCCAATGCATCCAGCTTTTGCGTAATCAGCGGTAATTGTTGCAAGCTGCTGAAAATCAGATCCGGCACCTGCGGGAATTTTTCCATCCAATCCGGTGCGGTGCGTTTGAGTTCGCGCCAGAGCGATTTGGGATGAAAACGGTTTTTCAACCAGCGCTCCAAAAACGGGTGTGCAGTCGCCCACAAATCCAGATCGGGATATAACTGTCGGCCAAGCCCTTCAATATTCAGCAAGGTTTTTTGTAACAACACCAATTGCGGCTGCACTTCCATATCGAACCGGCGCGCCGTGCGGAACAAGCTCAGCAATACATTCGCAAACGAAATTTCTTTCAGCGGTTTTTCAAAGATCGGCTCGCACACCGTGCGAATTGCCGCTTCCAATTCTTCTACCCGCACATAGGATGGCACCCAACCACTTTGCACGTGCAGCTCGGCAACCTGACGATAATCACGGCGGAACATCGCCAGTAAATTTCTGGCCAAATAATATTGGTCTTCACGCGTGAGTGAGCCGACGATGGCCATATCCACCGCAATATATTGCGGCAGTTGCGGGTTTTTGGTGGAGACAAAAATATTGCCTGGGTGCATATCGGCATGGAAAAAATTGTGCTCGAACACCTGGGTGAAGAATATTTCCACTCCTCGCTCGGCCAATTTTTTCAGATCGGTATTTTGCGCATTGAGCGCGGCCATATCCGTTACGGGAATGCCATAAATGCGCTCCATCACCAATACATTGCTGCGGGTGTAATCCCAATAAATTTCCGGCACATAAAGCAAAGGCGAATTTAAAAAATTGCGCCGCAGTTGCGAGGCGTTGGCCGCTTCGCGCTGCAAATCCAGTTCATCAATAATGGTAACGCGGTAATCTTCTACAATTTCAACCGGATGCAGGCGTTTTCCATCGAGCGTATTGTTTTCTACCCAGCGCGCCACCAACAACAGCAGCTCGATGTCTTGTTCAATAACCGCCTGGATACCCGGACGAATTACTTTAATGACCACCTCGCGGCCATCGTTCAACACCGCCGTGTGCACCTGCGCTACCGATGCCGACGCAAGCGGCGCGTGCTCGTAACTTGCAAAAATATCACTGACTTTCGCACCTAAGGATGCTTCAACAATGCGCTGGAATTCTTCACTGGCAAAAGGCGCGACATTGTCTTGCAGGTGATTTAATTCCTGCACTATGTCATCGGGCACGAGATCGGGGCGGGTTGATAACAACTGGCCAAATTTGACAAAGATAGGGCCTAGGTCTTCGCACGCACGGCGCAAACACTCGCCGCGTGAGAGCCGCGGTGCCGGGAATAATTTGAAAAATAATAATAGAAGTTTCGCAGCAAAAGGCAGATTCGCTGGCAACAATTGATCCAGACGATAGCGTGCAAATACGCGCAGGATTTTTAATAGACGGAAAAAAACAATCACGGATTCAATTTCTCTTTCATGGTTTTTTATTAATGATCGTTTCAACACGCGCAGCTGCGCGATCTACCGCCAGACGCAACTCATCCACATCGCGATAAAAAGTTTCAAGTTCGGGTTTACCGGGCATGGTTTTTAATTCTTCGGTGAGGAATTCTTTGGTGAGCCGCTGCGCACTGTTTGCACGGTCTTTTACCCAACCAAATTTTGTGCGGATCAATTGTGCTGTTTGGTGTCCGATGATATCGCCCGTGAATTGGCTGAGCATATCTTCCCAATCGATGTCGAGGTTTTTGAGCAATCGCTGGTAGTCAGCAAGCAGCGATAAATCACCCATCGCGGTAACGCCACTGTCTTTTAAATTGTGGATTTCGGTTTGTGCCAGTTGCGCAAGCGCAGGCAGGGAACCAGTGATACGCGTATCCACATCGCCGTCCCAATTGCCCATTAGGCGCAGCTCATCATCCATTGGCATGATAAAAAAATTCAGTGCCGGTGCGCTGATTTGCACCGCAAGAATTTTTCCTTCCAAACGAGTAAGACCGGTGCGCGTGGCGGGATCGTAACGCAGAGCTGCGTTGATAATTTTCTCGGCGCTGGCGAGCGCGCCAATCAATAGGGTGTTAGCCATTAGGGTTTAATGCCTTTATGCAGCGCGACTATGCCGCCGGTCATATTGTGGAATTCGGTGCGCACAAATCCGGCGCTATCCATCATGTCTTTCAGTGTTTGCTGATCCGGATGCATACGGATGGATTCGGCAAGGTAGCGATAGCTATCAGCATCGTTAGTCACCAACTTGCCCATAAACGGCAGCACTTTGAATGAATAGGTGTCGTACACCTTGCTGAGGATGTCACTTTGCGGTTTGGAAAATTCCAGCACCAACAATCGCCCGCCCGGTTTCAATACGCGCAGCATGGAGCGCAGGGCGAGGTCTTTGTCGGTGACGTTGCGCAGACCGAAGGCGATGGTGATGCAGTCAAAGGTGTTATCCGGGAAGGGCAGGTACTGTGCATCGCACTGGGCAAAGTTGATATTGCCGGCAATGCCGCGGTCGGTGAGCCGGTCGCGGCCAACGCCGAGCATTGAGGCGTTGATGTCGGCGAGCACCACTTGCCCGTTAGCACCCACTAATTTGGCGAACTGGTAGCTCAAATCGCCGGTGCCGCCCGCGATATCCAATACCTTGTGGCCAGCGCGCACGCCGGATGCCTCAATGGTAAAGCGCTTCCACAAACGATGGATGCCTGCTGACATCAAGTCATTCATCAGATCGTATTTGGCGGCGACGGAATGGAATACTTCAGCAACGCGCCCCGCTTTTTCATCGACAGGCACTTCCTGAAAGCCAAAGTGGGTGGTTTTTTTCTCGTTCATAACGGATTCCAAAGGCAGGGCTAACCGCAAAGGGCAGGATGCCCGCATTGTACTGGCATTAACTGCACTGGGCGAGGCATATAGATACACAGGATGTTGTGGATTCGCGGCGGTTTCATATTTGCGCGGTGAGTGCGTAAAATCGCCCGCGACCAAAACCGGATCTAACGCAATCAACCACACGTAAGGAACCCTGCATGCGCTCCTGTTTTACCGCTATGGCATTGTTGCTGTGTTTGTTTACTGGCTTATCGGTCCACGCCAACCAAGCGACAACCAGCCCGCTCAAGCCCTTCACTACCGATGGCTGTTCGCTGTGGCTGGATGGTACTCCAGAGAACCCGAATCTTTGGCGGCACTGCTGTGTTGCGCATGATCTGGCCTATTGGAAGGGCGGCAGCAAAGCCGAGCGCAAAAAAGCCGATGACGAGATCAAAGCCTGTGTCAAAACTGCACAAGGCCCCGGCATGGCCAAATATATGTACAGCAATGTGCGCTGGGGCGGCAGCCCTTACTGGATGAACCACTATCGCTGGGGCTACGGCTGGCGCTATTGGGATGGGATGACCCCGCGCGGCTACAAAAAACCCAGTGCAGAGGAACAATTACTGATCCAGCAGGCGATGCCAGCGGCACAGCGCGTGATAGAAGAGGATGCACGGAAAAATCCCGCCAAGCCTGTTGAACCCGATCCGGCCCAATAAGCTCCCGTCTCTGTTGCTAACGCCCTTAAATGTCACAAATGGGTGTTTGAATTCGCTCAAGTGAATTACAATCGCCGCCGCGTTGCCGGGAACTTCGCAGTAGAAAATTCGTTCTACACTTAGACCGGTCAATGCGCGGCACTGTAAACCATACCTATGGCTTCCAAACCACCACCGGTTTTTCCTCGGTTCGCTGTTCCAGTGAGCTGGCCGGAAGGTTCGCCAGTAACCAGCGCTGATGTGTAGGGCATCAGTACAAGCACCACCCAGAGGCGTGCTCGCCAGCAAGTGAAATTCCATTCGTTTATTTTTTGTGGGGATCCCATGAAATTTCGCTTTCCTATTGTCATCATCGATGAAGACTTCCGCTCCGAGAACACCTCGGGTTCCGGCATACGCGCGCTAGCCGATGCTATCGAGCAAGAAAACTGGGAGGTACTGGGCGTTACCAGCTACGGTGATTTGTCGCAGTTCGCGCAGCAGCAATCGCGCGCCTCGGCGTTTATTTTGTCGATCGATGACGAAGAATTTGGCACCGGCTCGCAAGAAGAGACCGATCACGCCCTCAAAGCCCTGCGCGCGTTTGTGGAAGAAATCCGCTACAAAAACGCCGACATCCCGATTTACCTATACGGTGAGACGCGCACCTCGCGCCATATTCCCAACGATATTTTGCGCGAGCTGCACGGCTTCATTCATATGTTTGAAGACACGCCTGAATTTGTGGCGCGCCATATCATCCGCGAAGCCAAATCTTATCTCGATGGCCTTGCACCGCCGTTTTTCCGCGCGCTGGTGCATTACGCACAAGACGGCTCCTACTCCTGGCACTGCCCCGGTCACTCGGGCGGCGTAGCCTTTTTGAAATCGCCGATTGGCCAGATGTTCCACCAATTTTTCGGTGAGCGCATGCTGCGCGCCGACGTGTGTAACGCAGTAGAAGAGCTCGGCCAACTGCTCGACCACACTGGCCCTATCGCGGCCTCCGAGCGCAACGCCGCGCGTATTTTCAATGCCGACCATTGTTACTTCGTCACCAACGGAACCTCTACCTCTAACAAGATGGTGTGGCACTCCACCGTGGCACCGGGCGATATCGTGGTAGTTGACCGCAACTGCCATAAATCCATTCTGCACTCAATCATCATGTGCGGCGCGATTCCGGTATTCCTGATGCCGACGCGTAATAACCTCGGCATTATCGGGCCAATTCCGCTGGAAGAATTCACGCCGGAAAGCATCGAGCGCAAAATACAAGCGAACCCGTTTGCGCGTGAAGCCGCGAATAAAAAGCCGCGCATCCTCACCATTACCCAATCGACTTACGATGGTGTGCTCTACAACGTCGAGACGCTGAAAAATATGCTTGATGGGAAAATCGATACGCTCCACTTCGATGAAGCCTGGTTGCCGCACGCGACTTTCCACGAGTTTTACCAAGACATGCACGCGATTGGCAAAGACCGCCCGCGCGCAAAAGAATCGATGATTTTCTCTACCCAATCCACGCACAAACTGCTCGCCGGTTTGTCGCAGGCATCGCAAGTGTTGGTGCGCGAATCGGAAAAAGTAAAACTGGACCAGGACGCGTTCAACGAAGCCTACTTGATGCACACATCAACGTCGCCGCAATACTCGATCATTGCATCTTGCGATATTGCCGCAGCGATGATGGAAGCACCCGGTGGTCACGCGCTGGTAGAAGAATCGATTCTGGAAGCACTGGATTTCCGTCGCGCGATGAAAAAAGTGGACGAGGAATGGGGTCAGGATTGGTGGTTCCAGGTTTGGGGGCCGGATGAATTTGCAGCCGATGGCGTTGGCTCGCGCGAAGACTGGGTATTGCGCAGCGATGACAACTGGCACGGCTTCGGCAAACTCGCGCCGAACTTCAACATGCTCGACCCGATTAAAGCCACCATCGTTAACCCTGGCTTGTCGGTCAATGGCCAATTTGCCGAGACCGGTATTCCCGCGTCGATCGTCACCAAATATTTGGCTGAGAACGGCGTTATTATCGAGAAGTGCGGCCTCTACTCGTTCTTCATCATGTTCACCATCGGCATCACCAAAGGCCGTTGGAATACACTCGTAGCCGCGCTGCAACAGTTCAAAGATGACTACGACAAGAACGCGCCTATGTGGCGCATCATGCCGGAGTTTGCACAAGCCAACCCGCGCTATGAGCGCATGGGCTTGCGCGATCTTTGCCAGCAGATTCACGATTTCTATAAAGCCTACGATGTTGCGCGCTTGACCACGGAAATGTATTTGTCCGACATGCAACCGGCGATGAAACCGTCCGATGCGTTTGCAAAAATGGCGCACCGTGAAATCGAGCGCGTACCCATCGACCAGCTCGAAGGCCGCATCACCTCGATTTTGTTAACGCCTTACCCGCCGGGTATTCCGCTGTTGATTCCGGGCGAGCGCTTTAACAAAACTATCGTGGACTATTTGAAATTCGCACGCGATTTCAACGAAAAATTCCCCGGCTTTGAAACCGACGTACACGGCTTGGTGAAACGCGAAGTGGATGGCAAAAAAGATTATTACGTTGACTGCGTAAAACAATAAAGCTGCCGTTCATGGACAGGATGTTATAAATTAAAAGCCATCTCATGAAAGTGAGGTGGCTTTTTTGTTGGGCAAAAAAATAACGCGCCGAATCATCGGCATTTTTGGAATGTATCCACCAATCACAACCAAACAGGGAAATATTATGCGTGTTCATTGGTTTTCTTATTGTGCGATTGCCGCTTTGGTCTTTTTGCTCAGCGCGTGTGACAAACCCGCGCCAGAACAAAAAACACAATCGGCACCGCTTGATATAAAAACAGCAGAGGCCATAGCGCCGGATTGGGAGGCGCATATCGCTGATTACCCCAAGCGCTGGGTTGCCACTGAATCCCCCCTGTACATCCGCTTCACGCATCCCGTGGTAAGCGAAGCCGAAGTGAACACCGCATTTGACCCCAAGCAGGTGTCGCTGGATATCAAAATTCCCGTCAACCTCACGTTTACCTCCACAACAGACCTGCGCATCCAACCGATTGAACGATTGCCGGGTGATACAAAAATTCGTGTGCGATTAAGCCCCAAAGGGCTGAGTGGAATCGAAAATTCGCTCGATGATTTTGAATTTGAAGTGCATACCATCAAACAGGATTTTGATTTGCGTGTAGACAGCTTGAGCACGCAAGACGATGACGAGAACGTTATGCAGTTGAGCGGTGCAATTACCACCGCCGACACCAGTGAGCTGGATGCAGTGAAAAAAATCCTGCGCATCCAGGTGAATGGCCGGGATAGCAATGCGGTCTGGTCACAGGAATTGGATAAAAAAACACATCGCTTTTTACTGACCGGCATTGAACGCGGTGAGGCCGCTGGCTCCATTCATTTGGAGTGGGATGGTGCTGCTATTGGCTCGGACGACAAAGGCGCGCGCGATATTGAAATCCCTGCACAAAAAGCGTTTCAAATTACTGGCGTGCAAGTCACACACAAACCCAATACCACCATCGACATTCAATTTTCTGAAGAGCTGGACAACACCCAAAACCTCAGCGGTTTGGTAACGCTTGAAGGCAAACCCGTGAATGTGGTTGTAGATGGTAGCGTGTTGCGCTACACGCCCGACAAACTGGACGCAGGCGAACTTAATTTAACCATCAACGGTAGCGTCAACAGTAAAAAGCGCAAAAGTCTGGGCAGTGATTACCAACAAAAAATTGTTTTGGAATTAGTAAAGCCATTAGTTCGCTTTGTAGGTAGCACCTCTATTTTACCGCCAGCAAAACAAATTTCTGTTCCGTTTGAAGCAGCGGGCGTGGATTCAGTACAAGTAATCGCCTTTAAAGTATTTGCCAATAACATCGGCCAGTATTTGCAAGACTATCAATTGACCGCAGCTTACGCCGCTACTGACACTGGCCGCTACTTGTGGCGTAAAACCTACAACCTGCCAGAAATTCCACGCAGTGGTGTGCAACGTTTTAATCTTGACCTGACCGAGTTAATGGCGCAGCACCCGGAAGGATTAATCCGTTTGGAATTGCGTATTGACCGCAGCAATTCTATTTATACCTGCGATCAGGCGCGCCCCACAGAACCTACCAGCAAAATGCCGGAAAATGCTGATGGTGAAAATTATTACGACCGCGAAGAAGAACCGGCTTGGTATCAACAATATTACCAATCGAGCGGTTACTACAATTACAGCGAGCGCAATAATCCCTGTGACGATACTTACTATTACTACGGCGACAATATTGCATCGGCGCGCAATTTTATTGTCTCTGACATCGGTTTGATGGCAAAGCGCGGCAGCGACAACCAACTGCATATTATCAGCACTGAATTAACCACCGCCAAACCATTGGGCGGTACCGAGGTGACTGCATTTAATTATCAGCGCCAGCCCATCGGCAGCGGAAAAACTGACAGTTACGGTATGTTGCAATTGAATACCGATGGCGTGGCATTTTATTTGGAAGCCAAAAACGATAAGCAGGTCGGCTACTTGCGTGTGCGCAACAGTGAAGCGCTACCCACCAATCAATTTGATGTGAGCGGTGAACACATTAAAGGTGGACTGAAAGGATTTTTATACGGCGAACGCGATGTATGGCGGCCGGGTGATGATATTTTCCTGACCTTTATTTTGGAAGATAAAACCCAGCAGTTACCGGCGAACCACCCGGTTACGTTGGATTTGTTTGATCCCAGTGGTAAAAAAGTGCTGAGCCGAACTAACGTACAGCCGGTTAATGATTTCTATACATTTAATCTGCGCACCGATGAAAACGCGCCCACCGGAAATTATCGCGCTGTAGTGCATGTGGGCAACCGCTATTTTGATCAAATGTTAAAAATCGAAATGGTTGTTCCCAATCGCATTAAAGTCGATTTAACGCCAGCAGAAATACCCTTGCGCATTGGTAACATGCCAACCCAAGTCAGTTTATTTGCGCAATGGTTGCAAGGTGCAACCGCGAAAAATTTAAAATCCGATTCTGAATTAAAACTCTTTCCGAAAGCCTCTGTGTTTGCAGGCTTCGAACAATTTGTGTTTGATGACCCTGTGCGCAGTTTTTCCAGCAGCACCCAAAAAGTGTTTGATGGGCAATTGGATGAAAAAGGCTATGCCAGTTTTCCGGTGAATGTGAGTTTGTCATCGCCACCACCGGGGAAATTAACAGCCTCTTTTACTACTCGCGTATTTGAAGAGAGCGGTAACTTCAGCACCATTTTACGGCCCTATGAATTATTGCCGTTTGATCACTGGGTGGGTTTAAACATCCCCAAAGGCAGCGGCTATATGGATGCCATCAGCCGCGATGAAGATCATCCTATTTTAATCCAAACCTTAAATGCACAGGGCAAAGCCGATGCAAACCGCACAGTGGAAGTCAACGTATATGAGATCGGCTGGCGCTGGTGGTGGGATGAAGAAAATGAAAATCTCGCCGAATATTTTAATAATTCCACGCATCGCTCAGTGGCAACCGAAACCTTGGTGAGCGATAGCAACGGACGCATCAATTGGAAATTGGAAAAAAATAAATACGATTGGGGCCGTCATATTATCCGTGTGTGCGACATTGAAACGGACGATGCGGGTCACTGCTCTGGTGAAGTGGTTTATTTGGGCTGGAGTTATGGCTCATCAACCGCCAGCGATTCAGCCACGCAATTAATGCTGTCTACGGATAAAGAAAAATATCAGGTGGGCGATATTGCCAAAGTGCGCTTACCTAAAGCGCGCGAGGGGCGCGCATTAATCAGTATTGAAAATGGCAGCAAAGTATTGGAATCGCGCTGGTTGGATTTACAACAAGGCCAAACCGAAATTGATATTCCCATCACCCAGGCGATGGCACCTAATGTATACGCAAACATTGCGCTTTTGTTGCCGCATCAGGAGCGCGTTGCCGAAGCACCTATGCGTTTATACGGCATAGTGCCGCTGTTGGTGGAAGACCCAGCAACACGTTTGTTACCCGCATTAGAAGTGGCTGAAAAAGTCCGGCCAGAAACAGAATTCACGATTAAAGTGAGCGAGCAAAACCAACGCGCAATGACCTACACATTAGCAATGGTAGATGAAGGTTTGCTTGGCCTTACCAATTTCCATGCGCCCGACGCACACAACTATTTTTACAAACGCGAAGCACTGGGTGTACGCACCTGGGATTTATTCGACATGGTAGTCGGTGGTTATGGCGCATCGCTTGAACGCGTTTTAGCAATTGGTGGTTCCGATGCAGCACTGGAAGCCGAACGCAAACGTCGTGAACGCCGCTTTCCACCCGTCGTAAAATTTCTCGGCGCATTTGAATTAAAAGCAGGTGAAACACGTGAGCATAAAATTCAATTGCCGCCTTATATGGGCTCAGTGCGCGTTATGTTAGTAGCGGGCGATACCGCTAACAATGCAAAAGCCGATAAAGCGGTGAGCGCGTATGGCAGTGTTGAAAAAACCGTTACTGTTACGCAACCCGTCACGTTATTTGCAACACTACCGCGCGTACTTGGGCCAGGTGAATCCGTTAATTTACCGGTGAACGTATTTGTCAGCGAAGCGAATATCCAGAGCGTGGATATTTCTGTGGAAGCGAATGAAATATTCACTATTGAGAAAGGCAGTGCAACGCTCAGCTTTAATGAGCCGGGCGATGCAATTGCCAACTTGCAACTCAAAGTCAATGACCGCATCGGCAAAGGCCATGTGAAAATTACTGCGCGCTCGGGCAATGAAATCGCTACGCAAGAAATTTATATCGATTCGCGCGCGGCAAATCCGCCCACTACCGTTTGGGAAAATAAATTGCTACAACCGGGCGAGACCTGGACATCGCCGCTGCAACAAAATGGCATGATCGGCACCAATAACGCGAGCCTTGAAGTGAGCACACTGCCGCCATTGAATTTGGAACAGCGACTGGATTATTTAATTGGTTATCCGCACGGGTGTATTGAACAAACCACCTCAGCGGTATTTCCACAGTTGCGTTTGGAAAAATTGGTTAACTTAACCGACGCACAAAAAGCCGATATTGAACACAACATCAATGCAGGCATTAAACGCCTTGCGAGTTTTCAACATGCGAGTGGTGGATTCTCTTATTGGCCGGGCGATGGTTATGTGAATGAATGGGCATCCAGTTATGCAGGGCACTTTTTGTTGGAAGCAAAACGGGCAGGCTATTCAGTTCCAAAAAATTTGCTGGATAATTGGATTCGCTACCAGACCAATGCTGCACGCAATCCACAAATTGAAGGCAATTATTACGATGAAGTTGTGCTGGCCTATCGCCTCTACACACTGGCATTAGCCGACAAAGCCGAATTACCGGCCATGAACCGTTTGCGCGAAACGTTTAAATCATCAACGCAAAATAGCCAGCAAGATTATCGCCTGCCTGCACGCTGGTTACTGGCAATGGCGTATCAGCATGTTGGTGTAAAAGATGCTGCGCAAGATGTAATGGGCGCAGTATCGAATAACGTTCCTGTTTATAAAGATGCCGGATATACCTACGGCTCTGATATGCGTGACCGCGGCTTACTGCTCGCAACACTGGTAAGTTTGGATGCAAACAAAGACCTTACCTGGCAAGTGGCTGAACAAGTAGCAACTGATTTATCCAGCGATAGCTGGTACTCCACACAAAGTATCGCGTGGGGCTTATTGGCCATGAGCGAATTTTCTGCCGCC
The DNA here is from genome assembly GCF_001183545.1 of Cellvibrio sp. pealriver. Taxonomy (NCBI): domain Bacteria; kingdom Pseudomonadati; phylum Pseudomonadota; class Gammaproteobacteria; order Cellvibrionales; family Cellvibrionaceae; genus Cellvibrio; species Cellvibrio sp. pealriver. Next base: position 3,289,332 of record NZ_KQ236688.1, read on the forward strand.
AATGTGAGCAGTAACGGTGTGAAATTCGCGTACCAGCAACATGGCGAAAATAATTGGATCACGCAAGCCAGCAACAATGCCTTGTTCCGCACCGCGATCAATAATCCGCAAGTGACTGTGCGCAATGATCACGACAAACCCATTCGCGTGCTGGTGAGCAACCGCGGTATTCCTGCTAATTTGCATGAAGAACCCAGTAATGATGGCCTTGCGATGAAGGTGGATTTTTTAACGCTGGACAATAAACCGCTTAGCGTTGAGCAATTGCCACAAGGGCAGGATTTTGTTGCGGAGGTCACCATCACTGGTGAGTTCGATAAATTGCTCACCAGCAATATCGAAAATATTGCACTCACCGCCGTCGTACCCAGCGGTTGGCAAATTCGCAACGAACGTCTTGAAGGTGCGCAAATGCCCAAAGGCATCGACTACATGGATATCCGCGATGACCGCGTACTCGCTTACTTTAGTTTGTGGCGCAATTACTACTGGAACTATCGCTACCAGGACCGCAACCAAACCAGCGTTACATTGCGCATTATTTTAAACGCGAGTTACGCCGGTAAATTCTATCTACCCGGTTGGCACACCAGCGCTATGTACAATGAAAAAATACATGCAAAGAGCAAAGGGTATTGGGTGGAAGTGATAGATAAATAAATGTAGATAGATTGATAATCAATTTATGACATGAAAGATTGTTATCAAAAGGCGCGGCATATGAATAACCCCGTTGTGTTAATTACCGGCGCAAGCAGCGGCATAGGTGCGACAACTGCACTGTTTGCCGCCGAGCGCGGTTACGATGTTGCGATTACGTATTTACATAACCGTTCCCAGGCAGAGGTGATCGCTGGAAAAATTATTGCGCTCGGCCGAAAGGCTCTGTGCATTCAGGCAGATGTCAGTATCGAACAAGATGTGTTGCGTGTGTTTGATCAAGTGGATGCGCATTTTGGACGTTTGGATGCCTTGATAAATAACGCGGCGATTTTGCGCCAAAAATTATTCCGCGACATGCAAGTGGCCGAATTGGAAAAAACCTTTTCGGTGAATGTGATTGGTAGTTTTATCTGTGCACGCGAAGCCGTTAAACGTATGAGCACACATAACGGTGGCAATGGTGGTGCAATTGTGAATATTTCATCAGTGGCATCACGCTTTGGTGCACCCTTTGAATATATTGATTATGCGGCTAGCAAAGGGGCGATTGATACTTTCACACTCGGACTTGCCAAAGAAGTTGTGAGTGAAGGGATTCGTGTTAATTGCGTCCGCCCGGGCATTATCAACACCGAGCTGCATGCAAAAGGGGGGGAACCAGAGCGGATTAAACGTATCGCGCCCTCAATACCCATGCAACGCGCAGGTGAGCCAGAGGAAGTTGCTAAAACTATCTTATGGTTATTATCCGATGATGCTTCATACATAACCGGCAGTTTGGTAGATGTCAGTGGAGGGCGTTAAGATCAAAAACATTCTCCAATAAAAAACGGCAGAAAAATATCTGCCGTTTTTTGTTTGCATCCTTTAAAAAATTACTGCCGCTGGATATCAACAAACGGACTGTAAACGCCATTTTTATCAAAGGCAGCAATCTGGAAAATATATTCTCCTTCTAACCAAGGGAAGTTATAGGTTGTTGTCCATGCATCATTAATACTGATGTAGGTAAATTTTGCGTCGGTGGTTTTTTTGTAGCGGATTTCATAGCCACCCACTTCGGTAATATCCAGATAATTACCATTTTCACGTTTATTCGGCGCGGTCCAACTTATCCCCACTGGCCCTGCAACATGTTGGCCACTTGCTGCCGATGATGATGACCAACTTGAAGAACTCACCGCCGGTTTTGATGAACTTGATGAACTGATCGCTGCTTTTGAAGAGCTGGACGAACTGACCGCAGGAGCGGATGAACTTGATGAACTGCTTACCGTCGGTGGGCTGACCGGATTTGTAGCGATAGGTTCGATTTTAAACCAATTCACATTAAACCCACCCAATAATGCTTTAATACCGAAGGAATGTTTTCCTGCAGGTAAGGTTACCGTGCGTTCAACACTGACCCATTTTTGCCAACCGCCTGTTACTGGTACAGACACCGTATCAAAAATGGTAGAAGTCCCCGCTTTATGAAATGTAAATTGCCCTCCTGCACTCAGGCTGGCAACACGATAAGTCACTTTGTAGTTGGCGGTTTTGGGAATAAACACTTCAACATTTTTGTAATCCATCCAATCACCAGTATTGATGTTGCCGGTGTTTTGACCACCGCCAACATCAGCAGTATTTTCATTCCAAACACCGCTCATTGCAGAATAATTTTCTGCTTGAATAGTCAATGGCATAGGCGTGCCTATAGGCTCGATCTTAAACCAGTTCACATTGAACCCGCCTACTTTTGCAAAAATCGCAAACTGGTGATCACCTTCTGTCAAATCGACTTCCGTTTCCACATCGACCCAGGTTTGCCATGCGCCTGTTTTTGGAATACTCACCTCTTGATAAGGTGTATTCGTGCTGGCCTCCTTCAATTGAAGAACACCACCACCATTCAGACTGGCCACACGATAGGTAATTTTGTATTTACCAGTGATGGGTAATTTCACATTGGTGCCGGAATAATTCATCCAGTCGCCAGTATTGATGTTGCCCGTATTTTGCCCGCCACCGACATCTTTTGTGGGTTCATTCCAAACACCAAACATGGTCGTATAATTTTCAGCCTGGATAACCACTGAATAATCTGTCGGTGTTATTGCGGGCGTACTGGATGCAGCTGAACTGCTTGCAACACTCGCAACAGATGAACTGCTTGAAGCAGCCAAGGGCGCAGTTACATTTTCAATCTTAAACCAATTGATATTGAATCCACCCAGGGTTGCGATCAGGGTCAGGTTGTGTGTTCCCGCGGTGAGCATAACGGTGCTCTCAACATCAACCCATTTTTGCCACCCACCAGTTACTGGCACAGTCACTGTATCCAAAACGGCAGACCCTGATTTCAATTGAAAACTTCCACCTGCGCTCAAGCTCGCCACACGGTAAATGATTTTGTAAGTACCATCGGCAGGAATATTGATGTTGTTGTACGTCATCCAATCACCGGTGCCGATATTGCCGGTATTCATCCCACCACCAACATCCTGAGTGTTTTCATTCCACACACCGCTCATGGTTGAATAATTTTCCGCCTCAACAGTGATGGGAGCCGCGCGGGCAATACTGGGAGCAAACATCATGAATGGTGCGCACAAAGCCATTGCGATAGAGGCATGACGCAAACGCAATTGCCAATTCAGGCCTCGCTTGAGTTGTAACCGGTCAATAAAACCCAGCTCAATTAAAATTTCACCAATAGGTGCGACAGTTGCCGTGCTGTCCGAAGGATCCAGTAAGCGTTTCCGACGGGATTGCTCCGCAATAGCAAGATCGAGCTGTGCGGGCGTTATCAATCCCTTACTGACAAGTATGTCACCTAAGCGTGTGAGCTCTTTTTTCTTGAACATGGTTCCTCCAAAACTACAACCGCATACGTTTTGCGAGCCGAGTGATATGAATCTAAATATGGTCAGATGGTATTTATCCTTTTTCAGTGTAGAAGAGCTTGTCGATTTTGGGATGCGGAACACATGTGCTCTGTTGCAATCTTTTCGCATATGAGCATCGGCGGATATGCTTTTAAAAGAGACAGGATGTTTTATGGATAAAAACCTGTTTTTTATATACCCAATATTTCTTGCAAATCACTGCCTCTGGAGAATTTTTCGATCATAAAAGGTAAAGTTTATTCGCAGGATTGCCATCAACTGCTACCTTTTATAAGCGAATATTTATGCTGCAGCTATTTTGGCTGTTGCATATAACCAATATTGATTATTATCGCGCCCTTTTTTGGCTCGCCTCATTTGGCATTCCATTCGGTATGGTTAATCGCTTTGCCATTGATTGTTTAAATAACAAGTCACTGCTTACATAACAGGTCTTCCACTATGAACAATAAAGTACAGCTTCGGTCGCTGGTTTCCGGTGCCGTTCTACTATCACTACTCGCTGGTTGCGACTCCCAAAAAACAGAAGCGCCTTCGGCTACCACTCCACCGGCTGCAACATCCACTGCCACCACTGTGGAATGGCCTGCAATCACCAGTGCGGTTAAAAAAGATCCGGCTGTTGAACAGCGTATTGAAGAGCTGCTGGCCAAGATGACGCTGGAAGAGAAAATCGGCCAAGTCATTCAACCCGAAATCAAATTCCTGACCCCTGAGGATATAAAACAGTATCACGTGGGTTCCGTGCTGAACGGTGGCGGTAGTACCCCCGGCAGCAACAAGTACGCAACGATGGAAGACTGGGTCAATCTGGCCGACAGCTTCTATAACGCGTCGGTTGATAAATCCAACGGCCGTATTGGTATTCCCATTATGTGGGGTACCGATGCAGTACACGGTTTGGGTAACGTGATTGGCGCAACCTTGTTCCCGCACAACATTGCGCTGGGTGCGACCAATAACCCTGAGCTGTTGAAAGAAATCGGCCGTGTGACGGCTGTTGAAATCGCCGTAACAGGTCTGGATTGGGACTTCTCACCTACAGTTGCTGTAGCGCGTGATGACCGCTGGGGCCGCGCTTATGAAAGCTGGTCTGAAGATCCAAAAATCGTCGGTGACTTTGCTGGCAAGATGGTCGAAGGCCTGCAAGGCAAAGGCGGCTCTGAAGAGTTCCTGTCCAACAACCATGTAATCGCAACTGCCAAACACTTTATTGGCGATGGCGGCACCTTGAACGGCGTTGACCGCGGCCCAACCCAAGGCGATGAACAACACTTGCGCGACATCCATGGCGCGGGTTACTTCAGTGCGCTGGAATCAGGCGTACAAGCAGTGATGGCCTCCTTCACCAGCTGGGATGGCACCCGCATGCACGGCCACAAATACCTGCTGACCGACGTACTCAAAGGCCAAATGGGCTTTGACGGTTTGGTCGTGGGCGACTGGAGCGGCCACAGTTTTATCCCCGGTTGTACCGCAGTGGATTGTCCTGAATCGCTGATGGCCGGTTTGGACATTTATATGGTGCCGGAGCCCAACTGGAAAGACCTGTACAACAACTTGCTCGCACAAGCCAAATCCGGTGAAGTCACTGCCGAGCGTTTGGACGATGCGGTGCGCCGTATCCTGCGCGTGAAAATCCGTGCCGGTCTGTTCGAGAAAGGTGCTCCATCTACCCGCCCATTGGCCGGCAAGAAAGAACTGCTGGGTGCACCTGAGCATCGCGCAGTTGCCCGTCAGGCGGTGCGTGAATCGCTGGTGATGCTGAAAAACAAAAACAACCTGCTGCCGCTCGCACGCAACCAAAAAGTATTGGTAGCAGGCGATGGTGCTGACAATATCGGAAAACAAGCTGGCGGCTGGTCTGTGACCTGGCAAGGCACCGGTAACGTAAACTCCGATTTCCCTGGCGCCACTTCCATTTATGGCGGTATCAATGAAGTGGTAAGCGCTGCAGGCGGTACCGCTACTCTGAGTGTGGATGGTTCATTTAGTGACAAACCCGATGTCGCCATTGTCGTTTTCGGTGAAGACCCTTACGCGGAAATGCAGGGCGATGTGGGCATGCTCGCCTACAAACCACGCAATCCAACCGATCTGGAGCTGCTGAAAAAACTGCGCAGTCAGGGCATTCCTGTCGTATCCCTGTTTATCACCGGTCGCCCATTGTGGGTTAACCGCGAGCTCAACGCGTCTGATGCGTTTGTTGCTATCTGGCAACCAGGCACCGAAGGTGCAGGTGTTGCGGATGTGATCTTCAAAAATGCTGCTGGTGAAATCAATTACGATGTTAAAGGCCGCCTGAGCTTCTCCTGGCCAAAACATCCTGACCAAACGCCGCTCAATAAAGGCGATGCGAATTACGATCCGCTGTTCGCATACGGTTATGGCATGAGTTACGCCGACAAAAACACCCTGGGTGATGACTTGCCGGAAGATGGCCTGAAAGCCGCTGAAGCATTGGATGTATTGGAAATTTTCAACCGTCGTCCAATGGAGCCATGGCAGTTGGAAATTATCGGCTACCAAAACGACATAGTGCCGATGAACAGCAACACTGTTAAAGCCTCGTCGCTCACCATTAAAGCGGTTGACCGCGATATGCAGGAAGATGCGCGCCGCGTAGAGTGGAACGGCTCCGGCAATGGCCAAGTGGCATTATCAGTCGCCAACCGTCAGGACTTCATCAACTACTACAACAGTGATTCCGCGCTGGTGTTTGATATTAAAGTTGATGCAGCACCCAGTGCGGTTGCCTACTTGCGTTTGGGCTGCGGCTCTTACTGTGCATCGGACATCGACCTGAGCGAAAAACTCAAGGGCTTCGCCGGTCAAGGCTGGCAAACAGTCACTGTGCCATTCAAGTGCTATCCGCAATCCGGTGCCAACTTCGGTATCGCACAACCACCAGAAGAGTTCTGGACACAAATCCTGCAACCTTTCTCGCTGATCACCAGCGGCACTATGGATATTACCTTCGCTAAAGTAAGCGTGGTAAAAGGTGCAGGCAAAGATGTAGCCTGTCCGTAATACCACTCGTTGCATAAATAAAAAGCCCGATCAGCAAAACTGATCGGGCTTTTTGCTTTTTGTATTACTGTATAAATTTTTAATGTGGGTTTTTATTCGCGTTTTTATTTGTCTCTGCTTTTTTATCAGACCGGCATACCGATTGATTTACATGCAATCGATAAAAATATTAATCGTCAAACGGCCATTCCGGATTTACCGCTGAGATTTACAATAATGGTCAACAAATTCGTGATGCATCGGCAACTTTTCGACTACCTCAGCAATTGTTGTGCGCATTTTGGAAAGATGTCCGATCATCTCCTCATCCGACATAGTCTGAAATATCGAATGGTAATGCTGTGGCATAAGACCTTGACCCAGCATAACGTGCAGCCACGAATCACGCCTGAACAACTCCCGACTATCCTGATAAGACAGCGCATGCTCTTTAAATAATTCAAGCCGATGGGACAATGATTCTGGAACACTCATATTTTTACAATAGCGCCAGAACTCACTGTCTTCACGTGACGTTACGTGATAATGCAAAATAATAAAATCGCGAATATTTTCCAATTCCGCTATCAATTGTTGATTATATTCTTTGATAACGGATTCCGTAATGCCATTAAAGGGAAACATGTTCATCAGCCGAACAATACCGATCATAAACAGATAGATACTGGTTGATTCCAGCGGTTCGACAAACCCACTCGAAAGCCCCAACGCAATACAATTTTGATTCCAAAAAACTTTGCGCCGCCCGGTTTTATATTTTATAACCCTCGGATCTGTTAACACTTTCCCTCTAACATTATTTAAAAGATGCGCTTTTGCTTGATCGTCAGACATAAAGTCACTGCAAAACACATTTCCATTACCAACGCGATGCTGAAGGGGAATATGCCACTGCCAACCGGCATGATGGGCAGTACAGGTAACATAAGGCTTGGGTGGTTCTACCGATTCGGTTTGTATCGCGATAGCGCTGTTACAGGGCAGCCAGTGAGACCAATCTTCATAAGGTGTGTTTAAGGTTTTATCTATCAACAGGCCGGTAAAGCCGGTGCAATCGATAAATAAATCACCTTCAATAAGCTCGCCCGACTCCAATAAGAGCGCCTTGATATCGCCATCAGGGTGCTGCTGCACCTGCTGAATTTTTCCTTCAATACGCTTGGCACCATGCCTTTCACTAAATTGACGTAAAAATTGTGCGTAGCGGGTAGCATCAAGATGATAAGCATAATTGATGGTGCCTGTTTTTGACGTAGCAAACTTATTTGCTTTAGCCGCCTGCACCTCCAAACTGTACTCACCAAACTCCGCGTTTATACCTTTGCTTTTTGCATGCAACCAAAAATGTTGAAAATCAGCGAGGTAACTACCCTGGCCGGTTGACCCAAAAGGGTGAATATATTCATCGCCAATTTGACCCCAATTTTTAAACGAAATCCCAAGCTTGAAAACCGCTTCGGTCGCGCGCATAAACTCTTGTTCATCAATCCCTAGCAATGAGTGAAATGTCCTCATCGGCGGGATAGTGGCTTCGCCCACACCGACGGTTCCAATTTGATCAGACTCAACCAGTACCACATCCAAAAGTTTTCCCAGCTGCTTGGACAGGGCAGCCGCAGCAACCCAACCTGCAGTACCACCACCCGCAATTACCACTTTTTTCACACTATTATTTTTCATCGCCACAGCTCATCAATTAATCGTATTCGTCAATATATTTGCAGATAAATAAAACATTTAACGGTTAAGTTTATTCAGCAGCATCGCACGCAGCATTTTACTTTTTGCCAAATCCATTTCACCCAGATACCCTCGCGCTGGCTCCGGCAAATGTTCGGCAGCTTGTTCAGCATCACCAAAAATGTAGTAGTCAAAAATGTGTTTCCACCCCAACTTTTCGTGCTCCGGTTTATCGCGCAAACTCAACAACGCGTGGTACAACACGTTGGTAGCAGCACCCATATATTTCGGTGAATTACTCCACCAGTAATTTACCAGCACATTAAAAGCATTGAGCGCTTCAACCTGGTGCCACCACATGCTTGGCAGGTACAACGCATCACCTGCTTCCAGCTCAGCAATTTGGCCGTGTTGAATCGCATCGGCAAATTTTGGATATTGTGTGAAGTCGGGATTATTAAAATCCACCATGCTCAATGCTTGCCCACCTGGAGTCGGTGTTAAAGGCCCCGGATACAAATTAGCAATTTGGTCAGGAGGGAAAAGGGTGAACCTGCGCTTGCCCACTACGCAGCAGGCTAAATTATCCGAAGCATCGTAGTGGCAACACGCAGTGGTGCGATTGCCAATCCAGATGCTGATGCGTAGATCTTCAAGCGGAACTATCGATTCAGGCCGCGGGATAACAATGTCATTCTCGCGCCTGAAATCGGGAAAGTGTGTGTCGATAACATTCGACGCAATGTAATACGATGTGGGATTCTGTTCGTTAAAACCTGCCTGAATCAGATCAAGGACTTCATCCACGCGCATGGTGCGGGAATCATAATTTAGCTGTGTCCGTTCTTCGTTGTAAAAGAAACGACCTTTGATATCAGGTGATCCAATAGAGGCCGTTGAAGGAGCCCCGTTGTAGTGGGACTTTAAATAGTGGATTGCATGACTATCTGATTGTCGCCCTTGTTCAGCAAGTTTCCAGTGATTGACTAAACCCTTAATCACAACCGGTTCTTTGGATGAAAATATTTCTTCATCCAAAGCCCGGCAATCAGTAATAACGTTTGTTCTAGCGGTAATCATTGACATAATATTTTTCACGCTGACTTTTTAGGCTATTCTGACAACCTTACTTTCTTTTATTTTTGATTTCTGTCAATTTTCGAATGTTTGTCATTGAGCTTATTACTGCATAGGCGAGAGATAAAAATCCCAGCTTGTTCAATTTTTCCAATTGCTCACCACCGAGCGCCATCAATTTTTCTTCATGAATAGTGAAGTTACCTACCAAACGATGTTTCTCACCATTATGTAAATCGATTTCTATATCGACAGGCTCAATTAAACCAAGCTCGGTAAACGCATTGAACATTGCATCTTGCATCGCAATGCCTTCGTGAATAATTTTCAAAATACTGGCAACGTGATCCAAATATGGACCGTTACCGCCATGCTCCAAAAATAATGGATAACCTTTTTCACCATTGGCTTTCGGATGATCCAAATCGATATGAATGACGGGCACTTTATGCTTGTCCGCATCAGACTGGAAGCCGATCAGGAAGGGGCCTCGCGCAATCACCGCGGGAATGTAATACGCATCCCACCCTGCTTTTACAGTTGGATTTAAAAACAGGTTTTCACCTTGGCTCAACCCCAACAAAACGGTTGCGTGAAATTTTTGTGTTTCAGGATTTTTTCTGAACAGGATTGGATATTCTTTTTGCAGCTCAATAAATTCGGTAGGGAAGGCTAATGCACTACTGACATTATCGCCAAATTCGGCTCCGAAGCGGGTGACTACTTTTAAATCCTGGTGTGCCAGGTTATTCAATAATACTGTGTTTGCCATTGCTTGATGTCCAGACCTTTAAAACCCATGGGTATTGGTAAAATTTTATTTGTATTTGATGCGGCGCATATAAGTAAAGCATATCTGAGAATGCAATAACGTTTCAGATGAAATTAAAAAGCCAGAAGAAATTAAAAAGCCGCTTTTCAGCGGCTTTTTAACTTATCAACGATAAGACGTTTAATTGAATCTAGTGATTTAATTAAAACGTGTAGCGAGCGCCAATTTGGTAACGAGCACCCAAATCGTACATATCCCACATCATCGCGTAATTACGGCCGTGTGAACGGCTGTCTTCACCAGTGATGTTGATACCTTCCAAAGACACCGTCAGTGCGTCAGTCACCGAGTAACTCAGGTTAAGATCGATTTGAGAATAATCCTCGATATAACGTGGGTTACTGAAACCACCTCTGCTTGTCTCATTCAAGTACTCGCCACGCCAGTTATACGCAATACGCGCCTGGAAGCGGTCGTTTTCGTATATACCTGACAGGTTTGCAGTATCGCTCAAACCAACCAACGCAAATTGAGACTCGGTTGGTGAACCCAGGTTATCGAAGCCTACGTCACCACGAACCAAGGTGTAGTTAGCCTGAACACCAAAACCGGTATCGCCGAAGAAGTGTTGCACGGCGAGTTCGATACCGTGGATTTTAGCTTCGCGTCCGTTGTTTGGCGTATTGGTTCTAAACACGGCCAGCGGATCACTTGCGTTGTCGTAAATATCCCAACCCGGTTGAGCGAGGATAAACTGATCTTGCTCAGGTGTTCCTGTGTAAGCAGTGTTACCAAATTCAGCTACCCAAGCTGCATTGAGACCGCCGCCAGGTAAAACGACAAACTCGTTGTATGCCGTTTGGCTGAACAGGGACACGTCGCTAACGGCGATTCCAGCGGCTTTCAACTGTGCTGCTGCTGCCTCTACACGAGGACCGTTAGTCGAGTTGCGAATACCTAGCAACGAGCGGTTTACTTGTTCAGAACCAATAAAGTTCTTCACATTTTTTTCAAACACGCCAATAGAAGCGTAGCTACCCTCATCGTAATACCACTCCACGGAGAGGTCGAAGTTAGTTGACTCCAAAGGTAACAAGCCAGGGTTTGATGCGCTCGCTGTTGGAATAGCGCCCAAATAGGTAGGACCACCACCGCTGCCGAAGTTGGAGGCGGATACGCCCAGTGAACCCAAGCCCGCTCTGGCAATGGTTTTGCTGAACGAGAAGCGGCTAACCACATCATCGGTCACATTCAATGTTAAATCGAAGCTAGGCAGCAGATTGTCATAGCTGGCTTTGGCAGAAGCCAACGTTTGTGGTTTGGATGTATCAACGTTGATGGAAACGTCGTTGTCGCTCTCCCAGCGGTAGAAGTAAGCAGAGGACAAAGAGCTTGAGTCTACATCGGTGGTCTCATAGCGCAAACCGGTCAAAACACTGAACGGCATATTCCCCACATTACCTTCCAAGCCAACCTGGAAGTAAGCGGACTGCATGTCTTCCACCACAATGTTATGGGCAGACTGGTTCATTTTTGCAGGCAATATGCTGCTGTAACGAGGGATAGTCATGGCAGCTTCATACAGCTCGGCAGCGTTGGCAATAAAGCCATAACCACCCGCTTTTGGAGAGAAGTCATCAAACTCACCCTGAAGATCAAAAGGACGAATCAGATTGCCAAACTCACCTGGGTAGTTACCATCCCAGTTGCCCAGAGAAATGTTTCCTGACGCATAGCGGCGGGTGTTAGATTCCATTTCACGGGACTCTATACCGAAATCAAAGTGACCGTTGTCAAGCTCGTAACGACCATCAAGTTTAATCTGGGTAACAGACGATAACTGATCCGCTTGATCCAGGTTGAGCATGGTTGAGCTGAGGTCGCTTGGATCAACCTGGCCATTAGGTGTCCAAGCCTGTTGATCTATCGCTGACTGGGGTCTTTGACGGCGTGAATCATCATAAACGTTCAGATAGGTGGGGAATTCTCCGCCAAAAAACCACTCCCGCTCAACAACAACAGGAGCTGCGAGCGCCATACGGATAGAGCCGGTACCGTGAGGGCCAGTACCGCGGCTGTGCATTTCTGAATCGTGTACGTCCAGGTCGAACGAGAGGGCATCAGTCACCTGATAACTCAAGTTTACGCCAAGAGAATCCAATGTGTTGGTTTGCTCTCTCCACTGTTGTTCAAAACCTTCATCAATCGCATTACCGTATGCCTCTTTGGCATAGATCATGGTTGCGATCTCTTGGTTATCAAATTCAACAGCCTGGAAATTGCCTTGTTGCTGCATCCAGTTGCCCGCTTGACCCAACTGTGACTTGATTTCATTTTCCGCAAAGGTGTAATCCACGGTAGCGGTAAAATCTTCCGTAGGAGCAAACTGAAGGGTTAACTGTGCGTTGTCGCGAGTACGTTGAGTGTCGATAAACTCATAGCGCAAGTCATAGAAGCGCGAGTACAGCTGACCCTCATCCGGTGCATTGATCACCTCGGCATTAGCGTTGTTCCACGTTCTTTGTGGTGCATTAACGCTGTCCCAAGTGTAGATACCCCAATCGTTAACTGTAGCGCCAACAGTGCCTGAATCGCGCTGCTGATGGCTAGCACTCACGGCCACACCGAAAGTGGAATCGTCATTGGCCCAGCTGAACAGGCCTGATGCTTCCGGAGTTACGTCATCACCAGCACGGTTAGTGGTATCCATAACGGCTTTGACGCCAGCGCTTGCTACCAAGCCTGGATTATCCAGTGGTTTGGCAGTTTTAACATTGACGGTCGCACCAATACCACCGGTAGTGATATTCGCTTTACCTGTTTTATAAACCTCTACACCGCTAATACCTTCTGACGCGAGGTTTGCAAAGTCAAACGCCCGGGAATCACCGCCACCACCGTTGCTGGTTGATGCTGCTGGCATAGTACGGCCATTCAGGGTCACCATGTTGTTGTCTGCGCCGAAGCCACGCACGGTGATTTGTGAACCTTCACCGTTTGAACGGCTGATGGATACACCAGTGATACGCTGCAGGGATTCTGCCAGGTTGGTATCAGGGAACTTACCAATGTCTTCCGAGCTAATCGCATCCACGACGCCCGCCGAATTACGTTTGGTATCCATCGAACGCTCTAGAGACGCACGGATACCGGTCACCATAACTTCTTCAACGCTTTCATCTTGCGCGACGGCAAAACCACTAAAGCCGGTAACGGCAGTAGATGCGATGACTGTGGCAATGAGTTTCTTTTTGAATTTTGCTGTTTGATACATGTAGCACTCCTTAATCTAATTATGTTCAGGACTTTTTACTAATACCGCCAAGAATTGGGCTTAAACGTGCCGATGGTGTTTAAGCCCTCCATCACTTCTAGCCAAAAGCGATGGAGACAAGCACAGGACTGACGTCAATTACCCCTTCACTGCGAATTATTGTTAAACACAGATAGGAGGCAGCTCGTCACGGACAGTGCCGACTTGAATACAAGTATCATATATTCATATTGACCACAACATAAACGAACCAGCTTCTATTCAAACAAACAATAAGTGTTACGGCAGGCCACACTCCGCACAACAAATCGGCTTATTGGTAGCACTTTTAGAAGGTGTTTTTACTGATGAAATGACAGCGATGTCAATTGAGTGGCTAACGATGAAGAAAGCCGTAACGGATGGCATTACTGCCACCCGTATATTCATCTATGAAAATATTTTGATTAGCAATTAAAGATCATTGATCCGGTTTACTGAAGGGAAGGATGTTGATGACCTGCACGGCATCGCGCTTGTCTTCTTCGGTCTGGTTTACGCGGGTTTCCAACTCCCGCGCCACCGGCTTGAAACGCATTTCCTCTTTATAGCCACAGGCGACACATTCGCGGTAGTCCTTACCCTCCTCGTTGAACACGACGAGCTTGTCCATTTCTGAACAGCGCGGGCAAACCGCGCCTGCGACGAAACGACGTTTTGTGCTGTAAGCCATTTACGCTGCCTCATCCGACGTTTCAGAAGGAGAGAACCCGGAGTGACGCAACAACGCGTCGATCTTCGGCTCGCGCCCGCGGAAATTTTTAAACAGCTCCATGGGTGCCTTGCTGCCGCCCTGCTGCAAAATTTCCTGCAGAAAACTCTCGCCAGTTTGCGCGTTGAAAATTCCTTCCTCTTCAAAGCGCGAGTAAGCATCGGCGGACAATACTTCAGCCCATTTGTAGCTGTAGTAACCGGCGGCGTAACCACCGGCAAAAATGTGACTGAAGCTATTTTCAAAACGATTAAACGCAGGCGGCTTGATGACCGCCACCTGATCGCGCACTTCATTTAATACATCCTGTGCGGATTTGGGCGCGGCCGGATTGTATTGCGCGTGCATACGGAAATCGAAAATGGAAAATTCCAGTTGGCGGATCATTTGCAAACCGGATTGGAAATTTTTGGCAGCCAGCATTTTATTGAGCAGGGATTGCGGCAGCGGCTCACCGGTTTGGTAGTGGCCGGAGATCAGCGGAATCGCCTCTGGCTCCCAACACCAGTTCTCCATAAATTGGCTCGGTAATTCCACCGCATCCCATGCCACTCCATTAATACCACTGACCGCTGCAACATCAATTTGGGTGAGCATGTGGTGCAAGCCGTGGCCGAATTCATGGAACAGAGTGGTCACTTCATCATGGGTGAGCAGCGAGGGTGTATCGCCTACCGGCGGGGTAAAATTGCAGGTTAAAAACGCGACGGGTAATTGCACGCCCAGCCCGGTTTTGCGGCGCACGCGGCAATCGGCCATCCAGGCACCGCCTTTTTTCTTGTCGCGCGCAAATAAATCCAGATAAAAACTCGCGATCTTTGCGCCGTTTTTTTCGATTTCATAAAAACGCACATCGGGGTGATAGCTGTCGAACTCGGCGATCTGTTTTACCTGGATGCCGAACAAACGCTGTACCACCTCAAACATACCCGCAATCACTTTTTCTGCGGGAAAATACGGGCGCAATTCTTCTTGCGATACCGAATACTTTTCTACGCGCAATTTTTCGCTGTAGTAGGTCGTGTCCCATGCCTGTAAATCGGCGCAGCCATTGGCGGCGGCAAACGCGCGCAACTCAGCGTAATCGCGCTCGGCATAGGGTTTTGATTGTTGTGCAAGCTCATCCAAAAACTGCAGCACTTGTGCGGGTGACTCGGCCATTTTGCTCGCCAGTGAACGCTCGGCGTAATTATCGAACCCGAGTAATGTGGCCAGCTCATGGCGCAAGGCAAGCGTCTCGGAAATGATCGCGGTGTTATCAAATTCAGCAGCAGAAGATCCATCGGCCTTTTTGCCTTGCGCCGAAGCGCGGGTCACATAAGCGGTGTAAATTTCCTCGCGCAGTGCGCGATTATCGGCATACATCATCACCGCGTAATAAGATGGAAAATCCAAGGTGACTGCATAACCTTGCAGATTTTTTTGCGCTGCCGCTTGCGCCGCTTGTGCAAGTGCCGACTCCGGTAATCCGGCCAGCGCATCGGCGTTATCAAATTGTTTATACCAGGCTTGGGTTGCATCCAACACATTGTTGGAAAATTGGGTAGCCAATTCCGATAAGCGTTTTTGAATATCGCCAAAACGCTTTTTATCCGCTGCATCCAAGGCAACGCCACCCAAACGAAAATCGCGCAGGGCATTGTTGATGGTTTGCTGTTGCGCTTGAGTCAAGCGCGTAAATTCATCGCTATCGGCCAATTGCTGATACGCGCGATACAGCGCTTCGTTCTGGCTGAACTCGGTTGAGTAGTCGGCCAGCAGCGCAACACTTTCGGTGTAGGCTTTGCGCAACTCATCGCTATTGGAAACCGAATGTAAATGGCTGACCGGTGCCCAGGCCTGATCCAACTTATCGCCCTGTTCCTCCAAAGGCACCACCAGTGAATCCCAGGTCGGTTGGGCAACATTCGCCAGCAACTGCGCCAATTGCGCTCGCCCTTGTTCAATTAATTCACTGATTGCCGGGGTGACATGCTCAGGCTTGATCGCCGAAAAAGGCGGCAGCAAGTGACTGGCTAATAAAGGGTTACTCATGGATAGCTCCGTATGGCGAAAATCGGGCGGGGTTTGGCGTATCATACCACCCACAATGACGATGGGTTTTGAGGAGAATATCTATGGGCGCGATTAGAAATTACCAAGGCCACACCCCGCAATTAGGTGCGCGGGTATTTGTCGATGAATCCGCGGTGGTGATTGGCGATGTCGTGCTCGGCGATGATGCATCGGTGTGGCCGTGCGTGGTCATCCGCGGCGATATGCACCGCATCCGCATAGGCGCGCGCACCAGTGTGCAGGATGGCTCCGTATTGCATATCACCCACTCCAGCGATTTCAATCCCGCTGGCCACCCACTCACGATTGGCGATGATGTCACTGTTGGCCATTCAGTGTGCTTGCACGGTTGCACCATTGGCAACCGCGTTTTAGTGGGCATAGGCTCAACCATTCTCGATGGAGCCATAGTAGAAGATGAAGTCGTGATTGGCGCAGGCTCATTGGTGCCACCGGGCAAACGCCTTGAATCCGGATTTATGTACATGGGCTCGCCGGTCAAACAAATCCGCCCGCTCAAAGATTCCGAGCGCCGTTTTTTTACCTACTCGGCCAATAATTACGTGAAATTAAAAGATACTTACATCAACGAAAACACGTAATAGCTGAAGCAAAAATATCATCAAGGAAAGCAAATGAAATACGCATTACCGATCGTAGACAGCAACACGGAATTTCCCGTCAACAAAATTATTTGTATCGGCCGTAACTATGCCGAACACGCGCGCGAAATGGGGCATGACCCTGAGCGCGAACCGCCATTTTTCTTTTTCAAACCGCAAAGTGCACTCGCGCAAAATGGCGATGATTTTATTTACCCGCATTTTTCACAACAAGTTGAACATGAACTTGAATTGGTGATTGCGATTGGCAAATCCGGCGCGAATATTTCTGTTACCGACGCAAGGGATTATGTCTTCGGTTTTGCCGTGGGCCTTGACATGACTTGCCGCGATCGCCAAAAAGAAGCCAAACAATTAGGCCGCCCCTGGGAACTTGCCAAAGGTTTTGACGGCTCAGCACCTTGCACCGCCATCCAACCCGGCTCATTAGCGGATTTGGAAAAGTACGGCGATTTAGTCTTAACACGCAACGGTGAAGAAGTACAACGCGGCAACTGGCGCGATATGGTGTGGCCAATTCCAGAATTGATTGCGCAAATATCGCGTTATTTTAAATTGGAAACCGGCGATTTGATTTTTACCGGCACACCTGCAGGTGTAGGGCCAGTGCAGAAGGGTGATGAATTGTTGGCGCGATTGGAGGGATTTTCACAAGAATTACGCCTATCAATCGCTAGGCTATAGATCACTTCAACAATTATTCTCGCAGCCGTGCAAGTGCCAATTCATACACTTCATTTTTATCGCGCTTGCCGATTGCGATAACTGTCACGGTAATAACCTCATCGCACACTTCATACACTAAACGGTAGCCCGCCTGGCGCAATTTGATTTTATAAAGCCCCTGCGCACCGGTGAGCGCAGCAGAAGGCACATGAGGATTCTCCAACCGCTCCCGCAGTTTCTTTTTAAATTGTTCTTTTACCGTTGCCCCTAACTTGTGCCATTCCTTGAGCGCAGATTGTTTAAATTCGAGGCTATAAGTCATCCAACGAAACCTTTACCGATTCTTCCGCTTGGCGTGCCTTAACCAACTTGAGCAGCTCCATATCATCGATCAGCTCCATCATCGCTTCATAAGCAGCAGCAGGAACGCAATAGAACGCTGGCTCGTTACGATTTAATACTACTACCGGTAACCCTTGGCCACTGGCAACCACCTTCATAGGATTTGCTTTAAGGTCGGAGATGCTCGCCGCAACATCGGTTAATATTTGATGGCTCATGATGCAATCACTCTAATAAAAGACCTAATAATAGGTCTTTTATTAGGTCTCTGTAAAGTGTATCAATCATGGCAAATCAAACACCAAAGCTTTCACCGGTTGTTTAGTTGCGTTCAACTGCAGTTCGCTGATCTCAGCCAGTTTTGCACCATCGCCCGCACGTACCGATTCACCCTCAATTTTTAACTCGCCATCAATCACATGCACATAGTAATGACGATTTTTGTGCGTGTTTAATTGCGCGGTTTCGTTAGCACCCAATAGCAATTGGTAAATGCGCGCATCCTGTTTGATTACCAGACTTCCGGCTTCGCCGTCCGGGCTTACCGCAAGGGTTAAACCGGGGTTGCGGCCAAAATCTTTTTGCTGATAGCCGGGCGCTTCACCGTACACATTCGGTTGAATCCAGATTTGCAAAAAGTGTAAGCCTTTAGTGCGCGACGGATTAAATTCGCTGTGGCGGATTCCGCTACCGGCCGACATCAACTGAAATTCACCCGGTGGCAATGTTGCTACATTACCTTCACTGTCTTTATGGGCAATTTCACCGTCGAGCACGTAGCTAATAATTTCCATATCGCGATGACCATGGGTATCAAATCCGGCACCGGGCGTTACGCGGTCATCGTTAATCACGCGCAGCGCAGAAAATCCCATGTGGCGCTCATCGTAATAACTGCCAAATGAAAACGTGTGCTTACTATCCAACCAACCGAAGTTGGCACCACCGCGTTCATGGCTGCGTCTGATACTGATCATGTTACACCTCACTCATTGCGCGGCCGGTCAATTCCGGCCGCGAAGTATCCAATCGGGTTTTTACTGATATTTACTGCACACGTTGGGCGATCAGGCTATCGGCACTGATACGGCCGCCGCCGGAGATCAGCAGGGACACAGCACCGGCAAGCAGCGCCAAACCAAACTCATAGCCGTTGTTGCTCATAAACAAACCGTTGCTGATATGCACCGAGAAAATCGCCACCACCATGGTGAATGCCAGTACCAACGCGGTAGGACGAGTGAGCAGACCAAGAATCAAAAACAGGCCGCCGAAGAACTCTGCTGAACCGGCCAGCGCCGCCATCAATACGCCGGGACCGAGGCCAATAGAATCCATCCACTGCCCAGTGCCTTGCAGGCCGTAGCCGCCAAACCAGCCGAACAATTTCTGTGCGCCGTGGGCGGCGAAGATAATACCCAGCGGCAAACGCAGTGCCAGTTGAGAGAATGAGTTGTTAGTTGCCAGTACTTTAGTGATTAGGCTCATGGTGTTCTCCAAAAAATTTGATTACTAAGTTGCGATTAGGTTTCTGGTTTGGCTCGCCGCATTTCGCTGTTCGCCTCACTTGTTGCCAGAATAGGCTTGTAACCGGCGAGAAAAAAGCGGAACATTTTGAGTTATTACTTCAAATTTTTTGAACAAAGGAAAAGCCAAGCCATGCACCATGCCATCACCCTGGAAGCCCTGCGTGTACTGGATGCGATTGAGCGTAAAGGCAGCTTCGGTGCCGCTGCTGAAGCCTTGTTCAAGGTGCCATCGGCACTTTCCTATACCGTCCAAAAGCTGGAATCCGATCTTGGTATCAGCTTATTTGATCGCAGCAAGCAGAAAGCCCAGCTGACTGCGGCTGGGCGCTTGTTGTTAGAACAGGGTCGCCAACTGCTACAAGCCGCCAATGCGATAGAGGAGGCGGTGCAGCAACTGGAATCCGGCTGGGAAACCCAATTGCGCATCGCGGTGGATACCGTATTGCCGCTGGCTCCCTTGCTAAAACAGATCAACGCATTCAACCAACTGGATAAACGGGTCGCCATCACCATCAGCGAAGAAGTCTTAGGCGGCACATGGGATGCATTGATCGCCGAGCGCTGTGATTTAGCGCTCGGTGCGAGCGGTGATTTACCCAAAGGGATTTTTGAATATCGTTTAATGGGTGAAGTGGAATTTGTGTTTGCTGTCGCGCGCGAACATCCGCTCTGCCTGCATAAAGGCCCGGTCGATGCCGCCGCCATACGCGCATTCCCTACGATTGTCATGGCAGATTCATCGCTCACCTCACCGGGGCGGGAATCGGGCTTGCTCGAAAGCAAACAAATTATCCGCGTACCTAATGTTGCTGCAAAAATTCAGGCGCAAATTTTCGGCGTAGGCGTGGGCTTTTTGCCAAAACATGTAATTAGCGATGAAATAAAACGTGGCGATTTGATTGTGCTGGAATGTTCCGTACCACGCCCGAATATCCCGCTTTACATGGCGTGGCGAAAAAATAATTCAGGCAGGGCGCTGCGGTGGTTTGTGGATGCTTGTGAAAAAATGGACTGACTAAATCATAAATAAAATCCCGCCATCAATTTCGATAGCGGGATTTTAATTTTATTTACAAAAAACACCATATTCAGGACTACGCCCATTACCACTATTTGGGCAACGAGACGTCCAACCCACATTTTTAAACTCCAAACTACAACCTGCACCACATCTCGCTATGTAGGTTGGATTTGATAGTAAAGCCGGATCTGCAGAGTTAGCACAAAAACCTCCATGTACCTGCATTCCTGGGGTAGTGCAAGAAGATACATTTGAGGCGGTGCTGGAGCTTTGTGCAGAACTGGAAGATGCTACATTTCTGAAAAAGCTTGGACTCATACAGGAACCTGTGTAAGTAATATTTGCAGCCGGTGTTAAAACACAATTTTGAACATCGCCATTGGAATAACCCACGAAACTTTGCGTGGCAACCAACGCATTATTTGACTCCCTGCATTCACGAACAATATTTCTATAGGTATTATTTGGTGGTCCATAAGAACTAACGACAGTCCAAGTACAAGACACTGGCGTTTGTGCATTCGCACTCAATCCAATAAAGGCCGCAAAACTGATTGCTACAGAACCCAACATTTTTATAACTCTCATAACATCTCCAATTTTTTTAATTTGAATTTTTCCTTTCGCGATTTTGAAAAGGCTTGCAATAACAAATCCCCTAAAAATCACAGATGAAATCTGATATCCCAATCAGATACTTGAGTTAACATCTGGCTTAGCCATCAATTAAACTCAAATCCTTTCTCGTTACGAGCGACATATAAAATAGTCTCGCCTTGCCGAATTTGGTTATTATCAATAATCACTTGTGCTGCACGTTCGCTACCCAATACCTGGGAGATAGCCATTGCAGTTTCATTTGCATGTTCACTGTTCACCACACTTACAGTGATTTGGCACTGGGTAGATTTACAGCGGGTAGATTTAAGTGCAACACCCGCTAGAGCAGGTGCTTGGGAAAAAAGAGATTGGATATGTGATTCTTCTGCGAGCGCCCAGTTGTAGTCCGTTTCTTCTGCGTCAAACCGCCCGCGCATCTCAACACCCAGATCAAACCAAGCCTTTTCCTTTTGATTATTCGTTAGCCATTGTGTAAACGCTTCCGAACGCTGCTGGAACTCATATTCGGCTTTGACCGCATCGACCTGCTGCTGAGTGTTTCGGTCTATGCTTGCCGCTTGGATAGAGCTTTGGGAAGAAGATGCAATGCTGTGAAAATTATTTTCAGATGACATTTGCTGAAAATTGTTAGCTACTGAGATGATATGCAGATTTTTTTCATAAATTGCCTCTACAGCAACAGGATCAACTGATTTTTCGCTATTTATGCCTATAAAATAGCCAAACCCAGCAGAAACAAGAATTGAAAAAGTAAAAACGACTTTATTCATGCTCTAATCATCCTTCCTGAATGTTGAAAGAAGAATAACAGAATGAAAATAATTTTCAGCAGATTTAGGCGACAATATTATCTTTCATCATCCTTACTCGGATGAAAACCCTTATCGACCCATCGCTTTTTTATGTTTTTAGCGAGACTGGTGAAATAAAAATGAAAAGCTACAAACTGAAGATGCCTATCGTAATGCCAATTAGAGCGGCGTATCTGAGTGCTTTTCCGAATGCAACCAATACAAAAAATTGCCAAAAACGCACACGCATAACACCTGCAACAAACGTTAATGGATCACCGACCACCGGTAACCATGAAAAAAATAGAGAAACCAGCCCGTAACGTTGGAAATGCACTTGAGCCCGGGCAAGTTGGGCAGGCTTTATTGGAAACCATTTTTTATCTTGCCAGCGCAAACATTCTTTTCCCAGATACCAATTGATACAGGAACCCAAGGTATTACCACTGGTCGCTGCTAACCATAATAAAAAAACAGAGTGCTGCTGCTTTAGCAGTACTAATAGTAAAGCTTCAGAAGATAAAGGGAATAATGTGGCTGCAATGAACGCAGAGATAAATAGACTGCCATATGCCATAAAAATTTCATTCAAAAAAGACAGTCTGGTAGGGGCGTTTAATAATCAACGCTATTATGGATCTTGAAAATTTTTCGCTGATTATTTTGCAAAATAAAATATCCAGCTTTTAACATAGGCATCTTCATGAACAACTCATCAAACGATCCATCTGCCTGAGCAATAGTTAAACCCCGCTCAATTCGATTAGCCAATGCTTTATTCTCTTTATTAACATAAAAACAATATCGGACAGGAATATCGTACTGTAACAATATATTTTTTTCTTGTACCAACCCCAAATCACTAAATCGGGCGATATCACTACTCACTTCATGCAGTCCGCGCGATAAAAAATCAAAACGTCCCGCACTTAACATTTTAAACAGCCCTGCATAATTAGCGCCGTAGATAACCTTAAACCCATTTGAATCCATGATCAGGCCATCTGTCCAATAATGGCCTGATCCAGCAGAAAATATTTTCATATCTTGCAGGGTTTTAACATTATCAAAGCGAGGCTGTGAGTTTTTATGAATCAGAAGGGCGCGATAATTATTAAGGCTTTTGAGTAAATCAACATCAACCACCCGAAGCTTTTCGGCTCGCTCTTTGGTGACAGAGCCCCACATGACATCAATACCGGCGTTGGCAATTAACATGGCGCGGTCACGCTCAATACCACCGCGATGATCCAGATAGACAATAATAAAATCACCATCTGTAGGCCGGGTTTTTTCCAACGCCAGATTCAGCACCTGCGTGTAATAAAAATAGATGTCATTGATATTCGTCGTAGCAGCGCCCGATACAGTGACTTTTAATGGCTCTGCGTGTGTAACAGCACTGGACCACAACAGGCATAACCAAAAGAACGTATTAATGAGCTTGATCATATTGCGTAGATTACTGTTTATTTTTTTCAGCAATCTGACGGCGCATGGCGGTAATGACAGGAACCACTTCCGGGCGAATTTGTCGCCACAAATAAAATGCCTCCGCTGCTTGCCCAATAAGCATGCCTAAACCGTCTGCCACATGTGCTGCGCCAAAATCCTTTGCCCAACGTAAAAAAATGGTGGGCTCAGCGCCGTACATCATGTCGTAACAGCAAGCGTTTTCTGCGAGCAAATTATCGGGCAGTGGCGGCAACTCACCTTGCATACTGGCCGACGTACCGTTAATGACAATATCAAATGTCTCACCCACCAATTGCTCAAAGGTTTTGGCCTGTACATCACCCAAATCAAGAAAGTTTTTGGCAAGTTCTTCTGCTTTTGCGAAGGTTCTGTTTGCGATGACAACTTGCGCGGGATTTTCCTCCAGCAACGGCTGCAAAACACCACGCACTGCACCACCCGCGCCCAAAATTAAAATGCGCTTGCCTTCCAGCTCCCAGCCAAGATTGTGCATGTCATGCACCATGCCTATGCCGTCGGTGTTATCACCCAAAATAGTGCCATTGCTCAACCGTGCTAATGTATTGACCGCGCCTGCGCGTTCAGCACGAGCCGTTCGTTGCTGCGCAAACGCATACGCGTTTAATTTAAACGGCACAGTAATATTTAAACCCTTGCCTCCTTGCTCAAAAAATTCCTGTGCCGCTTTTTCGAATTCACCTTCATTAACCAATTGTTTGGTGTAGTGCATGTCTTGACCGGTTTGCTCGGCAAACTGGCGATGAATACTGGGCGATTTACTATGGTTAATCGGGTTGCCGAATACGGCGTATAAGTCAGTCATGGGTTATCCAAAAAATCAACAAAACAGTTATCAGGCTATTTATTTTTTATTTCAGCCATTCGCGATGTGGTAAAAATTTTTCGTACAATTCTGCTTCTGCACTACCTGCATCCGGTTGCCAGTTATATTCCCAACGAACCAACGGCGGCAACGACATAAGAATTGATTCGGTGCGACCACCGGTTTGCAATCCAAACAAGGTGCCGCGGTCATACACCAGATTGAATTCAACATAGCGGCCGCGGCGATAAAGCTGGAAGTCGCGCTCGCGTTCAGTAAATGGCATCGATTTACGCGCGCTGACAATCGGTAAATACGCAGGAATATAGCTGTCACCTACTGCACGCATCAGCGCAAAACTATGGTCAAAGCTTTCAGCGTTGTAGTCATCAAAAAATAATCCACCTACCCCGCGCGCCTCGTTGCGATGTTTTAGATAAAAATACTCATCGCACCATTTTTTAAATTTGGGATAGAGATGTTCGCCGTGTGGATCACAGGCGTTTTTGGCAGTTTGGTGCCAATGGACAACATCCTCCTCATTGCCATAGTAAGGCGTTAAATCATAACCACCACCAAACCACCACACAGGTGCTGCGCCTTCTTTTTCGGCGATAAAAAAGCGTACATTGGCATGACTGGTTGGCACATAAGGATTATGCGGATGAATGACCAGAGACACCCCCATCGCTTCAAAAGAGCGCCCGGCAAGTTCAGGGCGATGCGCCGTCGCTGAAGCTGGCATTTGCGTTCCGTGTACATGGGAAAAGTTAACGCCACCTTTCTCAATCACTGCACCATTAGTGATAACGCGCGAACGCCCACCGCCACCTTCCACGCGCGTCCATGTGTCCTCTGCAAAGGAAGCTTCACCGTCTTCCACAGCCAGGGCGTTACAGATGCGATCTTGCAAATCGAGAAGATAGGCTTTTACCGCAGCCTTATCCGGTTGGGAAAGAGTCATGAGAATTCCTTAACAATGAGCCGGAGAATACCCGGGAGGAGGGTACATGATAAGAAAGGCCGACATTCTACGCGGCCATGCATGAAAGGGGAAAACCTCGATTGGTTTCATGATTGGATTGCGACGAATGGTTGATTCCCATCAACCTGGGCGAATGATCTCACCCGTCAATAGATCGCGGATTTCAGAGGGCGCATTTCGCTTCCCAACATGCCCTGCGGTAATCGCATCCAGGCTGCTGCCAAAATAACGCCGCACCTGATGGATGTCGGTTGCCGGTGGAAGACCGGCCGGATTACATGAGGTAGACACAATAGGGCCACCAAAGGCACGCGACAAACCCGCCGCAACAGGGTGGTCCGTCACCCTCAGCGCCACACTCGTGAACTTACCGGTAATCCAGTAGGGAACCAATCCATTGTTCGGCACCAGCCAGGTATGCGGCCCTGGCCACGAATTTTTCAACCGTTGACGCTGAAGATCATTGAGGTGACAAATAAAAGGCTCAAACATAGCGATATTGGCAGCTACAAGAATCACGCCTTTTTCAATCGGGCGATCTTTTAATGCAAGGATTTCATAAACAGCGGCTTCATCAAACGGATTGCAACCCAACCCCCATACCGCCTCGGTCGGATAAGCCACTACACCACCCTGTTTCATTTGGCGCGCGGCAAATTGGATGCGGGGATTCAGCGACCAATCAATCATGGGTGCGATACCTTTTATCAAGAGAGAACGATGTAATATCGCTATGATACCAGCTCAACTGCACCTGTCCGCACATAAGAAGCACCGACCTGTTGTACTAACCCCTTAATTTCCAAGCCAATCAGCTGCGCCGACAAGCTGCCAATATCCAAACCTGTGCGCTCTGCCAACAAATCGACCGGCAGAGGATCGTAGCCCAGCGCCTGCAGAAGCTGCTTTTCCGGATCATCAAGCGTAATAACGTCTTGCGTTATCGATGGCTGCGGCTGTTCATTCAGAGCGAAAAAATCAGTTTGTGATAGCGGCTGTTTGATTTCCTGCCGCTTATAGCTGAGCAATCCCGCTAACTGATCAACAATGTCCTGCGCCGTTTCAACCAGTGTTGCCCCTTGGCGGATCAGCTGGTGGCAACCGCGCGCTAAAGGATTGTGGATAGACCCGGGGATCGCGAATACCTCGCGGTCATGCTGTAACGCGTAGGATGCGGTGATCAACGAGCCGCTTTGAACTGCAGCCTCCACCACCAAAGTACCTCCACTCAAACCGCTGATAATACGGTTGCGTTGGGGAAAGTTGCAGGCATGGGATGCGGTCCCCAATGGAAACTCACTAACCAATGCACCACCGCTATCGATAATTTCTTGGGCCAGGGAGCGGTGACGGGAGGGATAAATCAGATCAATTCCGGTCCCCATTACCGCAATGGTTTTGCCATTGGCGCGCAGGGCACCCCGATGTGCCGCAGCATCTATTCCCAAGGCCAAACCACTGGTGATAGCAAACCCGCGCTCGGCCATGTAGTGCGCAAAACGTTCGGCATTTTCAGCGCCACCGCCACTGGGGTTACGGCTACCTACAATCGCCAACTGTGGCAGGCTAAGGCTTGCGGGTTCCCCGCGTACAAACAATAACGGTGGCGGACGCGGAATTTCACGCAGCAAGCGTGGATAAAGCGGATCGTCGTAATGCAGGCAGTAGAGTCCGGGTTGCGATTCGAGATAAGACAAATCTGCCGCTAACCGACATCCCGGTTCAGATCGATCAGGGTTGGATAAGTAATTTTTCAGCATCTCAGCGGCTGCAGGTTTTAGAAAAGAACCCAAGTCAGCAGGAGGGGAATTGATTAGTTGTGAAGGACATTCCAACTGGCTCAGCAGCTGCCAGTAGCCAGCAACACCGAATTCAGGCAGACGCAGAAGCAAAAGGGTTGCAGCAAGCGGAGAGAGGGGCATAGGGTTCATCCTTGAACTGGGGAGGGCTGCCAGTAATGGCAGCGGATTGGATATCAGGGATTGCGCACTTTATCGTGAACAGCCAAAGCGCGATCAGCCTCTAAAACCAGTGCAAAACTCATTTTTTCGAAGGTGCGGAATACCATCAGCAGGCCAGCACGTTCATCAGGCAAAGCAATTTTGCCGCCTTTCACGCGATCAGTAACCACTTCACCTTTTTTATAAATCGCCATCACATTGCCGATCTGCAAACCCTCACGCTCACCGCGATTGATAATCACAGTGTTGTACTTCCCAACTTGGGAAACACCACCTTCTACGGCAATGATTTGTGCTTCGATATCAACATCGGGGGCACTTGGGAAAAAGATGGAATCGACAGAGCGGTCTTCACTGGGAAGGAGTTTGTCACCCGGGCGAACTTCCTCGTAGGTGCGCAAGACGTCCAATGTCGCTATGTCGTTATCGACTTTGGATATGGCAACCGTACCAATACCTTGGGCATAAACACCGAGGAACTCTTTGGTTACCGGATCTTTAAATACCTGACCTTGGCGATACAGACTGTAATTGGCGTAATTGGCATCGAACTCGCCGCGTGCGTAAGCGCGATCACCTGCGCCAACAATCACGTGTTGTTGTTGCCCTGCAAGCATATAAGGCGCAGCCTCAAGCTCACCTTGGGCGACGATACGGCTGCGCGACAGGAACGCATCGATTTTATCGAGCGGAATGGTACTGATGGCTTCTTCGGTATTCTGGACACGGATGCTTGGGCTGAGTTTGATCGCACCATTCGTATTCACACCGCGCTCACCGGGAACCATTTTCAGGGTGCGTTCCAAAGTCAAACGTGGCTGGCCATCCAGATAGATCAACTTGATCAAATCACCAGGGAAGATCAGATGAGGATTTTCAATATGGGGATTAACATGCCATATCTCCGGCCACAGCCAAGGGCTATTCAAAAAAGTGCCGGAAATATCCCACAGGGTATCGCCTTTTTTGACGGTGTATTCGTCAGGATGACCTGTCTTTAAGAGTGCATCGTCAGCCCAGGAAAAAAAGCTGATGAGAGAAGCCGCAGCGACGGCCAGTAATATTTTTTTCATAGAAACCGATCCTGTTTTATTCGGTCCTGGGGCAGATAGACGTATAATAATGAATTAAAGCCCATGCTGTTTCCATTTGCACCGCATAAATCCTGTGCGATCATCATGTTAGCAGCGGTTATTACCTTTTTACTAGAAGTTTGTCACAAACACTATGGCCTTGTTACCTATCCTTGAATTTCCCGACCCACGGCTGCGTACTGTCGCCAAACCCGTCACAGAAGTGGATGACAGTATCCGCACATTGGTCGATGACATGTTTGAAACCATGTACGACGCTCCCGGTATCGGTTTGGCGGCATCGCAGATCAACGTCCATAAACGTGTAGTAGTTATAGACGTGAGTGAAGATAAATCCCAGCCACTGGTGTTTATCAATCCCGAAATTGAAGTGCTGGATCAGGAATTAAATGAATACGACGAAGGCTGCCTGTCAGTGCCTGGGTTCTATGAAACCGTCGTACGCCCCGGCCATATCCGGGTGAAAGCACTGGATCGCGATGGCAAACCGTTTGAAATGGAGCCTCAGGGATTGCTGGCGGTATGTATCCAACATGAGCTGGACCACCTCAATGGCAAACTGTTTGTAGATCATATATCGCCATTCAAACGCTCGCGTATCCGCACCAAGCTGGAAAAGAAACACAAGGCTGAGGCGCGTTAATACGCGCATTGCCAACCAAGGCGCCATGAGCGCCTTTTTTATTGCAAAAACAACTCGATAGGTCATCCATGAGCCAAGGTTTGCGTATTATCTTTGCGGGTACACCAGAATTCGCCGCAGAACATCTAAAGGCGCTGCTGGGCAGCCACCATCACGTGATTGCCGTTTACTCCCAGCCAGACCGTCCGGCAGGGCGCGGTAAGAAACTGACCGCAAGTCCGGTAAAGGAAGTGGCGCTTGCCCATGCTATTCCCGTCTACCAACCGCTGAACTTCAAAAGCCCTGAAGCGGTCGCTGAGTTGGCATCGCTCAATGCTGATTTGATGGTGGTAGTCGCTTATGGTTTGATCCTGCCCAAAATCGTTTTGGATACGCCACGCCTCGGCTGCATTAATGTCCATGCATCGATACTTCCGCGCTGGCGCGGCGCAGCACCTATCCAAAGAGCGATAGAGGCGGGTGATACTGAAACTGGTGTCACGATTATGCAAATGGATGTAGGGCTGGATACAGGCGATATGCTGATAAAAGCATTTTGCCCGATTTTACCCGACGATACCGGCGGAAGCCTGCACGATAAGCTCATCCATATTGGAACACCAGCGCTGCTAGAAGCGCTCGATCTGATCCAATCCGGCCTCATCACACCGGAAAAACAGGACGACAGCCAATCCAATTACGCCCCCAAACTCAGCAAAGAGGAGGCCGCACTCAACTGGCAGTTGCCATCCGTCGAACTGGAGCGCAAGGTGCGCGCATTTAATCCTTTTCCTGTAGCCCATACCAAACTGGCGGGCGCAGGCGATGACCAGCGCATTCGAGTGTGGGCGGCCACATTCTCTACCCAAACCCACACGGCCAACCCCGGCAGCATTACCCGCATAGACCCCCAAGGGCTTTGGATTGCCTGTGCGCAGGGGCAACTGATCCTTGAGCAATTGCAATTGCCGGGAAAGAAAGCCATGACAGTGACTGAAATCCTGCGCGGCCATCCCGACCTATTTAAAGTGGGCGACCAAATGGAGCAACCTCCATGCTAAGCGTGCGTGCAGCCGCGGCTCAGGTCATCGCGCAAATACTGAACGGTAGCGGCTCACTTTCAAGCCTTTTGCCAACAATTTTGCCGAAAATTGCCGAAAATGATCGCTCTTTACTGCAAGAACTCTGCTTCGGCTGCTGCCGCCATCACCCCCAGCTTCATGCCTACACCGAATATCTGCTAGAAAAACCTTTGCGCGCGAAAGACAACGATGTACAGGCGTTGCTGCTGCTTGGCCTTTACCAATTGCTGCATACACGCATCCCTGACCATGCCGCGATTGGTGAGACAGTAGAGGTGACCCGCCATATCAAAAAGCCTTGGGCGACCAATCTGGTAAATGGTGTTTTGCGCAATTTCCAGCGCGATAGCGGCAAAATTACTGCTTTTTTCAGCGAAAATCGCGCCTTTCAAAGCAATCATCCCGCGTGGATGGAAGGTAGCATCCGTAAAAGCTGGCCAGAACAAGCCACACAAATCATGGCCGCCAATAACCAGCATCCGCCCTTCACGCTGCGCCTCAATACACACAACATCAGCCGCAGCGATTACCTCCAACTGCTGCAAGATACCGGGGTTAACGCCAAGCCCACGCCTTATAGCCCTTATGGCATCACACTGGAACATGCCTGCGACCCACGGCAACTACCCCATTTTAATGAGGGCTGGCTGAGCGTGCAGGATGAAGCAGCGCAATTGAGTGGCGATCTTCTGCAATTATCGCCAAATTTGCGGGTGTTGGATGCCTGTTGTGCACCGGGTGGAAAAACCGGTCATTTACTGGAGCTGGAACCCAGCCTCAAGGTAACTGCGCTTGATGTAGAAGAGCGCCGCCTGCAGCGGGTGCGAGAAAATCTTGCCCGCCTGGGTGTGAGCGCAAATATTCTCTGTGGTGATGGCACTCGCCCGGCCGATTGGTGGGATGGCCAGTTGTTTGACCGCATACTGCTGGATGCCCCCTGTTCCGCCACCGGTATTGTGCGCCGCCATCCGGATATCAAAGTGCTGCGCACCCCGGAAGAAATTGACCGGCTGGGACAGTTGCAACATCAGTTACTGCAAAGCCTCTGGCCATTGCTCAAGCCCGGCGGCGTGTTGCTCTATGCGACTTGCTCGATTATGCCCAAAGAAAATACGCGGGTTATCGAAGCCTTTTTGACACGCCACCATGATGCAAACTGCGACCAACTCGATGCCGATTGGGGCTTGATGCAACCCTGCGGCAGGCAACTATTACCGCAAGTGGATGGTCATGACGGTTTTTACTACGCGCGTTTGCGTAAGGCCGCGTAAGGGTATAGCGACTATTATGTTGTTGGCTCCCGCGTGCAGGGCAACGTTGCGGAAATAAAAGCCACAATGCAGAAGTAAAAAGTGACGATACGAAAATAAAACAGGCGAACTATGAAAATTATCATTCTCGGTGCCGGACAAGTGGGTGGCAGTCTCGCGGAACATCTGGCGAGCGAATCGAATGACATCACCGTGATAGACACCGATGAAGCGCGATTGCGCGAACTGCGCGACCGACTGGATATCAGCGTCGTCACCGGCGAAGCCTCCCACCCGGATGTACTGGGGCAAGCAGGGGCGGAAGATGCTGACATGCTGGTCGCTGTCACCAGCGACGATGAGATCAATATGATCGCCTGTACCGTCGCCGAACATTTATTCCATACCCCCACCAAAATCGCGCGGGTACGCGCTACTTCCTACCTGACCCATCAGCAACTGTTTGAAAACGGCGCTATTCCGATTGATGTACTCATAAGTCCTGAGCAGCTGGTATCGGAATACGTATTCCGCCTGATAGAACAGCCGGGTGCCTTGCAGGTGGTGGATTTTGCCGATGGCAAGGTTCAGCTGGTAGCGGTCAAGGCCTATCACGGTGGGCCATTGGTGGGGCAGGAATTGCGTTTTTTGCGCGAACATATGCCTTCCGTCGATACCCGTGTTGCGGCAATTTACCGGCGCAATCGCGCCATAATGCCGACCGGAACGACGGTGATCGAGGCCGATGACGAAGTGTTCTTTATCGCGGCAAAAGCCGATATCCGCGCGGTCATGAGTGAGCTGCGCCGCCTTGAAGTCGCTTATAAACGTGTGACTATCGCCGGTGGCGGGAATATCGGTTTGCGCCTGGCAAAGATGCTGGAGGGCAAATACAACGTGCGCGTCATCGAGTTCAACAAGCAACGCGCCATCCGCCTCTCTGAACAGCTGGAACGCGCGATTGTGATTCAGGGCAGCGCGTCAGATAAAGATTTGCTGATGGAAGAGAGCATTGAAGATACCGATGTGTTCCTCGCGCTCACCAATGACGACGAGGCCAATATCATGTCATCCATGCTCGCCAAGCGCTTGGGTGCACGCAAGGTGATGACGCTGATCAACAACCCGGCTTATGTAGATGTGGTTCAAGGCGGCGATATTGATATCGCCATCTCCCCGCAAACCACTACGATTGGCAGTCTACTGACGCATGTGCGTCGCGGCGATATAGTGAATGTTCACTCACTGCGGCGCGGCGCGGCCGAGGCGATTGAGATCATCGCTCATGGCGACGCCAAATCATCCAAAGTAGTGGGCAAAGCATTGGAAGACATCGATCTTCCTGAAGGCGCAAACATCGGTGCGATTGTGCGACAGGGGCCGGATGGCGATGAAGTGGTGATCGCCCACGACGACGTGGTAGTACAATCCGGCGACCATGTGATTATTTTCCTGCTGCAGAAAAAACACATCCGCGATGTTGAAAAGCTGTTCCAGGTGGGCTTCAGCTTTTTCTAGACACTTATCCGGGAACAACTTCTTTACAGCACAAAGCACGCCGACAGGGCGTGCAATTGCCACACAATATTCCCAACAACCGCTATGATGCGGCTTATTTTTGATCGAACGAATCGCTAGCACGAACTGACAGACCTCACCTGCACAGGAGCATCTCATGGCAAATATCAAGACCCAATTAGTTGTACTCGGCAGCGGCCCCGGCGGATATTCCGCCGCATTTCGCGCGGCCGATTTAGGTTTGGACGTCACGCTGGTAGAGCGCTACTCCAGCCTGGGTGGTGTCTGCCTGAACGTGGGATGTATTCCTTCCAAAGCACTGCTGCACGTTGCCGAAGTGATTAATGAAACCAAACACGCCAATAACCTTGGCCTGAGCATAGGTGCTGTCAGTCACGATCTGGATAAGGTGCGCGCCTACAAGGATTCCGTGGTCAGCAAATTGGTATCCGGTGTCGGCGCTATGGCCAAAGGCCGCAAAGTGCGTGTGGTGGAAGGGCACGGCAGTTTTACCGGCAGCCATCAATTACAAGTCGTGAATGGCGGCGAAACCACATTGATCGACTTCGAACATGCGATCATCGCCGCTGGCTCACGCAGCGTGAAGTTACCCTTTATCCCCGAAGATCCTCGCATTTTTGACTCAACCGGCGCTCTTGAACTGCGCTCTGTACCCAACCGCCTGCTGGTAATTGGTGGCGGGATTATCGGGCTGGAAATGGCAACCGTTTACGAAGCGCTGGGCAGTAAAGTGACGGTGGTCGAATTTGCTGACCAACTGGTACCCGCTGCCGACAAAGACCTTGTCGCGGTGTACAGCAAGTACAACAAAGACCGTTTCGAGGTTCTGCTCTCCACCAAAGTAGAATCAGTGACCGCCAAACCGGATGCCATTGCTGTCGCCTTCAGCGGCGCGCAAGCCCCGGCCACCCCGCGCGAGTTCGATGCGGTACTAGTCGCCGTAGGCCGCACTCCCAATGGCAAGCTGATTGGTGCCGATAAAGCCGGCGTGCATGTGGATGAACGCGGCTTTATCCCGGTGAACGCATACCTGCAAACCAATGTGCCGCACATCTATGCGATTGGCGACATCATCGGCCAACCCATGCTTGCCCACAAAGCAACTCATGAAGGCCATGCCGCTGCCGAAGGTGTTGCTGGCCATCCGCACAAATTTGAACCTATGGCGATCCCTTCTATCGCCTACACCAGCCCCGAGATTGCATGGGTTGGCCTGACTGAGAAAGAAGCCCAGCAAAAAGGGATTGCATTCAAAACCGCGGTATTCCCCTGGAGTGCGAGTGGCCGTGCAATTGCTGCCGACCGCAGCGAGGGCAAGACCAAACTGATTTATGACCCTGCTACTGACCGTTTGATCGGTGCCGGGATTGTGGGTGTCCACGCCGGTGAGTTGCTGGGTGAATTGACGCTGGCGCTGGAGTTTGGCGCAAGTGTGGAAGACATCGCCCTGACCATCCACGCTCACCCGACCCTGCATGAATCCGTCGGTTTGGCGGCAGAATTGGGCGCAGGCACCATTACGGATTTGCCGAATCCAAAAGCAAAGAAAGCCTGATCTGACGCTATCTGTAGCCAAAAACGACTAAGACAAAGGGAGCCTCAGGCTCCCTTTGTCTTACCCGGGGTTTAACCACATCGTTCTAGCTCGCCTTTACCCCTTGGGGAATCCTGAAGAAACCGGTGGGATCATAGGTCGCCTTAACCTGTTGCAAGCGCGGGTAATTGGCACCGTAATAGGCTTGTGACCAATCGCTAATGAGCGGATCTATGTAATTCACATAAGCGCCGCCGCTACTCCAGGGCTTCATGATCTGGCGGAAATTGTTTACCCAGGTTTGCGCTTTATCCACCGTCGCATTAGACGTTCCTGCGGCGAAGTAGGTGTAGTACTCGATACTGAACAAAGCACCGCGATGGATAAATGCGGTTTCATCGGCTGCGATGTCATCAATCGCACCGCGCATCAGATCCATAATCATCATGCCGTAGTTACCTTGGGCAAAGCTGTCGGCAATGGCCTGCTTCATCACCAGCAATCCTGCCTCATCAATCGGCTCATGGAAGAAGTCGGAACTTGCGGCAAAGGCATTGCGCTGGGCGCGCCCGGCGGGGTCATAACCAGCCACATAGCAGGCGGACGGATTAACCGCGCAGCCGCCCAGCATGGTATCGCGGTAGCTATTGGTCGATTGGGTTTTGAAGAGTGGAGTGACTTTGGCGGCAAGCAGGAATTGTTGCCAGTAGATGTCCATCTCCGCTTGGGAGCCAATACAAAATGCCCGGACGTACACCGACGGAGCGGCTGATCGACTATCCCATCCGGGAATGACCTGCGCCCAAATATGGTTGGGCAGCGTCTCTGGCCACGCCTGCCAGGCTGTCATTACCGCGACAAAATCGTTGAAGTCGAAATACGCTTCAAGGGTGGTGATATCGCTGGTGGTGTGGGTTTTGAACGTAAAACTGGTCACTACGCCGAAATTGCCACCGCCGCCGCCACGCAAAGCCCAGAACAGATCGGCATGGTTATTCGCATCACAGGTGACCATGCGGCCATCAGCCAAGATCACATCAGCGGAGAGGAGGTTATCGCAGGTCAGGCCGTAGGCGCGGTCAACAATGCCGATGCCGCCGCCCTGGGTAAGGCCTGCAATCCCCACGCTCAGGCAGCTGCCTGCCGGGATCGCCACACCTTTGGCGGTCAGTTGGTCATAAACATCCACCAGTTTGGCACCAGCACCCACCACCGCAGTGCCTTCGCCAACGCTGATCGCATTCATCTGCCCCAGCTCCAGCACAATGCCGCCTTCGCTGGTGGAATAACCCGCATAGCCGTGACCACCGCAACGCGGCACCAATGGCAGCTTATTGGTTTGCGCAAAAGCGAGCGCTTTCTGGACATCCTGCGCATTGCTACAACGCACTACCGCTGCGGGCTTGATGCTATCAAAGCGGGTGTTGAAAACAGGGCGAAAATTATCGTACTGGCTATTGCCGGGGCGCAGCACAGTGCCCGCCAACTGGTTATCCAGGTCAGACCAAATATCGCTCGCAGAAGAAGAACTACCACCAGAACTATCGCTGCCGCCTCCACCACCACAGGCGGTCAAGGCAGCAGACGCAAGGGACACTACAAGAAATTGCCGACGATCCATAATCACTCTTACCCGTATTGTTATCGGTGTTTGCAAACACCTGTGCTTATCGGATTCCAGAGCTGTAGTAGTGATTATTGATAGTTTTTACCTGTAAATATGGATCAGAGCACCATCACGCCATCGGCTTCAATCAAGGCTGCACGCGGCAACTGGTTGATGCCGACTGCCGCACGCGCGGGATAGGGCTGCTGGAAATACTGACCCATCACTTCATTCACAATCGGGAAATTGGCCAGATCCGTCAGGTAGATATTGAGCTTGACGATGTCCTTCAAACCACCACCGGCGGCATCGCATACCGCTGCCAGATTTTTAAACACCTGATGCGCCTGGGCTGCAAAATCGCCGTCCACCATTTGCATGGTTTTGGGATCCAGCGGGATTTGGCCCGACAAATAAACGGTATGGTTTACCTTCACGGCTTGAGAATAAGTCCCTATAGCGGCAGGGGCGTTATCACTGTGAATAATGGCTTTATTGGTCATGAGATAACCTTTGTGGGAGTGTTTAAAAAAGAAAGAAGAGCGAAAGTATAGAGGATTATGGCTAGTTTTTACTGCGATTCACGCGAATCACAAAACTCAGGTTGCGGATGCGACGCATGATATTGGCAAGGTGAATGCGGTTGTGTACACCGACGCAGAGATGAATCACGCTGTTGTGGGCATCGCGCTCGTGCACGTTGATGTGCTCGATGCTCGCACCCTGCTCGGTAATGCGCGTGGCGAGGGTGGCGATAATGCCGCGGTCGCTTTCCACTTCAACCCGCACATCCACTAAAAACTCGCCGCTGACAGTCGCCGCCCAGTTTACCTGGCTGATTTTGTCAGGGTAGCTGCGGATTTCAGCGATATTGCGGCATGTATCCTGATGGATCACCAACCCTTTACCGGAACTGACGTGACCGATAATCGGATCGCCCGGAATCGGGCGACAGCAGCGGGCAAAGCTGATCATCATGCCTTCAGCAGAATCGATGGTAATCGCCGAATTCATCGCACCAGCGCGGGCTTTTACCTCGGCATCCGGCTGCAGCAGCTTGATGACCGAATAAACCACCTTGTTACCCAAACCGATTTCCTCGTACAGCTTCTCCATGGAATCCACTTGGGTGCCGTAGAGAATCTTGTGCTGCTGTTCATCGCTCAGGTGATCCAGATCCATGTGAATCTCACCCAAGGCGCGGTTGAGCATGCGCTTGCCCAACGCCACTGATTGGTGATGGCGCTGATGCTTGAGGTAATGGCGGATGGCCGAACGCGCCTTTGCCGATACCGCAAAATTCAACCAGTTAGGATTAGGCTGTGCACCCTGCGCGGTGATGATCGCCACCTTTTGGCCACTCAACAAGGGTTGCGACAGCGGAGCCATGCGCTCATTAATACGGCACGCCACGCAGGTATTACCAATGTCGGTATGCACGGCGTAGGCAAAATCCACCGGTGTTGCACCAGTCGGTAACTCCACAATTTTGCCTTTGGGGGTGAATACGTAGACTTCATCGGGGAAGAGGTCAATCTTCACGTTCTCGATGAATTCGAGGGAGTTACCCGCATTTTTTTGCATTTCCAACAAGCCTTGCACCCATTGGCGCGCACGGCTATGGCTTGCGTTGACCGGCTCGTCGCTGTTGGACTTGTAGAGGAAGTGGGCGGCGATCCCGCTATTGGCCATCTCATCCATTTCTTTGGTGCGGATCTGCACCTCAATCGGCACCCCGTGCATGCCGACCAATACAGTATGCAACGACTGGTAACCGTTAGCTTTGGGGATGGCGATGTAGTCTTTGAATTCGCTCGTCACCGGCTTGTACAGGTTGTGCACCACACCGAGCACGCGATAACAGGTGTCTACCGAATCGACAATAATGCGGAATGCATAGACATCCATAATTTCTTTGAAGAACTTTTTCTTCTGGCGCATCTTTTCATAGATGCTGAATAAGTGCTTCTCGCGGCCGATCACAATCGCGGTGATATTGTCTTTCTGCAGGCGCTTTTCAAACGAAGTCTGGATCTGCTCAACCAATTCCTTGCGGTTACCACGCGCAGTTTTGAGTGCGGCTTGCAAGCGCGTCGCGCGCAGTGGATACATGCAGTAGAAGCTGCGGTCTTCCAGCTCCAAACGCACCTCATTCATCCCCAAGCGATGGGCAATAGGCGCGTAAATCTCCAGCGTTTCTTTGGCGATGCGGCGCTTTTTATCGGGTGGCATCGCACCCAGGGTACGCATGTTGTGCAGGCGGTCGGCAAGTTTAACCAGAATTACGCGCAGGTCATTGGCCATCGCCAAGGCCATTTTCTGGAAGTTTTCCGCCTGTTTTTCCGCGTGGGATTCAAACTCAATCTGGGTGAGTTTGCTCACGCCATCAACCAAATCCGCCACTGAATCGCCAAATTGGCCGGCAATCGCTTTTTTGCTGATGCCGGTATCTTCAATCACATCATGCAGCATGGCGGCCATCAGGCTTTGATGGTCCATATGCATGGTGGCGAGGATGTCGGCTACGGCAAGAGGATGGGTGATGTAGGCTTCGCCGCTGCGACGTTTTTGACCGTCGTGGGCTTGTTCGGCGTAGAAGTAGGCGCGCTTCACCAAATTGATTTGGGAAGGTTCGAGATAAGACGAAAGCCGATGGCTAAGGGCCTCGATGGTTTGCACGCCTTTCTCCGGAATTTTTGGCCGGGGTTTGGTCCGGCCAGTCCAACAGCACAACTGCCATACATCTATTCATAAGATGGAGGCAGTTGTTGGAAATTTAAATCTCGTTGTCGTACACGCGCTCAGGCTTGGGTTGTGGCAGGGTATCTTTTTCCAACAGGATGCTGGCGTCGATAAAACCTTCTTCAATTTCGCGCAGGGCGATTACAGTCGGCTTGTCATTTTCTGGCGCAACGTGTGGATCTTTACCACCAATCGCCAATTGACGCGCGCGCTTGCTGCCAACCATCACCAACTCAAAACGGTTATCAACGTGATCCAAACAATCTTCAACGGTAATACGTGCCATAACTTTGTGTGCTCTATAAAAACAAACGCGAGGGTAAACGCAGCTGTGCTGCAATCCGGTCGGCTATTATGCGTCAGCGGGCGTCACTCTGCCAACCGCGCATGGACAAATTTAAGCCAATAAGTCGCCAAGTAACTGGCTATGGCGCTCAACCTGACGCGCAAGGCGGATATGCTGGCTGGTGATCAACGCCTGGAACTGCGCCAGTGCGACGGTAAAGTCATCGTTGATGATCAGATAATCGGCCTCAACATAATGCGACATTTCACTGATCGCCTCGCTCATGCGCGCCTCGATTACCGATTCGTCGTCTTGCCCACGGCCGGTCAAGCGCTGGCGCAAACAGGCCAGTGATGGCGGCAG
This sequence comes from Cellvibrio sp. pealriver, assembly GCF_001183545.1. Taxonomy (NCBI): domain Bacteria; kingdom Pseudomonadati; phylum Pseudomonadota; class Gammaproteobacteria; order Cellvibrionales; family Cellvibrionaceae; genus Cellvibrio; species Cellvibrio sp. pealriver. The sequence continues at coordinate 3,328,481 of NZ_KQ236688.1, forward strand.
GATAAACAAACTCACTGTACCCGGCATCAGCTTGCGCACTTGCTGCGCGCCTTGCCAATCGATCTCCAGAATTACATCAATGCCTTGGTTCAAGGTATCAACCACCCATTGCTGCGAGGTCCCATAAAGATTGCTGAACACCCGCGCATGCTCAAGAAAAGCACCCTCGGCTAGCATCTTTTCAAAGGTGGCATGATCGACAAAATGGTAATTCACACCATCCACTTCGCCAGGGCGCATCGGGCGTGTGGTGTGGGACACCGATACGCAGACTTCCGGGTTGGATTTGACCAGCGCACTGACAAGACTGGTTTTGCCCGCACCCGAAGGGGCGGAAACAGTGTAGAGAGTACCGAGATTAGCCATGGACAAAACCTGCTCGCAGAAAAGTGAAAAACCAAATTATGGCACAGCACGCCCCTCTCGCACATTGGATTGCAATAACCCCTGTTTCACTAACCATACATCCTGCTCTGTGCCATAGTAGCGCTATTGTCCACCTGCCTGCGAGTCAGCCAATGTTGCGTCAACTTCTCTCAATTACCCAAACTGCCGAACGTTTGCGTGTGCGCCCTGAATATGTGCGCCAGTTAGTTGCTAAAAAACGCCTGGATTTTATTCACGGCGAACAACTGGATGCAGCACAGGTTGAACGCCTTGCGCAGCTTATGGAAAAACTGCGCAGTAACGGCATAGCGACACTGGTGGAAATTACCGCGCAAGAACATCAGGAGGAATAATCCGAACCGTGAAAGGTTTACGTCCTGTTGCAAAAAATGGCACCATTACAAAAATATGACAATTATTTTAATGATTCCATTTTTTGGCATACACGATTTACAGGTAAGGACATGTCACTACACGCAGGACTCGAACAGCGCATTACCCAAACATTCATTATTGCGATTGTGATTGCACTCATCTGGATGTTTACACTTATCAATCAACCTGCAGCAGAAATTCACCGCGTTAATTTTGGCAATCAGGCGCAACTTGTCAGTGTCATTCCCGCTCCCGAAAATATTATGCGCGGGCGCAATGTTGAATTTGTCGTGAGCTGGTGGCTGCTGGAGCCACTACCCGCAGGTCATACTATTTCTTATCGATTGCGCAACCGGCAACAGGATCTTGCGCTTCTGGATACCACCAGCATACAAACCAGTGGGCAGCCTTATGCATCTATCTCTACTGGTGGTATGGTTTTTAATGACCGGATTTCACTCCCAACGCCCGCTGACGCAACACCTGGCATTTACGAAGTCGTTGCCTATTTATATCCCTTTGAAAATTACGCACTACACACCGATCAAGGTTCACCTATTTTTTTATCGCAGCGAACACTGTTCACCGTGAATATCACGCACTGAATCACAAGCGCTTATGAAACGATTTTTAACACCGCCACAGAGTTGGTCTGGCTGCTTACTTTTTTTATTGGTTTGCACCCATTTGATTTACCACTGGACAACCGCAGGCATTCAATGGATTAACTACAGCCTGTGGATAGCAACACATCTAGGCAATCTGCTGATCGCAATACTGATCGGAACGCATCTACAACAACAGCTTAACCCGCAACGAAGCAACGCATTATTACTGCAAATACTGATCATTTATCTCTTACTTCAACTAATTAACTATCCACTTCAAAACCCGATTCTTGACCATGCGCAGGCATTTTTCTGGTTGGAACCACAAGGCGCAGGGCTATTCGCTGGTGCTGCATTAATGTCACTAAGTGGAATTATTATTTTCCACCATTTCCAGTTAAAAAGCCTAATGCACTGGCGATCCTTATTGTTGCCTGTATTTTTGCTGGTATTGATGATTGCGTTAGCTACTCGCCATAATTCTTTTTATCTTGTCGGTCTTTCTATTACTATAACTGCCGGATATTTTCTCCTCGATAAAAAAATACCATGGCATTCATTTATTTCCGGCGTATTCAGTACACCCACATCCTGGTTTTATATCAGTTTGATTTTTACATCCATAATCATCCACTGGTCTCCGCCTTTTTTTGCAGACACCCGTCTTTTAGTAAAGTATTTGTTTTGCATCTTGATAGGCGCTTTGATCGTATTGCTGTCAGCAACGCATTCGGCTACCACATTGTGGGCCTGGATAAGCGGATGGCTTGATTGGATTAGCGGCACACAAAACCAAAACAATAATGCACATGAAATTGCTTCCCTCAACTCTGCTTTAGGCGATGCTCCCCTGTGGAAGCGTTTGAACCAATCACGGAGCATTAGCACTCTGCTTGCTCTATCACTTGCCGCATTGCGTATCCTGCTCATCACAACGCTGACTTTTTTGATTATTGAATTACCGCTCCGGTATTGGTCGATTCAAGCCGCTTTGTATTGGGTACATGATTCAATTTTTTTCGCCGCAATAGCTTATGGCGCTATCTTTTTAATTTATTGTAGCTTGCGCACTTTTTTAAGTTGGCACGCAGCAACAATCATGTTGTTTATTTTGGCAGGACTTTTTTCGGTCACCAGCGAAATAAAAACGCGATACCTTGGCGTTCCTCTGGTGCCCAGCGATTTAAACCTGATTAATCAAGCCCTGGATTCATTAGTCTTTATTGTCGGAACAGCAAAAGCGTTTTTGATATTTTCTGCACTTTTTATCCTGCTGTCTGTATTTTCTTTAGGTGTCTGGCGCTTCGCAAAACGACTTGCCAACAGAAATCCATGGATTGGTATGCGCGGGGCACTTTCTTTGTTGGCTATTTTTTGGTTATTACAACCAGGAAATTGGTCTCTGGATGAAAAAGTCCCCAATGCATGGGAAAGTGGTGACAGTGCAGGCCTGTATAAAAAAATTGGTTTTGTTACCGGATTTTTATTCCGCTATCAGCAGTTTTACATACGTCCACCACAAGGCTTTTCCAAACAATCCATTACAGCCCTGGCAACACAAATAAATATCGACCTGCAAGATATTCACGTACAACCTCAGCAGATTACACATCAACCCCGGCCTCATATTATTGCGATTCAATCAGAAGCATTTTGGGATCCAGGCTTATTGCACAGCGAGTTATTTCCTCATGGATCGCCCGGAAATTTATCGACCATTTGTAAACACTACACTGGATATTGCCAAACAGGCTATGTGGAAGTTCCGGTCTTTGGTGGCAGTACTGCGAATAGTGAGTTTGAATTTCTCACCGGTTTATCCATGAGATTGTTACCGCACGCGACAGTACCGTTTGTTCATTACGTTCAGAAACCGATTCCCAGTATTGGCTGGCGATTACAGCAAGCCAATTACCACACGCTGGGGATTCATCCCAATGGCGGTTGGTTTTGGAACCGTGATAAAGCCTACCCATCACTTGGTTTCCAGGAATTTTTGGATATCAGCGCCTTCGATGATGCAGAAAAAAATCAACTGTATGTAACAGATCGCGCCATAAACAATGTGGTTTATGATCGGATTGAGCAGGCACAACAACCGCAATTTATTTTTGCCGTCACTATGGCCAACCACGCGCCGTTTACTGACCAGCGTTATTCGTCGTTGCGCGATGTCGCGATTGATTGGGAACAGTTGCCAATGCTAACGGAAGAAGAGCAACAGGCTATCAAAACCTACTCTATCGGTGTGCGCGAATCACGTCTGGCACTGGAAGAACTCATCCATACTTATAGCGAAGAAAATGCGCCGCCAGTCATTATTGTGTTTTACGGTGATCACTTGCCTATTCTTGGAGAAAATTATTCTATCTATCACAAGGCGGGTTTTAAAACAGAAACTATGCACGATCAATTTCAGGAGTTTTTTTCAACTCCTTATCTTGTATGGAGCAACCAACCTCTGTCCACGCCACTGGCCAGCTCAATGACAGTTTCATTATTGGGTCAAGAAGTCATAACTCTGGCAGGATTGAACCCAAGCGGTTTGCAACAAGTGGTTAGCCAGTTACAAGACTCGCGCTTTTTACGCAGACCAACGCGCGCACAGGTTTTATCAAATGAACAACAGGTGCCTTTGACCGAACAACAAAAAATAGCGCGACAGCTCTACAAACACGCTAATTTCGATGCACTGTTCGATCAGTCCACGCCGGCATTTTTTGGTTTGATGCCACCTGCCACCATAAAGCCGGTGGCAGATGCGAATCCATAAGTGCAGAACAGATTTTTGATGAAGGTTTATCCGAGGGCTACTTGGATAATGAATCTCTTACCTCGTAATAGGTCTGCTCGGATATTTTCTGGTAGGCAGCCGAATCACGCATAAAATGCTTATAGGATTCATAAACCTTTTTAAATTGCGGATCTTTCGCGGCTTGCTGTTCATACACCTGCTGCGAAATTTCATAAAAGCGCTTTAACACTTCATCTGGCAATTTGCGAATTTGCACACCTTGTTTATCAACCAATTCTTTTAGCGCGCGGCTATTGTGTGCGGTGTAACTGTCAAACATATCCTGACTCATCGCACGCGCGGCATAAGTCACAATAGCTTGCAAATCTTTAGGTAAACTCTCAAACGCGGTTTTGTTGATGATCAACTCCATTGACGGCCCCGGCTCGTGCCAACCCGGGTAATAGTAATATTTAGCGATCTGCTGAAAACCAAACGCCAAATCATTTTCCGGCCCGACCCATTCAGCGGCATCGATCACACCGGTTTGCAGCGCTGTATAAAGTTCACCGCCGGGAATATTGACTGAAGTGCCGCCAGCAAGATTAAACACCTCGCCCGCCAAACCGGGGATGCGCATTTTTAATCCGCGTAAATCGTTCACTGAATTTATTTCGCGGTTAAACCACCCCGCCATTTGCACACCGGTATTACCCGCCGGAAAGGGAATCAAATTAAACGGTGCATAAATTTCTCGCCACAATTCCAAACCGCCGCCGTGATTAATCCAGCCATACAATTCCTGCGCGTTCATACCAAACGGCACAGAGGTAAAAAACTGCGCCGCTGGTACCTTGCCACGCCAAAAATAACTACCTGAGTGCCCCATCTCCACACTGCCTGCAGACACAGCATCAAACACCCCCATCGCAGGCACCAATTCATTTGCGCCGTACACATGGATTTGTAAACGCCCGCCCGACATTTCATTAATTACACGCGCAACATTCTCCGCGCCCACGCCAAGGCCAGGCGTATTTTTCGGCCAGGAAGTCACCATTTTCCAGTGATAGGTTTGTGTAGAAACGGCTGACGAATGTTGCTCACTCGCCACGGTTTGTATCGCCGCTTTTTTTGGTTTGGATTTCTCCAACACCAAGGCCGCAAATGTCGCCGCAAACGCCGCGATCAACACAACGATAACCAGCGGGTACCAATTAATAGATTTATTGTTCATAGTGTTATTTTTCGTTTAGCAAAGAGGTTTTTGTTTCTATTATTTTCCACAATGCTTCAGCTTGAATAATGCATTCATTCACTGCAGCATCCGTTACCAAATCACCGGAATAATCCGCAACATTTCGCTGCTTACGCAAAGCGTCCAAAATAATTATCTGAGTGTGAGAGATGTTCAGCGTCTTTGGTAAAGTCTGGATCATGGTTTGATGATGGCCCGGTTTACTGGTCAAGGTGCGATAACCTCGGCTTTGAAGAGCCGCATTGGCAATTTGCATTATTGATTTATAAGCCACATCGAACCGGTTTTCATTACTCAGTTGGATCAACTTTGCATCCTGCAAATTACGTTGTGCTGCTTCCAGCAACCGACGAATTGTTAACGGGTCTGGTGCTATTACTTCCAGGCTCATCCCTACCAAATTGTCCAATGTCATGCATGTCTCCTGACTAGATTCCTTGTTCCAATAATTTCAATAACCGGTTTTTCAAACAACTCCCGAATGAACACCGAATTCTCACTGAGTGCCTTACTCCACTCATCGGGAGAATAAAGCTTGGGATTTATTTCCCGCCCTAATAAGGACTGGCAGGGGTAGATTGCACTGACCAGTTCACTAAAACCCAGACTTCCAACCACCAGTAAATCAATATCGCTGTGCAGCCCCGCCTTACCACTGGCAACAGAACCAAATACCCAAGCCAGCTCAATCTGCCCCGCTAAAGGCAACAAAGCCTGCGCCAGCACATCCGCCAGCCCAGAGGTTTTGCGCACTATACTGGCCAGCTCTTCAAATACCAACGACTGCCGGTTAGCCCGGTAGCTGACCTGATTTCCTTGGGTCATCTTTTCCAGAATCCCTACCTCTGCCAAACGGCTCAGCTCCTTATGCAAGGTGCCCGGCTGGGTTTGTGTAAGACGCGCTATCTCGCGCACATGGTAAGCCTGCTCAGGCTGCATCAACAGCAACCCCAACACACGGCGGCGATAGTCACTAAAAAGAAGTTCGGCAATAGGGGAGGCCATATAAGCGCCCTCAAGACTCAGGTGTAGCCTATTTTGCTACATTTGTAGCTTTTTTGGCTACACCCAAGCTTCTGGATCACAACCCCTGCAATTTCGCGTACTGCATTACCAAGCGTTTGGTGCCGATTTTTTCGAATTTGACTTGTACGACGGCGTTGGGGCCTTTGCCTTCGAATTGCAAAATAACGCCTTCACCGAAGATCGCGTGGGTGACGCGTTGGCCGAGTTTGAAGCCGGTGTCTTCGCCGCTGTCGCTCAGGTTTTCGCGCTGGTTTTCACGTAAGGAAGTGCGCTGGAAGCTGACCGGGCGAGTGACGGCGGTTTTTAAACGGACTTCTTCAATGCACGCCGGTGGAATTTCTTTGACGAAGCGCGATACGGCATTGAAGGTTTCATTGCCGTATAAACGACGGGTTTCGGCGTAGCTGATAAATAATTTTTGCATGGCGCGGGTGATACCCACGTAGCAGAGGCGGCGCTCTTCTTCCAAACGATCCGGGTCATCGGCCGACATTTTGTGCGGGAATAACCCCTCTTCCACGCCAGCAAGAAACACTAGCGGGAATTCCAAACCTTTGGCTGAGTGCAACGTCATTAATTGCACGGCTTCTTCAAATTCATCGGCTTGGGTTTCACCGGCATCGAGTGCGGCGGTATCCAGAAATTGTTGCAGCGGGGTGATGTCATCGTTGTTTTCATCAACATCAAATGCGCGGCAGGCGGTGATTAATTCCTGCAAGTTTTCACCGCGCGCCTGGCCTTTCTCGCCTTTTTCATTTTGATGAAATACCAGCAAGCCGGTGTCTTCAATTACCATGCGCGCAATTTCATCGAGCGCGGGCAACTCGCCGTGGTCGTCAAATGCGTGAGCATCGTTCGCAAGTTTGATAATCAAATTTAAAAAGGTTTGTACTGCATTACCGGCGCGCGCCGCAAACACTTTGTGCGCGAGCATTTGCTCTGTCGCAGCCCAGAGTGAACAGCCCTGATCGCGCGCAAACAGGCGGATGTCGTCTACGGTTTTGCCGCCAATGCCGCGTGTAGGTGTGTTGATAACGCGTTCAAAGGCAGCATCGTCATGGCGATTGCTGATGAGGCGCATGTACGCAATCGCATTTTTAATTTCGAGGCGATCATAGAAACGCAAACCGCCATAAATGCGATAGGGAATTGCCTCGCGCAAGAGCGCTTCTTCCAGCACCCGCGACTGGGCGTTGGAGCGATATAAAATTGCTACCGAATCGCGTTTGTTGCCTTGCTTTAACCAGCTTTGGATGCGCTCCACAATAAAGCGCGCTTCATCTTGTTCGTTGTAGGCGGCGTAGAGCGAAATGGGTTCGCCTTTATCACCTTCGGTCCACAATTCTTTGCCCAAACGACCAGCGTTGTGTTTGATCACCGCGTTGGCGGCTTGCAAAATATTGCCGGTAGAGCGGTAATTTTGTTCGAGGCGATAGACTTGTGTGCCCGCAAAATCTTGCGAGAAGCGTTGGATGTTTTCAATTTTTGCGCCGCGCCAACCGTAAATGGATTGATCGTCATCGCCCACTGCGGTTACGCACGAGGTTTTACCGGCAAGCACACGCAACCACGCGTATTGCACAGCGTTGGTATCCTGAAATTCGTCAACCAACATAAACGGAAAACGGTTGCGATAGTGTTCGAGTATGTGCGGTTTATTGAGCCACAGCTCGTGGGCGCGCAATAAAATTTCAGCGAAGTCCACCATGCCACCGCGTTGGCAATCTTCTTCATAGGCGCGATAAATTTGCAGCATGGTGCGCACGAATGGATCGCCGGTTTCCTGAATATGTTGCGGGCGGCGGCCTTCGTCTTTTTGTTCGTTGATGTACCACTGCGCCTGTTTGTGCGGCCATTTGTTTTCATCGATATTGAGCGCCTGATACACGCGCTTGATCAGCCGCAGTTGATCATCGCTGTCGAGAATCTGGAAATTTTGCGGCAAGTTGGCATCTTGCCAGTGGGCTTTTAGCAGGCGGTGCGCAAGTCCGTGGAAAGTGCCGACCCACATCGCACGACTGTTGATGTGGTGATGGCCTCCGCCAGTCGGCAGCGTGTTATGGAAAAGCTCATCCAATCGGCTGCGCATTTCGCGCGCAGCCTTGTTGGTAAATGTCACCGCCATAATGGAATAGGGCGATACCTGCTCCACCTGAATCAGCCAGGCGATGCGATGCACTAGCACGCGCGTCTTGCCACTACCCGCCCCCGCGAGGATCAGCTGGTTAGTGGCCGGTGCAGAAACGGCCTCGCGTTGGGCATCGTTGAGAGAATCTAAGAGCAGGGAAACATCCATAACCAGCGCCAGTCAAAATAAAGGATCTGGCGATTTTACTGGCTAGATATACATATGGCCATCATTGTTTTTAGCGATGGCTGGCGACAGTTATAGGGTGTTAGAAAAAGCTACTTGGTGTTAAACGCCCGCGCCTTGATCAGCGATACCATCAGTAGCGCACAGATAAAACCAATCAGAGGTACCGAACCGGGGATATCGCTCGTGGCGTTCTGGTTTACCTGAAAATCGCTGGGCTGGGCGGCAACCGGTGCCCGAACAGGCACCTCGGTTACGCCATAAGTACTATTCCCACGTGACAAACTACCCGCCGCCAAACAATCCTCATTAGAGAAAACCACTTGCGACTGGGTGCAATCCAACAGTGCTGCATTGGCCGATACAGCGGCCATCAATGCAACCAGTGTGAACACTATTGTGAGATTTGCCCTGTAAGAATAGTGAGCCATGTTGTTCTCCTCCCGCTGTCAGGCTGCAAGGGTATCTGAGACTCTAGCAGCAAAACTTCGTGATTCAAGTCACGCTTTTTCGGTTGATACTGACCTTATTTTGGGCAAAAAAGCGTGTTTAAACGACAAGCCTTTGATTTCACTGGGGCTCGCAAATGTGAAAAAAAACGAATCTAGCGATGGGTTATAAGCAGCGTTTTAGAAGGGAAAAAATGATCCAGGAATTTCCTGTTTTCGCAGCAGTGCAGCGACATCCATGCTCAAGGCGACACCGGCATGCACCAGAACGCCACCCCAAATAGAACGGGATTGCAGGGCGAGGATACCCAGAAACAAGCCAAACAAAATGGCACCGGTTGCCTCCAGTGGCAACTTGGGCAAATGGATCATCATGTAGGGAACACACATCACCCAAATCGCGTTTGCGCCCATGGCCGGACGCAGGGCATTGAGCATAAAACCGCGAAAGAAAAATTCGAGAAACACAAACTGGCTCATGTAGAGCATCTCCCACAACAAGAAATCCAGCCAGCTGCGCCCTGCATGGTCGTAAAAAGGATAATGGTTGACGAAATCCTCACCAAAACTCACCAGCACCACAAACACCAGAATCGGGCTGAGAAGCAACAGATAACCGCGCCAGTGTTCGCCGACCTGGTTCCAACGCCAGCCAAAATCGCGCATGCGCTGTTTGAAACCGATACGGATCACCAACCACGGCAGGATGATAAACGTGAGCAGATGGCAAGCGGTCCACCAGAGATAACCGCACAGCTCCAACCAGCCGCTGGCTTGCAATGCATCCAGATAGCGATGGCCATCGCCCAGCCACACCAACAGTGCATGGAGATGGGTGGAAAACTTGGCGTAGTGCAGCACCAGCAAACTGACCGATACACAGGCCAACACCCAAACCACCCGCCGCAATGCAGCGGGGCGATCCAGAGTGTACGACGGTGCGGCTGCATCTATGTCATCGAGCGCGCGCAAAATCTGGCGCGGATGCAGTTGCGCTACCAGCACGGCGACAGGATTCATGCTCCGCGCGTCCCGGTCATTTCTTTTTAGCCGCTTCACGCGCGGCAACCTGCGCACGCTCATAGCTGTCGATAAAGCGGAAAATAATATCGCGCGCGAGGCGGGTTTCCGAATTGCTCAGGAACACCATGCCGATTTGCAGATCGCGGTTGAACACCATCTCGGTGCGGAAGCCTTTTACGTGGCCGCCGTGATGGACAAAATTCTTGTAGCGGCCGTAATCAAACACGCGCCAGCCAAGACCATAAGCAGTATTTCCCACGGCTTTACGCACACCGTAATAATTCTGCGCCGGAGTATTTTTGGTCACACGCGCTTGGATGGGGTTGAGTATCGACAGCGGCAGTGCATCCTGCCGCTTGCCCATTTGCCCGAGCAAAAAGCGCGACATATCGACAATACTGGCATTCACCCCCGCCGCCGGCGCAACGCGATACCAATTGCCGGTCACTGAGGTGGGAATCCAGCGGCTGCCGTTATTGATGTGGGGCGATGCACGGTTAGGCGAGGCATTGTAATTGGCCAATCCATAGGAGGCGGTGGTCATCCCGAGCGGATCAAATACATGTTGGCCGACATACTTTTCAAAGCTGACGCCGGATTTCTTTTTGATCATATCGCCCGCAAGGCTGTAACTGACATTCTGGTAGGCGAAGCATTTGCCCGGCGGGCAGACGAAATTCACGTAGCGCAAGCGCCGCACGGCATCGGCGTAACTCATATTCTCGTCGATAAAGTGGGTATAGGTATGGCGCGGCAAACCCGATGCCTGAGACAACACATGGCGTAACGTTAGCTGCTTGCCATAGCGCGCATTTTTAAACGCGACATCCGGCAACACCGAGGTGACCGTGGTATCCCAGGTGATTTTGCCCTCATTGACCAGCGCACTGGCGGCGGTGGCAGCAAAGGGTTTGGAGAGAGAGGCAAGGCGGAAAACGGTATCCGGCGTGACCTTTTCACGCGTACCTGCGCGGCGCACACCATAGCCCTGCAAGGATTTTATTTGCCCGCCCGACACCACCACTATGGCCACACCCGGCACAAAAGGCGCGACTTTCTTGGCGACATAATCTTCAAATTCAGCGATAAAGGCCTCGGGGTGCCCGGCTGGATAGCGCGGCGCTTTGATCGGTGCAGTAGTAATGATGGGAATGGTACGTGCCGGTTCCGCCGGTTCTGCTACAGCGGGCTTTGGTTTAGCCGCTTCCGCTTTGGGTGCAGGTTTGGCCGCCGCGGAGGTTTGCGTTTTGGCCGTAGCAGCCGCTTGGGTTTTTACCGGCTGGGCCGCCGGTTTGGCAGAGACAGAGCTGGCCGCCAGAGAAGCAACGGGGGTCGCCGTGGCAATGGCAAGCGAGCTGGCTAGCGAACTGTCAGACAATGACACCACAGGGGCGGTCGCTTGCGCCGGTGATGACGATGCTGCAACTGTTTGGGTAAACGCCGTGGTTTGCAGCGTCTGGATAGGGGCGGTCGCCACCGAAGACCCAGCACTGCTGGCACTGGACTTTAGTTGAAAGGGCAGTGCGATAGGCACAGTCACGCGCTTTTCGCCCGATGCCTGTGCGCCTTGCAATCCACATAACAAGATCAGGGCAAGACAGGTGGCCTTGCGCACCAGAAAACAGGATTTACTACTTATTGTTGATCGCATAAACGGGCAGATAACTCGTTAAAGGCCATTACGGCAGATGGCCATCAAAATGGCGTCTAAAAATACGGCGCTGAATACACAAACGCCACGGGTGAGGCTGCCCGGAACGACTCCGGAGCAACTCCAACCGTGGCGTGGCCTTTCCCTATCCGCCCTTTTTACAGGGTTTTAATATATTCCACCAAATCCCAACGCTCATCGTCGGTCAGCGGTTTCTGTTGCTGGCCATTGACCGCCGGAGCATGCACAGTGCCGTATTCATGGCCACTGTTGAAATCGCCCAGCTTGTCCGCCTTGAACGTGAAAGCCTCATAACCCTCAGTGCGCAACCCGACTTTACGTGGGTCAAACTCGCGGCTACCAACCTCGAATTGCATTGGACGATAAAGCCCATCATCAGGATCACCGGCGCGTTTCACCGGCAATAACAAATCATAGATGCTGGGTACCGAACCATTGTGCAAGTAAGGGGCTGTCGCCCAGATGCCATTGAGTGAACGCGCTTTGTAGGATAGCAGCGATTTATAAGGCTCAGCGGTGGTGTCAGGGTCGTAATTGCCGGATTTTACACTGGCTTTGATTTTATTATCAAAGAAGGATTTCGCCATCATATACAGCCAATCCAGTGTGCGGCGCGGCCACCATTTATCCGGATCAGGCTCGGTCGCCACCTCGCCCATAGTCGCTGCCGTAAGGATCTGCACCACCGGCGCACGGTCTTTGATGACAAGAGCACCAACGCTTTCCGTCTGGTAGGTGTTTTTGAAATTGCCCGAATAGCCGGTGTAATTGACGCTGTTTTGCGCCATGGCCGGGTCAGTTCCCACCGCCTTCAGGCTCGACATATTGGCCACAACGATGCGGTCGCGGTCGGTGCGGTCAATCACCTCATGACAGGATTCGCAGTACTCGGCATACAAACGGCGGCCGCGGCGCACCTTGTCTTTATCGATTTTCCACTCCGGCAACTCACCGAAAATCGCCTTGGCGTGATCCTGTTCCAGGCTCTCTTTGGTGAGCGTCGGCCAGACGGGCGAAGTCAGGCTCGCCAGATGGGATTCCAGACGCGAGAGATTTACCAGATCGATGGATGACGTGAATTCTATCTGGTAGCTCTTGCTGCTTTGGCCAGTCAGCCAGGACGACAAGCGCCAGCCGCGTTTGTGCGCCTCCCAATCGAGTATGCCAAATACGCCAATGACCTCACCGGTATTGCGCCCCAGCGGGCCTACCCCGGCATTGTTGGCCAAGCCATTCCACTGCACATAATCCGATTGCACGATATCCCACAAGAAGGGGTAGCTCACCGGTGCGTTGGGTTCATTGAAAATCTGCTGCTTGATGCGGTTCATGTCCGCCATGCCCAGCGCCGGATAGCCCTCTTTGTCAGACATCAAACGGTCGATAATTTTGGCAAACTGTAAGTCGCCGATAATGGTTTCGCTGATGCCCTCAAGCACTTTATCGACCTGCGCTTTGGTCAGCAGATCGCTGTCACTGTCGCTATCGGATTTGGTCATTCCCAGCAGTACATCGCGCAGTTGTTTACGGCTGATAACATGCTCAAGCACCCGGTTATAAATGCGCCCGAACGCATCCAGGCGCGCGTAGCCATATTCCACACTGGATAGGTTGATGTTGTTATATAAGCGGATCTTGCGCGCCCAGCGTTTGAGGTCAGCTTGCACATCCTCGGCATTGGCATAACTGTTATTCAGCTCCAGCACCTTGGATACAAAACGCTGGTTTTTCTCGCCGTTGGTCATGGCGACATCCAAACTATGCTGCAAGTCCGTCAGGAAGCCCACCATATCCGCCATGGCCGGGCCGCCGTCGATACGGATCGCTTTATTTTGATAATTGACCTGGCCGGTATGGCAGGCAGCACAGGTAAAGCCGACGTAATCCTTACCTTTATAAGACTCTTTCACGAAACCGACGGGCAGCCCATCGGGGTTAAAAAAGGTAGGCTTCTGCGGCAGGTAACGATATTTATCGATCACACTGTTGGCGCGGAATAATTCAGTGGATGTCGCTTGTTCAAGCGCGATAAAAAAATCGTAGGGCATCAGTGCCGAGCCCTGGGTGGTGTTGTAGTACCAGAGGCTATCGTTCGCGCTCCAACCCTGATCGAGGTAAATCGGTGTGGAATAACTTTCACCAAAAGCGCCGTTCTCAATGGCAATCGCCCCGCGCTCCGGATCATCGTCCCAGCTTTGGTAAAGTTTGCCGATAGCCAATGCAATGCCCATAGGGATAGCAATGACAATCAGCAGCTTGATCAAGCGCCAAAAATTGCGCCGGGAAAACAGGTTGCCCAGGCTAAACGAATGTGAGCCCATAGGATTAACTCCTCTTTAATAATTTTCCTATTTGTTATGGATGAGGGTAAAGATAGCCCTCTGGTATACCGCCGCCAAAAAATAAAGGATTTACGCCAAAATAAACACTACAGCTTATTACTTCTCGCCTGCGGGGGTGCGGATCGGCGGCTTGCAACCGGAGCGCGCTCCGATTAGTGTAGCCACACATTTTTGCCCCCTGATTACTGTTTAACCACATTCGAGGAACATCCCATGAAAAAGACCGCTTTATTACTTGTTGCAATCACCAGCCTCACCAGTGCTTGTACCTGGGTTAAAGTCAGCGAACAAGGCAGCAGTGTTGCCGTTGCCAATGCCGCTAACGTGCGCAGCTGCGACAAAGTGCGCACCGTTAACGTAAAAGTAAAAGATAACTTCGTTGGTTCAATGAAGCGCGATCCAAACAAAGTAGCGACTGAATTGACCAACATGGCGCGCAATGAAGCCAGCCAATTCGGTGGCGATACCGTGGTACCGGTAACCTTGGTACAAGACGGCCGCCAAAGCTTTGATGTGTACAAGTGCAACTAAGTCTTTAGCGCGCCAACACGTTTGCCATTAGCCCGGTTTAACACAACCGGGCTCATTCAAACTCACGCCTCTCACTTCATACTCACCCTTCTCTCTTTACCTCCCCCACGCTCCATTCTTTGCACCCGTCCCGCCGCGGATCAAAAAACTTTGCTAGTGTTAGCAATAGCAATCTACTGTCTTATTTCTGTCACAAAATTGCCATAATCTGGCTGCACCACTTACGGGTTAATAATCGTGTCCACGAGGTACAAGGTGTCTAACGCCTATTTCAACCGCGAGCTTAGCCTGCTCGAATTCAACAAGCGCGTTCTCCATCAAGCCTATAACCGCAGTTTGCCGCTGCTGGAGCGCCTGCGCTTCCTGTGTATTTTTTCCACCAACCTGGACGAATTTTTTGAAGTGCGCGTTGGCGGTCTGGTAGAAATTCTGGAGCGCAATGCGCCGCCCACCCAGGGGCCGGATGGCATGACGCAAACGCAAACACTGAATGAAATTTCTTTGCGCGCGCACGAATTGGTCGCAGAGCAATACCGCATCCTCAACAACGAAGTCTTGCCCGCGATGCGTGAGCAAGGCATCCAGATTTTGCGCCGCGAAGATTGGACAGCCGAACAAATCCAATACCTGAAACACATTTTTTTATCCGATGTACTGCCCGTACTCAGCCCGATTGGGCTTGACCCGGCGCATCCATTCCCGCGCATCCTCAACAAAAGTTTGAATTTTATTGTGCGGCTCGACGGCAAAGATGCATTCGGCCGCAACTCCGGCCGCGCCATCGTACAAGTGCCGCGCTCACTGCCGCACATTATTGAATTGCCGGAAGCGCTCAGCAACAAAGGCCGCAATTTTGTTTTTATTTCTTCCATCATCCATTTTTTTATGGCCGAAATTTTCGTCGGCATGACGGTGGTAGAAAGTTACCAATTTCGCTTAACGCGTAACTCGGATATTTTTCTCGACGAAGAAGAGACCGACGATTTGTTGCGCGCGGTGCAAGGTGAACTGGCCTATCGCCAATATGGCGATGAAGTGCGTTTGGAAATTACCGATACCTGCCCGGCAGAGTTGGAGCAGTTTTTATTGCAGCGCTGCGAAATCAAAGAGCGCGATTTGTACCGTATTAATGGCCCGGTGAATTTGAACCGCTACAGCGATTTGTTTGATCTGGTCAAAGACCAACAGCACTATTTCATCCCCTTTGTGCAAGCAATGCCAAAATTGCCCAAGCGCACCAACTCCTATTTTGAAGTACTGCAAAAACAAGATATTTTGTTACACCACCCATTTGATTCATTTCAATGTGTTGTGGATTTTTTGCGTGAAGCCGCTGCCGACCCGAATGTATTGGCAATTAAACAAACCCTGTACCGCACTGGTTCCAATTCGCCAATTGTGGATGCATTGGTTGCCGCTGCAAAAGCAGGCAAAGAAGTCACGGCAATTGTCGAGCTGCGCGCACGTTTTGATGAAGAACAAAACGTGGCACTGGCCGAGCGTTTACAACGTTTTGGTATTCACGTGATTTACGGTGTAGTGGGTTTTAAAACCCACGCCAAAATGATTTTGGTTGCACGCCGCGAAAGCAGCAAGCTGCGTTATTACGTTCACCTGGGCACCGGAAACTATCATCCGCGCACCAGTAAAATTTATACCGACTACGGCTTGCTCACATCCGATAAAGATATTGGTGAAGATGTCTACCGCATCTTTTTGCAATTATCGAGCATGGGCAAAGCATCAAAAATGGAAGCGCTGCTGTACGCGCCTTTCACTTTGCATAAAGGTATGGTGAAACGCATCCGTACCGAAAAAGAACACGCAGAAAAAGGACTGCCAGCACGCATCATCGCCAAAATGAATTCGCTCTACGATGAAGAATTGGTGAATGAGCTTTACGCGGCATCGCAAGCCGGTGTGCAAATCGATTTAATTGTGCGCGGCGTTTGCCAATTGCGCCCGGGCGTTACAGGCATGTCAGAAAATATTCGTGTGCGTTCTATCATCGGTCGCTTTCTGGAACATCACCGCGTATTTTATTTTGAAAATAACGGCAACCCCGAATTATTTTGCTCCAGCGCCGACTGGATGCTGCGCAACATGTTCCATCGTGTAGAAACCTGCTTCCCTATCAAACACAAAAAAATCCGCGACCGGATTATTGAAGATATGGAGTTATACCTGCAGGACAACACCCACGCCTGGTTGCTACAAGAAGACGGCAGCTACCTGCCCACACAACCCAAAGACGGCGAAGATCCCATAGACGCACAAGCCATTTTGTTGGAGCGCTGGTCTGCGCATACGGCGTAAAAATCAATCGCGCCAAAAATCATTACGCAGAAGGTGAAAAATGTCAGCTTTATTCATTAAAACCTGCAGTTTGTTGGTTGGGCAGTAATGTCCAACCGTCCCGTAAAAACACAATCGTTATTTAACCCAGTTTGCCAGCCGGATGCCTGGAACGTTTTCAAATTGTTTTATGTTGTTCGTTACAACAACCAACCCTTTTGATCTGGCATGACCAGCGATCATTTCATCGTAGGGACCGATAGGGCGACCGATTTTTTTGAGTTCTGCCCTAAGCTGCCCAGTATGAACTGCGGCTTCATTGTCGTAGGGTAAGACTTCCAAACGCGCAGCAAAACCTTCTATATCACGCAAATTGCGCTCTACGGCGGCGGATGCCTCAGCGCCATAGATCAGCTCCATTAGCGTGACCGATGAAATACACATTTGGCCATCGTGCGCTTTAAATGCTTCTCTCACTTCACTGGGTTTGTTCTTGATCGTGTAAATAGCGATATTGGTGTCGAGCATGTATTTCAACATCAAAATGCCTCGCGCTCTTGATGATCAGGCTGCTCACGACTAGCCATGAAGTCATCAGAAACACCTTCACCGTCAAACCAACTATCCCAAGACTCGCCAGCAGGTGTGATGATCCGGGCGCGCCCCTGAATCACAATATCCACTTGTTTCACTGTATCCGGATAAGCAACCGGCTTTGGAAGCCGCAGAGCCTGACTCTTGTTACTCTTGAAAATACTTGCTCGTTCCATTTTTTACTCACCTTTAGTAGATACCTGCGGTATATCCCATTCTGAAATCGCTCATGGGATATGTCAACGGCATATCCCATGATTATTTTTTATCACCTTTGTATTTACTTTATCCAAATACGGTATTAAATTGATATCTAAATGATATCAACATCAATAACAAACCCATTGGAAACCCAAGTAAGGAGCAAGATCATGGTTCATGAAGTTGAAGCGCGTAGTGGTTCAGGCTACTTCCTGCTGGTCGTTTTGCTGGCACTGCAAGTGCTGACGGTAGCCGGGGTCGTGATGATACCTGGCACTATCAAAATTGTTGCCGGGTTGGCGGCGGTTATCGTGTTTATCTGCTGGTTCGGGTTTTATATGGTGCAGCCCAACCAAGGCAAAGTGTTGCAGCTGTTTGGCCAATACGCGGGCACTGACCGCAACAACGGGCTGCGTTGGGCTAACCCGTTGTACAGCAAAAAATCGGTGAGTTTGCGCGTGCGCAATTTTGAATCCGGCCGTTTGAAAGTGAACGATGCCAACGGCAACCCGATTGAAATTGCCGCGGTGATTGTGTGGAAAGTGGTGGACACTGCCGAAGCCGTATTTGAAGTGGATGATTACGAAAATTATGTGACCATCCAGAGCGAAGCCGCGCTGCGTAATTTGGCAACCAGTTACCCCTATGAACACAATGGTGAAGACGAGCAGTTGTCACTACGCAGTGATTCCAACGCGATTGCGCTGAAATTAAAAAATGAAGTGCAAGACCGTTTGCAAAAAGCCGGCGTGGATGTATTGGAAGCGCGCTTGAGCCACTTGGCCTACGCACCGGAAATTGCACAAGCAATGTTGCAACGCCAACAAGCGAGTGCTGTGCTCGCCGCGCGCAAAATTATTGTGCAAGGCGCAGTGGGTATGGTGGCCGATGCCTTGGAGCAATTAAAAGCGCAAGATGTTGTGGAATTGGACGGCGAACGCAAAGCGGCGATGGTGAGCAATTTATTAATTGTGCTCTGTGGCGACCAGCAAGCCAAACCCGTGATTAACACCGGAACACTCTACTCATAGGTGACTATTAACAGGTGATTCAGGTGAGTAAAAAATCCTTTCCACTGCGCATTAATGAACAAGTCATCGCCGCTATGCAGCGCTGGGCGGATGATGACTTGCGCAGTTTGAATGCCCAAATTGAATTTGTATTGCGCGATGCATTGGTAAAAAGCGGCCGCGTGAAATTGATCCAGAAAGTGGTCACTGATCTTGAGCCAACCGACAGTGGCCAATTTGATAACGACGAGACTAACGAAGAAGGAGACAAATAATGCGTTGGGAATACAAAACAATTACTTTTAAAAAACGCAGCTTTTTTTCCGGCGCGATTGATGCGGAAGCACTTACTCAACAGTTGGATGGCTTGGGGCGTGAGGGATGGGAATTAGTGAGTATTTGCCCCGGATCATTTTTTGGTGCGCCAGTGGGTGTGATCGCAGTATTAAAGCGGCAGAGATAATTTTCTCACTTCCACATCAATATCACTTGCTGCCAGATCGTCACTCCCGCTCGCGGGAGTCCATTTTTAAAACCTATGGATACCCGCAAGCGGGTATGACGAGTCCCAATATAGTAAGTTTCTCCTTTGAAACAGGACACGTAGTCGGGAGACTGGGAGTGATTCACACTATTTCTTCTCTCGCCTCATCCCTCAAGAAAACCCACTCCTTCGGTGAAGACGAACGTTCATCGTAGCGATAGCCGGCGGTATCAAACTGTTTCAGTTGCTCTACTTTTTTTAATTTATTTTGGATGATGTAGGCACTCATCATGCCACGCGCTTTTTTGGCAAAGAAGCTGATGATTTTGTACTGGCCGTTTTTGCAATCTTTAAAGACGGGGGTAATCACTTCTGCGTGCAATTTTTTGGTGTTCACTGCGCTCCAATATTCGGTTGAGGCGAGGTTGACCACTACACGTTCTTTTTGCGCATCCAATTCCTGATTAAGTTGATCGGTGATGATATCACCCCAAAACTGATACAAATTTTTACCGCGCGCGTTGGCAAAGCCGGTGCCCATTTCCAAACGGTAGGGTTGGATTAAATCGAGCGGGCGCAACAGTCCGTACAGGCCTGACAAAATGCGCAAATGTTGCTGCGCAAAAGTGAAATCGCTTTTTGAAAAATTTTCCGCTTCCATGCCGGTGTACACATCGCCTTTAAACGCGAGCACCGCTTGTTTGGCATTGCCCGGTGTAAAGGGTAATTGCCACTCCAAAAAACGCTGTGCATTTAATTCGCCGAGTTTTTCGCTGATCGACATCAACTTGGATACTTGCGGCGGTGTAAGCGCGCGCAAATCTTTAATCAACTCTTGCGAGTGATCCAAAAATTGCGGTTGCGTATGCACAGCGGTTTTTGCTGGCGTTTCAAAGTCCAGCGTTTTAGCGGGGGAGATTAGATGCAGCATAAATAAATCGGGTTACCAGCGAACGATAGCGAAAAAGCAAAAAAATTATTCCGGTTTTAACAGATCTTGCCACCAGTTGAGCGGTGTTTGGCCATCGGTAGGGTCGTACACATTGCCGTACATCCACGCACTTTGGCCATCGCGGCCGACAAATTCGTTGAGGATATTTTCAATCGCAGTAAATCCGCAGCTCACGTGGATGGAATACACCAACATACGCGGCGTTTCGCGGTCCAGTTCACCACCAAGCTTTTCCAGTTCGGGCGTGAGCGCATCGGCAAGGGTTTGGATATCGTTGCGGCTGAAGACACGGATACTCAAGTTGCCGCTGCGCTGCACCAAATCAAATTCGCGCGTATCGGCCAGCATTTTCACCACATCGCCACTGGCCAGGCCTTTGGCAAATGCGGGCGATTGCACCAATTGGAAATTGCCATCATCCAATTCGCGTACGTGGAGCTGTTCAACAATCGGCTGGCCATTCGCGCCAATACCGGCAAAAAGTTCGATCACTTGCAAGGACTTCATAAATGGGCGTTCACTTGTGAGAAAAGGCACCTTTAACGGTGTCTGATAAGGGAGTTATGGCATTATACCCATCTCTGTTACAAGGAGTCTTACTATGAAAATGCTTTCACGTGTGTTTGTCCCTTTGTTTGTATGGGGTGCTATCGCCTCATCACTGATTGGCTGCGTGGTCAATCCGGTGACTGGCAAAAGCCAGATTTCCCTAATGTCGCCCGAGCAGGAAGTGGCCACGGGTGCCAAGAACTATGTGCCGGCACAACAATCGCAAGGTGGCCAATACGTGGTCGATCCCGGCCTCACCACCTATGTGCAGCAAGTGGGCAAGAAGCTCGCCGCCGTGAGTGACCGCCCCGACTTGCCTTACGAGTTTGTGGTGCTGAATAACGATGTCCCTAACGCCTGGGCGATGCCCGGCGGCAAGCTGGCCATTAACCGCGGCTTGTTAGTCTATCTGGAAGATGAAGCACAACTCGCCGCAGTGATGGGCCACGAAATTGTCCACGCAGCCGCCCGCCACGGTGCGCAACAACAAACCCAAAATGTATTGATGGGTGCCGGTGTGCTGCTGGCTGGTGTTGCGATTGCCGAGAAAAAACCCGAATACGGCGCGCTGGGCATGGGTGCGCTGGCGGTGGGATCGCAAGCATGGCAAGCCAAATACGGCCGCGACCATGAATTGGAATCCGATGCGGTGGGCATGAAGTACATGATTAAAGCGGGATATGACCCGCAAGCCGCCGTCGAGCTGCAAGAAATATTTGTGAAGTTATCGGAAGGCAGAAACGCCGGTTTTATCGAAGGCCTGTTTGCCAGCCATCCACCTTCACAAGAACGCGTGAATAAAAATCGCGCATTAGCCGCTAAACATCCCGGCGGTGTACGCAACAAGGCCGCGTTCCAACGCGCCATGGCGCAAGTAAATAAAGACAAAAAAGCCTACGAGAATTATCAAAAAGCGCAGAAACTCGCAGGCGAGAAAAAATATATCGATGCAATGACCTATGTTGAACAATCCATCGCCCAACAACCCAAAGAAAATTTATTCTGGGAGATGAAAGGCCAACTGTTATTGCAACAGGATAAAACCAACGAGGCGGTCACTGCACTGAACCGCGCAGTGGATGCCAACCCGAAATATTTCAAGCCTTATGTATTCCGCGGTATTGCCTACAACCAATTGGGCAAACAGGATATGGCCGAAAAAGATTTACTCACCAGCACGCGTTATTTGCCCACACAAATTGCTGCCTATTATTTGGGTGAAGTGAATATGGCCAAAGGCAACCGCTCACAAGCCGCGCAGTATTACCAACAAGCAGCGCAGGGCGGCGGCGACATTGGTGAAGCCGCCAAAGGCAAATTGGGTAAATTGCAGTAACCGTTTTTTAACCATTGTTGTTTTTATTTAAAATTCGCAGGCGCTATTGGAATACACAACACCAATAGCGCCTGTATTTATAATCGACACACATTATTACGATAATAATTCCATCATGAACCACTCCGCTGATATTTCTCCTGCGCAACAATTTGTGCGCGCGCTCGATTCCATCGCCGAATACACCGGCACGACTACCGCTTGGCTTACCGGCATTATGGTGCTGGTGGCCTGTACTGTCGTTACCTTGCGCCATGTGTTTGGTATTGGTTCTGTTGCACTGCAAGAGTCCGTCACTTACATGCATGCATTGGTGTTTATGTTGGGCGCAGCCTACACCTTAAAAAAGGGCGAACATGTGCGGGTGGATATTGTGTATCGCAAATTATCGCTACGTGCGCGTGCATGGGTGGAAGTGTTGGGGAGTTTGGTATTCACCTTGCCATTGATGATATTTATCGGCTGGGGCAGTTGGGATTTTGTGCAGGAAAGTTGGCGTATTCGTGAAGGTTCAACCGATTCTGGTGGATTAGGCGGTGTGTATTTATTGAAAAGCTTACTGCCATTAATGGCAGTCAGTGTGAGCTTGCAGGCAATTGCCGAATTGCTGCGCAATTTATTAGTACTGATGAACATTGCTCCAGCGCAGGAGGAAGCATCATGCTAATTGAATTGATCCCGCTGTTCATGTTTGCAGCGATATGTATTTTTTTAATGTTCGGCTATCCCGTCGCACTCACGCTAGGAGGCGTTGCATTAGTGTTTGCAGGTGCAGGAATTGCAGGCGGTGTGTTTGATCCGAATCTATTAAAAAGTTTTCCCACGCGCCTGTACGGCATTATGAACAATTACACGCTAGTGGCTGTTCCGCTATTTGTATTTATGGGCACAGTGTTGGAAAAATCCCGCCTTGCGGAAGATTTATTGGAAAACATGTCCAAAGCCTGTGGGCGTTTACCCGGGGGGTTGGGTATTTCGGTTATCGCTGTGGGTGCCATGCTCGCCGCCAGCACCGGTATTGTAGGTGCAACAGTAGTGACTATGGGTTTGATGTCGCTGCCGCTTATGATAAAACGCGGTTACGCGCCCAGCTTTGCCTGCGGCACTATTTGCGCAACAGGAACACTCGGGCAAATTATTCCACCTTCAATTGCACTCGTGTTATTGGGCGATGTGTTATCCAGCGCTTACCAACAAGCGCAATTAAAACTCGGTGTGTTCAACCCCAAAACCATTTCCGTTGGCGATTTATTTGTCGCCGCCATAGTGCCCGGTTTAGCGCTGGTCGCACTCTATATGCTCTATGTTTTCTTTACTGCCTTTTTCCGCCCACAAATTATTCCGCGCACATCCATCGACCAAAATGCAGAAAAAGTACCCTTCATTAAAATTTTGTTCAGCTTATTACCGGTGCTGTTATTGATCGGTTTAGTGCTCGGCTCCATTTTAATTGGTGCCGCCACACCCACCGAAGCGGCTGGCGTAGGTGCACTCGGTGCCTGTTTGTTAGCACTCGGAAAAAAACAACTTTGCATAAAACGTTTGCGTGAAGTTTCACAATCCACCATAAAAATCACCGCCATGATTTTTATGATCCTGATCGGCGCATCTTTATTTTCACTCGTGTTCCGCGGCTTTGGTGGCGAAGAATTGGTACACAACTTTTTCAGTCAATTACCGGGCGGTGTATTTACTGCTGTATTACTGGTAATGCTGGTGATGTTCGTACTCGGATTTATTCTGGACTTTATCGAAATTATTTTTGTAGTCGTACCAATCGTCGCACCGGTATTACTCGCCATGGGTGTAGACCCTATTTGGCTCGGCATTATGATCGCCGTAAATCTGCAAACCTCTTTCCTCACACCACCCTTCGGATTCGCACTTTTCTACTTACGCGGCGTCGCACCCGCCAGCATCAAAACCAGCGAAATCTATCGCGGCGTTGTACCCTTCATCGCACTGCAACTATTACTGTTATGCGTAATGGCTATTTGGCCGGGGATTATTACCTGGTTGCCGGAGCAGATGTAAGCCAACGACTTACTCTTAGAACTTATAGTTATCAATTAAACCTTTTGTGCTAACTATAGACTCCAATAAATTGATTTACCTTCTCAGCAATGATCACTACACTCCCAAAATAAACAAATAATAATACATACAACAGAAAAACCTGATTCTTCATAATTAGATAAAAAATCTATCCTTAACAAAAGGCACCAGAATGAAAAGAAATATTTTCTCTTATTTTTTTTATAGCATCATTGCTTTCAGTACTTCAAATGCAATCGCTGAAATAAAGACCCAACAATTAGACAATGGCTGGATTGCACTAACTAAGCAAGTAGACCCATTTGATAGCTCTACTGTTAAGGTTATTCAAATAATCAAAGATGATTTTGTATTCCAATGCGGCGAGCTAAACATGAAGGGAGGATCTTATGGATTTGAAAGCTTGAGTTTTTCCGCAGAAATAAGATATTTAATTGATGAGAAGCACACACAAAACAAAACTGGAAAATATTCTACTTACCTCAGCGGATCAGACATGGTTACAGATAGTAGATACTATTCTTTCGAAATAAATGCTGAAGATATTAATGCTATGAAAAACGGTTCGAGCATGAAAGTTGCTGGGAAATATGGAAATTCAGGCTGGGAGACAAAGAGTCTAAACTTAATAGGGTTTACATCAGCATATAACATGATGTGTGACAAATAAATTTAACTTTATATACAGCAATTATCCCTTCTACAACTCGCTAATCACCCCAGAGGGCTATACTTGCCACAGCCCTCTGGAGATTACGCCATCATGCAAGAATTTAACTCTACGCCTACCGGCACCATCGCGTTGCAAACTATCACCATGCCGGGGGATACCAACCCCTTTGGCGATATTTTTGGTGGCTGGGTGATGGCGCAGATGGATATTGCTGGCGCGATACATGCGAATGAAGTTGCGCAGGGGCGGGTGACGACGGTGGCGGTGGGGAGTATGGTGTTTATGCGGCCGGTGCCGGTGGGGGCGATTATCAGTTGTTACACCAGTACGTTGCGCATTGGGAATACCTCTATCCGCGTAAAGGTGGAAGTATGGATTAAAGATTTCCTGACTCACAAAATCAGTCAGGTGACGCAGGGCGAATATGTGTATGTGGCGATTGATGAGCAGGGTCGCAAGCGGCCGGTGCTGAAAAACCCTGAATAAATGCCCTGAATTTTGGATGATAACAAACGAAAAATCTGATGGGTCTGCGCGTATTCTGTGCGCTTATGATTATTAAAAATTTTCCAACTCCCTGATTACTCACTACTTATTCAGTTAAACCTTTCTTTACGCCCGCACCTGTGTTTTTCCCGCCGGGCTCCGCTAGACTTAAACGACCTTGTTATTGTCATCTGTTACCGTGTATCGTCTTTTCACGTTGTTTTTCATTTTGTGCATATTCAAATAAACAGGCTTTCCGCAGAGGCTAGGGATGTTAAAAGATTCGCGCAGTGGTTACGGTTTGGTTTCCATTCTGATTCATTGGATAAGTGCGCTGCTCATTCTGTTTTTATTTGGATTGGGCACTTACATGGTGGATTTAACTTACTACGACGACTGGTATCACAAAGGCCCCGAGTTGCACGTGAGCCTCGGCTTGGTTGTTTTATTATTGATGCTGGTGCGCATTGTGTGGCGCATTGCCAACCCAACCCCGGTTGAACTTACCGCAAAACGCGCACAAAACCTTGCCGCAAAACTCGTTAAAATCGGTTTGTATCTTTTCATTTTTGTGGTGCTGATCAGTGGTTATTTAATTACCACAGCGGAAGGCCAACCGGCGAGCATGTTTAATCTGCTGAAGTTCCCCGTTCTAGTTGAACTGGAGGCGGGCAATGTCGATCTTGCCGGTGAATTGCATGAATATTTTGCCTGGGGAATTATCGCGCTGGTTGTACTGCATGTACTGGGTGCGCTGATGCATCATTTTGTGATGCGCGACAAAACCTTGGTACGCATGATTAAACCTGTTAAAAAATCCGATGTCTGATGATTGAATTTTATTGTCTCAATCAACACTTAACTTAAAACAACATTAATTTAAAACGTTTCACTCAACTCGATGAACCTCAAAGGAGTTTACACAATGTTAAAACAATCCTTATTAAAAAAATCTTTTCTCGCATTAGCCGTTAGCAGCGTTGGCTTGATGAGTTTGCCAACCATGGCTGACACTTATGTGATTGATACCAAAGGTGCGCACGCATCGATCAATTTTGCAATCAAGCATTTGGGCTACAGCGTACTGACTGGCCGTTTTGATAAATTTGAAGGTGAATTTACCTACGACCCTGCTAAACCAGAAGCAAGCACTGTGAATGTCACTATCGACACCGCCAGTGTTAACTCTAACCACGCCGAGCGCGACAAGCATTTGCGTAGCGATGATTTCCTGAATGTTGAAAAATTCCCGAAAGCGACCTTTGTGAGCAAGTCTATTAAAGTGGATGACAAAGATGAGTTTGACATCATCGGTGATTTGACTCTCAATGGCGTAACCAAAAGCATCACCATTGAAGTAGAAAAAGTTGGCGAAGGTAAAGACCCATGGGGCGGTTACCGCGCTGGCTTCTCCGGTGAGACTGAGATCAAATTAAAAGATTTCAACGTGAAAATGGATTTGGGCCCAGCATCAGAAGTGGTCAAACTGGAATTGGAAATTGAAGGTATTAAAAAATAATTTCCACGTGTGAACACAAAAGCCCGGCTTATCGCCGGGCTTTTTTATGCGCGCGCCACAATAAAAAACCTGAACCCAACAACAATAATGTACCCGACGACGGCTCAGGTAAATGTGCGTAGGTAAAGGTTAAATCATCAATGCCGGCATTGACCCGCCCATCAAAAAAACTGGAAAAATGCAGCCGCTGAAAGCCAGCGGGTGAATAGAAACTCACAAGCTGATTGGGTGTGTAAGGTGTCGGCGTGTGCGGATTAAATCCATCTGTGGTTTTAGAATACGCATTGCCATCGGCATCTAGCGCGTCGATATAAATATTATCTCCAAGATAAGAAGACACATACAGGCTTACCATCGTCGGGAACCGATCAACAAACAACAAACTACCACCGTGCCCCATCAACAAATAATTTGGTGATGAGACGCTGGGCTCTGATGGTGAGCGATAGGTTGCGAGAAAACCATCAACGATGATTAAGCCATGGTCGGCATATTCATCGGAGAGAGGGTGATCGCCAAAATGATCAAAAATCGGCGTGGGGATATATTCACGATCGTCAAAATTAATCGTCACTGCCTGGGCAGTGGTACCCGTCAATAAACCTAATAGCACAGCAATGTTGCGAAACTTGGTGACGACACACATACGAACCTCCTGGTTCAAACGCAGGGCGAACAATTGAAGGGAGCGAGAGGACTTGACCGAAAGAGTCGATTGATTTTTATACAATCTGAACAGGCTTTACCAGTAGCAATTCACATTTTTGCCACTACCTGCCGGCCGCCTGCCGATACTGCTCACCCATCAACGCAACAAAGCGCTGCGCGCCCAAACCCAATGGGCGCTCACGCGACCACACCAGATCCACCCATAACTCTTCGCCGTTAGTGAAATTGCCCATGGGTAATTCCACCAATAATTGGCCGTTGAGATACGGCTGCACACAGGCGCGTGGCAACCAACTCCAACCCAATCCGGCCAGAGCCAGTTGCAGTGCCGCCTCGGGGTGATCCACCCGCCAGTGGTGATCCGATGCCACGCAAAACTGCTCGCTGGTGGCGAGCCCTGTGCCTTCATGGCGGCTGCCGACGATGATCTGGCGCACCGGGCGCAACTGATCGCCCTGCAACTGGCCGGAGTCCGACAGCAATTGCAGCAGGGGATGGTTGCGCGCAATCACGGCGACTAATGTCTCGCGCCCCACTTCCTGAAAGCGCTCGCGCCCATCGGCGGCAGGGCGCTCAAATACCAGCGCGAGCTGCGCTTCACCGCGATGCAATAAATCCAGTGCATCGCTTTGCGGTGCAGTGATGATGCGCACGTCCAGCGAGGGATATTCCTTCGCCAATACTTGCAAAGGTTTCACCCACTGGGTGGATTGCAGCTCGGGGGCGATCACCAATGTCAGGCGCGGCTCCAACCCTTGGCTGAGTTCCAGCGCCTGGGTATTGAGCTGCTGCATTTGCCCCATCAACAAGCGCGCTTGCGGCTCCAGCGCGCGCGCATGGGCGGTGGGTTTTGGCTCGCGACCGCTGCGTTCAAATAACTCCAGCGCCAGCTCCGCCTCCAGATTGGCGATCGCCATGCTCACAGCTGACGGCACTCGCCCCAGCTGGCGCGCCGCGGCAGAAAAAGAGCCGGTATCCAATACCGCCAGAAATACCAGCACCGCGTCTGAATTGAATGCTTTGCTCATCGCCAACCCCACCTTTCAGAAAAACTGATATTAGCTAACTTTTTCTGTCAGTTAAAACTTTAGAAAATATCAACATCTTACCCAGATGAAGAGGTTGTGATGCAAAGTGCTTCTGTTCAAACTCGCCCCTTACAAGGAGCCAAGCGCCGTGTGGTATACGTCGCGCTCTATGAGCTGATTGCGATACTGCTTTCCACCATTCTATTGATGTTGATGAGCAACACAGGCACCGCTGAATCCTTGGGGCTGGCGGTGGCGGCATCGGCCTTGGCGATCATCTGGAACCTCGTCTTCAACAGCCTGTTTGAACGCTGGGAATCACGCCGTGCAAAACCGGGGCGCAGCCTGGGTATGCGCATATGCCACGCAATAGGGTTTGAAGGCGGTTTACTGGTGCTATTGGTGCCTTTGGTTGCCTGGTGGTACAGCGTCAGCCTTTGGCAGGCGCTATTGATAGACTTGGGTTTACTGGTGTTTTTTCTGGTGTACACCTTCGTATTCACCTGGGTGTTTGATGCCGTATTTGGCTTGCCATCGTCCGCAAGGCTGCAATCTACCGCCATCTGATCCGGTTTTTTAACTTGCCCAAGGGATTAAAATAGATTAAAACAGAGAATAAACCGTTTATTCTCTGTGATGAGGGTTCAGTATGTTTCACAGCTCCGACATCTACACTGTGACCGATTTCAGCCGCAAACCGGCAGAACACATCAAACGCCTGAACGAAAGCAAGCGCCCTGAAATACTGACGGTCAATGGCAAAGCAGCCGTCGTCATTCAGGATGCCGAAAGCTACGAAAAGATGGCAGCCTTGGCAGAATATGCCGATAGCATCCTCAATATCCGCAAAGCGCTTGCTGAAGAAGGCCGTGAGTTAACCAATTTCACCCGTGAGTTCGAAGCAAAATACGGAATAAAACGTTGAAGGAATATCGCGTTCACATCAAACCCACCGCAGAAAAGGATCTTGAGCAACGCTATCTGCAAATAGCAGAAGATTCTCCGGAAAATGCCCTGCGCTGGTACCTTGGTTTAATAGAAGCGATTGAAACGCTGTCGTTAATGGCAGAGCGGTGTCCCATCGCCGCTGAAGATATTGATGTGCAAATGGGTATCAGGCATTTGATTATCGGCAATTACCGTGTGCTTTTCCGGATTCACAACCAACAGGTTGATGTACTTCATATCCGTCATAGCGCTCACGAGCGTTTTCTGTGAATCTACGGCACCATTCATAAATCCTGTTTCTGTAACTTCTCTTTCCACAGCTTCTCTTTCTACTATAAAAAACTGATCCGGTTTTTTTAACCTAAACTGAATCTGTTTTCAGTACAGATTCGGGCGCATAGTGGCCTTGTTCAGTTATCTGCGCATGAGGCCGTTATGAGCGATTCCCCGTTGTTGATCCCCACCCGCACCTTGCCTGAAGGCAAAATTTTCACGCGCAGTTTTACCGGCCGGTTCCGCAACTTGCGTTTATTGGGTGCCGGTTTTTTAGCGCTGCTGTTTTTTGGGACATCCTGGATTAATTGGAACGGCCACCAAGCCGTCTTGTGGGATTTGGAGACGCGTCAATTCCACGTGTTTGGCACCACCTTTTGGCCGCAGGATTTTATGCTGTTGTCGTTCGCGATGATTATTGGCGCGCTCTTGTTATTTGCCGTTACGATGGTTGCTGGCCGGGTGTGGTGTGGTTATGCCTGCCCGCAGAGCGTGTGGACCTGGGCATTTATGTGGGCGGAGAACATTACCGAGGGCGACCGCAACCAGCGCATGAAATTGCAACAGGCACCTTGGGGAGCAAACAAATTATTCAAACGCAGCAGCAAGCATCTGCTGTGGATTGTCATGAGCCTCGCTACCGGCATCGCCTTTGTGGGTTATTTTGTGCCGGTGCGCGAATTGGTGCATAACCTTGCACAGCTGGAGTGGTTGAGTAGCAGTGCGATTTGGGTCGCTATAGTGGCATCGCTCACCTACGTAAATGCCGGATGGGTGCGCGAAAAAGTGTGCGTGCATATGTGCCCTTATGCGCGTTTCCAAAGTGTGATGTTTGATCGCAACACTTTGGTCATTGCTTACGATGCAGCACGCGGCGATACGCGCGGCTCGCGCAAAAAAATCGATGATCACAAAGCACTTGGCCTTGGCGATTGCATCGACTGTTACATGTGCGTGCAAGTGTGCCCGACCGGTATTGATATCCGCGATGGTTTGCAAATGGATTGCATTGGTTGCGCTGCGTGTATCGATGCCTGTGATGATGTGATGGATAAAATGGGTTACGAGCGCGGGCTGGTCAGCTACACATCCGAGGCTGCATTAGCTGGCGAGCCGCAGAAAATTCTGCGCCCGCGGTTATTGGGTTATGGTGCCATCATCGCCGTTATGCTTGCGGCGTTATTCATGTCATTAAACGCGCGTGAATTAGTCGATTTGAGCGTTGTGAAAGACCGCAGTGTGATTTATCGTCACACGAGCGATGGCAATATTCTCAACGTGTATCGTTTGAAAGTGACGAATAAAACCCAACAGCCCGCGCGTTACACATTGCAGTTGCACAATGCGCAGGGCCTATCGTTATCGCGCGAGCATCAATTTACACTCAAGGCAGGTGAAATTTATGATTTTCCTGTCACGGTAAAAATGCCGTCATCACTTCATCAGGCCGCCGGTATGATTCATTTTGATTTTGAATTGGTAAACGATTCCACACCGCTTCTGCCCAATCGGGAGGCCGCCAATTTTATGTATCCTGCGCAATAATTTTTATGAAATTATACGAAAAGCTCGCCGATGAAATTGCTGCATTGATTCGCGCGGGCGTGCTCACTGCAAATGAAAAAGTGCCCTCGGTGCGCAGTGCCAGTCGCACCTATGATGTAAGCCCTGCAACGGTTTTTGAGGCTTACTATTTATTGGAGAGCCGCGGCTTCATACAAGCGCGGTCGCGCTCCGGATATTTTGTGTGCGCGCAGGCCAACAAGGATTTAGCCGAGCCGGAGATGTGTCCGCAACTGACAGAGACCACACCGGTGGATGTCAGCGAACTGGTTTTTTCAGTGTTAGGTTCAATCAAAGATCCGGATATCATTCCGCTCGGCTCTGCCTTTCCCAGCCCGGATTTATTTCCACTGGCGCGCCTGGCGCGCTCCATGAATAAAAGCCTGCAGCAAATGCCTGCCAACCGCATCCTCACCGATATCACCAGCGGCAACCCGCACTTGCGCAGGCAGATTGCATTGCGTTATCGCGTGAATGGTGTAATGCACGCGCCAGAAGAACTGGTGATTACCAATGGCGCATTGGAAGCATTGAATTTATGTTTGCAAGTGGTTACCCAACCGGGTGATTTGGTCGCCATTGAAACACCTACTTTTTATGCTGCACTGCAAATTTTAGAGCGCTTGCAATTAAAAGCGGTAGAAATTCCTGTGCACCCGCGCGACGGTATTCATTTACAAACACTGGAAGACAGCTTACAGCGTTTGCCGATTAAAGCCTGTTGGCTGATGAGCCATTTTCACAATCCGCTCGGCGCATCCATGAGCGATGAAAAAAAACAAACCCTGTGCGAATTATTGCATCGCCATCAAGTGCCTTTAATTGAAGATGATGTTTACGCTGAATTGTATTTTGGTGTAACACCGCCCAAACCCATCAAACAATTTGACCGCTCCGGTTTGGTGATGCATTGCGGTTCTTTTTCCAAAAACCTTGCTCCCGGGTATCGCGTAGGGTGGGTATCTGCTGGCCGCTATGCGGAACCAATACAGCGTTTGAAATTGATGACAACCATATCGCCTTCGGTTCCCGCGCAAGCGGCTTTGGCCGATTATTTACAGCAGGGCGGATATGATCGCCATTTGCGTAAACTGCGCAATTCGTTGGAGCAACAACAACAGTGCATGTTGAATGCGATTGCCACTTATTTTCCTAAAGACACGCGTGTTACACGCCCAACTGGCGGATATTTTTTGTGGGTGGAATTACCAGAGCAGGTGGACAGTTTGCAATTATTTTCCATGGCATTGGCGCAGGGCATCAGTATCGCTCCCGGGCCAATTTTTTCTGCAACGCGGCGATTCCGCAATTGCATCCGGTTGAATTACGGTTATGCGTGGAATAAAGAAATGGATGATGCTTTCGCAACATTAGGGAAATTAATTACTTCCTTGCTCTAACGTCTGGGTTCGCTGTGCTAATGCCCTGACTCGCCGCTCTAATGAATAGACTCGCAGTTTACACCACCGCCGAAATCCAGCGGCGCAAACGGCTGCGCAGATATTGCATCATCGGCTTGCCGCGCCATGAACCCCAACACAAATGCGCACCAATGGTGTGCGCAGTTTTTTTTGCGGTCAGTTTAGCCATTGCAAATTCCGGATAAATAACATAGCTGGGCATCACTGTAATATCGTCTTTATAGTGCGGATGTTCCTGCAAAAATAATGTCAGCGCATGCGGGCCACTGAGAAACACAATATTGGTTTCACCGGCGCGATGCTTGGCAAAAATCTGTTCGATAAATTTTAACCACATCTCAAAGCCCGGCTCCGATGCCATAAAGGCATTGCCCAGTTTTGCGCCACCGCCAATGCTTTTGCATTCCGGCTCTTCAATCGCTAATACACATTTATTATTAAGAAATTTTTGGTTAATCGGTTTATAGAAAACATAATCGGTATCAAAATAAATTCCGCCATACACGTACAGATACAAGCAGCGCGCAATATCCACACGGATTACTCCCACCGGAATACGTAAATAATCTTGTAGAAATTGCGGCGCTTTCTCCTGCACAAGCTGGAGATTGGTTTCATCGGTCCAGGCGTGGTATTCAAAATCGGGCATTAATGCGCGCGCGCGACGCGTTAGCTGACGCTCTTCCCAAACGTAGGACTTGGAACATTGGTGCAGGATTTTCGGAATCATGGCGTTTTCCTTTTTCATCTGGCGATTAAAACCGGAATACAGCGCTTAGTTTTAATGTTTGCAATTGCTATGCCAGTAAAAAAGGAGCCGCTCAACCCTGACCGGTTCTTCGCTGTTTGAGCGTGGGTGATTGATAAAGATATTGGTCGTGATCCACCAGCCACAGCTCGCGGTCGCGGCACATATCCACGAGATAATCGATAAAACGCCGCACATAGCCAGGCATGTATTTATCTTTGGGAAACACCAGACTGAGGGTTTTTGTCTCCCGGCATTCTGCTAGCGGCAGCGTCGCCAATTCGCCACTTTGCAGTTCGTCGTAGCACATAAATAAAGGCAAATGCACCAATCCGAAGCCTTGGCTGGCAAATTGTTTGGCAAGGATAAATTCATTGACCACTAATTGCCGGCACTGTTGCAGCGGCGAATCGCGGCCAGTATTGCCCGAACTTTTGCTCACCATAATGTAAGTGTGACGCGCGAGATCATCGGCTGTTTGCGGCGGGCTGATTTTTTTCAGGTAACAAGGGCTCGCGACCAAACCGTAATTAATCGTGCCCAAACGGCGCGCGACCAGCGATGAATCCTCTAACTCGCCCAAACGGATCGCCAGATCAAAACCGTCGCCCAATGCAAAACTGTTGCGGTCACAGACATTAATATCCAATTTGATACGCGGATGTTTTTCCATAAACGTCATCAGGTAATTACAAATGGCTTTGCTGTTGCAATCGTGCGGCAGACTGATTTTGATATTGCCTTCCAGTGCCGTCTGGTGCGCCTGTACCTGCGCATTGGCCAATTCAATCTGCTGGATAATCTGGCAGCAGTGTTGGTAGTAAGCCTGCCCCGCACTGGTCAATTGGAAATAGCGGCTATTGCGCGCAATCAGCGTCACGCCCAATGCCGCTTCCAACTGTGCCAATTTGCGGCTGATGGTTTGTTTGCTGCTGTTTAATTGCTTGCTCGCGGCGGTGATGCTGTTTAATTCTGACACGGCATGAAAAATATAAATGTCGTTTAAATTAACATTGGATACCATAAACCCCTCAACAAAAGTTGACGCAGAAAATAAAGGTACTGCTCTACTGAGTTCTGTAGAACCTCTGTTTGCTGGGGCAAATCGCTAGGTTGGATTGGCTGGCACTTAAATTATCATGCAGGCCAATCAAATTTCCTGATGAGGTGTATTGGTCTTAGTGTGGTTTGCAATGTATCGTCATTGCTTTTTTATTTCTGTTAACCGTATTCCCGCGAGGCTTTTTTTGGGTTTGGTCGCGCAATTCCGTTTTATTTTTTATCTCCATAGCGCTAAACCGTTTGCTGATGTGAACAATAAACGGTGACCACAAACTACCGCGGCTTATTTAACACAGCTTCCCTCCAAATAACAGCCCAAATCACCGCCGCGCGCGTATCAAAGCTGCAACGCAGTGTCCCGATAATTTCACTCTGCAAATAGGTTGTTGACGAATAGTATCTTCGCCCTGCTACTGAATAACGAATAAAAGGAGCCTTGATATGAAATGCCGCCTCTCTTTATGGCTTGTCTTATGCCTTGCCCCAGCACTGTTTCCGCAGATGGCGCACGCGCACGTTAAATGGTTTGTCGATGACAGTCACGCCTTTACTGAAGCCGGTTATTTCTTTGATAGTCTTTTTGCATTTATCCTTACCGGTGCATTTTTATTTGTAGCAGCCGCCAGCCTCTTACAGCGGCACGCACGGCAAAACATACGCAGCTATGATTTTCTTTATGCACCTGTCAGTAAACTCTGGATGAAAAATCCATCGCGCTACATCAACACCTTATTAAAATTTTCACTGGGAATATTGCTACTCGCCAATTTACTGCAAGGGCATTTTATTGCACCCAATTTCGTGCGCGATGGCGGATCATTTGAATACGCACTGGTTCAGGCGCTGTTGATATTGTTATTGATTGTGGATGTCAGCCTGTTTGCATTGGCACTCTTTGTGTTTTCACTTTCGCTATTTTTATTATTTCCTATCGCCAGTGCGATTGATTACGCACCGGAATTAATTGCGCTGAGCATCGCACTGTTTTTTACCAGCCCGCGGTATGCAGAGGGGCGTTTAAATATGAACTTTTTCGGCAAACAATATCGCATTCAACATCGCTCATTGGCTGTCGGCATTGTGCAATTTGGGTTGGGTTTGCAATTAATTATTCTCACCTTCCATGACAAATTATTGCACCCCGGTTATGGCCTGGCATTTTTGCATGAGTATCCGGTGTTTAATTTCCCACACTATTTTGGCTGGCACAGTTTTACCAATACCCATTTTGTTTTTGGTGCAGGCATGGCCGAGCTGTGCTTTGGTGTATTGCTCGTGGCCAATATTGCACCGCGCATTGCATCGCTGTTAATTGTGATTATTTTTACGTTGACCGGAATTGTGCTGGGGCCAGAAGAATTACTCGGCCATGTACCAATTATTGCGATGGCACTGGTCTTACTGCTCACACCGCTCCCCGGTTTTGCCGCACCTGAAGCGCAATTGGATTCGCAACTATTACCAGATTGACCTGTGGCAATTTACCAGCATTAAATGCGACGAACTGTGCGCGGGAGTCAGCGCTGCTCGCGGGTATGCCACACACGTAATACATAAAGAGTGTCAGCATGGATTTCATAGCGCAGCTCATAAGCGCCAATCAGGATACGACGAACTTCGCGCGGTAAAAATTCATCCAGCTTTTCACCAATACGCGGATTAGCGAGCAGTTTGACAGGTGATTGGGTGAGGTTCTGGATAACCCGCGCAGCGGCAGGTAGATTGAGGGGAGCGAGAAAATCGTAGAGCCGCGCCAAATCCATGAGCGCTTTACTTGTCCATTCGATTTGCATCATTTGGGTACCGGTAAGGGTTTGTCTGTACCCAGACTTTCAGCCCACGCCTGCACAGAGTGGTGATCAATAACTCGCCCCTGATCTACGTCGTCAAGCGCCTCCCGGGTCAAGCGGCTGCGCTCTTCTTCCTGATCAATCCAGGCTGCTAGCGCCTGTTTGATAATCCAACCACGTGAACGCTCAAGGCGCGTAGCCAATTCATCAATCTTTTCAGCCATTGGCAGGGAAACATGGGCGGTTATTACTTTGGTGTCTGCGGTAGCCATAACAGTCTCTTAATCACAGTGATTAGAAATTAATCATAGTGATTACCAATGTTGGATTCAACCAAAAATATCCATCTGCCCATCGGACTTTTGGGTGGCGGGGATGTGTAGGGGTTTGCGGAATTGGGTGCAATCCAGTTCGCCGTAGCGGCGGCTTTTATCGAGGCCGTAGCGTTTTAGGCCTTTTAAAAATCGCTGGCGGATCATATCGGCCCACAGCCCTTCGCCGCGCATGCGCGTGGCAAAATTTGCATCGTAGTCTTTACCACCGCGCATATCGCGGATGCGGTTCATCACCCGCGCGGCGCGTTCGGGAAAGTGGATTTGCAGCCATTCCTGAAACAGCGGATTGATCTCCCACGGCAAGCGCAGCACGGTATAACCGGCGGCAGTCGCGCCTGCATCGGCGGCGGCTTTTAATACGCGCTCGATTTCCTGCTCAGTAATAAACGGAATAATTGGCGCAACACTCACCATGGTGGGAATGCCCGCATTCGCCAAACGCTCGATAGTTTGCAAGCGGCGAGTGGGCGATGCGGCGCGCGGCTCCAAAATGCGAGCGATGCTGTGATCCAACGTCGTGATGGTAATCGCGACTGCCGCGAGATTTTTCTGCGCCATCGGCTGCAGCAAATCAATATCCCGTTCAATTAAGGCCGATTTGGTAATCATTCCCACCGGATGGTCGCACTCATGAAACACCTCCAGACATTGGCGGGTGATATTCAGCTCGCGCTCGCAGGGCTGGTAGGCATCGGTGTTCACCCCGAAGGCGATGGGGCTCGGCTGATAATTCTGCTGCGCGAGTTCACGGCGCAGCACATCCGCGGCATTGGTTTTGGCGTACAGACGGGTTTCAAAATCCAGCCCCGGCGATAGCCCCAAATACGCGTGGGTCGGGCGTGCAAAACAATAGACGCAACCATGTTCGCAGCCACGATAGGGATTGATGGAGACGCTGAATGGAATATCCGGCGACTGGTTGCGGCTCAAAATGCTCTTGGCCAGCTCGGGGGTGACGTGGGTTTTTAACGCGGGGCGGATGTCAGTGTCATCCTCATGGGGTTGCCAGCCATCGTCCACGGTTTCAATCAGCTGGGTTTCAAAACGGCCGGCAATGTTACTCGCTGCACCGCGCCCCTTTTGCGCTTGGGGTTTGGCGACGATCCACAATTCCGGGTCTATCGATTCTGAGCCTATTGATTCCGGGTCTACATAGTCATGATCATCAGCCGCCATATCACCACCCCCGAATTACTGCAGTGCAATTTACTGTATATAAAAACAGTATTTTGCGCTTCATAGCGGCTGCTTGGCAAGGTACGACTTTTATCTGTGAGCAGGATTTTGCGTTTGTTGGGTGTCATTGTCGGTTTGCAGCGCATCATTTTACGTTTAGTGCTCAAACTGGTGCGACGCGCCCTGTACCTGCCCACAAGATACGCTTGTGGCATTCAGTGGTTGCCACCCAACGACAAACTCAAGCGTTTTCTAATAAAGATAAAAGGTACTCGCTATGTTCACTCTCAATCGCTATACCGGCGTGCTCTTTGCGCTCGCCACCCTGATCGGCGTTAGCATCACCAGCGCCGCCACTGCCAAGCCTTACAAAGCGGCGGAAATCTACTCCAAGCAAACCTATAAATACGGCCGCTATGAAATGCGCATGCGCGTCGCCAAGGGGAGCGGGGTATTGTCCACATTCTTTACCTACAAAAATGGATCGGAACAGCCGGGGGTTTTCTGGGAAGAAATCGACATCGAGATCTTCGGCAAGAACAACGCCACCCAATGGCAGAGCAATGTGATTATCGGCACCAATCGCCCCACCACCAAAACCGAAGGGGTGCACACCATGCCTTATTCATTGGGCGATGGTTACAACACCTATGTACTGGAGTGGACACCCAGTTACATCGCCTGGTTTGTGAACGGCACGCAAGTGCGCCGCATTAACGGCGGCCAGTTCGTCACCAGCCTGACCAGCCCGCAAGATCTGCGATTCAATCTGTGGGCGGCGAATATCGCCGAGTGGGTCGGGGCTTGGAACCCGAACATACTGCCGGTTTATCAATTCGTAAATTACATCGAGTACAAACCCTGGAATGCTTCTACCAATAGTTTTGGCACCGGCTGGCGCGATGATTTCAACAGCTTCGATACCAATCGCTGGAATAAAGCCAACTGGACGTTTGGTGAAAACCTGGCGGATTTCGACCCCAATAACGTCGTCGTAAAAAATGGCATTTTGGTATTGGCACTGACCCGCGAAGGCCAAACCGGCTATACCGGCACACCTCCGGCCGATAACGGCTCTACGCCCGCACCTACCGTTTTTATTGAAGCAGAAAGCTTCAATGAAGTGGGTGGTAGCGTCAATGTGGCGGGTGGAGTTGTGGGTTATATCGATGCCGGCGAATGGTTCAAATACCACAATGTGAATATCCCGCAGGCCGGGACTTATCGCGTGGAGTACAAAGTCGCCTCGGCACTGACCACGGCGCAATTTACACTCGATAAAAACGGCGTTGGCTTGGGCACCATTAGTGTTCCCAACACCGGTGGCTGGGGAACCTATCAAGTGATTTCACACAATGTGTATTTGAATGCAGGTGTGCAAAGTTTGGCGATCTACGCCAACACTGGCGGCTTTAATATCGATTGGATCAAGCTCACTAAAATTTAATCTGTTTTAGCCCTTGGGAGAGGCGGGCACTGCTCGCACTCCCATTTTTTAATACTGTTTTTTTGATGTCGATTTTTAATTGTTTGTTGATGAGGTAAACGTTATGCGTCGTTTGTTGTGTGTGTTGTTAACCGTCACTGCCGGATTGGTTAGTCATCTCGTTCATGCCAAGGCTTACAAGGGCGCAGAAATTTATTCCAGTGAAAGTTATCTGTATGGCCGTTACGAAATTCGCATGCGTGTGGCGAATGCCAGCGGCGTGTTATCCACTTTTTTTACTTACAAAAATGGCTCGGAAGTCGGCAATACTTTTTGGGAAGAAATTGATATTGAAGTGTTCGGAAAAAATAACGCAACCGAATGGCAAAGTAATATTATTCTCGGCAGCTCACGCCCAACACTTCACACCGAGCAAGTGCACAACGCCAATACATCTCTCGCCAATGCGTATCACACTTATGTACTGGAGTGGACGCCGGATTACGTCGCCTGGTATTTGGATGGCGTAGAAGTGCGCCGCATCACCGGCACCAGCACCGTCACCAGCCTCACCAATCCGCAAAGTTTACGGTTTAATTTGTGGGCATCGGATTCAGTGCCTTGGGTAGGCGCGTGGGATGACAGCGTGCTGCCCGTGTATCAGTTTGTAAATTACATCGATTACAAAGCTTACAACAACACCACCAAAACATTTGAAGGTGGATGGCGCGATGATTTCACTACATTGGATACCACACGCTGGGGCAAAGCAAACTGGACATTTGACGGCAACCGCGTGGATTTTGCGCCAGAAAATGTGGTGATCAAAGACGGCATTCTAGTGCTCGCACTCACCAAAGAAAACGCAACAGGTTACACAGGTACACCACCGGCAGATGAACCTGCAAACACCAGCAGCTCCGCTGCAAGTTCCATTGCCGTTTCCAGCTCTGCAGCGTCCAGCTCCACTGCGAGTTCTATCGCAGCCAGTTCAGCCGCTGCATCGTCTGTCGCCACGTCAAAAGCATCGGGCGGATCTGGCGGTGGCGGTGGCGCATTTAACTTGCTCGGCTTGATTGCGCTGTGTGGATTATTGTTGGTTCGTCGCGAGAAAAAATAACCCTCACCCCAACCCTCTCCCATTTACGGAAAAGAGAAGGGAGAGGGAGTTAAAAAGTCTTGACGACGGGAGGGGGATTACAGCGGATGTTGTTTTCTAAACTCCGCTGCCGACATTCCCGTATAGCGTTTAAAAAACCGATGAAATGACGATTTACTGTTAAATCCTGACTCCAACAAAATATCCAGTATCGTCATAGTGGAACATTGGGGGTCAAGCAACATTTGCTTGGCCTTATTTACCCTGTACTCATTCACAAATTCAAAGAAATTGGTGTTGAACTCTTTGTTAATAATGTTCGATACCTCGCGGTAATGAATACCCACCTGCCGCGCAAAATCTTCAATATTCAAATTCTGTTTTAAATACAACTGATGCTTTTCCATAGTGTTGCGGATGCGCGCAATTGCCTCCGGCGATATTTCTACTGCTACTGCAACTTCTTTTTCTTTGGGCTTGTCTTTGGTCTCTAACAGTTGATGTGCATACAACAAGCTGTAAACAAAGAGCGCGTTAACCAACAAAAAGGTAATGTAATTATCAAAAATACCGAAACTGTCGGCGATGGAGAAACTCACGGTTTGCCCCAGCAGATGAACCACCAGCGACCACAACCAATTCAGCGCAAACCCCAAGGTCAACAACAACAGCCAATAAGGCCCCTGCAAACTCAAGCTGGAATAAAATTCTTTTAATTGTTGTTTGTAACGATAAATTTCCAAGGCTGCAGCAAAGGCATAGACCACAGGCAAGAATTTTAAATAGTGCCATACAAAACCGGTGAGCCTGAGGGTAAGATCTGTGTGGCTATTGGGTAAATAACGCAATCTATCACTGTCCAAACCGCCCAATAAAATCCAACCTAATAGCACGAACAAATGCAATAAATGCATGCTGTCTTTTAAACGCAACGAAAAATTCGCGCGCGTGATAGACACCACATACAGATATAAATAAATACTTTTGCCTACCACCGCGGTCACCAACCCCAGCGACAACATCATCTTTGCCAATCCGCTATCCAAACCAATGTAATCATTCCACAGCCATAAATTACACAGCGCACTTGCACCCACGCACACAAAAAAACCCGACAACAGATGTGAAGCAATCGCTTTTTGCTTGGATAGCAACCACTGAAAAATGACCAACAGCACACAGACAGCGAGTGTGAGCAGCAGAATCAGATCATGGATATTGAAGATAGGGGTTTTCATGGTTGGTTTGAGTCTTTTTATAGTGGTTTTATTAGTAGATAGAAAAATTTTAGCAGAGAGATACGTCAGCGTTTTGAAATTGGTTGCATATCACTCAGTGATCACGCCAACCCAACACAATAATTGCCATGCCCAACAGCGCCACACTGGCACCTACCCAATCGTAAACCGAGAGTTTTACACCATCGACAAAATACAACCAGAGCAATGCGACGGCGACATACACACCACCATACGCCGCATAAACACGGCCACTTGCGGCGGGGTGCAAAGTAAGCAGCCACACAAATAGCGCGAGGCTTGCTGCGGCAGGCAATAGCAACAAAATAGAGCCGCCTTTTCGCAACCACAGGTAAGGTAAAAAGCAGCCGATAATTTCAGCCAGCGCAGTGGCGACAAATAACAAGGTTGTTTTGAGCATAGAATTTTCCAAAAAACTGGCGCGCCCATAACATTAATGGGCGAGTGCATCGATAATGCTGCAATCGGGTGCTTTAGCGTTAGGGCAACAACTCCGGCAACCTCCCGCTAATTCCCGTAAACTTTTTTCCATTAATTGCAGCTGTGTAATTTTCTGTTGTATGTCTGCCACATTATTTTCAACCAATTGCAACGCATCGTCACAAGAGCGGGTGTTATTTTCCGAGAGACTTAATAACTCGCGGGTTTTTTCCAAACTGAAACCCAACTGGCGCGCTTTCACAATAAACTGCAAACGCTTTTGTTGCGTTAGGTTATATAACCGGTGACCGCCCTCAGTGCGGTGGGGTTTATCCAACAATCCCAAACGCTCGTAATAGCGGATGGTTTCTATGGGGCAACCGGTTGTGCGCGACAACTCACCAATACCCAACATATTTATTCCCTCATAAAGTACTTGAATCTGTAGCAGCTCCAGATTTTAACCTTATCACTTCGCAATCACACATTTAAATTGGGCGGAGTTGTTATGAATAAATCAAAAGCATGGTTAGTGTTTGGCACTGCCTTGGCATGTATCGGCTGCTGCGCAATACCAGCCTATATTGTGTTTAGCGGTATATCGGCTGCCGGTATTGCTGCTGCAATCTGGTCACCGCAATTACTGGAGTTAGTTCTCTGTCTCTTACCGCTTTTGGTGCTCGGCTGGGTGTATGCCCGCTACACAAAGCGCCAACGCTGCTGTGACAACCCTGCCAAATGCTGTGGTTCCAACCAGTGCCGCAGCCCTACTGATCCAACCAACAAAACCTAACCATAACAAGTAACGCTTGCCTGAATATACGTTTTTTCATATATTCAAATAAACATATATTCAGGCATCGCGATTATGTCCCTTTTCACCCCCGATTCACTCTGCAAAACCCTCGCAGACCCAACGCGCGCGCGCATTGCACTGTTGGTTGCGCGTGAAAAAGAGCTGTGCGTCTGTGAACTCACCTGCGCGCTCGATGAAATCCAACCGAAAATTTCCCGTCACCTGGCACTTTTGCGCGAATCCGGTTTGCTTGCTGATCGCCGCAAAGGGCAGTGGGTGTATTACCGCTTGCATCCGGAATTACCGGCATGGGTTACCAAAACCTTGAAAACGCTACTGGATGCCAACCATGAGTGGCTAGAGGAAAATCACCAGCGCTTGTGCGCGATGGAAGACCGCCCAAACCGCTGTTGTTAATAATCAAATTATTGTGAGCGCGAACATGAAAAAAATCAGAATCGGTATTAATGGCTTTGGCCGTATCGGTCGTTTGGCATTGCGTGCGAGTTGGCAATGGCCGGAATTTGAATTTGTGCAAATCAATGACCCTGCGGGTGATGCCGCGACTTTCGCGCATTTATTAAAATTCGATTCAGTGCAAGGTCAGTGGGCACCTGAAACCAGTGCAGATGACAATGCGATTATTATTGACGGAAAATCGATTAAATTTACGCGCAATAAAACTATTGCTGAAACCGACTGGAGTGGATGTGATTTGGTGATTGAAGCCAGCGGCAAAATGCGCGAGGTGAAATTACTGCAGGCTTATTTGGATCAAGGTGTAAAACGTGTTGTTGTGAGCGCGCCGGTTAAAGAAGCGGGTGTGTTAAATGTAGTGATGGGTGTTAATCAACATTTATTTGATGCAGCGATACACCGCATAGTGACAGCCGCGTCTTGCACCACTAATTGTTTAGCACCGGTGGTAAAAGTGATTCATGAGCAACTCGGCATTCAGCACGGTGCCATCACTACCATTCACGATTTAACCAATACCCAATCGATTTTGGATCAACCCCACAAAGATTTGCGCCGCGCGCGTGCATCCCACTCCAATTTAATTCCTACTTCAACCGGTTCAGCCACCGCAATTGCAGAAATATTTCCCGAATTGCGCGGCAAATTAAATGGCCACGCGGTGCGTGTTCCGCTTGCTACTGGTTCACTGACTGACTGTGTATTTGAAGTAAAGCGCGCAACCAGCGTAGAGGAAGTAAACGCGCTGTTAAAAACAGCGAGTGAAACTTATTTGAAAGATATTTTGGGTTATGAAACACGGCCATTGGTGTCCAGCGATTTTTGTGGCAATCCACTGTCATCCATTGTGGATGCGCTCTCTACTATGGTGGTGAATGGCAGCCTGGTAAAAATTTATGCCTGGTATGACAACGAATGGGGTTATGCCAATCGCACGGCGGAATTGGCAAAACTGGTGGGATTGGGGGATTAAATAATTTTTTCTTGGTATTGAACATTGTCTGTTGGGCATCGCTGCGCTCAGCGCCAACCTACGGAGCACCTTGTAGATAATATGAGTCAATCATCGGCCATAAAACAATACGCCATCGTCACCGGCAATTATTGGGCATTTACCCTTACCGACGGTGCGCTACGCATGTTGGTGGTATTGCATTTCCATCAGCTGGGTTACAGCCCGCTGCAAATTGCGGCGCTGTTTTTGTTTTATGAAATATTTGGTGTGGTGACGAATTTACTGGGCGGTTATTTGGGGGCGCGTATTGGCCTTAACCGCACCATGAATATCGGCTTGGGTTTGCAGGTAATTGCGCTGGCCATGCTGGCGGTGCCAAGTCAGTGGTTAACCATTCCGCTGGTGATGGCAGCGCAAGCGTTATCGGGAATCGCAAAAGATTTAAATAAAATGAGCGCGAAAAGTGCAATCAAACAATTGTTGCCGGGCGAGCAACAGG
The DNA here is from genome assembly GCF_001183545.1 of Cellvibrio sp. pealriver. Classification (NCBI taxonomy): domain Bacteria; kingdom Pseudomonadati; phylum Pseudomonadota; class Gammaproteobacteria; order Cellvibrionales; family Cellvibrionaceae; genus Cellvibrio; species Cellvibrio sp. pealriver. The sequence goes on from NZ_KQ236688.1 coordinate 3,373,298, forward strand.
GGCGATTGTTTAAGTGGGTGGCGCTACTCACCGGTTCTAAAAATGCGTTAAAAGGCGTGGGCTTTTTTCTTGGCGGCGCACTGCTGGCACTGATGGGTTTTAAAGCAGCGGTACTGGCCATGGCAGCGGTGTTGGCGCTGGTATGGATTGCAAGTATGTTTGCGCTACAGCAGGATTTAGGTAAAGCCAAAAACAAACCCAAATTTTCTGAACTCTTTTCCAAAAGCCGCGCGATTAATTATTTATCCGCTGCACGTTTATTTTTATTTGGCGCGCGCGACATTTGGTTTGTCGTGGCATTACCGGTTTTTTTATCCAGTCAATTGCAGTGGAATTTTTGGCAGACCGGCGGGTTTTTAGCGAGTTGGGTAATTGGTTACGGCATAGTGCAATCTGCCGCGCCTTTTTTACTGCGCACTAAAACCGGCAATCCACCGACAGGTCAGAGCGCTTTTATCTGGGCATTAATACTTACGCTAGTCACCGCGAGTTTGGCTTTTTTATTAACGACCGAATTGTCAGCCACAATAGTATTAATCGGAGGCTTGATTGTATTTGGTATTGTGTTTGCGCTTAATTCGTCGGTGCATTCTTATTTAATTGTGAGTTACGCCAAAAGTGATGGTGTATCGCTGGATGTAGGTTTTTATTACATGGCCAATGCGCTGGGGCGTTTGATAGGTACACTTTTGTCAGGCTGGGTTTATCAAGTGGCGGGCTTGGTCGCTTGTTTGTGGGTAGCGGCGCTGTTTATCGGCATAACCACATTGATTTCCATCGCACTGCCACGCAATAGTCAATAACGTTTTTTCCTCTCAATCCATTCGGGTGCGCTATGAATCGTGATAATCCTTGTGATTGCAGTTCAGCGGCGGAATTATTAAATCGCGCCTGTTTTTGCAAAACTCTCCAGCGCGAGCAATTATTGGCAAGCCTGCAAGCCCAGGCATTGCCCGCAGAAGTGTTGCAGCATGAGGCGCAATTGTTTTCCAATACCGCAACCTTTATTTCACCCGCGCAGTGGCAGCAGTTACAAAATCTGGTGCAAGCGGTGATGCGTGTTACTGCGCTGCCAGCGTATCGGCAGCGGGTATTAAACAATGCACCCGCTCTTGCACAGCGGCCATCGCCCACGGCGGGTGTATTTATGGGTTTTGATTTTCACATGAGTGATGCTGGCCCGCAGATTATTGAAATCAATACCAACGCCGGTGGTGCGTTTTTAAATGCGGCGCTACTGAGCGCGCAAACTGCCTGCTGCAATGCCGCTGGTGCCTTGCCAGTATTATTGCAACCGCAGTTGGATGCAGAATTTGTTGCTATGTTTAAACAGGAGTGGCAACTCGCGCGCGGCACGCAACCATTGCGCTGCATTGCCATAGTGGATGAAAACCCCAGCGCGCAATTTTTGTATCCGGAATTTTTATTGGCGCAAAGCCTATTTGAGCGCGCCGGTATCAAAACCCTGATTGTCGATCCGCGTGAATTGCAGTTGCAGAATGGGCAATTGTTTTTCCAGCAACAAATCATTGATTTGGTGTACAACCGTCTAACCGATTTTTCCCTCGCGCAAGCACACAACCAAATACTGCGCACCGCATACGAACAAGATGCCGCAGTGCTCACACCCAATCCATATCACCACGCGCTTTATGCGGATAAACGCAATTTGGTATTGCTGAGCGATAGCAAAACATTGAATGACCTTGGTGCAACGCTTGAGGATATAAACACACTGGTCGCGGGAATTCCGCACACCCAATTAGTCAGCGCCGATAACGCCAGTGAATTGTGGAATGCACGCAAACAATTATTTTTTAAACCTGCCACCGGCTATGGCAGTAAAGCGGCTTATCGCGGTGACAAACTTACCCAGCGGGTGTGGCAAGAAATTTTGCAGAATGATTATGTCGCCCAACAACAAGTACCACCCAGCGAGCGCGGCATTTTAGTGGACGATGAAAAAACCTCACTCAAAATGGATATTCGCGCCTACGTTTACGCTGGCAACATTCAATTACTCGCCGCGCGTTTATATCAGGGGCAAACAACAAATTTCCGCACCCAGGGCGGCGGTTTTGCACCGGTGTTTGTGGCGGGTTAAGGCTTATCGATTGTAAAAAAAGGCGCACTCTGGAATGAGTGCGCAAATGGCTACGGACTTAAACACCAAATAAAATCAGTTAATTGCTCAGTACTGATTTGTTAGCGCGCTTATCTTTTTTATCGCGTCGTTTATCTTTCAATGATCTTTGTGGTTCTTTTTTAGTTTTCTCTTTAGACATACTGTGTACTCCTGATTACCAACAATTAATTTTCAATACGGATCACACGAAATAACGCTGTGCGCGAGAATATTTTTATCTCTATTACATCACCTGGCCTACGGCCAATCAGTTGCCGCCCCAGAGGTGAAAAACAGGATATAAACCCTTTATCGGGATCGCTGTCGCGTGGATTTGTGAGCACTAATGTAAAAATGTTTTTTTCCTGTACATCAAACAATGTCACTTTATGTCCGATAGTTACCCGGCATGTGTTCGTGTCTGTACATGCAGTGCTTTGCTCCAAATTAGTAAACAACGTCGATAATTCAGCTGCGTTTAGACTCATGCTCCAGGGCAGGTGCAAATAGTGTTGACGAGCACAATCGCCCAGTCGTTTTTTCAAACGATTGAAGTATTGGGGTGACAATTTATTTCTCCAGCACAATAAAATAACGGCTCAAAACAAAATTGTTTTAAGTGGATTTAATCAACCAGAAATAAAAACGAAAAATAGCCGAGCGTATTTACCGCTCGATTAGAGGGGAAAGGCGAGAGAAACTCTTTTAAGGATAAAACGCAGTAAGGAAAACATAATAGGCGCTTTAATATTAATGATTGGGATGATTCAATCATAACCCCAATAAAATTTAAGTCAACCGCGTTTCCAGCCATTGCTTGATGACTGATAAAACATCAAATAATTTTCATTAAAGTAATGTCCAGGATTTATTTTTCAAACTAAAAAATTGTTTCCACCGCCAACACATGCGTTATTAAATTCCCATCCCAATAAAACTGATAATGCCCCGCTTGAATCGCCGGTGGTGTTAACGCTTTTGGGCGCAAAGCCGCAATGCATTCACCACCGGCATGGCGAACTGATTGATACAAGATCCCCATTTCGTTTTGCGCTTTTAATTGTCGCCCTATGGCTTGGGCGTAAGCGAAACTATCGGGGTTGTGCACCTGTGCATCTGCGCGAAGATCGACTAATTCTGTATGCACTTCGCAGGTATAACAGCGCAGGGTGAGCATTTGTGGGGGCTCATTGGTCGCTTGTAAAAAGCGTGCGCGGCTGAAGCGCGATTCCGCCAGCGCGGTTTCCAAATTTAAACCGGCGTAGTAAATGCCGAAGCGGCCATCGGTAAAACGGCTGGGAATTCCTGTGTGGGTGAAGGCCGCCATAATCGCAGTGGTGCCTGGGCCGGTCACCCGGTCTTCGGGGGCGACCAAGCTAATGTTGCCCGCTTGATCTTGCAGGCGATCATTGGTCAGGCTTTCGAGTGCATAAGCGGCTTCAAGCTCGGTGGGGTCGAGCAGGTTTTCAAACAGGGCGATGGGTGGGAAGTGGCTGGGGATCAGGCGATAGGTATTGCTGTGAACTTCCTTGTGGGTTGTCGATTTTGCCATCAAACATAAACCTCACCGCGCCAGCCATCCAAATAGCGGCGCACATCCACCAAATCCACCACACGGCCAGCCAGCATTCGCTCCAGTGCTGAGGCACCGCCGAAATCGCGGTTGGGTTTGCGCACCCAGTTTTTCCACTGTGCGGGGTCAGCAAAGAGTAGCTGTACCGCCTTGTAGATACCGGCAAGATAAGACAGGCGTTCCAAGGTATCTTTGCCCAGCTTGATAGGCTCGCCCGTTGCCAGCTTTTGCCGCCAATTGTGCAGCGTCGTGCGGGTACCAAGCCCGGCGAGGGTGCAGCGTTGCTCGTCGGTGAGGCTCCATTCTTCGGCGATGCCAAAAAACAATTTCACAGCTACACGGCTCATCTGTGCCTCATCTACCGCCGGTAGCGGTTGGGATTTGCTCATTGCTGTTAGCTCCTGATTTTCTACAGTCTCTTTCACTATATGTTCAAAAGTGAACAATATCAAACAATATATTTCAAAATGAACAATTTAGAATCTTCTTGTTGTCTATATCCGGGAACGTCATACACAACAATAACCCCCCCCAGCGACACATGTATCACTGGGGATTTATCGCTGGGAATGATTAGAAAGGCTTGCAGGAGGAATCGAAAAGCAGCGAGCGGTTAACTCGCTACTTTGAAGAACGACATTAATTGTTGCAGGTGTTGCGATTGGTCATTGGTCTGTTCGGCCGTAGCGGCAAGCTCTTCGGCGGCGGCAGCGTTTTGTTGGGTGGCGGCATTGATTTGGCTCATGGCCACATTTACCTCCGACAAACCGCTGGACTGTTCGGTTGAGCTGGCGGAAATTTCCTGTACCAAATCCGAGGTCTTGGTAATTGCCGGGACCATATCGCCCAAGAGTTGGCCTGCGTGTTCTACCAGCTCCACATTACTGTTGGTCAGTGCGTCAATTTCCTGCGCTGCTACACGGCTGCGTTCGGCCAGCTTGCGCACTTCGCTCGCCACTACGGCAAAACCACGGCCGTGTTCACCCGCACGCCCCGCTTCAATAGCCGCGTTCAACGCGAGCAAATTAGTCTGGTAGGCGATGTCATCAATGATCGCTACTTTTTCAGCAACCAAACGCATGGCATCTACCGTTTGGGTCACTATAGTGCCGCCTTCTTTTGCTTGTAACGCCGCTTTGGATGCTATGCCGTTAGTGACTTTTGCGTTGTCGGAATTTTGCGCCACAGAACTGGAAATTTGCTCAAGCGTGGCAGAAATTTGCTCCACACTGCTGGCTTGTTCCGTCGTCGATTGGCTCAAACTTTGGGTAGTTGCGGATACCTGTGCCGAGGCGCTGGAGAGTGCATCCGAGGTGTTGAGAATATCGGTCACGGTTTGCGACAAGCGCTCCATAGAATCATTCATCGCCATCAATAACTGGCCGAATTCATCGCGGCGCGGATCCCGGTTGCGGAAGCTAAGATCGCCCTCCGCCAGTTGGCGCACCGCAGTAGCGACGGTTTGCAACGGTGTCGTGATGCTGCGGAACAACATAACCGAAAGAACAACGGCCAAAAGAATGCCAATCGCACCGGTGATAATCATTGCAATTGAGGTACTGCGGAAATTGGCGACTGCGGATTCGTGTTTCTCGGTAAGGATTTGCTCCAGGCGCTCCTGCATCAAATCCAGTTGGTTGCGCATCGCCTCAAAATCGTCGGCTGCTTTACCAGTGCTTAACTGCAAAGCCGCCGCACGCGAAGCCTGGTCGCCCTGTTTTACCAACGCAATGACTTCATCCGTGGATGCCTCCCAGGTATCGCGCAGGCTGGCATAGAGTTTCATTTGCTCGCGTAATTTGTCGTCATCCATCAGGCTGAAAAACTGATCGACACGGTCGCGCGCCTGCTGTTTATTTTCCGCGTGTTCTTCCAGCAAGGTTGTGATTTTGTCACTTGCCGGATCTGTTGCGATAAGCGTTCGCTCTGCCACCAGCGCTTGCTGGAGATCCCGATCCGAGGAATAAAGAGTACTGGTGCCCGGCACAAAATTACTCAGGATGAGCTTGGTGGTGCTATGTTCCTGATGAAAGGCATAGGCGACAAAGACCAGCAGTGCCACAAAGGTGAGAGTCACCAGTGCAAAACCGCCACCTAAACGTTTGGATACCGAAATATTCACTAGCATAAATTGCCTCCATTCTCGCGATCGGCTAATAGCAGGTCGATTGTTATCATCGTAGATAGACTTTTACCCTAGCTCCAAAACAGTGCTTCTTCCAGTTTAGGGGGCATTCAGCCTAGTCAGCGCTGGCCGTCTTGGCTATGCTTGCGTACTTGTTCAGCAGCCCGATAGCGCCTGTAACCTATGTCCAAACGCTCCCATCATCTTGCCTTTTTGGCTTTTAGCTTCTGGCTGCTCAGCAGCTGGGCGGGGGCACATGGGCATTTTTGCTTTGATGGGCAGGAACCACCGATTTCGGTGCATATGCATTTGGATGGCCATGAGGTGCACGACCATCACCCGGATGAAGTCCATCAAGATGCCGATATAGAACTGGGTACCTCGGTGCTGGCCAAGCTGGGCAAGATCGATTTAGGTCTGGTTCTGCTCGCGGCAGTGGCGCTGGGCTTGTTAGTCTTGCCCGCGCGCTTTGGCATAGGTTTCTATCAACCATCTCCTCTTTCTCTCCCGCTCTACACACGGCCGCCGTTGCGCGCGCCGCCTTTCGCTGCCTGATTCTTTCCTCACATGCTGCACTTGCAGCTTTAAATCGGTTACTTGCGCCTAAAAAGCGCGAAAAAGGCAGGAAATGCAATGAAAATCCGTTTATCTGCACTGGTATTTGTCGCCAGTGCTGTCTGTGCACCTGTGCAGGCCCAAAACACTATTAACGCTCAAGACATTGTTAGCTCTCAGGACACGCTCAGCTTGCAGCAAGCACTGAACGCGAGCTTGCTGCATAACCCGCACTTGGCGGGTTATCAATTTCGCCGCGCGGCCTTGGCAGGCGAGCACACCACTGCGGCCTTGCGGCCAGAACTGCGCCTGCAGGGCGAGCTGGAGAACGTTGCGGGTTCGGGTGAGTTATCGGGTGTGGATGGCGCTGAATTTACGCTGTCGTTCACCTCCATCATTGAACTGGGCAACCAGCGCGATGCGCGTCTTGGCGTGGTGACTGCACGCCAGCAACAGCTGGCAACCGAGCAGCGCGTGGCAGTGCTGGATCTGGTCGCGGCGGTGAATTATCGCTTTATCGCACTGCTCGCCGCGCAGGAACAGGTGCGTTTGGAAGAAGACGCGCAGCGGCTGGCGGAGCAGTTAGTCGATAGCCTGACCAAGCGCGTCAAGGCAGGCAGCACCCCACAAGCTGAGTTAATGCGCGCCCGCGCGGCACTAGCGCGCACTGCAATCGCGCTGGAAAAGTCGCGTCAGCAAGCCCAGCAGGAAGCCCTGCAATTAAGTGCTTACTGGGCTGACCCCATGCCGGACTTCACCCGCGCCAGCGGTGATTTGTTTGCACTGACTAACCCACAAACCCTTGCCGAATGGCAAACACGCCTGGCACAGAACCCGGACGTGGCACTTTTGGGCGATGAAACCCGCCTGCGCGCGGCTGAACTGCGCAAAGCAGAAGCAGAGGGCAAACCGGCCTTGGGCTGGAATGCCGGAGTGCGCCAATTGCAGGCATCAAATGACACAGCGTTAGTGCTCGGCCTCAGTGTTCCATTGGCGAGCGGTAAACGCGCCAGCGGGGCGATACAGACCGCTCGCGCCGAGCAAAATGCCGCTCAATTTGCCGAAGATAGCATCAGATCACAGCTTGAAACTCGCTTGAATCAAACCTTTGCTGCCCATCAACAAGCTTGGAGCGAAGCGCAGAGCCTGCGCGACCAGATTTTACCGCTGATGCAAGAGGCCAGCCGCGCGACCGCCAACGCCTTTGAACAGGGGCGCTATAGCTCGCTGGAACTGGCCATGGCACAGCGCGAACTGCTCGATGCCCGTGCCGAACTCATCAGCGCCGCCCTGCGCGCCCATCAAACCCGCATTGAACTGGAGCGTCTGACCGCGTCCGCGCCCGTTCCCTCAACCCAATCAGGGGAGACAGCCCAATGAATAGTTTTATCCGCACCCTTTTATTAATTGCGAGCCTCGGCCTCTCGGCCCAGCTGTTCGCCTCTGGCGATCACGATCATGGCCACGATGAGCACGACGAGCATCACCCCGAAGAACCTGCAAAGGGCAGCCATAATGGCCGCCTGTTGGAAGACGGCGACTTTGTGGTCGAGTTGGCGATTGTTGAACAGGGCATACCACCCGAATACCGCGCCTGGGCAAGTGTTGATGGCAAACCCATCGAGCCGGACGATTGGCAATTAGAGGTGGAACTCACCCGTTTGGGTGGCGAGGTCAATCGCTTTGCGTTCAAACCCGAACAGGATTTCCTGCGCGGGCAGGGCGTAGTGGAGGAGCCGCATTCGTTTGATGTCAAAGTCACTGCGCGTTATCAAAACCAACGCCATGAATGGACTTATCCCTCCTACGAAGGGCGCATCGCGATGAAGGCAGATATTGCTGCAGCATCCGCTATTACCACCGCCATCGCCAGTGAAGGCGTACTGCAAGAACGCATCAAGCTCTACGGCAATATCGTGGCCGACCCGCTACGGCTGAGCCATATTCAAGCGCGTTATCCCGGCCTGATCCGCAGCGTCAAACCCAGCATCGGTATGCGCGTAAAAGCGGGCGAGGTGATTGCTACGGTGGAGTCCAACGAAAGCCTGCGCGAATATCCGCTGCTGTCGCCCATCGATGGCACAGTGGTGGAGCGCCACGCCAATGCCGGCGAATTTACGGCCGACCGCGTGCTGTTCAGCATCCTCGATGAGCGCGTGCTTGAACTGCATCTGCAAGCCTTTCCCACCGATGCCGCCAAGGTCAAAAACGGCCAGGCGATTGTGATCAACGCCAACGGGCAGCAGGCGCAGACCAACATTGAATACATCACCCCACGCCACGGCGATACCCCCACGCTGGAAGTCCATGCGCCGGTGGATAACAGCAGCGGCCAGTGGGTGCCTAACCAAGCGGTTGAGGGCTGGGTAAGTGTGGCCGATACACCCGTGGCGCTGCGAATTGAAAATCGCGCGTTGCAAAGTTTCCGCGATTGGCAGGTGGTGTTTATTAAAGTTGGTGACACCTATGAGATTCGCCCACTCGAACTCGGGCGCAGCGATGGTACCTACACCGAAGTGCTCGCTGGCCTGAACGCGGGCGATGAATACGTGGTGGAAAACGCTTACATCCTCAAAGCCGACCTGGAGAAATCCGGGGCGAGCCACGACCACTAAGCGCAGGAGAATCAAATAATGATTGATGCAATCCTGCGCACCGCCATCGCACGGCGCTGGTTAGTGCTGGCCGCTGTGGGTTTTCTCATCGGCTTGGGCATGTGGAATTACCAGCGCCTGCCAATTGATGCAGTGCCCGACATCACCAACGTGCAAGTACAAATTAATACCGAAGCGCCCGGCTATTCGCCGCTGGAAACCGAACAGCGCATCACTTACCCGGTAGAAACCGCACTCGCCGGTTTGCCCAAACTCGCCTACACCCGTTCGATTTCGCGTTACGGTTTATCGCAAGTCACGGTGGTATTTGAAGAGGGAACGGATATTTATTTTGCGCGCAATTTAATTAGCGAGCGCATCGCGCAAATCAAATCCGCGCTGCCGGAAAATATTTCGCCGGTCATGGGGCCCATCGCCACCGGCCTCGGCGAAATTTTTATGTATACGCTCGAAGCAACCTCTTCATCAAAAGAAGGTCCTGAAACCTTTAACGCGATGCAATTGCGGGAGCTGCAGGATTGGGTGATCCGCCCGCAATTAATGCAAGTCAAAGGTGTGGTGGAAATTAACGCGATTGGCGGTTACACGCGGCAGTATCACATCACACCCGATCCGGTGAAATTATTGCAATGGCAATTGGGTTTTGACGATCTGATTAATGCACTCAATGCCAACAACAATAATCGCGGTGCCGGTTATATCGAGCGTAACGGCCAGCAATTATTGGTACGCACCCAAGGCCAACTTGAAAGCATTGCGGATATTGAAAACGTCATTGTGAGCAACCGCACCGGCGTAAAAGTGCGCATTCGCGATCTGGCGCAGGTTGCGATTGGCAAAGAATTGCGCACCGGCGCGGCCACGCAAAACGGGCGTGAAATTGTGCTGGGCACCGCGATGATGTTGATGGGCGAAAACTCGCGCACTGTTGCGCGCGCACTCGCGGCCAAACTGGAAGACATTAATCGCTCACTGCCCGAAGGCGTTACCGCAACCGCAGTTTACGACCGCACCACACTGGTCGATAAAACTATCGCTACCGTGCAAAAAAATTTGCTCGAAGGCGCGCTGCTGGTGATCGCGGTTTTATTTTTATTGCTCGGTAATTTACGCGCGGCGCTGATCACCGCCGCAGTGATTCCCATCACCATGTTGATGACCATTACCGGCATGGTGGAAGCGGGCGTATCGGCCAACTTGATGAGTTTGGGTGCGCTGGATTTTGGTTTGATTGTGGATGGTGCAGTGATAATTGTAGAGAACTGTATCCGCCGCTTAGGCGAAGCACAGCGCAGCAGTTCACTCTCGCTCAAAGAGCGATTACAACTCGCCTATGAAGCCACCAATGAAGTCATCCGCCCGAGTTTATTTGGTGTAGGGATTATCACGCTGGTGTACTTGCCGATTTTTACGCTCACCGGTGTGGAAGGAAAAATGTTCCACCCAATGGCAATCACTGTTGTCATCGCATTAACAGCAGCATTGATATTGTCGATCACTTTTGTACCTGCCGCTATCGCACTGTTGATGAACGGAAAAATTGCCGACCATGAAAGCCGTGCAATGCGCTGGTTAAAAGGTCGCTATCAACCATTGTTGGTTGCAGCGCTGGATTGTAAAGCGATTATTCTTGGCAGTGCGCTGGTGTTGGTGATCGGCTGTGTATGGCTCGCCACGCGTTTGGGCTCGGAATTTATCCCGCAATTGGACGAAGGCGATATCGCACTGCACGCGCTGCGTATTCCCGGTACCGGTTTGGAGCAAGCAGTGGCAATGCAAAGTGTGCTTGAAGCGCGCATCAAACAATTTCCGGAAGTGGATAACGTGTTTGCCAAAATCGGCACTGCCGATGTCGCAACCGACCCTATGCCGCCATCAGTTGCCGATAATTATGTGATCCTCAAACCGCGCGACCAATGGCCAAATCCCAAACGCAGTAAACAGGATCTGGTCGATGCAATTGAACAATCGGTGCGCGAATTGCCCGGCAACAATTACGAATTCACCCAACCGATTCAAATGCGTTTTAACGAATTGATTTCCGGTGTGCGTTCAGATTTAGGGATTAAAGTGATCGGCGATGATCTCAATCAATTGCAAACATCGGCCGCTGAAATTTTGGAAGTTGTCGAAAAAATTCCCGGCGCTGCTGATGCGCGTATGGAACAAGTCACCGGTTTGCCGGTGCTCACCATCACACCCAAACGCCAGCAATTAGCAGCTTATGGTTTGACGGTGAATGAAGTGCAGGATTTTGTGGCAAGTGCGGTTGCAGGGGAAAGTGCTGGTGTGATGTACGAAGGTGACCGACGCTTTGAAATCCTTGTGCGCCTGCCCGAACATTTGCGCACCGATGTTCTTGCATTGGAACGCTTGCCGGTTCCTATTAGCGGTGAGCCGTATTTTGTGCCGCTCAATGAAATTGCGCACATCGAACTCATACCCGCGCCCAACCAAATCAGTCGCGAAAATGGCAAACGCCAGATCATCGTTACTGCCAATGTGCGCGGCCGCGATTTGGGATCATTTGTGCGCGAGGTGCAAACGCAAATTACCACGCAAGTGAAATTGCCAAGCGGTTATTGGCTGGATTATGGCGGCACTTTTGAACAGCTCGAATCCGCCAGCAAACGTTTAGCGATTGTTGTTCCACTAACATTGTTAATGGTTATCGTACTATTGGTAATGGCTTTCGGTTCACTAAAAGATGCGCTGATTATTTTCACCGGCGTACCTCTCGCACTCACCGGCGGCGTACTCGCACTCTGGCTGCGCGACATGCCGTTATCGATGAGTGCAGGCGTGGGTTTTATTGCACTCTCCGGTATTGCCGTCTTGAATGGTTTGGTCATGCTCGCGTTTATCCGCCAGCTCTATCACGAATCCGGCGATTTAATTCACGCGATTATCGAAGGTGCGTTAACACGCTTGCGCCCGGTATTAATGACTGCGTTAGTGGCGAGTTTAGGTTTTGTCCCTATGGCATTTAATGTAGGGATTGGTGCAGAAGTACAACGGCCGTTAGCGACGGTGGTAATTGGCGGGATTATTTCATCGACATTATTAACGCTGGTGGTGTTACCGATTCTTTATTTACTGGGTCATTCTAATATTGCTTCTACAAAAACATCGCTTACATCAACAAAACATCCGGAGACACTATGAGTTGGATTATTACCAAATATTTAATCACTGCAGCATTGGTGGTTTTGATTTCTGAAGTTGCCAAGCGCAGTGACAAACTCGGTGGTTTAATTGCCGCCTTACCGATGGTAACTTTGCTAACGCTGATTTGGTTGTATGTAGAAAATCAATCAACGGAGAAAATCGCCAACCACGCCTGGTATACCTTTTGGTACGTAGTACCAACTCTACCGATGTTTTTATTTTTCCCAATGCTGCTCAATCGTTTTGGTTTTTGGATGGCACTGGGAATGTCAGCCATTATTACCATCGTCAGCTTTGTCTTGTTTGCACTGGTTGTAAAACGTTTTGGAGTCGAACTTTGGTAAGTAAGGCATAACGACGTTGTCGGTTGGGGTGAGCTTGCACAACCCAACCGACACACGTAGACCTGTGAGCAGGTTTTACTTTTTATCGTAAAAACGAAAAGCTTTTACTGATACAGCATTTCAATCACTTTCCCTGCAACTCTGCCTTCTTTTTTCAATTGCCCATTAGCGACATTGGAAAGAAAAATGTAGCTAATCTGGTCTTCCGGTAAACGTAAAATATCCGAGTGAAAACCGTATATTTGACCTGGGTGACCTATGGTTGGTTTTCCTGAAATATCTTCAATTCCCAAACCATAGCCATAGCCCACAAACGGCACAAAGCCATTGGTAAATTTATGCGGGGTAGTCGCTTCTGTGTAATGGGCTTTATTTAACAGCTTTCCGTTATGGAGCGCTTCATTCCAAATAAATAAATCATTTACCGTCGTGTATAAAGCCGCTGCGCCATTCCATGTCGTCATATTCACATTGATTGCGCGAACCGGCTTTCCATCTTTCATAATGTAGCCAATCGCACTGTGAGGATAGTTGGTGTGATTATCGTAAAGCCCGGAATTTTTCATGCCTAACGGATCAAACAAATTTTTCTGCATATAAATTGCAAGCGGCATGTTTGATACTTTTTCGACAATCAGCCCTAACATAAAATAGCCGTTACCCGAATAAGCCCATTTTTCTCCTGGCTCAAAAAAGAGATCATGTTTTTTGATGTAGCCCAGATGCACATCAGGAGCAACGGCTTGATCTAACGGAAACGGAAATTCTTCGTCTTTTTGATGATCCCAAATACCAGACGTATGGTTAAGCAAATGCCTTATGGTAATTTTTTCGCCTTGGGAAAAATCAGGAAAATACTTCATCAAGCGGTCATCCAACGACAGCTTTCCCTGTTCAGCTAATTGCAAAATAGAAACTGCAGTAAATTGCTTGGTAATGGAAGCAGCTCTAAATTTTGTATCAGTATCATTCGGCACTTTATTTTCTACATCCGCTAGTCCCACCGCACCTTGGGCAATTACTTTTCCATCCTTTGCAACCAAGTAAGAAAAGCCTGGTGAATGTTCATCAGACAGTGATTGAAAATATGCTGATATCTGCTCAGCGTTATATTTTTCCTGTGTGTTTGCGTCTGCCATAGGAATAGCCGGTTGACTAGCACAACCGGTCAATAGCGAAATTGAGAGCAATGCAGCAATAACCGAGTTAATAAGTTCTAATCTTTTCATTCAGACTTCATCCCTACTTTATTAAATACAACAAATCAATTGCTTAACTTTAACCATGTCTTACCGCGAAGGAGCCAAAGGGCTACACCAACCCTAAATGGAAAAGCCGGCAGTGTGCCGGCTTTTCGATATATTGACTCTGCTTAACACTATTGGCGACGGCGCGCCAAGTTCAATCCCAACAAGCCCAAGGCAAATAGCATCACACTATTGGCTTCAGGAACGCTAGCGGGCAGAGCTTTTACCAACATAGTGGAATAGAGAATATCAGGGTTGTTGCGGTATGAATCTAAATTCACGTTGCGGCCATAAACATCTACATAATCACCGCTCGTATTGAAGTTCATAAAGTTAACATAGCTCAAGGAGCCAGTAGAATCGGCAAAAAAACCTCTAGAAAAGCAATAAGAGGAATTCAAAATATTGCAGCCCATACTATCGAATGTAGTTTCATGTACCGATTGATAGGTTGGATAGGTAACGTCGTCATCGTAGCGGGCATAATAGTTACCTGATACATACTCGGCATCGAAATCTGAACCCTTGCCTGAAAAAGCGTTATGCCAAAGATTCAGTACCTGTGCTTCTGTCGCCAGGCTCCAGCCGATCCAAGTGGTGCTTAACTCATCCACTACCTGGTCATAGCTGAGGTTATTGTTAATACCGAAATCCATCCACTCCAAACCGGTATCTGTATCGATAAAACTGTTATTAGAAGTATCGATAATGCCTGCATGGCTGAATTGTGCAGCCAAGGCCAAGAGAGTCGCGCAGGCACCTGCAAAAAAAAATTTCATAGAGTTAGTCCTGTAACGGGTAATTTAGTCAAAAAACTGGAAAATATGGCAGCGGCGGGATAATACACAATAAGTGCTAGTGCTTCTAATGACATTTTGTGTTTTGCTATAAATCGTCAGATGAACAGTTGATTCCAAGTCAACTACACTAAGGTTGTGTACACACGACCTGGAAAACAACTTTGATGAATTCTTAGTTCAAGTAAGCAAGTAGGTGATTATTGATAACACTTAGGTAATAGTTATATTAGTAGCAAAAGCTTACCGCTCACCAACCTACATCAAATCTATTTTGAACAAAAATATAATACTGGAGAAAAGCATGGGTGCCAGCTGTTGTCATCACGACCACGATCATGAGCCATCGAACTCTCCAGATCCGAAATATCGCCGGATTTTATGGATAGCGTTGATTATTAATGCGCTTATGTTTGTGATTGAAATTATTTTTAGCCAGCGTGCGAATTCTGTTTCGCTGCTTGCGGATTCGATCGATTTTTTGGGCGATGCCGCTAACTACGGCATTAGCATTTGGGTGTTGGCGATGAGTGTGCAAACACGCGCAAAAGCATCGCTGCTTAAAGCTGCATCCATGGGGCTTTTTGGTATTGCCGTGCTAAGCCACGCTATTTGGAACGCCATTACCGGCGTGGTACCCGATGCACAGACCATGACACTGATTGGTTTTCTGGCATTGGTCGCCAATGTGACTGTGGCGATTTTGCTTTTTGCGTATCGCAATGGCGACAGCAACATGCGCAGTGTATGGCTGTGTACACGCAACGATGCACTGGGGAATATCGCCGTTATACTCGCTGCAGTTGGAGTATTTGGTACAGGAACCAATTGGCCGGATTTAATTGTCGCCGCCATTATGGCAAGCCTTGCGTTAACGGCATCGGTTCAGGTAATTAAACACGCGCGAATTGAATTGAAACATTAAAATTGCACGGCATAAAAAAACCCGGACATGTCCGGGTTTTTTATTTCTAGCTGATTGCAAAAATATCGGGATTATTCCGGCAACCACATACGCGCGGTGCGTGCTGGCAATGCGAAGATATAGCTGCTGCTATTGATGTAAACCAAATTGCCGTTGGTTAATACATCGCGATAATTGCGGTACCACTTAAAGCGGCTGTTGGTGTTCACGCTAAAATTTTGTTGGCTGCCGCATTTGTTAATACCCACTACACCTTCTTCACCACGGCGGAACAAAATTGCACAGCTGTTGTGTGCCAATACTTCCATGCCTTGCCCTTGTACTGTGTTGTGGAATTTCAACATCGCGGCAATGTGCGTCGCTTTATACGCATTTACCCAACGGTTGCTATCGGTGCCGGTGCTATCGCTAAAAATTAATGGCTTTCCACCATCGCGCCCCATGATGTAGGCATATGCCAATTTCTCATCGGTTGCATCCATTATCCAGGCACGGAAACCACTGTTGAGTGGAATGTCGTGATTGATAGTGAAGGTGACCGCACGGAAACGGTCAATCGCTTGACCTACCGCTTGTGGATCTACCAGCGAACTCATGCTGCCGTTAAATCCAAACGCGTTGCGGATATGTTGGAACAACGGGAAGTCATAGGCATTGTGATCGGTATCGCGCAAATACGGGCTAAGGAACCGGTCAAATTCCACATTGCCTGCACCGCCACTGGTAATAATCTCACCAAACAAATACATATTGGTTTTGATGGTGGAGGTAAAAATTTGGTTCAGGTGATACGCCGTCATGTGTTTGGCAGCATCGATACGGAAACCTTTTACACCCATATTTTTCAGCGAGGTTAAATAATTGCGCTGTTGGGTCACAACCCAATTGTTAGGGTTTAAATCCGGTAACCCGGTATCGCCACCGCCACCACACATACGCCAGTTTTGCACTTGCCACACATCGTTATAATCGCTGATGCAATTAGCAGGGTTAAAATCCCCGCTGCCAAATATTCCCTGGGTTAAATCACCAAATAATTTTTGGCTGTTCCAATAAGTCGCGTTGGAATTGTACGCACTAACCGCTGCAGCACCGGGAAAATCGGTTGCGGCATTGCGCTCATTTGCCATGTGGTTCAGCACAATATCGGCATACACAGCCACGCCTTGTGCATTTAATGCATTCACCATGGTTTGGAAACTTTGTTTGTTACCGCGCGCGTGATCAATCACGCGGATGTCTTGCGGCTGATAGCGTTGCCACCATGCCGAATTGGCCGCATTGGATTTTAACGGCGGCGCAACCAACACCGCTTTGTAACCCAAATTTTTAATTTCGGTAGCCTTGGCCGATACATCGCTGTAATTCCAATCGAACGCATGCAAAATCGCATCGGCACTGGCCTGTTGCACAACACCAATACTGGTTAACGACAGGCTGATCATCGCAGCCGATAAAAAACGTTTTAAAGCAGTAGTTTTCATGTGGGATCCCTCGTGGAGATTCGGGGTTGATTATGGTTATTGTGTTTTTTTGGGCAAAGCAATTCCCTCACGCAAATGCGCTTGAAAAAATCGATTCACCGGCTGGATAAATGTATCCAAAATGCAATGCTACACAGTGTGGATCACACACATAGCAACAAGACAGAAATGGGTTGTAACCTTGGCTCTATCCTGAATTCTCAATCCAGAGTTATTGTTATTTCACTAACAGAGCACACGCGTTAACAGGGGTTGTACGCGCATAACTGCCAATTATTTACGATTAATTTGCAGCCAAAATAGTTAAATCTATTTAAGAAAATTTGAAAAGTCTGTTGCATACGTATTCAATAGCATCAATCCCGATTTAGGCAGATTTGGAAATTCACTTTCACTCTTATTGCGTGCTAACCATTAAATGACAGAACTTTTTCAAACTACCGCCCAGCAAGAATACCAACGCGCTACAACTCAATTTAAAAACAGCAAAGATGCCAATGCAGCGCTGAAAAAATCCTATGCGCGTTACGATAATCTGATTGCTGTCGCGGTTGATGAATCACCGACCAAGCCCGAGTGCAAAGCCGGTTGCGCGTTTTGTTGCCATTACAAAGTGGAGGCGCGCGCGCATGAAGTATTATTGGCGAAAGACTATATCCGCACCCACTTCAGTGCCGGGCAAAAAGCGCAGCTCGTAGAACGGCTTACAGCAAATGCAGCCATCATCCGTACACTGACACCTGAACAACATCTGCTAACCAATATCCGCTGCGCGCTGCTGGATAACAACCAATGCAGTATTTACCCCGCGCGCCCGTTCCGCTGCCGCAACTTTCATTCGACCGATGCACAAGCCTGTGAGGCATCATTTAATCATCCGGACGATATGGCGATTGCGACAGGTATGATCGAGGGCGTGGCGATTCTTGCCGATGCCCATACACAAGGGTTTGAAGCCGCTGCCGCCCAGACCGGGCGCGATAACCGCATCTACGATTTCACTACCGCTCTGCTGGAAGCACTGGCGGATGACCAGCCCTTAAAACGCTACCAGCGCGGCAAAAAAGCGTTCCAGCAAGGGATTGAAGTGGTGGCTGAATAAAGCCGCAAAGCCCTTGGATGAAACCACCACAAACCGGCCAGAAATCAGGTGCTATAGTAAACCTTACTTATTTTTGATTGCTGACTGGACCCCTTATGCCCGAGGTTGTGCCCTTACTGTTTCGCCGTCCGCGCGCGCTGGCATTTGTGGTATTGGCAGTATGCCTTTGCCTGTCAGCATTAATTGTTTGGCAGATGGAACAAAACCTGCGCCACGGCACCCGTGCGGATGTCGAAAACCTCGCGCAGAACCATGCTTTTTTGGTACGCGACAGCCTCGACCAGGCACTCACGCTCAACTATTCATTAGCGACTATGGTGCGCCTTGGCCAGGGCCGTACCCCGCGCTTTGATGATGCCGCACGCGAGCTACTGCCTTATTTTGATAGCGTCTCCCATATCAGCCTCGCACCCAACGGCATCATCACCCAGGTGTATCCGCTGGAAGGCAATGAAAAATCCCTCGGCCTCAACCTGCTGGAAGATAAACTCCAAAGCAGGGAAGCCATTCGCGCGCGCGACAGCGGGAAGCTGACGCTGGCAGGCCCGGTCAATATGGTGCAGGGCGGCCTGGGAGCTATTGCACGCCTGCCGGTGTTTTTGGAAGACCAGGGTGGCCGCCAGTTTTGGGGGTTCTCGGTAGTGGTGATCCGTATCAACCGATTGCTGGAAGCCGCCAACCTCAATCAGTTGACAACCCAGGGGATGGCCTACCGGCTCTGGCGCACCAACCCGGATACTGGCGTGCAAGAGACGATTGCCGAGCATAGGCCAGATGCACTTTACGAACCTATCAACAAATCTTTCGATGTACCCAATGGCCACTGGACACTCAGCGTTTCACCGGTGGCCGGCTGGACCAAGCTCTGGCAGTTGGGTGGAGCTTGCCTGGCGGCATTGATGATCAGCTTATTGCTGTCTTACCAGACGTTTTTGATGGCCGTGTTGCAGCGGAGGCGTTTGCATTTGCAGGATGCCGTGGCTGAGCAGACACGCGAATTGCTTAATGCCCGCGCGCATTTGCAAGCAACGCTCGATGCCATTCCCGATTTGTTATTTGATATCGACTATAACGGCATTATCCACAGCTATCACACCAACCGGCCGGAGTTGCTGACCGTACCACCAGAGGAATTTTTGGGCACCAGTTTTCATCAATACCTACCTGAAGAGGCTTGCATAATTATCCACCAAGCTTTTGATGAGGCGATGGAGAAAGGTTCTTCATCAGGAAAATGTTACTCCGTTATGCTGCCACAGCGCGGCCTGACAACTTTTGAATTATCGGTATCGCGCAAAGCCAATGACGAGAGCGGCGTACCGCGCTTTTTGGCGCTCAGCCGCGACATCAGCGAGCGCAAACAAAACGAAGAACGCATCAACACGCTCGCCTTTTTTGATCCGCTCACCCAACTACCCAACCGCCGCTTACTGCAAGACCGGTTGGAACACGCCATCGCCACCAGCCAGCGCCAAAAAAATCTGGGCGCATTGTTATTCATCGACCTCGATGATTTCAAAACCCTGAACGACAACCGCGGCCATCACGTCGGCGATCTATTATTGATTGCCGTCGCGGAACGCTTGAAACAAGCCGTGCGCAGCCAAGACACAGTTGCCCGTCTGGGCGGTGATGAATTTCTGGTGGTGCTGGAGGGGCTTGATCAGGCACGCGATACAGCAGCAAGGCAAGCGCAGCAAATCGCCGAAAAAATTCTCTTTAGTCTCAATGAAGCCTATCAATTGGAAAATCAGGAGTATTTCAATTCACCCAGCATAGGCCTGTGTTTATTTGGCGATCAGGCAGTCGCCATCGATGAATTGCTTAAACAAGCCGATCAGGCCATGTACCACGCCAAAGCGGCGGGCAGAAATACACTGCGGTTTTTTGATCCGGAAATGCAAGCCATGACCGCGCAACGTTTTGCATTGCAAAATGAAATTCGCGAGGCTTTGCAGCAGCAACAATTCCAACTCTATTACCAACCGCAAGTGGATAACCAGGGCGCTGTTGTTGGAGCAGAAGCCTTGATCCGCTGGTTGCATCCGCAGCGCGGAATGGTATCGCCCATGGAATTTATTCCCATCGCCGAAGAATCCGGTTTGATTTTGCCGCTGGGTAACTGGATTGTAAAAACCGCGTGCGAACAATTAATCCGCTGGAGCCAAGCACCCGCCACAGCTGATTTGGTATTGTCGATCAATGTCAGCGCCCGCCAGTTCCAGCATCCACAATTTGTGGAACAAATATTGGCAATTATTGCGCGCACTGGCGCAAACCCAACCAAACTCAAACTGGAACTCACAGAAAGTATGCTGGTTTCCAATGAACAAGACATCATCACCAAAATGGATGCGTTAAAGGCCGCCGGCATTAAATTTTCACTCGACGATTTCGGCACTGGTTATTCATCGCTGTCGTATTTAAAACGCCTGCCGATTAACGAACTGAAAATTGATAAATCTTTCGTCAACGACATTCTCGCCGATGCTAACGATGCCGCCATTGCGCGCATGATCATCCGCCTCGCGCAAAGTATGGAATTGACCGTAATCGCCGAAGGTGTAGAAACCCAGGCACAACGCGACTGGCTGGAAAACGAAGGCTGCTTTAAATATCAGGGTTATTTTTTTGGTAAGCCGGTGGCGATTGATCATTTTTGCACTGAACCCAGACATTAATTACCAATACACCGACACCAATCCAAAACCACTTAGTATTAACAGCGCACTGCCAATCACACGGTAAAAAATCACTGGATCAGCCGCAACCAAACGCGTGTGAAATTTCAAACCAAAATAATGCCCAACTGCCGTCGCCGGTAACAACCAAAGATGCGCCTGCAATTGCAAATCCACCCCGGCAATTAAAAACGCCACCATTTTGATGCTCACCAAAATAAACCAGAGCACAAACAAGGTATCGCGTAATTTTTCACGCGCAACGTGCACCATATACACCGTCATAATCAGCGGCGCGCCAATCAATGAAGTACCGCTAATATAAGCGCCGAGCGATAAAAAAATTCCATCGCTCACCGGATTCGAACTCTTGAACGGTTTATTCAAAATATAAGTGATGGCGTACACGGAAATAATGCAAAAAATAATCGCACTCATAATGTTCGCCGGAATGGTCAACAAACCGGCCACACCAATCAGCTTCGGGATAATCATTATCTTGAGCGATTTTTTAAGATAAACCCAATCAACGGTGGATGGCTTTTTTTCTCCTGTCGCTATTTGTTTGCGATTGTTTTGCCACACAGTGAGCGTTGAAAAAATTAATAGATGCACCGCGATAATTGGCAAATACACCAACGGGCGGTTATCTACCAATAGCAACAACGGCAACGCCATCATCGCCCCACCAAACCCCAAACCGGTGCGCACAAAACCGCTCCAGATGAAGATCAGTAACACGAGGATGAGCTGGGTGAGGGAGAGATCATTCATGGGAGAAATCCAATTGCTAACTGCGGGTACAAAGCAACCACAAATAAATAAGGCACCCAAAAGGTGCCTTATTTATACATACGCAGGTCAAAACAACAAATACTAATTATTCCACCGTCACACTCTTCGCCAAATTCCGCGGCTGATCCACATCCGTGCCTTTAATAATCGCCACGTAATAACTCAGCAATTGTAGCGGCAAGGTATAGAGAATCGG
The DNA here is from genome assembly GCF_001183545.1 of Cellvibrio sp. pealriver. Classification (NCBI taxonomy): domain Bacteria; kingdom Pseudomonadati; phylum Pseudomonadota; class Gammaproteobacteria; order Cellvibrionales; family Cellvibrionaceae; genus Cellvibrio; species Cellvibrio sp. pealriver. The sequence continues at coordinate 3,395,030 of NZ_KQ236688.1, forward strand.
TGCTAACCATGGGTGGATATGCGGGACGTTGATAACGCGCATAGTGGCATCGGATTCGAAGTGCGCGTCTTCATCGGCGAAGACATACAAAATCCCGCCGCGTGCGCGCACTTCTTCCACGTTGGATTTTAATTTTTCCAACAAGTCGTTATTAGGTGCGACAACGATGATCGGCATTTCGGCATCGATTAGCGCGAGTGGGCCGTGTTTTAATTCACCGGCTGCGTAAGCTTCAGCGTGGATGTAAGAAATTTCTTTTAGCTTCAGCGCGCCTTCCATTGCAATCGGATATTGATCGCCACGGCCTAAGAAGAGTGAATGGTGTTTGTCCGCAAACTCTTCTGCAAGTGCTTCAATTTTTGGGGCGAGTGCGAGTGACTCTTCCAATTTTGCGGGCAGATTTTTTAACGCGCCGACCATTTCTTTTTGTTGCTCAGCAGAGAGACCGTTGTATTTGCCAATGGCTAATACCAGCATCGCCAAACCAACCAATTGCGTGGTGAACGCTTTGGTAGATGCCACACCAATTTCTGCACCGGCGCGAGTCATAAATGCTAAATCAGATTCACGCACCAATGATGAACCCGCCACGTTACAAATACTCAAGCTGCCTAAATAACCGAGCTCTTTTGCCAAACGCAATGCAGCCAAAGTGTCTGCCGTTTCACCGGACTGGCTGATGGTAACAACCATACTGTTAGGTTGCACAAACGATTTTCTGTAACGGAATTCGCTGGCGATTTCCACGTTACAGGAAATTCCGGCAAGGGATTCCAACCAATAGCGCGCTACCATCGCCGAGTGATAACTGGTGCCGCAGGCGACGATTTGAATGTGTTTTACTTTTTTAAATAATTCTGCAGCGCCGTTGCCAAAGGTTTCATCCATTACCGATTCACTACTCAAACGACCTTCGAGTGTATTCATCACCGCATTAGGCTGTTCGTAAATTTCTTTGAGCATAAAGTGACGATATTGGCCTTTGTCACCCGCATCGTAACTGGCAGTAGATTCGTGAACCTGACGCTCAACGGCTACACCGTCTTTATCAAAAATACGAATGCTATGACGGGTGATTTCTGCTACATCACCTTCTTCCAAAAAAATAAAACGGCGAGTGACTGGCAATAGCGCAAGCTGGTCGGACGCAATAAAATTTTCGCCAATACCCAAACCAATCACTAAAGGTGAACCAGAACGCGCAACCACTAAACGCGATGCATCGTTTTTATCCATCAACACAGTGCCGTAAGCGCCGTGCAATTGTTTTACGGTTTTTTGTACCGCTGCTAATAAACTCTCGGTATTTTTTAATTCTTTTTGCACCAAATGCGCGATCACTTCGGTGTCGGTATCGGACGTAAATACATAACCTTCTTCTTGCAACAGGCGACGTAAATTTGCGTGGTTTTCAATAATGCCGTTATGCACGACCGCGATATGTTCTTTTGACACGTGCGGGTGCGCATTGCGCTCACTCGGCTCACCGTGGGTTGCCCAGCGGGTGTGTGCAATACCGGTACCGCCCGGTGTTGGGCTACTGTGTACTGCATCGGACAATTCTTTTACTTTGCCCAAGCGACGTACGCGTTGCAATTCGCCGCTGCTATTCACCACAGCCACACCGGCTGAGTCGTATCCACGATATTCAAGGCGGCGTAATCCTTCCACCAGAATATCCACCACATCGCGTTGCGCTACTGCGCCAACAATTCCACACATAATTTTCTCCTTAGGTTTCTGAGCTGTAGTAAAAATTTGTAGTAGTAAAAATATTTTTTTAATCCCTATCAAAAAGGGGAGGAAGAGCAATCCCTCCTAACCTCCCTTTTTCAAAGGGAGGGATTAAATCCCCCTCTTTGAAAAAGAGGGGTTAGGGGAGATTAGGGGTGTTAACCAATAATCACTTGCACACCTTGTTGTTCTATTTTTTGTTTATCGTTTGCATCAATGCCGTCATCAGTGACGAGGACTTTTATCGCTGACCAAGGCAATTCCAGATTGTGAATTTTGCGCCCGATCTTGTCGGACTCCGCCATCACAATCACTTCGCGCGCGACTTCGGCCATCACGCGGCTCAAGCTGTAAAGTTCGTTAAAGGTGGTCGTGCCGCGCTCCAAATCCAAACCATCCGCGCCGATAAAAAATTGGTCGAAGTTGTAGGAACGTAAAATTTGTTCGGCGAGTTGGCCTTGAAAGCCTTCGGATTTTGGGTCCCAAGTGCCGCCGGTCATGAGAATCGTGGGTTCGTTTTCCAGCTCGCGCAGGGCGTTGGCGATGCTGAGGGAGTTGGTCATCACCACTAGCCCTTGCTTGTGCGATAACTCGGGGAGTAGTGCTGATGTAGTAGAACTGCCGCTATCGAGGATGATGCGGTTGTGGTCGCGTATCAGTTGCGCGGCAGCTTTGGCAATGGCTTGCTTACGAACCGAAACTTTTTCGACCGGATCGCTCATCAATTCTTGGGGAACCGGAACAGCACCACCGTAACGACGCAACAGCAAGCCGTTGGATTCCAGGGCAGCCAAGTCCTTGCGGATAGTGACTTCTGAGGTAGCAAACTGCTCGGCAAGCGCTTCAACACTGACTTCGCCACTACTGTTAAGCAGGTCGATAATCGCCCTACGGCGCTGCTGGGTGTTGCGTTTTGTCATGATAACTTGCCAATAAGTTTCGATTTGAAAGATATTGTAGTCTTTCGAAACTTATTGGCAAGGTTTATTTGGTTAAAAAAGCAACTTGGTATTAGAAGAACAGGCGCGCCAAAGGCATGCTTACCTGTCCAAAATCCCAGAATTCTTCAACATTGGCGTTGATCATGACGGCAACTACCATGTTTCGCTCTGGAATCACCATCAGCCAACTTTGCGAGCCGCGTGAAACGCCGCCGTGGTTGGCATTTTTGATGATGCCGTTGCCATCGTCATACTCTGCCCAACGCCACCCAAGTGCATAGTTTTGTGGATTGATTGAACCATCTGATAGTTGCTGGGGTTGCCAGAAAAGCGCGCGGGTTTGTGGGGCGATGAAATCATCATTCAACCAAGCCGAACCCAGCATGGCCATATCGGAAGGTGTGGAGATGAACCCGCCGCCTGCGAGCCGATGGCTTAAATCGACTTTTTGCCACACGCGAAATGCAGGGTGCTTTCCATCTTTATTCCAATAAAAAGTCGCCAATGAATTCGGCTGGGACAATTCATATTCAGCACCCGTGGCGTTCATTCCCAGAGGCGTAAAAATGTTGTTGCGCATAGCACTAAGAAAAGGCTCATCTGCTACAGATTCCAACACCACACTCTGCAATACGGTATTGAAACTGGTGTAGTGAAATTGGCTGCCCGGCGTAAATAGCAGCGCTGTATCATCAAATACTTCCAGCGATTCACGCACAGATGTGTAGCGTTTATCGAGCTTAAATAAATAATGCATTCCCCACAGGTCGCCATAATTATCCAGATAATCCGGCAAGCCGCTGGAGTGGGAGGCGAGTTGCCGCGGTGTAATATTTCTCCATTGCGGATTAGGTAAATCCGCAATGTAATGGGAGATAGGTTTATCCAAATCGATTTTTCCATCTTGGACAAATTTAGCGAGCAATGTGGCGGTGACAGCTTTAGAGGTACTGCCAATCCGGAATTGTGTGCTATCAGTTGCGGGGGTTTGTTGTTCGATATTTTCCCAACCCACTGCACCCGCCCAGATAATTTTTCCATCCACTGCGACTGCAGCCGACATTGCCGGTGCGTGAATTTTTTCCCGCTGTTGCGCGAGTAATGCTAATGCCGCAGTTGATTGTGGATGCGCAGAAAATGCAGTTGTTTGTGGATAGGTATCCGGCGCGGCTATATCGGTCGGGAACCACATAGGTACTTTGCCTTCATAGGCAAGGAATTGGTAAATCGGTGCGGCAAACCAAATTAATGTCATCGCACCGGCGAGCAGGCTGATTTTTTTGTAGGAAATCTTGCACATTTTTTTTCACCATCGCGTGTTATTTAAAAATAACACTCTGGTGGAGCAAGCAGAAAATGGCTTAGCAAAATCAAAAAAAACTGATCGATTTTAAAATTGATCAGCGAAATTCACTTTTATTAAGGTGAATTCTGCTGTTGCGTTGCTGTGCGATACGCCGTTGGCGTAGTGCCCGTAATTTCTTTGAATGCGCGATTAAATGAAGCGATTGAACCATAACCCAGATCCAGCGCAATCGTGAGCACTGGCAATGATGTTTCCACCAAGCGCTTGCGCGCCGCCTCGATCCGGTAGTAATTCAGGAAGGCGTTGAAGTTGGTGTAACCCAGCGACTGGTTAATCAGTTTGCGCAAATGGTGTTCCGCGCATTCCAATTGTTCGGCCAGTTTGCTGATGGTGAGATCGGGTTGTAAGTAACCCGCATCGTCAATAAAACAGTGCAGCTTTTTAGCGAGTGCATTTTCTTGCGGGATCAAACGTGAATAGCGCGGTGCATCCGGTGTTGTATTTGATACGGATTCTGGTTTTATCGATAACGCATGAAAAAAAAGCAACGCCGCCGTCACACTGGTGCCAAGCAAACAAATGGACGCGTTCATCAGCATGAAAAACTGATGGCGATTCAACCCGGTTCTGCTGAGCTCGACCAGATCCAGCATGAGAAAAAATAATCCGACTAACAATACAAACCAAAAACGCGCCACACGCCGCTGCTCCACCAAGTCATTGCGCCAGGTCAGCATCACACTCGCCAAAAGATGCACAATAAAAATCAATGCGATGACATGGCTCGCCATTTGGAGCTGACCGCCACCACCACGAATCAGGAAAACATAAATATAAAAACAACCCAGCAACACCAAGGCTAGTTTTCCAACAATCGGCCAGCGCTGTAAATTGAATTCGTCATCAAACAGTTGTTTGCCGAGCAACCATAAAAATACCGGCATGGTGTGGGTAAACATCAACAGGATGCTGCGAATAAAACCCTGCGGGCGCGGTGAGTAAGGTGCGGTCAACAGTAAATAAGCAGCAATACCGAGCGCCAACATCAGTGGAAGAACCTGCATGCGAAAAGTAGATTGCGTGCGATAGGGCTTATAAAACAGATAGGCAACCAATAGCAGCAATTGCCCGATGCAGGCGTAGCGGATAAAAAAATCAACACTGGAAATCAGGTTATTGGTAAACATGTGGGTTTCCATCACATCGACCCTGACTGTTTTTATAAAGGGTTAGGATTATGTTGCGTAGACTGATGACCTATGCCCAACCTTGATCACCACCACAACCAATTCACCATCGCGGATTTCATAGACAATCCGGTAGTTGCCTTGGCGAACACGATACAGCTCATGGCCGCTGAGTTTGATGCAACCATGGGCGCGGGGATTTTCGGCAAGTTCGTCGATACGGCTGAGAATTCGCTGGATGTCTGCAGTGGGAATTGCGCGCAGATCTTTCGCCACAGAACTTTTGAAGGTGATTTTATAGTTTGCCATTCGCCTTCAAGTCATTGAGTAGCGCTTCATAGCTAACTTCCGGTTCACTCACACGATCGGCGTAGGCTTTAAGGTCTTGCTGGTCTTCGCTCATCAACAGGCGCACGGCTTCATCGACCAGTTCAGAGACAGATACCTGGGTCGATGCCGCTTTCAGGCGAAGGGCTTGATGGAGTTGCGGATCGAAGTAGATGGTTGAGCGCTTGGATAACTGGCTCATGGGAGTGGCCTCTTGGTTGACACCACAACATCATGACGTTGTGGTGTTGTGGTGTCAAATCAAGGCTTTTATTGCTTGGGCACAAACTTGGACAGCAACCGAATATAGGCGACTTGATAGTCATTATGGTTTTCGGTGATCTGCCAAGAGTTGAGCGGCCAGCTGGTGTTGAAATCCAGATAGGCTTTCATCGCCGGTTGGCCTTTTGGGGGGTTGGGTGCTGCTGAGCCGCAACCAGAATTTGGACTATTAGACGTACAGTTACCGTCCCAGTCATAAGAGGGGTTAGGGCCGCCCACTAAAAAGCCGGGTGCCGGGCCATAAGTAGAGGTTCCAACACGATCCCAGAGTGCGCTGCCGTTGGTGAACCACGAATGGTAGAACTCGTTGACCGAACTGTGCACACCCAGACTGTACATATTAGACAGGTAGACCATTGCCTGTGGATTAACGCCGTGGATGTAATTCAGATAGCCCACCGCCGCGTTGCGCACCTCTGCTTGGTCAGTACCGCTGATGTTGTAGTCGATCAGATTGTGGAAGGTCAGCCCCTTGCGGGAAATGGTGCGGTTGCTGCCCCAGGTGAAGTTGCTAGTGCCGATATAAGCGCGGTAAGGGTCATCGCCATTGCGCACCGCCGGCCAGTTGTTGTTGGCGTTGAATGCGGATTGGTATTGATTTTTCAGGCTGGTAGCGACGGCACCGGTGGCATCAGGCAGGCTGGCGTAATAGAGCCAGGCGGTGACTTCCGGTTCATTCCACACATCCACCCAGCTAGTCGCGTTAGTGGCGTTGGCATCCACATGGCTGCGATAGGTGGCGGAGCCGGTGGCGGCAAACAGGTAAATAGCGGCGGCTGTTTTCTTGGTGGCGTGGCCTGCGTCATCCACCTCTTGTTGGCCAGCACCTAAGCCAGCCGATGCGCCCTCGTTATTGCGGAAGGTCACATTGGGGTTAGCGACCGCCCAAGTCCAGGCATTTTCCGCGCGGGTTTTCAGGTCAGCGGCGTAGGCATTCAGCTCGGGGTTATCCAAACCGGCCAAGATTTTACTGCCGAGCGCAAACGCGCCCGCGCTGGTCAGTGTCGCTGAAGTGCTGGCCGGGCCGTAATAGCTGGGGCCAGTCGCGGCAGATGGCGGACTGGCGTGCGCAAGCCCAAGGATCGACAGCACCGAGCCATCCTGGTTCTGCATTTTCTTCAGCCAGTCAAAACCCCATTTGATCTCGTCGATTATGTCGGGCACACCGTTGCCGGATTCGGGGATGTTGTAATCGTCTGTCCAGACCGTCGGGTTTTCTGCATAGGCGTGGAGCAGGGCGACCAGATAATAGGCGTGCCAGTTGGTGTACTTGTTGTAATCGCCGGCGTCATACCAACCACCGGATAGGTCTTTTTCGGTCGCGGCATTATTTTTGTCGCTGTACAGACGCGCGTTTTTGTCCTGCCCCGCGCCTATGTGGCTTGCACCATCCGTCCAACCTGCTTCGGCAAAAGGCGCTTGTTTGGCAAAACCGGCGCGCTGGTAAAAGAAACTGCGCATCGCATGTTTGAGCACAGGTTTGTACACATCGGCCGCGATTTTAAAGCCGGGCGAGCGGACATTCTTTTCTACATCCAGCACCGCGTAATTACCCGGCGTGGTGACGCTGGAGAAATCGAACCACCAGGCTTTATCGCCTGCGGCATCAAAGGTTGCGCCGGATTTCCAACTCACCGCACTGCCACTGAGCACCACGGCGTTGGTATCCAGATTGATCAGCTGGTAAGTCGCACCGGGGGTAAAACTCAGTGCCGCGTCATAACCGGTTTGCGGGTCGCGGATCACCGCGACTTTTTTGGCATCGGGCAAGTAACCAAATTGATCGACCACAATAAAACTGCTGATCGCCGCGGCACCCTGACTGGCTGCACTGGAAGCGGCGACCGATGAGGTCGCTAGTGAAGAGACTGCAACCGACGAGGGCGCAACACTGCTGGCAGGTGCAACGGAAGACGCGGGTTTGGGAGTACTGGAACCACCACCGCCTCCACCACCACCGCAGGCAGCCAGTGATCCTACAAACGAAAGTGCAACGAGAAGTGTTGATCGGGTCATAAATCGCTCTTTATATTTATCTGATTTAATCGTCAGATGATACGGGTTTCACAACCAAAACTTAAGACGATTTTTAGATCTTTACGGAGACTTACTTGCGACCTGACAAGCATCCGGTGTGGAGCAGCGCTTCACACCGGATTAACATCACTGATGAATTGTGATCAGGGGTTGATCAACTCCACCCACGGCTGGCCATTGTCCAAGCGTACCGGGCTGTAAACACCCACATGGTTTTCCGGCAGTGAGTTTTGCAGCGGATTTTTATTCACCGAGACACCCCAACGCACCTGATAGTAGTGATACACGCCCATGGCATCCTGCAGATACACCTTTGCGTTTTGGCTGTAGGATTTATTTATCCACAGTGTGTATCCGCTGATCGGATGGCTAATGTTGCCGCCGTTGTTACCGCCTGTGGTCACTTCACTCAAGCGGCTGGTAGTACTGATACTGATATCGTCAAAATAGGAATACTGATCTATCGCCGGTGCCCAATCGCTGGTACTGCCGCCAAAAAATGTTTCAAACAAAAACTTGTCGATGCTGACCGATGCCGAATTGCGCAACATCAACCCACTCACACGCGCTACTTCTTTGCCATCGATATAAGTGGTAACTGCGCCGTTATATTGGTTGGCGGTACCCAACTCAACAAAACTGGTGATGGTGTACCAGCGCCCTTTGGTGAAAAAACTGGCGAGTGATTTGTAGTCGCCGCATTCTTCCTGCTTGACGGGATTGTATAAATACAAAAACCCATTGCCATTCTCACGCCACATAAATCGTGCGCTGAATCCATCAAGCAAACTGTTGTTCACACAGCCGGTTGGCTTGGTGCCATCAAATCCTGCCAAGCCCGGCAACTTTCCGCCTTTAACCCAGGTGAAATTGCTGTCGAACATCACTTTGTATTGCAGCCACAATTGCGTGTGCGGGCCGCCCGGAATCGAATAGGTAAATACAGATGCTGAATTACCACCAATCTGATTCGCTTTATAAGTTACGCGCAACACGCGGTTATTAGCATCGAGCGGATCCGCCAAAATACTCAAGCGATTATCTGCCACACCTGCTGATGCACCGGGATTAAATCCCCAATCGGCACTGAAACGCGCTGCGGTATACGCACCTACTGTGTGTTGTTGAAAATTGTTGTTGTAAAGCGCCGATAGATTATTTGTACTGGAACTGCTGGATGATTCTATCGAGCTTGCCAGAGATGAACTGTTCGATGAGCGCGAACTACTGGATGGCACCAGCGAAGACGATTGACTGGAGATTACAATCGCGGAAGAACTACTGGACGAACTTTTACTGGATGAGGATTTACTCGATGCCGGTATTACCGATGAGCTGCTCGCTGTAGCACCACATGCGCCCAAGTCACTCCACGCATTGGTCCACGCCCAACCAACGCCCGGCTCATAAGGACCGCCCACCGTACACCATCCACCCACGTTACAGGAAAACGCCCGGTTATTATGTTTAACCATTTGTCCCGTTGTATAGCTTTGGCCATTTTGGTATTGGCTCAGGCTGCCGCACTCGTAGGCACTGTTGGCCGCACTTATCAATAGCGCACTTGCGCCCAGTGCAAACGCACTGATCAGGTTTTTGCTCATGGTGTTAATCCCCGGCTTTTTATTAGTGATTGCAGCAAAGCTGCTACGGACGTATAACCAGAGCGATCAATGTGTAGTGGTGATGTATTAACTATTTTTTGTTTGTGCCGATCATCATTATTTTAAAAAGACTATTCATCCCACTTTTTACCAATTATCCCTATTACTAAAAATCGAACCATAAATTGGGATGTATTGAGCAAATCAGTCACCCTTTTTCTTATTCCACATTCGCCACAATAAATTCCAGAATTTGTTTCGCGCTGGTGACATTATCCAATTCGGTATAGAGCGATCCATCACTGCCGGAATGATGGCCGTGGCCGACCAGATTAAATAAATGCTGCCCCGATTGTTGCGAATCGATAATCGCTTCATAAATCAGTGAAGGCTGTCCCGATGAACCTGTGCCTGAATAAATCGCATCGTCCGGAAAACGAGTTTTGCTGTAATACTCGTTGAAATCATAGGTGCGGTTTACTTCCATTATCAGCTTGTAGCGCCCCATGCGCGGTGCCGACAGAGTGACTTGATAATCCACTTTGGGTGTTGCTGCAGAAATGCCATCCAAATCCGAATTGTGTTGGTCTGGAGTGTAAAGTCCATCAACCGATTTGATTCCACGCTTGTGGCTCCAATAAGGCAATGCCTCGGGGCGGCGCACTACATCAATCGCCGGATCTTTTGAGCGATAACTGGAGTCGGACGTTTTGCCGGTGATGTACAGCGTATCGATATATTTGCCTTCCAGCGTTTCCATCCACACCACAATTTGCGGCGTGCTGGTGTAGGTTATTCCCAGAAACAAATCTTGCGGTGGCGAGTGATACTCGCGGCCAGCTTTAAAAAACACATGTAATATTTTTTGGTTTTCGCCCATTCAGCGAATGAATTTTTGAATTGCGCCAATTCTTCCGGTGTTAAGAGCGCGGCTAACTCCGCTTCTTTTTGTGTGAGGAATTACGGAATCTTGTCGCTTTGGTTGGTGAAGTAGAGCTTGGATACTTCGCGATAGGAATCGAGGATGGCAGACATCTTTTCAGCGCGTTCAGCATCAGGATTTAATTCCGCAACAAAACGCTGATGGCCAACCGTCCAATAACTCTTTCTATTCCAGTTGGCCTGTGACGGGAATCGCTTGTGAATAAGCCAATGCATGGGCCTTTTGTGCAAGGCTTGTCAAAGGCCGGCTGATTCGTCGCGCCAATAAGGTGGCAACAATCGTCGCAATCAGCAACACAAATAAACTGATAAACCCGACTATCTGGTTTGCATCCGTTACGGGAATCCAGTCCAGCGTTTGGTGCTTACATTCATGCGCATGAAATTCTCCATAAATGCATGGGAAGGGTTCCATAAAAAACGAGGCACTTGGCCTCGTTTTACTTTTCGTTTTTTCTATTTATTTTTTTGTCGGCCGTTCCCAACCTTGAATATTACGCTGTTTACTGCGCGCAATTGCCAACTCTGCATTTTCCACATCTTTAGTAATTATCGACCCTGCACCAACAGTGGCACCCGCACCAATTTTTACCGGTGCGACCAATGCAGAATTAGAACCGATAAAGGCGTTATCACCAATTTCGGTTTTGAATTTATTCACACCATCGTAATTGCAGGTGATAGTTCCAGCGCCCACATTCACCTTGCTGCCGACCTTGGCATCGCCGATATAACTCAAGTGGTTCACTTTACTACCTTTTGCGATCACGGCCTTTTTGGTCTCAACAAAGTTTCCAATTTTGACTTCATCTGCCAAATCAGTGCCTGGGCGCAAGCGGGCGTAAGGGCCAATATCACAATTGGCTGCCATCGCCGCTTCTTCAATATGGCTGAAGGCTTTGATGTGGGTTCCCGCTCCAATCTTGCTATTAATAATCACACAGTTGGGTTCAATCACCACACCATCACCCAACACAACATCGCCTTCAAACACACAGTTCACATCAATCACTACATCGCGGCCGGCGGTTAAATTACCACGAATATCAAGGCGCGACGGGTCAAGCAAAGTCACACCCGCTACCATCAATTCATTGGCTTTTTGTTTTTGATAAAAACGTTCGAGTGCGGCTTGTTGCTGACGATTGTTAATGCCTTCCACTTCTTCAACTGCATTCGGTTGCTCAACATGGATGACGATGCCGTCGGCCTTCGCCATAGCGATAATATCGGTAAGATAATATTCGCCCTGTGCGTTATTATTTTTTAATTGCGGTAACCATTTTTGTAAATGAGCCGCTTTGACCGCCATGATACCGGTGTTAATTTCACGAATTTTTTTCTGCTCGTCGCTGGCATCTTTATGTTCGACAATCGCAACAACTGCATTTTTTTCATCGCGCACAATACGGCCATAACCTGTGGGATCGATCATATTGACGGTGAGTAAACCCATTTGTTTTTCGTTCACGCCGGCGATTAATTTTTGCAGGGTTTCCGCGCGTGTCAGCGGAACATCGCCATAAAGAATTAATACAGTTGCATCATTACGCACTTGCGGCAAGGCCTGTTGCACCGCATGGCCAGTTCCCAATTGTTCGGCTTGCAGGACAAATTTCACATCGGGTGCAGCCATTTTTTCCTGCACTTTTTCTGCACCATGGCCAACGATAATTAAAATTTGTTCACCGCCTACCGTACGCGCTGTATCCACCACATGTTGCACCAGCGCTTTACCGCCAATCGGGTGTAAGACTTTGGGTAAGTCCGAGCGCATACGAGTGCCTTTACCGGCGGCAAGAACGAGGATGTCGAGCATGATGAAATCCTTTAAATGTTTGATTGAGCGAGCAAGTAGTTTGTATTTTCTGCATTTTAGCGAGTTGATCGCTTATTGACATGAACAATACGGCATCAGTTAAAAATTTTGTGCAATAAAAAAGGCGACTCGAGAGTCGCCTTTTTTGTCCAACAACAAACGCTTACTTGCCCGCTTTTCTTTTGATTGCTTGCAAGGTACGCAATTGGGCAGCAGCTTCTGCCAGTTGCGCGGCGGCGCGCTGGAAATCTATCTCGCTGGATTGATCTGCCAGTTGTTGTTGCGCTAATTGCTGTGCTTCCAAAGCTGCAGCTTCATCCATATCGTCTGCGCGCAAAGCGGTGTCCGCCAGCACAGTGACATGGTAAGGCTGAACTTCAAGATAGCCACCGGAAACAAAGAAAATTTCCTCAGCACCACCTTGTTTGATAAGACGCACAGGACCAGGTTTGATACCTGTCAGCAATGGGGCGTGACCGTAGGCAATACCTACTTCACCCAGACTACCGGTAGTGATTACCATCTCTACCAGGCCGGAGAAAATCTCACGCTCAGCACTGACGATATCGCATTGAACTGTCATGGCCATTTTTGTGTCTCGGTTATCTTGCGTTACTTTTCAGCTAAATCGGCGAAACAAATCAGCAAAGGCCCCGCATTAACGGAGCCAACTCAATTACTTGAGCTTGCTGGCTTTTTCGATTGCTTCGTCGATTGAACCTACCATGTAGAAAGCTTGTTCTGGCAGGTGATCGTAATCACCGGCTAACAAACCTTTGAAACCGCGGATGGTTTCTTTCAGTGGAACGTATTTGCCTGGAGAACCAGTGAATACTTCCGCTACGTGGAAAGGTTGTGACAAGAAACGTTCGATCTTACGCGCACGAGATACGGTTTGTTTGTCTTCTTCTGACAATTCGTCCATACCCAGAATCGCGATAATATCTTTCAACTCCTTGTAACGTTGCAATACGGTTTGCACACCGCGCGCCGTTGCATAGTGCTCGTTACCGATAACCATTGGGTCCAACTGACGTGAAGTTGAATCCAGTGGATCGATCGCCGGGTAAATACCTTTTGCAGCAATATCACGGCTCAATACTACGGTTGAGTCCAAGTGCGCAAAGGTGGTTGCTGGCGACGGGTCGGTCAAGTCGTCCGCTGGTACATATACTGCTTGTACAGAGGTAATAGAACCGATCTTGGTAGAGGTAATACGCTCTTGCAGAACGCCCATCTCTTCCGCCAATGTTGGTTGGTAACCTACCGCTGAAGGCATACGACCCAACAGAGCAGATACTTCGGTACCGGCCAGGGTGTAACGGTAAATGTTGTCAACGAACAACAGAACGTCTTTACCTTCGTCACGGAATTTTTCCGCCATGGTCAAGCCGGTCAACGCAACGCGCAGACGGTTCCCTGGCGGCTCATTCATCTGGCCGTAAACCATCGCCACTTTATCTACTACGTTAGATTCTTTCATCTCGTGGTAGAAGTCGTTACCTTCACGAGTACGCTCACCTACACCGGCGAATACAGACAGACCGCTGTGCTCTTTCGCGATGTTGTTGATGAGTTCCATCATATTTACGGTTTTACCTACACCAGCACCACCGAACAGGCCTACTTTACCGCCTTTGGCGAAGGGGCAAACCAGGTCGATAACTTTAATACCGGTTTCCAGCAGTTCTTCAGAAGCTGCCAGCTCTTCGTATTTAGGCGCAGCGCGGTGAATCTGCATACGCTCTTTTTCGCCGATTGGACCCGCTTCATCAATTGGGTTACCCAATACGTCCATGATACGACCGAGGGTTTCGGTACCCACTGGCACTTTGATTGGCTCGTTGGTGTTGGTCACGGTTAAACCGCGACGCAAACCTTCAGATGAACCCAGAGCAATAGTGCGGACTACGCCGTCGCCTAATTGCTGTTGCACTTCGAGGGTCAGGTTGCCATCGGTGATAACCAGTGCGTCATACACTTTAGGCACTGCATCGCGTGGGAATTCCACATCGATAACGGCGCCGATAATCTGAACGATACGTCCGCTACTCATTTCCGGTTCCTCTTTGTTCCAGAAATTCCAGATCCCTTTTAATAAAACTCAGGGCTCTGAAGGATTAAATACAAAAATCGTTAGCCTTTCAGGGCAGATACATAACAGCGCCGCTTATTGGATCGCTGCCGCACCGCCCACAATTTCTGACAGTTCCTGGGTGATCGCTGCCTGACGCGCTTTGTTGTAAATCAGCTTCAAGCTATCAATCAATTCACCGGCGTTGTCGGTCGCACTCTTCATCGCAATCATTCGCGCTGCTTGTTCAGAAGCCGCGTTTTCTACTACCGCCTGATAAACCTGCGATTCAATAAAGCGAGTCAACAACCCTTTCAACAGGAACTCTGCATCCGGCTCGTAGATATAATCCCAGTGATGTTTCAACTTGGTATTTTCTTCGGCAACCAAAGGCAGCAATTGACGAACTTTTGGTGTTTGGGTCATGGTGTTAACAAAGTCGTTGCTCACCAGAAACAGCTTGTCGATAGTGCCGGCTTCAAACGCATCCAGCATTACCTTCACACTGCCGATCAGGTCGGCCACTTGTGGGGCTTCACCGATATCGCGAGTTGAGGCAACTACATTGCCACCAAAGCTTTTGAAAAACTGGCCAGCTTTGGCACCAATCAAACCCAAATCAATCGCTACACCTTTGTCAGCCCATGCCTTCATATCCCGGATAGCGGCTTTGAACAGGTTAGTGTTCAAGCCACCACACAGGCCACGGTCACTGGAAACAATGATGTAACCCACGCGCTTAACATCGCGCTCTTTCATAAAACGGTGTTTGTACTCGGGGCTGGAGTTGGCCAGGTGCCCGACTACTTCACGGATACGCTGGGCATAAGGTTTACCCAATTGCATCCGCTCTTGTGCACGGCGCATTTTACTCGCGGCGACCATTTCCATCGCGCTGGTAATTTTCTGCGTGCTTTTGACGCTCGCTATCTGCGTCCGAATTTCTTTTGTGCTTGCCATCTCTCGAACCCCGGTTAAGGCCTCTCGACCTAAAAGGTTAGAGATCGCTGCGAGTTAACGCAGCGATCGCCAGATTACCAGGTGCGGCTCGCTTTCAGCTTGGTCACCAGCTCTTTGAACTTGCCTTCCAATTCGCCATTCCAGTCACCGGTGGCATCGATGTGAGCCATAGTGTCAGCGTATTCAGATTTGGCGAAAGACAACAGAGCCGCTTCGAAGTCCAGCACTTTGCTTACTTCGATATCTTTCAGGTGACCTTCGTTCGCAGCGAACAGTACCAATGCCATTTGCGCAACGCTCAATGGAGCAAATTGTTTTTGCTTCATCAGCTCGGTAACACGTTGACCATGTTCCAACTGTGATTTGGTTGCTTCGTCCAGATCAGATGCGAACTGGGAGAAGGCTGCCAACTCACGGTATTGCGCCAATGCGGTACGAATACCACCGGAGAGTTTCTTGATAACTTTGGTCTGTGCAGCACCACCTACACGGGATACCGAAATACCGGCGTTCATCGCAGGACGAATACCTGAGTTGAACATGGACGATTCAAGGAAGATCTGTCCGTCGGTAATAGAAATCACGTTGGTTGGAACGAATGCAGAAACGTCACCAGCCTGAGTTTCAATGATTGGCAACGCGGTTAAAGAACCGGTTTTACCTTTCACTTCACCCTTGGTGAACTTCTCTACATACTCTTCGCTTACGCGAGATGCACGTTCTAGTAGACGGCTGTGGAGATAGAACACGTCGCCAGGGTAAGCTTCACGGCCTGGTGGACGGCGCAGCAACAGGGAGATTTGACGGTAAGCCCAAGCTTGCTTGGTCAGGTCGTCATAAATAATCAGAGCATCTTGGCCGCGATCGCGGAAGTATTCACCCATGGTACAACCGGTGAATGCTGCCAGGAATTGCATGGATGCAGGATCAGAAGCAGTCGCTGCGATCACAATGGTGTGATCCATAGCGCCGTTTTCTTCCAGCTTGCGCACAACGCTCGCTACAGAAGACGCTTTTTGACCAATCGCTACATAAATACACTTAATGCCAGAACCTTTCTGGTTAATGATGGCATCAACGGCGATAGCGGTTTTACCAATTTGACGGTCGCCGATGATCAGCTCGCGCTGGCCACGGCCGATTGGCACCATCGCATCGATTGCTTTCAAACCGATTTGTACTGGCTGGTCTACCGATTTACGCCAAATTACGCCCGGTGCAATTTTCTCAACTGCGTCGGTCATTTTGGTGTTCAGCGGACCTTTACCGTCGATTGGGTTACCAAGAGCGTCAACAACGCGACCCAGCAATTCCGGACCAACAGGCACTTCAAGGATACGACCAGTACACTTACATTTTTGGCCTTCGGCCACACCGCGGTAATCACCCAGGATTACAGCACCAACGGAGTCGCGCTCCAGGTTCAGTGCCATACCGTAGATACCGCCTTCAAATTCAATCATCTCACCGTACATAACATCGGCGAGACCGTGAATACGAATAATACCGTCAGTTACGGAAACGACAGTACCTTCGTTTTGTGCTTCTGTTGAAAACTCAAGGCCAGCGATGCGCTGCTTGATGATTTCACTGATTTCAGAAGGATTCAGTTGCTGCATGCTCTGTTCCTCAACCCTAAAATTAGGATTTCATTGCTTCGGCGAGCTTCGCCAAGCGACCACGGACTGAACCGTCGATAACCATATCGCCAGTGGAGATAACAATCCCACCTAACAGGTTCTTATCTACCGAACCTTGCACACTGACTTTACGATCCAGTTTGGCGCTCAGGGCCTGAGCCAATTTGTTAATCAAGTCAACTGGCAACTCGTAAGCTGCTGTTACCTCGACATCAATAGTTTTTTCTTGCTGTGCTTTCAGTCTGGCAAACAGCTCTTTCACATAGGGAAGAAGTGCCAAACGTTTATTGCTTGCAAGGGTGTGGATGAAGTTTTTTTGACTTTCATCCAGTTGGTCACCACAAACCTGTACAAACACGGAAGCTTTCTGCTGTGCCGACAAACCAGATGCGCTCAACGCTTTTTTCACCTGATCTTGTTCGGCAACGGCGGCTGAAACTTCCAGAGCTTCAAACCATGACTGCAATTTGTTGGCAGCCAGGGCGAACTCGAATGCTGCTTTGGCGTAAGGTCTAGCCAGGGTAGTGAGTTCAGCCATATCTACCTCTCTTACAGCTGCGCAGCGAGTTTGTTTACCAACTCGTTGTGAGCATTTTGATCGATAGAAGATTCCAGAATCTTTTCTGCACCCGCTAATGCCAGGGTCACTACTTTCGCACGTAATTCTTCACGCGCACGCGCAGTTGCCTGGTCAATTTCAGCCTGGGCAGCGGCTTTAACACGATCTGCCTCAACACGTGCTTTCTCTTTTGCTTCTTCAACAATTTCGATAGCGCGCTTGTTTGCTTGATCAATAATTGCAGCAGCTTCTTTCTTTGCAGAAGTGAGTTGCTCAACCACTTTTTGTTTAGCCAGTTCGAGATCTTTTTCAGCTTTATCGGCAGCCTGAAGACCATCAGCGATACGCTTGCTACGCTCTGCCATTGCCGCAACAATGGGTGGCCAAACAAAGCGATGTGTCAGATAAATAAAGATGACAAACGCCACCATCTGACCGATAAGAGTTGCATTAAGATTCACGTTTAGATGCCTTTGTTAAAGGAATTTAAATCGCAAACACGACAGCTAAAATTAGGCGCCAGTTGCGAACAGGATGTACATACCGATACCAACACCGATCATTGGTACCGCGTCAACCAGACCCATAACAACGAAGAATTGAGTACGCAGCATTGGAATCAATTCTGGCTGACGAGCACCGCCTTCCAGGAACTTACCACCAAGAATACCTACACCAATGGCAGCACCAACAGCACCCAGACCAATTACCAGTGCACCTGCCAAATAAATCAAAGCTTGAGCTTCAGTCACAGTGTTTTCTCCTACTAAGTTGATAAATAAAAATTAAAAGAACAAACAAAAAAACAAATTACAAAACGGGTTACAAAAAACGCTTAGTGTTGCTCATCGGTTTGATAAGCCATGCTCATGTACACAATGGTCAATGACATGAAAATAAGGGCTTGCAAGAAAATAATCAGGATATGGAACAACGCCCAGATAACCTGAATAACACCCGCAACACCGGCAAAAATGATTCCTGCACCGTAAAGGATCGCCACCAGGATAAAAATAATTTCGCCTGCATAAAGGTTACCGAATAGACGCAAACCCAGAGAAACTGGCTTTGCAATCAAACCTGGCAATTCCAACACAAGGTTCACAGGGATAAAGAGCGTTTGGATAATCGGATTACTGCTGCTGAACGGGTGCAAAGTCAGCTCTTTAAGGAAGCCCAACAAACCTTTTTGAGTAATGCTGAACCAAAGAATCAGGATAAATACACAAAAGGCCATGCCTAAAGTGATATTAGGATCGGTTGTGGGAACCACTTTGAAATAGACATGGTGTGGATCCATACCCAGTACATTAGCGCCAAACAATTGCGCCAACCCGGGAAGCAGGTCGATGGCAACCAAATCCATCGCGTTCATGAAAAATACCCACACAAAAACAGTCAGTGCCATAGGAGCAATCATGGAGTTTTTGTAAGGGAACATACTTTTGACATTGCCTTCGACAAATTCGACGGCTGCTTCAACGGCGTTTTGCATGCCGGTTGGCACATCGCTGGTCACTTTCTTGGCAACACTACGGAAAATCAGAAAAAACACTGTTGCCAAAAATACCGACCAACCCAATGTATCAACATGGAAAGCCCAAAAACCCATTTGAGCTGCTTCATCGCTATTGTGTGCGAACCCCCAGGTACCATCAGGTAACTGGCCATAGGTGAGATTGGTAAGGTGGTGTTTAATATACTCGGAGGATGTTAATGCTTCGTTCTCGGCGGATGACATCGTTAAGTTCCAAATTAAAGTTGAAAAAACGTTTAACCCATTAACGCTTTAAACCTTGCGGCGCATCAGCGGGTATGTCCAGGCAATTACCTGAACTATCACATAAGCCATGATCATAGTGGCGGCATAAGCGGCTTCCTTTAGAAACCCAATCTGCTTGAATGCCAGCAGGAACAACACGGCCGTGATGATAAATTTTCCAAACTCACCCATATAAAATGCTGCAAGCATTCTTTGGGTCGGCGCGCCCAACGCAGGGCGAAACGCTATGAGTGCCAGCCATAAGTTGGCTGTCACACCAATTATTCCACCGATTAAAATTGAAATTGCGACCGAATCATTGATCGCCAGGGCAGTAGCGGCAGCAACCAGAGTTAATACCAACTGGGCGGCTACTGTTTGGAGAGCTATATCACGCCCCTTGAGATAACGAGACAAGTGTTTTTACCCCCCCAATTTTGCGGCGGCATTCTGTCATAAACACTTTCTTATTACCATTAGTAACAAGCTTATGTTCCTTGCGCCCAAACGTGGCGCATTATAGAGACTAAGCCCCCCAGCAGCAACCTTCGGGCTAGCACCAAACTCAAAAACTGACTAGTAAATTTGCTGTAAATTTAGGCGTTATTTTGAGACTTACTGCCGCTTGTGGCTAATAGAAGCTATTACAACTAGATGTAGGTACAAGGCACCAAAATCAGGATGCCTTGTATAGGACGAAAAGATAAAAATTATTTGATATGACCGAGAATGCCATCGAGTTCATCGAGGGAATTGTAGCTAATCACCAGTTTTCCTTTTCCTTTGGCACTGTGCTGAATTTCAACGCCAGCTCCCAAAGTTTCCGACAGTTGATCTTGCAGGCGGCGAATATCAGCCGATACTTTGACTTCTGGCGTTACTTTTTCCTGATGTTGATTTTCCTGTAATTGACGAACCAATGCCTCCGTTTGACGCACAGATAATCCTTTTGCGACTACCTGACGAGCAATCTCTTTCTGCTGGAACGGTTCCAGAGTCAATAAAGCGCGGGCGTGCCCCATTTCCAAATCGCCATGTTCCAGCAATGTTTTGACTTCTTCGCTTAATGCAATCAGACGCAGCAGGTTAGTCACCGTAGTACGTGACTTGCCCACCGCTTGAGCCACTTCTGCATGGGTTAACTCAAATTCATCTTGCAGGCGCTTTAACGCAACCGCCTCTTCAATGGGGTTTAAATTTTCGCGCTGGATATTTTCGATCAGCGCCATAGCGATGGCCGCTTCATCCGGCACTTCACGGATTACTGCGGGGATTCTATCCAAACCAGCCAATTGCGTTGCGCGCCAGCGGCGTTCACCCGCGATAATTTCATAGCGTCCTTCACCGATGCTGCGCACCACTATCGGTTGCATTACGCCCTGGACTTTTATCGACTCAGCTAATTCTTCCAAGGCTTCCTGATGCATATCGCGACGTGGCTGATACTTACCACGTTGGATTAACTCGACAGGTAAGTGTGCGAGCTTGCCATCTTTGTATTCAATTTTTTGATCAGCCTCACTTGGAGTAATGGGCATTTCCGGTGCTGGCGAAGTTACTCCCAAACCTGCACTCAGCAATGCATCCAATCCTTTACCCAAACCTTTGCGTTTACTCGACATTCTTGTTGGCCTTGTGTAATTCAAAAATTGAATTTTTAGTTGGCTGCTACAGCTTCTGCGGCAGATTTATTGCTGGATTCATTGCGGCGTAAAATTTCCCCCGCCAATGCGAGGTATGCAATAGCACCTTTGGATTGACGATCAAAGGCTAATACCGGCATACCAAAACTTGGGGCTTCTGCAAGGCGTACATTGCGCGGAATACAGGTGCGATACAATCGATCACCAAAGTGTTGTTGTAACTGCGCCGATACATCGTTAGTCAGACTGTTACGCGGATCGTACATAGTGCGCAACAAGCCTTCGATTTTTAAATGCGGATTTAATACTTTCTGGATTTGATTGATAGTACCAACCAAAGCTGACAAACCTTCCAGTGCATAGTACTCACATTGCATCGCAATAATGACACCGTCACATGCAGTTAATGCATTCAAGGTAAGCATGTTCAACGAAGGGGGGCAGTCAATTAAAATATAATCAAATTGGTCACGCACTTGATTAAGCGCGTTCTGCAAACGGCGTTCTTTATTATCGAGCGCAAGCATTTCAACTTCTGCTGCAGTCAGGTCGCCGTTTGCTGGCAACACTTGGTATTTACCGCTTTCCGACAGCACCAAACAATCATTGATTGATTCGCGTTCTGTGAGCACATCGTAAATGGATTTTTCCACTTCGTTTTTATTAACGCCACTGCCCATTGTAGCGTTGCCTTGCGGATCAAGATCAACCAGCAATACACGTTTCTTGGTAGCTACCAAAGATGCCGCCAGATTCACGCAGGTTGTTGTTTTGCCCACACCGCCTTTTTGGTTTGCAATCGCATAGATCTTGGTCAAGTGACAATCCTATAACCACCGCGTGGTTGAAAAATTTTATTGTTTAGCCTGCAGGATTAACAAGTGGCGTTCGCCGTCAGTTTCTGCGACAACCAATTTAATACTTTCCAATAACTCAATTTTGTCGCTGATGGGTGCCAACTCATCTTCAGGAAAAATGCCCTTCATGGCGAGAAAAATTCCATCTTTTGCAACAAGGTTTGCGCATCCTTCAGTCATATCCTGCAAACTGGCAAAAGCACGACTAATAACACCATGAAACTTTTCTGCCGGATTAAATTCTTCTACACGGCGATTTTCTACGGTTACGTTTGTTAACCCCAGTAGGGTCTTTACGTGGAATAAAAACCGGGTTTTTTTACCATTGCTATCCAGCAACGTAAATTGTTTTTCAGGAAACATAATTGCCAACGGAATTCCCGGAAGGCCACCACCTGTTCCTACATCAATTATCCGCGTCAGCGGACATTTTTTTTCTACTCTGGCTTTATGTGAGTTAAACCAAGGCACTACGCTTAAACTATCCAACAGATGACGCGCAACCATTTGCTGGATATCACGCACCGCGGACAAATTATACGCTTTGTTCCATTTTTCAAATTCACTGACATATGCCAGTAATTTTTCAGTTTGTTCGCCAGTAAGCGAAACCGACATTTCAGCTGCACCGCGTACTAGCTGTTGGGTTAATCTATCGTGTAATTCTGGTTCAATCACGTGCACTACTCAATGTATCCGCGAAGCGGAAAAAATTTTATTCGCTGATTAACTGGCTTGTTGTTCAGGTGTATCTTCTTTTAAACGCTTAAGTACACCGCGTTTTTTCAAATACACTAATACCAGTGATATCGCTGCCGGTGTTACGCCGGAAATACGCGATGCACGAGCTAATGTTTGTGGCCTTGCTGCGATGAGTTTCTGTTTTACTTCATTCGATAAGCCATCGACTTGTGAATAATCAAAGTCATCAGGAATAATCGTATTTTCATATGCACGCAAGCGATCAACATCTTCTTGCTGACGTTCTATGTAGCCAGAATATTTTGCCCCGATCTCAATTTGTTCGGCAGCTGCTTCATTGGCAAGCGATTCACCCTTTAAATGTGCAACATCAGCATAAGTTAATTCCGGCCTTTTTAACAAATCCATCAAACTGTATTCGCGTGTCAATTTAGTCTGGATTTTTTGCTCAACCAATTCTGCCTCAGTGGAACCGGCTTGAATCCAGGTTGAACGTAAACGCTGTTGTTCCAATTCGATTTGTTCGCGTTTATCACAGAAAATTTTCCATTGCTCATCACCGATCAAACCAAGTTCGCGGCCTTTTTCGGTCAAACGCAAATCCGCATTGTCTTCACGCAATAACAGGCGATATTCAGCACGGCTGGTGAACATGCGATAAGGCTCTTTGGTTCCCAGTGTAATCAAATCATCAACCAGAACGCCGATGTAGGCTTGATCGCGAGTCGGACACCAGGCTTCTTTTTCCTGAGAACGGAGTGCGGCATTGATACCTGCAAGCATACCTTGCGCACCCGCTTCTTCGTAACCCGTGGTGCCGTTAATCTGACCAGCGAAAAATAATCCGCCAATCACTTTGGTTTCCAAGCTGTGTTGCAAATCCTGCGGATTAAAAAAATCGTATTCAATCGCGTAACCAGGGCGAAGGATATGTGCGTTTTCAAAACCCTTCATCGAACGCACGATTTCCAACTGCACATCAAACGGCAAGCTGGTGGAAATCCCGTTCGGATAAAGCTCGTGTGTGGTAAGTCCTTCAGGTTCGATAAAAATTTGGTGTGAATCTTTATCCGCGAAGCGGTGAATTTTATCTTCGATCGATGGACAATAACGCGGACCTATCCCTTCAATTACACCTGAGTACATCGGTGAACGGTCGAGATTGCGGCGAATAACATCGTGAGTTTTTTCGTTGGTATGGGTTATGTAACAACAAATCTGGCGCGGTTGCATTTCACGGTTTCCACGCACAGACATTACCGGGCGCGGTTCATCGCCATATTGTTTTTCCAGAACATCAAAATTAACCGTTCGGGCATCGACACGTGGCGGTGTGCCGGTTTTTAAACGATCAACACGCAGTGGCAATTCGCGCAGGCGTTTGGATAGCGCGATTGATGGTGGATCACCGGCGCGGCCGCCGGAAAAATTTTGCAAGCCAATGTGAATCAAACCACCGAGGAAAGTACCGGCGGTGAGTACCACCTGATTGGCCATAAATTTCAGACCCATTTGGGTCACAACTCCACGCACCTGATCGTTTTCAACAATCAGATCGTCAGCAGCTTGCTGGAAGATCCACAGATTTTCCTGATTTTCCAAAGTTTCGCGGATCGCCGCTTTGTAAAGGATACGGTCAGCTTGAGCGCGGGTCGCCCGTACCGCCGGGCCTTTGCGCGCATTCAGGACGCGAAATTGAATACCGCCTTTATCGGTGGCCAATGCCATGGCACCGCCAAGGGCATCAATTTCTTTTACAAGATGGCTTTTACCAATCCCGCCGATGGCGGGATTACAGGACATTTGGCCGAGTGTTTCAATGTTGTGGGTGAGCAACAAGGTTTTGCAGCCCATGCGCGCTGCAGCCAAACAGGCCTCTGTTCCAGCATGGCCGCCACCAATCACGATCACATCAAAACGATCCGGGAAAATCATCGCTTACACCTTGCAGTTTACCTGCGTACTTAACCGAAATATGACCTGAAGGTCAAAAGGGGCAACATTATAGAGCGAGTCTTGGTTTTGCACAAAACTTGTACAGGGATTAATCAGTATAAATTTACTATCTCCAAAATCAGCATCCGCTAACTCAATACGATACACGTCATAGGTTCATCCTTGGAGCTTGTCTTCAGATTGAGTTACCCAAGTCCTTTATGTAAGAGCCAGTCAAGTTATCCAAAAAAAGCGTCTGCGTTACAACAAAGGAGAAATTTTTTAAAAGAGAAATATATATTTTGTTATTTAGGGTTTTGATGATGTTGTTATATATAGTGCCGTTTATTTCTGTGGATAAGATTTAAAAGTTATTATTTTTCAAATACTTGAGATGATGATAATCCATAGGAAAACAACTCGGTAAGCTGCGTTTAAGCTGATTGAAAGCTGGTTGTAACACCACGAGTTATACATAAAAGAGGGAAAACGGGAGTTATCCCCAAAACGCCGCCCAGTTTTTGTCATGAACACACACAGGTTTGTGCACAACACTCCTCTATTAATAATAAAATTTCTCGATAAAACAGCTATTTACCTCTAAATCTTAATATTTTCTGTGGATAACCTGTGTAACTGTGTGGAAAAACATGAAGATAAGTCGGTATTAAGGTTTCCCTTACTGGAAGCTTTTGTGTAAAGAGTGTGATTTTTGGAAATTGGATTGATTGAAGATAGGGACAAGAAAGATGATGAAATTTACGTCATTTGCCTATGCAGAAACTGCTGAAGATCCTGCCTAAAAGATCATCAGGGGTAAATTCACCGGTAATTTCCCCCAGGCTATTTTGCGCCTGACGCAGATCTTCAGCTAGCAACTCACCTGCTGCATAACCATGAAGTTGGGCTTTACCTGAATTCAGGAACGATTGAGCACGTTCCAGTGCATCCAAATGGCGACGACGCGCAGTAAAACCACTTTCTCCGGTCTCGCTGTAGCCCATGATAGTTTTGAGATGCTGTTTTAAATCATCGATACCGGCACCAGTAGCAGCGCTGATACCGATGTAGGTGTTGTTCAAGTTGGACTGGAATAAACCTGCCGCTTCGTTGCTAAGGTCAATTTTGTTACGAACCAGCGTGATTTTATTGGGATCTTGTAGTTGTTCGACAAATTCTGGCCAGATTTCCCGCGGATCCGTTAACTGGCTCTGACGGCTGTCCACCAGTAGTAACACCCGATCAGCTTGTTGAATTTCCTGCCATGCGCGTTGGATACCGATTTGTTCAACTTCATCCGGGCTTTCGCGTAAACCGGCGGTATCGATAATATGTAATGGCATGCCATCGATATGGATGTGTTCGCGCAGTACGTCGCGAGTCGTGCCTTCAATACTGGTGACAATGGCAGATTCGCGGCCGCTCAGGGCATTGAGCAGGCTGGATTTTCCAGCATTGGGGCGGCCGGCAATTACCACACGCATCCCATCGCGCACCAAAGTACCTTGTCTTGCTTCTTTAAAGACGTTTTCCAGTTTATCGATAATGGTATTCAGGTCATTGGCGACTTTGCCATCGCTGAGGAAATCAATTTCTTCTTCAGGAAAGTCGATAGAGGCTTCCACGTAAATACGCAAATGGATCAACGCTTCAACTAACTCATGGATACGTTTGGAGAAAGCGCCTTGCAAAGAGTGAAGTGCATTGCGTGCCGCTTGCTCGGTAGTAGCGTCAATCAAATCGGCGATAGCTTCGGCTTGGGAGAGATCGAGCTTGTCGTTTAAAAATGCCCGTTCAGAAAATTCGCCCGGGCGCGCAAGGCGGATTCCCAGTTGGGTAATTTCCCGCAGCAGTAAATCAAGAATGACCGGGCCGCCGTGGCCTTGTAGCTCAAGGACATCTTCACCAGTAAATGAATTTGGGCCGGGGAAAAACAGGGCTATGCCTTGGTCGAGCACATCACCCTTACGGTTTTTGAAATCGCAATAATGTGCGTAACGTGGCTGGATATTAATAGAAAGAAGAGTTTCCGCAACGAGCCTGGCTTTCGCACCAGAGACCCGGATAATACCGACACCACCGCGGCCAGTGGCGGTAGCGATGGCGGCGATAGTGTCGGTAATCAGCATAGCGATAACTTATTTAGCAGTAGGTTCGGCGTCGATTTGTTTGGTAATAATGTACTGTTGGATGATCGACAAGGTGTTGTTGGTTACCCAATACAATACCAAACCAGCAGGGAACCACAGGAACATAAAGGTAAACACAAACGGCAGCATGTTCATAATGCGCGCTTGCATAGGATCAGTCGGTTGCGGGTTCAACTTCTGCATGAAGTACATGGTAATACCGTAAATAATCGGCAGTACAAAGTAGGGGTCTTTTACCGATAGATCGAGAATCCAGCCAAAGAATGGCGAATGACGCAACTCAACCGATTCCATCAATACATAATACAGTGCGAGGAATACCGGCATTTGGATCAACAGAGGCAAGCAGCCACCAAATGGATTTACTTTCTCGGTTTTGTAGAGCTTCATCATCTCTTGTGAGAATTTTTGACGATCATCGCCATAACGCTCTTTCATTTCGGCCATTTTCGGCGCTAATTTGCGCATTTTCGCCATGGATTTATAGCTAGTTGCCGAAAGTTTGAAAAACAGGGCTTTTACAATCAGGGTTAACCCAATAATTGCAAGACCCCAGTTTCCAACCAATTCGTGGATCCACTTAAGAACAAAGAACAAGGGTTTTGCTACCCACCAAAGCCAACCGTAATCCACAGTTAAATCGAGATAAGGAGAGATTTGCTCCAAACGTTCAGTATCTTTGGGGCCAGCATAGAAATTAGCGCTGATGACACCTTGGGTACCCGGAGCTACTTCAGTGATATTGCCGATAAATCCCATCAAGTAGAGATCATTTTCATCGGATTTGTGTAAATAGTAACTGTTGTTGCTATTGGCATCAGGAATCCAGGCGCTGACAAAGTAGTGTTGCACCATCGCAATCCAGCCGCCGGTATTACTGAAGTTGAAGCTGCGCAAGTCGCGATTATTTAGACTTTGTGCTTCATCGTATTTTTCTCTCATGTCAGCGAAGGTAATTTTTTTGTACTTTTCATCGGGCGTAGTGATCGCTGCGCCCAAATAAGGGTTCATTTCCAGAGCGCTGACTTTGACGAAATTCTGGCTATCGCGTTTGATTTGGCCATAAATGCGGCCTGACCAGTTATTACTGCTTTGGTTATCGATCAGGTATTCAACATTGATCAAGTATTCGCCGCGAGTAAACGTAAAACGTTTGGTGATTTTGACTTCACCCTGCTGCAACACCAGATCAACCTGCAGTTGGTTTTGGCCTTCGCTCAATGAATATTCTTGTTTTTCACTGCTAAAGACCGGGCGGGATTTAACATCGGTACCGTTTGGACCAATCAAACCACTTTGTGCAAGGTAGGTGTGGTTGTTGCGGTTATCCAACAGGACAAATGGTTGGTCAGGGGTATCCAATTTCAGAAAGTGGCGCGGCAATGCTAATTGCACAATATCACCACCGACCGGGTTGATAGTCAGATCAAGACTGTCTGTTTTGACGTTGATCATCTGTGCAGCTGTTGCCACCTGGGTATTTTTTTCTGACTCAGATGAAGTATTTGCCGCAACGGGAATATCAGTATTGGCAACGGCATCTGTCGGTGAGCCACTGGTGGGGTTCACTGAAGGGGAAGTTGTTTGGGTAACTGCTGTACCTGGTACAGGTAGTTTTTCCTGATATTCATGCCAGCGAATAACCAACATCAACAAGGTCGCGAGAATTGCTGCAATTAACAGGTTTTTTTGCCAATCCATCTTAATGACTGCCATCTGTAGTGTGTGAGTGAAAAGAACAACATTTGTTGTTTTTGGGTTCAGGTATCTTTGATTCAGGTACCAGGTCTATCCCGCCTTCATGCCAGGGGTGGCATTTTAGTAGGCGACGCAGGGTTAGATAAGACCCTGTAAAAAATCCATGCCGAACAATTGCTTCTTCCGAGTAATGTGAGCAGCTGGGATAAAAGCGGCATTGGTTGCCAATCCAGGGGCTTAATACATAGCGATAAGCGTGGATTAACCTGATCGCCAGCCAAACCAGACAGGAATACGTGCTACTCATCAGTTGTTTTAGTATCTGCATTAATAGATTCCCCACTTGTCTGGGGTTGCGATGTTAACCGATGATGGCGCACTTTTTTGAAAATTCGCTGACACTGTTGATTTAATTGCTGGTTAAAGTCGATATTGGACAGTTTATCCATGCCTTTACGCGATAAAACCACAACATCCAAACCAGCAAAATCCTGCTGGTGAAGGCGAAAGCTTTCGCGGATCAAACGCTTCATGCGGTTTCGTTCAACTGCCAGGCGTATGTGTTTTTTTGCCATGACCAATCCCAAACGCGGCTGGGTTAGCTGGTTCTCACGGGCAAGGATCAAGAAAAACTGATGTGAAGCGCGAAAAGGAGCGTCATCAAACACAGGTTTGAAATCAGCAGCACAGAGTAAACGTAGGGATTTGTTAAAGCGGAAAGAATCAGGTTGTGAGCCTGAACCAAAGCGATTGCTGCTTCGGAGTTGATTCGAACTAGCAGGCTGTTGAAATTCTATTTTGGCTGGCATAAGTGCGCTAAAAATAGTCTGGGAATGGCGGTTATCGACTACTTTATTTCACGTTTGCCAATAACAAATTTCAACAAACTGCTAGTGAACCAAGAATCGGTAGCGATTAAACGCGAGTCAGTTCTGCACGGCCTTTTGCGCGACGACGAGCCAATACTTGACGACCGCTTTTAGTTGCCATACGAGCACGGAAACCGTGGTTGCGAACGCGTTTCAGATTGCTGGGTTGGAATGTTCTTTTCATGATAAACCTGTTAAAAATCCTGAGTTAATTCACACGGTGTGCGAAAAGAGGCGGGATTCTAATGAATGCCTTCTGCTAAAGCAAATAATTTTGAGCAAATAATCAACAAAACAGCTGTTTTTCATTGGTTCTCTATTTTCACCAGTTTTCCCTCAGTTAATTCATATCTTATCCACAGTTTTATCCACAGAATTATTGTTTTTATCACTGATCCGATAGATTCGGAGTGTTTTTTTTCATGGGGATATTGATTGCTAACTACTTGAATTTTAATGCTTAAGTTTTAACCTGATAATTTTTTTATGGTTGTTGTGGATAACTCTGTTATGCGGGAGTAGACTTGCCTCCCCCTGTGCAAAACCCGCCAGGATATTTATTTATGTGTCCTCGATATTTCTTATCGGGAACACCCTCAGTTCAATAAACAATAACAGTCATTTGTTTGTCGGGAGTTTTAGTTTTGTCGCAGTCAATTTGGAAGTTATGTGCCGCTAGCTTGCAGGATGAATTGCCTTCACAGCAATTCAATACCTGGATTCGGCCATTACAAATTGATGAATCTGCTGCGCCGCAAGAATTGCGCCTATTGGCACCTAACCGATTTATTTGTGATTGGGTATCAGAGAAATTCCTGAACCGTATTCGTGAGCTAGCCAGTCATTATCATCAAGGTAATGGATTGCAGGTGGCAGTGGGTGTAGCACCCAAACCTGCTATTGGATTTCAGGTAACTCCACGCAGGGCTACGCAGCCAGAGCTTGTCCCGTCTATTGTCAGTGAGCAGCGATCCGTTGATGTACCGGTTTTGAATCAGCCTGCTGAAGAAATTTCAACGCGCGATACCAGTAAACAAAGTTCATTGATAATGCCTGCTTATGCCAGTAAAAGCACCGATTATGATGCTAAAGTTCGTGATCTAACACAGGAGAGCCTGGATACCTACACGCGCCCAACTCCGGATGTTGAAGTTGAGGGAGGTCTCAAGCACAGCAATTATCTAAATGTGTCATCAACTTTCGCTACGTTTGTTGAAGGTAAATCCAACCAGTTAGGTTTGGCAGCAGCGCGTCAAGTGGCCGAAAATCCGGGCGGGGCTTACAACCCACTCTTTATATACGGTGGTGTGGGACTAGGTAAGACTCACTTGATGCAGGCTGTAGGCAACGCGATGGTTGCGCGCAATCCGAATGCGAAAGTGGTTTATCTACATTCCGAGCGGTTTGTGGCGGATATGGTGAAAGCACTGCAATTGAATGCGATTAACGATTTCAAGCGCTATTACCGTTCAATGGATGCGCTATTGATTGACGATATCCAATTTTTTGCAGGCAAAGAGCGATCGCAAGAAGAGTTTTTCCACACCTTCAACTCACTGCTTGAAGGTGGCCGCCAGATTATCCTGACCTGTGATCGCTTCCCGAAAGAAATTAATGGATTGGAAGAGCGATTGAAGTCCCGTTTTGGTTGGGGCTTAACGGTCGCTGTTGAGCCGCCAGAGTTGGAAACACGCGTGGCGATCCTGATGAAGAAGGCTGAGCAGGTCAATATTGAATTGCCACATGAAGCGGCATTTTTTATTGCCCAGCGCATCCGCGCCAATGTGCGTGATCTTGAAGGTGCGCTCAAACGTGTGATCGCCAGTGCCAATTTCACCGGTAGACCAATTGATGTTGAACTGGTGCGTGAGGCCTTGAAAGATTTATTGGCGTTGCAGGATAAACAGGTGGGTATTGATAATATCCAACGTGTAGTGTGTGAATACTACAAAATCAAAATGAATGACATGATCTCCAAGCGACGCAGCCGCTCAGTGGCGCGCCCGCGTCAGGTTGCAATGGCTTTGGCTAAAGAATTGACCAACCACAGTTTGCCAGAGATTGGCGAAGCATTTGGCGGGCGCGATCATACAACCGTGTTGCATGCGTGTCGCAAAATCAAGGAACTACAGGAAGAAACAGCGGATATCCGCGAGGACATGAAAAACTTGCTGCGCTCGCTGACTACTTGATATAAACACCGTTATGTTGTGCATCATCGATTTGCGATAAAAACTCAATAAGTCCCGGAAGATTACCTAAGAGACCATCACATGAAATTTGCCGTATCCCGCGAAGCGTTGCTTAAACCCCTACAATTGGTGGCTGGTGTGGTGGAGCGTCGTCAGACGTTGCCGGTGTTGTCCAATGTACTGATTCAATTGAACGGTGATCAGTTATCACTGACCGGTACTGATCTTGAGGTTGAAATTGTCGGCCGCATCACACTGGAGCAACCCGGTGTTTCCGGTGATATTACTGTTCCTGCACGTAAGCTGGTAGATATCTGCAGATCGCTACCAGATGGCAGCAATATTGAGTTTTTTCTAGAAGAAAACCGAATTATGGTCAAGTCTGGCCGCAGCCGTTTTACGCTGTCCACCTTGCCCGCATCCGATTTCCCCAATGTAGAAGATACCCCAGGAAACCTTCGTTTCAGTTGCGCCCAGCAAGAAGTCAAACGTCTTATTGAACGCACTGCTTTTGCAATGGCACAACAGGATGTCCGCTATTATCTGAATGGCATGTTATGGGAAGTCCGTCAGGATCAATTGCGTGTAGTCGCAACAGACGGTCACCGTATGGCGATGTGTACCCGTGCAGTGGCAGTCAATACAAATGATGTGGTTCAGGCAATCCTG
Organism: Cellvibrio sp. pealriver; assembly: GCF_001183545.1. NCBI lineage: Bacteria > Pseudomonadati > Pseudomonadota > Gammaproteobacteria > Cellvibrionales > Cellvibrionaceae > Cellvibrio > Cellvibrio sp. pealriver. The sequence goes on from NZ_KQ236688.1 coordinate 3,426,919, forward strand.
CCGCGTAAAGGTGTACTGGAATTGTCACGTTTGCTTGACGATTCTACCGCCCAGGTTGAGGTTGTTTTGAGTGCTAACCATATACGTGTCACGTCAATGGACTATACCTTCACCTCAAAATTGGTAGACGGTAAATTCCCTGAGTATGAACGCGTATTGCCACGCGGTGGTAATAAAGTAGTAATAGGCTCCCGTCTTGAATTGAAACAAGCGTTTGGCCGCACAGCAATTTTGTCCAATGAAAAATACCGTGGTGTACGCCTGCTTCTATCAGATGGCACTTTGACGATTGTTGCCAATAACCCTGAGCAAGAAGAAGCAGAAGAACAAGTTACTGTGGATTACACAGGTGAATCCTTGGAAGTCGGTTTTAACGTAAGTTATTTGCAAGACGTCACCAATGTTATTAGCAACGAAAATATCAAAATTACCTTGTCTGATGCTAATTCAAGTGCATTGTTAGAAGAGCCGGAAAACAGTGACTCTCTCTATGTAGTTATGCCGATGCGCCTGTAATGGCGCATTGGTTTTCTGATTTTTCAGATCCTGTCCTGCAGGTTCTATGACCTTAAAACGCCTCCTTATTCAGAATCTACGCAATTTATCCAACGTAGATATCAGCCCTTCACCCGAAGTTAATCTCTTTTACGGAGAAAATGGTTCCGGAAAAACCAGCATTCTGGAGGCAGTTAACTTACTTGCGTTAGGGCGGTCTTTCCGAAGCCATAAACACAAAGCGTTAATTAACTATCAGCAAGCATCGTTTACTGTGTTTGGAAAAGTGCTTGGTCAAGACCATTCCGAAGTACCCATAGGCATTAATCGCACACAAGAAGGTGAGGCCTTCTTCAAAGCGAATGGTGTGAATGTGCCTTCAGCAGCTGATTTGGCTATCTATCTTCCAGCGCAAGTGATTAATTCAGATACATTTTTATTATTAGAGGGCAGCCCTAAAGTCAGGCGGCAGTTTATTGATTGGTTAGTGTTTCACGTGGAACCTAATTTCTTCCCTGCATGGAAGGCAATCCAACGTTGCCTCAAACACCGCAATAGCTTGTTGCGGCGTGATAGAATAGACAGCTTTGAGTTAGCCCCATGGGATCAGGAGCTGGTTAGTCTGACAGAGACAATCCACCGGTTTCGCGCTATTTGTATTGAGCATTTCAATGCTTGCATTGATGAACTTTTGGAAGAGTTTGTCAAAGTTGATGGAATCAAGCTGAGCTATTATCGCGGCTGGGATAAAGACACTGCATACGCAGAGGTCCTCAGTACAGGTGTAGAGCGAGACCAAAGGTTGGGATACACCCATCTTGGTAGTCATAGGGCAGATCTAAAAATAACAGTGAAAGGGCAGGATGCTGCAGAGATACTTTCCCGAGGGCAACAAAAGCTTCTTGTATGTGCGCTCAAGATCGCACAAGGGTTTGTATTTAATCAGTTAACCGGCCGCAAGTGCATCTATTTGGTAGATGATTTACCAGCAGAACTGGATGAGAAGTACCGGTCACTACTGGTTAACTGGTTAAATAAAATGAAAACACAGGTGTTTATCACAGGCGTGGAGCGGGAAACACTCTTATCCAGCTGGCGTGATTATACCGATATCACCCCTAAAATGTTTCACGTGGAACAGGGTAGGGTAACTGAGACTGGATAAGTCTCATGAATTTAATGAATACATTATCAGCCTAATGCTGATCGCTAATGAACCAAAGCGGAGAATAGCTATGTCAGAAGAGAACACTTACGACTCGTCCAGTATTAAAGTCCTGAAGGGCTTGGATGCGGTGCGTAAGCGCCCAGGGATGTACATTGGCGATACCGACGACGGTTCAGGCCTTCACCATATGGTATTTGAGGTAGTAGATAACTCCATCGATGAGGCTTTGGCTGGGCATTGTGATGAAGTACGGGTTACTATCCACCCTGATGAAACTGTCTCTGTATCCGATAACGGCCGTGGTATCCCGACCGAGATGCATGAAGAGGGTGTATCAGCAGCAGAAGTGATCATGACTGTGCTTCACGCCGGTGGTAAGTTTGATGACAACACCTATAAGGTATCCGGCGGTTTGCACGGTGTAGGTGTATCGGTTGTTAATGCGTTGTCTGAGTATTTGAAACTGACCATCCGTCGTGGTGGCAAGATCCATGAGCAGATTTATCGCCACGGTGTACCCGATGCGCCACTGGCAGTGGTAGGTGATTCCACCACTACCGGCACAGAAGTGCATTTCAAACCATCGGCTGAAACCTTTACCAATATTGAATTCCACTTTGAATTATTGGCTAAGCGTTTGCGCGAATTATCCTTCCTGAACTCCGGTGTGCGTATCGTATTGAAGGATGAACGTTCAGGTAAGGAAGAGGTTTATCAATACGAAGGTGGTTTGCGTGCCTTTGTTGAGCATTTGAATACCAATAAAACCCCCATTAACAAGATGGTGCATTTTGTTTCACTCAAGCGTGACGACGGTATTGGTGTTGAAGTGGCGTTGCAGTGGAACGATTCCTTTCAGGAAAATCTGTTCTGTTATACCAATAACATTCCCCAGCGCGATGGTGGAACTCACTTGGCGGGTTTCCGCGCTGCATTAACACGCGGTTTGAATACCTATATCGAGAAAGAAGGAATCGCTAAAAACGCCAAAGTGGCCACTACTGGTGATGATGCCCGTGAAGGCTTGACCGCTATCATCTCGGTAAAAGTACCCGATCCAAAATTTTCCAGCCAAACCAAAGACAAGCTGGTGTCTTCCGAGGTGAAAACCGCGGTAGAGCAGGAGATGAACGAACACTTTGGTAACTATTTGCTGGAAAACCCGCAAGAAGCCAAGGCGATCGTGGGCAAGATGATTGATGCTGCCCGCGCCCGTGAAGCTGCCCGTAAAGCGCGTGAAATGACTCGCCGTAAAGGTGCACTGGATATTGCTGGCTTGCCCGGCAAACTGGCAGATTGCCAAGAGAAAGATCCAGCACTTTCAGAACTTTACCTGGTGGAGGGTGATTCTGCGGGTGGTTCTGCCAAACAGGGTCGCGCGCGTAAAACCCAGGCGATCCTGCCGCTCAAAGGTAAGATCCTGAACGTTGAGAAAGCCCGCTTCGACAAGATGCTCTCATCGGCGGAAGTAGGAACCCTGATTACCGCGCTGGGCTGCGGTATTGGTAAAGAAGATTACAATCCGGAAAAACTGCGCTACCACAGCATCATCATCATGACCGATGCTGACGTGGACGGTTCACACATCCGTACCCTGTTGTTGACCTTTTTCTTCCGTCAAATGCGCGAGTTGATTGAGCGTGGCCACATTTATATCGCCCAGCCACCGCTGTACAAAATTGCCAAGGGCAAGCAGGAGCAATACCTGAAAGATGAATCGGCGATGACTGAGTTCCTGACTCAAGCCGCGTTGGAAGATGCCAGCCTCTATGTAAACCCGAGCGCGCCTGCTATTTCAGGTGAAGCCTTGGAGAAGTTGGTGCAGGAATATCGCAAAGTGATGGCGACTATCGAACGCTTGTCGCGCTTGTATCCGGCAGAAGTGTTGGAACAAATGATTTATTTACCGGCAGTTCGCCCTGAACATCTGGCAGACCAAGGCCATATGCAGCAGTGGTGCGACCAAATGCTTGCCCGTTTCAGTTTGGATGCGCGCGCTGGCAGCCAGAAATACAACATTGTGGTGCGCGAAGATGCAGAGCGTCATTTGTTCCTACCGATGGTAGAAATTATCGCTCATGGTATTAGCACTCCATACCCGTTCAATCATGACTTCTTTGCTTCGGGCGAATATGCATCGATTGTTTCTCTGGGCGAAAAACTGGAAAGCCTGATTGAAGAAGGTGCTTATATCCAGCGCGGCGAGCGTAAACAACCAGTTGCCAGTTTTACCGAGGGCCTTGAGTGGTTGATGAAAGAATCGCGCAAGGGCTACAACATTCAACGCTATAAAGGCCTGGGTGAAATGAACCCTGAACAGCTGTGGGAAACCACCATGAATCCGGAAACCCGCCGTATGCTGCGTGTGACCATTCAAGATGCTATCGCCGCTGATCAAATTTTCACCTGTCTGATGGGCGATGCGGTAGAACCTCGCCGCGATTTCATCGAAACCAATGCGTTGGCGGTAGCTAACCTTGACGTATAATTTTTAATTAAATCAAATAGTTAAGTTAAAAACCCGGAAAAAATTCCGGGTTTTTTTATACTTATTGGAAGGACAATATCAAATAACCAAGAGAGTTGATCCAGGATAAAATCCAATTTTTGATATAGTTAGTGATGTTGATTATAAAAAATTGAAATAAAAAATGACCTAAAAATCATGAGTGGCTAAATTGTGCTGGTCTATACTCAGGCCGTGGTAAACGATTTAACAGAATCAACTGTGTAGCGAGACAAGTGGAATGACAATCGAGAAAAAAACACCCAAAGTGCTATTAACCCAGATCGAAGATGCGTTGGAAGAACGCCAGCGTCATGACCGTCGCCAGCAGCATGCGGGTATCCCGCAAGATGTGCCTAATGATCGCCGTAAGAATGATCGTCGTGCACAAAAGCATAAATAAGCTGTTATCTGAATAGCAAAAGTAAAAAAGGGGCAATAAGCCCCTTTTTTATTACCGGTTGTTTGTGCGATCGGGTTGATGCACTAACGCAGCCAGGTTCCGGTATTACCGATTTTGCCCGGACCATTCAGCACATAAATCCCCGCCGAATAGCTGGCAACATTAAAACTGATACTGCCATTGGTCACATTGATGGTGTTACCCGTCACCGCATCGCGGTAGGTTCCATTTTTCACACCGCTCACAGTGATCGATTGGCCACTGCTGGATGCTAGCCCCACCACCGCATAGCTTCCCTCTGAAGAAAGATCGCGCACATAACTCATGCCTGCGCCCCATTCACTCACTTGAGTACTAGGCGCTTTTTGCAGGGCAGGTATCGCACTGCGGATCTGGTTCAGGCGTTTGATGTGTTGGTAGAGGGGATGGCTTTGGGTGGCAGCGAGGTTATCCAGATGCGGCCCGAAATAGGCGCGCCCGGTCTGGTCGATAGTGTCGCTGTTGCCGGCGATATCCTGCGGTAATCCGGCCTGGAACATAATTTCTTCACCGTAGTAGAGCGTGGGAATGCCGCGATTGGTCCAGAGCAGGTTGTACACCATCGCGGCATTGGCCATCTCGCCGCCGTAGCGATATTTAAAATCGTTATCTGGCCCTACATCGTGGTTCTGGAAGAAGGTGACGAGTTGGGTGGCATCGCCATAGACCCAATCCATCGCCATTACCCCACCGATACCGCCAAAGTTGCCGCGTGTGACGTTATCGCGGAAGGTTGAAAAGACTGAGAAATCCAACACCGAGAAACCGGAATCGCCACCGGCTAACGGATTGGCCGGATTGCTGGTGGTGCGCGTATACCACCAGGGGCGGATCACAGCGCTGGCGTTGTCGTTGGATATCTCGGAGCCAAACCCGGTGCCTTTTACCAGGTTTTCACCAAATACAAATAAACCCGGTTTGTGCGCTTTCCAGTTATTCACATAGGTCAGCATTTCGTTGCGCTCGATGTGTTTCACGGTATCCAGGCGGATCGCATCCACGCCCATATCCAGATACATGCGAATTGCGCCGTTTAAATAGTCTTTTACGTTTTGGCGGCCAGTGGCCAGGTCGATGGTGTCGCCCGCCATGTGTTTGCGCTGCAGCGCGAGCGGACTCTCCCAATCACCGCCGGACATAAAGCCATCCAGGTGATACCAGTTAGGGTCAAGGCCGGCGGCATCGATACCAAAGAAACGGTTGGCGTCATATCCGGCTTTGGGTACGGTCACACCGGTTTTGGGATCGACCAACGGCACTGTTCCGTTGGGGTCGCTGGTATGGCGGTCTTTGAACCATTGGGGAGCGACGGGGTTGTCGTTATCGTCGCGGAATGTGCTTTTATAATCGCCTAAATTGCCAAGATAAGGCCCATTTACGATATTCCCCTGAACCCCGCCTGCCGGTACGTAGTACTTGATTGGCAGGTGATCGATCCAGACCGCGTTGCGCAAACCGTATTGGCTGGAGTGGTTGATCACCACATCCTGGATTACTTTCAGGCCTTTGGCATGGGCGGCATCGATAAACTCTTTGTAACCGGCTCCGGGCGATTCAAGGCGCGGATCGACTTTGTAAAAGTCATAGGCGTGATAACCGTGGTAATCCAGACCCGAACGGTTTTCTACCGGTGGCGTTACCCAAATGGCGGTAAAACCAAGGTCTTTAATGTAATCCAATTTTTGGATCAACCCTTTGAAATCACCACGCCAGTGTGGGTCGCCCGCCTTGTAGCGGTCGCGGTTGTAATAGTTATTGCTGGCATCGCCATCATAAAAACGCGCGGTCAGCAAAAAATAAATCGTCTCTTTGCGGAAATCGCCATTCACAATACCAGTGATGGAACTGGCAGTGCTGCTGCTGATGGCGCTCGAACTGGTTGCCGCCACACTGGAATTCAAATTGGCCAGGGTGATGGCTTTGGTGCTGGCGTTGAAACAAATGGAATAAAGTGTGTTGGCAGCGACTACATAATCCGTTTGCGGATAGCTCTCGGTCCAATTGGCAAAGTGATCGATCTTGAAACGCGGATTGGTACTCGCCGCACCAAATTGCTGTTGCGTACAGTGCAAACCATTTTGCAATGTCATCAACGTTGATGCCCAATTGTTCGGCGTACCGCGGAAATACCAATTGTCATTCGCGGCAGATGAAACACTAGTGGACGAACTGCTTTTTGATGAAATCGCTGCGACAGATGAGGGTGCTGAACTGCTCGGCGCAACACTACTTGATGAACTTGAAATACCTGCAATGGGTGTCAGTGTGTAAGCGAGTGTCGCGTCATTCACTTGTACGCGATACTGTCCTGCAACGTTGGAATAAATATCACTGCCGTTTTGGTTTAATACACCATCACTGTTGCTATCGCCGTAATTCACTGCCCAGTTATTGCTGGTATCAAATTTAAAACGCTGGTTGGCTTGGCCATCAAAGGTCACATCCACCGACCACAGATTATTAGCGACCAGCGTCATCGCGCTGGTAGACCAATTGTTGGCAGTGCCGCGAAAATTCAGCGCAGTAAAATTTTTATTGAATGCAGTAGAGTTGCAGTTAGAAACTGATTGCACTGCAATTGCTTTACTGACGGTATTAAATGTAATCCGGTAAGACTGGTTTGCGGCAACGATGTAATCACCGGTTGGATAACTCTCACTCCAATTACCCGTGCGATCAATTTTAAATCGCGGGTTAGTGCTTGCTGCACCAAAAGTTTGGCAGGTGGAAACATCCGTGGACGATACTGCCGTCATCGCCGTCGTTGTCCAATTATTCGGAGTGCCGCGAAAAAACCAATCGGCATAGGCCAGATTGCTGATCAGCAGCGTACCCGCCGCAATCAGCTTAATAGATGTGTTCATAATGTCCTCGTGTCAGGTTATAAATTATTTTTTAATGCGCCAGGGTTGCGAAAAAATCGCGCCGGAAATCAGGATTGCAATACAGCAAAACAGGAACTGCTAAACAGCAAATGGATACATCAACATTATTATTATTCTGGTGTGGACAAGGTTTACGCCTTATGCCTGCAGTAGACTAGAGCGAGTAATTGTGACAAAACAATAAATTGCATACGTATGCAGCATATGAATACGTATGTAAAAACGGGATGATCTAACACTAAAGACTTTTTATAGCTGATTTTTTTCTAGCAACCCTCGAATTTTCTAACGCGCAAGGCGATAGAAATATGGAGGCTAATGTGAAAAGGCCTTGCAGCAATTTCGCCAGCCTCAAGCATGTGATGATGACTTGTGGTCAAGGTCTCAGTGTTTCATCGTCAAGCTTGTTAGTATTTTTCGCCTGTACTTTGCGAAGAGAGTATTGGCTATGAAAAGCATCGTTAATGTGGATAAATGTATTTCAGTTTTAATGCTGTTGACATTAGTTGCTTGTGGTGGAGGTGGTTCCGGTGGAGGAGCTTCCAATCCGCCAGCCGAAAATTCTTCAACGCCTGCGGCGAATAATTCTTCCAGTATTACTAGTAGTACGAATTCAATAACAACTTCTTCATCTGGCAATGCAGTAACGGCACCGCAAAATGTTGCTATCGTGCCGGGCAATGGTTCAGTTACTTTGAGTTGGAATCCGGTTGTCGGTGCAACGGGGTATCGAATTTATTTTGCTTCTGAAGCCAACATTATTATCAATTCGATTGCCAGCTTTGATGATGGTACGCGTGTGGACAATGCAATGTCACCGCATGTGATTAACAATTTGCGCAATCAGGAAACGTATTATTTTGTAGTGACTGCGCTGAATGGCAACAGTGAAAGTATTGCCAGTACAGAAGTGAGTGCAACACCGGGCTCGATTGATTTAACAAAACAACCCACTGCGCAAGAAGTGTTGGTAGTGGAATTAGTCAATCGCGCCCGCGCCAACCCTGGTGCAGAGGCAGCACGTTTAGGTATTGGTTTAAATGATGGGATAACCGGAACACAAATTACCGATACGCCCAAGCAGCCCCTTGCGCACAATCTATTACTGATTCAATCAGCGCGCCTGCATTCGCAATGGATGCTGGATGAAGATATTTTTTCCCACACGGGCCAAAATAATTCCACACCCCATGAGCGTATGCTGGCGGCAGGTTATACCTTCACCGGCAGTTGGACTAGCGGAGAAAATATTGCTTGGAGTGGTACCACGGGCAGCAGTATTAACTTGACCAGTTATGCAGTGTCGCAACATGAAGGTTTATTTAAATCGCCTGGTCATCGCGTCAACATACTCAACGGTAATTTTCGTGAATTGGGTGTTGGTCAATTGCAAGGCTATTTTATGCAGGACGGCCGCAATTATTTATCGTCTATGCTCACGCAAAATTTTGCGCGCTCTGGCTCAAATTATTTTTTAACCGGTGTGATTTATGACGATAAAAATAACAATGAATTTTACGATGTCGGTGAAGGCCTGAGTGGAATCAGCATCACCATCAATGGCAAAACCTACCCTGCATTTAATAGCGGTGCCTATTCAATTCCATTCCCTAACGGTACTTACGAATTGAGTATTACTGGCGATGCACTGGGCGCACCAGTTTTTTATGCAGTGCAAATCAGCAACCAGAATCGAAAATTGGATGTGATCAAAAGCGGCAACAATGTGCGTGTGAATACGCCGTGATCTTCTAAACGGCTGGCATCTGCAAGCGGTCATTTACGCAAAAAGTATCCAATGCAAAACGGATAATCTCTTTTTGTCCCACTTGTTTGAAAGCTACCTCAGTTGCGCTTAGTTCACACAACCACTGTGTCATTTCTGCCGGTTTTTTTTGTGCGAGTGCGGAGGGGATAAATAAACCGACACAGTGTTTTTGTTGTGGGTCGCGTGCCGATTGATATTCAAATGCCTGCACACCCGCACTGCGCATATCGCTGCCGAGTTGTTGGGTCATTGAATAATGTTGCGGATGGGTAAGTTGCGTTTGGTATTGGGTAAATGGTTCAGTGTGTAAACGAATTCCGCGCTCGGTTGCGTAATTCACGCTGAATAATGTGTGTGCAGAGGTGATGGTGTTTTTGATGGGAGAATTGCTGATTGAATACCAAAATACAAATCGGTAATAGGCCGCTTCTGCCAAGGTCGTATTTGCATTGCAGCCCGCATAAAAAATACCAGGTTCATGCGCGCGCCCAAAACGTGAACCCCATTTGAGCGGTGGATAGCGAAACGGTGTTTTCAATAAATAATGATAGTGGTCGCAATGTGCTGGGTAGGGTGGTTTTACTGAGTCGAGTAATTCTTCCAACAACGCCTGTTCTTCGAGTGTATCGACATAACCCAGGGTAGCGATTTGCTCCTGGCTTTCAACTAACCGCCATGCAGTGCCGGATATGGGCTGAATGTACGTTGCTCCCTCGCAGGTTTCCCAAATCATCCGTCCCACCCTTCGCGATTAAATTTTGCCGCGCAGGGCATCAACAAATTGCAGCACCTGAATCAGCCCTTGAATGGATTCGATCTGCCGCGCGGGCACGCCACCCGTCACCTCGTTGGGGCTGTGCATAAAATGTTTGATCCAGTCTTTATCGCCCCCGGTCAACGCAAAAAGCGCGCGGGCGATGCGGATCAACAGCAAAGCCAGTTCGCCCTGTTTGGATTTAGGGTCAAGTGCCGGGTTTTGTTTAAGGCGGCTCACAGCGGTGCGATGGATTCCCAATACAGCAGCCAACTCAGCTTGCTTCAAGCCGAGCTGGTCGGCGGCATTCAGTACCGCTTTGGCGAGTACCGATGCTGGATCCGGACTGGTTTGTGCAAGTGCTGACATGACGAACCCCTATCATCTAACAATGTTCAATATGCACTTATAATAGGTTATATGTGCATATTGAACAAGTTTTGGGCGAATAGTAAAGAATGAGTAAAGGTCTTGAGATGAATTGCTTCGTTGTAGGAAATCATTGAGGATAGGTCGCCGATTTGTCGCATAAACCACACAAAAGAAAGGATCAGCAAGGTGCAAAAACTCACTCACTTCCGCTACGACTGCATGGGGTTTAACAGCCAATTGCCCAAGGTAAAGATTTTGCCTGCCGTGTCCAGACTCACGGGTTTGCTATTGTTTTTGAGTTTATTGATGGGCTGTCAAACGGCGGAAATCAAAAAACCGTTTGCTCACAATCCTGTGATCTGGGCCGATGTACCTGACCCTGCTGTGATGCGCGTGGGCGATACTTATTATATGAGTAGCACCACCATGCATATGAATCCCGGTTTGCCGATTATGAAATCAAAGGATTTGGTCAATTGGGAAATGGTGCGTTATGCCTATCCAACGTTATCAAGCGATGAAAAATCCAGTTTGAATAATGGCAAAGAAGCTTACGGTGAAGGTACCTGGGCGAGTAGTTTGCGTTATCACAATGGACGTTATTACGTCAGTAGTTTTTCCAACACCACCAAAAAAACCTATATTTTTTCAACCGACAATATTGAGACAGGCGATTGGCAACGCGTTGAAATCGATGCTTTGTTTCATGATTCATCATTATTTTTTGATGATGGCCGTGTATTTATGATTTACGGCAATGACGATATTTTTATCGTCGAGTTGACCGCTGATGCGACCGCAATTAAAAAAGACGGCGTTAATCGTGTATTAATTCCAAAAGCGTCACGTGTTGCCGGTGATAAATTCTGGGTTCCTTCCGAAGGTTCGCAGATGTTAAAAGTAAACGGAAAATATTACCTCAATTTAATTTCCTGGCCCGCGAATAAAATGCGCACGCAATTAATTTATCGCTCCGATACTTTACTGGGAAGTTATGAAGGTAAAGTCGCATTAACGGATAAAGGCATTGCCCAAGGTGGATTAATTGATACGCCCGATGGCAAATGGTATGCGTTTTTATTTCGCGATCGTGGTGCTGTAGGGCGTATTCCTTATTTGGTGCCCGTGCACTGGCAAGACGGTTGGCCGGTTTATGGTGTGAACGGCAAGGTGCCCGATGAGTTACCTATTCAAGTTACTCACCAAGGATTCAATAATATTATTGAATCAGATGAATTTGATTATGCTGCCAACCAACCACTTAAAATGGCGTGGCAATGGAATCACAACCCGGTTGCCGAAGGCTGGTCGCTGACTGATCGCAAAGGCTTTTTGCGGTTAACCAATTTACGTTTGGATAAAAGTTTTGTTGAAACACAAAATACCTTGACCCAACGTACCTTTGGCCCGGTTTCAACTGCATACACCTTAATTGATGTCAGCAAAATGAAAGCAGGCGATTACGCTGGCATTGGTGCTTTGCAATCAATTTATGGATTTGTCGGCGTTGAAAAAACCAAAGACGGTTTATTTATTGTGATGGCGAGCGGTGAAAAAGATCAGTGGGAGGTGATCGAACGCGTGCCGCTCACGGAATCAAAAATTCATTTAAAAACTTATATGGATTTCCGCGATCTGAAAGACACAGCAACCTTCGCTTACAGTCTTGATGGCATAGATTGGAAACCCATCGGCAACACCCTGCAGATGAAATATTCACTGGATCATTTCATGGGTTATAGATTCGCCCTGTTTAACTTCGCCACGGAGCAAACCGGCGGCAGTGTGGATTTTGATTTTATGCGATTGGAATAATTACCGTTTTATAAATGGGTAAGGATGCTTTTCAAACAGATCAAAACCGCAAGTGTTCATCCCACCGGCAGCGCCGTTTTATCCACTGGCGACTTCAACACAAACGACGAATGCACACCGCTCACCCCTTCGATGCGGGTGAGTTTTTGTAATAAAAATTGTTGGTAGGCATCCATATCTTTTACGATAACTTTCAACAGGTAATCGGCAGATTGGCCGGTGATCAAATGGCATTCCAACACTTCAGGGTAAGCTTCCACGGTTTTTTCAAACGCATCGAAACGATCCGGAGTGTGTTTATCCATGCTGATCTGGATAAACGACACCAGCGTCAGCCCCAGTTTGCGCGCATTGAGCAGCGCGACATAGCCGTCAATCAGGCCGGATTCTTCCAGCGCACGCACCCGGCGCAAGCAAGGTGAAGGAGAAAGGCTGATACTGTCAGCCAGTTCCTGATTGGAAATGCGCCCGTCTTTCTGGAGTGCTTCCAATATCAAACGGTCGTATTTATCCAGTTCCAAGCGTGATTCCATAGCGGTAAATCTCTAATGTAAGAGTTTAAATTTCAATAAATATATAATTTAAGCAATTTTATTGCTAATAAGTTGATATTAACACAATCTTCGCAATCATCTGCCAGTCTCGCCACACTATACTAAAACCATGCTGATAAAAGCCCAGGCGCTATCCGCGCGGGTTTGGGGTTTCCACCGATGTGACTGCATCACCAGAAACCGGCACCTGTCACCACCAGGTTCCTGACCAGATCCGTTTACATCAGCCAAGACCGCAAGACCACTACTACAGCAGTACACAAGAACTATACAGCTCGGAGCCTGGAACACTTGTACAGCAAGGTTCCAAGCGCTCCTTATAAACCGGACACTTAGGCAATATTCGGAGTCGATCATGCTTGCCAATCCATCTACCAAGTACCAGCGTTTTGTCGGTGTCTCCTTGCCCGACCGCCAATGGCCGAACAATCACATTGAGAAACCGCCCATTTGGATGAGCACTGACCTGCGTGATGGCAACCAAGCGCTGATCGATCCTATGTCCGTTGCCACCAAGTTGCGCATGTTCAAAGAATTGGTGGCGATTGGTTTTAAAGAAATTGAAATCGGTTTTCCGTCTGCGAGTGAAATTGATTACAACTTTACTCGCCAGTTGATCGAGGAAAATTTAATTCCCGATGACGTCACTATTGAAGTGTTGGTGCAAGCGCGTTACGACTTGATTGAAAAAACCGTGCAGAGTTTGCGCGGTGCCAAGCGTGCGATTTTGCATATGTACAACCCTCTCGCACCCGCGTTCCGCAAAATTGTGTACAACACTGACGAAGCCGGTGTAAAAAATATTGCGATTCAAGGCACCAAGTGGTGTAAAGAATTAACCGCGCAAGCTCCAGAAGTGGATTGGACTTTCCAATACTCACCGGAAGTTTTTTCATCTACTGAAATCGAATTGGTGAAAGACGTGTGCGATGCGGTGGTGGAGATTTGGAATCCATCGCCGCAGAAAAAATTGATTTTGAATTTGCCAGCAACGGTAGAGATGAACACACCCAATACCTATGCAGATCAAATTGAGTGGATTCATCGCAATATCAATCGCCGCGATTCCATTATCATCAGCGTGCACCCGCACAATGACCGCGGCACTGCAGTAGCCGCGGCTGAATTAGCGGTAATGGCCGGTGCAGATCGTGTGGAAGGTTGTTTGTTTGGCAATGGCGAGCGCACCGGTAATGTGTGTTTGGTGACCTTGGCGATGAATTTGTATTCGCAAGGTGTAAGTCCCGGTTTGGATTTTTCCGACATCGACCGCGTGCGCAAATTGCATGAAGAGTGCACGCAATTGCCGGTACATCCACGTCACCCTTATGCGGGCGAATTGGTATTTACCGCGTTTTCCGGTTCACATCAGGACGCAATCAAAAAAGGTTTTGCAGTGCAGAAAAAAGATGCGCTGTGGGAAGTGCCTTATTTGCCAATCGATCCAGCCGATTTAAATCGCAGTTACGATGCTGTCGTGCGGGTAAACGCACAGTCCGGTAAAGGCGGTGTGAGTTTCCTGTTGCAACAAGAAGTGGGTTTGCAATTGCCACGTCGCTTGCAAATTGAATTCAGCGGTGTGGTACAAAAAGTCAGTGACAGCACCGGCAAGGAAGTGAAGGCCAGTGAAATCGCCAAAATATTTAACGATGAATATTTTGCAGTGACAACGCCGATTACTTACCAGTCGAGCAAATTCACTGAACAGGATGATACGCATCAGGTTGATATCACTATCCACGCACAACATCAGGATAAAACCGTGCAAATCAGCGGCAGCGGCAACGGCCCCATCGATGCCGCCGCTCACGCGATCAGCCAGTTTATCGATGGTGAAGTGAGTGTGATTGATTACCACGAACACTCCGTTGGCGAAGGCTCCGATGTCGCTGCAGTGACCTATGTGGAAATCAAAGTGAAAAACGGCAAACCCGTTTACGGTGTAGGGCAGGATCGCAACATCATCACTTCAGCAGTGAAGGCACTGATTAACGGCGTGAACCGCAGCGGTGTGGTGAGTTAATAAGTTATTGTCTCGATAAAAGCGCAGCCAGTGAAAACTGGCTGCGCTTTTTTTATGCCGGTTCCATAGACAATCAGTGATTGCTAGGTTTGGATTGTTGGTTGGCTGATATGTATAAAAAACGAGTTTTTCTTGGTTCGCTGGGAGAAAAGCAAGTCTTATGGATTATTAACCGGCCAATAATTCGGCCAAATAGACAAATAAAATTTACAAAATATGTAAAAAGTGATTTAAACTCAATAGGTTACTAGCACTATAAAGCGGCCAACAAAGCGGCCAAATTGTTTCCTTTATCGGGTTCTTTCGGGTGTAGCTATGGCCACTTCTATACTGGATATTGCGCCTTTTATCCCCAGCGATAAATCATTGGGGCAGTCATTATTACCTGATAAAGCTATATCCCTCATTAGCCAATCCGCGAAGCTCACTGGCCAGATTGCGCCATTAACACTGGCTCGCCTTGAACAGCATATGGCGGCTATTAATTCTTACTATTCCAATCTGATCGAGGGTAATGCAACTCGCCCCCATGAAATTCGTGCGGCACAACGCGGCAACTACAGTGGCGATCCTGCCAAACGCGACTTGCAGCAGGAATCTCTTGCACACATGCAAGTGCAAGAGTGGTTAGTGGCGCAACAACCGGATTTGGATAGGTTATTTACGCCCGATTTTATTTGCCGTTTACATCGCGAATTTTATCAGCGCGTACCTGAAAGTTTGTGGGTTATTAAAGACGAACAAGGCGAGACGGTAGATAAAGTTATTCCCGGTGAATGGCGTGCTCGCTCGGTAATTGTTGGACAACATATTCCACCCAAAGCGGAAGACCTTGCGCTGCTAATGGCAAAGTTTTGCGAAACCTATAACCCTAAAAAATTCAGTGGCGACCGAAAAATTATTGCGCTTATGGCGGCGCACCATCGTTTTGCATGGATTCACCCCTTTATTGATGGCAACGGCAGAGTGGGGCGTTTATTAACAGATGCCGCACTGAAAGCAGTAGGGCTGGAAAGTTATGGTGCATGGTGTCTCAGCCGAGGATTGGCACGCTCAGCTACGCAATATAAAAATTTGTTAGCAAATGCAGATGCACCCCGTCAGGGCGACCATGATGGTCGCGGCCATTTTACTGAGAAAGGATTAATCAATTTTTGCGATTACATGTTGGATAACGCAATAGATCAAGTCACTTACATCAGTGATTTACTTGAATTGGCCAAAATGCGTCAGCGTATAGAAAGCTATGTAGCGGCGCGCAATGATGATCGAGTTGATGGCATTAGTGGGCAATTAAAATCGACGGCGAGTTTAATTTTATTTACTGCGTTTCAGCAGGGCGAAATTCAACGCGCTCAAGCATTGGAATTATGTGCGATGCCTGAGCGCAGCGCACGGCGGCTATTAAGTCAGTTAAAAAGTGAGGGACTATTGAGTGAAACCAGTAGTAAATCTCCATTGCGTTGGGAAATTCCAGAGCACGCCGAACCTTGGTACTTTCCAAATCTCAATCCGTAACCATTAAATTGTTTAAACAACGCGCTAGACGTTTAATTCATTTAATCCCGAGTATAGATACCATTATCAATTCTGATTTTACTGTCATCTGTTGAATCCAATCTGCATTCCCGCACGTCTTATTATTTGAGATTGCCAAATTCCCTATCCCCCCAACTTGGGAATCGGGTTTTCTCTCCGCATGATTTACTCACTATTAGCGGCACCTGTGACAGGTGGGTAATGTGCTCCGGCAGGTGCTGCTGCCGGAGTTTTTTTTGCTGAACGTGCATACTCTTATGCTTGTTCGTCGGCTCCTTAATCAAGGCGATTGGATTGCTTGTCCTGTTTCCCAAAAAAAAGAAAATTACCGGAAGTGAATCCAATAGGGTTTCACACGCGTCAAATCCCACACGCCTTTACGGTATCACCCGAATCGTTGGGAACTCGCGATGGATAGTTTGCAAGAAATTCTTTTTAGCCTGCGCCAGAACAAGTTGCGTACCGGGCTGACGGCCTTTGGAGTGTTCTGGGGCATTCTCATGCTGATCCTGTTGCTGGGTGCCGGGCGTGGGATGGAAAAAGCGTTTGCTGAAGGCTGGAGCAACGATGTTGCTGATTCCATCTGGATATTTCCCAGCACCACATCCGTGCCCTATATGGGGTTGCCCGTGGGGCGGCAGATCCAGCTAACCCAGTCTGATATGGCTGCGATTCGCCAGCAAATTCCCGGCGTGCGTTTTCTCTCCAGCGAAAATCCGCTCGGTTCTTTTATCAATTCCGATATTTCTATCAGTTACGGCACCAAGTCTGGCAGCTTCGGCGTGCTGGGCGTTGCTGACCAATATTTCAATATCAAGGAAAAAATACGCTTTGATGAAGGCCGCCGGTTGAATGGTTTGGATGAAGATGACAATCGCAAAGTGGTGGTTATTGGTACGCGGGTGAGTGAGCGATTGTTTACGACGCACATAGAAGCCATCGGAAAAGAAATCCAGATCAATGGGATTTCTTTCAAAGTAATAGGGATTTTTTTTGATAAAGGCAATCAAGGGCGAATGTCAGAACGGATTTATATGCCGGTGAGTGCCTTTAAAAAAGCTTTTGGCGGAGGGCAAGATGTGGCGTTGATTACTGTGCGCCCCAAAGAAGGTGTTGATGGAATAAAACTCGAAGAAGATGTGATGGCATTGCTCAAGCAGCGCCACAAAATTGCACCCGATGATGTGCGGGCAATTGAAGCGAGCAACATGGCGCGTGCCGCACAAGATGTGAATGCAATGTTTACCGGTTTGAATATGTTTATCTGGTTGGTGGGAATCGGCACTTTGCTTGCGGGCATTGTGGGTGTGAGCAACATTATGATTATCACGGTAAAAGAACGCACACGTGAAATTGGCATCCGCAAAGCGTTAGGCGCAAATCCGAATTCAATTGTTGGCAGTTTGTTATTTGAATCGGTGTTAGTGACCAGTGTGGCGGGTTACTCCGGTTTGGTATTGGGTGTTGCCATTCTTGAAGGTGTTTCTGCGCTGTTTACCAAAATGAAAATTGAATTGCCTTTTTTTCAGCAGCCGGAAATTGACATAGGCGTTGCCATCAGTGCGCTTGTGTTACTGATTGCCTCTGGTGTAATTGCCGGATTAATGCCTGCGTTGCGTGCAGCGCGTATTACACCAATAGAAGCTATGAAGGCCGAGTAAAGGAGCTATTTATGTTTGATTGGGATAAATGGCAAGAAATTATTACCAGTTTACGCAAACAAAAATTGCGCACCGGCCTCACTGCCTTTGGGGTTTTCTGGGGCATTTTTATGCTGGTGATACTTCTGGGTTTTGGTACCGGTTTTGGAACCAAAATTGAAAATATTTTTGGCGATGCCAAAAGTGTAATACTGCTTTGGCCATCCAACAGCACCCAGCTGGAATACGAAGGTTTGGGCAAAGGCCGCACCATTAAATTTACGCCGGAAGATGTTGTTGCTATTCGTCAATCTATATCCAGCGTGCAAATGATTGATGGAAAAAATAATCTCGGTAGCTGGGGGGCAGCACAATATATTGTCTACGGAAAAGAAAGTGGTTCTTTTGCCGTAATGGGCACCCATCAGGGGTGGGAATCGTTTGAATTTATCAAACTGCATGAAGGCCGTTATATCAATTCCCTTGATGAAAAAGAAAAACGCAAAGTCGCTGTGATCGGAACACGCGTTCAAGAGGTGCTATTTAAAAATGGTAAAAATCCTATTGGGGAATCCATCGATATTGGTGGCGTAAAATTTAAAGTGATTGGTATTTCCAGCTCGCGTGAACCCGGCGATGGAGGGCAGCAAAATAACGGGCGTATTTTTATTCCCAACGAAACCCTGCGCCAGGCATTTAACCAGATGGATGCTTACCAGTTTTTATTTTTTACGCCTGTGCCAGGTGCAGACCCGTTTGCAGTTGAACGCGATGTAAAAACGTTTTTGTACGAGCGTAAAAAAATTCATCCGGATGACAGTGGTGTTATCGGTGGTTTTAATATGGAACAAAATTACCAGCAAAACCGCAGTTTAATAAACGGCATTTTGGGTTTCAGTTGGATGGTTGCAATTGGCACTATCATCGCCGGCGTGATCGGTGTAGGGAATATCATGCTGGTAGTCGTGAAAGAGCGCACGCGTGAAATTGGTTTGCGCAAAGCCATGGGCGCAACACCGATCAATATCAGTGTAATGATTATTCATGAATCGCTCATCATCACCTTGATTGCCGGTTATGCAGGCTTAACGGCAGGCGTGCTGTTATTAGAGGTAATAAAAGCATTACTGGTAAAAATGGGGCAGGGCGATGGCATCTTTGCATCGCCCTATATCGATATCGACATCGCACTCATGGCACTGGTTGTGTTGGTGATCACCGGTGTGTTGGCGGCACTCTTACCTGCAATCAAGGCTGCATCGGTCAATCCCATTACTGCGCTGCAGGACGAATAAGCAGTAAGACCGATAAAATTTTTTTCACTGCCTGAATCCAAAACAATCGGATACACATCAAAGCTAATAACACGGGCAAAATGCGCAGCACACCCGGCACTGACACTTGTCATTAGAGTGTTAAGCCAAAGTAAATAAGCCGGACATTTGTGTGAAAGACTCTAAGCTGTCGGCTTGGGCCCACAGTGTTCAATAACAGGAAGCTACCATGATCAAACTGCATAACATCCACAAGTACTATCACTCTGGCGAACAGCCACTGCATGTACTGAAAGGCATAGACCTGCATATCCGCGAAGGAGAGCTGGTATCGATTATGGGATCTTCGGGCTCAGGCAAATCGACCTTGTTGAATATCCTCGGCATATTGGATACCCATGACCAGGGCGATTATTTTCTTGCCGGGCGTGAAATCAAAAAACTGAAAGAAAAAACCGCGGCGAAAATGCGCAATGAATTATTGGGTTTTGTTTTTCAATCATTCAATTTACTGCCATTTAAAAACGCGACTGAAAACGTTGCACTGCCGCTTTATTACCAGGGCGTGAGCCGCAAAGAGCGCAATTATCGCGCTGAACAATATTTGGAAATGGTGGGGCTTTCACATCGCGCCAAGCATATGCCGAATGAAATGTCCGGCGGACAAAAACAGCGCGTTGCTATTGCCCGCGCGCTAGTCACCAAACCCAAAGTAATTCTTGCCGATGAACCTACCGGCGCACTGGATAGCCAAACTACGCAAGAAGTGATGGCGCTCATGAAAGAAGTGCATCAGCTAGGCAATACCATCGTGATTGTGACCCACGAACAGGATATTGCCGATCAAACCCAGCGCCAAATTATTTTGAAAGACGGATTGATTGTCTCTGGCAAACATCACCATTCCCATGTGGCGGATGACATTGCCGATCAGGATGAAGAAGCGATTTTGGGTTAGAAAAAGTCTTGGCTAAAAAACCGGCGGATCATAAAAATCCCGGATGAAAAAAACTTGGATGAATTGCCATGATTGATAGTTTGCAAGAAATTCTCTACACGCTGCGCATGAATAAATTGCGTACCGGCCTTACTGCCTTTGGCGTGTTTTGGGGAATATTTATGTTGATGCTGCTGCTCGGTGCCGGGCGCGGTATGCAAAATGGTGTGTATGAAGATTTTGGTTCGGATGTATTGGATTTTATTGTGGCTTACACCGGCACTACATCGGTCGCGTACAAAGGTATGGGGTTGGGGCGGCAAATCCAGTTGACGCTGGATGATGTTGAAGCGATCAAACAACAAATCCCGGGCGTGCGTTTTATTGCTGCAGAAAGTACCCGTGAAGGTGTTTCGCTTGTATACGGGCGTAAGAATGCGAGCTTTTCGGTGTTGGGCGTACCCGATGAATATTTTGATGTGAAAGAAAGTATTCCGTTTAACATCGGGCGCAAAATTAATCCGCTGGATGAACAAGAGCTGCGCAAAATTGCGGTGATTGGCACCGTTGTTGCCGAACGTTTATTTGGCAAAGACGTTGATCCGATCAATAAAGATATCCGTGTAAACGGTGTGATGATGAAAGTCGTCGGTGTGTTTTATGACAAGGGAAACCGCGGCCGCGATTCTGAACGCATTTACATTCCCCAGCCGACTTTTCAAAAAATATTTGGTGAAAGCAACCGCATAGGCGCGATCTGGTTGCGGCCGGAATTAGGTTTGGATGGTTTTGAGCTGGAGAAAAAAGTCATCGAATTATTGCAGCGCCGCCATTCGGTTTCTCCGGATGATAAACGCGCGGTTCGCTCCTTCAATATGGCGGAGCCAGCCAAAATGGTGAATGGATTATTTTTTGGTATTAACGCGATTATCTGGTTCGTCGGTTTGGGAACGCTCATGGCCGGTATTGTGGGTGTGAGCAATATCATGATTATCACGGTGAAAGAGCGCACACGCGAAATTGGCATCCGTAAAGCACTGGGTGCAACACCTTTTAATATTGTGGGCACTTTGTTGTTTGAGTCGATTATGGTTACCAGTATTGCCGGTTATGCTGGCTTGGTGATGGGGGTCGGGTTAATCGAATTAATATCGTTTGCACTAAATTCGGTGGGTGCACAATTGCCGTTTTTCAAAAACCCGGAAATCAATTTTCAAGTAGCGGTAACGGCAATTATTTTACTGGTCGCGATTGGTGCCCTTGCAGGGCTAATGCCTGCGGTGCGCGCGGCGAAGATTATGCCCATCGAAGCGATGCGCGCGGAATAACAGGAGCCACTGATGATTATCGATACTGAAAAGTGGCACGAGATTTTTAAAACACTCGGCCAACACAAACTGCGCACCGGCCTTACTGCATTCGGGGTTTTCTGGGGCATTTTTATGCTCACTTTATTGCTCGGTGCAGGCAAGGGTTTGGAGAACGGCGTTAACGAAGGTTTTCCGCGTGTACCCAATATTGTGTGGGTGTGGGTGCAAGGCAATACGCAGCTGCCTTATCAAGGTATGCCGATTGGCAGGCAAATCCAATTTAAACCGGAAGATGTTGCCGCCATCGAAAAAAATGTGCCCAGCGTTGGTTTTATCCGCGGACAAAACTCTGTGGGTATCTGGAGCGGAACGCCTCCCTACGCAGTGCATAAAGACAAAAACGGAACATTTTTTGTGGAAGGCATCCACGCAAAAATGGAAAACATCAACTCATTGCGCATGATCCTCGGGCGCAGCATTAATGAGTTTGATGATCGTGAAAAACGCAAAACAGTGATCATCGGAACCCGTGTACGCACGCAATTATTTGCAGAGGGTGAAGATCCGATTGGGGCAGACATCACCATCAACGGCATCAGTTTTAAAGTGGTGGGTGTATTTGAATCCCTTGCCAATGGCAACCAGCAACAAGAAGAAGAAAAAATTTACATCCCTAACGATACGCTGCGTTATGCGTTTAATCAGGTGGGTTGGATTGGTAGTTTTGTTATCCAACCAAAACCTGGATTGCATGCGCGTGTCGCAGAAGAAGATGTAAAAAAATATCTCGCGGAACTTAAAAAAGTCGATCCAAATGATGTAGGTGTATTTGGCAGTTTCAATTTACAAAATGAGTTCGACAAGATTGAAGGTTTGTTTACCGGTATTACGGTTTTCAGTTGGGTAGTTGCGATAGGCACCATCATGGCGGGCGCGATCGGTGTGGGCAATATTATGTTGATCGTAGTGAAGGAGCGCACACGTGAAATCGGTTTGCGTAAAGCGCTGGGCGCAACACCCAATTCGATTATCGGCATGATTGTGCAGGAATCCATTTTTATTACCACGGTTGCAGGGTATATGGGCTTGGTAATAGGCGTGCTGATTTTAGAAGGTGTAGGGCAACTATTAGAAGCGGGTGGCGGTAAAGCAGGATTTTTCGGCAAGCCGGAAGTGGATTTTGCAACCGCGTTTAGTGCATTGGTGGTGCTGGTTATTTCCGGATTACTCGCATCAATGTTGCCTGCTGCAAAAGCCGCAAGTGTTAACCCTATAGTGGCGTTGCAAGATGAATAATTTTTACAAAAAGTGTGTGGCACGGTATTCGGAGTAGAGGACAGAGTTTGGTTTAAAACCATATGAGGCATGGATGCCGATTTGAGCCTACAAGGATGTATTTACGGCGTGTTTTAAACTGAACTCCGTCCTCTACAAAACTGATTAAACGATCTAAATATTTTTTAGCAATAGTAAAGAAGGACACCATGAAAAAATTTATTGGCTATGCAGTGTTAGTATTGATCGCAGTTGTGTTTATTGGCACGGCGGTGTTCTTGTACAACAAATCCCAAGAGAAGCCGGTCACCTATACATCGGATGCCGTATTCAAAACCACCATTATCAAAAAGACCGTAGCGGTAGGTAAAGTAATTCCTCGCCGCGAAGTGGAAATTAAATCACAGGTCTCCGGTGTGGTAGAAAAACTCTATGTCGTTGCCGGTCAGAACGTGAACAAGGGCGATATTATCGCCAAGATCACACTGGCACCCAACATGGTGATGCTCAACCAGGCCGAGTCGCAACTGGAAACCGCCAAAATCAATTTGCAAAATGCGACGGTTGAATTTGATCGCCAGAAAAAACTGTTTGCCGATAAATTAATCTCAGCTTCGGAATACAACAAATTTTTGTTGAATTACGACCTGCAAAAAGAGGCCGTGACCTCAGCAGAAAACAATTTGTTACTGATGAAATCCGGTGCGACCAAAAAATCGGACAAAGTATCCAACATGATTCCAGCAACCGTCACCGGCATGATTCTGGATTTGCCTTACAAAGAAGGTGCATTCATTGTTGAAACCAGTTCGTTCGGTGCAGGTACTACCATTGCGACCCTGGCCGATATGAACGACATGATTTTTGAAGGCATGGTAGATGAATCCGAAGTTGGAAAAATCCGCGAAGGCATGGAACTGGTTCTGGATGTAGGCGCACTGGAAGGCGAACCCTTTACCGCTACACTGGAATACATTTCTCCTAAAGGTGTAACCGACCAAGGCACTATTAAATTCCAGATCCGCGCAGCAGTAAAACTGAGCGAAAAACTATTCCTGCGCTCCAACTACAGCGCCAATGCAGACATCGTATTGGACAAAAAAGAAAACGTAGTAGCGATCAATGAAGGCAACTTGATCGTAGAAGAAAAAGCACAATTTGTAGAAGTAGAAACTGGTCCACAAAAATACGAAAAGCGTGAAGTCAAAACTGGCATTTCCGATGGCATCAATATCGAAATTCTGGAAGGCTTGAAAGAGGGCGACAAGATCAAACACCGCTAATAACAGCCATTTAAAAATGGCTTAATAAAAAAGAGCGGCATAAGCCGCTCTTTTTTATGGAATAACATTTTTGATAAGAGAAAATTATTTTTTAGTTGCCGAAATTTCCAATCCCATTAAATAAATAGTAGTAGTCCCTTCAAAACCGGAATCGGTTCCAACCAGTACCCACAGGTTGCCTTTATCATCGGTTGCGGTGGTGTAGGCACCTCGTTCAGTTGTCAGTGTTTTCTTTTGGTAAGTGGTGACCACGTCGGTCGCGCTGCATTCCTGGTGATTGGCAAAATCGCCTGCGATAATCGCATCGCTGCCGCCAGCGGCTTGATTGCCTTTATCCCAGTTCAATAACAAAAATCCGGTTCCGTCATTAACGGCTTTAGGTTCATTTTTGGTTGCGCCCACTTTTATCCACACACTATTGCCAGGCGAGCCGCCAATACCCATGCAATTATTCTGTGCGTTGGTGCCAAAGGTCACTTTAAAGCGCAGATCGTAACGGGTGTTCGGTTCAAGCCCTTCCACTTTTTTAGTGGCAAACATAAACAAATCATCGCTGTGATTGTTGCCGGTAATTTTTAGCCCTTTGCGTTTGGTATCCAACGCAGCGGGTAAATTACTGTAGCTGTGTCCTAACTCATAAAAGGTTTCTTCACCTGATGGGTAATCTGCAAAACCAACCTTCCAGCCGGTAATGCCTTCATTAAAATCAATCTGCAACATTTTGGTATTGGGATCAGATTTTAAATCATCGCTGTCGCTGCCACAGGCACTGAGTAAACCAACAAGTGGCAGGATGAGCAGGGATTTTTTCAGTAAACCGGTATTGATAAATGCAGGTATTTGCATGTTGGACTCCAGATAGCATCGTCAGGGTTTGATGGATTTCACTGGATGGATTGTGTGCGCAAGCGCAACAGTAATCTGTGGGGGATATGTAGTGAGTCGTAAAAAATTGTAACTGGCAAAGTGCAATGGATATTTTTAACAATAACAATCTGGCACGTTTTATCAGCTTGGCAAAATAAAAAAGCCCGGCTATTAAAAAATAGCCGGGCTTTTTTATTTACGGGTAATTATTTGCTCTCTGCTTTTTTCCACGGGCTGGCGATGACATCCGGGCCGTGTACATAGAACAATGCATCGTCGTGCATGATGCCGCGGTCGTTGCCGCTCCACAGTGGATATTCATTTACACCAAGACTTTCGCTAACCAGTGTGCCGACATAATCGAGCGATACTTTGTTAGTGGTGAGGCCATTGATTTCAAATTGGTACAGGCCTGTATCTACCCAGCGGCTGTAAGCATATTCGGGGCCTTTGACTTCTTCGTATTGGGTAATCGGTAAGGTAATACGGGTTTGGTCAGCGCTTGCAGAGAGGAACGAGAGTGCGCGGTGATCGTAAAGTGCATCGCTCCAACTGTAGCTGCTACCGAAAACATGCTTGCTGATTTCGGCAGGTGCTGCAGGGTTGCTAATATCGTAGAGCGATACTTTTACGCCGGTTGCAAAACCGTCATCGTTGGTTTCATTACCGAGTGCGAAAACATAGTTGTCACCAATTGGATGCAAGTAGGTAGAGAAACCGGGAATTTCCAATTGCCCTGCGATTTTTGGATCAACCGGATTGGCAAGATCCAATACGTAAAGTGGATCTTTGCGTTCAAAAGTCACCACAAACGCTTTGTCGCCATTAAAACGCACACCAAAAATATCTTCGCGTGGTTTACCGATAGTTTCAGGACGGTTTTTATTGGGCAACTGCGCAACCACTTCCAATTCACTGCGACCGGATACTTTTTTCAACACACTCAAGCGATGGTCAGGCTCGCCAGTTTCGCCGTAATTGGTGGTGAGGATGCGCAGGTGATTGTTGTATTCATCCATGCGGAAGGAGGGCGCACTCCAACTCAACACACCTTCAACCGAACCGGTTGCGGAATAATCGACGCCGCCATTGGTGAGTGCAAATTGATGAACCACCGTGAAGCTCTGCCAATTTTCCCATTTGCTGTAATCAGAGCCACCGAGATACAAATTGTTGGTGGAACTGTAAATGCCTTCGGCGTTGCCGTTGACACACACAGATTCAACCAATTGTTGCGTTGCTAAATTAATTGCGGTGATGTTAATCAACGTCAGGCTGCCATCGGTTTTTTCTGTGGTAGCTGGGATCATGCAACCATTGGCGCTATTCAAGGGTTGCGGCGTGCCGTTGTTGATCGAATATTCCGGCAGTAATTTTTCAACACTGGTTTGTGCAATTAATTTCTCGTTGGCAATTTTGGCTTCTGCTGTATCGGCAGCGTAATCAAGCGTCGCAATATGGGGTACAAAACTGCTGATCACATAGAGCGTGTTGCCAATTTTGCGCGTGCCAAGCAAATCACCATCAATTGCCAATGACCAGGTTTTTGTCGGTGTAGTCGGTGTGCGTACATCGTAAAGGGTGATGTCGATACCGTTATCCATTTGATAAGGCCAAATGGATGCCATGCGCGCTTTGTCGGCATCATCAACTACCAATGGCTTGCCGTCGGTTGAGACATCGTTGACGACTTTGTCGGTGAAGGCGATGAAATCCCAGGAACGGCGAATAGTGGCAAGGCCGGTAGTGTAAGGAGTCGCGCCCTGTGCGCTATCAACCAAATACATTTCAGACACGTTGCCCCAATGTTCGGTATCGAGCGGTGTAATGCTGACTTCAGTTGTGCTTGCGCTCGCGTGGTTGGTAGCGATGATTTTTAAATTGGTGACTGGATCACCACTGGAGTAATCCACCGGCGTGGCGAGGTAAATATATTTACCATCGTATTTCACGCTGTCGGCTTCATCCACACCATCCACCTGCACATTGGTGCCGGAAAAATTGCCGCCGGATTTGCTATTGGCTGTGGTATTTACCACCGCTGTTTCGCGGATCATCATGCCGTAGCTTTGGTTATCGCGCAGGGAAACGCGCAAACCATTTTTAATCAGCTCCGCCAACTCACTGGCAGATGCCTGGCGCAAGGTTCCCGGCTCAATGTTGCTGGCATTGAGCTTGGAGTAATCGGTATTGGTGGGCTGCTCTTTCTGGATATTCGACTGCGAATTGTTGCCACCACCACAAGCCACCAGTGGCAGGCTGAGCATTAGCAATTTAATCATGGGTTTCATACAGCAACTCCTTTAACTTACCTATTAGACTTATGATTTGTATGGGTAGACTTGCGATTTTGTACGGGCTTGGCGCTTGCTGTTATCCTAAACACAGTCTTATGGCAGAATCTGTAATGGATACGCACCAAATTGTAATAATTTGTAACCTGCCTGTTAGTTGGTTAAGGCATCTACAATTCATTACAACACTTATGTCTCTGGTCGTTTATAAATAAGCTGTGTGTTCTCTTTGATGCTCTACGCTTTCTTTTTCTCTATATCTATTTTGGCAACCCGTTGATATGACCCTGATCCGCCGCTTGCTTGCGCTGCTTGTGCCCGTAGTTTTCTCGCCCTTGCTGGCGAGCGCTACCTGCATGTCTGGCGAAGAGGACTGTGTCGAGGTAGGCAAGTGGGATATCAGCCTGGGTATAGGCGCGGGTGTGCGCACCAATCCTGTGGAAGATGCAGCGGATATTCCGTTGGTGTTGATCCCGCAAGTGAATTACAACGGCGAACGCTTTTTTATCCAGAATCTGGATTTTGGCGTGATGCTGTGGGAGAACGAGCATCAACAACTGAATCTTTTGGCCACGCCCGGTTATGACCAGGTATTTTTCCATCGCTGGAGCCCAAGCAATTTCTTTTTGGATTCCAATGCATTGGTTTCCTCAGGCAATAAAGGCGGCGACAGCGAAGAACTGCCCACGATAAATCCTGGCGATAAAGAATTTGTCGGGCCGAGTTTTAATGATTTGCGTCAGCGCCAATTACGCAACCGTCGTATGGCCGGTCTGGCGGGATTTGAATACAGCATCAATGTCGGTGAGTTTGATATCCAGGCGCAGTACCTGAGTGATTTCACTGGCATCCACGATGGTGATGAAGCGCGTATTTCGCTTGCCAAACATTGGTCAAGCGGCCGTCACCATGTGATTACTTCGGTAGGTGCTATCTGGCAAAGCGACGAGGTGATGAATTACTACTACGGCGTTACCTCTGCAGAGGCAGATGAGCGCGGTGTATATGAAGCCGATGCGGCCATCTCGGCGATTGCGCGGCTGGATTGGAATTACCAACTGACTGAACGCTGGGATTTGCGTTTATTGGCGAGTTATCGCCGTTTACCCAATGAAATCTCGGACAGTCCACTTATAAACGATAATAAAGTGATCACGGTTTTTGTTGGGGGGGTGTACCATTTCTGATGGGTACCTGCTGAACGCACGCGCGTCATTACCATTGGCTTCGCGTATTTCTCTGGTGACTTTATTTCTGATGGCCATGCCATTGGGAAGCTATGCGCTCGCCGACAATATTCCCGCCCATTATCCCCAAAGTGCCAGCAACTCATCATTACCGCTTATCCAATTTTCCATCAAGCCGCGCTTGTGTGTATTAAACGCCGGTGAAGAAGTCTGCCGCGATGAGCTGGAAGTAAAGTGGTTATCGGAAGAAGCGCGTTCGCTCTGCTTATACCAATCCGGTAAAACCGATGCCCTGCGCTGTTGGGAAAATGAAACTCATGGTGAATACCAATTTGAATTAGCGGCAAGTGCCAGTACCGATTTCCAGTTACGTGAAACCAACACCGGCACGGCCGTAAGCGACCAGCGTTTCCAAGTGGTCTACAATGACAAAAAATATCGCCGCGCACGGCGTAATCCCTGGAGTTTTTTCTAGCAATTACCCCAGATAACCCACGGACTTTCTATAGGGTACTCAACATGTTGCAAAGACATATTTCCGCAATAATTTTCTGCCTGTTTTTTATAGCTACGCCAGCGTTTGCCCAAACCGCTTTGTTTCATATGCAAGGAGAGGCGGGCGATAGGGAAATGTATTTTGCAGATTTTCGGGTGGTTTCAGACAGAACCCCGATCAATATGATCTTTGGCCCTGTCAGCGTAAAAGAGTTGGATGTAACCGCAGTTTATGAAAATGAAGCCAAACCGGAATACGTTGTCATGCGTTTACAGTTTGAGTGCATGGTTAAACATACCTTTGATGGAAAAAATATTCCCAAGCAGCCGGGTTTCAATGATCCGGTCACTATGCGCATGGCGGAAAATAGTTACATGCTGCGCCGATCAGATCTAAAAAGTCAGGCAGTACCCAGCAGTGAATGGAAAAAAACAAATTCACCCATGCTACTGAAAGCCGCAAAAATCGCCTGCAATGATGATGTGATGCATGCTGCTGTCAAAGCGGCGCTGAATAAAAACACCAAGCAATTTGAAATGGAAAAATTCAATAACCAAATAAATAAAATTGGTCTGCCATCGGATTTTTATATGGTTAGCTATTCCACCGCCCCTGAATTTTTAGATTTTGCATGGCAGGTAGCTTGGTGGCCGAAAAAGCGTCCTGATCCAACGGGTAGGTGGTCAAGTTATCCTACAAAAAAAGAATGGGCTGAGTATCAGAAAAAAATGGCGGAATTGCAAAATAGCATTCAATCCGTAGCACAGACCATGAAAGAAGATTTGGAAGCGAACCTTAGCGAGATGCAAGCCGAGTTTGATTTTAAGGACGAGGCTGCAAAAGTTCAGGGCAAGCGAAAACTGAATCGTTATGAAGTAAATTTAATTCAGGTTTGGCTTGGCAAAACAGAAGCAGAGGTAGTGAAAAAAATGGGTAATCCCATGGTCAATGAAGCGGGCAACATGCGCTTTTTGGATTATGAAAATGAATTTAGTAATAAAGCGGTAGTTGTGAATATGAAATCTGGTGCGGCGTGGGAAGAAGGTATTTATTCGCGCTGTAATTTCCAGTTCATTTTTATTCCCGATAAAAATTCGGCTTGGCGTGTTGCCGATGTCCGCGTATGGGCCAGTGGCGATGCCAGCTTTACCTGTAGTGGTTTTGCGGAAGTTCCGGATTAATAGGAGATAAAATGAAACATTTAACCAGCATGTTGAGCACAAGTTTATTCATCGCATTTATTTCTGCACAAGTAAGCGCCGCTGATTGCCCGAGTGGCATGATTGCGCAAGGCAGTATTTGTGTCGCCGATCATAAACAAAAAACCGCTGCGGCTGACAGCAACTTTGATGTCCTTGGCGGTATTATGGATACCAGTAAAAAAGAAATTAATGTTAAGGAAGCCATTGATGGCAACGTAAAAAATGCATTGGATAGCCCTGAACACAAAGCCTGGGAGCAGGGCAGTTGGGAGTTTTTCCAAGCTAATTCCAATGCAAAGAAAGGCGAATATTGTACCGCCCTGTTTAACAAACAAGGCAACATATTGGCGTTGATGGGGCCTGGTGGCTCCTATAAAGGGGCTCTTCTGGCGTTTTCAAATATTGCCGACGTGGCTAATGGCGGTGGTAAATTCCCCATTCCGGAAAGCTCTGGCACTATTGAACTTACTCTCTACCAAAATGATGAACCACCGGCAAAAGTAAAAGCCTTTCATTGGGATCTTGGACAAGAGAATTTGGTGGGAGATGAAAAACCACTGATTGTATTTGCCGTACCTACAATAGAAGCCGCGTTGGCGACTATGGAAGAAAACATTAATTTTCGCTTGGAATATAACGGCGAAATTATTGAACAGGTTGAGTGGCACTCCAGCCAAATGGCAAAACAAAAACTACAGGCTTGTCTAAAAGGTAAGTAGCTTTTCTAAAACAGCATTGTTGTTCAAAAAAACAGTTAATAGTTTTATCTCTTTCAGCAGGGCTAAATTCGATGTCGCAAAACAATTTAATTTTATTGGTCGAGGATGACCGTCGTTTGGCGCAGTTGGTAAAAGATTTTTTGGAAGCCAACGATTTTCAAGTCGCGCTGGAAGAAAACGGCAACCGGGTTATCCGTCAGGCACAAAATTTAAATCCGGCCTTGATTGTGTTGGATTTAATGTTGCCCGGTAAAGATGGTTTGACGCTGTGCAAAGAATTGCGCCCCAATTTTAAAGGGCCGATTTTAATGCTCACCGCGCGCGATTCAGATTTGGATCAGGTGCTGGGCTTGGAATACGGTGCAGATGATTACGTGATTAAACCGGCAGAGCCGCGTGTATTGTTAGCGCGAATCCGTGCGCTGATGCGCCGTTACTATCAAAACGATCCGCGCGAGCAAGAAGCACTGGTGTTTGGTGAGTTGTGCATCCAACCCAGTGCGCGCAAAGTCTTGCTTGCCAATGAAGAAGTGATTTTATCCAGCCACGAATACGATTTGTTATTGGCGCTTGCAGCGCAAGCCGGGCAAATTCTCAGCCGCGAATTTTTGTTCAGCCATATTTACAACCGCGAGTACGATGGCCTTGACCGTACCATCGATGTTCGTATTTCTCAATTGCGCAAAAAATTAAACGATAACCCGGACAACCCAACGCGCATCAAAACGATTTGGGGCAAGGGTTATTTGTTTATCGCCGATGCCTGGTAATTTTTTCTAGCCATGAACAAACCAGAATGCGATTCAAGACATGCCGTAAACCCGTCCTTGGGGGCTTGTCATCGACATCTTGTCTCTGACCGTCATGAACCGCATTCTGGTTTATTCCTCCGTGCTTGTAGCGGTTTTTCATAACATGAACCGGGCATTTATCACCCTCTATTTTTTTATTGTCGCCTCGGTGGTATTGATCGGCTGGGGCTTGAACCAGTTTTGGGAAAGTGTTGCACCCGAGCAAGAACCCAGCGTGGAAACTTATGCTCTCTTTCAGTTAATTGAAGAGGAATTAATTGAACAAGATTTATTGCAGCAACAACCGCAACATAAAGCGGATGTAACTGCTAAAGCCCAACAACTCAGCACACAACTTAATATTGGTTTGGAAATATTGGGGCTGGATGATTTGGCGCAATCAGATGCTATGCAGGAATTGAAAGCGGGAAAAATTCTTTCTGCCACCAGTGATCAGAATATCGTTTGGTATAAACGCCTCGCACAAACCGATCAGGTCATTATGCTCAGCATTGCACAAGCGGATGATCAGGAATCGCCTTTATATAATTTTCTATTGATTGGCTTTTATCTCGCCATCGCCTTGGTGATTTATTTATGGGTGTGGCCGCTTTCACGCGATAGCAAAAAACTGGAAGTGCAAACCCGCGCGCTCGGCAAAGATGGTGTACCGGATACCCTTAAAATTTCTCCCACTTCAACACTTTATCCACTCGCGCAAGCGTTCAACCATATGGCGCAGCGGCTGCGCGAATTAATTGCATCGCACCGCGAAATGACCAATGCGGTATCGCACGAATTGCGCACGCCCTTGGCGCGCATGAAGTTTGCGCTGGCGATGGTCAATGAAGAAAAACTCAGCGATAAAGACCGCCGCCAATTGCGCAGTATTGAGCAGGATATTGCCGAGATGGAAGCGCTGATCAGTGCTCTGCTCAACTACGCGGGCTTTGAACAAAAATCCCAACAGCTGCAACAAACGCGCGGCTATATGCGTGATTTGCTCGATGAGCTCCAGCAGCGTTTTATCCGGCAATCATCCGGCCAACATTTACAATTGGAAGTGTGCGATCTCACCAATAACGCCGAATTTATCTGTGAATGGAAACTCATGGAAACGGTGCTGCAAAATTTCATCAATAACGCCGCGCGCTACGCCAAATCGCGCATCCGTATTGAGCTGATGCAGAGCGCGAGTGAATATATTATTGCGGTAGAAGATGACGGCTCCGGCATTCCTGCCGACAAACGCGAGCGCGTGTTTGATTCGTTTGTTCGCCTTTATCACGAAAATGACGGAACCGAAGACACCGCCGCAACCAACCCTACTGGTTCCGCAACCGGTGGTTTTGGCTTGGGTCTCGCCATCGTCAAACGCATCATGCAATGGCACAACGGCCGCGCCGAATTTGTCGAACCGGAAATCTTGGGCGGCGCAAGGGCGCAGGTACGTTGGCCGAAAAGCGCGCAATCCTGATCATTTTTTAGCTTGCCATTAAGCCCGCTCTCCATTAATGTTTATACGTTGCTACATTATTGGAGGCGACTATGACAACGACAATTCTCTCCAGCCGTGAATTCAATCAGGATACAGGCAAGGCTAAAAAGGCTGCGCTGCAAGGCCCGGTATTTATTACCGACCGCGGCAAGCCTTCCTATGTGCTCCTTACTGTAGAGGAATATCGCAAAATCAGTGGTACCCAATCCAATATCGCCGACTTACTCGCGATACCGGAAACCGATGAAATTGAATTCCAGCCGCCCAAGTTGAATCTCACCACGAAGGTGCCGGATTTATCATGATGTATTTGTTGGATACCAATATTATTTCCGAGTTGAGAAAACAAGGCTCAGGGAAGGCGGATAAAAATGTAGTCGCCTGGGCTAAGTCAGTTTCTGCAGATAGCCTGTATTTGTCAGTCATCACCATTATGGAACTTGAGCTGGGTGTGCTTTCTATTCAGCGAAAAGATCCACATCAGGGTAATTTATTGCGTCTCTGGTTGGACTCTCAGGTAATCCCCGCGTTCAGCAACCGAACTCTTGCAATTGATGTCCCGATTGCCCAATGTTGCGCCAGCTTACATATTCCTGATCCACGCTCCGAGCGCGATGCACTAATTGCTGCTACTGCCATAGTGAATGGTATGACGGTGGTAACACGCAACTTTGCCGATTTTGAACCTACCGGTGTAAAAATAATAAATCCGTGGTTTTAAGAAATGGTAAAACAATTGAATGCGTTAAATCCCCTAACGCTTGAGTAGTTAGCGCTCATCCAACTGCTGAATCTGCGCAATAATCTCCACTAATTTTTTTCCTTTCTCCGTCAACGAATACTCGGTGCGCGGTGGTAATTCGTTGAAGGTTTTTTTATCGAGCAAACCGTACTCGACCAATTTGCGGAAACGTTCGCTTAATACTTTGGTGGAGATGCCTTCTATTGCGCGTTCCAATTCACCGGGGCGGTTGATGCCTTTGCCGACGTTGGTCAATACTGATACCGACCATTTGCAGCCGATCACGTCTTCCAGTTTTTGATAGCTGGAGCGCGATTTTAGCGAAATTTTTTTTGCCTGTTGCATCAACAATTTACCCCGAAAAGTTACCCGGGCACCAAAAAGTGCCCGCTATTTTTATGTTGCTCGCGTGATTACAGTGAATTCAATCGTTGCGCAACGATCTTCTTTCCAAACCATTATTTAAAGAGGATTCACTATGAAAAGCCAAGCAGTTTTTTACCATGCCGGTTGTCCTGTTTGTGTTGCTGCAGAACACCAATTGTTGGATTTGATTGATAGTGCCAAAGTTAATCTAGAGGTTGTGCACTTGGGCGATGCCAAGCAGCGCGTTGCGGAAGCAAAAGGCCTGGGCGTTAAATCTGTGCCTGCATTGGTGGTGGATGGGCAGGTGTTGCACATCAATTTTGGTGCGCCTATTGAGGCATTGCAATAACCAGGTGTTGTAATCACCGGGACCTTGTAAGCAGGTCACTGCAGGTGAGTTTTACCGCTTGCCTGTGGTGGATTGTCGTTTTATTCCATTTTTGTTTAATAATTAGTCGCATTCAGGGCTGGCGCTTTGCAAAAACTTGGGTATAGAATGCGATCACCTTCACAGAAAGGTAATAAGAGACGCCAAACACCTGCTTTATCGTCATGCATACATAAGTTTAATTGCGCATGTTAGCCAGGTTTGCGGACTCAACAATAAGAGGCACAGCCTCACATTCCCCGGCAGTTGGTATTCCTCAGTAAATATCCGTACGAGTATTCGTAGGTAACAGTCCCGTTTCAATAAATCCTGTTAGGGGTTTATTCGGTATTGTTTTCGCTCGTGTTTTTACAGCCTTGAGCTGTGGCCGTCAGTTGCGCATGACGCAGCGATGGACCTGACAATAAGACCTGACTTGGCAGTGATTTTCAGTAAACGGTTGATACCAGAGGCTATCGTCAGCCCCGCTGGTGGTAGTTATTGGCCTGAATTTGGCGTAAGCCAGATCAAAAATAACAACAACTGTGAGTGCATCATGAAAATCCATCTGCTAGCCGCTGTTTTACTTTCTGCACTGCTGGGCGCCTGTGGAGGCGATTCCAAAAAAGGAACCTCACCTGCCAGCTCAGCGCCTGTGGGCACGCAAAAATCCAGTGTGCCGGTGCAAACCAGCTCTATCCAAACCGCCAGTAGCCAGGCGACCACACCCGATCCGGTTCCCTCGGTCGGGGTGTTGGTCGATGCCTTTGTGGCAGGCATTGGCTACCGCACCGAATCGCGCACCGGGGTGACCAATGAGCGCGGTGAGTTTGATTACTTGCCCGGTGAGACGGTGACGTTTTTTATTGGCGATCTGGTGTTCCCCAGTGCTCCGGCCAAGGGCATAGTGACCCCGCTGGATATGGCGCAAACACTGAATCCGGCAGCGCCCGTGGTGCTGAATATTGCGCGCCTGTTGCAATCGCTGGATACCGATGGCAACCCCAATAACGGTATTACTATCAGCCCTATTGCCAGCCAGTCAGCGGCACCGGTGGATTTCAACTTAAGCATCGCCCAGTTTGCTGCCCTGCCTGCGGTGACCAATTTGGTCGCCAATTCCGGCTCGGTAAATACCACGGTGGTATCGGTACAAGAGGCACTTGCGCACCTGCGCGATACTCTGGAGTTTAATGGTGTTCCGGTCGATGAAAGTTCCAGTTCCAGCCTGAGCTCAGCGCCCCAGGTGCCAGCCAGCTCGGCGGTCGCAGAGTCCTCGGCGCAATCCAGTGAGATTGTTGTACCTGTTCCGTCCAGTTCTTCCCTTGCCAGTGTTGCTCCTTCCAGTCTTGTTCCTTCCAGTGTTGCGGCTTCCAGCATAGCGCCAGCGCCCAGTTCAGTGCCTGCTTCCAGCGTTGCGCCGTCGAGCACACCGGCTGTGCCTGCGAGTGCTTCATCCAGTGCGACTGTTTTATCGAGCAGTTCCAGCTCTTCTGCGATTGGCGCTGCGCCGGATTTCAACACCGTTTACGGTTTTGCCTCGCTCAATGGCGGCACCACCGGTGGTAGCGGCGCAGGTATGGTGGAAGTGGCGGTGTGTAACGGGGCGGATTTAACGGCTGCACTGACTAACCCTGCCTATGCCGATAAACCCCTGACCATTTATGTGGACGGGGTAATTACCTGGCACAACTCGGGCAATAAAGACATCAAACTCAACCGCCCCAATGTATCGATTATCGGCCGTGGTGATAACGCCGAATTCTGGGGCACGGGTATCCATATCACCGCCAGCAACGTGATTGTGCGCAACCTCAAAATGTACAAGGTGCCGCAAACCCGCGGGCAGGGCGACATCATCACCATTGATGGCCGCAATGGCCCGGTGCGCAATGTGTGGATTGACCACAACGAGCTGTTCAATGATCTGGATGTGGCCGTACCCGACAGCATCACTGACCCGGTGTTGCGCGATGAGTACAAAAAAGACTATTACGATGAGCTGGTCAGTGGCCGCAGCGATGTGGCGGATATCACCATCTCTTACAACTACCTGCACGACAGCTGGAAAACCTCGCTCTGGGGTTCGTCGGATGAAGACAACTTTGACCGCCGCATCACCTGGCATCACAACTATTGGTACCACGTGAACTCGCGCCTGCCGCTGTTCCGCTTCGGCAAGGGCCATATCTACAACAACTACTACCACAACGTGGACACCTCGGCGATCAACTCGCGCATGGGGGCGATTATCCGCGTTGAGCGCAACGTGTTTGAAAACACCAAAAACCCGGTGATGTCGCAAGACAGTATCGCGATTGGCTATTGGGAGTTGATCGAAAACCAATTGCGCCAGCCGATTATCTGGGTCGATAAAGAGGGCGAGACTAATATCATCGCCGACGAACTGCTGGCCGATAACACCTCCACCGGAACGCTGGCGTTGCCCGAAGGTTACCTCTACGCGCCCAGCCTGATTCCGGTGGAAGATGTGCCTGCCCATGTGCAGCAATACGCGGGTGTGGGCAAGATCACCACGGCACCGGCCGAACTGGCCTGTACCCGCCCCGAGTGGGATATAGAACCGCCGCCGCCGCCCACCGATGAACCGCAAACAGCCGATCCCTCATCGGTGAGCTGGAACCTGTACAACGGCGATGTCAGCCCGTTTGATGCCAATGCCATCACCCTTGCCGATAGCAGTCAGGTGCCCTTTGTGATTCAGGGCAATGGTGGGAGTGATTTCACTGCCACCGGTACCGGTGCGGTGCTGTTTGATTCCACCTCGCTCGGCACCAAAAACAACCGCGCGCGTATCAGCAATGTGGGCCGCAACGATGGCGTTTACCCCAAATACTTCACCTTGATTGCCGGTATCAAAGGCTTTAATCCACCCGCCAATGCGCGCGTGTTGGAGCTGGAAACCGCATTTGGCGGTACCGCCGACACCACCGCCAGCCGTTTGAAAGTGGTGTTGCGCGCCGATGGTGCCAGTAACTACGGCGTGCAGTTTGAGGGTTCACCGGCACCGAATACTGCCTATGGCCTGGCAATGGACCAGTACCGCGTGTACCACTTCACTGTCGCACTCTCCAGCCCTACCACCGGCTGGGCGCGCGCCTATCTGGACGGCTCCGGCACGCCAGTATTAGTTCAAGAGGAAGTACAGTTTGCCTCCACCGCGGCGACCAACAACTACCTGCAAATTGGCGATGGCGGCAGCAACAGCTACAAAGCCCTGATCGATTGGATGGTTTGGACCGATAGCGGTGCTTACACTCCTGCGCAGTTGCAAGGCTTGTTGCCCGCCAATATCGGCTGTGTGAAAGGCTATGGCGCATCGGAAAGTCTGGGCAATTGCGATTTCAATAGCATTGGTGTGAGCAGTTCGTCCGATGCCAGCTTGGCAGCCAGTTCGTCGTCGGTCAGTTCATCGACGGGAAGTGCAACATCCAATGCCGGTTCAGCGGGCAGCGCTTCATCGACCGATGTTGTAGTTGGCAGCTCGGCGGCTAGCACCAGCTCTGCCTCTACTTCTTCCAGCGCGGCAAGCAGTTCGGTCGCACCGGAGTTTGCCTGTTCATCTGAGCCGAGTTTGTATTTCTGCGATGACTTTGCCAGCGGTTCCGGCAATTGGGATTTGCTGAACGACCCGGCATCTGCCGTGACCACGGTGCCTACCGGTGTGTTTGATGTGCTGAATGATGTGGGCGATAACAATGTGCTGCGCTATACCGCAGCCAGCCGCGGCGGTGTGCTTGCGCTGGTGAAACCGGCGGCGTTTAGCGGTGTGAGCAGTGGCGACTATTACGTGGAAGCGCGTATCCGCCCGCGCAACAATGGCTCTACTGGCAACAAGCAGCTGTACATCATCGCCCGCGCGCAAGATGCCAGTAACTGGTACGGTGCTGGGTTTAACGTACAAAACGCCAATACCAGTACCCGCGTAGCCATCGGCAAAATGGTTGCAGGCGCATTCACCGACAATATCTTCGCCCGCTACAACACCCCGATTGACCAAGGCACCACTGGTGGTACCGACGGCACCTGGTACAAGGTTCGTCTGGAAATGAAAGGTTCAGACATCAAGGTGTATTACAACGACCTGTTGGTGATCAGCGGTACAGACGCGAGTTTTGCCAACGCCGGTATGATCGGTTTTTACACCACCAACAAATCCTTTGAGATCGACGATATCAAAGTCGGCAACGCCGATGACAAACCGCCGGTGCCGTCGCAGCTGACCATTTCGCCTACCGCCAACTACAGCGCTGAAGTGGGCGATGCCGCGCGCGTGATCACCGTGACTGCCAAAAACCAGCAGAGCGCGGATGACACCTTTACCGTGGAATCCAGCAATCCGGCGGTAGTGAGTGTGAGCACCAACGGTTACGAGGTGAGTCTGAATCCGGTGGGTGAGGGCAGTGCCACTATCACTTTCACCAGCGGTTCCGACCCCAGCCTGACCCGCAGCCTGACGGCCACCATCGCACCGCAATTTGTGATGCCAACCGCCACCTACAACCTGACTGGCTTGGTGTCGCCCGTGGTAAATGAAACCAATGTCTACGCCGATACCAGCCTGAGCCTGACCTTTGATTCGCCACCCACCTTGGGTACGGCAGGTGCGATCCGTATCTTCAAAACCAGCGATGATTCGGTGGTGGATACCATCAAGCTGGTCGATCACAAAGACAGCATCGGCTATGGCAGTTTCCGCACCCTGAATACCCGCCCGATCAGCATCTCGGGCAATACCGTGACCATCGCCCTGCAAAGCAAAAAGTTGGAGTACAACACCAGTTACTACGTGGCGGTGAGCGCTTCAGCCTTTACCGGCGCGACTCTGGCAAGCCTGCCGTTTGAGGGGATTGGCAAAAATGCCGGCTGGAGTTTTACCACCAAACCAGCTCCAGCCAGCAACCTGACCGCGTTGACCGTGGACGATACCGGCACTACGGCAGATTTCCGCACGGTGCAAGGCGCGCTCAATTATGTAATGCAGAATCTGAGCAAATCCGAGCCAGCGACGATTACCGTCAACAACGGCACCTACAACGAGCTGTTGTATCTGCGCAACAAAGACAACCTGACCATTGTGGGCGAGAGCCGCGAGGGCACGCTGATCCAGTACCAAAACTCGGAGGCGTTCAATACCGGTTCATCTGGCCGCCCGGTCTTTTTGGTCGAGTTGGCGGATATGCTGACGCTGGAAAACCTGACCCTGAAAAACACCACTATCAAGACCGCCAGTAACGGTCAGGCGGAGACGATTTACTTCAACTCCACGGGTCGCCTGGTTGCCAAAAACGCCAACTTCATCAGCGAGCAGGACACTCTGCAGCTCAAAGGCTACAGCTGGTTCTACCGCAGTCTGGTCGCCGGTAATGTGGATTTCATCTGGGGCAACAACAACGTGTCGCTATTCGAGGAAAGTGAAATTCGCTCGCTCGGCGACAGCAGCAACGCCAGCAATGGCGGCTATGTGGTACAGGCGCGCACCCTGACGGCGGCGGATAAAGGCTTTGTGTTCCTCAACTCCAACCTGACCCAGGGCATCGGCCAGACCGGTAACTCGATTCCTGCTGGCGCGACCTATCTGGCACGCACCGGTGGTGCAGGGGTGTTGGATAACGTGGTGTTTATCAACAGCCGCATGGACACCCACATCAACGCTGCGGGTTGGTATGGCACCAGCAACGTGACCGCGACCGCCAACACTGGCTGGCGCGAATTCGCGACTATGGATAGCAATGGCAACAGCATCAGCCTGGCAAGCCGTGTCGGCGGATACGAGTTGTCACTGGGCGAGGTGCAAAACAGCTACTGCAACCGCGCGCAGATTTTTGCGGCCTATAACTCCAGCGCCGGTTGGAACCCATTGCCGGAGGATACAACCGACTGTATCAATTTTGGCCAGTCGAGCAGCTCGTCCAGCAGTTCTTCCAGCGCGGCATCAAGCGATGCAGGTAGCAGCAGCTCAGCGGCAGCGAGTGAGTCTTCTACTTCATCCTCTGAGGTCAGCAGCAGTGACGCATCCAGTAGTGAAAGCAGCTCCTCTGCCAGTTCGGCGCATGTGCCTGTCACCACCAGCTGGTTGCCAAACTATACCGATCTGCAAGCCGCTGTCGCTGCGGCACCGGCGG
Source organism: Cellvibrio sp. pealriver (assembly GCF_001183545.1). Taxonomy (NCBI): domain Bacteria; kingdom Pseudomonadati; phylum Pseudomonadota; class Gammaproteobacteria; order Cellvibrionales; family Cellvibrionaceae; genus Cellvibrio; species Cellvibrio sp. pealriver. The sequence goes on from NZ_KQ236688.1 coordinate 3,467,634, forward strand.
CCAATAGCAATGCCAACTTCAATGCGACCGCATCGCCCATCACCATTGGAGCAGTAAAACTCTATTCGGTAGGGGCAGGTAACTTGCGCTTGCATCTCAACTCGGGCGGCACTGCCTACGCGATTAACTTCAACGGTACTGCCGTTAAATCAGATACCACGACGACTCCGGTTACTTTGACCGAGGGTGCGAGTGGTGAGGTTAATCCAACCAGCCTCAATGCAGCGGGTGGCGTGACGCGCTTTGTGTCGGTGCCTGTTGCCGCGAGCACTGACCCACTGACACTTACAGTCACCTACTCCAACGCCAGTGCCAATTACGATGCGACTACTGCTCCAACCGGTTGTTTGAACGGCCAAATCGCCATCGTTGATCAAACGGGCAAAACCTGGAAAGTCGCATCTGCTTGCGGTACTGCGCAGCAAAATTTGTCAGTCACAATCAGCGATGCCAGCGTGACCGAGCTGTATGTGCTGATGACCCGCAGAACGGATGCCGGTGGTGGCATCCGTATCTGGCAAGTGGATATCACGCGATAAGTGGTGTTGATAAACGACCGGTACTGCCGGTCGTTTAATTTTTAGATTTTTAAAACCTGTTAGTGCAATTCCATAACAATAAAATTTCCAATCGACAATGCAATTCAGTTCATACCCCAATTGCTTTTAATGTGAAGGCAAATAATCTCAATAAAATGGGGAATAACATGAGAACTTATTATTTTAAAAAAAGTTGTTTTAAAAAAATTCATTTTTTAAAACAAATCAGCCTGACGTTTACGTTTTTAGTGTGCTTGATCAATCCCGCTAAGGCCGCACTGATCAATACGGAATTTTCCGAATTAGTGGGCAATCAGGGTACTGTGGATATTACTCTCTCGCTGTCGGCGGGCGAGGTGATGAACGGATTATCGCTCTATTTTTCCGAAGCGCTTTTTGCTGACCTGGCCATTATTACCAGCCCGGCAGAGTGGGACAGCATTGTTATCCAATCAGATGCGCTACTCGGCGCTGGCTTCTTCGATAGTTTTAATATTGACGGTTTAACGTCTGGTTTTGCGCGAATTTCTTTTACCTGGCTTGCAGCGGTTCCGTTTGAATCGGCGTTACAGGTTTTGGAATACGAATTCTATAACGCGGATTATGAAATTATCGATTCAGGCGTATCAACCGCTATTGCTGCATCGGTTCCGGAGTCGTCACCGTTCATGTTGCTGATGATGGGTTTGGTCGCAGTGGGCATGCGCAGACGCGCATGTAACACCCGTGCGGCTGTTCAATTTCGTCAATCGCATATTCACTAATAGGTGGCACTATGAAAAATCAATTTTTCTCACAGGCCACAAAACAACTTGCGGCCTTATGCGCGCTGGCATTTGCAGGCAACAGCCTGGCGCTGGATTTAAATGTAGTAGCGCTAAATAAATTAAGTGAAACCCGCATCGACCGCACCACTTACGATTACGTGTTTTCCGTCACCGTTAAAAATGGCGAGCAGGCAATTACTAACGCCGCACAAACCTTAACAGCGAGCGGTGCAGGCACCACGATTCTGGATGGCAATGTTGTTATTGGCGATCTTGCCAGCGGTGAACAAATTACGCCGGCGGACACCATTAAAATTCGTCACAACCGCGCCACTGCATTTAATACCTCGGCATTGGTGTGGTCGGCGAGTGGCACAGCAGTTGTTCCGGTAAATCGCGTGCTGTTTAACGAAACTTTTGATGTCGATAAAGTTACTTTATTCAGTGCAGCCTATAAATCCATTTCAACGGATGCCTCGGCACCCTTATTTTTTGTCACCGGCGGCAACAGCGGAATTACCATTGCCAATAATCAATTAACCCTGGCAGCGGCGCGTTTTACCATTGGCCATAAGCCACCGCGGGCTAACACCACATCGGGCGATACTGATGCCAATGGCGATTTTGATTTAAGTAAACCCTACCGCATTTCATTTCGTGTGGTTGCTGCTTCCGGCTCCGGCGCTGTGCAAGTGATGGTGGATAACAACACCACCAGCGCGGGCAATTCATTGCACGGCAGCGCGTCGCGTATTTTTTATGCGAGTGCAAATAGTTTGGTAGCGGGGCAAGTTATTGAATTGCAACCAACGGTAGGCACAGCCAATTCTTTTATTTCGCTGCGCACCGAAAGTTCGGCCAGCGTTACTATTGATGACTTGGTAATTGAATATCTGAATGATGTTGTAGGTGGTTCGTCTTCATCTGCGCCTTCATCGGCTGCAGCTTCATCTGTGGCACCTTCGTCTATCGCAGCGTCTTCTGTTGCACCGTCATCGATACCAGCACTGAGCAGTTCATCCAGTGCAATCAGTTCTTCGGCGGCGAATCAAACCTCCAGCAGTGTTGCCTCTTATAACGGCGCATTGCGCCCGGCAAAAATGGAAGGCTTTGCTGCACATGCCGGTGTGACCGGTGGCGCAGGTGGTGCAGTAATCACAGTGACAAGCGGCACTGAATTAAATGCCGCACTCTGCAGTCGCGCGACCATGAGTACACCGATTACCATTTTGGTAAACGGCACTATCAGCCATGCCAATACCACAGCGCAGGGTTGTAACACCCAGGCCGATGTAATCGAAATAAAACAGATGAGCAATGTGTCGATTATTGGTGTGGGCACCAACGCGCTCTTTGAAGAAATAGGCATTCATGTGCGCGATGCTTCCAATATCATTTTGCAAAACCTGCATATTCGCAATGTGAAAAAAAGTGGTTCACCGGTTTCTAACGGCGGTGATGCGATTGGTATGGAAACCAATGTGAACCGTGTGTGGATCGACCACAATTGGCTGGAAGCTTCTGGCGGTGAAAAAGACGGTTACGATTCGCTGCTGGATATGAAAGCCGGTGTCACCAACGTGACGGTTTCCTACAATTTATTTAACGATTCCAGCCGCGCCGGTTTGATCGGTTCCAGCGACAGTGACAATAAAAATACCAACATTACTTTCCATCACAATTGGTATAAAAATATTGAACAGCGCACGCCTCTGATTCGCCATGCACTGGTGCATATGTATAACAACTACTGGTCCAATGACCGTATGGATTATATGTTCCATGCAATTAACTCGCGCATGAACGCCAAAGCATTGGTGGAGAGCAATTATTTTTACAACGTGAATAATCCGCTAATTGCATCGGACGATTCCTCGGTGCCCGGTTGCTGGCAAACCAATAATGACAACACAGTGCTGCCAGAAATTTATTACAGCCTCACAGTGGGCAATGGTGCACTGGTAATTCCGCAGGTGGTGGATGGCCAGTTGCAATCCACCTGCGCCGTCACTGTGCCTTACGTTGTAGAAATGGATGCAGCGAACGATGTCCCCGCGATTGTGATGGCGAACGTAGGGGTGGGTAAAATTTCTGGCGGCGGTGTTGCAGTTAACAGTTCAGCGGCCAGTTCCAGTGTTGCATCTTCCGCAGCGCTCTCAAGTACGGCACCATCCAGCGTTGCGAGTTCTGTTGCAAGCAGCGAAGCGGCGAGTTCAGAAGCAAGCAGCATTACAACCAGCAGCACTTCAATAAGCAGTGATGCAAGTTCATCGGTTGCACCGGTTGTAAGTGCATTGATTAACGAAGGTTTTGCGGTAGATAAAAACACTTTGTTTAGCGCGGCCTATCAATCCATTTCTACCGATGTGTCTGCGCCGCTGTATTTTATTACCGGTGGCGGCAGTGCAATTACCATCGCTAATAATCAACTCACCCTCGCGGGTGCGCGTTTTACTATCGGCAACCGTCCGCCGCGCGCATCCACCACGGCGAGTGATACTAATGCCAATGGCGATTTTGATTTAACGCGCCCTTATCGCATTAGCTTCACGCTGATTGCTGCATCGGGTTCCGGAAAAATGCAGGTGTATGTGGATAACAACACCACCAGCCAGGGCAATTCTATTCACGGTGCGAATTCAAAAGTGTATGAAGTGGTGGCGAATAGTTTGACTGCAGGCCAGCAAGTGACCATCACTCCGGCACTGGGCACGGGCAATTCATTTATTGCACTGCGCACCGAAAGTTCAGCAAGTGTGACGATTGATAATTTAGTGCTGGAATATACTAATGGTGCAGGTGTTTCTTCTTCTGTCGCTTCATCTGCATCTTCAGCTATTTCTTCATCTATTGCTTCATCAAGTGCGGCGAGTGTAGTTGCAAGTGCGTCAAGTCTTGCAGTGTCTTCAACGCCATCAAGTGCAATTGCATCGAGTATCAGCAGCGCATCGTCTAGTGCGCCTTATATTCCTGAGAATGTAAACCTGAGTGCAGATTGTATTAGCCTCGCTACTAATCCCAACGTAAATTGGCGCGATACTTCATTGCAAACCGATCAGGAAATTGTGGAGTGTTTGTCGCTGTCGCTCGGTAAAGCGGTGGGTTACGGTGAAAATGCCAAAGGCGGTTTTGATCCCAACGGCAATAGCAAACTCACCATCATCACCAAAAATTCGAGCGTGACGGTTGAGCAGCAATTAATAAATGCACTGACAGATAACGCGCACAACTGGATTGTGTTCGATAAAGTGGAATTTGCGCAGCCCAGTGAAATTGGTATGTACCGCCAGTATTGCAGCAACGCCACGGTGCAATCCCTGTTGGATGCGAGCGAAGCAGAATGTATTGATTACCATGCATGGTGTGCACGCAAGGGTTTCAATGATTTGGCAACTTGTCGCACCGAATTTTTCAACAAGGCGATGAACAAAAGCAGTATTCCAATCCGCATTCCGGCGATTGGTTCTAACAAAACCCTCGATGGTCGCGGCACTGAAGCCTATTTTATTTTCAGCGGTTTTGCGATTGGAAAAGATGCCGATGGTGTGCCCACACAAACATCGGAAAATGTGATTCTCACCCATTTGAAATTCCAGGGCGCAGGCCACACCGAAGATCATTACGTTGATCCGGATATGATTCGCTCCACCGGCGCATCGCAGGATATTTGGATTCACAAAAATACCTTTGATACCACCGGCGATTCAGCATTCGATGTAAAAATCGGTGCAAATCACATCACCATGTCGTTCAACCGTTTAGTGAATGTGAAGCGCGCGGTACTGCATGGTTCAAGCGACAGCCGCACCATCAACGCCAACATCACCACCACTATGCACCACAACGCATTTGTGACCACTGACGATAGTTACATGCTGCTCGGCAATACCCTGCGCCGCGTGCCGTTATTGCGCCGCGGTAAAACGCACATGTTCAATAATGTCTTTGTGAATTATCGCAAAGAGATTTTGAGCTTGCGCGTGGGTGCCAGCGCCTTCCTGGAAGACAACGCCTTTGTGGTGAATTCCAGCTTGCAAGAAAAGAGTTCGGTGGAGGCATCGCTGAATGAAATTGCTAACAACTATTTCAAAGACATCAGCGGCGGTTTCTTCCGCAACGACCGCAACTTCCTCTGGTTTGGCAGCGGCAGTTGTGTGGTGAATGAAGCCACCAAAACCGCGCTTACCGCCAGCAACGGCTCAGTGGCGGATTTGTCGCAAAACTACAACGCGGCCTCACTCCATGCCATCAACGGCTGGCGCTTTGCCGCCGGTCAGGACTTGGTGGACTACGTGACTCTCACCGCCGGTAAACATGGCGATACCCCGTTTAACTCGCCGCTGTCGCCAGACAGAACTTACATGGAGGCATTAACGCCGGTGAGTTGTCAGTAATTCAACCCGTGTCGTGAATAGTAAAACCCCGCGTTGGCCAAGCCAGCGCGGGGTTTTATTTTGAGTGCATAAGTGCTATTTTGACTTCAATATGCATTCATTATTTATAATTTGAATGCAATTACGTGCTTAGTCGTGGCTAGTCAAGAGAGGTTAAGCCGATGGCAATGATGACAGTCAGAAACATACCGGAAACGGTACATAATGCCTTGAAGGCACGCGCCAAACTACACAACCGCAGTACCGAAGCCGAGGTGCGCGCAATTCTGGAAGAGGCGATTAATCCCGCCGGGCGTGTACCTCTGGGAGATGCCTTGGCAGAGTTGAGCCGTAGCATCGGCCTGAGTAATGAGGATTTTGCGGTATTTGAGCAAGTGCGTGAAAAAAGGGCTGCCGAGCCGATGAGGTTTGAATGATTGTTCTGGATACCAATGTAGTCTCCGAGGCGATGAAGCCTGAGCCGCATCCGAATGTAAATGCCTGGTTAAACGCGCAGCCCGCACAGACCTTGTACCTCACCAGTGTCACTCTCGCTGAAATGCAATTTGGTATTGGTACCTTGTCCGATGGTAGGCGCAAGCAAATGCTCAAAGAGGCGTTAAATGGTGTAATCAATCTGTTTGAGGGGCGAATACTGTCGTTTGATAGGGATGCCGCGCACCAGTATGCGAATGTGGCCGTGAATGCCAGAACCGCCGGGCGTGGTTTGCCGGTGCCGGATGGCTATATTGCCGCCATCGCCGTGGCGCATGGCTTTAGTGTGGCATCGCGCGATATGGCTCCTTTTGCAGCGGCGCAAGTAGCGGTGATTAACCCTTGGCAATAATGCCGGTTATTGAAAAGTCAGCCAGCACTAAAAATACCGAACCTTTACTGCCCTTAACTGGCATAGCCCCGCCAAAATAGGTATAACAGACGCATGTTGACCTATTGTCTTGCCAACACATCGGGTAGTGATTACCTGAATCCTGATACCTTCTGGCTGCGCAGCCGTTCGCCGCTGTGCCAGCGCCATCCTTTTTTTACTGATCCTCCTGCATCGCTTTAATTCCTGTCTGCGTTTATACCTATAGTCAGTGTTACCGCTGGCTGTTGCCTTGTGTCTGGTTCCGGTTAGAGAGCCGTTCGCGCACTACGAGGATGTTCGATGGAATTGTTACTGATCATTTTACTGCCGCTGTTGGGCGCGTGTTTGCCGCCCTTGTGCGAGCGCTTTGGGCGCAACTTATGCGCGGCATCGGCGCTGCTGGGGCCGCTGCTCGCGCTGGGCTTGTTATTGGCTTATGTGCCAGCGCTGTTTGGGGGGCAGCAATTTTTTGTGCAGCTCAGCTGGATTCCGCAGTTGGGTTTGAGCCTCAGCTTGCGGTTGGATGGTTTGGGGCTGATGTTTGCGCTGCTGATTTTGGGCATTGGCCTGCTGGTGATTGTGTACGCCCGCTACTATCTGGCCGATAAGGATTCCCTTGGCCGCCTCTACGCTTTATTGCAGCTGTTTATGATGGCGATGCTAGGGATTGTGCTGTCCGATAACCTGCTGCTGTTGATTATCTTTTGGGAGCTGACCAGCCTCAGTTCGTTCCTGCTAATTGGTTATTGGTCGCACCGCAGCGATGCGCGCAAAGGTGCGCGTATGGCGTTGGCGATCACCGGGGCAGGGGGCTTGGCTTTACTGGCGGGTGCGCTGGTACTTGTCGAGATTACTGGCTCTTACAGTCTGCAAGTGATCACTAACTCGGCCGAACAGATCCAGGCTCATGCGCTTTATCCGGTCGCCTTGATCCTGATTTTGATTGGCGCGTTTACCAAATCGGCACAGTTTCCGTTCCATTTCTGGCTGCCCCACGCCATGGCGGCACCCACGCCGGTATCGGCCTATTTGCACTCGGCGACTATGGTGAAGGCGGGGGTGTTTTTGCTGGCGCGGTTGTATCCGGCGCTCTCCGGTTCGGACTTGTGGTTTTATCTGGTGACCTTTATTGGTTTGGCGACGCTGGTGTTCGGTGCCTATACCGCGCTGTTTAAACACGACCTCAAAGGCCTGCTGGCCTATTCAACCATCAGCCATTTGGGGCTGATTACCATGCTCTTTGGTTTCAGCTCTGAACTGGCGACCATGGCGGCGCTGTTTCATATCATCAACCACGCGACCTTCAAGGCCTCGCTGTTTATGGCGGCGGGTATCATCGACCACGAAACCGGCACGCGCGATATGCGCAAAATCAACGGCATGTGGCAGTTCATGCCGATCACAGCGACGGTCGCCATGGTGTCCGCCTCGGCCATGGCCGGGGTGCCGCTGCTCAATGGTTTTTTGAGCAAGGAGATGTTCTTTGCCGAGACCCTGCAGGTGGAGCTAATGGGTGGTTTTGGCTGGATCATCCCGCTGTTTGCGACCTTGGCCGGGATTTTTGCGGTGGCCTATTCCTACCGGTTTATCCACGATGTGTTTTTTAACGGTCACCCCATCGACCTGCCGATTTACCCGCCGCACGAGCCGCCGCGCTACATGATCTTGCCCATGGCGCTGCTCTGCGCCCTGTGTTTGCTGGTGGGCGTTTTGCCCAACTTCACCGTGGCACCGTTTCTGGATGCCGCCAGCCTCGCGGTGTTGGGCGATTCAGTGCCCGAGCATCACATCGCCCTGTGGCATGGATTAAATCTGCCGCTGTTGATGAGCCTTGTCGCGCTCTTAGGCGGCCTGCTGCTCTACAGCCAGCGCGGCGGTCTGTTTGCGTTTTATGAGCGCAAGTACCGGCTGGATGAAAAAGAGGAATTTGAAAAACGCATCCAGGCCGTAGTGCGCTTTGCCCAACGGGTGACCGATGCTGCCGAGAATGGCTCGCTGCAGCGTTCGGTTGCGCTCTTGTTTGGCACTTTATTAGTGATGGGAGCAGTGGAGCTCTGGCCGCTGTTGTCCGGATCTGGCCGTGTGCTGGGTGAGGTGGCGCTCACACCCATCGATGGCGTCAGTCTGCTGCTGGCCGTAGTGATGATGATAGCGGCGCTGGTGACGGTGTTTATCCACCACAACCGTTTTGCTGCGCTGCTGGTGTTGGGGGTGGTGGGGCTGATGGTATCGCTCGCGTTTGTGCGTTTTTCTGCACCGGATTTGGCGCTCACCCAAATCTCGGTGGAAGTCGTCACCATCATCCTGCTGATGCTCGCGCTCTATTTCCTGCCGCAACTCACGCCGTTTGAATCCAGCGCGGGCAAGGTAGTGCGCGATATCGCCATTGCCGGTGGTGCGGGTGCGGGTGTTGGCCTGCTGACGCTGGCGATTCTCACGCGCCCCTACGATACCGCGCTGGCCGAGTTCTTCCTCGCCAACAGTGTCAGCGGCGGCGGTGGCACCAATGTGGTCAATGTGATTCTGGTGGACTTCCGCGGCTTTGATACGCTCGGTGAAATCAGCGTATTGGCAATTGCAGGGCTGGGCGTTTACCTGATGCTCGATGGCTTGCGCCTGCCGCTGCCAAGTACTGACTTGGACGGGCGCGGCTGGGCGCGCGACCCTTATCCCCCCATCCTCACGGTGCTCTCGCGGATTTTGCTACCGCTCGCGCTCATGGTCTCGGTGTACATCTTCCTGCGCGGGCACAACCAGCCGGGCGGTGGCTTTATCGCTGGCTTGATCACCAGCGTCGCGCTGATTTTGCAGTATGTGTGCAGCGGTTCGGATTGGGTACAGCAGCGGCTGCCGGTGGATTATGGCCGGGTGAGTGTGGCGGGGGTGTTGATCGCCACCCTGGTCGGCCTTGCCAGTTGGGCGTTTGGCTACCCCTTCCTGACGACGACTTTCAGCCATATCCACTGGCCCATCGTGGGGGAGTTCGAGCTCGCCTCGGCGATGATTTTTGATACCGGCGTGTTCCTCACGGTTGTCGGTGCCACCTTGTTGATGCTGGCGCAATTAGGGCGTTTGGCGCAGACCACCCACGGCGCTATGGCGTTGCATCCTAATCCTGATTCGTCTGCACGGGAGGAGTTGAATTAATGGAAGCCTTAATTGCGTTAGTCATCGCCGTATTGGTCGGTTGCGGCGTCTACCTGCTGCTGCGCGCGCGTACCTTCCCGGTAATTCTCGGGCTGACTTTGCTCTCTTACGCGGTCAACCTGTTTATTTTTGTGATGGGGCGACTGGCTAACAACGCCTCCAGCGTTATCGGTCAGGGTGATCGCTACGTGGATCCGCTCCCGCAGGCATTGGTACTGACCGCGATTGTGATTGGTTTTGCCATGACCGCCTTCCTGCTGGTACTCGCCCTGCGCGCCCGCGCCGAATTGGGTAACGACCATGTGGACGGCAGCGCCGCCATCGGCGAGAAACCGGTCAAACCGGTGCGCCCGCTAGAGGAGGACGAAGTGTGAGCCATTGGATTATTGCCCCCATCCTCCTGCCACTGCTGGCTGCAGTGGTGATGATTCTGCTCTCCGGCCGGCGCGCGCTTATCCGCGTGCTGAGCTTCCTGTCGGTTTCGGCGCTGCTGGCGATCAGTGTGTTGCTGCTGATACAAGCTAGCGATGGTCAGATCCACCTCTATGCGTTGGGCAACTGGCAACCGCCGTTCGGGATTGTGTTGGTGCTGGATCGCCTGAGCGCCTTGATGTTACTGGTTACCGCAGTGCTGGCATTTTTCAGTATCGCCTACGCAGTGCGCGGCAACGATGCGCCCGGCGACAAACTCCACGCCATGGTGCAGTTCCTGCTGGTGGGGGTGAACGGTGCTTTCCTGACCGGCGACCTGTTCAACCTGTTTGTGTTTTTTGAGGTGCTGCTGATTGCCTCTTACGGCTTGTTGCTGCACGGCCGCGGTGCCGAGCGCGCCCGTTCTGGGTTGCATTATGTGGTGCTCAACCTGTGCGGGTCGGCGCTGTTTTTGATCGCCGTATCGGCGCTTTACGGTCTGACCGGTTCACTCAATATGGCGGATATGGCCGACAAAGTGCGCCAGGTCAGCCCTGAAGATGCTCCTTTAGCCGCCACTGCCGGTGTGCTGTTACTGGTGGTGTTTGGTTTGAAGGCCGCCATAGCGCCGCTCTACTTCTGGCTGCCGCGCGCCTATGCCGCTGCCAGCGCCCCGGTGGCGGCGATGTTTGCGATTATGACCAAGGTGGGTGTTTACACCATTGTGCGGGTATATACGCAAATTTTCGGCAATGATGCAGGTAACGTCGCCAATCTGGCGCTGCCGTGGCTCTGGCCATTGGCGCTCATCACGCTGGTATTGGGTTTGCTGGGTGCATTGGCGGCGCGCGAGCTGCGGGTGCAGATCGCCTATCTGGTCATCGTCTCAGTCGGCACGCTGCTGGCGGGTGTTGCACTCAATACAGCGGCATCGCTTAGCGCAACTTTCTACTATTTGATCCACTCCACCTTGGTCTGCGGCGTGCTGTTTTTGCTTGCCGACCTGATCCTGCGCCAGCGTGGCGATTTGCTCGACCGTATCACCAAAGGCCCGCGTTTGCGCCAGTCGGGTCTGCTGGGCGCGCTGTTTTTTGTCGCGGCGATCAGCGTGATTGGCCTGCCGCCGCTGAGCGGGTTTATCGGCAAGTTGCTGCTGCTGAATGCCGCCGGTGTACATCTGGATAAGCTGGTGTTGTGGGTGATTGTATTGGCGGGCAGCCTTGCCACCCTCATGGCGCTCAGCCGCAGCGGCTCCACCATGTTCTGGCGCACCGACACCCGTATCGAGCAATCACCCGCAGCTGACACAGGCGCACTGCTGGCGGTGATTGGCCTCTTGGTGTGCATCCTGCTGATCACTTTATTTGCCGGGCAGGTACTCACCTACACCGGGGCGCTCGCCGAACAATTGCTGGTGCCGCAAGCCTATAGCGAGGCAATGCAGCAATTCCAGATTCACCAACCCGCTGCTGCTGAGGGGAGCCACTAATGAATCCGCACATTACCAATCCACCCAAGGCGCGGCGCTGGTTTCCGCATCCGGCGCTGAGCGCATTTATGTTGCTGCTCTGGCTGCTGCTGGCCAATAGCGTCAGTGCTGGCCAGATCGTGCTCGGCAGTTTGTTGGCTTGGTTGATTCCCTGGTTCAGCCAGGGTTTTTGGCCAGAGACACTGCGCATCCGCAAGCCGCTGTTGCTGGTGAAATTTGTACTGGTGGTGTTGTGGGACATCCTTATCGCCAACGTCATTCTGGCGGCACGTATTCTCGGCCCCATGAACAAACTGCAACCGACGTTTATGCGCGTGCCGCTCGATATCGAACAGGAATTCACCATCACCCTGTTTGCCAGCACCATTTCACTTACGCCCGGTACCGTCTCGGCGGATTTGAACATGGAGGAGAAGTACTTGCTGGTGCACAGCCTGCATGTGACCGATATCGATGCCGCCATCGCCGAGATGAAACAGCGCTACGAAGCCCCGCTCAAGGAGGTATTTGAATGCTCACCACAGCCATAAGTATTGCGATGTTGCTGCTCAGTATCGCCATCGCGCTCAACCTCTGGCGGCTCATCATCGGCCCCTCGCTGCCCGACCGCATACTCGCGCTGGACACCATGTACATCAACGCCATCGCATTGCTGGTGTTGTTCGGCATCTACCAGGGCAGCATGTTGTATTTCGAAGCGGCGCTCTTGATTGCAGTGATGGGGTTTGTCGGCACAGTCGCGCTCAGCAAATACCTGCTGCGCGGCGACATCATTGAATAGCGAACATTGCATAGGAGTAAGCCATGTCTACTGCGCTTGAAGTGTTAATTAGCGTTTGTCTTCTGATCGGCGCAACCTTTGCCCTGATCGGCTCCATCGGCCTGATGCGCCTGCCAGATTTCTACCTGCGCCTGCACGGCCCCGCCAAAGCCACCACCTTGGGCGTGGGTGGCATCATCATCGGCTCGGTGATTTTTTTCTCCACCCAAGGCGATGGTTTGAGCCTGCATGAATTATTAATCGCACTGTTTTTGTTTATCACCGCACCGGTGAGTGCGCATATAGTCGCCAAAGCGGCGCTGCATTTGAAGTTGGATGCGGTGGAAAGAACAAAAGGTAAGCCTTGGGAGAGTTGAGGGGGCAGATTGGAAAAGCGCAGCGCCTTCCGGCATTTACAACGCCTTTGGTAAAAACACCTGTTGCTTTTATGAACAGTTGAGTATGATTAACAGCATTGTTAATCATACGCTTAATAAGGCTGTTCAATCATGAGCGCACTTGCTGCAAACGACTTAAAAACCAAAGGCATTTCCGCTGTAGAAGCGCGCCTTAGAGTAGATGAAGAAGTGGTCATCTCGGTGAGAGGACAAGACCGCTATGTCATCATGGATTTGGAAAAGTACAACAAGCTGCGCGAATACGAATTGGCTATGGCAGTACAGGAAGCCAAAGCCGCCGTTGCGGAAGGGCGATTTGTCACTGAAACTGTCGCCGATCATATGCGCAGGATCAGCGACGATGTATAGGCTGATCTACCCGGAACCCTACCTCAAAAAAGCCACCAAATTTATAAAAAAGCACCCCGAGTTACGCGGCCAATATCAAAAAACGCTGGAGTTGCTCGAACTAAACCCTCATCACCCATCGTTGCGATTACACGGCCTGCAAGGTCGCTTAACTGGCCTTTCATCTGTCTCCATCAACATGAGTTATCGCATAGTGCTGCAGTTAATCATCACCGACAAAGATGTTATTTTGGTGGATGTGGGCAGTCATGATCAGGTGTATTGATGAATAAAAGGAGTCATTATGAACACCCACGAAAAACTTAATTACGTCGAATTTGCTGCGCGCGATTTAGCGGCAACGAAAACTTTTTTCTCCACTGTATTCGGCTGGGAATTTGTTGATTACGGCTCGGAATACACCGCGTTTTCCAATCAGGGATTGGATGGCGGCTTTTTTAAATCCGATCTGTGTAGTAGCGCTGCAAATGGTGCCTCGCTGTTGGTTTTTTATAGTGCCGATATTCAATCCACGTTGCAAAAAGTGATTGCTAACGGTGGGGTAATTGTAACGCCGCTATTCGATTTCCCCGGCGGTTGCCGGTTTCATTTTACTGAACCAAGCGGCAATGAATTTGCAGTCTGGTCAGAGCAAAAAATTACCGACTAACTGATGCCCCGGTTCACGTGGAAAATAAAATGAACACTCCTTTATACGGCTTTTCCGATACCTCATTCAAAACTGCTGGCGGTGAAGCGGGTATTCGGCAATTAGTTGATGATTTTTATCGCTTTATGGATGAATTGCCTGAAGCCGCGACAATCCGTGCGATGCACAAAATAGATTTGACCGAATCGCGCGATAAGCTCACGCGCTTTTTGTGCGGCTGGATGGGTGGGCCATCGCTCTATGCGGAAAAATACGGCAGCATTAATATTCCGCGCGATCACGCGCACTTAGCCATAGGCGCTGCCGAGCGCGATGCCTGGTTGCTGTGCATGGAGCGGGCGATTGCACTACAGAATTATCCGCAGGATTTCGCTACTTATTTACTTGCGCAATTGCGCATTCCCGCTGAACGTATTTTTACAGTGAGTAAAAAACCAAAAATGGCTGGAAGCCAAAAAAAATAAATCAATAGCAACTCAATCAAGAGAAGGAACTAAAACATGCCAAAAAATAACTATTTAATCATCGCCGCAGTATGCAGTGCAGTAGCAGCTTTAATGCATGTGGGTTGTATTATCTTTGGTGGCGATTGGTATCGTTTTTTCGGCGCAGGGGAGCAGATGGCACAAATGGCCGAAGCGGGGCATATTTATCCGACCATCGTTACCTCGGTTATCGTTGTGGTGCTTACCCTTTGGTCACTCTATGCGTTGTCGGGTGCAGGTGTCATTATGAGGCTTCCATTATTGCGCGTGGGTTTGTGCGTTATTGCAGCCATCTATTTGTTACGCGGCATCGTATTTATACCCCTGATACCCATGTTCCCGGAAAACAGCACCACCTTTTGGCTGGTCAGTTCAGCAATCTGTTTTGCATTTGGCCTGATGTACGCGTTGGGAATTAAGCAATCCTGGGCGTATATTGGCAATAAAAAATCGGATGAAATTAATTGATTCACAATGAATGAGGAGATCTTCAAATGAAAAACCCGATCCGCACCTTACTGTTAGTGGCCTCGATACTTTCACCATTATCGGTATTCGCAGAGCCTGCAAAATTTGTATTGACCAGCACCGATATTGCTGCTGGCAAGCACATGAAAAAAGCGCAGGAATTTAACGGTTTTGGTTGCACGGGCGATGATCTTTCGCCGCAACTTTCATGGAGTGGCGCACCTGCAGGTACAGTCGCTTATGCAATTACCGCTTACGATCCCGATGCGCCCACCGGCAGTGGTTGGTGGCATTGGCAACTGGTAAATATTCCAGCGGATGTGACCAGCCTTGCAACGGGTGCAGGTAAATCAGATCAATCTGCTGCACCAAAAGGTAGCCAACATATTGAAAATGATTATGGTGTAGCGGGCTTCGGCGGTGCATGTCCTCCGCAAGGCCACGGTGTGCATCACTATAAATTTACCGTGCATGCGCTCTCTAAAAAATTAGAGTTGCCTGCCAATGCATCCGGTGCGCTCACTGGCTATATGATCAACGCCAATTCGTTGGGTTCTGCATCGATTGAGGCGTTGTATAAGCGGGATTAAACCCAACTGATAACATTGATGTAGTAAAACGCGCAGCACTATTTGTAGTGTTCAAATAGTGCTGATTTTTTTATTAAATTAGAAGAGTGTTTAACACTTGTATAGAAAAGACATTTTTATCAGTCTTGGTCTGCTTTTTCTGACTATTACAGCGATAGGCGATTCTTTTTACAGAGGTTGGATCTATACGAATCACTATTTCGATTTTGGTCTCGCAAATTATCTTCCCAGTATTACCGGAACATTGACATCCATATTTTTACTCTGTGGTTTATCCAAAAACTTCCCAAATGACCTCAAAAAGACATCGCTTTGGGTAAGTATTGGATGTTTACTTTATGAAGGGTTACAGCCTGTTTTAGGAACAGGCGTATTTGATTGGCAAGATATTTTAGCAATTGTTATTACCTCACTTATCTTTCAGATTACATTAAAGACTCATCGTCATATTTCTTAATAAAAGGCTTGGTTATGTTTTACCAACAACTGCAACAACACTTTTTAAAAATTTCCCATTTGCAGCATGCACAGGCGATCTGTTCATGGGATCAGGCGTCGATGATGCCGGATGGTGGGAATGATGCGCGCAGTGCGGCCATGGCAGAGTTATCGGTATTGATTCATCAGCAAACTACCGCATCACATTTGGGTGACTGGTTAAGTGCTGCTGCACAAGAGCCTTTGTCTGCTGATGAACAGGCGAGCCTCGCGGCGATGAAACGCCGTTGGAAACAGGCAACGCAATTGCCGCAGGATTTAGTGCAAGCGCAATCGCTGGCAAATTCTGCCTGTGAACATGCATGGCGCGAGCAGCGCAATAATAATGATTGGAATGGTTTTAAACCCAATTTGAAAAAAGTGGTTGAGCTGGTACGTGAAGAAGCGCGTATTCGCGCTGCCGATGCAGGGCTGCGCCCTTATGATGCGATGTTGGAATTGTATGAACCCGGCGTTACCAGCGCGCAGTTGGATGCATTGTTTGCCGATGTAAAAACCTGGTTGCCGGAATTTATCCAGCGTGCGGATGACATTCAATCACAGAAAAAAGTAATTGTACCTGAAGGTCCGTTTGCAATTGAGCAACAAAAAGAGCTTGGCATTGCGGCAATGAAATTGCTCGGTTTTGATTTTACCCACGGGCGTTTGGATGTGAGTACCCATCCATTTTGTGGCGGTGTTCCAACGGATGTGCGCATTACCACGCGTTACGATGAAAGCGATTTTATGAAAGCGCTGCTCGGTGTTATCCACGAAACTGGCCACGCGCGCTATGAACAAAATTTGCCGAAAGCTTGGGCAGGTTTACCGGTGGGTGAGGCGCGCTCAATGGGTGTGCATGAATCGCAAAGTTTATTTTTTGAAATGCAATTGGCGCGCTCACCGGAATTTACGCAGTTGTTAGCGCCGCTTGCGCGCCGTATTTTTCAGCGCGAACAAGATCCCGCGTTTACCAATGACAATTTATATTGTTTCAATACGCGCATGAAACGTGGTTATATTCGTGTAGATGCCGACGAATTGACCTATCCCGCCCATGTAATTTTGCGCTATGAAATCGAGCGCGCGTTAGTGGAAGGCGATATCGAAGTTGACGATATTCCCGCGCTCTGGAATGAAAAAATGCAGGCCTATTTAGGGCTATCGACCGAACGTGGCTCTGATCAAAACAACTACCGCAATGGCTGTATGCAGGATATTCACTGGCCATGCGGAGCCTTTGGTTATTTTCCTTCATACACGCTGGGTGCTATGTATGCCGCGCAAGAATTTGCGGCGGCGCAGCGCAGTATTCCACAGCTCTCTGAAAAAATTGCGCAAGGCGATTTAGCGCCGTTATTTAATTGGTTGCAAACCCACATCTGGAACCAAGGCAGTTTGTTGTCTACCAATGATTTAATTGCGGCGGCTACTGGTGAGCCATTAAACGCGCGCTATTTCAAAGCGCATTTGCAGCGCCGCTATTTAAACGAAGCCTGATGCAGGGTGATACCAAAAGAGTGAAGGTTGTAGACAATATGTACGTTGGATTTGATTACGGTACATCAAACTGTGCCATGTCCTATCTTAATCAGGGCAAGGCTGCACTCATTCCATTGTATGGTGATGACGCGTTTGTACCTTCCACGCTCTACGCATTGGAGCGCGGATTTATTGCCGAGCTGATCGCACAACAATTGCAAGATCCGGTTGAGCGACAAGCCTACACGCAAGCGCGTTCAGGCACATTGGCACAATCGCGTGCGGGGAAGTTGGAGCACGATATTACGCAAGTGAGCGACGGACTGTTTTACGGAACAGAAGCAATTGCGCATTATATTGCTGACCCTGCGGAAGGTTATTTTATTAAATCACCCAAATCCTTTTTAGGTGCGAGCGGCTTGCGCCCCCAAATGGTAGGTTTTTTTGAAGATCTGGTGGCCGCGATGATGTTTAACGTAAAACAGCGCGCCGAATATTTTTTACAGCGGGAAGTAACCCAAGTGGTTATTGGAAGGCCGGTTAACTTCCAGGGCATTAACGCGCAGGAATCCAACCAACAAGCACAGGCTATTCTCACGGCGGCGGCAAAGCGGATTGGTTTTCGCGAGATTGAATTTTTATTTGAACCACTCGCGGCGGGCTTTGATTTTGAAACCCGCTTGCAGGAAAACAAAAAAGTATTGGTCGTAGACGTAGGTGGTGGCACGACAGATTGTTCAATCGTACTCATGGGGCCGTCACATCGCGATCAATTACAACGCGAGCAGGATTTTCTTGCACACACCGGTGAACGTATCGGCGGCAACGATTTTGATATTCTGCTCGCACAAAAAGCGTTAATGCCCGCGTTTGGCATGTTATCACCACTGAAAACTAATCTGCCTATGCCGCTCATGCCATTTGTGAATGCCATGGCAATTAACGATATAGGTGCACAAACGGATTTCTACGATGCAACAACCGGATTCTTGCTGGAAAAATTACAACGCGAAACCACAGAGCCGGAATTATTAAAACGCTTTATTCACATGCGCGATAACAAACAAAATTTCGAAGTCGTGCGCGAAGCGGAGTTGGGAAAAATTGCGCTCTCATCGCGCGAGCATTACCGTTTTCCTCTGGATTTTATTGAGCGCGATTTAGCCCCGGAAACGAGCGCCGACAATTATGCGCAAACCGTAACTGTGTTGTTGCAAAAAATCGCCAGCCTCATCAGCGAAGCAACACAACAAGCCGGCAGTAAACCCGATGTCGTATACATTACCGGCGGCAGCGCCAAATCACCGTTGATCCGTAAGCTCGTACATGAATTACTCGGTGACGATATTGCCATCATCGATGGCGACCACTTCGGTAGCGTCGCCGCAGGTTTGGGAGTTTGGGCAGGGCGGGTGTTTGGGTAGTGTAACGGTTGATGCCAGTTTTGCTGTCCATCAGCCTAGAGGCTAGGATAAGTAAGTTCAATTGAAAGTTAATCAATAAAATGGAGATTTCTGATGTTAATTAGAATAGTTTTTCTTTTATTTTCCTTATTTCCTGCTGTTTGTTATTCATATAGTGGGGATCTTCCTCGGGATTTTGTAAAGTTCGCGACACAAAAAATGGTGGAGCTTGGTGAGTGTAAGGACATGCAAGATTGCACGGATAATAGGCGTGTTCTTTTCAGCCAATTTACCAATGGATTCCACCTGAGTTTTTATAGTGTAACTGACTCAAAAAAAGCCCAAACTTTGATTTCACTTTTGGTGGATGAGTACGAAAGGAAGGGGGTGGATGTAAGACTGAGTCTTTCATTTAGTAAGGAGAAACACATGCCAAACAAAGGGTATTTAACTGTTAAACAGGTTAAAAATCCTTACATTTATTTTGCAATTCATGAAGGAGCGTAAACTAATCAACTGGAATATTTGCAGTTTAGCTGTTGTTTATTTGTATAGAAAAATGACAGACGAAATTTCCGACCGAGGAATTTTATTTAGAGAAATGAATCGGCCGGAAATTTTTTTAAACAGCCGCAATCCAATTCTCGGTTCTCAACCCTTCAATTCTTTCAAATTCACGCAAGTTATTCGTTACCAATATCAAACCCTGGCTGCGCGCATGGCCGGCGATGTGCAAATCGTTTACGCCGATGGGTGTGCCTTTTTGTTCGAGGCGTGCGCGGATATCGCCATAGTGGGCGGCGGCGTGATTGTTGTAGTCGAGTACTTGGAGGCGGGAGGTAAAATTTTCGATTTGTTGAAGATTATGTTCTGGCTGCGCGCTTTTTTCTGCGCCGTGTAATAACTCTGCCAACGTAATACTGCTGATACACAATTGCCCCGCGTGGCGGTTAAAGGTATCCAATACTTCAAGTGGGCGGCGTTTGATAACGTAGATAACGATATTGGTGTCGAGCATGTACTTGAGCATGAAATAACGTCCCGGTCAGAATTATTTTTAAAAGGATTCGCGCTCGGCTTGATGCTGGGTTGCACGCTCAGTCAAAAAATCCTCGGTGACATTGCCATCACCCAAAAAGAAACTGTCCCAGGTTTTGTCAGCCGGCGAGAGGATGCGGTCTGCGCCCTGAATGCGCACATTCACTTTTTTCACCTCATCGGGAAAACGCGCCTCTGCCGGTAGCCTGACAGCTTGGGTGCGGTTATTTACAAAGACTGAGCCGGTAGACATGGTCGCTCCTAGTGGATTTTCTTACGGATCAATAATTGATTAAATTGTAATCGTCAGTGTGCTATATGGCAAATGTATATAGCTTGCTGGTTATTGGATTTTATACCCACTCAACCCCCCAATCGCCTCCAACGCCAACTGTGCGGTATCGCGGCCTTTTAAATTCATCGCGACGGGAATTTTTTTGCCGCTATGAGTGAGGGCGATAATTTTGCACATCTCCAGGTAACCCTTTGCGCTTTGGCCGCGTGAGCTGACACCGATGTAGAGTTTTTGGATGTCCGCGCGCGGGATTTGGTCGCGGCCGATGGGCATCCCCAGCCAATAGCGTTCGCTGATGAGACCGTTGTGATCGAGTTGTACATGCAAACTGGTGAAGAGCCATTTGAGGCAGATAAAGGAGATGAGCCCGCCGACCAACGTAAATGCCCACACCATGATTGCAGGGGCGTCGGATTCAAAATGCATTAACACACCTGCGCCACCAAAAAATAATCCGCACACCAAACCCACAAGGTTATTACCGGCTCCGTGCAGCATGGGGTAGTGCATGCGCACGCCGCCGGGAATTTGCTCAATATTGGCGACGGCTTCGATGCTGGCTTCGCGTTCGTCGTTTAGTTGCGGATGGTCTGTACTGAGCGGTGATGTAGCGCGGGATTTTTCACCGGTTGCAAACACCGGGATTTCAAATTGGCGATGCAAATCCACGCCGGGTAAATCAGCATTTAATTCCAACCGCCAGAAGCGATAGTCGTCGGAATAGATTTCTGAAACCGGCAGGTTGGCCGGTACATTAAAACAAATGGCCAGCGAGGTGCCGCCGCCCGGCGCGGGTGTACTTTGGGCGAGGCCGTTGCTTTGCCAGACAATCGATTCATGGCTAGTGCGGCTTTTGCCGCTGCCGGTCACGTAGCGGCGTACACATTGCAGGTTGACGGGGAAACGCTGTTGCGCGTTGTAGGCGATGGGGATATTAAGCGTACCGCCGACTTGTCCGCCGATACTGCCGGGGTAGGGATCAAGTTGCAGGCGCAGTTGCCCGAAGCGTCGCCAACTGAGGGTGGAATTAATCGCCCAGTAGAGAAGGTAAATCCCCGCCAGCGGAAATATTAACGCGATCAAAATCAGTTTATTGCCTCCGGCCCATTCATCGGGAACGGCCAGCGTGGCAGGCAGCGAAATCAGGTTCCAGATCAAGGCAAAAAACCAGATTACCCAGAGGCTGCTTTTGGAATTGCAGGTGACTTCAGGGCTTGCCCATTCTTGCTGCGCAAGCCAGGGTTTGCTGTTGCTGTCGGGGTGGTCGGTTGCGCCGACTTTGGCTTTGAGGGTGAAAATCATCAAGCCTATACCCACGCCGCCAAACACCAGCACAAAGATCATCTTGAAACCGAGCAGGCTCCAGCGCAGTTCGCGGTTGAGCACGGCATCGCCCGGGTTGTTGGGATTAACCCACGCCGGTACCGGCTGCCCCATGCGCTGCGCCAATTCCAGCTGCCGGGCGAGGTCTGACTGAAAATCGCCGATGTTGTCGCTGCCGCCCATAATCGCTACCCGCTCGCTGGTGTAGTCCTGCATTTGGTAGCGATAGGTGTAGCGCGCGTAGGCTCTGTAGGTGTCGCTGTCATCGCCCCGGCTGGTGTGTAAACCTGCGTCCAACAAGCGCGCCTCGACTTGCGGCCAACTTTTCATCTGCTGCCATTCATACAAGTTGGGGATCACCCCAAACAGTAGAAAGCCCACACCCACGCCTGCAAATGGCAGGGCGAACAACAGCATAAACAAACGGCCTTTGAGTGATTCTTTCATGTCCTTGGGGATTCCTTGCAGTGAGGTAGTGAGCAGAGTTTAGCCGGTTGATCTGGCGGCATACACCGCAGTTGGCGATAGCAATCAACAGGTAAAGGAAAACGGTTACAAATCAAAAATGAAAATTCTGTAATCGTTTTAATGCAAATAAATAGATTATTTATCTCAAAAATTGCTATTTGGTGCAATTTTATGGCTTGACGGATTATCTGCCAGGCGCGCACTATTTGCGCTCTGGTTGTGGCGATTACAAAAATAAGGCTGCAATCGGGATGCGTGATGTAGCAGTTCATCCCCTGGCTTTTTGATAAAGCAGATTCCATAAAAAGTGATTTCCAATAAGTGCTGCGTTTGTGCGGATGCCTTTTCCAGCAGCCATAGCGCCTTGCGGCGTATCGGCGTTTTCGGTCTCTATCCCTGCCGCTTTACTGGCCGGTCTGGTGTTGTTTACAGCACCTCAATTAACCATCCGAATAACAACGATATAGCTACAACAAGGTAATCAACATGAAAATCACCACGACTCGCCGCCTTGGCCATTATCTGGCATTGGGTGCGGCTTCCAGCTTGTTCGCCTGCGCGGTCAATGCGCAAACTCTTGGTTCCAACCTGGCTGTGACTGGCCCAAGCGCCGGTGCCGATGGCTCCGGTTTTAGCGATACCAAATTAGTTCGCGATGCGAATACTGCGACTTACACCCAAGCCAGCGGCACGTC
Source organism: Cellvibrio sp. pealriver (assembly GCF_001183545.1). NCBI lineage: Bacteria > Pseudomonadati > Pseudomonadota > Gammaproteobacteria > Cellvibrionales > Cellvibrionaceae > Cellvibrio > Cellvibrio sp. pealriver. The sequence continues at coordinate 3,490,128 of NZ_KQ236688.1, forward strand.
CAACCAACGCGTGTCGGTAAAGTGGGGCAGTGCGATTAATTTCAACACGGTGATCCTGCGCGAATCCGGCAGTACCGTGACCAATTGGCAGTTGGTGAATAACGATACCGGCGCAGTATTGGCAACGGGCACTGGTATTGGTGCGGCGCGAACGGTGAATTTGGGCAATGTGTCCATGAAAAAACTGAACTTGGTGGTCAGTGGTAGCTCGCCTTTGCGCATGGCGGAAATTGAAGTTTATAACGCGACGGGCACTGCTTCATCAGTACCGGCATCCAGTGTTGCCCCTTCCAGTGTGCCGGCATCTTCAGTGGCACCAAGCAGTATTCCTTCATCCAGCAGCCGCTCTTCTATTGCATCTTCAATCGCGCCTTCATCGGTTGCACCCAGCAGTGTTCCCGCTTCCAGCAAATCAAGCAGCAGTGTGGGTTCATCTAGCGGTACGATCAGCGCGGCCTGTATCCAATTGGCGACTAACCCTTCAGTAAACTGGCGCGATACGGCATTGCAAACCGATCAGGAAATTGTGGAATGTCTATCCAAAACCCTCGGCAAGCCGGTGGGTTATGGTGAAAATGCCAAAGGCGGTTTTGATCCCAACGGCAATAGCAAGCTCACTGTGATTACCAAAAATTCCAGCAAATCGGTTGAGCAACAATTACTGGAAGCGATTAGCGGTGAAGCGCACAACTGGATTGTGTTCGACAAAATCCAATTTGCGCAGCCACACGAAATTGGTATGTACCGTTTAGGTTGCAGCAACCCGACGGTGCAATCGATTCTCGGTGCCACTGAAGCTGAGTGTGTGAACTACACGCAATGGTGTGCAAAAAATGGCGTGAGCAGTGCCAATTGTGTAACGCAATTTTTTAATTCAGCGATGAATAAATCCAACAATCCGATTCGCAATCCGGTGATTGGCTCCAACAAAACGATTGATGGTCGCGGCAGCGAAGCCTATTTTTTATTTAGCGGTTTTGCGATAGGTAAAGACTCCACCGGCACGCCAACACAAACGGCCAACAGTGTGATTCTTACGCATCTGAATTTTAAAGGCGCGGGCCACACCGAAGATCACTATTGCGACCCGGATATGATTCGCTCCACCGGTGCCTCCAAAGATATTTGGATTCACAAAAATACCTTTGATACCACTGGCGATTCCGCGTTTGACGTAAAAGTCGGCGCGCATAATGTGACTATGTCGTTTAACCGCGTAGTGAATGTAAAACGCGCAACCCTGCACGGCTCCAGCGACAGTCACACCATCGACAAACAAATCACCACCACCATGCACAACAATGCGTTTGTCACCACCGATGACAGTTACATGTTGCTCGGCAATACCCTGCGCCGTGTGCCTTTATTGCGCCACGGTAAAACCCATATGTTTAACAATGTGTTTGTAAATTATCGCAACCAGATTTTAAGTTTGCGGGTGGGCGCGAGCGCGTTTATGGAAGACAGTGTGTTTGTGGTCAATGCGATTCATCAGGAAAAGAGCACAGCACAATTATCCCTTGCGGAAATCAGTGCAAATTTATTCAAGGATATTAGCGGCGGTTCGTTCCGCAATGATCGCAACCTGCTGTGGTTTGGCGATGCCGCGTGTAATTTAACCGCATCGACACAAACGGCGTTGACAGCGACCAACGGCACAGTTGCCGATCTCTCTGCCAATTACAGCAGCGCCTCACGCGCTACCATCAACAGCTGGCGTTTTGCGGCTGGTCAGGATTTGGTGGATTACGTGAGCGCAACGGCGGGCAAATACGGGCAGATTCCCTACAACTCACCACTCGCGGGTGACAAATATTACGTGCTGGGTTTGGGCAAGGTGCCTTGCCAGATTCGTTAAGTTATTGGTGATAAGACGTTAAATAAAAACGGCCGATCTGTGAACAGATCGGCCGTTTTGTTTTAAATCTACAACGCTTATTTCATATCAAGATCAGCATTAACATTTATTCGTTTTCCATCGTTTCGCGCCGGTGGCATTTTCGCAATTTCACCTTCGATCCAATTTTTAACATCTTCGGTTAATTGCTTGCGGTCTTTGCCTTCGGTTTCAAATGGCTCGCTAATCACTACACGAATAGTGCCGGGGTATTTAATAAAATGTTTGTGCGGCCAGCATTCACCTGCATTGTGTGCAACCGCAATAATCGGCACACCAGCGCTGATGGCAATATCGGCACCGCTGCGCGCGTAGTTGCCAACTTGCCCAACGGGTGTGCGTGTTCCCTCAGGAAAAATCAACAGATTATTGCCTTGCTCCAAGCGATGCAGGCCAATTTTTTTGATTTCTTTTAATGCTTGCACAGGGCTGCTGCGGTCAATCGCAATCGGGCGCAAACTCGCCAAGCCCCAGCCAAAAAAGGGAATGCGGAATAATTCTTTTTTGAGAATGGTACTGACGGGGCCAAAATAATATTGCAGGAACATTGTCTCCCAGGTGCTTTGGTGTTTGGCCATGACAACGCAGGGAAATTTATCCGCATGTTTGTTGCCGGTAATTTCAAAACGCACGCCACAGCACACGCGAATCCAGAGCATCACAAAGCGGTTCCACAAGGTGACGATACGCCAGCGCCAGCTGTAAGGGAAAACTGGCCAAATAATCACGGCGACCAAACCAGCCAATACACTGGTGAAGTTGTAACCTATAGCAAAAATAGCACTGCGAAGTTTTAACACATTAATTCCTGTTATTGCTGTGGTTCATTAGCGATCACAAAAGTTGCTGCTGCCGCGAGGTTTTCAAACACCTGCACTTGTTCTGGTTCTATGATGGGTGCATCACTCTGCAGTCCGGGCACGGCCAATTGTGCCTGGGTGCGTACACCGTTGCCGGTGAGCACCAAAAGAGGTTTGCAGGCTTTTTGTAGTGCGGCTTGCAAATCACGCAAACTGTCGCCAATAAAATAACTACTTTCTACCGAGGTATTGAATTCAGCTTCAATCGCATCGAGCAATCCGGGTTTCGGTTTGCGGCATTTGCAATTGTCATCAGGGTGGTGCGGGCAATAAAAAATACCGCCCAACTCTCCACCTTGTTCTTCCACCAAACGGGTAATTTTTTCGTGCATGGCTTCAAGGTCTTCCAGCTCGAATTTTCCCTTTGCCAAGCCCGCTTGGTTAGTTGCGACAACAACCGTAAAACCGGCTTTGTTTAAACGCACAATCGCATCGATGCTGCCTTCAATTGGAATGCATTCATCGGCAGATTTTACGTAGTCGTCGCGGTCGTGATTAATCACACCGTCGCGGTCGAGAATAATTAGTTTCATGGTGTTTCCAATGTAAATCCCCCCGGCTGCGCCGACCCCCTTTTGCAAAGTGGGATTGCTCCCTCCCTTTGCAAAAGGGAGGGTTGGGGAGGAATTTGTTTTTGAATTAATTTTTCGCCGGAACCAAATAGGAAATATCCGCGACCTCCAAAAACAAACCGCGCAGTTTGGATAACAAGGCCAAACGGTTTTGTTGCAGCGCGGCGTCATCACACATCACCATCACGCTATCAAAAAACGCATCCACAGTCGGTTGCAAATCGGCGAGTGCAGCGAGGGCTTTGGTGTATTCACGCGCGGCAAACAAAGGTGCAACTACCGCTTCTTTGGCGGTGACCGCAGCAGCGAGATTTTTCTCGGCATCTTCTTGCAACAATGCTGAATTCACTTCGGTGTTCACCGCTGCATTTTGTTTGGCAAGAATATTGGATACACGTTTATTCGCCGCAGCGAGTGCCTGTGCTTGTGGTAATTTGCTGAACTCGTTTACAGCGAGTACACGCTGGTTGATATCCAGCGGTTGCGACAATTGTTTTGCCGTCACTGATTGGAATACTTCCGCTGGAATTTGCGCATCTTCAAACATAGCGCGGAAACGGTCGAGCATATAGCCGAGTACTTGCTCTACCAGTTCATCGCCTACGGTTAAATTTTTATGCTGCGCTTTGGCGAAGGTTAATAATTCGCGCAAATCGAGACTGAGGTTTTTTTCCACCAGTAAACGCAATACGGCGATGCTTGCACGGCGCAAAGCGAATGGATCTTTGGAGCCGGATGGTTGTTGGCCAATACCAAAAATACCGCTGATGGTATCCAAGCGATCTGCCAGTGCGATAATGGTGCCGGTGATCGTTTGCGGCAACTGGTCGCCCGCAAAACGCGGCATATATTGCTCGTTCATCGCGGCGGCGACTTCGGCATTTTCGCCGTCGTTTACGGCGTAGTAATAACCGGCGATGCCTTGCATATCGTCAAACTCACCGACCATATTGGTGACCAAGTCCGACTTACACAATTGCGCCGCGCGCTCGGCGGATGCAGCATCGGCATTTAATTTGCCAGCGATTAGTTTTGCTAAACCAGCAACGCGTTCGGTTTTATCAAAGATGGTTCCCAACTGCGCCTGGAATACGATGGTTTTTAACCGCTCGCGCAGTGAAGCCAAAGTAGTTTTTTTATCGGTTTCAAAAAAGAAGGCCGCATCAGACAAACGCGGGCGAATCACGCGCTCATTGCCGTTAATAATTTGCGCAGCATCTTTACTTTCGATATTCGCTACTGTGATGAAGTTGTTTTTCAACTTGCCGTTGGCATCCACCACGTGGAAATATTTTTGATGCTCTTTCATGGAGGCAATCAACGCTTCCGCAGGCACGGCGAGGAAACGCTCTTCAAATTTGCCGGTGAGGGCGACAGGCCACTCCACCAAGGCGGTGACTTCGTCCAGCAGGTCGGCATCAATTACGGCAACACCGCCGACTTTTTTCGCTTCGGCTTCGACTTGTTGTTTGATAGTCGCGCTGCGTTCGGCAAAATCAGCCACTACATAACCGGTGTTTTTTAACACGCTGGCGTAATCGCTGGCTTTCGCCAATTCGATGCTGTTGTTGTAGTGGAAGCGATGGCCGCGTGTGGTGCGACCAGCGGTTAAACCGAGTACAGATGCGTTAATAACATCGCTGCCAAACAGCATCACTAACCAGTGTACCGGGCGCACAAATTCTTCACGTGTTGAACCCCACTTCATGCGCTTGGCGATAGGTAATTTTGCCAGCGCATCGCTTACGATTTTTTCCAGCAGCGCGGTAGTTTTTTGGCCTTGCTGCGAAATACGTGCAACCAGTTTTTCCGCTTTGCCATCGCTCTCGGCTTTTAATTCGCTCGGTGCAATGCCATTTTTTTCGGCAAAGGCGAGTGCCGCTTTGGTCGGTTCGCCATCTTTAAAGGCAATCGCCGCTGGTGGGCCCCAGACAACCAATTCTTTGGACGGCGTTTCGCTCGCCAGATTTTCCACCAGCACGGCCAAGCGGCGCGGTGCGGCATAAGCTTTTACAGAATCAAAAGATAATTCCAGCGCGGTTAAATCCGCTTGAATACTTTCTACAAATGCATTCATTAAATTCTTTAAATTTTTGGGTGGTAATTCTTCCGTTCCCAACTCAACCAGAAAATCAGCAGACATTATTTATTCTCCTCAGCAGAGCTAGCGGCAATCGCTGCAAGCATCTCTGCTCTTAAGGCTTCAGGTGCAAGTGGGAAGCCGAGGGCTTTGCGGCTATCGTAGTAGGCTTGGGCAACGGCGCGCGACAGTGTGCGCACACGCAAAATAAAACGCTGGCGCTCGGTCACGGAAATCGCGTGGCGCGCATCCAGCAAGTTAAAGGCGTGGGAGGCTTTCATCACCATTTCATAGGCGGGCAGCGGCAGGTTTTTTTCCATCAAACGCTGGCTTTCTTTTTCGTAGAAATCGAAATTGCTGAATAAAAATGCAGTGTCGGCTTCTTCAAAGTTGTAAGTGGATTGCTCCACTTCGTTTTGATGGAACACATCGCCGTAGGTGACCTTGTCGCCGTTGGGGTTAATCGTCCACACCAAATCAAAAATCGAATCCACACCTTGCAGGTACATGGCGATACGCTCAATACCGTAGGTGATTTCGCCGGTGACCGGGAAACACTCCAAACCGCCCACTTGTTGGAAGTAGGTGAACTGGGTGACTTCCATGCCGTTTAACCAGACTTCCCAACCCAAGCCCCAGGCACCCAGTGTGGGCGATTCCCAGTTGTCTTCCACAAAACGTATGTCATGCACGTTGGTGTCGATACCCATTTCGCGCAGCGAGCCTAAATACAAATCCTGAATATTGGCGGGCGAGGGTTTCATCGCCACCTGGAATTGGTAGTAGTGCTGCAGGCGGTTGGGGTTTTCGCCGTAGCGGCCGTCTTTCGGGCGGCGACAGGGCTGCACGTAAGCAGTGTTCCAGGTCTCCGGGCCGATGGCGCGCAGGAAAGTCGCAGGGTGGAAAGTACCGGCACCGACTTCAAGGTCGAGCGGTTGCAGAATTACGCAGCCTTGGCGCGCCCAATAATCTTGCAGGGCGAGGATCAGCCCTTGGAAAGTGCTTACGTCATAGCGTTTGTCAGACATGGCAGACTCAGTTAAGAAAAGTGATCGAAGGAGTAACAAAATGGCGGCGATTATAGCCGTCAACGCTGCGCAATGGCAGGGCTCGGGCAAGATTGCCTCCAACCCAGCGAAGGTAAGGTGATTAAACGAAAAATTTACGTGTTTGAGGTTGCGCGTAAACCAGCCGTAAACCGCGAGTAAACCGGCCGTAAACAAGCAGTAAATCAGGCGTAAAAGCCGGTTTTGGTGGGTTTTAATCCGCCCGTGTCGAGCCTATGTTGATCTTACAGAGTGAGCGAAGAGATCGCGTTAGGTTTTCCGATGGTGCACGCAGTCTCTTCTCCCTGGATCACAATCATTGTCATGGGGTTTGTTATGAAGAATTTGAGTGTATTTTCGCTGGCCGCTAACGATCATCTGGTGCAACCAGAAGAATTTACCGATGTGAATGCGCATACATCGGCATTAGCTATTTTTACCGATTTCCGCAGCCATAAACCCCACATGTTGGACAGCCGTCTGGAAGCCTCTGAAGCCATGGAGGTGATGTTGGCAGAAGATGTAAAAACCAAGCTGGTGGTCGATGACAACAAAGAGTTTATCGGGGTGATCAGCCAGGATGATCTGGCAGACCACAACCTCCTGCTCAGACAAATGGCGCTGCATGTCAAACGCGATGAGTTGCTGGTACGCGATTTGATGCATGCGCGCGCCAACATCCGCGCCATTGACTATAGCCAGTTGCAGCAGGCGACGGTTGCCGATGTGGTCTCCACTATGAAGAAGAGCCACCAGGAATATCTGTTGGTGGTAGATAAAGATGCACATCATATTCGCGGGATAGTGTCATCACGCGAGATTGCACGCCGTTTGCACACACCGGTGGAGATCGAAAAGGAGCTTACCTTTGTCGATATTTTCACCGCTGTAAAAGTTCATTAAGTTGAAAGCCCATCAACTTGAAAGCCCATCAACTTGAAAGCACATTGAATTACCTGTTGTTCTGTTCCACCGGGCTGCTCCCTTTGTTGTCTCTGTTAGTTTGTAGTTTTAGTGTGTTCCGTTCCAACCCTTGTTGATCTGTTTTACTTTCACACTCCTTCGGCACCTCAGGGTGCCTTTTTTTTGGCTCCTGCACGTCAACCCTGTCCCAGCGAATATCCCAACAAAAAACAGCAGTCCCAACGCCTGCAAAGGCGTAAGTGTGCGTTGGGATTGGGCAAATTTGAGGTGTGGATGTTACCGGGAGTAACTTTTATATCTATTTGATTTTATTGAATTATTTTTAAATTTGATGATAAAAATGAAGATTCTGATGCCACCTTGCAAAGCGTTTTAAACTGGGACGACACTGCCCCGAAAGAAGGAGGATTCTGTTGGCTCGGGTCATCATAAGTGAGCTGTTTTTTGATAACAGTGAATAACAATAAGCCGTGCAGTGTATCGGCAAGCTCACAGGGCGGATGTCTCCTCAAACAATAATGACTTAGCCCCAGAGGTGCATATGAAATCCATTGTATCGGCCGCTGCATTGGTGTTGTTGGCAACACAGGTATCGGCGCAAACCAATCCACCACCCAGTACTACACCTACTATCAGCCCGGTCGCTGTCGGCAGCGGTAGCTACCTGACCGGATGGGATAGCCGTATTGATGCCGCTATCCCGGACAACCGTGATGTGCAGACTACCAAGCACATTACCTCCAACCTCGCCAACCAACCCATGCCGACCAACTCCTGGTGGAGTTCGATCCTGTGGGCGGGTGTAAACGACCCATGGCAGGATTGGGGCACACGCGGCAGCCATAACGTTAGCTATGCGCATCCGTTTGCCATCAAACCCGAAATTAACGGTGTGCGCCTTTACGCGCCGCGCTTCGAAGATTTCTGGGCGATCGATTACGCCTTTGTCGGCACCATGCCTGCACCGGCGACCCAATGGGTAAATGGTGTTGAGCAGCCCATGCACGATACTGTGTACTTCAAAGAGCTGGATTTTGTGCTGGGCAACACCGCCGCGAGCGGCAACTTCACTGCCAAAGTGCATGACTACAGCGACTGGTTTGTCACCACCCGTATGGAAGCTGGCGCAGGCGCTATGGATGTAACCTTCGGTCACGGCTCGCCTTATGTATTCGCCAACTACACCAACGGTAATCCAACCATCCGCTTTGCGACCCATGCAACCGCGCCTGTCGCCGCCAAAACCCCTGAAGTTTGGTCAGGCAACAGCAGTTCGGCAGTGATCGGTTTCTCGGTACAAGGCCGCGACTATGCCGCGTTTGCACCGGCGGGCACTACCTGGACTGGCTTGGGCACATCGGCCTTTACCGCCAACTTACCCAGTGGCAAAAAGTACTTCTCGGTCGCAGCACTGCCTAATCGCGCTGCCTTGCCGCTGATGAGCAAATACGCCTACAACCATGTGACTGGCTCACAAGTGAGCTGGAACTATCGCGCCAGCGACAGCACCCTGCTGAGCACTTACGCTGTGACCACCAACAATTACAGCGAAAGTACCGGCACCGGTACGCTGATGGGCTTGTATCCACACCAATGGCGTCAGCTGTCATCGGGTGCCAGCCTGACCGGCGATAGCTACTTCACTCCACGCGGTTCGATGAAACTGGCCGAGGGCAGTGGTTTTACCACTGCGACCAAGTTCAAGGGCGTGATTCCCGCGATGCCAGCGCTGACCGATACCGCCGACAAAACCCGCCTGTCCGGTTTGATCGACAATGTGCGCAGCGAAACCTTTACCCATCGCGATACTTACTACACCGGTAAACGCCTGGGCAAAGTGGCCACACTGATTCCGTTGGCACAGCAAGTAGGCAATACCGCCGCTGAAACCCAATTCAGAAACGAATTGAAATGGCGCTTGGAAGGCTGGTTGAAGGCCGATGTGATTGATGATCTGGAGCCATCGCCTTTCGCCAAAAACCTGTTCTACTACAACAGCAACTGGGGCACCATGCTGGGTATTGATGGCAGCTTCGGCAGCCTGAAAGAACTGAACGATCACCACTTCCACTACGGTTATTTCGTCCGCGCGGCGGCTGAGGTTGCCCGCACTGACAAAAACTGGGCACAACCGCAGCAATTTGGCGGCATGATCGAGTTGTTGATGCGCGACTATGGCAACTGGGAGCGCCCACGCAACGCTGCCACCAGCACCACGGGCAAAATGTTCCCGTTCCTGCGCAACTTCGATATTTACGCCGGTCACTCCTGGGCATCAGGCCATGCGCGCTTTGGTGCAGGTAATAACAACGAATCTTCATCCGAGGCGATGAACGCCTGGACGGCGATGATTCTTTGGGGTGAAGAGACAGGCAACACCGCCGTACGCGATGCAGGTATCTTCCTCTACACCACCGAAATGACCGCCATCCAGGAATACTGGAACAACGTGCACGGCACTAACTACCACCCCACCTACACCAAGCCAATGGCTTCACTGGTCTGGGGCGGCAAGACCGACTATGCCACCTGGTTTAGCGGTTTGCCGGAAGCCATGCACGGCATCATCCTGTTGCCGATCCAATCCGGTTCGCTCTACCTCGGCCAATACCCTGAGTATGCGAAAACCAACTTCGACTTTATGGCCAACGGCCGCACCATGTTCTCCATGTGGGATGCGATCTTCTATGCCTATCAAGCGGTCTATGATCCGGTAGCAGCGTTGACTAACTTCAATGCCAACGAAGGCCGTATGCGCGGTTCGGTGTCTGGCCCTGCATCGTTCACCGAAGAAGGTAACTCGCTCGCGAACACCTTTGCCTGGATCAAAACCTTCCATCGTTTTGGCCGTATCGACAATGATGTTGTCGCCACCAACCACGCTACCTTTGCCGTCTTCCGCAAAGGCACTGACCGCACCTATGTGGTGTATAACCCCAGTGCGATCAATGCCAAAAACGTGACCTTTAACGATGGCACCAGCGTGATGGTCAGCCCCGGTGAGCTCAAGGTGTACACCAATGTGGCTACGCCTGTGTCTTCTAGCAGCGTGCCCAGTAGTGTGAGCAGTGTCGTGTCCAGCAGCCGCTCATCGGTATCCAGCTCGGTCACTACGTCTGTTAGCAGCTCAGCGCCAAGCAGTGTGTCATCGAGCCGCTCGTCTTCATCTGTATCCAGCGTGTCATCGTCTGCGGCGGTAATTACTGGTGTAGTGAAAATGACCGCATTGGCCAATGGCGGCATGCAGTTCAGCATCCGTTTGCCCGAGCGCAAGCAACAAGTACATTTGTTTGCCCGTCGCAACGGTGGTCAGGACTTTGTGGTGATTGACCTGCAAGCACAAGCCGGCGGCGAAGTGAATAATGGCGATGGTACCTACACCTATCAGGCTACCCGCAGCGGTGTGTATGCCGGTGGCGATCTGGTTGAGGCTCGCTTCTACACCTTTACTCCGGCCAGCGGCCAAGTGTTTTATCCCGGTCCTATCGAAAACAGCTGGACTTCTGTGACCTATGGCGTGGCTTCATCGTCTTCTGTGCCATCCAGCGTCTCCAGCTCTTCGGTACCATCGAGCGTATCAAGCTCGTCAGTACCTTCGAGTGTGTCCAGTTCGTCAGTGCCATCCAGTGTGTCCAGCTCATCGGTATCGTCCAGCAGCTCGTCAGCAGCCAATAATGGTTACAGCGCGACTGCCGTTATGCCGAACGGTGCGCCAGTGGCTTACACCACCACCGCGACTTACAGCAACGGTGGGGTGAAAATCACGTTCACCACCAGCGAAAGCTTGAACTGGGCATGGGTATTTACTCCCGGTTGGAACAACATGACGCGCGTACAAGGCAACAGCTTTGAAGTCACGATTCCAAATGTGACTCCCGGTACCGCGATCAGTTATTACTTCACTGTCAGTACCGCAACACGTGGTGAGGCCAATAACAACAATCAACAGCACCAGTGGACAGTGACACCCTGATAAACCCCATAAACAACGTGATGAGTGACCCCTTGAAATAGGGACTGTGCGCTGGCTGGAGGGGCAGCGCCATTGCAACCGGCACCTGCAAAGGTGCCGGTTTTTTTCGTTTACACACCCACCGCGCGATACTGCGCCCCATCATTTTCCGGTAAGCTGCGCGCCACTGAGAACAAGGTACGGGTATCCGCTCCATGAAAGACCATCTTGCTCCCCTGATCTTCAAATTGCTCGCGCTCTTGCCGCTGGGATTGTTGCGCGCACTGGGTAGCCTTATAGGCAGAGCGATGTGGTGGAGCAATAGCCGTGCAGCTAAGGTGACGCGCGAAAATATCGAATTGTGTTTTCCCGATCTATCGCCCGCAGCGCAAACAGCACTCGCGCGCCAAAGCCTGCAAGAAACTGCCAAAACGGCGATGGAAGCGGCTGCTATCTGGCGTCAGCCCTGGTCGTGGCTGCAAAGCAAAATTGTCACGATGGAAGGCGATGAGATCCTGCGCGCCAAGCTTGCCGAGGGGAAGGGCGTACTGGTGCTTGCGCCGCATCACGGTAATTGGGAAGTGGTTGCGCCTTATCTGGCGAGTGTGGCCAATCTCACGGCGATGTACCAACCGCTCGACAACCCGAAAATGGATGAGTTGGTATTGGCCGGGCGCAGCAAGCTCAACATCACCATGGCGCCGACCAATCGCAAGGGTGTGATGATGTTGTTCAAGGCATTACAGGGCGGGACTATCGTAGGTATCTTGCCCGATCAGGTGCCCGCGCGCGATGCAGGTATTGAAATCGCCCCGTTTATGGGGCAGCCCGCCTTGACCATGACATTGGTGCAAGGTTTGGTGCAGCGCACCGGTTGTGCGGTGTGCTCATGCTACGCCGAGCGCGTGGCGGGGGGATTTAAAATCGTGGTGATGGAAGCGGACGCGGCTATTTACAGCGAGGATTTGCACACCTCGGTGGCCGGATTGAACGAGAGCGTCGCGGCTTGTGTGCGCCGCGCACCTGCGCAATACCAATGGGAATACAAACGCTTCCGCCGTTTGCCGCCGGAATATCCCAAGCGTTATCAATTTAAATGAGGCATTAAACGGATCGAATTTATTCGTCACATGGATGTGTTAGTAAATATCAGCGGCTACAATTAACGCACTGTTTTTTTATAACTATTTTCCTGAACTTTTTTCTTGAAACGTCCGGTTGTTGTGATGAATAAAAAATCTGTTTTGATAACGCACCGCCCGCTGCGCAATGTGGTGTTGGCCACTTTTGCGCTCGTGACTCTGGGTGCATGTACCCAACAAAAAGCCCAGCAGCAACTGCAAACAGAATTGAATGCAGCCAAGGCTTGTCTCGCCAAACAGGAAATGCAGGCGCAGCAAGTGAGCGGCCAGCAAGTGGAAATCCTGCGCCAATTGCAAGCTGTGCAGCAGCAATTAGCGGTACAGCAACAAACCATCGAAGCAAAACCGCAAGTGGTTGAGCGCGTGGTTGAGCAAAAATGCCCGCCGGTTGCTGCCAGTACTAAAAAAAGCCCCGCGAAAGAACAGCCCATGACCGACAAACAAATCGTCGGTCTGCGCGAGCAGGCATTGATCGCCGGTTTGAATATGGTGATGCAAGCCCGCATCAGCACCAATGTGGCCAACTCGGTGATCGATGCGCGCAATATCCAGATGTTTGAGCGCAACGGTGAAGAGTGGGTGCGCTTCACGCTCTACAATCCCGATACCAAAGAACCCCATGTGCTGGAGCGCAAGCGCTTGCGCTTCCAAACCGTGCAAACTGCCAGTGCAACACCTGACCGCCGCCCGGTGGTGGAAATCCGCTTTACCATCGGCAAACTCTCCCAGAAAGGGGAATTTATACTGGCGGATCGCAGCAGCTCGGAATACCCCATCCTGATTGGCCGCAACCTGCTGCGCGATGTCATGCTGGTGGATGTCAGTGGTAATAATCTCGCACCTCTGCAGCGCCCCGACGAAAACGCACCAGCCAAAAACTAACGCATATTGTTCATTCGTGCCGGTGCGCAGTACCGGCACTGCCTGATTGCTCAAGGACTTTCTTTAGGAACTTCCCATGAAAAAACCTTCCCGCGCTCCCTTTTACACCGTTATCGGCCTGCTGGTTTTGGTGGGCTTGGGTACGGCCTGGATGCGCCACAACCAAATGGAAATCCCGTTCACTCCCGGTGTGCAAAAACCGGTGTGGTTGATTGAGGCACGTATCGATTTTGATGCTACCGGCGAGCCGGTTACTGCCCGTTTGGGGTTGCCGGATGAGCCGCCCGGCTATCGCAGCTTTAGCGAGCAGGCCGCTGCGCCCGGTTATGGTTACTCGGTTGTCAGTGAAAATGGCGTGCGCCGTGGTGAGTGGTCCAAGCGCGAGGCGGTAGGCCCGCAGACCATTTACTACAAAACCCAATTTATCGAAGTTGAGCAAACTGCGCCCAGTACGCCATTAGAGGAACCACAAGCGGTTCATGTGGACTGGGATGGCTCCTCGCAAGAGACGGCGGCCCAGCAAGTACTGGATACTGCCTGGGCGAAATCCAGCAGCCCGCAAAGCTTGGCGCGCGAGCTGATCAAACTGCTCAATAGCGATACGCTTGACCAAAATTCGGCGCTGCTGTTATCGGCACAGACGGACAAGTCCGCGTTGCTGGAAAAACTCATCAACCAAGCCGGTATTGCGGCGCGTCCGGCGCTGGGCTTGTATCTGGAAGATGCCCGCCGGCACCAAAACCTGACCCGCCTGGTGCAAGTGTATGACGGCGAAAGCTGGGTGCTGTTTAACCCCTACACCGGTGAGCAGGGCGTACCCGAGAATTTGCTGCTGTGGCATACCGGTGGCGAATCGATTCTGGATGTCGCGGGCGGCAATCGCTCGCGCGTGAGCTTCTCGATGATCCACCAAACCGTACCGGCGCTGGATCTGATTAAAGCTCAATATAAAGACAGCGTATTCAGCGTGCTCAGCATCCAGCATCTGCCCATTGAAGAGCAAAGTATGTTCAAGCTGTTGCTGCTGTTGCCGATGGGCGCACTGGTGGTGGTGTTTATGCGCATCATCATCGGCCTGAAAACCTCCGGTACCTTTATGCCGATTCTGATTGCGATGGCGTTCCTGCAGACCTCGCTGGTATTGGGGGTGGTGAGTTTTGTGAGCGTTGTCGCCATGGGATTGGTGCTGCGTACTTATTTATCGCGCCTCAACCTGCTACTGATTTCGCGGATTGCGACGCTGGTGGTGCTGGTGATTTTCATCATCTCGGCGCTCAGCCTGATCGGCTACCAGATGGGCTTTAACACCGGTATGACCATCACCTTCTTCCCGATGATCATCATCGCCTGGACCATTGAGCGTATGTCGATTCTGTGGGAGGAAGAAGGCCCCAAAGAGGTTATGGTGCAAGGTGGCGGCAGCCTGTTAGTGGCGGTGCTGGCGTATGCTTTGATGCAGTTGTCGCTGGTTGGCCACCTGACCTTCAACTTCCCCGAGCTGAATCTGGTCGCGCTGGCGCTGATTATGTTGATGGGTCAATACACCGGCTACAAACTGTCCGAGTTGCGCCGCTTCCGCGCCATGGTGGATAACGCCAGCGGCCCCAAGCTGGCCGATCTTCCGAAAACGGATGCCCCCAAAAATGACACCAACAAAGGAGCCGATGCATGAGTGCACCATCGGCTCCTGTAGCACCTGCGGGCATCAAACGCTGGTGGAATTCCTGGGTCAGCCCCTGGCGTTTAAAGCGCATGGGTATCCTCGGGATGAACTGCCGCAACCACGACTTTATCGCCGCCTACAATCCGCGCAGCTTGTTCCCGCTGGTGGATAACAAACTCAAAACCAAGTTGTTGGCGGAAGAGTATGAAGTCGCGACCCCGAAATTGTTTTTCGTGGTCAATGCCCAGCACGAGATCGCGCACATCGAAGAAAAACTCATGGCGCTGGAAGCCTTTGCGGTCAAACCCGCCAAGGGTTCAGGCGGCAAGGGGATCTTGGTGATCATCGGCCGCCGCGGCGACAAGTTCATCAAATCCTCCGGTGCCGAGATCAGCATCGAAGACATTAAACGCCACATGACCAACGCCCTCGCAGGCTTGTATTCACTCGGCGGTAAGCCGGATGTGGTGATCGTGGAAGACCTGATCCAGTTCGACGACTACTTCAAGGATTACTCCTACGAAGGCGTACCGGACATCCGCATCATTATTTTCAAAGGTTATCCGGTGATGGCCATGTTGCGCCTCGCGACCCACAAGTCCGACGGCAAAGCCAACCTGCACCAGGGTGCGGTAGGGGTAGGGCTGGATATCGCCACCGGCCGTGCACTCAAAGCCGTACAGCATTCCAAGCCGGTTACACACCACCCGGACACCAAGCGCGCGCTCAACGAAATCCAGATCGCCGACTGGCGCAACTGGCTGCTGCTGGCATCCAAGTGTTATGAAATGACCGGCCTTGGTTATATCGGTACCGATCTGGTGTTGGATAAAGTGCGCGGTGCGCAATTGTTGGAACTTAACGCGCGCCCTGGACTCGCAATTCAAGTGGCAAATGGCCGCGGCTTGCTGCCCCGTTTACGCCATATTGAGTCGCTCAAAGAGCGTATGCACCGCACTGCAGAACAGCGTGTGGATTATGTAATGAAAACTTTTACCGCAGATGGTTTGTAATCTGTTGTATTCATCAAACCGTATTTATTAAGCAGCGGCGAATATCGCCCTAACCTGAACGGAGTAATAGTATGTCTACATCAGCTATGATTGGCCCCGGCCTGTTGATGGGTGCCTTTGCACTTTTTATTTTGACGGGCTTCGCGCTCTCGATCATTGAAAAACGTTTGGAATCCAAACGCGAGCACTAAAAAAACCGGGCGAAAAGCCCGGTTTTTTTTGCAGTTATTCGCGTATTTTTTTATCTATCGTTTTATCCTGAATGTTATCTGTCACCTTACCCGTCACTGCCCACACAATACATGCACCCCAGGCGATAAACGAAAATCCGGCGGGAATATTGGCGAGCACAATCAATTTTAAATATTTGCGATTAAAAAACAGCGCCAGAATGCTGGGAATAAACCAGATCACCAAGGTCAGTGGAAGTACCCATAGCCAAACCGTAATGGGTGCTTGTGTGAATTGCTGGAAAAACGTCAATAACATATCCATAAAACACTCCTTAATTAAATTCCGCCAAACAGATTGCGCAACACTTGCACTTGCCTGCGGCTGACTTCCACGGTTTGGCCGTCGTGCAAAACGGCCATCATACTGCCCGGTGTTAAACCTGCTTCCAATTCTTTAATGGCGCTTACGCGCACAATATCGGCGCGGCTGGTGCGGAAAAATTGTTGCGGGTCCAAGCGCTGTTCAATTTTGGAAAGTGAGCTGTGCAAAAAACTTTTGCCGTATTGGGTGTAAACCGCGCTGTGGTTACCAACGCTTTCAAAACGGTTGATCTCACTCAAACGCACAATGCGGTTGCACTCGCCAAACTTTAATAATAATCCGTGCGCTTCGGGCAAATAATTGGCAGCATCCTGCTGCACCGGTTTATTGGCAAGGCGCTGCAAGGTTTTACTCAAGCGGTCAGGGTCAATTGGTTTAACCAAATAATCCAGTGCATTTAATTCGAACGCATCCAGTGCGTAGGAATCAAACGCGGTGCAAAATACAAATTGCAATTGCGGGTTTAATTGTGCGGCCAATTCCAGGCCTGTCATACCGGGCATTTGGATATCGAGAAACACCAATTCAATTGGCAACTCCGCCAATAACTGTTTGGCTTCATCGCTACTTGCCGCTTCAGCACAAATATCAATGTGTGGATGCGCGGCCAGTAAACGTTTTAATTCGGCGCGCGCCAAACGCTCGTCATCAACGATTAATGTCTTGATCATCACCCGGCTCCATTACCAATTCCATCGCCATTTCTATCGTCACTTCAAAACGCCCCGGACTTTTGCGGTAGGACAATTTATGCAACGGCGATAACAAGTGCAGCCGCTGCTGCAAGTTCGCCAATCCGGTTTGGGTGCCTTGCGCACTCGTTTCGCCCTCCAGTGTATTGTTGACGCACAATTGCCAGCGTTTTTTATCCAACTGGCGGCTGATAATTTCAACAACGCCGTGCTTTTGGCTAGGGTTAATGCCATGCTTAATCGCGTTCTCCACCAGCGTCAATAAGGTTAATGTAGGCAATTGCTGTTGCCAGAGTGAATCATCCAATTCCAGTTCCAGATGTAAACGTTGTTCCAGCCGCACTTGTTCAATTTCCAGATAGCGCCGCGCAATCTGCCACTCATCTTCCAGCGTAGAAACCGGTTTTAAATGTGTTTGCAAATGCACGCGGAACAATTCGGATAATTGTGTGAGTGTGTGCGCCGCTTTATGTTGGTCTTCAAAGATCAGCGCGCGAATACTATTCAGCGCATTAAATAAAAAATGGGGATTTAATTGGTTGGTGAGTTGTTGCATTTGCGCTTCACGCATTTGCCGTTGGATCTGTTTTTTGCTGACCAATGTATGCCAAAACAAATAGGCGAGTGACCAAATGCAATACATTAATGTCATGTTGATCGCACCCATCAGTATCAGAGTAGGTGCGGTCAAATTCATGATCATATCTTTTTGCGGATCATCTGGATGCTGGATATTGATATTGCTGAAATCAAAATTACCAAAGGGAGAAAGCTGGGCCAATTGCATCACCAGCATAATCATCACCAGCCCAAGCACAAAGGCAAAACATAAAAACTGTAGCAGGTTCCAACCAAAGCGATTTTGTGGCAGCAGATACAGTTTGAGGTAAGGGCGAAGAAAAAAGTGGCAAGAAATAAAAAATATGCCCGCTTCAACGCACGCGCGGAAAATTAATGCAGGTAACATCTGGTTGGATTCACTGCGGAACATGGATTGCATCATCACCAGAAAGCTTAAAAAATACAGCGCTGTGACAATGCTCATTACCCAGCGATAGCTGCGGCTGCAATTGAAACTGATATCCCAATAAGGCTTTAAGCTTTGCAAGAGGCTGCTCACATTTGCTCCGTAAATTAAAATGGATGTTATTCGTAACGCAATGCATCAATAGGATCGAGGTTAGCGGCTTTTGCCGCAGGTGCGATACCAAATACCAAACCGACCAATGCGGAAAAACCAAACGATAAAGCAACTGCCCAGAGGGGAACATGCGCTGGTGGAAAATTGGGGATCATGGCTGCTATACCTGCACCGGCAGCGTAACCCATCAGCAAGCCCACCAATCCACCCAACAAACACAGCAGCAGTGATTCCAATAAAAATTGCAGCAGTATCACATGGCGTTTTGCACCGATTGCTTTGCAAATACCAATTTCGCGCGTGCGCTCGGTGACCGACACTAACATAATATTCATAATGCCAATGCCGCCGACCAACAGTGAAATACTGACGATGCCACCCATCACCAGTGTGACCGCAGAGGTGATTTGCGAGATAGAATCTTTTAATTGTTGTGCCGACTGGATTTTAAAATCGTCGTCGTCGCCTTCAATGCGGTGGCTTTTGCGCAACAGTTGGCGAATGTGCTCACTCACATCAGGCAGGGCATCCAACTGTTGCACCGTAAGCTGGATCTGTATATCCAATTCCGCCGCGTTGCCATTCAAGCGCTGCATACTATTGTAGGGTAGCAGCACTATATCATCCTGCTGTAAGCCGAGCATTTCACCTTTGGCTTCAGCCAAACCAATGACCTTGAACCATTCATTATTGATTTCAATATATTCGCCAACCGGATTTTCCGGTAGCGATAAATTATCGCGCACCGTTACACCAATTACGCATACACGGCGGCGGCTCTGGTTATCGCTCGCCGATAAAAATCGGCCATGTTCAATAAACAATTGGTTTACGTTGCGATAGCTTTCGCTGGTGCCAATCACTCGTCCGTAAGTTGAACGTGCGCCATAATGAACCTGGCTGGTAAAGCGCGATGCAAGAATAGGCGTAATGGATTGAATACCGTTGACGCGCGTGCTTATTAGTTGCAAATCGCGATCAGTAATGCGCCCAAAGCGGCCGCGCAATTGATCATCAAATGACGTGTAGGAATACACCGATAAACTGTTTGCACCCAAGCCTTCAAATTGCTGGTTAATGTTAAAACTCAAACCTTGCACAATGGAAACCGTCGCAATAACGGATGCGACACCAATAATAATACCGAGTGTGGTGAGCAGGCTGCGCAACCCGTGGGCTTTAATAGAGATAAGCGCAGCGCGCAGGCATTCAATAAAGGTAAACACAAAGGCTCCGTATTAATTCCAATAGTGTTCGGCAATTTTTCCGTCGTGCATGCGAACCACGCGTTGGCAGTGGCGGGCAATATCCGGCTCGTGCGTCACCATCACAATGGTATTGCCTTCGCGCTGCAACTCGTCAAACAATTGCATGATGTCGCGCGTGGTGGCGGAATCCAGATTGCCGGTTGGCTCATCGGCTAATAGCAGTGAAGGTTGCGTCACCAACGCGCGTGCAATGGCTACGCGCTGGCGTTGCCCGCCAGATAATTGGTTAGGTAAATGGTGCATGCGTTTTTCCAAGCCCACGCGCTCCAGCACAATGCGCGCCGCTTGTTCGCGCGCTTGCAAAGGCACAGCGCGATAAATCAGCGGTTGCATTACATTGGCAAGTGCAGAAAGGCGTGGCAACAAATTAAAATTCTGAAAAATAAAACCGATATCGCGGTTGCGCACTTCCGCCAATTGATCCTGATTTAACTGCGCAACATTGCGCCCGTTTAGCAAATAATCACCGCTGCCGGGTTTATCCAATGCGCCTAAAATATTCATCAAGGTGGATTTTCCGGAACCCGATGCACCGGTAAAGGCCACATATTCATTGCTGGCAATGTCCAGGCTGATTCCATCCAGTGCGTGCACTGTGTCTTGCCCCATGACATAGTGTTTACAAATATCCACCAGCGAAATTAATGGCATCATTTTGCTTGATCCTGCTTTACCGATGCGGTTTGTGCGAGAGTAGTTTGTTCAATGCGAATGCGATCGCCATTTTGTAAAAAGCGCAGCTCGCGGTCTGGGCCGGTAATGATGTGATCGCCAGCGCGTAATTTTCCCTGCGCTGTAATTTCCTGACGGGTGTCATCGGCAATGCCGGTGGTGACTGCAATGCGTTCGGCGGTTTGGTTGCGGGCAATAAAAACAAACGGGTTTTTATCCTCGTCATACACAATCGCTTGAATAGGGACTGCCAATTTTTTTGCATCATCGCCGACAAAAATTTCTGCGCGTGCCGACATGCCCGGCCAGAGTTTTATGGTGTTGTTTTCATCAAAGCGAATTTTTACCGCAAAACTTAAACCGCTGCGCCCTGGCGCAACGGCGGCTGTCTCGGCAATAAAATCCACCTTGCCGGAAATAGGTTGGTTTTCTTGCGCAATGGCAATAATGGTTGCGCGCTGGCCGGGTGCAATCTGGCTGATGTCGGCTTCATCCACATAAACTTCGGCTTGCAAGCTGTGTGGATTGGCAATGGTCATCAAACTGGAACCGGCAAAATTCATGGTGCCGGATACCGCTGTTTCACCTTCTTTAATCGACAGTGTGGTAACAATGCCATCGAGCGGAGAATAAATACGTGTTTTGGTGAGATTGGTTTGCGCTTGTGCCAACAGCGCCTGGCTTTGAATTAATTGTTGGCGGCCAGCGTGCAATTGGAATTCTGCATTGGCTAATGCCAGTGTGGTTTGGTCAAAGGTTTGTTGGTCGATTAATTTTTTAGTGTGCAATATTTGCTGGCGCTGCCACTGCGCTTGCGCATTTTTATAATCTGCTTGCAATTGGGTAATGCGCAACTCTTGCATGCGCACCGCCGCTTGCTGTTGTTCCGTGGCAGAGCGATAGGCTTCATCATCAATTTGCAGCAACAACTGGCCTTTGTTAATCCGGTCGCCTTCTTTGATAAAAATCTGTTTTACCTTGCCAATCACTTCTGTACTCAATTGCACCTTCTCTTGGTGTTGCAAATTGCCGGACGCCAAAATCGAGCGGGTAATCACCTGCTCTTGCAGTGCTTCTACCTGAACGGTTTTTTGTGCATTCCCAGCAATTGTTTTTTTAACCACTGGTACCGCGATCACAAGGCTAATGATCGCGGCGAGAATTAATTTTTTCATGCGCACAACTCACTTATGCCAATGCGATAGCAATCCAGATTCCGTAAATAACCACCGTGGGTGCCAGCACAATCGCAGCAGATTTGGCGATGGATTTCCCCGTCCAATAATGAAAGCCCAGCACCATCAATATTTGGTTCCAGACGGTAAACGGATCCCAGGAACTGAGTGGCGCAAAGAGTGGGTCGTGGGGCGATAAATCCAACAGCATATTGTTAAAACTGACAGGATTGATCGCCTCTAATGTCAGTTGGCCATCACTGGCGAGCAGTACATTCACCAGCGATGCCAGCGCGGTCAATAACGTGGGTGTGGCGCACCAGCAGGTGAGAGCAAACCAATGTTTGAATCCAAGTTGTTCGCTATCCAGCAATTTGTTGGCGAGCAACAAGTACACCGCCATCACACTAAAAATAACCAAGACTCCAAGCAGCATGCCTACCATCGCACTGCCGCCCATGATCATGGGTGTTAAACCGCTCATGGCCTTGTCCATATCGGCGCGCTCGGCGGCGCTCTTATCTATCGTTTGGCTATTTACCATCTGCTCAATCATCCACGCGAAATCCACCGTGGAAAAAAAGCACAGCATCAACACAATGTTGGCCGCGAGTAACGCTAGCAATGGAAATAAAAAACCGGGTTTGGTTTTGAGATCGCGAAAGGTCACAGACGGGCTGGTGAGGATGTTGGTTAAGGTATTGAATGCGGAGGTGTGGTTCACAGCAGGTCCCTCAAAACGTTATTGGAAAATAGCCATTGCATTGTAGGTAGGCTCTGCCCGCACAGGTCACGACAAGTGATAAGCGGCAAAAAAACCGGTTGCGAGGCGGTTTGCCTTACACCGGCGGAATTTGCGCCAGATCAAATCCGTGCCTGTTCGGGGCAATGCGCGCGGCCGTAATTGATCCGAATCAAAAAACCGCAACCGGAAAACGCGCAATCTGGTGTTGAAGGCACCAGCGCTTATCGGAATCAACCTGATGAGCGGGTGCAATAACCCGGATGGAGAAATCATTATGTTGGTATCAGGTGTAGTGGCAACTGTATCTCTGGTGGCAGTGCTGGTATTGCTGTTTGTCGGTGGCTTGGCCTTGGCGGCGGTGGATAAACATTTCGATAAAAACCGCGAGCACTAATCCGATCGCCATCACGTTTCAGGTGAAACGATTGAACAATTTCGCTAACGGAGGTGTCCTTAGCTTATAACCTAAGGATTAACCGCTCCCAAGGTGAAGGATGTTCAAGTTTCCCAGTCATGCAATTGCAAACATTATTGCGTTATCAGACCGCTTTCCCTGGGCGATGCCGTTATTTGGCTTCTGCTCGGGGTTGGCAAGTTTTTTATTGGTGGAGCGCAAACAAGGATTAGCGCAAATTATTGCGCTGATGATTTTGGCGAGTTGGTGTTGGTTCCTCACTGAAAAAGTGGTGCACAGGATTACGCAGCGGTGGTTTGGTTTGTCATCCCCGCGGCCGCTGGCGGTTTATGCTACGCAGCTGATGCATCAGGAAAGTTTATTTTTTGTTATTCCCTTTTTATTTCTCACTACCGCATGGAATAGCGGCCAATCGGTTTACACTGCGATCCTGTTGGTCGCTGCCGCCATCACCATTATTGATCCACTCTATTTCCGCTGGTTAGCGCCGCGCCGCGTTTGGTATTTTGCGTTTCATGGCATAACGCTTTTTGCCGTTTTACAAACCATATTGCCCATTATTTTTTATTTACCGACGGCGCAAAGTTATTGCTGGTCATTGGGGATTGCACTGTTGCTGATTGCCGTTGGCATCGCCAGTGGAACCCAGTGGTGCTGGTGGAAGCGTATTTTGGTCATTGTGGGGCTGGTTAGCGCTTTGGGTTATACCGGTTTAGTGGTGCGGCCCTGGATACCGCCATCAACCCTGTGGCTAACCGATGTGGCCATTGCCAGTGCGATCAACGGCGCAGAAAAAATTCCCAAAAATAATCTGAAAGTCCTGTCCGCTGCTGAGTTGCACAAAGGTCTTTATGCTTACACCGCAATCCACGCACCGCGCGGCCTGCGCGAGCGGATTTATCACGAATGGAAATTAAACGGCAAACTCATCGACAGGGTGCCTCTGGATATCCACGGCGGCCGCGAAGCGGGCTACCGCGCCTGGAGTCACAAAGTCAATTTCCCCGCCGATTCCACCGGCCGCTGGCAAATTCGCGTCGTGACCGAGGCGGATCAGTTAATTGGCGTGCTGCGTTTTAAGGTAGTACCGGATTCCTGATGCGCTTTCATTCTGATTCCCTGCGATACTCCCCTATAATGTGCAAAACAGTAGGGTTTGTTTGCTTATGTCGTATTTTCCGGTCAATCGTGACCAGCCTTCCATTCACAATCCTGACCGCAATCCAGAGCTGTCACCGCAATCTGTGGTTGTGCCGCATGCGGTGCAATCGTTGCGCATTGCGCTGCTGGGTTATCGCAGCCATCCGCATGTGGGCGGGCAGGGGATTTATCTCCAGTATTTGAGCAAAGCATTGGTGGATTTAGGGCATAAGGTGGATGTCATTTCCGGCCCGCCTTATCCCGAATTAGATTCGCGTGTGCATCTCATACCATTGCCGAGTTTGGATTTATACGCACACCCAAACCCTACGCGCGCGCTTAAATTAAAACATTGTTTATCGCTCGCGGATTTTTACGAATGGTGGAGTAAATTAAGCGGCGCGTTTGGCGAGCCCTATTGTTTTGGCCGTCGCTTGGTGAAATATTTCAAACAACATAATCCACAGTACGATATTGTTCACGACAACCAAAGCCTGTGTTACGGCTTATTGGATTTACAACAGCGCGGTGCGAATGTCATCGCCACAGTGCATCACCCCATCACCCAAGACCGCGATCTCGCCCTCGCTGCCGCCACTGAAAGAGGCCAGCGTTGGTTAATTAAACGCTGGTACAGTTTTTTGGGTATGCAAAAAACTGTGGTGCAAAAGCTGCAGCATGTCATCACCGTGTCACAGCAATCCCGGCGCGATATTGCGCAGGCATTTGATCGCCCCGCAGCAGAAATTCACGTGATTCCCAATGGTGTTGATACCAACATCTTTAAACCGCTTGCAGGAATTGCGCGTATTCCGTTTCGGTTAATTACCACCGCGTCTTCTGACCAACCGCTAAAAGGTTTAAGCATATTGCTGCGCGCCATCGCCGCGCTGCGCAGTGAATTTCCCGAACTGCAATTAGTGGTGATCGGAAAACTAAAAGAAAACGGCGAGACCCAAAAAGAATTACAAGCCTTGAACCTGCAAGAGAGTGTTCAATTTAAATCCGGCATCAGTAACAGTGAATTGGTGGAGCAATATGCTCACGCCAGCATTGCCATAGTGCCATCACTCTATGAAGGTTTTGGTTTACCTGCAGCCGAGGCAATGGCCTGCGGAGTGCCATTAATTTGTAGCGATGGCGGTGCCTTGCCGGAAGTGGTGGGCGATGCTGCGCGGTTGGTGCGCGCCGGTAATACAGATGATTTGCAACAGGCATTACGCGATTTGTTGCTTGATAATCAAGCGCGTGAGCAATTAAGCGAAAAAGGGCGTGAGCATATCCTGCAACAATTAAGTTGGGATTGTGTAGGGAAAAAAATGGAACGTTTTTATTTCCAAGTTTTGAATCAGCAACAAGACGATCAGATTAGCAATCGTGAACTATCGGGCGAGCAAGTACAGAATGCTTACGATTAATTTTCGCGATTTTCCCTTGGCGGCGGGCGACCGCGTACTGGATCTTGGTTGTGGCGAAGGTCGCCATGTGATTAACGTTTATTTGCAAGGCGATGTAGTCGCCATCGGTGTGGATTTAAATCATCGCGATTTGCTTACATCGCGTGAACGCTTTTTACCCTTTGATCAAGCATCTGCCAATAAACATTTTTACTTGCAACAGGCAGATGCCACCCACTTGCCCTTTGCCGATAACAGTTTCGATAAAATTATTTGCAGCGAAGTGCTGGAACATATTCCGGATTACCAAAGCGTATTAGCTGAAATTCAGCGCATACTCAAACCCGGCGGCTTGCTGGCCATTACCGTGCCGCGCGCATGGCCAGAAAAAATCTGCTGGTGGTTAAGTGAGGAATACCACCAGGTAGAAGGCGGCCATATTCGTATTTTTAATGGCAAACAATTGCGTGCTGAGATTGAGCAGCGGTCATTTAGATTTTATAAGCGCCACTGGGCACACGCCCTGCATTCACCCTTTTGGTGGATGAAATGCCTCTGGTGGAAAACGCAGGACACCAATCCGCTGATTAAACTCTACCACCGTTTATTGGTGTGGGATTTAATGGAAAAACCCTGGCTCACACAAACACTGGAAAAATGGCTGAATCCAATTATGGGAAAAAGCGTGGTGATGTATTTTAAAAAAGTCGGCCTTGATGCAGGCATTAATCACTCCTCTTCTTTACAAAAGGGGAGCGGGCGCCCGGCTAGGGGAGGGGATTCCTGCTTATGAAAAACTTATTACTCACCAAAGGCTTTTTCCCCGAGTCGCTGTTACGCCCCACGGTTAATTATATTGTGCAAACCCAATTGGCCAACGGTTGCATTCCCTGGTTTGCCAATGGCAAAGCTGACCCTTGGGATCATATCGAAGCGGCCATGGGCTTAACTATTGGTGGTGAATATGCCGCTGCGCAGCGCGCTTACCAATGGTTGGTGCAAGAACAATTGCCCGATGGCAGTTGGTGGGCAAATTATCTGGGTGATGAAGCGGTAGATAAAAATCACCGCGAAACCAATTTCATTGCTTATATTGCCACCGGCGTTTGGCATTATTTTTTAGTCACGCAGGATGTGAAATTTTTGCTCGATTATTTTCCTGCCGTGCAAAAAGCGATTGATTTTGTGCTGCGCTACCAAGCGCCGACGGGCGAAATTTATTGGGCCGTTGCGGAAGATGGCAGCCCAAAAAAAGATGCATTAGTCACGGCCTCCAGCTCTATTTATAAAAGCCTTGAGTGCGCCATTTTATGCGCAGAGCAGCTGGGTTTTAATGCAAACCACTGGCGCAGTGCCCATCAACAATTGGGCAATACCTTACGCCATCATCCAGAATGTTTTGACCGCACCTGGGAACCCAAAATCCGTTTTTCCATGGATTGGTTTTATCCCATTCTTACCGGCGTTGTTGAAGGCAAAGCGGCGCAGCAACGTATCGATGAAAAATGGAAAACGTTTGTTGAAAATAATATTGGTTGCCTCTGTGTGAGCGACGAACCCTGGGTGACTGTGGCTGAATCCTGCGAACTAACACTTGCACTGTTAGCCGCTGGCGAACACGCGAAAGCCGTTAATTTATTTAGCTGGCTATTTCAGTTTAAAGACGAAGATGGCGGTTATTGGACTGGCTATAATTTTTGCGATGATGTTATCTGGCCGCGTGAAAAAACTACCTGGACAGCCGGTGCGATTTTATTGGCGGCTGATGCGCTCACTGAACATACAGGCGCTGCGCAATTGTTTTTACAATCTGCTTTGGCAGATGAAGCGACCGTCACTACTGCAGATGCTGCACAACGTAAAACCGAACACTGATTACTTGAAGTAAATCACTATGCGTATTCCACGAATTTATACTGAACAAAATTTACTAAGCGGCGAACAAATCGCGCTGGAAGAATCGGCATCGCATCACCTGAGCAAAGTATTACGCATGCAAGCGGGGCGCGAATTAATTTTATTTAATGGCGCTGGTGGTGAATTTGCGGCAACCATTCATGAAGTCAGTAAAAAGCATGTGATCGTCAGTGTGCAAGAACACAGTATCGACAATCGTGAATCACCACTGGAATTGGAATTAGCGATTGGTATTTCACGCGGCGAACGTTTTGAATGGGTTTTGCAAAAAGCGACTGAACTTGGCGTAACCAAAATTACACCACTCATTACCGAGCGCACCGAAGTAAAAATAGGCGGCGACCGTCAGGAAAAACTGCACGACCGCTGGCAGCAAATCCTTATCAGCGCCTGCGAACAGTGCCAACGCAATTTATTGCCCGTTTTACATTCGCCCGTACAAATTTCTGACTGGCTGCCACAAGTGAAATCCGATTTACGTTTTGTACTCCATCACCGCGACAGCAAAACCCTGCCAGCGGAGCAAAAACCCGAAAGCGTCACACTATTAATCGGCCCCGAAGGCGGCCTGAGCGAACGCGAAATCACCCACGCCCTGGAGCAAGACTTTAACGCGCTGACCTTAGGCCCAAGAGTCTTGCGCACAGAAACTGCGCCGGTAGCGGCGATCAGTTTGGTGCAGTATTTGTGGGGGGATTTTTGAGTTGAACCACCGGGGCACAGCCAATATTAAGCCCCTAATAGGCAATTGGACGATACTCTAGTAGGCAATTAGACGTTATATTAATAGGCAATTAGACGCTATCTTAATAGGCAATTGGACGGTAATATATCGCTTTCCAATTTACCTATGGATAGTTATGACTACAGCATACCCACGCCTGATCGCAGCAAAATTGGCAGAAATCCTTGCTGATACCCCAGTGATTTGCCTGTTGGGGCCTCGTCAGGTGGGTAAAACCACCTTGGCTCGTCATTACTGTCCCAATCATGCTTACATTAATTTCGATGATACGAGCTTGCTTGCTACTGCAAAGCAAGATCCATCGGGCTTCATCCAGGCCTTGCCTGAGTATGTTGTCCTCGATGAAGTCCAGCGTGCGCCTGAATTATTACCTGCCATCAAGGCATCGGTAGATGCCAATCGCAAACCAGGTCGTTTTTTGCTGACCGGATCGGCCAATCTTCTGTTGTTGCCGGGTGCGCAAGAGTCTTTAGCTGGGAGAATGGAAGTCGTAAATCTTCTGCCTCTTGCTGAACAGGAAATACAGGGCGGAGCGGGTTCGTTCCTGCAGCGGTTGTTATCAAACAAAATCACCGCTTCAATTCAAGGTGAGCAAAAAATTATTGCCGATCTTGCCAATGTGGTGTGTCGCGGCGGTTATCCTGAGCCTATTGCGCGTACGCAACATCGTGCAAGGCAATGGCACCGTCAATATATCCATGCCATTATTCAGCGCGATGTAAAAGATATAGCTGCAATTCGTGATGAAGCAGAAATGCTTAAGCTATTCGAGATGCTGGCTTACCGAACTGCGAATTTATTGAATGTCAGTAGTCTCGCCAATGAATTGCAAATGCGACGCGAGACGGTAGAAAAATATCTCACTATTCTTGAACGATTGTATTTAGTTCGCCGCCTTCCTGCCTGGCATAAAAACGATAGCAACCGATTAATTAAAACACCCAAAATTCATTTGGTAGATTCCGGCCTTGCCGCCACCTTCTGCAACCTGGAGGCAAATCAATGGAACGATTTCAGCACCGATTTTGGTGCACTCTTGGAAACTTTTGTAGTACAGCAGTTAATGACACAATCAACGTGGCTTGATTCAGAGTTGCGTTTTTCTCACTATCGGGATAAAGACCAAGTTGAAGTCGATCTTGTAATAGAGCAAGGTAAAAAAGTCTGGGGAGTCGAAGTAAAAAAAGCAGCAAGCGTCCAGCCAAAAGATGGAGCGGGACTTAACCGCCTGGCTGCACAAGCAGGAAAACAATTTCAAGGTGGTGTTTTGTTCTATAGCGGAAGTAATACCTTACCGCTTGCACAACCAAACTGTTTTGCAGTTCCTATGGATGCGTTATGGAAAAACGACAAATAGCTAGTAAATGAAAATATTCTTACTCACCCATGAACGCGAACTATTGCGCCCCACTAACACCGGTGTGTTGGCACAGAATGTTGCGCCGGAAATCGTAGAGCGAATAGTCTGGGCGAGAAACGAACCTAACCCGTCTTTATTAAATGCAATCAATCAAGGTAATACGGTATTGCTTTACCCGCTTGATGATGCCGATGTTGCACCAATTGAATCCTTTGAAAATATCATTTTGCTCGATGCCACCTGGCAAGAAGCGCGCAAAATATTCAATCGCAGCCCCTACCTAAAAAATTTGCCCAGAGCACAAATTAACCCGCAGCAAATGTCCCAGTATCAACTCAGGCGCAACCAACCCGAAGGTGGTTTGTGTACCGCTGAATGCATAATGGAAATACTCAAAGCAAAAAGTCACACTGATATTGCCGAGCGTTTGAATTCAGCGTTTGGGATTTTTAATTCAAAGATCCGCAATTAATGTAGGTTGGGGTGAGGCACGAACCCCAACATGACAGGCTCGAAGATCAGGATAACGTTAAATTAGGGATCAGAATTACGCTGCAAAAACTAATTTTCTTTGTGATACGTTTGATTTTGCGGCGTAAGTGAAATGGTAATAGATAGTGTATTAGGAAAATTCAAATTAAGTAGGAGTAAGAAAATGAGAAGAAACACTAATTCATGGCTGATAGTGACAGTATTCGTACTGCTATCTTTTAGTAATATAACCTTTGCAATTGATAATCCCGATGCACCAGATTTGGTTGCAGAGTTTAAAGCTAGAGAAAAGTCTTTAATTGCAGCAGCTGAAAATCCAAACAACGGCTATCGGGATTATTTGCTGGCGTACACGAGTTACTTGGAGTTTCTAGATAAAGAACTTAACACTGTTTATCAGAACCTTCGTTCAAAACTTCCAGAGGATCAGAAAAAGCAGCTGAAAGATTCCCAAGTTAATTGGATCAAGTATCGGGACTTTGAATTTGAGTTTATTGAAAATACTTGGACGAAAGCCGATTTCGGTAGTTCGTCCAGTATCAGTCGCGGACAATATAAAGCGAGTGTTGTGCGGGATAGAGTAATTCAGTTAATGCATTACTCGGTAGCCTACTAAAAATGAAACGCTAAGCATCACTTACGTGTGATGCTTATTTTTTATTTAATTCAGTTCCCTGCCAGTACCACTTTGTTGTTGTGTAACTGTCAGCTGCGTCTTTTACTGTTGTAGTAACCGTTTGGTTTTTCTTATCCAGCGTAAATTCAGAATAATTGCCCACATATACGTATTGCCGGGTAGCTGAATCAAATACCCAATAATCCAAATAGAGATTGGGTGTACCGAAGCTGGTAGTAATTGCCAAATCAGGTACGTCATCGAAGTTAATATCTGCAAAAGAAACATAGCCAATGTCTCCTTCAAACAGAGATGTATTTTCTATAACTGTGAGTATCTGTGAATTTTCGTTCACATTCGTAACTAATTGAGCAATCAACTTTTCATCATCAGCTATGGAAGTCGTTGTTATCGTCACAATAATAGGACTTGAGTTTATTTGATAGGAGCATGGATCCAATTTTTCAAATGAAAACTCACAAGTATTGTTTGATGTTTTTATCTCCTGAGCCAAGCAGGATTGTAGAAATACTAATGACAAAAAGGGTAATATTTTTTTCATTGTATAGTCCTAAAGTAAGAAGAATTTTGCTCTGTTTAGATATGCTTGCCTATCATCAAGTCCGTTATATCCACCATTTATTCGTCTAGTAACCCCCTTTAAATCATCAGCGTCTGATAGTTGATTTAGTTTGCGCACATTCCAAAACCAAATGCTTGCATCAAGTGCTATTGATGGGTGTGCAGATATTAGATTTTCATTTCCTTTAGCGAGTAAGTTTAAACAGGCATAAAAACCATAATCGGAATAATTTTTTCGGCCGGTTAACTGAATTAATCCTCGTCCTTTAAAACGAGTGCCATCCCCTTTATGAGTGTTGCCCAGATCTTTTCTTCCTTCATAAGCTGATCCAGTTGCTATCTCTTCTGTATAGGTTAGCGACATACTTTCATGTCCGATCTGTGCTAAAAAATGGGAAGTTCGAAGAGGGGTATTGATATTGTAGATAGGGAGCTGTTTAGCAAGTAGTGAGTGGTATTTCTTTACACTATTTGAGCTGCCATGAGCCATGATCGCTATGAGTGCATCCATGCTCAACCCTTTTGAAATGGATTTTTTTAAATGTCTTAACGTGTTTCCATGCGGATCAATCCTACCGTCTGGACGATGCATTTTTACGACAGAGGCTTGATAGTGCTCGATAGCAGAGACAGTCTTTTTACCTATGCTGCCATCGATACTTAGCTTTTCGGTTAATTGAAATGCTGAGGAACGAGAGAGATTAAGTGCTGCTTGGATGATTTTTACGTCTATTTTTTGATTGGCACCACCGGTACCTACACTTTGTTTTATACACATATAAATTTCCCTTTGTTTTAAAAAATTTCCTTTTTGAATTGTAATCATTTTGATAGTAATGAAATGAGGATTACATCACCTAATGCTTTAGATAGATACTTTATTTCAATCCTTATTAAAAAATTCTACAGATTAGACCAACAATAAAAACGACCGCTTAAGCGGTCGTTTCAAATTTCAACAATCATAATTGCCAATTTTTAAGAGCCACTGTCACCAAGTTCCAAAAATCAACGACCGATGTGTTGCAAACCCTGCTTGTGCGCCATCGCCAATGGCGAAGGTGACGCTGCCCATGGGGCGGGCAAGGTCGCCGCAGGCGAATACGCCGGGTACGGAGGTTTGTTTGAGTTCATCGGTTTTGATGTAAAAACCAATCGGGCTTTCTGCAATTTCACAACCTAAATCCTGCGCGATGCGGTTTGAAGGTTGCGTGAGTGATGCGACAAATAATCCCGCTAATTCCACCAAGCGCCCATTGGCGAGTTTCACAATAATTGATTGCTCGCCCGCCACTTCGGTTACGGTTTCTGTTTGGATTGTCACACCGCGTGCGGCGAGTTGTGCGCACTGTTCTGCGTTGGGCGTGAAGCAATTGTTGGTGAATAATATTGTGGGGCCCCAATCGGGAATCAGCATGGCTTGATGGAACGACGCTTCGCTGACGGCGAGCACACCGAGTGCGCCCTCGTTTAATTCGTAGCCGTGGCAGTAGGGGCAGTGGAATAGGGTTTTGCCCCAGCGGTCTTGCAGGCCGGTGATGGCGGGCAGGTGGTCGCTCACACCGGTGGCGAGGATCAACCGCTTGGCGGTGAAGGTGTTGTTGCCGATTTTGTTGTCAGCGATAGTGACAGTAAAACGCTCGCCGGTTTTTTCAGCGGAATCGACCAAGCCTTGCAGCCAGGTCAGGTTGGGGTACTCCAGCAGTTGCGCTTTGGCTTCTTCGGCGATGGCGCTGGGCGATTTTCCATCTTGCCCGAGCAAGCCGTGCGAGTGGGATGCAAAACGGTTGCGGCGCACACCGCCATCAATCACTAACACACGGCGACGACCGCGCGCGAGTTGCAGTGCCGCGGCCATACCGGCGTAGCTGCCGCCAATCACAATCACATCGTAAGTTGTTTGCATGCTGTTACCTCACTCTGCATCCGCAGGAGAATCATCGGGAAAAAGGGAATGTTCATGGGTGCCGGAAAACCCGCGCGCTTGCATGCGCTGGTGGAAATCGGCGCTGAGTTGGGCGAGGGTGACGGTGCGGAAGCGCGCGAGTAACAGGGCTTCGGCCTCGGCAAAGGCATTGTTGAGCGCGTTGTTAACGGCCTCTTCCACCAGGCAACCGGGCGACTCGGTGCGGTTGCCCATCGCCAGTAATGTTGGCTCGTCCAGCGCTTGGTAGATGTCGTGCAGGGTGATGGTGTCCAGCTCGCGGCAGAGTTTCCAACCGCCGCCGTGGCCTTTTTCCGAGCAGACCAGTTGATGCTCACGCAGCCCGGCGAGCACCCGGCGGATCACCACCGGGTTGGTCTTCATCATTTTCGCCAGCGCGTCCGAGGTCATGGGCGTACCCACCTCGGCCATATGCAGGAGGACGTGCAGCACGCCCGAGAGTCTGGAATCGCGTTTCATGGATCACCTCTTATTCGCCGGATGTTACGGCGGAATTTCACGTAACTAAATCAGTTACGTGAAAAGATAATCCATAAAATCGACTTATGCAACTTTTATTGTTACGTAAGTTAAATACAGTTACGTAATTTAAATAGTGTTACGTAAGTTGGACGATGATCCGGCAGAAGCCAATCATCCCGCCAAACGCTGCGCGTATTCCGCTTCCAAACGGGTGTGGGTTTTCCAGAATCCCTCCGGGGTTTTGCCTTCCAATCGATCGCGCAAAATATTGAGATGGGTATGCCAGCCGCCTGCGACGCTCAAGCGTTCATTGGCATTGGTGAGGCGGCGATGGGTGACGGTGAGTTTGACCTTGTCGTCCTGTGGGGCGAGTTCAAAACTCACTTCGGACTCCTCGGGCGAGCCCGCATTCCAGATATAACTGAGCAGGCGCAATGGCTCGCACGCGGTCACTTTGCCCAGCATGGGTACATCGCCCGCGCAGCTGGCGTATTTGGGCGGTGGTATGTCGTGCTCGGGCGATAGCTCGGAATTGCGAAAGGTATGCTCCACCTTGCCACCCACCTTCTGCTCCACATTGCCCGCCGCCAGCCAGGTGGCGCGCTTGTTAGAATCGGTCAGGTATTGCCACACCCGCTCAATCGGGCCGGGCAGCAGGCGTTCAATGTGTAAGGTATCCGGGGCGGTTAATACACCGTAGTCGTTCATCTTCAGCTCCTTTGGCATAGCGCCAATTGTGGTGATGGGTTGACCCGGTGATTCCGCATCGACCCGTTATTGATTCGTTTTGCTGTCTGCTGCCTGATCTTCCGCCAGCAGCGCGGCGGTCAGTGCATCCAGCCGTTGGTTCCAGAATTGTTCGTAATGGCGCAGCCACTCAATGCCGCCGAGCATCGGGCGCGCATCCAATTGGCATGTGTGGTTGCGCCCCTGAATACTGCGCACTACCAAGCCTGCGCCCTCCAACACTTTGATGTGTTTGGAAATCGCCGCGAGCGTCATATCAAACGGCGCGGCCAGTTCGGTAATGCCGCAAGGCGCTTGCGCCAACCGCGCGATCATCGCCCGCCGCGTGGGGTCGGCAAGGGCGTGAAAGACGGCATCCAGTTGTTCAGCTTGATTGTTTACCATGTGGTTAAGTATTCTCCTGCAGCTAATAATTGTCAACCATTTGGTTAAATATAATAGCAATCGCACTTTGGGTCGAGCGATTCAAGACCGATTACGTAGGGTTGGAATGCTTCGGGATTGGAATGGGTAAACGCTGGGCGACAACGGAGAAGTTTTAGGGCACTGGCGTTTGAATTTAACCACCATCGTCACTCCCGCTTGCGGGAGTCCAGCTTGCCAATAAATCGAATGACCTATGGATCCCCGCTACGCGAGGATGACGCATTCAGGGTGAAGCAGAGTTATCCGCTGACGATAGCGGCGAATAATGGCTTTGCTCCACCCAGTGAGCGCCGGTGTAGCGGGTAGTAAAACTGCTGCCGGTGTTGATCCAAAACGCAGTGCGGTTAAATTGCGCGGTGGGATGATAGTCCGGCAAGGTCGCCGCGAGCGGGTAGGGCGTACCGGTGCTGAGGCGGGATTTTTGCGTCGCCTCCAGAATAAATTCCTTGCCCTCATGCACCAACACCACCCAGGCATGGCCATCACTCTGGTGTTTACCCAGCGCCACTCGCGCATCAAACCCCATATCGATCAACCAATCCGCCAGCACAATCGCGTGGTCTTCGCAGTCGCCATGCGGCATAAAGAACGCCTGCCGGCTGGTCTGCCAGAGTTCTTCCTTACCGTAATTCAGACTGTCCAACATGTAGTGTTTGCGCTTGGCGATCACATACAGCGGCATCCACACATTATCGACCGCGAAGGGGCTAAAACCCTCCAGAAACGCATTCACGATATGCGCGCGCTGGTCGAGCCCCGGCGCAATCGCAGTCGCGTTTTTAATCCCGTTCAGATGAAAAAAATACACGCCGCCAATCGGCGCAGGGTTGCGTGGGTTTGGATCGTAACGTTGAATAAGTCCGCTGAGTTGTTCGCTGGTGTAATGGAATTGGGTTTGGTTAATCACCACCTCACCCGGTGCAGGGCCACTATTTTCCAAACCAACAGGCATAGCCGCATTCGCGCTCTGGCTTTGCGCCAACAAGTTTGCAATCGTTGGGTCATCCCCACTGCGCAAATCGCGCAGCCACATCACCACGGCAATCGCCACCAAAATCTGGAACAGGCTGCCAAACGAAAGTGCACTTTTTTTATGTTTGCGGCTCATCCGCGTTTACGCCCTAACCTTTAAAACCGAAAGTCACAATCAGCGCAACAAACACCAAAATCGACGAAGCAAAAATCGCCACCGCCACATTCCCCTTTTTCAACTCCTCTTCAATGCTCATATTTTTTAATAACTTCTCATCAATAATCAGCAGCGCCTTCACACCAATAAAAAGCGCAAGCAATGTGTAAGCGAGGTTGATCGATAAGTTAACAGCGGTAGCGATAATAAAATCCCATTGCATGGTGGTTGGCCTTGGTGGTTATTAAAATTTTAGATGGAAGTGGAATTTAGCGTTTTGTAGGTTGGGCGGCAATGCTCAACCTACTTAATTTATCTCGACTCGATCATAAGGGCAGGCCAAAATGCAGGGTTAATTTGATAATCAATATCACCTTTATTTTTTATCATTCCGGACATTAGCTTCATACTATAATTGAAATCATATATATACTTTGGTTCTTCGTTAACCAATAGCCCTATAAAGCCATACCATAATAAGAGCTCGAAGATTTTTTCGAAAAAGCTATTATCAACACCAAACTTTTCCAGCATTTGAAAGATTTCATTTTTCTTGAGCTGTGATGCACTACCTATAAAAGCATAAAGGACATCATCTACATTATTCTCAACATCATTTATTTCATATCCAATATCCGTCAAAAGATCGGTTGAGTATGCAATAAGACCTTTTTCTATATCTTCTTCCAATACTCGCTCATGGTTTAAGTTTATGGCAAAACTTTTGCACTGATTTATAAGGTTTAGTAAAAATCTTGGTCTCATTAATGAGCGGTCAATTAAATACTGTGAGCTTTCTTCTCCAGAATAATGGCTAACGAAAATTTTAGGCCATAAAGAATCAAAATTATTGTTACCATTGATGGAGTTAGACACAATTCTTAGGCGAACTAGCTCTCTCAATAAATCAGGGTCAGTCCAATCAAGAAGAACGCTTGCATCTTTTCCTCTATCAGAGGTTTCTTGAACGAGGAGTTCGTATACATCATTGCGTAAAAATACAATTGTATGAACTGCAATGTTAGACTTTTCAAACTGACGTTCTATTTTCTTTGTGGCATCGATTAAGCCACGAATTATCAATAGATCTTCATGTTCAAGACCTGAAGTTGGCCATCCTTTATCAATATTATCGAACAAGAGCCAGCAAACATCTTTGTTTGCCATATAGTCTATGACTTGTTTGGAAAGATCTCTCACGTCATGACAGTAAAGCATCTCAGTTAATTTAGATGCAGAAAGCCTAACATTTGTTTCACTTCCATGCTGGGATCGGTATTCCGTAGAAATTTTCTCCATCAGAGATCCCATTCTTTCAGAAAAATCCCCCTCTGTTTCATATCCATCAGCATGATAAAGATCGGCTAAAGCTCTATATGGTTCATAAAGTGTATGGTCATGTTTATGTTGCTCTCTATCTTTTTCAAGAATTTTGTAACATATCTCCAGAAGTAAAACATATTCCCAGAAAGCCATTATTGTATGTTGGAATGTTCCCTCTTCTAAAAATGATAAAATAAGCTCTTTAAATTTAATTAATTTATAACCATCTGGTTTTAAATCTAAAACTACGTTTCCTTTTTTATTTCTCTCACGATCTCTTACTTGTAAAAATATTGCTGACTTTCCTGACCCTTTACGACCGACAACTATGTTTGCTTCTCCTCTTAGTGCTTTAAGAAACTGATCCGTTTTCAAATAGTAACTTTCTAATGTCCGCATTTCATTTTCTGCTGACGTTGCACCTAAATCGAGAGATTGTAAAAATGTATCATTACTTGTTATAGCAACTTTTGTGTCTTGCTGAAAAGCTTCGGCAACTTTTCCGGCAAAATCTGCGATATGTTCATTTATATCGTTAGGGTGATAAGTTGTGTGTACAAAATCTCTGTAATCTAATGGAACAGGATTGTCCCCTTGTTGTAGGATGCAAAGAGCTTTTCCCATGCCGTCTGCTAGACCTGCTATGAAAGCGCCCCTCATGTTGTGAACTTCGGAGCCAACGGTGGTATTTGATAGTAATGGAACTACCACACCATGAGATTGGGATACTTGATCAATCGCGTCATTGGCAGACAATCTAGGCTGCTCATTTGGATCGAAAGATCGAAACAGGAAACGAGCTTTTTTAATTCTAGATACAATTCTGGATGCCCAATCGGTTTTGTGCATTCCTTCTAGGAGATATACAGGGGATTTAATGTTAATTTTGCTAGGAATATTCAGTGGATTAGAATGATTAGCCGATTCAATAAAATTGCTTAATTCGGCTGAGTTTTGGTATTCGCTATATCCAAGTGTGTCGAAAATGCCAACTTCTCTTATTGTTAGCCCATTATCTCTAATACTTTTATTTTTAGTAAGCAGGATTCTCTTACGCTTTCCTATTGCGTAGCCTATTTCATAAGTCACATTGAAATTCAATATTGAAATATCAGCTATAAGGAATGTGCAGTTGTCTATTCCTTGAAGTACTTTCTCCGAAATAAAATGGCCTGGTATATCAAGTGCTCTCCATGTTTGCACTTCAATTTTGGAGCTCGTTTTTAATGCTTTTACAGCTTGTTCTATTGTTTGTCCAATGTCAGTAGGAGTCGAAGCATAAGCGTAAAAGCCGGATTCTTTTTTTGTCACAGTGTTATCCTTTTCTTGATGTTTATTAATTATTTCTATGAAGCGGAGTAAAAATTTAACGCTCACCTGAAATAAAACAAGTTCCGCCTAGATTTTGCGATATTTGAAAACTCTCTAATTTTCCAAAGGCAATAAGAACTAATTTTTTGGTATTGACTGGCTAATATTTCTGGCTGCTTAGCGGCCAGTCTTCTATTTCTACCCCTATAAATGGCTTAATTTTCCACTATAGCCAAGAATTTGCAAAATACATCACATTACAGCGCTACTTAAAGGGATTACTAATCCTGAGTTCACTGATTGTTTGCTCGTGTTGCATATCTTCTGAAAGCAACACATTACAGCCGCTTTCATTCGCGGCGGCGATGATGAGGGAATCGTAAAAGCTGTAACCGTAATTTGCCGCAATCGTAAGTGCGCTGTTGTGTGTGGGTACATCCACTGGGACTATTTCGGCGAGGCTTTGGATGGCGTTGCTCAGTGCGTGAATTTCTTGCCAGTCGAGTTTGGCTTTTTTGCGGGCGACGTTGGTGAATTCGTTTAGCACTTGGGTGCTGATCACGCAGCCGGATTGCAGGAGGTTGAGGGCGGTTTGTTGTTTGTGGCTGTCGTCCAAGAGTGCGTACACCAGGATGTTGGTGTCTACAAAAATCCTATTTTTCATTCGCCTCATCCCGGTTGAATTTAAAATCCTTGTTTAAACGGCCTTTGAAACTGGCGATGGTTTCCAAGGCTTTGGTTTTGCTGTCGTCTTTGGTTA
Organism: Cellvibrio sp. pealriver; assembly: GCF_001183545.1. Classification (NCBI taxonomy): domain Bacteria; kingdom Pseudomonadati; phylum Pseudomonadota; class Gammaproteobacteria; order Cellvibrionales; family Cellvibrionaceae; genus Cellvibrio; species Cellvibrio sp. pealriver. The sequence continues at coordinate 3,529,174 of NZ_KQ236688.1, forward strand.
CGGCGAAACCATCGCTGGAAGGCAGAATTTGCACCTCATCGCCTTCTTTCAGCGCGAGCGCTTTGGCGATGTTGGCGGGTATGCGGATGGCGAGGCTGTTGCCCCATTTGGCGATTTGCATGAATTACCACCTTTAAACTTCATGTATATACATTTTATGCAATGTATATCATTGATTGAAATTTGTGCAAGGGGTTTGTGATGTAGAGGTGATGTATATGTTGGGGTTCGCAGGCTCAGCCTGCGCGGCCCGCACCAACCAAGGGTTAATCATCCCGCGTGAGGACTTCCAGTAATTCAATTTCAAAGATGAGATTGGAATTGGGTTTGATGAGCGCGCCTATTTGGCGGTCGCCGTAGGCGAGGTGGGCGGGGACGTGGAGTTTGCGTTTGCCGCCGACTTGCATGCCCATTAGGCCTTGATCCCAGCCTTTGATCACGCGGCCGGTGCCGATGACGCATTGGAAGGGTTTGTTGTGGCGGTGGGAGGAATCGAATTCGGTGCCGTCTTCCAGCCAGCCGGTGTAGTGGGTGGTGATAAGTGCGCCTTTGACGACGGTTTTACCATCCCCAATCTGCAGGTCTTCAATAATCAGATCGTTCATAGTGTTCAATGCGTTTAATTTTTTACCGAGCGGTAAAAAAGAATGTGTTTTACGTGTTTTGGAGGAGAATTTTTACCGAGCGGTAAAATTTTTAGGAGTGCCCGCGAGATTTATCGGCTCGCGGGTTGTTTAACAGAAGCTTAATTATCCAGATGCAGATATTCCAAAAAGGCGCGCTCCATGGCTTCTACATTGGGGATCACCGCTTCTTCGCCTGCCCATGCGACGTGCATTAATTCGTAGGGTTTGTTGTCGGCATCTTCACGCTCGGTGATTTCCTCTTCGGTCACACGCGCCAAACGCGGCAGGCCTTGGGTGAGGATGGCGATAAAGGGTAGGGATTCATGGGTGCCGGTGGTGTTGAGTACCGCAAAGCGCGAGCGTTGGGCGACGCCGGGTTTGTCTTCGCCGTTCATCACTTCAAACGACAGCAGCGGAATGGTTTGTTCGCGCCAGCTGCAATTGCCCAGGTACCACGCCGGTGCATCTTGCACGGGAATAACCTGGGATACCGGTACGATCTCGGCCACCGTCACGTTGGGTGCGAGTAACTGGCGACCCTGCAGCGGGATGAGCAGGCTGGCGACTTCTTGTATTTTTTTCTCGATGCGCTGGGGAGCTCTCATGACGATGGACCTTGTCGATACTGTTCTTGTCGGTTGTTGGTAACCGGTGTTTGTTTCAATTGCGCCAGTGCGCGTGCCAGATATTCCGGTGTGCCGCTGAGGCTGATGCAACCGGTCGCGATTGCCGATACCGGCATGGAATCGCTGGTGCAGTCATCGGGTGCTTGCGCCCAGGCTTTGCCGCCGACTTGCTTGAGTAGGCGGCAACTGGCCGCGCCATCATCACCCATGCCGGTAAAAATAATCAACCCGCTACGCTCGCGGTAAATACGCGCCACATTAGCAGCTATCTGGTCGATGGAAGGCGCATAACTGCCCTTCCAGGACTGCCCGTAATTCACCGCCAGAGTGCCGTTTTCCAATACTTCTACCGGATCGCGCGCGGTCACCAGCGTAAGGCTGTTTGCCTCCAGTACTAACCCTTGTGTCGCCACCATTGCAGGGTAGTTGCCCGCGTTGCTCATCATGCGGTTGAGCGTGGCGGCCTGACTTGCATCAATATGCTGTACATACAAAAAGGCGATACCCAGGTTGGGGGGCAGTTGCGCCAAAAAGCGTTTTACTGCCGCGGGCCCTCCGGTCGAGGCAGCCAATACCCATAACTCATGGGCGGGATTGGTCTGCTGCAGGTTGATATCGCCCCGCAGCCGCTGCAACCGTATGCCGGTGCGGCGCAACCAGGCATTGTGTTCTTCAGTGCCGGGCGCAAATTCGCTGCTGTCGCTGAGGATAATCGGCACCCGGCTCTGCGCGAATAACTGCTCTAGCAGGTGTTGGTCATCGCAATAGTCTTCGGCGATATCCACCAGCCAGGCATCGACCCCTGATTCGGCCAGAGAACCCTGCCCGGCAAGGGCTTGGTTGGCCGATTCGGCTCCCGACAGGGACACGTGGCGCGCCACCTTATGGCCAGAGCGCGCGACCAACTGATCCAGCGCTTGCTGCTTGCGGATACTATCGACCAGTATTCCCAGTTGCAGCATAAGCGCCGCCTTACTTCACAGTTTTGCCGAGCAGCTCATGGATATTGGTGAGCAGCAGGTCTTCCTGATAGGGTTTGCCCATGTACTTGTTCACGCCCAGGCTGAACGCGCGCTCGCGGTGTTTTTCACCGGTACGCGAGGTGATCATGATGATCGGCAGATCCTTCAGGCGCGAGCTGGTGCGGATATTTTTGGCCACTTCAAAGCCGTCCATACGTGGCATTTCGATGTCCAGCAACATCACATCGGGCAGATGATCTTGTAACAGTTGCAGCGCTTCCACACCGTCTTTGGCGGAGATCACGCGGAAGCCTTCGCGCTCCAGGAAGCGGCCGGTTACCTTGCGTACGGTTACCGAGTCGTCCACCACCATAATGGTTTTTTCCGACAGGTCTTCTTCGATAGCCGGACTGATGCGGAGCGGGTCGAGCTGGATGGCGTTTTGCAGACCGAGTGCCAGCTGTTCGCGGATCATGGCGTGCAAATCCAGAATCACCACCACGCTACCATCGCCCATTACCGTTGCGCCGGATACGCCGCGCACGGCACTGAACTGGGCACCGAGGGTTTTCACCACGATCTCGCGCGAGCCGAGCAGACGGTCTACTTGCAGGGCGACGGTATGTTCGGCACTGCGCACCAGTACGACCGGCAAGGGCAGCATTTGGCCATCGAGCTTCGGTTGGGCGCTGGAGTCGAGCAGGCTGCCGAGGTAGCGCACCAAGTAGTTTTCACCGGCGTAATCAAAGCGGGCGCTGTCGTCCTGATAATAGTGCTCCAGCTCAAATGGGCTGACGCGCACAATACCTTCAATCGAGTTGAGCGGAATGGCGTAGAGGTCATCGCCAATCTGTACCATCAAGGCGCGGTTAACCGATACGGTAAACGGCAGGCGGATGGTGAACTCGGTACCCGAGCCCCAGTTGGAATCGATAAACATGGCACCGCCGAGCTGTTTGATCTCGGAGTGCACTACGTCCATGCCCACACCACGGCCGGAAATCTGGGTGACTTTCTCGGCGGTACTGAAACCGGCGTGCAGGATAAATTGGATTACATCCTGATCGGCTAGCTGCGCATCGGCCGCCATCAGCCCGCGTTCAACCGCTTTCTCGCGCACGCGCTTGAGGTTGATACCGCGGCCATCGTCGATCAGGCGGATGATTACATCGCCACCTTCACGGCCAAGGGTCAGCAGGATACGGCCATTCGGATTCTTACCGGCAGCGATACGCTCATCGGGCATTTCAATCCCGTGGTCCACCGCGTTACGCAGCATGTGTTCAAGTGGGGCGACCATGCGCTCCAATACGGTACGGTCCAGTTCGCCTTCGACGTTATCCAGCTCGAAATCCACTTCTTTGCCCAGCTCGGACGCAGCCTGGCGCACGATCCGGCGCAAACGCGGTACCAGACGGGAGAAGGGCACCATGCGCGAACGCATCAGGCCTTCCTGCAGGTCGGTGTTAATGCGCGACTGTTGCAGCAGCAGGGTTTCGGTATCGCGGGTTTTGTCCGCGAGGGTGTATTTCAAGTCCATCAAGTCCGATGCGGATTCGATCAGCGAGCGCGACAACTGCTGCAACTGCGAGTAGCGGTCCATCTCCAGCGGGTCGAATTCTTCGTGTTGCGCCATCTGCTCCTGACGGAACAACACCTGCGCTTCGGTTTCGATGTCGAGGCGGCGCAGCTGTTCCTGCAAGCGTTGGATGGTGGAATCCATCTCCTCGATGGCACCGCCCAGGTCGCTGACTTGCTGCTCCATACGGCCACGGCTGATGGAGGTTTCACCGGCGAGGTTTACCAGTTCTTCCAGCAATTCAGCAGAGACTTTGACCACTTCTTGCGGGCCGCTGCGGCGCGCTGCCAAGTGCTGCACTTGCGCCGGGCCGGTATTGCCGGAGCGCAGGCCACCGCCGTATTCGGTGCCGGGAATAGAGCCGGGAACGACAGGTGCGTTGGGTTTGGCTTTGGGCGCAAAGGTGAGCACATTGGGTTTTTGGGTCGGGCTGCCGGTATCGAAATCGCCGCCAGCCTGCTCGCGGGTGTTATCCACCACCACGGTTGGTTTGCTGTAAGCCGGAACATTGTTATCGAGAACACTGTTGTCCAACATAGGGATTTCATCGTGATCGGCAGAGCCGTCAGCGGACTCGTAGTCATCATTGGCGCTGACAGGCGGGGTATCTGCGTCTACAAAATAGCTGTCATTCAGTACCGGCGGTTCTGCGTAGGCTTCTGTACTTATGTTTTTACTGCGGGTGTTTTCATTATGGGTGTTTTCAACCGCTGGGCTTTCACTGAACGCCGCGCCATTCATGCGTGCCTGGGCGCGCTCTACACCGGAGTGCAAGCGATCCTGATAGCTGTGCAGACGGTTGAAGAAGGATTGATCGAGTTCGGCATCTTCATCCATCTCAATCAGGATGGTTTCAAAGTCGTGCGACAGATCACCCAAGTCCATCAAACCGGCCAAGCGCGCGCCACCTTTAAAGGTGTGCAATGAGCGTTTGAGCTGTTCTACACAGTCGCTATTGTTCCAGTCGTCTTGCCACTCATTGAGCGAGCCGTCGATTTCTTCCAGCAGCTCGCCAGCTTCTTCGAGGAAAATCTCAACAATTTCCGGATCAAAATCGTCGTCGGCTGTGCTATGCGCAAACGATTCAATATCGTCCTCTTCGGCGTTTACAACCGGTTCCTCTTCAAACTCAAGGGTTGCTTCAACCAAAGGAAGATCTTCTTCCTCGACAAGCTCGATCTCATCAATCAGCGGTAGGGGCTCATCAGCCAGTTCAAGGGTTTTGTCTTGCTCCAGCGATACGTCTTCCAGAACCATATCCTCTGGAGCTTCATATTCCAGGTCGGCCAGAGAGATTGCTTCGTCTGTTTCGCTGTCGCTTACGGGTTCTTCAGGAGTAGGTGCTTCAGCGACCAGTTCCTCAAAAGTGACATCTTCAACAACCGGGATTTCATCGTTGATCAACGTGCTCAGAGTGACGGCTTCAGTGCTTAACAGGTCATCCAGCGCATCGTTGACCGCATCGGGAATCCCGTTCAGGTTTTGCCCGGCGGCGATGGCATCGACCATATCCAGCAGGGCTACGTGTGCATGGTTGAGCGTATCGCAGACTGATGGCGAGCAGGCCAATTGGTCGGCGATGATCATCTCGTACACACTGTGGATCTTCTCGCTCAGCTCGGCCATCGCTGGCAAGTAAGCGTGAGCGGCCGCTTTGGTGAGTTTGCCCAGTTCATCCATGACCGGAATCAGGTGCACCGCATCGGATGGATTGGCTGCCCATTCGGCAATAATTTTGTCTGCATCCAGCAGCAGGTTCATTTCCTCGGCCATGAAAATGGCGAGCAACTCAGGATCTACCGGACGTTTTCCGCTTTCATCAAGCTCTTGCAGGCTGACCAGCGGGGCGATATGGATGTCGCGCAGCTCATGCACACGGGCGATAAATTGATGCAGACGCGGGATATCAACTGGCTGGCCCGCTTCGATCTGATGCAATGCCGTTTGCGTGTAACTGACGGCATCGCGCAGCAATTGGAGGATATCGTCGTTAATATTGACGTGATATGAGCGTAACTCCTTAACAAAGCGCTCCAGCGGCGTGGCCAGTTCAGCCACTTGTGTGACTTCTGCCATGTGCGCGCTGCCCTTGAGGGTGTGCAGGGCGCGCTGCATGCCTTCACTGGGCGGCTCGTAAATCGGTGCTTCTGCTTCCATCCGGGCGATATATTCTTCAACCACTTGCAGGTGGGTGAGGGCTTCAGCGCCAAAGATGTCCCACAGTTGGGCATCAGGGTCGTCCATATCCTCGTCGCCGGCTTCCTGATAATTGAAGTTGGCGGTTTGGTATTCGCTGTAGGCCTGGGTGAGTTGAGCGATGTCTTGTTCATCGCTGCCTTGCTCATCAATAACAGCTTGATCTTCATCTACCAGTTCGACCTGGTCTTCCAGTGTCATAACTGAAGGCGTGAGTTTCTCGTCGCTACCAAAATCAATCAGCTCATCTTCACTGCTGCTGACATCAATAGGCTCAACGCTGGCCACTGGCAGGTCTGCCAGTTCAATCTCTTCCGGTTGGTTGGCAGCGTAATCCAGCTCATCCTCATCATTTTCAAGAATGATGGCTGCATCTTCTTCCAGCTCGAATTCGGCTTCTTCCTCTCTTTCCAAGGCCTCATCAGCCAATTCCAGCGGATGCTCATCAATAGCGACTGAAGTCAGTACAGGCGCAGGGCTATCGCCCATTTCTTCGAGCAGCGCTTCCGGTGTAATACCTTGGGCAAGTGAGTGAGCTTGTTCGCGATAGCGTTCGGCTAAATCGGCGTTGGCGTAAGGTTGGTTGTCGCGGAAGGCGGCGATCATCCCCGGCAGCAATTGACGCACTTTCTCAATGATATGCACATGCACAGCACTGGCGATAATCGTGCGGTCGATGACGCGATTGAGCATGTTTTCAATCGACCAGGCCAGTTCGCCAATTTCATTGGCACCTACCATGCGGCCGCTACCTTTAAGCGTGTGGAAGGCGCGGCGGAATTCGGTTAGCGCCTCGGCATTGTCAAAGTTTTGCGCCCAGCGCGGGAAATACTCGGCAATGGTCTCGGTGGTTTCAGAGGCTTCTTCGATGAAAATCTCGATGATTTCATCGTCGATGTCTTCATTATCGCGCTGGATAACCGGTGCGTTATTGGTGGCGATTAAATCGGGTTCTGGTCTGCTGGCAGCAGTCTCAAGCGCTGTTTCAGGCTCGTCTTCTGCATCCTCCATTACGTCAATGACGGGGAGGGAGTCTTCAGCGCTGCCATCATTAATGAAATGTTCTTCTGGCGTATGTTCGGGTACCGCCTGGGCGTAGATAGCTTCCAGTTGGCCGGATTCTTCTGTGCTTGCGCCTTCGTCATCTGTGGAAACGCTGGCACTGCCATAAGCGGCGGCCAATTCGGCTTCATCGTCACTGCTTTCAGCCATCTGACTATGATCGTCAGTATATGCAGCTGTGCTTGGTTCAAGTGCAGCGGCAGGTTCCGATTTGGTCGTTTTAGCCACGGCGTAGCCGAGGCTGGCTACGCTGTCTTCTGCAACGCTCAACAGCAGGTCATTTTCTTCTTTGCGACCGCCGCTGCTCAGGCGCTCCAGATAATACTCCACACTGGTAATCGCATCGGCGAGGGTATCCAGCGTAGACCACTGGGGTGTCGCTTCCTGTTCAAGTAGCTGCTCTTCGATAAAACGGGCGCAGGCACCCAGAATACGTGCCGGGCGCGGCAGCGGGATGATGTCCAGGCCGCCACGGATCTCGCGCAGGGTAGTGGGCACGGTTTGCAGATGCTGGCGGTTCCACTGGGAGGCGATGTATTCAATGATCGCGTCTTTGGCATGTTCAAGGCCATTGCGCGACTCGCGCAGCACCGATTCTTTGGCGCGGCTTAAGGTAATGTCGGAGTCATCGCTGTTACCGCTATCGACACTACCGGTTTCGCTCAGGCCATCGAGCGCGTTTTCAATCGAAATTAATTGGCTGGCAATCGCCAACAGTTGGTCATCAGTCAGTTGGCTGTTGGATTCAACCACCAGATCCAGTGCGGCACCTTGCTCAAGAATGCGTTTGCGCAGATCGCCCAAGCCAAGAACGGCCATGGTATCGGCAACCCGTTTGACGATAGGCAAGGCATCGCCCAGCGCGGTATGGGTGTCGCCACCGGCAAGGCAGATATCCAGGCTGTTTTTGATCAGCGTCAATTCTTCTTTGAGTGCGCCCACGACTGAACGCATGGCTTCGGCATCAGGCACCGAGAGCATATTTTCAGTGTCTTCGCCGCCTTCTTTGCCCTCCAGCAGGGCTTCTTCCAGCTGGTAAGTCTCGTATACCCGTTGCAATTGGGAGTTGGGCGGGAAACCGGGGGCGTGTTTACCGGCGCGGGCGACGTAGTACAACAGGTTTTTGATCAGTTCATCGTTGGTGAAACTGTTGAGTGCTTTGATACCGTGCACGGCGAGCACTTTGATTTCTTTATCGAGCTGGCGCAGCAAGTTTTTCACTGCAACGCTGATTTCAATCGCATCGATTTCAATCGCTTCAACCAGCGCGAGCGATATGTCCCAGAGTGCAAAACGCGCGGTGCCATGTGTCAATTTTTGCAGACGCGAAAAGGCTTTCTGCAGGTAGGCAAGGTTTTCTTCCGGATTGACGCCGCGAATAAAACCCGAGGCGGCGTACTGGTACATCTGGCGCAGTTTGAGCACCATCGCCTGGAACTGCACGTTGTCCTGGGTGACGGGCAAGCGCGCACCGCTGACTTTTTTAGCAGGGGTCAGGTTGGGGACGAAGAGTTTTGTATCGGTTAGCAAGCTCTCGCCGCGGACTGCGCGCAAGTCATTTAATAGAGGCAGTACGACTAACGGATTGTCTTTGCGGCTGGATTTTACTTGTTCAAGGTAGAGCGGGAATTGCAGGATGGCGCGCATCAGCACTTCTTGTGCTTCGTTGTTGTTGGCAACCGTACCGGCCACCATCGCCTGGGTGAGTTGCTCCATTTCGCTGGCGAGCATGGCTGCGCCATAGAACTCCACCATCTGCAGGCTACCGTGAACCTGATGGATATGGGTCAGGCAAAAGCGGATGCGAGTGGCATCTTTGGGATTTTCAACATAGCTTTCGAGGGCTTGGCGCGCTTCTTTCAGCGTCTCACTGATCTCATGGATCAACCAATCCAACGCGGCAAAATTGCGATTATCTGCCATGCAGAACGTTCCTCTATGTGTTCTCGTTGTTATCGTTCTTCACGAACGTAAGCCTGCACTTGATCATCGCCAGTGCGCTGCATTTTCGGGTGTTCCCAATCCACCACTTCACCCAGACCAACAATCAATAACCCGCCTGGTTTCAGGCGCTCGGCCAAGGCATTCAACACGTCGCGACGCAACCAGCGCCGGAAATACACCAGCAAGTTCTGGCAGAAAATCACATCCACACTGACCTGCGGTAGCTGGCGCGCATGGATGATATTGGCATGGGTAAAACACACGCGGTCGCGCAGTTTGCTCACTACCTCGTAACTGCCATCGGTACAGACTTGCAGGTAACGCTTTACTTCATCCGGCTTAACCTGTTCTACCCGGCGCTTGCTGTAACGGCCTTTACGGCCGGTCGCCAGTGCCGATGAGCTGATATCCATTGCGGTAATCCCGTAGTAGGGGTTGATCGCTGCCAGCTCAAAACAATCATTGACGACCATCGCCAGGGAATAGGCTTCTTCCCCTGTCGCACAACCCAAACTCCAGATATCAAAGCTGGTATTTAGTGCATGGTTGTTTATTTTTTGTTGTAAATAATTGCGCACATACTCAATCGATTCGCGGTGGCGGAAGAAGCTGGTTTCTTTAACGGCGATGCGGTCAATCAGACGCGACCATTCGAGTTTGGCTTCAATCGTTTCGCCGGATACGAAATTGAAATAGGCATCGTAGTCTTCGTAGCCCTGATCGCGCATACGTGAATTCATCTGCGATTCCAACCAGGCTTTCTGTTGGAAAACCAGTTGGATACCCGTGCGCTCTTCCAGCAGCTTGCCCCATTGGAGCAGCTGGTCTTCGGTGAGTGTAGGTAGTGTTCGCAGTGACCAGGCCATAGGTACTATTTACATCGTAAGCAGCGATGCCAGTGGTACTGGCATCGCTGGCTCATCAGGCTTTTGAGGTATTGGCAAAGATGTCGTCATCGGGCAACAGCTCGTCGTCCAGATCGATGACTTCAGAGCTGCTTTCAAAGTCCATTGCCGGTGTGCTGGCCATGGCTTTGCGCGCCGCATTAGCGCGGCCTTCGGACATATCCTCTTCCGGCAGTTTGAAACCGGCTACCGATTCACGCAGGTCGAGTGCCATCTCGGCGAGGTTACCAATCGACTGCGCGGTAGCAGAAGTACCGGCAGAGGTTTGGGTAGTAATCTCTTGAATAACATTCATCGTGTTGGAGATGTGACCCGCCGAGGATGCCTGTTGGCGTGCGGCGTTGGAAATGTTCTGGATCAATTCCGCGAGGCTTGACGATACGTTTTCAATTTCTTCCAGTGCCACACCCGCATCCTGTGCGAGGCGCGCACCGCGTACCACTTCAGAGGTGGTTTGTTCCATCGAAATTACCGCTTCGTTGGTATCGTTCTGAATGGTTTTTACCAACGCTTCAATCTGCTTGGTTGCAGCAGCGGAACGTTCCGCAAGGCGTTGAACTTCGTCCGCTACCACCGCAAAGCCGCGGCCCGCGTCACCGGCCATCGATGCTTGAATTGCCGCGTTAAGTGCGAGGATGTTGGTTTGGTCGGCGATGTCGTTAATCAGGCTTACGATGTCACCGATCTCTTGAGACGATTCACCGAGGCGTTTAATACGTTTGGAGGTGTCCTGGATCTGCTCGCGGATGGTATCCATCCCGTTGATGGTGTTCTGTACCACTTTGGCGCCATTGCCCGCGATCGATACCGCGCGCTCCGCTACCGCTGCCGATTCGGCGGCGTTGGCAGATACCTGGTCAATCGTCACCGCCATTTCGTTTACCGCGGCAGATGCACCGGCGATTTCTTGGGCTTGGTGTTCAGAAGCTTCGGCGAGGTGCAGTGCAGTTTGCTGGGTTTCTTGCGCAGCGGCCGATACGTTTACCGCGGTTTCGTTGATTCGCGCTACCAGAATACGCAGCTGGTCAATGGTGAAGTTAATAGAGTCCGCAATCGCACCGGTGAAGTCCTCGGTTACGGTCGCAGTAGTGGTCAAGTCACCGTCCGCGAGGTCGGCCAGTTCATCGAGCAGACGCAAAATCGCGGTTTGGTTACGTTCGTTGGTTTCGGCGGTTTCGTCCGCGCGGCGACGTGCGCCCATATATTGGTTAAAGCCTAATACGAAGAGCGATACCAACGTAATACCCGCAAGGCCAATGAGAGTAGCGTTATTGATGACCGGGTGCTCTTTGGTGGAAATTTTATCGGCAATAGTGGCCAAACCTTGCAGGAGCTGGGGGGTATCATTCAAGAGTGCGTCAGATGCCTGACGGGCGCGGGTCAGGGTAGTAGAACCTTCCACCATCTCCTGGATTGATTTATTTACGCCTTCGAACAGTTGGGTAATTTGTTCAAGGCTCGCGCGCGCTTGTGCATCAGATACGCGGGTAATACGCAGTGCCGGGTCGCCATCTTTCATCGCGGTCAGTACACGGGCATAGAAGTTGGCGTCGCGGTTAAACTGGTCCGCTGCATCACCTGAGTCGGTGTCACCGCGCAGCATCTTGTCCACGTTACGACCGATACGCTCAGCGCGCCATGAGAGCAGCTGGGCTTGGATCGCCTGATCGGCAGGAGCGCCGGATTCGAGCAGGATATCCACGATGTTGTTGTGCTCAGTCTGCAAGGTAGGCAGGTTGTCGTTCAGGGTTTTACCGACATTATTGAGCGATACAATCAGGTCTTTGTTAGTCGCAATCGCTTGGGCGTTGGCTTTTACGCGGTTCCAGATAGCACCAAAGTTATCGAACTCGGCACTCAGTGTTTCGCGGGTGCGTTCATCGCTGGCGCGCAACATATCCCAGGTGCTACCCATGCTTTCTACCACGCTGGTCAGCTCACCGAAGGCAGCTTCATCGCCGGATGTGGCATCGCGTGACAACGAGGTCAAGCGATAGGCTTGCGCACGTAAGTCACCCGCTTGTTGCAGGTAGCGTTGGTCATTGCTCTTGCCCTGGTTGATCAGGTAGAGCAGGACCAGTGCAGCCACAAACGAAACCACCAGCAAGACCGCGAAAAAGATCGTCGTCGGTTTTGCCTTAAAGGTGGCAATCTTTGAATCAGTTTTCATCTAAGCACTCCTAACCAGCGTTCGGTTTTATTTTTTCTATCCACTGCGCTTTTGCATTATGCAGAAAGCGTGCGTTTGACTCTCACTGCCCGTGATCGGGCTTTGTTCAACTAGGTTTTTGCCGCATTGGTAAAACGTGGATCTTCTGCCAATAGTGCCGGTCGGAACAGTGACCAGCGCTCGCCTCCCTGTGGGTAACTACCGGTGACAAATGGCAAAATATTGCTTGCTACGGCTCCTGCCTGTTCGCTGTATTCATCCATGGGAAAATGTTGCATGCCGAAAACCTGATCGACGATCAGGCCTGAGTACAGGGTTTCGGTTTCAAGGATCAATACCCGGCGGTGTTTGCGGGTACCGGTGAGGCGATCGCCAAAGAACATCGCCAGATCAAACAGAGGAAGTAACCGGCCGCGGACGTTAGCAACGCCTTTCACCCAAGGCTGCACGCCGGGCAAGTGGGTGTGGTTGGGCACTTCCAACATTTCGGATACTTCGCCAATCGGCGCTACGAAATAATTGCCCATGAGCGAAAAGCCAATGCCGCTCCAATGGGGGCGTATATCCGCCTGTGCGGGCAGACCGCGTGCAGCAGCGCGGCTGCGCTGTGCCAACGTAAGCAAAGCCTGAAAGGCGGCCTGTGGTTCTGACATATTCCTATCCGTACCTGTCGTACATCAACACACGCAAGCGCAAGCGCTTTATGGTCGGTGATAGATGTTTGTTGTTATTGTTGCGCGTATCCCTGCTGAACTGCCCATGCCGGATGACCGGTTGATCCTGTAATTAACGTATAAACTAGCGCAATACCTCGGCCATAGCCGCCATCAATACTTCTTGTGTGATTGGTTTGGATAAATACGCCTTCGCACCCTGGCGCATGCCCCAAACGCGGTCAGTTTGTTGATCTTTGGTGGTAACGATAATGACCGGAATATGGGCAGTTTCAGGAGTTTTGGTCAACTGGCGGGTTGCCTGGAAACCATTTAGACCGGGCATCACTACATCCATCAATACCACATCGGGCAATTCTTTCTGTGCCAGGGCGATGCCAGCTTCGCCATTATCGGCGGTCATCACTACATGGCCATTTTTTTCCAGCATGCTGGTCAGCTTGTAGGTCTCGGTCGGTGAGTCGTCAATAATCAATACTCTGGCCATAATCGCTCCAAAAAACAAAAAAGTTTTCCGCGCTATTGCGGTGAATGTGAGACAGTCCTTTGGAAATCAGTCCACGCTGCCGCCAGACCCGTCGCCGCCAAATACAGTGAGCGGATGGCAACAGCCAAAATCCGGATGTATCCCGTCAAGAGGCTTTCAAGTGTTTGACGTGCGCTTCAATTGCGCCGAGCAACTCGCTTTTACTGAAAGGTTTGGTGAGATATTGGTCGGAACCGACGATGCGGCCTTTTGCTTTGTCGAACAAGCCATCCTTACTGGATAGCATGATGACCGGAGTAGTTTTGAATTCGCTGTTATTTTTGATCAGGGCGCAGGTCTGATAGCCATCGAGGCGCGGCATCATGATGTCCACAAAAATAATATCGGGGCGGGTATCGGCAATTTTTGCCAGTGCATCAAAGCCGTCGGTGGCGGTAATTACCATGCAGCCCGCTTTTTTGAGTAGTGTTTCAGCCGTACGACGGATGGTTTTACTGTCGTCTATAACCATCACTTTGAGGCTTTCGTAAGTTACTTCCATACTCTGACCTTGCCTTTTGTTATTGCCGCAACAGGGTGATATTGCGGCTGCCAGATATACACGTTTAGTTGATTGAAGCCTGGTGTTGAGCCAGTATTACGCGAAGCAGTCACTTATTGGGGCGAGTGTCAAAATAACGCCGCTAGTGAAACCGAACTTTTAACACAGTTTTTAAGGTTACGCCATAACTAGTTGAATATATGAGCAATCCGTACCGCTTTTCAATTTTTTAGATCGCTTTAATCTGTCGGTTAGCTTCTTGCTTTAATTGTTATCAGGACTTAACTTTAGCCCGCCCTTGTAGTCTGGGCAAATTGTGCCCCGGACATTATTTTCAGAGTAAATTTTATGGCTATTTCCCTTGGCGTGGTGATGGATCCTATTGCTGATATCAAGTTCTACAAGGACACAACCCTGGCGCTGTTGCTGGCGGCACAAGAGCGGGGTTGGGATCTGCATTATATGGAACAGTCAGACCTCTATTTGTTGCAGGGTGAAGCACGCGCCAATATGCGCAATTTATTCGTAGCCGATAATGGTGATAGCTGGTTCGAGCTGGGTTTGCATGAAGATCGCAAGCTGGGCGAGCTGGATGTGATCATCATGCGCAAAGACCCTCCCTTCGACAACGAGTACATTTACAGCACTTATGTCCTTGAGGCTGCGCAACAGCAGGGTGCTTTGGTTATCAATGATCCGCGCAGTCTGCGCGACTGCAATGAGAAAATCTTTGCCACCCAGTTCCCCCAGTGTTGCCCCCCGGTATTGGTCAGCCGCGATATGCTGCGCCTGCGCGACTTCCACAAACAATATGGCGATGTGATATTCAAACCGCTCGACGGCATGGGCGGCAGCCGGATTTTCCGCTGTCGTCAGGACGATCCTAACGTCGGCGTCATTCTGGAAACACTCACAGAATTCGGCACCCAGACGATTATGGCGCAGCGTTACATCCCTGAAATCCGCGATGGTGACAAGCGTATTTTGGTAGTGGACGGTGAACCTATCCCTTATTGTCTGGCGCGCATCCCGGCCCAAGGCGAGACCCGCGGCAATCTGGCAGCGGGCGGTAGCGGCGTCGCCCAGCCGCTCACTGACCAGGACTACTGGATTGTCAGCCAGGTAGCACCCGCGCTCAAAGCTAAGGGTTTGATGTTTGTCGGGTTAGATGTGATTGGTAATTATCTGACAGAAATCAATGTCACCAGCCCCACTTGTGCGCGTGAAATCGATAAGGCGTATGGCACGGGAATTGGATCACGGCTAATCGATGCCATAGAGCGTAAATTGGCGGCGCGTTAATTTACTCCGGGCCGCTCCGCAGGATAGGCCAGACACTAGAGCAGTTGTGCATGAATCAAGCCCTTGCAGTGGAACAAGAAAACCTGTCGGTGCCGCCGGTCGATACTGGCGATCGGCTCAGTTTTACGTTTTTTCTGGCGATTGCACTGCATGCGTTTGTGATTTTGGGTTTTACCTTCAAGCTGCCTGATCATAACAACACATCCCAGACAATCGAGATTACGCTCGCCACCCACAAGTCCCAGCGTGCACCTGAGCAGGCGGATTTTCTCGCCCAGCACAATCAGCAGGGTAGTGGTACCCTCGATGAAGCCAAGCAGCTTGCCACTGAGCATCAGGCAGAATTTGCCGATACCCAGGTGCGTGAGGTTAACCCGATTCCACAACAGCAAGCCGCCTCAAAAGAAAAAATCAAAGACCAGCAATTGCTGACAACCAGTGCAAAATCCACGCAGGTGGCGCAGGTCAAATTGAATCCGGATGAGCGCGAAGAGCGTGAATTCAACGATGCCCAGTTCAACACACCATCAAAATACGATGCAGAAATTGCCAGCCTGCAGGCAAAGCGCGATCTCCAGCGGCAGGAGGCTGCCAAGCGCCCGCGTTTGCGCGTGCTCAATTCGGTATCTACCAAAGAATCCTTTGATGCCAAGTACCTGAACGATTGGAGCAACAAGATTGAACAGGTGGGTGACCGCAATTATCCGCGTGAAGCACTTAATCGCCGCATTACCGGAAACTTGCGTTTATCGGTGATGATTAATCCCGATGGGACTATCTACGAGATCAAAGTATTGCAGTCTTCCGGGCAGCGTATCCTCGATGATGCGGCGCGCCAGATTGTCCGCCTGTCTGCCCCTTTTGCCCAATTCCCTCCGGAAATCCGCAAGCATGCGGACCGCTTACAAATTATCCGTACCTGGCGGTTTGAAATTACCGGCAAAGACTCCACCATCACGACTTCTGCCAATTGATTATCCAGCAATAAATTTAGACTCTTGTGCTTGTTTTAGCTCCGTTAGGCCTCATACTGAAGTTATGAATTCAAAACCCATAACCACTGATATCAATGAGCTGACACCTGGCAGCTTGCGCGATCATTTCTTGATTGCGATGCCGGGTTTGAATGACTCTTCTTTTGCCCACACCGTAACCTATGTTTGCGAACACAGCGACAAGGGTGCGATGGGGGTGGTAATCAATGCCGCTACGCCTATGCTGCTCAAAGAGATTTTTTTGCAAATGGATCTGGATGACTTATCCGACCAAGGCGATCAAATTGTGATGAGCGGTGGCCCTGTGCAACCCGAGCGGGGCTTCGTACTGCACACCAGCGATGTCAAATGGCAATCCACCTTGGAGGTTTCACCGGATATCTCCCTGACGGCTTCGCGCGATATTATTGTCGCCTTGGCAGAAGGTCGTGGTCCCAAACAATGTTTGATTGCATTGGGTTACGCCGGGTGGGGTGAAGGGCAGTTGGAGGCTGAGATTGCGGCCAACAGTTGGCTCACTGTTCCTGCCAATAAAGACATTATTTTCAATACGCCTTTGGAGCAGCGCTGGGCATCAGCGGCGCAAGTGTTAGGCATTGATGTTAATTTAATTGCCAGCACACCGGGTCACGCGTAATTCTGCGCAGCAACGACATTTCTTATTGATCTCATTAGCGCACCTCCGATGATAAAAACCCTGCTTGCGTTTGATTACGGCACTAAAAATATTGGCGTTGCATCCGGCCAAACAATTACCCACTCGGCCAATTCGCTTGCGCCACTAAAAGCCAAAGACGGCATTCCCGATTGGACACAAATTGAAAAATTATTAGCCGAATGGAAGCCCGATTTAGTGTTGGTGGGGCTGCCACTGAACATGGACGAAAGTGAAAGTGAACTGAGCGCGCGCGCGCGAAAATTTGCCAACCGCATTCACGGGCGTTTTGGTGTGAAAGTCGAAATGGTCGATGAGCGTTTAACCAGTTTTGAAGCAAAAGGAGAAGTGATGAGCCGAGGTGGATCGCGCGATTACAAACACAATCCGGTGGATTCGATTGCTGCGCGCTTAATTTTGGAAGGTTGGCTTGAGCGAAATCTGTCGCGCTAATATCATCAGCTTTCAACAAAAAATGCCGGGCGATTTGCCCGGCATTTTTTTCGACAAGTATCGATATTAAAACATCTTGCCGCGATTATTCTGCTCGTCACTTTGAATCGACAAGCTGTCTGCAGCGTGCGATAAATAATTGGCATCGGTCTCGGAACCGAGTTTGATCATCAAGCGCAAATCGTTGGGTGAGTCAGCGTGTAGCAGCGCATCTTCATAAGTAATTTCGCCATTGTCATAGAGTGCATAAAGCGCTTGGTCAAACGTCTGCATGCCCAATTCTGTTGAGCGTTTCATCAATTCTTTCAAATCAGATACCTCGCCTTTGCGAATTAAATCTTGTGCAAGTGGGGTGTTGATCATAATTTCCAAACACGCGCGGCGACCATTGCCATCCGGTGTTGGAATCAATTGTTGCGCAACAATCGCTTTTAAATTTAATGACAAGTCCATCCACAATTGGCGATGGCGATCCGCCGGGAAGAAGTGAATGATACGATCGAGTGCCTGGTTAGCGTTGTTGGCGTGCAGGGTGCACAAACACAAGTGACCAGTTTCCGCAAACGCGATGGCGTGATCCATGGTTTCGCGCGAGCGCACCTCACCGATCAAAATCACATCGGGTGCCTGACGCAAGGTATTTTTCAGCGCAATTTCAAACGATTCGGTATCAATGCCCACTTCGCGCTGGGTGATAATACAGCCTTGGTGTTGATGGATAAATTCAATCGGGTCTTCGATGGAAATAATATGGCCTTTGGAATTTTGATTGCGATGGCCAATCATGGAGGCAAGTGATGTAGATTTACCGGTACCGGTCGCGCCCACAAAAATAATCAGGCCGCGTTTGGTCATCGCCAATTCTTTTACAATTTCGGGCAAGCCCAGCTCATCAATTTGCGGGATTTTGGTTTCAATGCGGCGCAACACCATGCCCGCGAGGTTGCGTTGATAAAATGCGCTGGCGCGGAAGCGGCCAATACCGCGCGCACTCACCGCAAAGTTAAGTTCCTTTTTATCCAGAAATTCAGTGCGCTGTTTTTCATTCATCACACTTAACACCAGCTCGCGCGCTTTTTCCGGTGCGAGCGGTGTTGCTGTGACAGGAACAATTTTGCCATGGACTTTGATCGAAGGCGGCACGCCGGCGGTGATAAACAAGTCAGACGCGCCTTTTTCTACCATCAGGGACAATAACCGATCAAAATCCATAACAATGCACCTTAAATATTATTGAAACGTTGTGCGAAAAATAATTAAAAATAACGGAGTCTGGCAGACCGCCGCCGTCAGAAATTCTCCGGGAACTTGGCTTTCGATTTGGCCGCTTCACGGCTAATAATACGGCGCGAGACCAAATCGGCCAGACACTGGTCCATGGTCTGCATGCCGAGTGATGCACCGGTCTGGATTGCCGAATACATTTGCGCCACTTTATCTTCGCGGATCAGGTTACGGATTGCCGAGGTGCCGCGCATAATTTCGTGCGCTGCCACACGACCACCGCCGTTTTTCTTCATCAGCGTTTGCGAAATTACCGCTTGCAGCGATTCCGACAACATTGAACGCACCATGGATTTTTCATTCGCGGGGAATACGTCCACAATACGGTCGATGGTTTTTGCAGCGGAGGTGGTGTGCAAGGTACCGAATACCAGGTGGCCGGTTTCGGCGGCGGTGAGCGCCAAACGGATGGTTTCGAGATCGCGCATCTCACCGACCAGAATAATATCCGGGTCTTCACGCAGTGCGGAGCGGAGCGCTTCGTTGAAGCCGTGGGTATCGCGGTGAACTTCGCGCTGGTTGACCAGACATTTTTTGGATTCGTGTACGAATTCGATCGGGTCTTCAATCGTCAAAACGTGTTCGTATTTGTTGTCATTGATATAGTCGATCATGGCTGCGAGCGTAGTGGACTTACCCGAACCGGTTGGCCCGGTCACTAACACCAATCCGCGCGGTACGGCGCAGATATCGCGGAACACATTGCCCATGCCCAGTTCTTCCATCGTCAATACTTTGGAAGGAATGGTACGGAATACCGCACCGGCACCGCGGTTCTGGTTAAAGGCGTTAACACGAAAGCGCGCTACACCGGGCACTTCAAACGAGAAGTCGGTTTCCAGGAATTCTTCGTAGTCCTTGCGCTGCTTGTCATTCATAATGTCGTAAATCAGGCCGTGTACCTGCTTGTGCTCCATGGGCGGCAGGTTGATACGGCGCACATCGCCATCCACACGGATCATCGGCGGCAATCCCGCCGAGAGGTGCAAGTCAGATGCGCCTTGTTTGGCGCTAAAAGCCAGGAGTTCGGTGATATCCATCAGGGCAACCTTTTTTATTGGAGTCGGTACTGCAGCAGGCGGTACGGAGGACATGGGTAAACATTCATAACACTATGCACAAGATAGACGACAAGCTCGCGAAAGTCACCGCACGAATTCACCAAGCCGCTGCCGCTGCCGGACGAAATCCGCAAACTGTGCAGTTGATCGCCGTCAGCAAAACCCAACCCGCAGAGGCGGTGGCGCAGGCTTACGGGGCGGGGCAGCGGGCGTTTGGTGAAAATTACTTGCAAGAGGCGCTGGATAAGCAAAGCGCCTTGTCGCATCTGGATGATCTGGAGTGGCACTTTATCGGCCCCATCCAATCCAACAAGACCCGGCCGATTGCCGAGCATTTTAGCTGGGTGCATTCGGTAGACCGGTTGAAAATCGCCCAGCGCTTGAATGACCAGCGCCCGCCACACTTGCCGCCGTTGAATATCTGTGTGCAGGTGAATATTGACGATGAATCCACCAAGTCGGGAGTGAGTCTGGCAGAATTGCCGGCGCTGGTGGCAGCGATTGCACCTTTGGCGCGATTGCGATTGCGCGGGTTGATGGCGATCCCTGCCGCTACCAATGACCCTGCCCAACAGTGCGCTGCCTTCGCGAAATTGCGCGAGGCATTACAGGCGTTGAATAACAGCGGTGCTTGTCTGCCGATGGACTGTTTATCTATGGGGATGTCCGGCGATTTGGAAGCGGCCATCGCTGAAGGTGCAACCTTTGTCCGTGTGGGAACGGATATTTTTGGCGCGCGTCCTAAACTGAATTGAATTTTTTAGCTCCCGGCTATTTTTTACAGACCGGCTTTTCACAAATCGACCATTTAAGGAACTATTGTGAGTACAACCAAAATTGCCTTTATCGGTGCCGGTAACATGGCTAAAGCGATTATCGGGGGGTTGCTGGCGGAGGGTTACAGCCGCACGCAAATCATTGCCGCGGGCCCGCGTATGGAAACACTCGACAAAGTGAAGCAGGAATTCCATATCGATATCACAATGGATAACGCTGCCGCTGCCGCACAGGCGGATGTGGTTGTGCTTGGGGTGAAACCGCAAATGCTCAAAGACGTTGCGCTTGGTTTGCGCGCATCCCTTGCTCATAAGCCGCTGATTATTTCGGTCGCGGCGGGCATCACCACGGCGAGTATCGCAAGCTGGTTGGGTGACGATCAGGCGATAGTGCGCTGCATGCCCAATACGCCATCGCAATTGCGCGCGGGCGCGAGTGGTTTATACGCGAACGCACATGTCAGCGCGGCGCAAAAATCCCAGGCGAATGCGATCCTCGGCGCAGTGGGAATTGTGCAGTGGTTGGAGGATGAAAGCCTGTTGAATCCGGTTACTGCCGTTTCCGGTTCCGGCCCCGCTTATTTCTTCTTATTTATGGAGGCGATGATCGATGCGGGTGAAAAATTGGGGCTGAGCCGCGAGTGCGCAACCGAGCTGACATTGCAAACGGCATTGGGTGCCGCCATGTTAGCCAAGGAAAGCACAGTTGATGTAGCGGAGTTGCGCCGCCGCGTGACATCGCCCAAAGGTACGACCGAGCAGGCGATCAATAGCTTTGAGCAGGATCAGTTGCGCGCAAGCGTATTGAACGCCATGACCGCCTGTTCCAATCGCGCAGTGGAATTGTCAGAGTTGTTGGGCAAGTAATCGTTAATTGTTTTTCAATTTATGTTGTTATTTTTCGTCGGATGAGTGGAGCCCTTCATGTTTGTCAGCATTTTGCATTTGATTGCCTACAGTCTTTTATCGCTATTTTTGTTGATTGTGATTTTGCGTTTCCTGCTGCAATTGGTGCGCGCTGATTTTTATAATCCGGTATCGCAAGCGATTGTCAAAGTGACCGCACCGTTTTTGAAACCGCTGCGCAAAGTCATCCCCGGTTTTTTGGGAATTGATATGGCATCTGTGGTGCTCATTTTATTGGTGCAGTTATTGGCGACATTTATTTTGGCAACCATCCTGGGTGCTCCCGGAATTATCGCTAATCCGCTGCCATTAATTGCCTGGGGATTCGTCGGTGCGTTGACCATTATTTCCGGCATTTTTTTCTGGTGCATGATCATCAGCATTATTGGCAGTTTTGTTGCGCCTATGAGCCATCACCCGCTGCTGGTATTGGCGAACCAGATTATCAACCCGCTTGCAGCGCCAATCCGCAAAGTGTTGCCGCCATTAGGCGGTGTGATTGATATATCGCCAATTATTATTTTGTTGGGTTTGCAAGTGGTGAACATGTTGCTTGAACGGTTTGCATTTTTCCTGAAAGTGAGCCCGCAGATAGTGTTGGGATATTGGTAAGCGCTTATCTATTGGCCAGCGATTATCGGGAGCCGTCAAGGTTCTGGTTTTGGTAGTGGCCGTGAATCAATAAAGCTTAATTAACCTTCAGCCTTTCTTCAGGCTTTTTAAAACCCCTCACCTCTATTGTGATTGTGTGCGAGCCGTTATGGCGTTGTACCAAACCAACAATAGATGTGATGGGAGAAGAGAGATGGGTTTTTGCAATAAATCAGTGTGTTTGTCCTTAACCGGTTTGAGAGTTGCCGGTTTGTTTGCGATGTGTTTATTGACGGCGTGTGGTGGAGGCGGTGGCAACAGCAGTAAAGCGCCTTCCCCTACATTGCCTTCGTCGACAGCAGTTTCTTCAGTAACACCTTCTTCAGTTGTTTCTTCAACTGCGCTTTCATTTACGGCGCTGTCGTCAACAGTCCCCTCATCAACAGCAGCTTCGTTAGTTTCATCCGCAGCGTCCAGCCAGTCGTCGGCATTACCTGGCAATCGCAAACTTGAACATGTGAGTTGGTCGTTCAACACCAAATCCAAAGTGCGCTCGACCGCCGTAACTACCGATAACAACGTTATTTTTGGTGTTGAGGGCGGAATGCTTTATGCGCTGGATCTGGAAACCGGCAGCGAGCGTTGGCGGTTGGATACTGGCGGCGCGGTCAGCAGTCATTTGTTGCTGGCAGACGGCAAGGTCATCTTCTTGAATCACAGCGGCAAAATCATGGCTGTCGATGCTGCGGTCGGTACTCAGGTGTGGGTCAAAACCACTACCGGCGAACATTTCCGCCCCTGGGGACATCACCTTGCATCTGCTCTGCTGGCGGATGACCGTGTCTATATTGGCTCCAGTAGCGGCAAGGTCTATGGCCTGATGCTGGATACAGGCGAGGAGGTATGGAGTGTTGATGTTCAAAGCGCCATCCACACCAAGCCCGCGCTGGTTGATGGCACCTTGTATGTGAGTTCGGATACTGCCGTACACGCTATCAATATCGCCACCAAAAGCCAGCGCTGGAGTGTGTCGTTGAATAATCCAACATCGCCAGCGGTTGAGGGCAACACCCTGGTAGTGGGTGGGCGCGATGCCAATGTGCATGGTTTGGATGCCACCACCGGTGCCGAACTCTGGCGTGTGCCCCACGGTATGGATTGGGTGTCGGGGGATGCGGTAATCCTCGATGGTATCGCCTACATCGGCAGCTCGGATGACGAGACTTTCCAGGCCATTGATCGGGTGACAGGCTCGCTAAAATGGCAAATCTCCACTGGCGGTAACGTGTTTGCCCGCGCGGCATTCGAGGGCGATATCGCTTATATCAGCTCCGGTGATTCCTACGCGACACCCGGTTCGGGCATGGTGCAGGCGGTCAATAAAAGCGGCCGCGTGCAATGGACCATGAGTGGCAAGAATTTCTTTGCCAGTCCAGTCGTCAAAAACAGCAAGGTGTATATCGGCAGCGATGACGGTTATTTCTACGCGATGCCAGCCCTGTAAGGTTTTACCCAAGCCGATACGCGTGTATCGGCTTTATGATGTTCAACGCCTGGCACGAACAAATGCCCGCCTGGTTGTTGATTGGCGGTACGGTGGTATTGATGTTGGCCGTGGCATGGCTGATTCATCGCTGGGTCGAAAAACCGATACAGGTTTGGTTGAAACGGCAGCTATTGCCCAAGCCTGTCCAACCAGCAAGTTAGGGCTCAAATCTGTGCAGTTTGGCGCGAAATGTTGCTAAAAGTAGCGCCTCCTCTCCTTTTGGTTCCCACAAATAACCGCTCATTGCTCACGAACTGGTCACTGGCGTGGATTTCCGCTTTAATGCCATTCTTGGGGAAAAGAATGTAATTACTGCTGGTTATTTCGGTTAGCTATTAAACAACGCTAATAATTCCAATACAGACTGAGAGCACCCTTATGGACGTCAGATCCTTGCACCGCCAGATGACGCACTACAACCGTTGGAAGCGCCAGTTGGACGAGCGTTTGCAGCAGTTTGAGCGCTGGGGCAAGAATCACAGCATGCTGGGTGCAGACATGGGCAAAACCCTGCAGCGCGCACGTCAGCTATTGCGCGGCGAAAGTTTTACCATCGCCTGTGTGGGTGAGTTCTCGCGCGGCAAAACCGAATTGATTAATGCCCTGTTGTACACCGCCGGTGGCCGCCGCCTGCTGCCATCGCAACCGGGGCGTACCACTATGTGCCCCACCGAAATTTTTTGGGATGCGCAACAGCCCACCAATTGCGTGCGCCTCCTGCCTATCGAAACCCGCTACACCAACACCAGCCTGCAAAGCTTCAAGCGTATCCCGCAAAATTGGGTCACTATCCATTTTGATGCAAAAGACCATGAGCAAACCCGCGCGGCCATCAATCAGGTGTCTGCCAGCAAGCAAGTCAGCGTTGCTGATGCGATCAAGTTGGGTTTTGCACAGGACGAATGGGGCGAGCGCGATGAAAATGGAATGGTCAGCGTACCTGCCTGGCGTCATGCGCTTATCAGCCTTGACCATCCACTGCTGCGCCAGGGCTTGCGGATTGTCGATACTCCCGGCCTTAACGCCTTGGGCAATGAGCCGGAACTGACCCTCAAAACCCTGCCCGATGCCGATGCGATCCTGTTCCTGTTGTCGGCAGATGCCGGTGTTACCGCGAGTGATATGGACATCTGGCGCGAGCACATTCAGGGCTTGCGCGATAATCACTGCACCGCCGTTATTACCCTGCTCAATAAAATCGATAGCCTGTGGGATGACCTCACGTCCGAGCAGGAAGTCCAGGCCAATATTGAGCGCTTGTGCCAGCTAACGGCGCGCCAGCTCAACATGTCGCCAGATCATGTGGTCGCACTCTCTGCCAAGCAGGGGTTATTGGGCAAAGTAGGGCGCAATCAGGCGCAATTGGCGCGCAGCAATTTTGCGCAGCTGGAACATATGCTGGCGGAGTGCATATTGCGCAACCAGCAGCAAATCATCAGCCATCGTTTGGTAGGCGATAGCTACGCGATGATGATTACCGTGCGCAATAGTTTGGTGCGCCGCATCGCTGAATGCGAACAAGAGCTGGAAAGCTTGCGTGCAACAGCACCGGCAGAGGCATCCGAAAAACTGCATGAATTGCGCGATACCATCAAGCGCACCCACCATGAATACCACAAACAGGCGCTGTCACTGCGCACCAGCCAGCGCCTGCTGGAATCACAAAAATTATCCTTGCTGGCTCCGGTGAGCACCGCACAGCTGGAGCAGCAAATCGCCGAGGCGCATCAAAGTCTGGCGCAGAGCTGGACTACGCTGGGGCTAGGCCGCGCCATCGCCAAGTTTTTTGATGATGTGGATAGCAATATCCTGCATCTGGAGCGCGAAATCGAACGCTGCAACCGGGTGCTGACATCAATTTATGAGCGCCCGGAGCAGGCGATCGGGGGCGATGACCTGATCATGAGCCATTTATTGAAAATCCAGAAACAGCGCCGCCAATTGCGCCAGTTACATGGCCGCGCCGATGATTTCCGCAAATCGCTCAGCACTGTGCTCACCCACAAAGGCGCATTGATCAGCCGCTTTATCAACACGCTGGTGCAGGAAGTGCGCGCGGTCTATGCAGACTTGAACCAGCATATCCAGCACTGGATGCAAGAAGCACTGGCTCCGCTCTTTCACCAAAACCAATACCAGAAACAATTGCTGGAGCATCACATGCTGCGCCTCACGCAATTGCAAACCCAGCGCAATAGTCACGCCGAACAATTGGAAGTTTTGAAAACCAACCTGTACCAATTACAGACGGCGCTGGTGAATATCGAACCTTTGTATAACGAAATTCTCACCGCACCTCTGGAGCCGGAATCCATGGCCGATCCTGCGGTTGAATCCCAGCCGTTAGGTGCGCAAATCGTGTCGATCAAACAAGGGCGGCAATCGGCCCGCTCAAGCTGATGTTATCGCTCGCAGGCGGATAACTTGCAGCACTGATTGGCTCTCTTTAGACTGTCGCATCATTTAACTCTGCCGGATTTGCGCTGCGCCCAAACACGCCGCGCCAAACCGCTGTTGCGGTAAAAGAGACAGCTATGCCCAATCAACTACCTGCCGATTCGGTGGGTTTAGTCACTCCCCAGACCCATCGCTTCACCGCGCCGCTGCTGCTGGCCTGCGGGCGCACGCTTGATGAATACGAATTGGTCTACGAAACCTATGGCCAATTGAATGCCGCTAAATCCAATGCGGTGCTGATTTGCCATGCGCTTTCCGGCCATCATCACGCCGCTGGCTACCACAGCATGGACGACAAACGCCCCGGCTGGTGGGATGCCTACATCGGCCCCGGCAAACCGATTGATACCAACAAGTTCTTTGTGGTTGCACTCAATAATCTCGGCGGTTGCCACGGCTCTACCGGCCCGCGTTCGATCAACCCAGCTACCGGCAAAGCTTGGGGCGCAGATTTCCCGATGATCCGCGTGCGAGACTGGGTCGCCAGTCAGGCGCGTTTGGCCGATGTATTGGGCATTGATGTGTGGGCGGCGGTGATCGGCGGCAGTTTGGGTGGCATGCAGGTCATGCGCTGGGCGCTCGATTATCCGCAGCGTATCCGTCACGCGGTTGTCATTGCATCGGCGATGAAACTCTCTGCGCAAAATATCGCGTTCAACGAAGCTGCGCGCAAAGCAATTATCAGCGACCCTAATTTTTTTGATGGCAATTACATCGAGCACAACACCTTGCCGAAAAACGGTTTGGCTGTAGCGCGCATGATTGGCCACATCACCTATCTTTCCGATTTTGCGATGGGCGAAAAATTCGGCCGCGATTTACGCAGCGGTAGTTTTGAGCTGGGTACTGATACGCCGGTTGAATTCCAGATTGAAAGTTATCTGCGTTATCAAGGCGACAGTTTTGCTAATACCTTTGATGCGAATTCTTATATCCGCATTACCAAAGCGCTCGATTATTTTGATCTCGCGCGTGAATATAACGATGATCCGGTGCTGGCATTCAAACAAACCAATGCAAAATTTTTAGTCATTTCATTCAGTACCGATTGGCGTTTTGCACCGGAGCGTTCTCACGAAATTGTCAACGCGCTGGTCGGAGCCAACCGTGCGGTCACTTATGCCGAGATTGAATCCAAACACGGCCACGATGCCTTTTTATTGCCCGATGCGCGCTACCAGCAAGTGTTTGGCCGCTATCTTGCCGGAGTGGAAATCTGATGCGTATTGATCTCAACGAAATCCAGCATTGGATCAAACAAGGCAGCCGCATTCTGGATTTGGGCTGCGGTGACGGCACACTATTAAAATTTTTGATCGATACCAAACAAGTACAAGGTTACGGTTTGGAAATCGATGCGATGCATATCAATACCTGCATCGACAAAGGCCTCAATGTCATCGAGCAAAACCTTGATCGCGGATTGGGAAATTTTGCCGATAAAAGTTTTGATACCGTGCTCATGACCCAAGCGCTGCAAACCTTGCACTTCCCCCATTTGGTGCTGGATGAAATGTTGCGCGTGGGCAAAGAATGTATTGTTACCTTTCCCAATTTCGGCCACTGGAAAGCGCGGTTTCACTTAGCCACACGCGGCCGCATGCCAGTATCGGATTTGCTGCCTTATGAATGGTACAACACACCCAATATTCACTTTTGTACGTTTAAAGATTTTGAGGTGCTGTGCCACGAGCGCAATATCAAAGTGATCCATCGCCAGGTTGTTAACGAACAGTCCGGACAAACCTTAAAAGATTTTATGCCCAATTTGTTTGGTGAAACGGCGATTTATCATTTGAGTAAGTAATGTTGCTTCCATCTTAATTGCGTAACCGCTGGAGAATTGTATGAAGACATTATTGGCCAGTATTTTTTTTGCTGTTTGTGCTGTGGGCGCACAAGCCCAGATTGACCAGCCAAAAGAAATCAGCACAACAGAAACTTTTGGCGAGTACACCGTGCATTACACGGTATTTAACAGTACCGATATTCCGGCGAAAGTTGCTGAGGCTTACAAATTAGTGCGCGGTAAAGACCGTGCACTAGTGAATATCAGTCTCACTAAAACTGAAAATGGTGTGACCAGTTTAGGTTTGCCCGCACAGATCAGTGGCAAAACCAGAAATTTGATGCAGCAGCAACAAACATTGAAATTCATTGAAATTAATGAAGGTGAAGCGGTTTATTATTTGGCTCCTTTTGTTTTTAACAATGAAGAAGTGTTGCACTTTGATATTCAGGCCATCCCTGCTGCTAGTGCAAAACCATTCAAGGTGACGTTTAATCGAACCCTGTACGCACAGTAATAAGCGGTAACGACGAGTAAATTCCACATGGAAAAGGCGCCGATGGGCGCCTTTTCTTTCAGTCACTTTTATTAACGTTAAATCACTATGAAAAAAATTGTGTTGGCAAGCGGTAATGCTGGCAAGTTGCGCGAGTTCCAACAACTGCTCAGCGGTTGCGGTTTTGAGGTGCTTCCGCAATCCGATTTTTTCAGCGAGAACGCTGAAGAAACCGGATTGACCTTTGTCGAAAATGCGATCATCAAAGCGCGTTTCGCCTGTGAAAAAACCGGCTTGCCCGCGATTGCTGATGACTCCGGTATTGAAGTCGATGCACTCAATGGTCGCCCGGGAATTTATTCCGCGCGTTACGCCGGTGAAGGTGCCAAAGATGCAGACAATAACGCAAAACTGTTGCAGGAATTAAACGGTATCCCTACAGAAAAACGCACCGCACGCTACCACGCGGTGCTCGCGTTTATGCGTCATGCACAAGATCCAACACCGATTCTATGCCACGGTGTATGGGAGGGGGTGATTCTCACAGAGCCGCGCGGTGAAGGCGGTTTTGGATACGATCCATTATTTTTTGTACCCACGCATCAATGCGCTTCGGCAGAGCTGGATAAGGCAGAAAAAAATCGCATCAGCCATCGAGGCAAAGCCATGCAGGAATTGCTGCAAAAATTATCATCACTGACCGGCAATCAATAATATGTCTCTGCAATTGCCACCGTTAGTGCTACAGCTTCCGCCATTATCACTTTATATTCATGTGCCTTGGTGTATTCGCAAATGCCCCTATTGCGATTTTAATTCCCATCAAGCGAATAACGATATTCCGGAAGCAGATTATGTAGCTGCTCTGCGTTTTGATCTTGAGCAAGATAAATCCCTTGCGCAAGGTCGCAAACTCACGAGCATTTTTTTTGGTGGTGGCACACCGAGCATGTTGTCCGCGCAGGCAATAGGGCAGATATTAAACGACGCAGAAACCATTATTGGTTTTGAGCCGGATATTGAAATCACCCTTGAGGCAAATCCGGGGACATTTGAGCAGGAAAAATTTTCCGGTTTTCGCGCGGCAGGTGTTAATCGTTTATCGATTGGTATCCAAAGTTTTAATGACCAACAATTAAAATTGCTCGGCCGCGTGCATGGGCGCGATGAAGCTTTGCGTGCAGTAGGTGTTGCGCGCAAAGCAGGCTTCGACAACATCAATCTGGATTTAATGCACGGTTTGCCCGAGCAATCAGTCGCTGCCGCAAAAGCAGATTTGCAACAAGCCATTGATCTCGCGCCGGAGCATCTCTCCTGGTACCAACTGACGATCGAACAAAATACGGCGTTTTATTCTGCGCCGCCGGTGTTGCCGGAGGAAGAAATTCTCGCAGACATCCAGGATGCAGGTGTTGAGCTGTTAGTGGCTGCAGGTTATGAGCAATATGAAATTTCTGCGTATGCGCGCAATAAAAAGCGCGCACGCCACAATCTCAATTATTGGCAATTTGGCGATTACCTTGGCATAGGCGCGGGCGCACACGGGAAAATTACGTTCCCAACGGACGATAAAATTGTGCGATTGTGGAAAACCCGCTTACCCAAACATTATTTGGATGCAATGCACAGCCAAAAAATTTCTACCAACTTGCAAGGCCATCAAAATGTGTTTGGCGGCGGCAGCGATTTGTTATTGCCAGATGCATTGCCGTTGGAATTTATGATGAACGCACTGCGTTTACATGAAGGTGTGGCGCGGCATTATTTTAGTGAACGAACGGGGTTGGCTTGGCAATCCATAAGCGAACCATGGGCGTTGCTTACAAAGCAGGGTTTGGTGGAAATTGAACAGGATCATCTGCGCCCCACAGCATTGGGGCGCAGGTTTTTAAATCGTGTTTTGCAAACCTTTATGAAGGACGAAACAGTTAATCAATAATATAAGTGCGCAATAATGTTTACGGCACAGTCACCAGCGCTTTATCTTTTATCATCACTTCTACCCAAACCAGCTCGGTTTGGGGCTTCAGGTTTTGGCCATAGGCTTTTACGCAGCGATACATTTTTCCCTCTTTTTCAATAATGGCACCTTCTGAATTTCCCTGGTTATTCAGAATACAAAGCTTGCCTTCCTTAACTTGTTTTGCAGTTTCCGCTTTACTTAATCCTTCATGCTCATGCCCTTCATGGGCAAAACTGATGTGGCTGCATAGCAGGCCGAGGCTGGCGATCAAGGTTATTATTTTCATGATGTGCGCTCACTTAATAGGCTTGGGGTTGCAGAAGCTTATCAGAGCAGAGCAGGGAAGTGGGTGTGGGTAATCTTGAGTAAAACTATTTGCCTGCCAGCGTTGTTCGTAGTTTTATCTGATTTTTTCATTCAGGAGCTGATTCATGACTGATACCAATCGCCGTCATTTCATAACCACCAGCGCTATCGCCGGTGCCGCTTTGGTTGCAGGTGATGCTCTGGCAAAATCTGCCAAGGAGAATCCCACTATGCCTGCATTGTTACACCATGTTTTTTTCTGGTTAAAAAATCCGGATTCAAAAGAAGATCTGGAGAAATTGATTGCCGGGGTTAAATCCCTTGCAGCAATCGAAACTGTGCGTTCTATCCACGTCGGTGTTCCTGCCTCTACCGAAAAACGCGAGGTGGTGGATAATTCCTATCATGTTTCCGAGCTGCTTGGGTTCGATGATGTGGCGGGTCAGGATGCTTATCAGGTTCATCCGTTGCACAAAAAATTTGTCGATGAACATCAGCACTTGTGGAGCAAAGTTGTCGTGTATGACGCGCTTGCCGTGAAATAACACGCTTCTGTCAATCCAATAAAAATGGATGCAATAAAAACCCCGCGGTGTAATCACAGCGGGTTTTTTATGTAACAGAATGTGGTGGTGCTGTGCGTTTTACAGCTCGATGTCGTAATCAATAATTACCGGCATATGGCTGGAAAATTGCTGGGTTTTGTAAATAGCAGCATATTCCACTTTTGGTCCCAAGCTATTGGAGACCACTTGGAAATCGGTACGCCAGCCATCGCCGTCATCTTTCTGGCCATTTGGCCACCAGCTGTATTCATCGCCGTCTTTATTTACTTTACGGAACGCATCGACATAACCAATCTGATTGAATAATTGGCTTAACCATTGACGTTCGTGTGGTAAAAAACCGGAATTGTGTTGGTTAGCGGCGCTATTGCTCACATCTTTTGGGGTGTGGGCCATTTGCCAGTTGCCACAAAAAATATACTCGCGGCGCTTGCGGGTAATTTTGTCCAGATGTGCCTGAAAATCATCAAAAAATTTAATTTTGACTTCTTGCGATTCCAGTTCGGAGCTGGCGCTGGGCGCAAGCAATGAGCCAATGCTCAGCTGTTCAAAATCGACTTGCAGATAGCGGCCTTCCATATCAACGCCGGACGCAAAACCCAACCCATAAATGAGCGCTTTGGGTTGCAAGCGGGTATAAATGGCGACGCCATTGTAATGTTTGGTGCCTGAATCGAAAAAATAGGCGTGATAGCCCTTGAGTTCGAATTCGGGTTTTTCCAGTTCGCGCTCCAACGCACGTAAATCCTGCAGACAAATGAAGTCTGCATCCTGATTGGCGAGCCACGTATAAAGGCCGCGTTGCGCCGCCTGAAAAATACCATCGACGCTAAGACTGATAACTCTCATGTTAGCCCCTTGATTACGGACTGTGTATCATACCCGAGCTTTGTGTGATTGTGTTACCGTCAAAACTGGGTTTTTTGTGGTAGGCGTTACGATTTTTCACATCCTTACATTTGGAAAGCTGCTATAGCCCAAATGCGGGTCTGGCTCCTGGGCGAGACCTCATTGTCATTATTTGTCATCTCAAACTTAGTTCATTGTTGGATACTTTGCATGGAAAAATACCAATTTGATTTCATTCAGCTGGCTATCAGGCACCAAGCGTTATGTTTTGGCGAGTATGTCCTCAAGTCTGGCCGGACCAGCCCCTATTTCTTCAATGCAGGCAAATTTCAGACCGGTCAGGCACTGGCAGAGCTGGGGCGTTATTATGCGGCTGCTATCACTGCATCGGGCGTGGAGTTCGATATAGTGTTTGGCCCCGCCTACAAAGGGATTCCACTGGCGGCCACTACGGCAATTGCATTGGCCGACCACCATCAGCGCGACCTGCCTTATTGCTATAACCGCAAAGAAGCCAAGGACCATGGCGAGGGCGGCACCCTTGTGGGTGCACCACTGCAGGGCAAAGTATTGATTGTGGATGATGTTATTACCGCAGGTACTGCGGTGCGTGAAGTGATGAGCATTATCGATGCGGCAGGTGCAAAACCGGCGGCAGTATTGATTGGACTAAATCGTCAGGAAAAAGGCCAGGGCGAGTTATCGGCTATTCAGGAAGTGGAGCAAACCTTCGGGATCCCGGTGATCAGTATTATTAACCTGAACCATATTATTGACTATCTTGAAAGCCAAAGCGGTCAGGAAGCGATGGTGGAGAAAATCAAAACCTATCGCGCCACCTATGGTGTAGAACTGGCTTGATCGGATGGCGAACGTCAACGAGGTGAGAAATTCGATGCGTAATCTGTTGTTGGTAGCAATAACCTGTAGTGCGTTGCTGGTGACTGGATGGGCCGGTGCCGTCCAGCAGACAGAGGGCAAGGTGATTTATCGCTACAAAAACAAAGATGGTGTTACCGTGTTGAATAGCCAGGTTCCACCGGAATATGTGAATAAGGGTTACGAAGTGATGTCGCTCAGTGGACGAGTGCTCAAGGTGGTGCCTCCGGCTGTGCAAGGCGAGGAGGGCGAACGCCTTTATCGCGAGCGACTGGAACGTGAAGCACAAGAGCGCGAAGATATACAGCTGCGCCGTAGCTACAGTAATGTTGCCGATATTGATGCTGCGAAAAAGCGCAACCTTGAAAGCCTGCGCGGCAATATCGGGATTCTCACGACCAATTTGGCATCAGCCAGATCGCGTTTGCAAACCTATCAAACACAAGCGGCAGCCATCGAGCGCAGTGGCCGACCATTACCAGATGAATTATTGAAAAATATCAGTAATTTGGAACAGGAAGAAAAAGATATCCAATTGCAAATTCAGCAGCGCGAAGCGGAGCTGGAATCGGTAGAAAAGAAATTTGATGAAGACCGTGCGCGCTTTATTGAAATATCGCAGTAATGACTGCACGTAGTGACCGTGTAAATAACACAAAGCCGGCGAATGCCGGCTTTTTTATGGGCATTGTTTTATTGCGGAACTACCGAGGGAACAAGGAACCCCTGTGCAATCAACTGCCACTGCTCCTGCCAGTGCTCAGTCGGGTGGCGGCGAAATTCGGTGCGCACAAATTCGGTAATGCGCCCATCCACCAGCGCGATTAACAGATTAGCCGCTGCACTGATAGGCAATTGCGGGTGAAGACCTTCACGCAGTTCTGCTTCGCGCAAAATTTGTTTTAATTGTGTTTCGATACGATCAAAAAACTGCGCGATGCGTACGCGCAAACGCTCAGTCTCGCCGGTCAATGCATCACCTGTCAGCAAGCGGGTTAATCCGGGGTTGCGCTCGGCAAACGTCAGCAGCAGCACAAGCATTTTTTCACAGCGCTTAAGCGCAGATTTTTCTTCCGCCAAAATTAAGGTGACACGTGAAAAAATGGTCTCTTCAATAAACTCAATTAAGCCCTCAAACATTTTGGATTTGCTGGGAAAGTGGCGATACAACGCCGCCTCCGACACGCCCACCTCTTTGGCGAGCGCAGCCGTAGTGATTCGCTCACCGGGGCTGGCCTCCAGCATGCGCGCCAGACACTCAAGTATTTGCTGGCGGCGTGGGGTTTTGCTTGGGGTTTTAATCATAGCGACTCCATTCGTGACGCTGCATCAAAACATGTCAGTGACGAGGATGCACAGGTTGCATCCTCATCTAGGATTAGGCGTTGCGTGCTTTATTGGTAATTAATGTACCGACGCCCGCATCGGTAAAAATTTCCAACAACACAGCATGATCGACACGCCCATCAATAATATGCGCACTGGTGACACCCGCTTTTACTGCATCAAGTGCGCACGCAATTTTTGGCAACATGCCGCCGTAAATAGTGCCGTCGGCAATCAAGCCGTCTACTTGTTCGGTGCTTAAACCGGTCAACACTTTACCTTGCTTATCTTGCAGGCCGGATACATTGGTGAGCAGCATTAATTTTTCTGCGCGCAGGAACTCCGCAATTTTTCCGGCAACCAAATCGGCATTGATGTTGTAGGAAGCACCATCTTCACCCACGCCAATAGGGGCAATCACAGGAATAAAATCGCTATTGATCAGCATATCGATGACGGATGTGTTGACGTTTTCGACTTCGCCGACATGGCCAATATCCAGAATCTCCGGTGCAAGCATTTCCGGTGTTTTATGTGTTACGGTTAATTTTTTTGCGCGGATCAGCTTGCCATCTTTACCGGTCAAGCCAATTGCCTGACCGCCATTGCGGTTAATCAAACTCACAATTTGTTTATTTACCGTACCGCCCAGCACCATTTCTACGACATCCATAGTGGCGCTGTCGGTCACGCGCATGCCGTTGATAAATTCTGATTTGATATTAAGTTTTTCCAGCAAGCTGCCAATTTGTGGGCCTCCGCCGTGCACCACTACCGGATTCATGCCCACTAATTTCATCAGTACTATGTCACGCGCAAAACTATTTTGTAGCTCTTCGCCTTCCATTGCGTTGCCACCAAACTTAACGACGACTGTTTTGCCGGTAAAGCGCTGGATGTAAGGCAGGGCTTCGGTAAGTACGTTGGCAATATTCATTGCTGATTCACGGTTTAATGACATAAAAAATAATCCTGTTGTAAAAATTAAAAATTAAAAATTAAAAATTAAAAAGGAATCGCTAAAGTTTTATCCACTTTTAACAATTCGCGTTTGAATATTTGCTGGATTTTTTCCAATGCTTCTGCTGATTCCGCTTCAAAGCGAAGCGTGAGTGCAGGTGATGTATTGGATGCGCGTACCAACCCCCAACCTTTGGTGTAGTCTATGCGCAGCCCATCAATGGTGGTCGCTGTGCCGTTAGCAAAATCGCCACCGTCACTGAGTTTGGCAATAAGTGCAAATTTATCTTGCTCCGCAACCGGGATTTTGATTTCCGGTGTTATCAGCAGTTGTGGAAAAGCAGCAAAGATATCGTCAATTTTCTGGTCGCGTAGGGTGATAATTTCCAGCAGGCGCGCCATGGCGTAAATGCCATCATCAAAACCATACCAGCGGTCTTTGATAAAAATGTGGCCGGAATATTCGCCGCCAATTAATGCCTGGGTCTCTTCCATTTTTGCTTTCATGGGCGAGTGACCAGTCTTCCACATAATAGGCCGCCCGCCATAGCTGCTAATGACCTGATTCAATTGGCGTGAACATTTCACATCAAATAACACGTCGGCACCTGGGTTGCGTGCAAGAATATCTTTTGCAAATAGCATCAATAAGCGGTCTGGCCAAATGATATCGCCTTTGGGTGTGACAACCACCAGACGATCACCATCGCCATCAAATGCAACGCCGATGTCGGCATTGGTTTCTTGAACTTTAGCAATCAGGTGCTGCAGATTTTTTTCAATCGTTGGATCGGGATCGTGGTTGGGGAATTCGCCATCAAGATCGCAGAATAATGGAATTACCTCGCAACCAAGTTCTTCAAACAATGCGGGTGCGACTATACCTGTGACAGCATTGCCCGCGTCGATCACAACAGAAACATTCCCCGCAAGTGCAACATCGGAAAAAATACGATCGATATAGTCGGGGATAATCGTGCGCGGAGTTTCTTCTCCAAGCCCTTGATGAAAACGCTGGCCAATAATGCGGGCGCGCAAATCAGTCACTGCATCATCAGCGAGTGCGCGATTATTCATCACCACCTTAAAGCCGTTATATTCTTTGGGATTGTGGCTGGCCGTTACCATTACGCCACTGCTGGTATCGTCAAAATGAAATGTTGAAAAATACATTAGTGGTGTAGGTACCACACCAATGTTGATGACATTGCAGCCGGTGCGCAAAATGCCGCGCACCAAGGCTTGTGTTAATGATTCGCTGTGAGTGCGTGCATCGCGTGCGACAACAATATTTTGTTCGCCTTGATCAATGGCTTCACTGCCAATGGCCTGACCAAGTAGCTGTGCAAACTCAGGTGTAATTTGGCTGCCGACTAAACCACGGATGTCGTAAGAGCGGAAAATTTCAGCCGGTATAGAATCTTCATTAATTTTCGTGCGCGAGCCCGTGTTGGATTTTTTACCGGATGCGGATTGTAAACCGAGAATATTTTCATCTTCATCGATTACTGCAATATCGAGGATATCCTGCTTTTGGAATAGCGGATCGGTCATTGCATCGCTTGCATCGACAGATTCTTTACGGGTCTTGGTGACGTCAGCCAATAGTGGGGCAGCAGTGGATTTGTCGTCCCCCAATTCAGCGCGTACCAATATTTTGCTGAGGAACCACACCAGCGCCAGACTGCCTGCCACAATCACACTGATTACTGTCAGCCAAAGTGCGGGCAATTCTTCTGCGCGTTGTAATAAATGTTCAGAGGGTGTGAATTTAACCACGAGATAACTTCCTGCAACATTATTTTGCATGCTGCTGCCTGCGGTACCTGATCCAATTTTTGCGACCAGTTGTGCGGGGCTTCCTGCAAATTGTTGCAGCAGAATAAATTCGCCCAGTGCTTGTTCCGATGTGTTGAGTATATTTAGCAATTCAGTTGCATCGGTCGTCACCATTAAACTGCCCAAGGGAGTCTCTTTCCCGGTGGCAGGTAATGGACGCGTCCAATTGAACATCCAGCGATTATTAATCTGTACCAATTCAGGCAGTGTTGCTTCGCGTTTTTCGGTGCGTTGGATCAAATCCAGTTCTGCATAGCGAATGGGAAATTCAGCTTCGCGATCAAGTTCTGCACTGCCTATTGGAATTAAACGAAGCTTGAGTATGCCAGCCGTGGCTTGCTGCCATTTTTGTTCCAGCTGTTCGCGTGCTTCCGGTGTATTTTCGGGATTGGTGAAATCCAATATTGCAGACAACTCCGGCTCTGCTGCCAATTGATCAATAGCGGCAGTTTGTTGTTGTAGATAACGCGATAAGGCTTTGCTTCTTTCGGCGGCTACCTCTTGCGTCAGGTTACTCAAATTCAGTTGCTGCTGTTTGACGACCATTTTCTGGTAAAGCACAAACCCGATGATGGCATTAATGACCAATGCAATACCCAACAAAATTAATAACACTTTTTGTTGGATGGCGGCTTTGCGTTTGGCTGCTTCCA
This sequence comes from Cellvibrio sp. pealriver, assembly GCF_001183545.1. Lineage (NCBI taxonomy): Bacteria > Pseudomonadati > Pseudomonadota > Gammaproteobacteria > Cellvibrionales > Cellvibrionaceae > Cellvibrio > Cellvibrio sp. pealriver. The sequence continues at coordinate 3,566,598 of NZ_KQ236688.1, forward strand.
GTGCGCGTTGGGCGCTGCGTGAAAGATGCGGTGCAGTGTCAGCTTTACTTTTTAATGGATCCTGTGGATTCACTTGCGTACCTTTTCGTTTAACTAAACCCTGAATGGTTTGCCATAAACACAAATGACGGGTGTTTATGACGTCGTTATTGTTTGTGCAAAATGGGCGATCAATTCGCGCGCCAGCTGTTGTTTACTGCGCTGGCTAATCTCTGTAGTGGAATTGGCATCCACCAAGGTCACGGCATTGTCGTCACTATTAAAACCAATCCGGCTATCACTGATATTGTTTGCGACAATCAGATCCACATTTTTGCGCGTTAATTTTGCGCGCGCATGCTCAAGCAGATTTTCGCTTTCCGCAGCAAAGCCGACTACAAAAGGTTTGGGATTAAGGCTCGCGATGCTGGCGACTATGTCGGGGTTTTTCACCAATTCCAGCATCATGGTATCGCTCGCGCCTTTTTTAATTTTTTGCGATGCCTGCTGTGCCGGGCGGTAATCGGCAACGGCGGCGGCGGCGATAAACAAATCGCAACCCTCGGCGGCTTTCAGGCTTTCATCCAGCATCTCATTTGCACTCACAACATCGATGCGTGTTACCCGCGCCGGTGTTGCGAGCTGGGTTGGGCCGCTGATGAGGATGGTCCGGGCACCGGCTTCAGCGGCAGCCTGTGCAATTGCGTAACCCATTTTGCCGGAGCTGTGGTTGCTCAGGTAGCGCACCGGATCGAGAGCTTCGCGGGTGGGCCCTGCGGTGATGACTACTTTTTTGCCCGCGAGACTGCCCGTCGTGAACAGGCTTGCTGCTGCATCGACCAGTTGCAGCGGCTCAAGCATCCGCCCCGGGCCTATATCGCCACAGGCTTGTCCGCCATCGGCGGGGCCGAACAAATGGATTTTTCGCGTGCGCAGCAGTTCCAGATTGGCTTGGGTTGCTGCGTTATGCCACATACCCTGGTTCATCGCCGGTGCCAGCGCAATGGGTGCTGCGGTGGCAAGGCAAATGCTGGTGAGCAGGTCGTTGCCCATGCCTTGGCTAAGGCGCGCGATAAAATCAGCCGTCGCCGGTGCGATCAGCACTAAATCCGCCCAGCGCGCCAACTGGATATGGCCCATGCCTGCTTCAGCTTCCGGATCAAGCAGCTGCGTATGCACCGGATTACCCGACAGCGCCTGCATCGTCAGCGGAGTGATAAATTCCTGCGCAGCAGGGGTCATCACAACTTGCACGCGAGCGCCTGCGTCTTGCAGGCGACGTACCAGATCGGCACTTTTATAGGCGGCGATACCACCGGTCACACCGAGCAGTATCTGTTTGTTGGCAAGCGACAGCGTTGCAGTTGATGTCATGGTGTGGTGCAGCCCCGGCTGGCAGTAAATCGGTGAGGGTCGATGAATAATAGTACACGCAGCGATCTTGTCTGGTATGAGCCTGACAGTAATTGGTCGCTAACGGCGATAGCCATGCAGGGCTTGACGCAAGCTGGTTAAGATAACATTCTTGGCTGCATTTTCGTATTGCCGGGAGCGGGTGCTGCCGGCAATAAATACCTGTCCTGAAGGAATATCCACATCGCATACAAGGAGCTGTCTATGTCGATTGCCAATTGGCCTGCCGCCGAACGTCCCCGTGAAAAATTATTGTCCCTTGGTCCCCGTGCATTGTCAGACGCTGAATTGCTGGCCATTTTCCTTCGGGTCGGCTGTGTCGGTAAATCAGCGGTAGATCTTGCCCGCGAGTTGCTGCAGCAATACGGCGGCTTGCGCCAGCTGCTGGAGGCATCGCAAACCGACTTCTGCAAGGGGCTTGGGCTGGGTAACGCCAAATATGCCCAATTGCAGGCTGTGTTGGAGATGGGGCGACGGCACTTGTCGGCGGCGATGAAAGCGGGTGATTTACTCACTAGCCCGGATTTGGTTCGCCAGTATTTGAGTGCCCAGCTGCGCCATCAACAGCGTGAGGTATTTGCGGTGCTGTTTCTGGATAATCAAAACCGCTTGATTGCCTACGAAGAATTATTTTTCGGGACGATAGACGGTGCCGCGGTATATCCGCGCGAACTGGTCAAACGATCCCTGGCGCACAATGCGGCGAGTGTTATTCTCAGCCACAATCATCCTAGCGGTGTGGCTGAACCTAGCCAGGCTGACCAACGGATTACCCAGCGGATTATCGCCGCCCTGGATTTGGTCGATGTGCGTGTGTTGGATCATATGGTGGTGGGCAATGAAGAAGTTGTTTCGTTTGCGGAGCGCGGACTACTGTGATTGTGCGTATGAAGATTGCGCGTATGAACTGCTGGTGCCTATCACCCGTATGATGTTAATTTGAGTGCCAGATTCTGCAGTGCTTTGCCGCGCTGCTATGCCTGCATCGACTACGAAAGTCTTATCACTCCACATTGATATTGGATGATTGTTGTGACTAACCATTTGGACATTCTTCTGGACATGCTGTCTGCCTTACCCGATCCGGTTTTTGTACTGACGGAATCCGGGCGTTATGCGGCATTAATTGGTGGCAAGGATCGCCAGCATTATCACGATGGTGCGCACCTGGTGGATTTCAGCCTCTACGACGTCCTGCCAAAAGCCAAAGCCGATTGGTTTTTGGAACAAATCAAGATCACGTTGGAGCAGAACCAACTGCGGATCGTTGAATATGGTTTGGCGGGGGCCGATGTGGACGGTTTGGATACTCAACAAGGGCCGGAGGGTGAGATCTGGTTTGAGGGGCGAGTCCAACCCTTGGCTACACCGGTTAATAATGAGCGCGCCGTGGTATGGGTCGCCTGTAATATCACTCGTCGTCACCAGCTTGAAGCAAAACTGCAACTGCTGAGCGAGACGGATGAGCTCACTGGTGCTTACAATCGCCGCAAGTTACTGGATGCTCTAACCCTGTCATTAGCGAGTTTCAGGGAGCGACAAACACCTGTTGCGGTAGTGCTGATGGATGTTGATCATTTTAAAACTATCAATGACCGTTTTGGCCATATCGCGGGCGATGAGGTGTTGCGCGGCATTGCTCATCACGCCATGGCGCATTTGCGTGAAGGTGATCTGTTTGCCCGTTTTGGCGGGGAAGAGTTCGCATTGTTACTGCCGAATACGGCATTGGATGTCGCTAATGTCATCGCCGAGCGTTTGCGCCAGGCCATTGCAAGCGGTAATTTCCTGCCCGAAAGCCACCCACCATTGGTCGTCACTGCCAGTATGGGTTTGAGTTTGATCCAACCGCAGGATCAGGCAATAGAAACTATTTTACGTCGTGTCGATAATGCACTTTACCGAGCCAAAAATAGCGGGCGCAATTGCCTTGTGGTGGATGGTTAGCAAATGGTTTATGAGGCAGCCCGGATTTGGTAACTGCAAACCCGCCGTTTTTCCAGCCAAAATCTTCTGAATCCTATCTTCCTAAGGAAAACAGCAGTTTTTTGGCTAAAAAATCAGCTTCTCGTTGCTATTGCGGGGCTGTTTTGGTATAAAACGCGGCTCTTTGCGGCAGGGTTGTGACGACGTATTAAAAGAGCGTCATTTCAGCGCGAATTTCCCTCTGGAATTTGCTGCTCCGATCCTGATTTAACCCGCGTTTAGGAAAGAATAGGCTGCTTACAACAATGCTCTAGGCTGGTTGTTAGTCTGTTTGACGGTTCTAACACAGCGCTTCCAGCTTAGCGCGCTGATTTTTAATGAGGCAATAAAATGTCCAAGGTATGTCAAGTTACTGGTAAACGTCCAATTACCGGCAACAATGTTTCCCACGCAAAAAACCACACCAAGCGTCGTTTTTTGCCAAACCTGCAATCTCACCGTTTTTGGGTAGAAGCTGAGAAGCGTTTCGTGACTCTGCGTCTGACTCCAAAAGGTATGCGTATCATCGACAAGCGCGGCATTGACGCTGTGTTGGCTGATGTTCGTGCCAACGGCCACAAAGTGTAATTAGGAGCTTAGTCATGCGCGAAAAAATTCGTCTGAACTCTTCTGCTGGTACTGGTCACTTCTACACCACTGACAAGAACAAGCGTACCATGCCAGAAAAGATGGAAATCAAAAAGTACGATCCAGTTGTGCGTAAGCACGTGGTCTACAAAGAAGGCAAAATCAAGTAATTACTTGATCTGCTTTAAAAACCCGGCCTTGGTTAACCAGCGCCGGGTTTTTTATTGCAAAGAAATTACCATCCAGGGCAACGCCATGACGGCGCTGAACTACACTCAACACAGAATAATTACTTTGGTTGAGAGAGTGCACCGGTGCCAGTATGACGAACCCACGTGGTTTACAAGAGTGGATGGATACCCTTGCTGAACAGGAGTTGCCCACCTTAAATGCGGTGGTACGGGAAATTTGCGAGCTAAGTGAAAATGAGAAATGTCGCGCTGAAGATCTGACCAAAATCATTCTGCGCGATGCTGATCTCACTTCAAAAGTGCTAAAAATTGCTAATTCTGTGCATTACAATCCGTCATTTGCGTCGATCAAGACGGTATCACGCGCGATTGTCCATCTGGGTTTTGTCAATCTCCGCAACATCACCCTTGCCACGACGCTGATCGAAAATTTCCTGCAAGGTAAACCCAAGCTGCAGTTGATTAAAAGTCTGGCGCGCTCTTTTCACGCCGCAGTGCAGGCCAAGGCGATGGTGCCGTTTTTGGATGGCGACAAAAAAGAGCAGGTGTTTATTGCGGCGCTGTTGCGCAACATCAGCGAATTAGCATTGATCTCAACCGGGCGCAAAATAGTCGAAGACTTTATCGAGGCGCGCGATCAAGAACCCCAGTCGGAACACAGCCTGGCGATTGAATATCTGGGGGTGGATACCAGTTTGCTGTCGCGCCAACTGATTAAAGATTGGACGCTGGGCGATTTGCTGAGCGAGGCTTGCGAGAATCACGTTCATTCCAGTCCGGCCGCGCGGGCTGTCAATCTGGGCAGCCAGATCAGTATTTACATCGAGCGCGGCATGAAAAGTACAGAGATGCAAAAGCTCGCCCAACAGACCGCCAGCCTGTGCAAAATTTCACAAGATGCCGCTAAAAAACAAATCCTGATGATGGCGGATGAGGCATCGGTAATTGCCAAAATTTACGGTGTGGATGTGCTGATCAGCGCACTGCCAGATCCGGCAGTGATCGAAGAAAAAGAAGTGTCGGCAGAAAAACCCGATTACTTCTTCCAGCAACAACTCAACCAGATCCACAAGGCTATGTTGGCGGGCGAAAATCTTCCCCAGATAACCCAGTTGTCGCTTGCCGCTCTGCACGAAGGCGCAAGTATTGCGCGCATAGCGATTTTAGTGGTGGATCATAAAAGCAAAACCCTGGATGTCCGTTATGTGGCAGGTAAAGGAACGCATTTGTGGCGACAGAAAGTCAAAATTAATGTTGAGCAATTGCGCAAAGGTGAGTTGTTGCATGAGTTTTTACGCAGCCAACAAGCTCTCTGGTATCGCCCTGAAGTGGCGCTAAAAGATGTGGGTGCTTTACAAGCCATGGGCGCGAGCGGTGCAATTTTTCTTGCGCCACTGCTATTAAATAAACGCCTGATGGCACTGGCTTATGCCGATGCTGAAACAGGAGCGTTCAGTGCCCGCCAGTTTGAAGAATTCCAATTGATTGTGAACCAGCTGAATCTGATGATGCGCTTTAGCGCAACCAGTCATTAGTCATTCAGGGCGATTGATCATGCCAATAAAAAACCGCCGGGGAGAGTTGGTCTGCCCGGCGGTTTTTTATGCAACATACTTAATAACGGCAGCTGCTGCGCACCTGACGACGCGCGAAAAACAATCCGGTCAAACCCATCAACAGTAACAAAACCGTGCTGGGTTCAGTCACAGACACCAGCGTTTTGAACGCGTGGTTATCGCTTTCAAAGGCAAAACCATTGCTCACTAAATCTACGCGGTCAAAACTCTCGCCCGAAAAAGTGAAATTGATGTAGCGGTTTGAGTTAAGGCTCAACTGGTTGCCATCGGCGAACTTGCCAACAATATCACTGCCTGAATAGCTGGCGACAAGATCGTTGCCCAAATAAAAGCGGATGAAGTTGTAGCTATCAATTGAACCCCAAAAGAGCCCGAAGTAATCCGCGGTCGTGCCCAGGGTAAAACTGGCGCGCTGGGTGGTGGGCGATGGGTTAGGTACGCTCAGGTATTGAGAGTTGACACCAAAAGGCTGGGCATAAAGACCGCTTTGGCTGCCATTGACCAAGGCAAAATCGCCGCTGCAGGTCGCGTAGCCGCAACCACTGTTAAAATCGATCGTCGTTGCGCCAGTGACTGACGTGGTTACATCACCTGCGTTGGACAGTGAAACAATCGGTAGCGCTTGCACAGCGTTGGCTGCGACAAGTAAAGAAAACAGCAAAAACAGTTTTTTCATCAAATGAATGCTCCAGAAGATAATTGAACCCCGGCAGATTGGACTGCCGTCGGTCTCGATACACCGGTTGTGGCTTGCACCCGCTACCTCTGGGTTTTGCCAGCATCTCCACTCAGCAACTTGCGCGCCAAATCTGCTCGATTTTGCGAGCTAGTTCTCAATAAAGTGTGATGCGACTCACGTATGAGATTCTAGGCGACACTGTGTAGTTTTCCACGCCAAGCTAATAACATTTACGCTGTGTTTAATGAAAATTGCGCCACGCCAGCATGATTTTGTTCTATCCAACCTATAGCATGGCGCTTTTGGCCATGAAAATCAGGAATTGAGATGCCCGAGTTACCCGAAGTCGAAACTACCCTGCGCGGCATAGCGCCCCACCTTGTCGGGCACAAAGTGACAGAGATTGTCATTCGCCAGCCGCGCCTGCGCTGGCCAATTCCGGATAATGTGGCAGAGTTGCTCCGCAATCGGCGGCTGCTTTCTGCGCACAGGCGCGGCAAGTATTTATTGCTGGATTTTGGCAATGGCCATGCGCTGGTTCATTTGGGGATGTCGGGCAGTTTGCGTATCGTCAACGCAGATGAGCCGCCCCTGTTCCATGACCACTTTGATATGGTGTTTGGAAAAATCGCCCTGCGCTACGCCGATCCGCGTCGTTTTGGCTGCTTATTGTGGGTAGAAGGTGATCCTTCAACCCATAAATTACTGACAGATCTGGGGCCGGAGCCATTAACGGATACTTTCTCAGCGGACTACCTGTACCTGCGTAGCCGCAAGCGAACCCAGGCGATCAAGCAATTCATCATGGATAGCAAAATCGTGGTGGGTGTGGGGAATATCTACGCCAATGAATCGCTGTTTATGGCGGGTATCAAACCTATCCGTAAAGCAGGCTCGCTGACGCGTAAAAATTGCGAAGATCTGGTGCGGGACATCAAATTTGTCTTACAGCGGTCGATCGATCAGGGTGGGACAACATTGCGCGATTTTGTCGGAGGCGACGGCAAGCCCGGTTATTTTCAGCAACAGTTATTGGTATATGGCCGTGGTGGTGAGCCTTGTACACGCTGCAAAAAAGCCTTGAAAGAGGTGCGGATGAATGACCGCACCACTGTCTATTGCGTGGATTGCCAGAAATAAGAGCGGCTATCGGCCAAACTTGCGCTGCAGTGCCGCCTCGACCGGGCCTGCCACGAACTTGCTGACATCGCCGCCCAAAAAGGCGATTTCACGCACGATTGACGACGAAATATAAGAAAGGTGTTCTGCCGGTGTGAGAAAGATACTTTCCATGCTGGGAGCCAGCGCGCGGTTCATATTGGCTAACTGGAATTCATATTCAAAATCCGACACCGCACGTAAGCCGCGCAATACCGCCTGGGCATTCTGTTGCCGCACAAATTCCACCAGCAAAATATCGAACCCGCACACGCTGACGTTGGGCAGGTGTGCAAGTGTTTCTTGCGCCAGCGCGACGCGCTCTTCCAGTGTAAATAGTGGATTTTTGCGATTGCTGGCAGCAACTGCCACGATCACTTTATCGAACAGGCGACAAGCGCGCTCCACCAGATCAATGTGGCCGTTGGTGATAGGGTCGAAAGTGCCAGGGTAGACCACTGTGCGCATAGGATTATTCCGTTGGGATGCCGTCCGGCGGGGGGCGCATGGTACAAAATTCGCTGCTGGCTCGCCAGCAAATGCACCATCTGCGGGATTTTAGTGTAGTTGGTATTTGGCTTAGCCGTTATCGGATGTTGTATGGCGATGATACAGGCGATAGCTGACCTGACCGGCGTGCTTGTCGCGGTACAATTGCCAACTGACAGGTAGTTGGAGTCGCGCGTCGCGCGGTGCTTCAAGGTAGATAATTGCCTCATCTGCCAGCCATCCACCGCTTTCCAGGGTATTAGCCACCGCTTCCCATAAACTAAGGCTAAAGGGAGGGTCGATGAAAATAATGTCGAATGGGTGGGGGGCTTGTTGTTGCGTGAGCCATTGAAGACTGTCTGTATGCTCGACCTGTCCGTTGCTGGCATTTAGCAACTGTAGGTGGTTTCTGAGATGCTGCGCGGCGAGTGCATTTTTCTCCAGCATCAGACTGGATTCTGCCCCGCGTGATAGCGCTTCCAACCCCAACGCTCCTGAGCCGGCAAACAAATCCAGGCAGCGTGCACCCTGAATATCCGGTGCCAGCCAGTTAAACAGGGTTTCGCGGATGCGGTCTCCGGTGGGGCGCAGCCCGTCAACATCGGGAAAGCTGAGCTTGCGCCCACGCCATAAGCCGCCAATGATGCGCAGTTGGTTGCTGCCAGCAGGCTTGCGGTTGGTTGTTTTTGCGACAGGTTTGGACAAGGCATTTCTCTATCAGCAGATCAGAAGTGGTAGGATAGCGGCTTTATTGCGTTTGCAGAATCACAATCCTGTCTGCGCCCCTCATTTCAGTCTTCAGTTCATATCCAAGACACGACTATGTTTTTCAATCTGTTTAAAAAATCCGATAAACCCGATACCACTACGGAAACTCCTGCTGAGCCGCTAGCGCCAGTTGCAGAAGAGGCACCTGCGACGATTGTTGAGGCTGCGCCAGCATCTGCTCCTGCACAGGCGGAACCGGAGCCTGCACCGGTTCCGGCTGAAAAGCCTGCCAAATTGGGTTTTTTTGCCCGCATCAAGCAGGGGCTTAGCCGCACCAGCAGCCATTTTGCCGAGGGTTTGGGCAATCTCTTTCTGGGCCGCAAAACCATCGATGAAGACCTGTTTGAGGAACTGGAAACCCAGTTGCTCGTCGCCGATGTGGGAATGGAAGCGACCAGTGAAATTATCGATAGTCTCACCGCCCGCGTAGCGCGCAAGCAACTCAATGATGTCGATGCACTTTATAAGGCGCTGCGCGACCAACTGACGGACGTGTTGCGTCCGGTTGAACAGCCGCTGGTGATCGATAGCACTAAGCAGCCTTATGTCATTTTGGTGGTGGGGGTGAATGGCGTGGGCAAGACCACCACTATCGGTAAATTGGCCAAGCGCCTGCAAAACGAAGGCAAAAAAGTCATGTTGGCGGCGGGGGATACTTTCCGTGCGGCAGCGGTCGAACAGTTGCAAGTCTGGGGTGAGCGCAACAATGTGCCGGTCATCGCCCAGCACACAGGTGCAGATTCTGCCTCGGTTATTTATGACGCATTGAATGCCGCTAAAGCGCGTGGAATTGATGTGATCATCGCCGATACTGCAGGCAGATTGCACAATAAAAACCATTTGATGGATGAGTTGTCGAAGGTCAAGCGCGTGATGGCCAAAATCGACGGTTCAGCGCCGCATGAGGTGTTGCTGATGTTGGATGCCGGTACTGGCCAGAATGCGGTCAACCAAGCTGAACAGTTCCGCGATGCAGCAGGCGTTACCGGTTTGGTGCTAACCAAGCTCGATGGTACGGCCAAGGGCGGGGTGATTTTTGCGCTGAGTAAAAAGTTTGCGCTGCCGGTGAGGTTTATCGGTGTAGGAGAGGCGATTGATGATCTGCAACCGTTTGCAGCCGAGCCTTTTATCAAAGCACTTTTTAATCAGACTGACGCATCTTAATCTTTTAAAGAACAGGGTTTGTTGTGATTCGATTTGAAACCGTAAGCAAGCGTTACGACACCGGCTACGAAGCGCTGGCGCGCGTGGATTTTGAAGTGCAGGCGGGGGAAATGCTCTTTCTTACCGGGCACTCGGGGGCGGGTAAAAGCACCCTGATGAAGCTGATTATGCTCATGGAGCAACCTTCCAACGGCAATGTGTATGTCGATGGGCATCATTTGGCGCGTTTGCCCAAAAGCCAGTTGCCTTATTTTCGCCGCAACATCGGCGTGGTTTTCCAAAATCACCAGTTGTTATTCGATCGCACTGTGTACGATAACGTCGCATTGCCACTGCAAGTTGCGGGTTATCCGCATCAGGAGATCGGTAAGCGCGTGCGCGCGGCCTTGGATAAGGTTGACCTGCTCGATAAAGAGCGCTCAAACCCGGTGGTGTTATCCGGTGGCGAACAGCAGCGGGTCGGTATTGCCCGTGCGGTAGTAAACAAGCCGACCCTGTTATTGGCGGATGAGCCTACAGGTAATCTGGATCCGGAGTTATCCAACGAAATCATGACGCTGTTCCGCCAATTTAATGAGGTGGGCACGACAGTGATGATCGCCACCCACGATGTGGAATTGCTCAGGCGCATGAACAAACGCGTACTGGGTTTGGTGCAGGGCAAATTGGTACATGACGGGGTGCTGTGGTGAGTGGTCCGAATCGTTCAAGGCCCGAGCGCCGTCCTAACCGTATGGGGAGCAATGGTGCTACGGCGCGCCCTGACCGTGTGCGCCGTGAAGTGCCACGTGCAGAGCCTGCGCGCCCACAGGGTGCAGTGCAGAGCCAGATGTCGTGGCGCGACAAGTTTGATGCCTGGTATGCACACCACAGCAGCTCGGCGATTGAAAGTCTGTTGCGTATGCTTGAAACGCCCCTGCAAAGCGCAATGACCTGGCTCGTGATTGCAATTGCGATCGCCCTGCCGGCGGCATTATTTGTGGTGTTTAACAATGTGCAGCAAATTGGCCATACATGGCAGGACTCCAGCCAAATATCGGTGTTTCTGAAGAAAGAAGCGACCGCCGTTCAGGCGCAGGATTTGCGCACGCGCTGGGCGCAGCGGCCGGATGTTGCACTCGCGACCTATGTATCGCCCGAGCAGGCTCTGGAAGAATTCAAGCAGGGCTCGGGGTTGGGCGAGCTTGCCAGCCACCTTGATGAAAATCCTTTGCCCGCGGTGATCCTGATCAAACCCAAAATTGGTGGCAATGCACCGGATGCCCTGACTTCACTGCAACAGGCGTTGATTGCTGAGTCTCTGGTGGCCGATGTCCGTCTGGATATGCTGTGGGTCAAGCGCCTTCACCAGTTCATCGCAGTAGCTGAACGTTTTGTAGTGGCGTTGGCGGGATTGTTGGTGTTGGGGGTCTTGTTGGTGATTGGCAATACCATCCGCATGGCAATCGAAGCGCGCCGCGATGAAATTTTGGTCGTGAAGTTGGTAGGTGGAACCGATGCCTATGTCCGTCGCCCCTTCTTATATACCGGCCTGTGGTTTGGGGTGGGCGGAGGCATAGTGGCGTCGCTCTTGTTGGCCGCTGGTTTTTGGTGGTTATCTGCGCCTGTTGCGCAGCTTGCTGATCTGTATCAAAGCAGCTTTCGTTTACACGGCCTAGGCTTAATAGAGAGTTTGCAATTGGTGCTGTTGGCGGGATTAACGGGGTTGCTAGGAGCATGGATTGCAGTGGCGCGCCATCTGTACCAAATACAACCGCGGTGATTGATTATTTTTATAGCGCTGATTAGAGGCGCAATATCCACGTAAAGTGAACTTTTGCGCTATTGGCGCAACCAATACTCGATGATAGACTCGGGTCATATCGAATGTGGAGGTAAACATGAGCACAAGCACAAGTCTGCAGCCTATCGGCATTCTCGCCCCCGGCGCAAACCTGAATGCCTATGTTCAGGCGGTCAGTAGTTTTTCTGTCCTCAGTGTCGAAGAAGAGCAAGAACTGGCACGCGATCTGGTCAACAACGGTAACCTTGATGCCGCCCGCAAGTTAGTTATGGCGCATTTGCGCTTTGTGGTGCATATCGCACGTTCTTACAATGGCTACGGTTTGCCATTGGGCGATCTGGTACAGGAAGGTAACGTTGGTTTGATGAAAGCGGTCAAACGTTTTGATCCCGATAAAGGCGTCCGTCTGGTGTCTTTCGCGGTGCACTGGATCAAAGCTGAAATTCATGAGTTCATCCTGAAAAACTGGCGTATCGTCAAAATCGCCACTACCAAAGCCCAGCGCAAATTGTTTTTCAACCTGCGCGGTGCCAAGAAGCGTCTGGCATGGTTGAGCAACGATGAAGCCCAGGCCGTTGCGGCGGATTTGGGGGTAGACGTCAAACAAGTGCGTGAAATGGAAGGCCGTTTGGCCTCTTACGACGCTGGTTTTGATGCCGGTGAAGATGACGAAGATGATGGCTATGTAGCACCCGCACATTACCTTGAAGATAACCGTTATGATCCTGCTGTGCGCCTGGAAGAGTCCAACTGGGAGGAGTCCAACGTCAACAGTTTGGAAAAAGCGCTGGAAAAACTGGATGACCGCAGCCGTGTTATTCTGCAGCGCCGCTGGTTAAATGATGACAAAGCGACTCTGCACGATTTGGCTGCTGAATATGGTGTTTCTGCTGAGCGTATTCGCCAGCTGGAAAAAAATGCCATGAACAAGGTCAAAACTATGATGTTGGAAGCCTGATCCTAACGGCTATGCATCCCGAAAAGCCGCGCTTAGCGCGGCTTTTTTATTTCTATCGATTTATAAAACGTCATTTTAAGGTGTCATATGGCGCGATTTTTTCTGATGATCGCCGCTATTAGCGGTTTTTTCGCAGTGGTTATAGGTGCTTTTGCTGCCCATGGGCTCCAGCAAGTCCTATCACCCAGAGCGATAGATGTGGTGAAAACCGGTGTGCAATATCAGATGTACCACACCTTGGCGTTGTTGTTGGTTGCTCTTTGGCTACACCACAAACCTGCAACACCAGGGTTAAAAGCAGCGGGCCTAGCCTTTATACTGGGCAACCTTTTATTTAGTGGCAGCCTCTACGCACTGGCGTTGGGTGCTCCAGGCTGGTTGGGGCCAATTACACCCTTAGGTGGTCTTTGTTTTTTGTTCGGTTGGTTATCGCTGATGTTCGCCGCATGGCGTGTTCGTCCGGCCGACTAATTCCTTTTACTCCATAACTGTAGCTTTTATGTCTGAATTACCTGAGTTAACGCCTGATCTGGAATCGGGCGAAGAAGGGTTTTTAATCAAACCTGAATTTAAACCCAAGTCGATCCGTAGCTTTGTGATCCGCGCAGGCCGTATAACCGTTGGCCAGAAAAACGCGTTCGATACCTGGTGGCCAACATTGGGGCTGAGTTTGTTCAAAGGCCCTATTGATCCCGAGCAAGTCTTTGGCCGTAAAGCGCCCCTGGTGCTTGAAATTGGCTTTGGTATGGGTGATTCGCTGTTAGAGATGGCGCGCAATGAGCTGGATAAAAACTTCATCGGGATTGAGGTGCATCCACCCGGTGTTGGGCGATTGATTAATGTCGCCGGTCAGGAAGGGTTAAGCAATCTTCGGGTATACATGGCGGATGCTATGGATGTGCTGGAAGATTGTATCCCCGATGGCAGTATTGATCGGCTACAGCTGTATTTTCCCGATCCATGGCATAAAAAGAAGCATCACAAGCGCCGTATCCTCCAGCCTGCGTTTGTGCAAAAGCTGCGCCCCAAACTGGCGACCGGTGGTGTATTCCATATGGCGACAGATTGGCAGGCCTATGCCGAGCATATGCTGGAGGTGATGAATGCTGCGCCAGGTTTTGCTACGGATTTCAGCGAAACCGGCTACGCACCTCGCCCGGATTACCGCCCCATTACCAAATTTGAAAAACGGGGGGAGCGTTTGGGTCACGGAGTTTGGGACTTATTGTTCAAAAAAACATCGTAAATTGGCATAAAGGGCTTTAATTTGCTAATGTAACCAGCTGAAAATAATCATGAAACGGATTTTTAGAGACAATCAGCTTGCGCATCCTCTGCGAGGGGCGGCAAGTTTTAAAGCGCTTTATGTTTAACCAATCGAGGGAATCAGATTGTCTTTGGGGACCTCGCTATATTCTACGGAGATCGAATAGCTATGAAACACACACACGTATTAGCACTGTCCGCAGCAATCGCTGCTGTATCTGCCGGCGCTTATGCCGACACCCATAAATTTGAAATCCATGCTGATCTGGGTCGTACTTTCTTTGAAGACCCTATCAACGATGCCACCACCTGGGGCTTGGGTTTTGGTTATGTATTGAATGAAAACTGGACCTTGGATGCCGTTGCCAGCCAGTACGACACCGAAACTGAAGCAGGTGGTTTTAGCGTAGATGGCACCCAATACCGTTTGGATGCGCTGTATCACATCAACACTGAAAGCCTGTGGCGTCCTTATGTTGCCTTTGGTGTAGGTGACCAAAAGCGCGAGCTGAGTGTGGCGGGCGTAGCAGAAGATGCACGCGATACCCTGTTGAACCTGGGTGCTGGTGTAAAACGCGATCTGGGCGGTAACTGGGAATTCCGCACTGACGTGCGCGCATTCAACAGTCTGGATAACGAATACACTGACTTGGCGTTGAACGCGGGTATCAGTTATCTGTTCGGTAAAACTGCTGCCCCAGTAAAAGCGGCTCCTGTTGTGGCTGAACCAGAAAAAGACAGCGATGGCGACGGTGTATTGGATTCAAAAGACCAGTGTCCAGACACTCCAAAAACGCACAAAGTAGACGAAGTAGGCTGTTCACTGAAGTTGACTGAAACCGTATCGATTGAGTTGAACATCACTTTCGATACCGCTAAAGCGATTATCAAGCCTGAGTTTGAAGGCGAAGTTGCTAATCTGGCGCGCTTCATGGATCAATACGCTGACACCATCGTGACTGTAGAAGGCCACACCGACAGCCAGGGTTCAGACGCGTACAACCAGAAGTTGTCACAAAGCCGTGCTGACTCTGTTAAAGCGGCGTTGATCACCAAGTACGGCATCACTGCTGATCGCGTGAATGCGATTGGTTACGGTGAAGCCAAACCTGCTGCAGATAACGCTACTGCAGAAGGCCGCGAGAAGAACCGTCGCGTGGTTGGCAATGTATCGACCAAAGTGACTACTACCGAAACCCGCAACTAATCCAGCGGAGTTTGGAAGTAAAAAACCCGGCTTTATGCCGGGTTTTTTATTGCCTTGAATCCCTCCAGCATTTCGCCGTAACCCTGCCGGAAGTCCTCGTAAACAAGCCTGTAACCCGTTGCCAGCATCAACCGGTTACTGAGCCGTTTGTTACCGCGCTCGTTCACCGCATCGGCAGACAAAAAATCTGTAACGCCCAATTCGTCTGCAATCCAGCTCACTACCTCAACCATCGGTGTAGGGTAAGAGTCGGTGGCGATGTAAATCGGTTCGATGCTCTTGTGCTTGGCTTGCTCGATAAGGTGCACCATGAATCCGGCGCAATCCTCGGCATGGATGCGGTTGGTGAAGTGTGGGCTGGCTGATGCGCGCTTGCGCAGTACTTGTTCGATCAGCCGGTTGCGTCCTGGCCCGTAAATGCCGCTACAGCGGACAATCGTGTGTGCAAAGCCGCTATGGGCAATCACTACTTCTGCTTCCAGTAAGCGTTTTCCGCTGAAACTGTCTGGCTCACAAGTTGATGATTCATCGACCCAATTGCCGTCTTGTTGCGCATATACCGCGCTGCTGGAGACGAACAAAATCAGGCGCGGTTTCTGTTGTAATGTTGGTTGTTGCAGTCCATTCACAAGGTTTTGGCAGGTATTTACATACGCGCGTTGATAACTGGCATCGCTGCGTTCGTCCGGTGTCATGCTGATGACGATCACATCAAACCCTTCCGCTAACAGAGGGTGGAGTTGTTCAGGGTTGCCGACATCGCCCCGCCGGTAGTGCAGATAGGGTAGGTCAGTGGTGAGCGAGCGGCGCAGGCCGGTTATTTGGTAGCCCAAGGGTGCTAATTGCCGGGCGATGCGCTGACCAATATCGCCACAACCGATAATCAGGCATTTTTCCGGTGAAGATGGGTTAATTGTCATTTGATAAATGTCGTTAATCTGATAGTTTTAGGCTATTCATACGTATCCAGCGAGTGGAGCTGCATTATGACCCTGACCGAACTGCGTTACATAGTCACCCTTGCGCAAGAACAGCATTTTGGACGCGCGGCAGACCGTTGCTACGTGAGCCAGCCAACCTTGAGTATCGCCGTTAAAAAACTGGAGGACGAATTGGGTGTGGCGCTGTTTGAGCGCACCAAATCCCGCGTGCAGCCTACACCGCTGGGTGAGCAGATTGTCGCACAGGCGAATTTGGTGCTGGAGCAAACCGCAGCGATCAAAGACTTGGCCGATGCCGGGAAAGACCAGCTGAGCAGCCCGTTATCGGTGGGCGCGATTTTTACCATCGGCCCCTACCTGTTGCCCAAATTTATCCCGCATTTGCAACAACTGGCGAGCAAAATGCCGCTGTATGTAGAAGAAGGCTACACACATAACCTGCGTAAAAAACTGCGCAATGGCGAACTGGATGTGATTATTGTCGCGCTGCCATTTGTAGAGCCGGATGTGGTAACCCAGGCACTTTATGACGAGCCCTTTGTTGTGTTGATGCCCAAGGAGCACCCCTTGGCGAGCAAAGAGGCGATAGACCCGGCCGATCTCAACACTCAGCAATTGTTACTGCTGGGCGAGGGGCATTGCTTCCGCGATCAGGTGCTGACCACCTGCCCGAACCTGCAGCATCACGGCGAAGAAACAGCGAACAACGTGCGTACCGCTGCGGAGGGCAGCTCATTGGAGACTTTGCGCCATATGGTGGCCTCGGGCTTGGGGCTGACCATATTGCCTGCATCGGCTGCCGAGAGTTCGCTATACAGCTCCGATGTGTTGGTCACCCGCCCGTTCACAGAACCATCACCTAGCCGTACAGTTGCGCTTGCCTGGCGCGCCAGTTTCCCGCGGCACAAGGCGATCGATGCATTGCGCGCGGCGATTAAAGCCTGCCGCGTAGCCCCGGCAGACCAGAGTAACTGACATTTCCGTTGTGAAAGCACCTGTTAGCAAGGTTACGCTCGACCAGCTGCCCGTAACCGCGATCAAGGGCGTTGGTGCCAGTTTATCGGCAAAATTGGCGAAGATAGGGCTTTTCAGTGTGCAGGATGTACTACTGCACTTGCCCTTGCGCTATATGGATCGCACCCGCATTACGCCAATCGGGGCTCTGCAGCCCAATGTGAATGCAGTGATTGAAGCGGAAGTACGCGCTTGCGACATAGTGTTCGGCAAGCGCCGCAGTCTGGTGTGTAAGGTTCAGGATGGCACTGGCACGATAACCCTGCGCTTTTATCACTTTAACAATGCGCAAAAACAGCGTTTGGTTAATGGTACGCGTTTGCGGATTTTTGGCGAGACCCGCCGCGGAGCCTCGGGGTTGGAAATGTATCACCCCGAATACGACGAGCTGGACACTGCCGCTCCCTTGCCGTTGGCACAATCGCTCCCCCCTGTTTCCCCTGCCACTGAAGGTCTGACCCAGCCGCGCCTGCGTTCGCTGGCGGCGCAGGCGCTCAAGCTGCTTGATCAATACGTACTGAATGAATTGCTGCCAGCTGCGGTACGGCACCAGTTGAATCAGGTGAGTCTGGCGGAGGCGTTGCGTTACCTGCACCAGCCTCCTACTAACGCAAATATCCAACAGCTGATGGATGGCGAGCATCCTTTTCAGCAGCGATTGGTATTTGAAGAGCTGCTTGCCCATCACCTCAGCTTGCTGCTGTTGCGCCGTGAGACCCAGGCCGATGGGGCGCAGCGCCTCACTATCAATGCTGCATTACAAGCGCAATTTATGGCGCGGGTGGGGTTCGAGCTGACACGCGCCCAGCGCCGGGTGGTGGATGAGATTGCCGCGGATCTGGCCAAACCTATCCCGATGCTGCGCCTGGTGCAGGGCGATGTGGGCTCCGGCAAAACAGTGGTGGCGGCACTTGCGGCGCTCGCGGCTGTATCAAGCGGGGTGCAGGCAGCGATCATGGCGCCGACCGAGATTCTGGCCGAGCAGCATCGGCTGAATTTTGGCAAATGGCTGGAGCCGCTGGGTATCCGTATTGGTTGGTTGACCGGCAAATTGAAAGCAGCCGAGCGGCGTAACCAGCTCGCCGCCATTGCCAGTGGTGAAGCGCAGGTAATTGTAGGTACTCATGCCCTGTTTCAGGAGGCGGTAGATTTTGCCCGTTTGGGTTTGATCGTGATTGATGAACAGCATCGATTTGGCGTGCATCAGCGGCTAACGCTCTCGGAAAAAGGCACAATTGGCGGCGATATTGCGCAGTCCGGTATCTGCCGCCCGCATCAGTTGATTATGACTGCCACACCAATTCCGCGCACGCTCGCGATGAGCGCTTATGCGGATCTGGATTACTCCGTGATCGATGAATTACCCCCCGGCCGCACGCCCGTCACCACCGTTGTTATCAGCGATAACCGGCGCGAAGAGGTGGTGGAGCGAGTGCGCCTTGCATGTGCGCAAGGGCGGCAGGCCTACTGGGTGTGCACCCTTATTGAGGAGTCCGAAGCGCTGGAAGCGCAGGCTGCCGAAGTGACCGCAGCGCAGCTTGCTGAAAGCCTTCCGCAACTGCGCATCGGCCTTATTCACGGGCGCTTGAAACCCGCTGACAAAGAAGAGGTAATGGCCGCATTCAAAGCCCATGAGCTGGATCTGCTGGTCGCTACCACGGTTATTGAGGTGGGGGTGGATGTGCCAAACGCCAGCTTGATGATTATCGAAAACCCCGAACGTTTGGGGCTTGCGCAGTTGCACCAATTGCGCGGCCGTGTCGGGCGCGGTTCTGCCGCAAGTCATTGTGTGCTGTTGTATGGCTCGCCGCTATCGCAAAACGGGCGCGAGCGTTTGCGGGTGATGCGTGAAAGTAGCGATGGTTTTTATATCGCCGAACAGGATCTGCTGCTGCGCGGCCCGGGCGAAGTGCTGGGTACACGCCAGACCGGCGAAATGCAGTTCCGCATTGCCGATTTACAGCGCGACAGCCATTTGCTCCCTGCTGTGAAAGACGCCGCCTTGCTGCTAATGAGCGATTACCCACGCGAATGCGAATATATAGTGCAGCGCTGGCTTGGCCAGAATCATCGTTATTTGCAAGTCTGACCCCGGATTTGGCGGCTGTTTCATCCCAATATGCGAACTGTTCGATTTTTTGCGTAGCGAGATGCTATCTTCCCGATGATTGCCCCGTGCAGCGGTAAATTTGGACTATGCTTGGACAGATACCCTAGACAAAACGGCAACTTTTGGTAATTGTTTGAAATGACTATATGAGAAGTGCCAATGCCCTTGCACACATTGGTCGTAATCACCCAAAAGCTATGTAACACTATGTACATCAACCACTTGGATTCATTAAGAGGAGTAGGCCGTGCCAGTCCCTACCAGCGTTCAATCATTACTCAACAAACAAAATGTGCACTATCAGGTGTCTGAAGTGCCTGCGTCTGAGAATGAAAGGGCCCGTTGGCATGACCAGCATCTACGTACTATGAGCGCAGCCAAATCGGTTATTTTGCAAGACGGAAAAGGGCGTGTGCAGGTGATTTATGCCGCTGACCGCCTGCTGGATCTCAAGGCAGTCAACCGCCAGTTAGGGCGCGAACTGCATGCAGCGAAACCGGAAGATATCCATAAGTTTTGTGTATCCCATAATTTGCAGTCTATTCCGGCGCTACCCAAACTGGCCGGTTTGCTGACATTGATTGACCGCAGTCTGATCGAGCGCCCCGAATTGCTGGCGGATTCAGGCGATGAGCAGCAGTTGCTGCGTTTCAGCCGCGAAGAATTCCAGCAAATAATGGATGACGCCACCATTTGCGATATCGCTGTGCCACTTGAGCCGCTGGAAGTGGACGATACCAGCACCAGCGATACCGAACAGATCCTCGGCGCGGTGCGCAACTTTACCCAATTGCGCGTGAAGCAGCGCCTTGAAGAAACCCTTGAATTACCACCGTTATCGGATACCGCGCAGCGCATTATCAAGCTGCGGGTAAACCCCAATGCGGATATCAGCGATCTTGCGCAGATCGTCGAAACCGATCCAAGCCTTGCTGCACAAGTCGTGAGCTGGGCGGCATCGCCTTACTACTCTGCGCCGGGCAAAATCAAATCCATTCACGATGCGATTGTCCGCGTACTTGGTTTTGATATGGTGCTCAACCTCGCACTGGGTTTGTCACTTGGCAAAGCCATGACCATTCCCAAAGAGGGGCCGCACGGGGCTTTGCCTTACTGGCAGCAAGCGGTCTACATGGCGGCGACCATTGAAGGATTGGTAACCGCGATTCCACGCGACCATCGCCCCAGCTTTGGTATGGCTTATTTGTGCGGCCTGCTGCACAACTTTGGCTATTTGATCCTGGCTGAAGTATTTCCTCCGTATTTCCGCAATTATTGCGAATTGGCTGACACCAATCCGCATGTTGACCATCAGGCCGTTGAACGCCATTTATTGGGCGTGACCCGTGAGCAATTGGGCGCTTCGCTGATGTCGCTCTGGTCGATGCCGGAAGAGGTGGTGGTCGGATTGCGCCACCAAAACAATCCGCATTATCAAGGTGAATATGCGGCTTACGCCAAGTTGATTTATGTCGCCCAGCGCTTGCTGTACCAGCACAACATTGGCCGTGGCCCCAAGCAGGCTATTCCACCGCAGGTGTTTGAAGACCTGCATCTGGATCCGGAAAAGGCCTACACCACGGTGGCTAACATCATTGAATCGGGCGATGACCTCAAGCATATCGCTCACGAGCTTTCGCCTCATCACTGATAGGCTCGGTTGCTACCGGGATCGATCCAAGGCAAAACCCCTTCCAAGGGGTTTTGTGTTTTTAGCGGAACCGATTTTTAATCGATTATTAAAACAATAGCTTTTCCACCACTTCACCAGCAGACAGGTTTGTTATGACCATTGATTTTCCCGCTGCAGAAGCAGCAGCCATTCTTGTAGAGCGCCGTATTAAGGGTATACAGGCAGAGCGATTACCCGAAAGTTGCCGCCCACAAACTATTGAACAGGCGCTGGCCGTCCAGAACGCTGTTGCCGAGCGCTGGTGTGATGTGATGGATGACAGTATCGGCGGCTGGAAATGCCTGCAGCCACCGGCTGATGACAAGGTGATTGTCGGCTCGATTTTTACCCGCACCATCGATTCTGTGCCTCCGGTATCCCTCTGGGCAAAAACCACGGCAGAGGGCGAACGCGCGCGTATCGAACCGGAATTGGCATTTTTCTTTGGGCAGGATTTACCGCCGCGCGCCGAACCTTACACGCCGGATGAAGTCGATGCAGCGATTGCCAGAACCCATATGGCACTGGAGTTGATCAATAGCCGCTACGCTGATCCCGCCAGTTGTGAGTTCCCTGAAATGCTGGCCGATGGCCTGGTCAATCAGGGGCTGTTCATCGGCCCGCAAGTGGATTCAGCGCAAGCGCGCGCGGCGAGCAGTTTTACTATCACCATGACCTGTGCCAATGGCGAGGTGATCGAGCGTCAGGGGCAGCACCCGAATACCCATCCGCGTGCGCCACTTTACTGGCTGGCGGAATTTTTGCGCAGCCGGGGGCAGGGCATAGTCGCGGGGCAGGCCGTCATCACCGGCTCTTATGCTGGCGTAATAGAGGTGCCGCTCAACACGGATATACAGATCGACTATGCTGGATTGGGCAGTATGCACGTCAGTTTCAGTGCCAAACAGGCCGTTTGATAAAAAGGTCGATGAAACAGGAGTTTTTATGAGCGATACATCCCCATCCCAACCCTTCTTCAGTTGCGAAATTCCCGTGCGCTGGGGCGATATGGATGCCTACGGGCATGTGAACAATACCCTTTATTTTCGCTATTTTGAGGAGGCGCGCTTCCAGTGGATGCTGGCAAAGGGGCTGCCTCTCAAAAGTGATACCCACCCCGTCGTCGTCACCATTGGGTGTACGTTTATGCGGCCGATTTTCCATCCGGAAACCCTGCGTATTGATGTGTATATCTCCGAGCCTGGCCGCTCCAGTTTTATGGTGACTTACAAGGTTTATACCGCCTCGCAGCCGGATGTACCGGCGGCTGAAGGCTATTCCAAAGTGGTCTGGGTCAGTTCGGTTGACGGTAAATCGGTACCTCTACCCGACCCGGTACGCGCTTGGTTTGCGGGCTAAGCCATGCCGGTGTGGCTGGAGGCTGGTTTTTGGGGATTCGCGGCCGCCAGTGCCCTGATGCTGGGGGCGTTGCTTGGTTGGTTTATCCGGTTTTCTGCTAAAACGGTCGCTTACGTGATGGCGTTTGGCAGTGGAATCTTGCTGTCGGCGTTGAGCTTTGAGCTGGTGGCAGATGCAGTGGAGCAGGCTAGCACAGTGTGGGTAATCGCCGGTTTTATGGGGGGCGCATTGGTATTTTCCCTGATTAACCGCGCACTCAATCACCCGGCAAAACACCGCAAACGCTCGCGTGGGCAGCACCCGCACTCCCATGCCGAAGCATCCTCGCCGGTATCGAACGGCGGTGTGGCGATTGCCGCGGGCACTTTGCTCGATGGCATTCCCGAATCCATCGCCATAGGTTTATTGGTCGCCAGCGGTGGCAAGCTCAGCATTGTCACCATTACTGCTATTTTTATCTCGAACATTCCAGAGGCGCTTTCCAGTACGGCGGGCATGCGTCAGGCCGGGCGTAGCGGCGGGTTTATTTTGCGGCTCTGGGGTGGGATTGCGTTGCTATCGGGGTGTTTTGCCGTTATCGGTGCATTGTTTTTCGGATCGGCACCGGAGCATGTCAAAGCCCTGATTAGTTGCATCGCTGCCGGCGGGATTTTTGCGATGGTAGTGGAGACGATGATCCCCGAAGCCTTCGCCGAAACTCATGAAATGTCGGGTTTGGTGGCCGCGCTGGGGTTTGTTGTTGCTATAGCATTACAAACATTGGAAATGTAATGCGTATAAGGCAAATCAGCTCAGGGGTTCTGCGGTGGTGTCATCAAACCGTAACCTGCAGGGCGCAAAAAGGTGCCCGCTAATTGTGTTTACTGTTGTTGTGAATCCAAGGATTTTTTATGCCTGTTAACGCTGGACAATTGAGTCGTCGTCATTTCCTTAAAAATGCATCCGCCGTTGCGCTGGCGTTGGGAGGTCTGCGCAGTTTGCAGCTGCAGGCGCAGGTCTATGCGCAGGACCCGGTATACGGGATCGACAAGGTTGGCCAGTTATTGCTGGACCCTGCAGGCATTCTCAATTTGCCGCGCCATTTCAGTTATCGCGTTATTTCCCGCACCGGCGACCGCATGAGCGATGGGTTGATCACGCCCAGCGCACCTGATGGTATGGCGGCCTTTCCGGTGCCGGGTAACCCCAGCCAGTGCATTTTGGTGCGCAACCATGAGTTGGCATCCAGTCTTGATGAAATCGACCCCTTCGGTGGTGATCGCAAATTGGCGCGCAAGCATGTGGGTGACAAAGCCTACGACAATCACTTGTTGACCATGCGCCCCGTAAACGGCGGCACCAGCACCTTGTTGTTTGACCATCGCAGTGGCCGCGTAGAACGCAGTCATCTCAGCCTGATTGGAACCGCGCGTAACTGTGCGGGCGGCGCAACACCCTGGGGTAGCTGGCTCACCTGCGAAGAATCACTGGTGGGTAAACTGCAAGGCTATGGCCGTGAACATGGCTACGTATTCGAAGTGCCATCGCTCAGCAAAGGGCTGGTCGATGCCGTACCGCTTAAAGACATGGGGCGATTTATGCACGAGGCGGCGGCGGTGGATAGCACCAGCGGCATTGTTTATTTATCAGAGGATTATGAGCGCGGTTTGTTCTATCGCTTCCTGCCCAAAGTACCTGGCAAGCTGGCGCAGGGCGGTCGCTTGCAAGCCCTGGCGATTCGCGGCTGGCCAAAAGCCAACACGCGCAACTGGCCGGAAGACTCCACCGATAAACATGCGCAATCGGTGGCCATCAACCAGCGTTTTGAGTGCGAGTGGATCGACCTTGAGGAAGTGACATCGCCCGATGGCGATCTCAGCAAACGGGGTGAAGCCAAAGGTGCGGCGATTTTTGCCCGGGGTGAAGGATTGGCGTTTGCGCTGCGCGACGATAACACCCGCGAAGTCCTGTTTGCGGCAACCGGCGGCGGCCCCAACCGTATCGGTCAGGTCTGGCGCTACCAGCCCAGCCCCTACGAAGGCACCGCGCGCGAAGCGGAGCAGCCGGGCACTATGGAGCTGTTGTATGAGAGCCATAACCGCGCGGTGTTGGAGTCTTGCGACAATATTGCCGTCGCCCCCTGGGGTGATTTGATTATTTGCGAAGACAGCTATTCGGATAATCCCGATACCGTGAACTATCTGCGCGGGCTTACGCCTGAGGGGAAAATCTACACGCTGGCGATGAATGCGCATCCGGAGAAAGGTGAGTTTTGCGGTGCCTGTTTTTCGCCCGATGGCACAACCTTGTTTGTGAATATCCAGCGCCCCGGAATGACCTTGGCGATCACCGGCCCATGGGGGCATTTGCGCAACCAGGCCAAGGGTATGGATAAAGTAAGTTAGCGCTTGTTTACTCCAAGCGCTTTTATGTTCGGGTAGTTTCTGTTTTTAATGGTTTTTTCTCTGGGTTTTCTTGCTCAATCTCAGGCTGCTTCCAGTGCAGCCTGCGCGTCCAGCTCATGCCAGCGGGTGGTGTCGCTGTGGTGCAAGAGGCGCATGTTGCCCTGATGGTCTTCAACCAGCGCAGTGCAGTTCTCAATCCAGTCGCCGCAATTGGCGTAGCGTAAACCGCCTTCTTCGCGCAGTGCAGGATAGTGAATATGGCCGCAGACAACGCCGTCGTAACCGCGTCGTTTGGCCTCGGCAATGGCCTCCCGCTCATAGGTTTCAATCGCCGCCTTGGCACCTTTGATATTGCTCTTGATTAATCCGGCCAGTGAAAAATAGGGGCGACCCATAAGCTTGCGGATGCGATCAGACCAGCGATTGATAAACAACAAGAGTTCATAACCGTGGTCGCCAATAACCCGCGTCAACCAGCTGTGGTTGATGTAGGCATCCATCGCATCGCCGTGCATGATCAGCAAACGTTTGCCATCGGCAGTCACATATTCATGTTCCTGCGCAATTTCAATTGGGCCGAATAACTGGCCAGAGAAGTGGCGGATAGGATCATCGTGGTTGCCGGGCACATAGACTACACGCACGCCTCTGGCTGCCAGCTCATAGAACTTCAGCATCACCTGATAGTGTTTGGGTGGCCAGCAGAAGCGGCGCTTGAGCGACCACAAATCCACAATATCGCCCACCAAATACAAGGTGTCGCAATGGATGTGGTTGAGGAAATCCAGCAGGTAATCGGCTTTGCAATCGCGAAAGCCTAAATGGATATCCGAGATCCATATGGTGCGGGCATTGATCAGCGCGCTGGTCGGCTTGGGTGGGGTTTTATCGGCAACTAAAAAGTCGGCAGCGAGGGGATTGGCATGGGTCATGGTGCATTTCCGTAGCTGTTTCATCCCAGTCTGGGATCAACAGATGACGGAAAGGCAACATTTTGATGAATTTTGGGTGACAGTTAACCCGCGCGGCTAACGGAGGTGGGTTGTTCTTGAATTAACCAGTGAAGCACCGCCTGACGGCTTTCCAGCATCTCGCAGTAGGTTTGCAGGACAATCGGGTTGGGGCTGGGTTGTTGTTGCAGGTGCTTGATGCGCGCCAGTAAAAAGTCGATGTCATGCTGTACTTTTTCGGCCACTTCCGTGCTGTTGAATGCTTCGTTACCAATATTGAGAATCGTCATTAGGGCGTTATCCTTGCTGATTTAGCCGCCAAACTGTGACTGGGTGTCAAGGCGGGATGCTGCTCAGTATCGCGGAATCCCAAATGTGAAAACAGTCGCAATTCTCCGCAAATCTTGTGAGATATTGCCTACAAGATTGTGCAGGGAGGGCAGTTTAGGCCTGTTGTTTTTTGAGTAGTGTCAGGCAAAACAGGCTGGTGGCAGAGAGCACTATGGCGGGGCCAGCCGGGCTATCCCACCAGTAAGACGCGGCAAGACCGGCACAAACCGCCGCAATTCCCAGCAAACTGGACACTATCGCCATCTGCTCCGGGGTGTGTGTCAGGCGGCGGCTCGCCGCTGCGGGGATAATCAGCAGCGCGGTAATCAATAAAACCCCCACCACTTTCATCGCAATAGCGATGACCAGCGCCATCAGTAGCATCAGTGCCGTGCGCACACGGGTCACAGGTACACCTTCAACTTGCGCCAGCTCTTCATGCACGGTGATCGCAAGCAGCGGCCGCCAGAGCCACATCAGCGCGCCAATCACCGCGAGGGAAATAATCCAAATGCTCACCACGTCGCTTTGGCTGACCGAGAGAATATCCCCAAACAAGTAAGCCATCAGGTCGATCCGGCTGTCGCTGAAGACACTGACACACACCAGCCCCAGCGCGAGGGTGGAGTGGGAGAGTATTCCGAGCAGGGTGTCGGTGGCGAGGAAGCGGTTGTGCTGAAGAGCGACCAGTATCAACGCCAGTAGTAAGCAGCCAAGGGCGATGGCGACATTCAGGTTGATGTCCAGCAGTAAGCCAAATGTAACGCCGAGTAGGGCTGAATGCGCGAGGGTATCGCCAAAATACGCCATGCGACGCCAGACCGCAAAAGCGCCCAAAGGGCCTGCAACCAGGGCAACCGCGATTCCGGCAAGCAGCGCAAGTACTAGAAAATCAGGCATGGTCATGTCCGCAATGGCTGCCATGGCGATGCACCAAAGACGCAGGTTTGCTCTTGATAACATCGCCATGGGCATCGTGCTGGTGATCGTGATGATGAGTGTAAATTGCCACCTGTGGGGCATTTGCCAACCCGGGAGTATCGCCAAAGAGTGCGAGGTAGGCGGGGTCGTTAGTGACTTGCTCCGGATGGCCCTCGCAGCAGATGTGCTGGTTGAGGCAAATAACGGTGTCGGTAGTGGCCATCACCAGATGCAAATCGTGGGAGACCAGCAGCACTCCGCATTGGCGGCGGTTGCGGATTTCATTAATGAGTGCGTAAAGCGCCGACTGGCCGGTCACATCTACGCCCTGTACAGGTTCGTCCAACACCAGCAGTTGTGGATCGCGCAGCAGCGCTCGCGCCAGCAAAACACGCTGGGTTTCACCGCCCGAGAGCGACTGCATGGGCATATTGATCAGCTTGTCGATGCCGGTCAGTGCCAGTGTTTCAGGTAAATCCGCGCGTGCTTTGCCTCCCAGTGCAAGGAAGCGCGCGACCGTTAAGGGCAGGCTGGCATCAATGTGGAGTTTTTGTGGCATGTAGCCAATGCGCAAGTCCTGTGCTTTCTCGATCTTCCCCTCATCGATCTTGAGTAACCCAAGTACTGCGCGTACAAGCGTGGTTTTACCTGCGCCGTTGGGGCCTATAAGGGTCACAATTTTACCGGCTTCCAGTGTCAGATCGGCGCGTTGGAGAATCTGGCGGCCGTTGCGCGTAACACATAACCCGCGCGCTTTGATCAGATACTCACTCATGATGGCATTCTGCTCCATGGCCGGTTGCGCAGTTGGAGCACAGGCCGGATACCTCCAGCGACTGGGCTTCCACAGTGAAACCGGCATCCTGGGCGACATCCAGTATTTGCTTGCTCAGTGCGGGCTGGTCGAGTTCGATCGCAATGCCGCAGGCACGACAAATCAAAAAATGGCTCTGGTGTTTGGTGCCGGGCGACGGGCAGCCAATAAAGGCATTGAGTACGTTAATTCGGTGGATCAGCCCCTGTTCCAGTAAGAAGTCCAAGGCGCGATAGACCGTCGGTGGTGCCACGCGGCGGGTGTTGGCTTTGGCCAGCATTTCCATCAGCGTATAAGCGCCAAGGGGCTTGTGGTTTTGCCAAATCAGCTCCAGCACCTGCAGGCGCAAATCGGTCAGGCGCACACCGCGGCCTATGCACAGCTGTCGGGCAGATTCCAGCGCATCGCTAATGCAATGGCTGTGGTCATGGTGGCTACAGGCGATGGGGGTGTGTTCCATAAATGTCCCGGTATGTTTCCCCGTAAGGAATAGGCTGGATGCAGTACTTAAGTGCAGTACGCAAGACAGTTAAAGAGGAAAGTCAGCAGCTGGCTATGTTACTCTATAACCTTTCGTCTGGCATATAGTTCACGGGGTCGGGATAGAGTTATGCGGTATTGCGGTGTTTTGTTGCGGGATGCCTTGTTCTCTGCTGCCCTGCTATTGGTTGTTGCTATACCTGCCCAGGCAAAAATCCAGCTGTTGGCGAGTCTTAAGCCATTGGCACTTATCGCACAGGAAGTGGCCGGTGATCAGGCGGATGTCGGCACGCTCCTGCCTGTCAGTGCATCGCCTCACGACTATCCCCTCAAAATGTCCGACCACAAGCGCTTGCGCAGCGCCGACCTTGTATTGTGGATCGGGCCGGAAATGGAAAGCTTCCTTGCCCGCCCATTGGCGAATCTGAAACCGCAGCAGGTAATGACAGCCTATCAATTGGAAGGGCTTTATTGGCCTGAGGCGGATGAAGCGGATCATCACCATCACCACCAAAACCACTCAGCGCATGAAGGAAAAGATCCGCATATCTGGCTTGATCCGCGCAATGCGGCACTGATTGCGCAGGCATTGGCTGAGCGTCTGGCGCAGCTACAGCCGGATTCTGCGCAACAATTTCGTGCAAATGCACAGCGATTCAGCACATTGCTCCAACAGTTGGATGAGCAATTAATGCAGCAGCTGACACCGGTAAAAAATCGGGGGTTTGCGGTTTACCACGAAGGCTACGGGCATTTTGTTGGGCGTTATGGGCTGCATCAGGTCGCCTATGTGACTTACATTCCAGAGCGTCGCCCCGGAGCAAAACATCTGCAGGAATTGCGCGGTGTGCTGGCGAAAGAGGGTGAATGCCTGTTTATGGAGCCTTATTACAAGATGGATGCCATGGAAGAGATGGCCGCGTCACTGGATTTGCGTGTTGGCTTGCTGGATCCTATTGGCGGCCAACAAGTATCCAGCTATCAGCAATTATTGGAACAACTTGGGCAGGGTTTCTTAACCTGCCTTGCGGATGGGCGTAACGGTTGATGGGCTGACGGATGTCAACGCTGCCGTGCTAAACGGCTTGCGCATTTTTACCCCGCGCGCTTCCAGCATCTCTAATTGACGTTTGTTTAATTCCATCAAGAACGCATCAAAGTAATGGCGAATGTCTTTATTGATAGACGATGCCGCTTCTTGCAGTAATCCCAGCATACCTTCCTGTGTCGCCATGCGGTGACGGATCCCCGTTGTGTGGTACACGCAACTCGCCAACTGTTGCATGCGAAAAATTGCAGTCTGGGAAAAGATCAGTGTATCCATAGCATCCTCCAATGCGGTTTAAAGCAAGTATTAGCGGCGTAAGATCATGCTAATAGTGGGCTTACTCTTCGAGTCTAGGCCAGAAAATAAGCAGCGCGAGGGAGTCATGCGCCAAGCTAAACGCAAATTACAAATTTGTGATCGGCACAAAAAAAGAGCCCTGCGGCAACCAAACAAAAAGTTATAAGGTCGGGCGCAGGGCTAATACACGAGGAGAAAATAAGGGAGATAGTCCAATCAAAACAACAGCTTAAAGAAAGCTCACTGCATCGGTGACTAACCGATGCAGCTACAACTTAAAGGGCAAATTGTTGGGCAAGCTTGGCTTCCAGTTTCTCTTCCAGATTGGCATTTGCCTCTTCGGTCAGAGAATCAGTTTTTGCAGCCAGTTCATCAGCAATACGCGCTTCTGCGTCTTCCTGAGTTTCAACCCAAACTGTCTTAACGCCGATATCGGCAGCAGCCAAGGTCAGGTCTTTGTTCGTTGCCTCGTCGGCAAAAGCGCCGGTGGCAGTCAAAATCAATGTTACAAATACGAGAGCGGTTTTTTTCATCGTGGGTTCCTCCGATGGTTTGTAAATCCAGTTGCCTTGTGAGCAACCTTTCTGTTGTGTTACTTGGGGTTAGGTTCACCAGTAACGAGCGGGTTTTGCTTTGTTACTGTATGTTACGCATGGTAACACATATATTTTTGTTGACTAGAGGAGTGTTAGGCTTTTTTGTTATGTGAAGTAATTTTTTGTGAATAAATACCGAAACTTAGCAATAAAACTTAAAAAAACTAACAACTTTGGCGCGCGGTAACACATTTTTGTTTAAGTAACACTTTTTAACACTCGCGCAAAGATTCTGTTATCGGTGCTGTGTGCGCTGTATCGCTTGGGCTTGGTTTGCAGGTGTTTGGTGTATCCTTCTCCCCTTAAATCACCCATCCAATTGCCGTATTGACAGGCTGTTTTCTTATTATGACGACTACCGAAATTCAAAATCCCGCTGCCCCCCTGGTTCTGGTCGATGGTTCTTCGTATCTGTACCGCGCGTATCACGCTCTGCCACCTTTAACCAATTCCAAAGGTCAGCCGACAGGTGCGGTAAAGGGGGTGATCAACATGATGCGCCGCCTGCGCAAGGACTATCCGGATAGCCAAATAGCGGTGGTGTTTGATGCGAAAGGAAAAACCTTCCGCGATGACATCTTTGCTGAGTACAAAGCCAATCGCCCGCCAATGCCGGACGATTTGCGCCCGCAAGTGCAACCTATTCACGAGATAGTGCAGGCAATGGGGTTGCCTTTGTTTGTGATTGAGGGTGTAGAGGCCGATGATGTGATAGGCACGCTTGCGCATCAGGCAACAGCGCAAAAAATGCCGGTTGTTATCTCGACGGGTGATAAAGATATGGCGCAATTGGTGAATGAGCACGTCACGCTCGTTAACACCATGACCGAAACAATTCTGGATATTCCTGGTGTTCATGCGAAGTACGGATTTGGTCCGGAATTGATGGTTGATTACCTCGCGCTCATGGGAGACAAGGTGGACAACATTCCCGGTGTGCCCGGTGTTGGTGAAAAAACTGCGCAGGGATTAATTCAAGGCGCGGGCGGTCTTGATGCTATCTATGCGGATTTGGAAAAAGTGCGCACCTTATCGTTTCGCGGCGCGAAAACCATGCCGGAAAAATTAATCGAACATCGCGACATGGCGTATTTATCCTATCGCCTCGCCACGATCAAAACCGATGTTGAATTACCGTTTGCGCCTCATGAAATTATTTGCCAGCCGGAAAATAAACAGCGCCTGCGCGAATTGTTTGAAGACTTGGAATTTAAAAGTTGGGTGAATGATTTGGGTGGTGCATCGTCATCTGCCCCAGCGGCCACATCAGAAGCAAGCGCGCCTATCGTTGAAGAGGTTGCAGTGCCGCAAGTAGTTGCAGTTGAAAAGCGTTACGACATCATCACCGATAAAAATACGTTTGCCGATTGGTTGGCGCGTTTGCAAAAAGCCGATATGTTTTCGTTTGATACGGAAACGACTGCACTGGAAATTATGGATGCAAAAATCGTCGGGCTTAATTTTGCGACGCAAGCGGGTGTTGCCGCTTATGTGCCTTGTGGCCACGATTATATGGGCGCACCGGAACAATTGCCGCTTGAGTGGGTGCTGGAGCAATTAAAGCCTATTTTGGAGGATGCATCCAAAATTAAAATTGGCCAAAATTTAAAATACGATCGCAGCGTGTTATTAAATTACGATATCGAATTGCGCGGAATTGTATTCGATACCATGTTGGAATCTTATGTGTGGAATTCCATTGGCAGTCGCCACAATATGGATGATCTTGCGCAAAATTATCTGGACTATAAAACGGTTACCTTCGAAGAAATTGCAGGTAAGGGTGTAAAACAACTGAGCTTTAATCAAATTAAAGTTGAAGATGCAGGGCACTACGCTGCAGAAGATGCGGATATTACGCTGCGCTTGCATCAGTTTTTTTGGCCGCAGTTGTCGCAAATACCAAGTCTTAAATCGGTGTTTGAAAATATCGAAATTCCGTTAGTGCCGGTGCTATCGCGTATTGAGCGCAATGGTGCGTTGGTGGATGCAAAATTGTTGGGTCAACACAGCATTGAATTGG
Source organism: Cellvibrio sp. pealriver (assembly GCF_001183545.1). Taxonomy (NCBI): domain Bacteria; kingdom Pseudomonadati; phylum Pseudomonadota; class Gammaproteobacteria; order Cellvibrionales; family Cellvibrionaceae; genus Cellvibrio; species Cellvibrio sp. pealriver. The sequence goes on from NZ_KQ236688.1 coordinate 3,598,722, forward strand.
GTGAGCGTTTAACGCAGTTGGAGCGCAAAGCTTACGATATTGCCGGACAAGAATTTAATTTGAGTTCACCTAAACAATTGGGCGTGATTTTATTTGAGCAACAAAAATTACCCATCATTAAAAAAACGCCAACAGGAACACCTTCAACTGCCGAAGAAGTGTTGCAAGAGTTAGCGCTTGATTATCCTTTGCCAAAAGTGCTGATGGAATATCGTGGGCTTGCGAAATTAAAATCGACTTACACCGATAAATTACCGCTGGAAATTAACAAGCGCACCGGTCGCATTCATACAAGCTATCACCAAGCGGTAGCAGCGACTGGCCGTTTGTCGTCACAAGATCCCAACTTGCAAAATATCCCTATCAAAACCGAAGAGGGGCGACGCATTCGCCAGGCATTTATTGCGCCTGCCGGATATAAATTGGTTGCAGCAGACTATTCGCAAATCGAACTGCGCATCATGGCGCATTTGTCGGATGATGCGGGTTTATTGAGTGCGTTTGAAAAAGGTCTGGATGTACACCGGGCAACCGCAGCGGAAGTATTTGGTGTGGGTTTGGATGCGGTAACCCCGGAAATGCGCCGCAGTGCCAAAGCAATCAATTTCGGTTTGATCTACGGTATGTCGGCGTTTGGACTTGCCAAGCAATTGCATGTTGGCCGTAATGAGGCGCAGCAATATATCGACCGTTATTTTGAGCGCTACCCCGGTGTGCAGCGCTATATGAATAACATTCGTGCGCTGGCGCATGAGCAGGGTTTTGTGGAAACCATTTTTGGTCGTCGTTTATATCTGCCCGATATCAACGCCAAAAATAAGAACCTGCAAATGGCAGCAGAACGCACCGCGATTAACGCACCTATGCAAGGCACAGCGGCGGACATCATTAAAACGGCGATGATTAAAGTGCAGTCTTGGCTGGATGAAACAGGGCTGGATGCCAGGATTATCATGCAAGTACATGATGAATTGGTGCTTGAAGTGGCTGAAGCGCAATTGGAGCCTGTGCGCCAGGGGCTTATCGAGCGTATGTCGGCAGCGGCAGCACTCAAGGTGCCGCTATTGGTAGAAGCCGGGGTGGGCAGTAATTGGGATGAGGCGCACTAAGCGCTGCCAGACACAGTCAATCTGAATGGAATCTGAATTATGGTGACCGGGCTCGTGCCGGTTACGCTAAAACGAGAAAAATGTGCATATTTTTTGATTTTTAACTATTTGATTTTTAATGATATTTTCAAATTAACAAAAGATTGTGCAAATTTTTTAAAAATAGTTTGAACTTATTGGTAAATGGCTGGGTCTCAGTAATGTGTGTTTTACGATCATGAGCTAACTCCTCCCCTAATGGCGTTTAAGCCAGCTGAGCAAAGTTACTAGCTAAGCCAACCCCGATAATATCGGGGTTTTTTTTTGCCTGTTATTTGACAGTTTCGCTGGCTGTCTCTTCCCCTATCCTTGCCTTGCTATTGTCATTGAATGAGCAATTGTGCAAAAAGTGTTGCAGTTACAAAGCTTTACGTTTGTTGCTGAACTTTCGTTTAACCGACCCTGTCATACCGGTAACTCGATGGTGAGCCGGCCCAATTGGTTTGGCACCCTGTGGAATGTTTTCTTAGTTGATTTGCTTGTGTCCGTTTACTAGCCCATCTGGCATCACCCCAAGGGTGCCAGTCCTTTGTCCGGTGATTCGTTGAATCACCGGATTTTTTTTGCTTACTCGCCGGTACTACTCAGTATTGCTTGGTACTACTTGGTACTACTCGGCAGTAGAGTCTTCTGCCGGTTGTTCGCTTTGTTCAGGTGCAAGCCATGACTGGAGCTTATGTTTCAGGTCATCGATTCCGGTATTTTTGAGTGCGGAAAAGCACTGCACACTGACTTCATTGCCCAATTTCATCAATTTGAGCTGCTTCTGTACCGCGAAAAGCGAATTGTTGGCTTGCATGCGGCTGAGTTTATCGGCTTTGGTCAGCAATATATGGACAGGCATGTGGCCGCGCACCGCCCAGTTGAGCATGGTGGTATCAAATTCCTGCAGTGGATGGCGGATATCCATCAATAAAATCAGCCCCTGAAGCGACTGACGTTTTTGCAGGTACTCCGATAAATCCCTCTGCCACTTTTCCTTTTGCTCGCGCGAGACCTTGGCATAGCCATAACCGGGTAAATCAACCAGGCGCTGTGTATCGCTCAGGTTAAAGAAGTTGATGAGCTGGGTACGGCCAGGTGTTTTACTGGTGCGCGCCAGTTTTTGATTGGTTAACGCATTGATGGCGCTGGACTTCCCGGCATTGGAGCGGCCGGCAAATGCGACTTCATAGCCGTTTTCCGGCGGGCATTCGCGGATGCTGGGAGCGCTCTTGGTAAAATAAGCCTTGGTAAATACGATCTCGGTCAAGATAATAACCCTTCAAAATAGTGTGTTATTAGCGCGTTGGTAATATAATGCCGCCGCTTTTACCGGCCGCCGTGCGCGCCAAAAGCGGGATTCATGCGGGATTTGAGGTGCGATTGTAGCCTGTTGGCTTGTCATTAAGCGAACCGGCAGCGGCTTCCCGGCTATTTTCCCTGTTTAAAGACGTACGCATAACAATCAGATTCATCGATCAAATCGGATTAGCCAATGAAACTTATCGTAAGAAATGTCCTTTTATCACTAGGTTTGGTTGCTGTTGCCCAAGGTGCGATGGCGGCAGGAGATGCTGCAGCCGGTGCCACCAAAGCTGCGGTATGCGGTGCGTGCCACGGCGCAGATGGTAATAGCATGGTCGGGACTTTCCCGAAATTGGCAGGTCTGGGCGAGCGCTATTTGCTGAAACAGCTGCACGATATCCAGGATTGGGATCTGGAAAAAGATGCCGCCAAAAAAGCAGTGACTGGCCGTGAAGTCCTTGAGATGACAGGCATTTTGGCAAACCTGACCGATCAGGATCTGGCTGATATCGCCGCGCATTATGCGGCCCAGACGACCCAGTTATCCGGTTCCAAAAAAATTGAAGTCCAAATCAACTCTGGCATTAAAGTGGATGGTTTGGAATTGGGCGAGCGCACCTATCGCGCAGGTAACCCAACCACTGGCGTACCCGCCTGTACTGGTTGTCACGCGCCAGATGGTAAGGGTAATGCTCCTGCGGGCTTCCCCCGTTTGAGTGGCCAGCATCCTGAGTATATCGAGAAGCAATTGCGTGCATTCCGTGCAGGTGATCGCACCAATGACGGCGACCAAATGATCATGCGCTCAATTGCAGATAAATTGAGTGATGCAGAGATCATCGCATTGGCAAACTATATTGCCGGTCTGAATTGATTTGGGTGCGCTGATCGGATGATATCTGCCCCCGTGTGCAGGTCGTTGCACTCAGGCAGGTAAATAAGAAATGTAAAAAGGCGGCTTCGGTCGCCTTTTTCGTATCGCCGCACTTTACATCAGCTGCACTGCGCTGGAGAATCCGGCACCCCCTATGGGAACTTGAGCCAGTTTTGCAAGACTAATCGGCATCTATACAACCCCGTAGATACTGATCAATAAATAATTGAGGAGCGATTTATGCGTATTTTGGCCGCCCTGATGGGCTTGGTTTTCTCGTTGACCGCTTGTGCCCAAGAGGCGTCGAGCGAGTATCTTGAAGGTAAGCACTTCGTACTGTTGGAACAGCCAGTGCGCACAGCAGATCCAAGTAAAATTGAAGTGGCAGAAGTGTTCGCTTATTCATGCCCGCATTGCTTCGATTTTGAACCCATGTTGCATGCCTGGGAGAAAAAACAATCCAGCGATGTTTATCTGGCGCAAACCCATGCTATGTGGAATCCGCAAATGGAGCCATTGGTGCGTGGTTACTACACATCAGTTGCTTTGAAAATAAAAGATAAAACCCATATGGACGTGTTCAAAGCCCTGCATCTGGAGCATAAGCAAATTGTCTCTGCAGAGCAGTGGGCCGATTTTTTTGCCAGCTACGGTGTCGATAAAGCCAAAGCATTAAGTACTTACAACTCCTTTGGTGTAACCAGCCAGATCAAACAAGCGGAAGCGCGTGCGCGCAGTTACAAAGTGACTGGTACTCCGGAGATGGTGGTTGATGGTAAATACCGTGTCAGTTCCCGTTTGGCCGGTGGCCATGCGGAAATGCTGAAAGTGGTGGATTTTTTGGTAGCCAAAGTGCGCGCCGAGCGCGGACTCAAAGCGCCAGCGCCCTGATCCGTCGAGCCGAACAACAAATTAACGAAAACCCGCACCGGGTGACTGGTGCGGGTTTTTTTATGGCTATACTCATTCGTACCCCTCACTTAGCCCCATACAGGTCCGCAACGTTGTTATGACAGTCAATTCCGGCGATAAAAATAACTGGCGAGAGAAATACCTTAATGCCCTTGATGAACAAGAACAGCTAGAGAAAAAGTTTGCTGCCCAGCAGGCCTTGCTGCGCAGTGCTTTGGTTCGGGTCAGCGTCGCTGCCGATGGGCAGGATGAAACCCTCGACCAGATCATGGCCAAGTTGCGCGAGCAACTGCGCAGTGACATCAGCGCAGTTGATATGACCAGTATCCTATCCAAGCTGGAATCTGCCGCCCTGGAATTTGAGCAGCACCGCGATCAGGGCTCGCAAGATATTCGTCAGGCGCTGATGGATATCACCAAACCCCTGCAGCAATTCAAGTTGTCGCGCGCGGTCAAAAAAGAACTGGGTGAATATCTGGCGCTGTTGCCGCAGCGCAGCAAAAAAGTACGCCTTTATCCTGCTTTGCTGCAAGAGTTGGCGAGGATACAACAGCAGGCACTGGCGGACATTGAGCAGCCAAAAAGCGGTTTGTTTGGAAAGATACTGGGCGGTAAACCTGCCGCTAAAAATACCGATCCTGACAACACAGATACCGAAGCCAGTGTGATTGAAAATTTACCGGCTCCGTTTCCTGATGTGTTAACGCCGGAAACATCAACTGTCCCGCAAGACACCTATCTCACCGCTGCTTACGCAGAGCAAATCCATCAGGTGCTCAACCAGTTTTTCACGAGCCTTGAGAGCGAATCTGCCATCAAAGCCAAAGTGGAATCACTGCGCAAAAATATGGTGCAAGGCATCAATGCCCAAAATTTGGTACCGCTGCTAGGGAATCTGCGCGATCTGGTGATGGAGGCTTATCTTGCCGCCAATAATGCCTTTGCAACCTATCTGAAAAACGTCAATCAGGAATTGGCAGAAATTTATATGTTGCTGGGCGGCGCAGTCAAAAATACTGAAAGTGAGCGCGCTGCATCGCGCAAATTACAAGATGATGTGATGCGCGGCATGAGCGATCTGGAAAGTAGTGCCGACAGCGCCACTGACATCAATCAACTAAAAGACCATGTGAAATCCCAGCTTGGCAATATCCGTCAAGTGATTGATCACTACCAGCAAACCGATCACGCACAACAAGCGCTGGCTGAGCAATTGCAAACGCTCGGAGCCAAAATCAAAACCATGGAAGTGGAGGCAGAAAAAAATCGCACCACGCTGGAAAACCATCGCCAAAAAGCATTGCGTGATCCGCTCACCGAATTGCCCAACCGTGAGGCTTACAACGAGCGTGCGCAAGCGGAAATACAACGCTGGCAACGTTATGGCCGGCCACTCACCATTGCCATTTTTGATATCGATCATTTCAAAAGAATTAACGATACCTATGGCCACCAGGCAGGTGACCGGGTGATTAAAGTGATTGGGCGATCAATCGCCTCGCGTTTGCGTGAAGTGGATTTCTTTTGCCGTTACGGTGGTGAAGAGTTTGTTGCGCTCATGCCTGAAACAGACAGCCAAACTGCATTGGTCGTGCTTGAAAAAATACGTGAAGCCATTGCCAGTGCAGCATTCAATTATAAAGACCAGCCTATGTCGATTACCTTGTCTGTAGGTGTAACTGAATTTAAAACCGGCGATATGTTGGATGTTGCATTTGATCGCGCTGACCAAGCGCTTTACACCGCAAAATCCTCGGGTCGCAATCGCTGTCACTTGGCTTGATCAAAAAAGTGCGGGTGTATAAAAGTAGCGAATAAATACAGGATGATGTGATGAAGAGTAAATGTATCAGTCAGTTGATTTTTGTAGCTGCGTTGTTCATAGCGCAATACAGCGTGGCTGCCCAATTGGAATTGCAGGTGCTCGATGATAAAGGCAATCCGCTGAAAGACGCGGTAGTCGCATTGGTACCTGAGAAAAAAATTGATTTTACCAGTGTACCTACAGCGATTATGGATCAGCGCCAGAATATGTTTGTGCCGGGTGTATTGGCAATTCGTGTGAATACCCAAGTGCGCTTTCCCAACAGTGATGATGTGCGCCATCACGTTTATTCTTTTTCCCCTGCCAAAAAATTTGAATTGCGTTTGTATCACGGCATGACAGCGGAGCCAGTGCTGTTTGATAAACCGGGCACAGTTGTGTTGGGTTGTAATATCCACGATTCAATGGTGGCATATATTTATGTGGTAGAGACTGACTATTTTGCGGTTACCGATAACGCAGGCAAAATCAGCCTTGCCGCTCCTGCTGGAATGTACCAGCTGCAAATCTATCATCCACAGATGGGTAGCGAGTTTCCTGAGTCAACCATCAAATTGGATGAGTCACAGCCGCTGAACAACAGTATCAGTGTGAACAATCTTGTTGCTCCCAAGGCCAGCGATGCCAGCGACGAATTTTCCGATTTATTTTAAGCAGGTTCTTGCATGCCAAAGTTTAGTTACCTGCTCAAATTACTGACGTTTTTAATTGGTCTGGTTGTCATTCTGGAGGCTATCTCCTATCTAACCACTCGCTTGGTCATTAACAAAGCGGTTACCCAAAACGCGCGAGCTGAGTTGCTTTCGGGCGGTGAATTATTTTCCCGAATCATGCAAAAAAATATTGAACAGTTGGCGTTGTCGGTAAAAGTTTTGACGGAAGATTTTGGTTTTAAAGATGCCGTTGCTACCAGTGATGAAAAAACAATCGCGTCAGCATTAATCAATCACTCTGCACGTGTTAAAGCGGATATCGGCGTACTTATCACCCGTGATGGAAAATTTATTGCCAGTGATGAAATGTTTGGTCTGCAAATTACCGATGAATTTAATAGCTTGAAAACGCAGGCGCAAAATCGTGGGCAGGCGTATGACATTATTATTGTCGATGGCCGCGCCTATCAGTTCGTTATGTTTGCAGTAAAAGCGCCAGTGATTATTGGTCTTGCCGGTATGGGCTTTGAAATAAAGCAGGAATTCAGTAACGACTTGCAGCGCTTGACCGGCTTGGAAGTATCGTTTGTGATGCATGATGGGCAAGAGTTCCGTTATTTAAATGGAACACAAGAGGGGCTATCACGCGATGATTTGGTCAAACAACTTAATCGTGATGCGCAACAAGGCGAAGTGTTTGTTTATGATGATTTGATTACCTTAGTGGCACCTGCTTCGCGTCAAAACAACCATTTACTTGCGGTACTGCAAGTACCTCTTAGTCAGGTGATGGCTCCGTTTTCGCGTTTGAATGTCCAGTTGTTTATATTGGCATTGGTATTTGCGCTACTTGCGGGTATTGCTGCATTGTTTTTAGCGCGCAGCGTGACGCGGCCAGTGCTTTTGTTGGCGGATATCGCACGTAAAATTGCCAGTGGTTTTTATACAACACCCATCGCGGTGACATCCAAAGATGAATTGGGTGATCTGGCGCGCGCATTCATTTCCATGCAGCAAGCAATTGGTGAACGTGAACAGCAAGTCCTTTATCAATCCGAGCACGATCCACTCACTGGCTTGCCTAACCGGCTGCGTGTTTTCCCTGAATTGGAAGATGCGATTTCACGTTCGCACCCACTCAAAAAATCCGTCTACTTATTAGTGATCGATATTAAAAACTTCACCCAGATCAACGATGAGCTCAGCCAGGAAATTGGGGATGTGGTATTGCGTGAGGTGGGGCAGAAGATTGCGCGCATACTTACGCATGGCGAAGTGTTGCGCTTAGGGAGCGATGAGTTTTTGGCTATCCTGATGGCAGACAATAAAGAATCGGTCAGCGAGCTGGCAGAATTAATCCATTCCGCTTTTAAAACGCCGCTGTTGGTAAATGGCTTGCAGGTGAGTATTGAAATCAATATTGGCCTTGCGAGTTACCCGGAAGATGCAAACTCTTCCGATTCATTATTGCGCCGCGCAAACCTTGCGTTGAATGAAGGCCGTAATAGTGAAAGGCGCACCAGTTGGTACGAGCAGGGGTGGGATGAAAAACATTTGCGCCGTTTGCATTTGTTCCGCGAATTTGAAAGCTCATTAAACAATGGTCACATCAGTTTGTATTATCAACCCAAAATCAATTTGGAAAAGCCGGGTACCTTGGGTGCTGAGGCATTGGTGCGCTGGCACCATCCGGAAATGGGTTTTATTAATCCTGAGGAGTTTATCGGTGTCATTGAAAGTTCGGGCCAGATTACACTACTGACTCGTTGGGTACTGAAAACCGCTGTTGCCCAATTGCGCATCATACAGTTGGATGAAAAAATAACAATAACCTGTTCAGTTAATTTATCGGCATTGGATTTATTGGTCGATGATTTACCTGCTTACGTAGCTGAATTATTACAAACATATAAAGTGCCAGCAGAGAATCTGTATTTGGAAATCACTGAAAGCGCGATTATGCGAGAGGCCGATAAATGCCTCAACAACTTGCGACGTTTGCGCGATTTGGGCGTGACATTATCGATAGATGATTTCGGTACTGGTTATTCATCGCTATCGCAATTAAAGAAATTACCTGTCTCTGAATTAAAAATTGATAAATCGTTTATTTTGAATTTGGATACCAGCGCAGACGACCAACTGATTGTGCGCTCAACTATCGACTTGGGGCATACGTTGGGCTTGAGCGTAACAGCCGAAGGTGTTGAATCCGAGGCGATTAAATTATTGTTAAGGCAATACGGTTGCGATACAGCGCAGGGTTATCTTTACAGCAAACCATTGCCCGCAAACGATTTTATCCAATGGGTTCACCGCTATTTAACGCAATTGGAATCATCATCATGAAACGACTATGGTGGCTATTGGTGGCCTTGGAATTGTCTGCCAGTGTTTATGTCTGTGCGGCTCATGCCGCTACACTGGAGCTGGAAAGTGACAACAAAATTTCGCGCAGCCGGTTATTGGCAACCGGTGGTGCCAGCACCATTGAAGGCTCGGCCGGTGGTGGCATTGTGCCTATGGCAGTATTGTCGGGTTACGGCGCGCAGGAAGAGCAGGGGGCGGTTGCATTTGGTAGTTATGTCGATACTGGCGATTACCAGTTGGAAGTGATCGGTGGCAGTTGGAGCTGGCGCAACCGGATTGAATTATCCATCGCACAACAAAAACTCACGCATGATTCACTCACTGCAGCATTAAGCCTGCCGACGGATTCCATTAGCCAGCGAATTATCTCGGCCAAAGTGCGTGTAGCGGGCGATTTGATTTATACCCCGATGCCGCAAATCAGTGTGGGTGTGCAGCATAAAAAAAATCTGGATTTTTTAGTGCCCGGTGCGGTAGGTGCAAAAAAAGATTCAGGTACTGATGTGAATATCACTGCAACCAAATTAATTCTGGGTGGATTTTTTAATCGCAATTTATTACTCAATGGCAATCTGCGTTACACCAATGCCAACCAGACTGGGTTAGTTGGTTTTGGTGGCGATAAAAATGATGACAAAGAATTATTGCCGGAACTATCGGCGGGCGTGTTGCTCAATCGCCATTGGTTGGTTGGCACAGAGTACCGGCAAAAGCCCAACAATTTATCGTTCATAAAAGAAGATGATTGGCAAACCGCCTTTGTCGGTTGGTTTCCTAATAAACGTATTGCTGTGGTGGCAGCTTATGTTGATTTGGGGGAGGTGGCCACATTCAAAAACCAGACAGGTTGGTATCTCTCACTTCAGGGGAGTTTTTAATCATGAAAAAAATATTCGCTAGTTTCCTTTTTACGCTTCTGTTGATGGCTTGTACGAATCAATCTGCGCAACAGCCGTCGCTTTATGATGCTTTGGGGCAATACGAGGGCATTAACAATATTACCCATCAACTGATTTTGAACATTGCCAAAGATGAGCGCGTTAAGCATCGTTATAAAGGCGTGAACATGACAAAATTTAAAAAAGGAATGTCGGATTATGTCTGCGCTGCGGTGGGAGGGCCTTGCAAATACTCGGGCGATAACATGCGTTTGGTTCATGCTGGGCACAATTACACCAACACCGAATTTAATGCGATTGTGGATAATTTGATTCTGGCAATGGAACAGCGCGGAGTCCCTGTCGTTACCCAGAACCGTCTACTCGCGATATTGGCGCGCGATTATAAAGATGTGGTTTATCAATAAGTCTTTTTGGGCGGTTAACATTATTTAACCTATATCGACAAATTTATTATCTCTCTCTTGAACACATAGGTTTATGCTTTTGTGCGACCTGACTATAACTGGTTTTATCCAGTGCGCACACCAATAACAACAAGGCATACTCCCATGAAAATCTCCACTCAAAAACCAATCGCAACTACAGTGTTTGCGTTGAGCGTGCTCGCTACGGCTATTGCATTTCCTCTACATAGTGCCGCCAATGGGTTGGCGCTTAACGATAAAGATTATTTTGAAATGCAGGGGCTCAACGTCACTGTGTTTAGCGATATTTACCCCGATGGGCATCAGACCGGCGTGACTGTGATCCAGCATGGCAGTCGTGTTGCCGCCAATGGTGATTTGCGATTGGAAATCTCCCCAGGGCAATGGTCACCTGTGCCAGTGGGTGGAAAACAAACCGTCGATAAAAAAACGCAGACGATTACCCAATCGCTTTCTTATCCCGACCCGAGCAAAGATCGCAAAGGCTTTAACCCGATTATTTATCCGGATTTGAAATTCACCTACGACGTAAAAGTCACGGCACTTGATGACAACCAATTTAAAATCACGGTGGATTTGGAAAAACCATTACCGCAAGAGTGGGTAGGAAAAATTGGTTTTAATTTTGAAATTTTCCCCGGTGAGTTTTTTGGTAAGTCCTGGCTGATGGATACACAGGCTGGAATTTTCCCGCAACAACCTAATGGCCCCTTAGTGAAGCCACATGGTGAATATTTAACAGCGCCACTGGCGAGTGGAAAAAAACTGGTGATAGCGCCGGATTCCGACAAGCAGCGTATGGTGATAGACAGTAAAACCGGTGTATTGGAGTTGTGGGATGGCCGCGCCAATCACAATAACGGCTGGTACATAGTACGCGGTGTTATTCCTGCCGACAAAACCACGGCGGCATTGGAGTGGATCGTTACGCCGCACGTGATTAAGAATTGGGTGTACGAGCCGGTGATTCAGGTGTCGCAATTAGGCTATGGTACCGTACAACCTAAAAAAGTAGTGATCGAGCAAGACAAACGCGATACCAAAGCCTCCGCAATTGAAATTTATAAATTATCTGAAAGCGGAAAAACCTTGGTAAAAAAAGCCAAGGTTAAACCTTGGGGGAATTTTCTGCGTTACCAATACATGACCTATGATTTCTCGGACATTACCGAGCCGGGCATGTATCAAATTCGCTACCGCGATAAAATCTCGCACGCGTTTAAAATTGGCGACGATGTATTGTCACGCCATGCATGGCAACCCACCTTGGAATATTTTTTACCAGTGCAGATGTGCCATATGCGTGTGAATGAAAAATATCGCGTCTGGCACGGGTTGGATCATCAGGATGATGCACTCATGATGCCGCTCAATTTTAATCACATCGACGGTTATATTTCCGATGGCAGTACGCGCACTAAATATAAACCCGGCGAGCGCGTTCCCGGTTTGGATGTGGGCGGTTGGCACGATGCGGGCGATTATGATTTACGCGTGGAATCGCAAATGGGCACTGTGTGGCTGCTCGCTACTATGGTGGAAGAGTTTGGTTTGGATCATGACGCAACGTTAATTGATCAGGAAAAAAAGCTGGTTGAAATTCATGTTGCCGATGGCAAAAACGATGCTTTGCAACAAATCGAACATGGCTTATTGAGTGTGCTCGGGGGCTATAAGAGTATGGGGCGTTTGTATCGCGGCATTATTGAGCCGACGATTCGCCAATATGTGTTGCTAGGTGATGCCATGGTGCAAACCGATAACCTGCCATACGACCCATCACTGAAAGAAGGTGAAATTAAAAATGGGAAATCCGGTACACCCGATGACCGTTGGGTATTTACTGAAGATAATCCCGAGCGCGAGTTGGATGCAGCCGCCGGTTTGGCAGCAGCTGCACGCGTTTTGAAAACCTTTAATCCTGACATGGCGAAAGATGCACTGGATGCCGCACAGAATCTTTATCGCATCGCCGCGCCAAAAACCAAACGTCAGGATGTACGTGTGTTTGCGTTAGCAGAATTAATTCTTGCGACTGGCAATGAACAATATCGCAACGAGCTAATCAGTCTGCAAAATGAAATCGTGAAGGATATTGAAAAAACCGGCTGGGCAATTGGCCGTGTTATGCCATCGATTCGCGATGAAAAATTTGTTGCAGCAGTCAATAACGCTGTGGACATCTATCAACAACAAGTACGTGAGCGCGCTAAAACCGAATCACCCTATGGTGTGCCTTATAAACCCAACATTTGGGGGGCAGGTTGGAATATTCAGGAGTTTGGCGTTAAACAATATTTTTTCCACAAATCCTGGCCGCAACTCACTGGCACTGATTCCTATGTGAATGCGTTGAATTTTATTCTGGGCGTACACCCAGGTGAAAACACACAAAGTTTTGCATCCGGTGTTGGTGCTAATTCAGCAACCGTTGCTTACGGTGTGAACCGTGCCGACTGGTCTTATATTCCCGGTGGAGTGATTTCTGGTACAGCCCTGATCCGTCCGGATTTACCGGAATTAAAAATATGGCCGTTTTTTTGGCAGCAAACAGAATATGTGATGGGTGGCGGTGAGGCTAATTACATGTTTTTGGCGCTGGCGGTGGATCAGTTGAACACAAAAGCCAAGTAAGACGGCTCTGCCTCTTCTAAGCGACAACTCACCCCCCAAAAGTGATCTTGTCGCTTAAGTCTCTATACCTTCGTTGCTTATCGTAACAATCCATTCATCGCTATTTCCCTAGGCCACTGCAGACAATGTGTAGTTTTGTAAAGGTCTGTTATGGTCACCTTGCTTAAGTTTTATTAAGTGATTGATTTTCAACAATTATCCCCCGCATCTTTAAAAATCTCTGTTATTGACAACCTTGTCTTGTGAAGTTTATGGTTAGGTGCGACAACGTTGTCTTGTCTGTACAAAAACGTTGGAGAGCTTCTAACAATCAATAATAGCTAGAGGGATAGTCATGACGAATAAACTAAGAAATGCAATCCGGGCGGTAAACCACAAGATAGTTCTCTGTGGTTCAGCGGCAACCTTGGCCATGTTGGCTTCGGGTGTGCAAGCACAGAGCGAAGTTGAAGAAGTACTGGTGCAAGGCGTACGCGCGGCCCAGGAAAGTGCGATCAACACAAAACGTAATGCAGTATCAGTAGTGGACGGTATTTCTGCCGAAGATATCGGTAAATTGCCTGACGTTACTATTTCAGATTCTTTACAACGTATTCCGGGTGTACAAGTGACCCGTACCGCAGGTGAAGGTGGTCCGGTACAAATTCGTGGTTTGGGTAATGTTGGCACCAGCCTGAATGGCGAGACCTTCCTGAGTGCAACCACGATCGACCAATCAGCAGCTGACTTTGGCGATCTGCCATCAACACTGTTCTCTGGTGCGGATATTTATAAATCACCTCTGGCGACCAATACCGTAGGTGGTATCTCTGGTACTGTTAACCTGAAAACCCGTCGTCCATTCGATATGGATGATGGTTGGACTTTCGCAGGTACCGGTGAGATTGATCAAGGTTCTATCAGCAAAGAAGATGACCCAACCTTTACCGGTTTGGTGAACTGGAAAAATGACCGTGTAGGCTTCTTGCTTGCTGGTGCAACCACTGAAAAGAATCTGGCTACCGACTTTAACGGTTACTTCGATACCTCAGAAAACGGTGGTATTGGTGCGACCAATAACAGCCACACTTGGGGCGAAACTCCACTCGGCGATCCTAATATCCGCCATATCGTTCCCCAAGGTTTTGCGGCGTTCCATAAAGCGGAAGAGCGCCATCGCGATGGTTTGAATGCTTCTTTCCAAGCCGATTTGGGTGAAGGTTTTGAATTGGTTGCTGACTATTTTTACAGCGATCAAGAGCGTTGGAACCGTCGTGCTGGCTTCTCGCACAACAACCGCTGGCAGACTTTTGCCAACTACGCAGAAGCGACCGAATACGGTAATGACAGCTTCACTTACGAAGGTAATGAGTGGCGTAGTGTGACAGCCTTCTCGGCGCAGTCCTACCGTCTGCAGTCATTCGCACAGACCAACTACAACCACGAAAAATCGCAAAACTACAACTTTGAGTTGAATTACGACAACGGTGGTGCGCTCACCGGTCAGGTTCGTATGACTCGTGCTGATGCTAACGCCGCTATGCGTCACGGTTATGGTGAAGGCGACATGCTGAGCATCGATTCAGGCTCGCTCGTTACCGGTCCTGGCGGTTTGATTCCGGCCAGTCAGTGCGATACCTCTCGCGGTGACATAGTTGTTGGTGCTAACGGTGGTTGTTTCGCAGCTTACGCACCGGGTGGAATCGAGAGCCGTTTCCGCATTGGTTATGACGTAGCGGGCGATCATCCAACCTTCACTGGCTTTGACCAAATGGTCAATGGCGGTAAGGGTATGCGCACTGTTGCCGAGTATATGGCGGACGTGGACTCCTACCACATCGGTGCTTTCTCCTCTGAAAACAATACCGATCGTGATGCAACCCTGGAAACCTTCTCTACTCGTTGGAACTACAAGTTTGAAGATCAGCCATTCCTGACCAGTGTTGACTTTGGCACGCGCAATAGCAGCCGTTCAGTTGAAAGTAGTCAATTCTCCTACTTCGGTAATTTGAATGGTGGTTGTGCTGCACAGTGGAAAGCAGTTGACCAGTTTGCTGGTTCAGCGTCTGCGTGTGATCCAGCTATGGCACAAGGCGAATTCGTAACGGGTGTTGATCAAACCGGCAAAGCCTACAACAACCAATTTGTTAACTACACCTTGTTGCAGCCCACTCGTCTTGATGAGCACAACAAAGTCATTTGGGTAGATGATTTTGGCGGCGTCAAAGGCATTCCAGGTGTATGGACTATTGATCCACGTACCTTCGATGACACCCTGGCGTTCCAGGAAAAGGTCTTTGGTCCGCAAGCGAAAATTATCAACCCAGGCCAATCGTTTGGTGTTGAGTTGGAAGAGTTCAGCTACTTCCTGCAAGCGAATTTGGAATATGGCATTGTCAGCGGTAACGTGGGTGTGAAGGTTGTCGAAACTGATCTGACGATTGTTGCCAACGAAGTGGGGGCGCAAATGCCGCACTCAGGCACCAACGTGGATACCGGTGATGTTGTGACCAAACGCAACTACATCGATTATCTGCCATCTGCCAACTTGGTTGCTGATGTGGCTGAAGATGTGAAAATCCGTTTTGCTTACGGCGAAAGCATGATGCCTCTGAACCTGTTGCAATGGGGCGGTGGTAAATCTGTAGGCCGTGTGTTTAACGATGAATGTAACTGTATGCGTGTAGCAAACGGTAGCCTATCGGGTAACCCACAACTGGATCCAATCCGTTCTGAAAACTTCGATTTGTCGGCGGAGTGGTATCTGGGTAACGCCTCTATGTTGAGCGCAGGTCTGTTCAAAATCGAGATCGAAAGCTTTATCGAAGATGGTACTGTGATGGTTGATGAGCCGGACTCAGACGGCGTACGTCGCGGTCCTTGGCAGTTCAACGCCTTGGTACAGGGCAAAGGTGGCGAAGTTGAAGGACTTGAATTGGCTGCCAAGTTAGCAATGAGCGATCTTACTGATGCACCTGTGATCAGCAATATGGGCTTTGACGTTAACTACACCAAGTCAGAAAGCTCACAAGAACGCAAAGGCTTTAACGGTGAAGAGTTGCCATTCGTGAACAACTCTAAAGATACCTACAACCTGGTTGCCTGGTATGAAAATGAAGTGATCTCTGCGCGTGTGGCTTATAACTTCCGCTCACCACGCTTGATTACAGGAGGTAACCCTGCAACTGGCCAACAATCCTTGTATCAAGACGATTACGGCCAAATGGACGTGAACCTGACTTACAACGTAAACGATCAATGGTCTGTTTACTTGAACGGTTCTAACATACTGGAAGAAATCCAACAAACTTACGTAGAATTTTCGGATCAAAAAGCGTTCCAAAATATTTATGAAGCACGTTGGGCATTGGGTGCTCGTTTCAAATTCTAATTCTGTCACTTCAGAATTAGTCATACTGAAACACACTTGATCAATAACAAAGCCACGGCGATTCTTCGTCGTGGCTTTGTTATTTGTGTTGGCCAATAAATATTTTTATGCGCTACAGTGTGCGCTCTAGCTAACAAAAATAAACCCAGGGGATTTTTCGTGAACCAACATCACCAAGTAAAATCCATTGTCATCGCCGGTGGCGGAACAGCAGGTTGGATGGCGGCTGCAAAATGTAGCCAACATTTTGCCAAAACCGATATCAAAATTACGGTAGTAGAATCCAGTGAAATTGGCACTGTTGGTGTGGGCGAAGCAACTATTCCAACGCTGCGTCGTTTTTATCAGTCGCTCGGTATGAGCGATGCTGACGTGATGCGCAAAACCAGCGCAACGGTCAAGCTCGGTATTGAATTTAAAGATTGGTACAAGCCAGATACCTCGTTTATTCATCCCTTTGGCTTATTTGGCCACGCGGCCAATGGCATTCATTTTCATCACTACTGGCTCAAATTAAAAACGTTGGGCGATACCAGTAAGCTGGAAGAGTATTCGTTAGGCATTGCGCTGGCACGTGCGAATCGATTTGATTTTCCATCACCCAAACCATCATCGCCGCTATCGGTGTTTGACTGGGCGCTGCATTTTGATGCGGGCAAATTTGCCATGCTTATGCGCGACTATTCATTGAAAAACAACGTACAGCATATCGATGCAAAAATTGAGTCGGTGCAGCTTAATCCTGACAATGGTTTTATCCAGTCGTTGCGTTTGGATAACCACATGGAATTGCATGCTGATTTATTTATCGATTGCACCGGCTTTAATGGATTATTAATTAAAGGTGCATTAAATACAGGCTATGAAGATTGGAGCCAGTGGTTGCTGTGCGACCGCGCATTGGCGGTACAATCGGAATTAGTGGGCGAGCCTGCGGCGCATACTGTGTCTAAAGCTCACTCCGCAGGATGGCAATGGAAAATTCCCCTGCAGCATCGCCAGGGTAATGGCCATGTTTATTCTAGCCGGTTTATGGATGATGCAGAGGCAGAGGCGATTTTGCTGCGCCATATTGATGGCAAGGTTTTGCATGCGCCGCGTAAATTTAAATTTACTGCCGGGCGTCGCGCGCAAGCATGGAATAAAAACTGTATCGCCATTGGTTTGGCAGCCGGATTTTTAGAGCCATTGGAAAGTACGAGTATTGCGTTAATCGAGACCGGCATCGAAAAAATTTGCGGTTCCTTTCCAGTTCCATCTTTTAGCCAAAAAAATATCGACTACTTCAATCAGGTAACCGCGACTGAGTGGGAGCGTATCCGCGATTTTATTATTCTGCATTACAAAATAAACCAACGCACCGACAGCGAATTTTGGCAGCACTGCCGCACCATGAGCCTGCCCGATACGTTGCAACAAAAAATAGATGCCTATCAAGAGCGCGGTGAGTTGCTGCACTTCCCATGGGAAATTTTTCACCCGGATTCCTGGTTGGCAATCTACAGCGGGTTTAATATCTGCCCCAAAAATTATGATAAAAATGTGGATCGCATGAACCCCGAGTATCTGCAGCAGAGTTTGACCGCTATGCGCAAATCCATCGCCGATGCGGTAGCGAGTGTGCCTACACACCGCGAGTTTATTAATGCATTCTGCAAAACAGATGTAGTTTAGGATAAATAAATGATGCAAGTAACTCCAAACCCGATTCGCAGTATTTGTATTGTCGGCGGTGGTACGGCCGGTTGGATGGCTGCAGCATTGCTCTCCAATATTCATCAGGGTACAGAAACGAAAATCACTTTGGTGGAATCGCCGGATATTGCCACTATCGGAGTCGGTGAGGCGACGGTTCCTTCGTTTATGGCGTTTCTTTCCAGCGCAAAAATAAATCCAAAAGATTTTATCGAGGCGACCGCTGGTACGTTTAAATTAGGCATCCGCTTTGATGACTGGTATCAAAAAGGCCATCACTTTTTGCATCCTTTCGGAAAAATAGGCCGCAGCCTTGATGGCCACGATTTTTATCAGCTGTGGTTAAAAACTCTCGCACAACATAATAACGGTTCCTCCGGTGATGTAACGCGCTTAATGGATCATTCGCCCTCGGCGATTATGGCTGAACAGCAGCGCTTTATGGTGGAAGCACAGCTTAAGAATACACCTTTGGAAAATTTCGGTTATGCCTTGCATTTGGATGCCGTATTGGCGGCGCGTTATTTGCGCGAACTGTCTATAGCCAAAGGTGTAGTGCGGGTTGAAGCTACGGTTAATTCAGTACAACTCGATGCGCGTGGATTTATTGATTCAATAACGTTGGCAAACGGAGAAAATATTAGCGCGGATTTTTTTATCGATTGTTCAGGTTTTAAAGGGTTATTGATTGAAGAAAACCTGCAGGTCGGTTACGAGGATTGGTCAGAATATTTGCCGTGTAATCGCGCGGTTGCGGTGCAAACTGAAAACATTCACGAACCCGCGCCTTTCACTATCGCCACAGCGCGTGCTGCGGGCTGGACCTGGAAAATTCCATTGCAGCATCGCACCGGTAACGGATACGTATTTGCCAGTGATTACTGCTCCGATGACGAGGCCACCCAAACACTGTTGAATGCCGTTGAAGGGCGATTAGTCAATGAGCCGCGCATCATTTCATTTGTGACTGGCAAGCGCAAAAAAATTTGGCATAACAACTGTTTGGCCTTGGGTTTGGCATCGGGTTTTTTGGAGCCGCTGGAATCTACGGCGATTCATTTGGTTTATCGCACGCTGGTGCATTTTATTCGCAATTATCCTGAGCGCGATTTTCCCGCAGCACTGGAACAGGAATGCAATGCACAGATCGATCAGGATTACATGGAAGTGCGCGATTTTATTATCCTGCACTATTGCACCAGCCAGCGCGATGACACCGCGTTTTGGCGCTGGTGCCAGAACATGCCAGTGCCGGGCACTTTACGCGATAAAATAAATCGCTTTCGCTTGCGTGGCCAGTTAGAGCGCAACAGTGAAAATTTATTTGGTGTTGATAGTTGGCTTTCCATTTTGGAGGGTATGCATATTCGTCCGGAAAAATATCATCCGTTAGTTGATGCATTGGATAGTGAAAAATTGTCGCGCTCGCTGATGCAAGGCAAACAGGCAATTTATGATGCTGTCACGCGTTTGCCCTCGCACGGCGATTTTATTAAACAGGCTTGCGCCAGCAAGCATTAATCAAAATCCGGTGCTGCGCAGTGCTTGCGGATAAATTCATGGTGAGCCATCGCATTTTTTCCGGCATGTGCGAGTGACTGTTTTATTTTTTCCAGTTGCGCGCTTATGTCGGCATCCTTGAGGTGATCTATACGGTTATCCGTGCGCGCTGGTGTCACACCAAATCCGTGATAAATACTGAGCCAGCTGGATTTTTCAAACGCTTCCGGTTCGTGTTGCAGAATATGGCCGCAACTTTTAAATAACTCGATTTTGTGTTGCAGGCTGTCGGGAATTTCCATGGCTTGGCAGTAGCGCCAGAATTCTGTGTCAGTGCGCTGGGTCAATTTGTAATGCAGGATAATAAAATCGCGGATGCGTTCCATTTCATGCTGATGACGACGGTTGGCTTCATTGATCATGCTCTGGTCAAAGGAAGTGTCCGGGAAAAAAGTCAGCAGATGAGTAATACCGGTTTGGATCAATGAAATACTGGTGCTTTCCAGTGGCTCCAAAAATCCTGATGCCAAACCCAGGGCAAAACAATTTTTATTCCATATTTTTTTGCGCCGCCCGGCCTGAAATGAAAAAGGTTTTGGCGTGGTAATGGGGTTTGCGCTCATGTTTGCCAGTAAAGTTTCAGTGGCTTTTTCTTTGGTTAAAAAGCGGCTGCTGAATACATAACCATTACCCATACGGTGTTGCAGTGGAATTTGCCACATCCAACCGGCATCCAATGCGCTTACACGGGTGTAAGGTGTTGGCTCTTTGGTATTTTTGCATTGCACTGCAACCGCAGAATCACACAGCAGCCATTGGCTCCAATCTTCGTAACCGGTCTTGAGTGTTTCTTCGATCAATAACCCTTTAAAGCCGGTGCAATCAATAAATAAATCACCCTGAAGGGTTTCGCCATTTTCCAATAGTAATGACTCAATAAAACCATCGCTCTCGCGCAAATTAACACGGGCCACTTTTTCGTCGATGTGAGTCACGCCGCGGCTAAGCGCCAGCTCGCGCAAGACCTTGGCGTACAGCGTGGCATCAAAGTGATAAGCGTAGGAAAAGTCGGCCAACGGATTATTGGGGTTTTCCAATGGCTGGGCAAAATGATTGTGTTTTGCCAGCTGGCAGGCAATGGAATAATCGTGCAAATTTTCCTGCGGGTTATTTTTTTTGTGGCGATAAAAATAATGCTGAAATTCCACGCCGTTAAAATTAATACCGTAATCCGCAAAGGGGTGAAAAAAGTGTTCACCTTGTTTGCGCCAATCTTCAAATTGAATGCCGAGTTTAAAACTGGCGCGCGTTGCACGAATGAACTCCAGTTCATCCAAACCAATACTGTTATTAAAGGCTACGATGCTGGGAATGGTCGCTTCACCGACACCCACAGTGCCTATGACGGTTGATTCAATCAGCGTAATGCGCATATTTTTGTGGGCAAGATGACGGGAAAAACTGGCTGCAGCCATCCAGCCTGCAGTACCGCCGCCGACAATTACTATGTGCTGAAGGGGTGAATGCGCCATAGGAAATACCTGAATATTCTTGTTATCGGGTTGATGATTTTTTTGTTATAGATCGATGGCGCTATTCTATGGGATTTGGAAAATTCTGTGCGAAAAAAAGCGGCAATTGCACTGAGCAATTGCCGCTTTGGTGATAAACCTATGTGCTACTTAATTGCAGAGTTGTAATGCTTGCTTGGCTTGATTGGTGATCTCGGTTTGCAGCCCCGGCTCAAGCCGCAGTTGTTTGGCCAATTCTTGTAGATATGCGCGCTCCATAAAATTTTCTTCATCGATAATCAACACACTGGCCAGATACATTTCGGTCGCCATTTCCGGCGTGGTTGCCGCACTGGCAATGGCCGCCGGGTCGAGCGGTTTTTTCAGTTCCTGATCCACCCAGGTGAGCAGGCTTGGGTCTTGCGTGAGTTTGCCAATTTCGCCATCGATCAACTGGCGCTCGCGGTCATCCACGTGGCCATCGGCTTTGGCGGCGGCAATCAGTGCAATCAAAATCGCGCGGCTGTGTTGTTCGGCTTGTGCTGGCGGGATGCGGTCAATCGTTTGCGGGCCTGCGGCAGTGGATGCATGCTGTTGTGCTTGCCAGTTGCCGTAGGCTTTGTAGGCGATAGCACCGAGTGCGGCCAAACCTCCGTAAGTGAGCAGGGTGCCACCCATCTTGCGGCCTTTTTTGCTGCCCAGTAGCAAGCCCAATGCGCCACCGGCAAGCGCTGCCCCGCCTTTACCGGATAACAAACCCGCCAAGCTGCTCAATGGTGAACTGTCACCTGCCGGTTGTGAGTTTGAGGTTTGTGAGTTGGAAGATTGTGGCCAGCCGCCGCTGGATTGCTGCGCGCCGCCTTTGTTCTGCAGCATGTCGGTTCCTGCTTTGAGCAGTTGATTAAGCAGATTGGTGGTGTTCATGTGTTGTCCTCAATAGAAACCGGTTAAAAGATCCGTCAGAAATATCAGTCAGAAAGATCGGTAAATTAGATCGGTGATATACAAAACTGTTCCATCTATGGGGGCATCGCGTTTGAATGCAAGCGCTCCTTTGTCGCAACGCACGGGATGCGTCTGTGTAAAATAGCTGTGGAACCACTATGCCTTACACCGCCATCCCCCAGAATTCTTTTTACGACCCTTGACGATAATGACGACGACTGAAACCCCTGCAGCAAAAAAATTAATTCCCGCCAACATCATTACCGGCTTTTTGGGGGTGGGAAAAACCACGGCCATTACGCATCTGCTCAAACATAAGCCCGCACATGAAGTCTGGTCGGTACTGGTCAATGAGTTTGGCGAAATTGGTATCGATGGTGCGCTACTCAAAGATACCAATGCCCATATCCGCGAAGTGCCGGGTGGATGCATTTGTTGTGTGGCGGGGCTGCCGATGAAAATGGCGCTCAATATGCTGATCGCCAGAACCAAGCCCGACCGCATTATTATCGAGCCAACCGGTTTGGGGCACCCGGAAGAAATCATCAATACGCTGACCGGCGAGTATTACGATACGGTGCTGGATTTGCGCGCGACCATTACGCTGGTCGATCCGCGCAAATTGGCCGATAGTCGCTACACCGGCAATGCCACCTTCAAGGATCAAATTGCGGTGGCCGACGTGTTGATCGCCAACAAGATCGACCTTTGTTCGCCTCATGATCGCGCCAATTTCGACGATCTTGTGGCTGGTTTTGCTCCCCCCAAACAAGCGGCATTTGCGGTTGAGCAGGGCGCGTTGCAGTTGGCGTGGCTGGATTATTCGCGCAAGGCCCATGCATTGGCTCACCCCGGTTTGCACTCCTCTGCTAAACCCAACCGCCTCAGTCCCCAGCGCGAGCTCTACAATGCAGCGATTAGCCTGCCGCAAGACCAGGATTTTTTACGCCGCGAAAACAGCGGGCAGGGTTATTACTCTTGCGGTTGGATGTTCCAGCCCGCCATACGGTTTGACTTCAATCAACTCTTTGGCTGGATGACCGGATTGCCGGTGGTGCGCGCCAAAGCGGTGATGAATACTGATCAGGGTGTTTATATGTTTAACGCAGAGGACGGCGTACTCAGCGTCAAACCTTTGATGATGGATGGTGAGCCGGAGCTACTGGATAGCCGCATTGAATTGATCGATAACCAGCCACTGGCAGCCGATGATCTGGAGCAGACGCTGCTCGCGTATCGGTTATCGACATAAGGTGTTGAATGCCGGTGATGCTTTTTGGTGCGTCATCCTGCGTTTGGAGCCAAACTGACGCAGGAAATCCCACCAACTTAACTGTCTTGAGCTAAGGTTAAGGATAGAGTTCTCAACGGAAACTCACACAACAAAAACCTTTCAGAGGTCTACAACATGATGTTACTGCTTTCTCTCGTGGCGATATGGGTCTTGGTTGCGCTGCTGACCTACCGCCAAGTGGCGTTGGCCGCCGCTTCGTCCATCGTCCTTGTTGCTTGGTTGGTCTTGGGGGCTGTAACCCCGGCGATGCTCTCGCCCTGGCTGGTAGTACCTTTGGCCTTGGTACTGGTGATTTTGAATGTTGCGCCTATCCGCCGCGCGATACTCACCAAGCCCGTCTTTGGTGTGTTGAAAAAATCCATGCCGCCCATCAGTGCCACCGAGCGCGATGCACTGGAAGCCGGTACCACATGGTGGGAAAAGCAATTATTCAGCGGTAAACCCGATTGGGATGAGTTCGCGCAAATCGCCCTGCCGCAGCTCACCGCTGCCGAGCAGTCGTTTTTGGATAACGAGGTAAACGAGCTGTGTTCGTTGCTCGATGAGTGGAAAATCCAGAACGATCTGAAAGACCTGCCGCCCGAGGCGTGGCAGTACCTGAAAGATAAAAAATTCTTCGGCCTGATTATCCCCAAAGAATACGGCGGCCTGGATTTCAGCCCCCATGCGCAAAGCCGCATCATGAGCAAAATTGCCAGCCGCTCCGGTACAGCTGCCGTTACCGCGATGGTGCCCAACTCCCTTGGCCCAGGTGAGCTGTTGGTGAAATACGGCACCGAAGAGCAGCGCCAACGCTGGCTGCCCGGCCTTGCCAATGGTACTGAAATTCCCTGTTTTGGCCTGACTGGCCCAGAGGCGGGTTCCGATGCAGGCTCAATTCCCGATACCGGTATTGTGTGCAAAGGCATGCATGAAGGGCAGGAAGTCATCGGCCTCAAGCTCACTTTCAGCAAGCGCTGGATCACCCTTGCGCCAGTAGCCACGGTGGTTGGTTTGGCGTTCAAGCTGTCTGACCCTGAAGGTTTGCTGGGCGATCCATCCAAAAAAGAATACGGCATTACCTGTGCGCTGATCCCCGCTAAACACCCGGGTGTGGAAATCGGCCTGCGCCATAACCCCGGCTCGCCGTTTATGAACGGGCCGATTTTCGGTACCGATGTATTTATCCCGCTGGATTGGATTATTGGTGGCGCAGCCATGGCCGGTAAGGGCTGGCGCATGCTGATCGAATGCCTGGGTGCCGGTCGCGGTGTTTCATTGCCGGCGCTGTCTACTGCCAGCGGCGAAATGAACTATCGCCTTGTGGGTGCCTACGCGCGCATCCGCCGCCAGTTCAATATGGAAGTGGGCAAGTTTGAAGGTGTGCAAGAAGCCTCCGCTGAAATTGCCGCGAGTGGTTATGCACTGGAGGCGATGCGTCAGTTGGTCACCAAAGGTTTGGAGACCGGTGCGCCGTCAGTAATGACCGCGATGGCGAAATACCATGCAACTGAATTGATGCGGAAATCAGTTGAGCACTCAATGGACATTGTGGGTGGCCGCGCAATCCAGAAAGGCCCACGCAACTTTTTGGTGGCCTCTTATCACTCGGTGCCCGTGGCGATTACCGTAGAAGGCGCAAACATTTTGACCCGCTCGCTGATGATTTTTGGTCAGGGCGCAATGCGCTGCCATCCGTTTTTGTTTGAAGAAATGCAAGCCATGCAGCTGGAAGATTCAGCGGAAGGTTTGAAGAAGTTCGACAAATTGTTCATCAGTCATTTGGGCCACATTTGCAACAATATGCTGCGCACCAAAGTGCTCGGCATTCTCGGTGGCCGTTTAAGCAGCGTGCCTGCCAATGCCGATGATTTCAGTAAACGTTGGTATCAACGCATTAATTTGTTGAGCGCTGCGCTGGCATCCATGTCGGATATCGCACTGGGTATTTTGGGTGGCAATTTAAAACGTCGCGAGCTTTTGTCTGCGCGTTTGGGTGATGTGCACAGCCAATTATTTATCGCCTGTGCGATATTAAAATTCCACTCCGCGCATCCGCGCACCCGCGCAGAAGATGCCCATGCGGAATATGCATTGACGCGCGCGTTGTATATCGCACAAGAAGCGCTGCGCGATTTTGCTGATAACTTCCCGCAAAAATGGATCGCCAAAATGATCCGCTTTGTGACTATGCCGTTTGGCAATATTGTCAATAAACCCAACGATAATTTAATTCGTGAGTTGGGTGATTTGATTATGGAAGAAAATCCGGTGCGTCAAATGCTCGCGCAATATTTGTATGTGAGCCATGATCCACAAGACGCTGCAGGCCGCGTAGAAAGTACCTACCAATTGCTGCTGTCATTAGGGCCTGTGTGGCATGCGTTTCTCAAAGCCAAAAACAGCGGAAAAATTTCCGGTGCAACAACGGAAGAATTGGCAAAAGATGCGGCGGCAAAAAATATTATCCAACCGCACGATGTTGCTAAAGTGGTGGAATACGATGCGCGCCGCTTCGATTGCTTGTTAACCGATGCATTTGAGAAGTTGTAAACACGGTCGTCAACCCAAGCAATAAAAAACCCCGCAGTGCGGGGTTTTTTATTGTGCCTGCATTTAGCTGTACTTACATTGAACCGTGCTTGCATTAAACCGGTAAATTATCTGTTGCCATCACGCAACAATTCCGCCCTTGGGTTTTCGCGGCGTAGAGTGCGTTGTCTACCCGTTTGAAACAGGTGGCAAAATCCTCATTGTCCCGTTTTTCGCTCACGCCAACACTAATAGTAACGCACAAGGGGTTGTGCTGCTCAAATAGGGTTTCATTAATCAATACCCGAATTTTCTCCGCCAGAATGAACGCCGTTTCTTTGGTAGCGTCCGGCATGATGACGATAAATTCTTCGCCGCCCCAACGCCCCAGAAAATCGTGTTGATTAATGTGTTGGTTAATAATCGCTGCAATATTTCTTAAGACCCGGTCACCAGCATCGTGCCCGCGCCTATCGTTAATCCGTTTGAAATGATCTATATCAATCAGCATTAATGCAAAATCAGGCAGTGCTCGCCGTTTGTCGGAATTTTTATGAAGGCTGATTAACGAACTAATAATGTTGTCGATTCCAAAACGGTTATAGGTTTGTGTGAGTGCATCCACCGTGGAGAGGTGGCGGAATTTATCTTTTTCTAACTGCAAACGCGCATTTTTATCGCTGAGTTGGTGAATGATGCTGACATCGTGCTTGCTTTGTTTATTGAGCTGGATCAACTTGATAATGGCATAGAAAAAAATGCCCAGCATCCAACAGAAAAGAATGAGCAAATACCAGTGTTCGGCAGAAATCCACTCGCCTGCAAATTCGATTTTTTCAATTTGCATGTCGTGGTTGCCCGGTTCCATGCCTTCGACATAATCGATACCCAATGTCATTGCATTGTGCATATCCGGGCGCGATAACTCGCGCGGTATGTCGTAATCCGTTAACCACCAGTCAGCAACAGAAAATTCATCCAAGCCTATGTGTAATTCATTTTCCAGATCGCCGGTGTGAAGATTGATGTAGTTGAATTTGGTGCTGTTAGCATCTTGGGTGTTGGAATACGCCGGATCAAAATTGCGGATATACACGCGCAACCGGTGCGCACTGCCGGTGTAGCGGAGTTTCAGGTTCAAATGTGTGTAACCGGAAAGATCGATGCCGGTATCGAGTGCTTTTTCAAACAGCGCGTTAAAACTGCAAGCAAAATAGTCGCTGTTGGTGATATGAGGGTAATTGCAGCGCCAGATACTCTGGTCTTGATCGAGCCAAAACGCTGCTGGCGCATTATCACCCGCACTGTTGCCCTGCGCAGAAGAGTAAAAATATACATTGATGTCTGAGTTGGGCCAGACGGTAAAGCGCTTTTGCGGAAAAAATTGTTGCGCAAACACCGCTACCAGCGTGAGCAGGATGGCTACTAACAGCGCGGAGTTAAAACTCTTGTCATTCATGGTGAGCGTGATGTCGCAACCGGTTAACCCGAACGTAAAGAAAGCCTTTCAAGTATTGATGAAATGAGGGAATTGTCCAGCAAGGCTCTGCCATCAACGCCTGCGAATAAGGCTGCGCAGTGCGATCAGCGCAAATCGTGCCCAGATGGCAACTAACACCAACGCCAGTAGTGGCAGCGCAGGAGCGGTGTGAAAAAATTTAAGATAAAAACGGCTCATGCCTTTGTGCTTGTGCCATTCCACAAACAGTGGGCGCGATTTGCTGCAAGTGCCTTGATCGTGGGTGATGGGTGCTGAAGGCACAAAGAGAATGTCCCAGCCGGCGCGGATAAAGCGCATGCACCAATCCAGATCTTCACAGTGCAAAAAATACCCTACATCCCACAGACCGACCTGCGCAATTGCCTCGGGTTTAACCAGCATGCATGCGCCGGAAATCGCCTCGACGGTGATAGGGCTGTCGGGCAGTGGTTGCTGGTGCAGGTTAAAATCCACCAACAGCGATGGCCAGCGCTTGGCGAGCGCTTGCAAACCAAATGCGCGTACCAGCGTGCGGCTTGGGGTCGGTGTCAAACGGCGGCCGCCGGCTTGTTCGCTGCCATCGGGGTTCAATAACAAACCGCCCACCATGCCTGCCTTGGGATTACGGGTGAGCTCCTCAAAGAGTTCGGCAACGCTGTTGTTGCCACAAATGCAATCGGGGTTGAGGAAAAACCAGTAAGGGTGCTGCGCTGCGCGTGCACCTATATTGCAGGCTGCGGCAAAACCGAGGTTGGCGGTATTGCGGATAATCCGCACGCGCGCATCGCCCGCAAACTGCGCTTCAACCAATGCGATGCTGTTATCGCGTGAGGCGTTATCCACCAGAACCACGTCGCTCACCTGATCGATAACAGACCGGATGCAGGCCACTAAACCCGGCCCGGCGTTGTAATTGACGATGATGGTGGAGATGGGAGGTGCCACAGTGATATCCGCTTGGGTAAAAGTCCGCGAGCATAGCGGATGTGCGGACGGACTGCATCCGCAGGCTGCATGGGCAAGTGGCGCATTTTGCAGTAGTATGCCAAGCCATTTATGCCGTAAGTGCAAAGACAAGAGTGAAGTTGAAACGTGGATAAACTGATTGGCGAAATGCTCATCGAGCGCGGACTGGTTCAGCCCGACGACATCAAAAAAGCCCTGCAATTACAGCAGTCGGTGGGTGGGCGTATTGGTGCCGGTTTGGTGCGTATGGGCGCAATCGCCGAGGAGCAGTTGCTTGAAGTCTTGTCGCAGCAACTGGAAATTCCGGTGGTGCAATCCGGTAAGGGTTTGCCCGATGCCAGCGCGCTCTACAGTTTTATCCAGCAGTCCCGCTTGGACATCAATTGGTGTATCGATAACCGCGTATTGATCTGGAGCCCGGCCGAACAGCAATTGCATTACACCGGTCGCGATCCGCTTTCCCCGTTTGTGCGCGATGTACTCGCCTATCACTATCCGGAATTCGCCATTCAGCCTTGCCTGTTATCCAGCCACAGTCTGGACATCCTGATCGATTATTTGCGCAAAGAGCTCAATGCCGAGCGCTTTTTCTCGGAAGGCAGCGAAACCAAAGGCCTGCGCGAACTTGCAGAAGAAGCACCGGTAGTCGAGTTGGTAAACAACATTTTCTCCAAAGCCGTGGCCTTTAACGCCTCGGATATCCACCTTGATCCGCAGGAAGAAGTCTTCCGCGTGCGCTTGCGTGTGGATGGTGTATTGCAAACTCATCTGGAGCAGCCGATTGACCGCTACCCGGCGGTGGCCTCGCGGGTAAAGCTTATTTCGGAAATTGATATCGCCGAGCGCCGCCTGCCGCAAGATGGCCGTATCACCACCCGCGTCAACGGCCGCGAGATGGATGTGCGCGTGTCTACTTTGCCCGGTGTGCACGGTGAATCCATCGTTATGCGTCTGTTGCCTAAAGATCGCAAAGAGCTGTCGCTTGCTACCTTGGGATTGGAGCAGGACCATCTGGATCTGGTGGGCTCGCTGATGCAGGAAGCGAACGGGATTGTATTGGTAACCGGGCCGACCGGTTCCGGTAAATCCACCACGCTCTACGCTGCCCTGCAGGAAGCGACTGACGGCACACGCAAAATCCTCACTGTGGAAGATCCGGTCGAATACCAGTTGCCGGGCATCACCCAGGTACAAGCTCATGCCGAAATTGGCTACACCTTTGCCAAAGCCCTGCGCGCGTTCTTGCGTCAGGACCCGGATGTGATCATGGTGGGTGAGATCCGCGATCTGGAAACCGCGCAAATTGCGATCCAGTCAGCACTCACCGGCCACCTGGTGTTATCCACTTTGCACACCAACGATTCGCTTTCCGCGTTCACTCGTTTGATCGATATGGGCGTTGAGCCATTTCTGGTGGCTGCGCCTATCAAGGCCGTACAAGCCCAGCGCTTGGTGCGCAAAGTCTGTAAACACTGCGCCAAACCAACGCAGGTTCCGGAATCGATCAGTGCCGAATTTGCCAAGCTTGAGCGCGGCTTTCTTGGCGAGCATTTTGTACCGATCTGGATGGAAGCTGTCGGTTGCGCCGCCTGTAACCACACTGGCTACTCCGGCCGTATGGGGGTGTACGAGATAGTCCCGATTTCGCCGGAGCTGCACGACATGATTATCGCCAACACGCCAGTGACCGAAATGCGCAAACTGGCGCGCAGGCAAGGCCATAGATCCATGTATCAGGACGGCTTGATCAAAGCCGCCAAAGGCCTGACCACGGTAGAAGAAGTCATGCGGGCAACCAATATTGATGCGGATTCCGAGTAGCGGCCATGCAATTTAGTTACAAAGCCCTCGACCAGCAGCAATCGGTGATCAGCGGTGTTATCGAAGCCACTGACGAACGCGAAGCTGCGCGCCTGATCCGCGAGAAAAACCTGCAACCCCTGACGGTGGCACCCCATGAGGAGTCCTCAGGGAATATCCGCAAAAAACTCGGGCGTGAGGAAATTACCGTCTCCCTGTTCGAGTTGACCACCATGCTCGAATCGGGCGTTTCCATTGCCGAAGCCCTGCAGTCGCTGCAGGAGGCGGATTCCCACCCGCAGCTGCGCAAATTTTATCGCTCAGCGTCAGAGCAGCTTCAACGAGGAGCCAGTTTTGGGCAGGCGCTACGTGCGGCAGATCTAAAATTACCGCCGTATTTCATTCAATTGGTTGAGGCGGGCGAAGCATCCGGGCAGTTGGGGCAGACCATGCGCCGCGGTGTGGAGCAAATGGAATATGACCTGTCGGTGGTCAATGAACTGCGCAATGCGCTGATTTACCCGGCGGTATTGGTGCTCACCGGTATCAGCGCTGTGGCACTTATCTTTATTTTTGTAGTCCCAAAGTTCG
This sequence comes from Cellvibrio sp. pealriver, assembly GCF_001183545.1. Taxonomy (NCBI): domain Bacteria; kingdom Pseudomonadati; phylum Pseudomonadota; class Gammaproteobacteria; order Cellvibrionales; family Cellvibrionaceae; genus Cellvibrio; species Cellvibrio sp. pealriver. The sequence continues at coordinate 3,629,415 of NZ_KQ236688.1, forward strand.
CCAATTTGATGGATGGCAAGCAAGAGTTGCCGATGCTGGCGACGGCAGTGCTATCGACGGGCTTGTGGCTCAATGAAAACTTCTATTGGGTTGCGGCAGCGGTCGTGGTGCTGGGTGCAATGTTGGCGATGCAGTTTGCAAAACCCGAAGTGCGCCAGACACTGTTGGATAAAATGTCCGGCCTGCCAGTGTTTGGTCGCTGGCTGGCCGAATCCGATATCGCCCGCTGGTCATCGGTCATGAGTGCCATGCTCTCCAGCCACATTGAACTCACGCGGGCATTGGATTTGGCGCGCGCCAGCGTCAAAAATTCGCGCCGCAACAAAGCTCTGCTGGCGGCGTTGAATGCCGTGCAATCCGGCGGCAGTTTGTCCAAGGCGTTGCAGGACAACCAAATCCTGAATGCCACCGCCTACAACCTGATCCGCGCGGGCGAAAAAACCGGCCGTCTTGCCGAGATGCTGCAAGCCGTCGCCAAAATTTATGAAAACTCCGGCAAAAACCGGATGAAACGCTTGTTGTTGTTAATCGAACCCTTGGCGATTGTGTTTATCGGGATTGCCGTGGGGGTGATTATTCTGGGGTTAATCCAGGCGATCACCAGCGTTAACGACGTAGCTATTTAAGAAATCCCCTAGCCCTTTTTAAAAGGGGCTGGGGGATTAACCATGAACATTTTTAAGAGAGACGTTATGCGTAATACACACACTCGCCAACGCGGCTTCACCATGATCGAACTCTTGGTGGTACTGGTTATCCTTGGTCTGCTGGCGGGTCTCGTCGGCCCCAAAATGTTTGGCAAGGTCGATAGCGCCAAAGTCAAAACCGTGGAAACCCAGCTCAAATTGCTGAAATCGGCGTTGCAAACCTATCGCCTGGATATGGGCGAATACCCCAGCACCCAAGAGGGCTTGGGCGCGATTATCCGCTCGCCCGACAGCGCGCGCGCCCAGCAAAACTGGAAAGGGCCTTATCTGGATGAAGAAATTCCGCTCGATCCATGGGGAACTGCCTACCAATATCGTCGCGAAAAAAATGGCCTGCAGGATTTCACCCTCTATTCATTGGGTGCCGATGCCAAACCCGGCGGTGAAGGTCTGGATGCCGACATAGGTTTGGCGACCAAATAATCCTTTTTCTCGCCAGTAGAAATCCCAACAGCAGAAACCCTATGAACCCGCGCGCCGGATTTACCCTTATCGAATTGTTGGTGGTACTGATGATTCTCGGGCTCACCAGCGCGCTGGTGCTGCCGCGCTTGCCTGCCATTTATGAGCAATTTCAAGATAAGTCCGATCAGGAGCGCGTCGCGCAGCTACTTTCATCGCTCCCGTTAAAAGCCTATACCCGCCAGCAAACCATCACCCTCAAACCAGAAGATGCGCTGCAAGTCTTGCGCAACGAAGGTTTGCAGCTGGATGGCCAGCTCAAGCTGCATCTCAAACAACCCATCACTTATCAACCGAATGGTGTTTGTCTGGGTGGTCAAATGGATGTCGAGCTCAACGGCATCACCCGCCGCTTACAGCTAGACCCGCCTTACTGCGAGCCGCGTGAACAATGACCAGGCAGCGCGCAACAATACCCAAATCCTCTCGCGGTTTTACGCTGGTCGAGGCCATGGTCGCACTGGTGATTTTCTCCATGGCGGCGATGGGTATTTACAGTTGGATCAATACCAATCTCATCTCCCTCAATCGCGTCGCCGTGGTGGCAGAATCAGAATTTGTGGTGAATTCGGCTATCGAACGTCTGAAATTGGTGGATTTGCGCAGCGAAACCGAGGGCTCGTTTAATGTCGCGGGCTACGATGTGCAGTGGCGTGCGGAATTAGTGGAGCCCTGGCGGCAAGGGCGCACCCCGCAAGGTGCTATCGGCCTCTACGATTTAGGCTTGTACAACCTGACGTTGGATCTATTCAAAGAGAACCGCTTGGCTACTAGCTATCAATATCGGCAAACCGTTTATCACCAAGCGCGCGAATTCAAAATTGAGGGCGATGATGACTTCTAATCGCCTCCATAAACAACGTGCGTTTACGCTGATTGAAATGTTAGTGGTGATGATTATTGTCGCCATGGTAGTCACTTTGATTGTGCAGGGGTTTGGCTACACTCTGGGTGTTTACCAGCGGGTGGTGAGTAAACAGAGTAATGCTTACCAGCAGGCATTCGCCTATCGCTGGTTTACCGGAAGCTTGCAAACACCAATTGCTATGCGCCCTAAAGACAGGGGTTTGCAGGGCGATGCCAACCAATTAAGTACTTATAGTTATCAGCCTTTACTGGCGCAGCAGGGGATAAAAACCTTGATTGTCTGGGAATTGCTCGACAACGGCGGTGAGTTGCAGCTGGCTTATCGGGAAGCTGGCCAGCAGTTTCCAGTACAGCGTTGGCCTGGTGCCAGCGGGTACTTTGAATATCTAAGTGAACAAGGTCAGTGGTTACCTCGTTGGCCAGAGGAAAAAAGGGAAATACAGCCACTCCCCAAAGCCGTCCGCTTGGTGGTGAGCCGCGGCGATGAAGTCTTCAACTATGTTGCTGTGAACACCATGCGCCTGCGTGCTGAAGTCACTATGGATGAGGTGATGTATGGCCGCGATTAAACCCTTGCAGCGCCAGCAGGGGTTTATCCTTGCTGCCACCCTGTGGGTACTGGCGATCATGTTTATCGCTGTCGGTATTTTTCATGCCTATGTGCAAAACAAACTGCAATTGGCTACCCAAGCTAAAGCCAATCTACAGCAGCAATTGGATGCGTATTCAACATCGCAAACGGTGCTGTATCTCCTCGCTGGCTCACGCATGACCCGCTCGGGTTTAACCTTTGCGCTACAGGATGAATCGGCTTACATAACAGAAGATGGACTGCTGATTACTGACCCCGTGGGCGATGAAATGCTATTGGATGGCACCGACTATAAAGGGCTTGGCGATAGCTTTTTTAGTATTCAGGATCTCTCGGGGTTAATCGCTATCAATGTGCCAGAGCCTTATGACTTGGTGAACATGATTGAAAAAGTTGAGCCGAACCCTGTAACTCGTGCGCAATTAATCAGCCGACTGCAAGACTATATCGACTTGAATGAGCAGGTCAGGCTTTCCGGCGCAGAGAAAGAGGATTATTTACGCGCAGGCTTGGCGCTGCCCACTAATGACTATTTGCGCTCCGAATCGGAGCTTTATCGTGTGTTGGGCTGGCAGCAATGGCTGGAGTCGCATCCGCAATTTCGTTGGCAGGAATGGTTGAGTGCGCGCCGCGATTCGGTTATGAATTTGAATGTCCTGCCAAAAAGCTTACTCATGGGATATTTGGGATTAAACGAGGAGACAGCCAATCTCTTGATGCAAGAGCGAGTGACTAATCCATTCCGCACAGTAGAGGATTTTGTCGCCCGCACTGGTTTGCCGATGAATCTGGAAGAGGAAAAATACCGTTTTTTTCCATCCAATGAATACCGTTTGCGCTTTTGGGGGAGGGGGGGACAAGCCGAAGTGATTAGCCTACAATTGACGCCCAACGGCATATTTGGCCCTTGGCAAATCAACTACCGGTATAGTGTCCAGCGTGTTAATGAAAATAACGAACTTTCTCCCCCGGCAATGGCGCTTGAGCAAACCAGTCTCTTTGGTCACGCCTTGGGTGATAACCGCTGAGGGCGCTCTACCCTTAAATGAGTTGTCGGCTGCCAATCCAATCCAAATGGATTCAGCACGCGTAATCCTGCCGCGCCAATATCTCTTCTATATATATATCGCTTTAGCGAATGTACCTAAAAGCCTGCGTGCGAATGTGATCCAACAGCGCATCCAACAAGTCAGCCCTTTTTCCAACCCGGCAAGCTGGATAATCCAGGAAGATAACGCAGCACAAGTCTGGTTTTGGGATGCTGCGTTAATCGCACAGCATCGCATAGCAAATCCACACCTGCCCCAAGCAGTTTTGCCTGAGCCACTATTAAGAGCTCCCCAGCAGGAAGGGTTTTATCTACAGGCCTGTCTGAATGGATGGGATATGCAATATTGGGTTGAGGGCGAATTGCGCTATACCCGTTGGTTGCCTATCAAACCGGATACACGAACCTTAGCTGATTTTGTCCGCCAGTGCGGCAAGAATACGGCTGAGGCTAATTGGGTGGATCTTGAAGTAGCGCTTATGGATCGCCCCTGGAATGAAAAACCCTTTTGGACAAAAGAAACCTTAACCAATGAAAAAATCGCCACCAAACTGATTGCCGGTGTGTTGGTCGCCTGGGTGTTTCTGGAGTTGGGTTTGGGGCTTGGTACCCAAATAAAATCGTCCTGGCTTGCTGCGCAAGTTGCTGAAAAAAATGAAGCCATGATGGACCTGGTCAATCAGCGCGATGGCGCGTTACGCCAGCAGGAATTTAATCAAGCTATCGGCCAATTAGTGTCTGCGCCATCACCATTATTTTTGTCTGCGCAAATCCACCAGTGCTTGGCCGATTTCGATTTCGCCATTCTGGATTGGCAATACCAGCGCGGCCAGTTGGTATTGCTGCTGCAAAAAGAGGGACTGGATACGCGGGCATTAATTGAATCCTGTGCGGCTAATCCGGTATTTACCGATGTCCGGGTTGAACCGGGCCTCACGCCCGAGCAAACACGTGTGTTGTTTAGCTTGCAAGGTGAGCCATCAGAGGGGCAAACCGATGCTGAGTAATCTGCACAAGGCGCTGTTACCTCACTGGCTACAGCTGCAACAACAAACTGCCGCTAATCCTCGCCTGCGTTGGATGCTTTGGGGCATCCTTTATATCTTCCTGATGTATTTCGCACTGAGCCTGGGCGAGTGGCGCGCAGAACAGCAGCAAGAGATAAGCCAGCTACAACGCACCGCGACGAAACTGGAACAGTTGGAATCCCAAACCGAATGGCCGGATCGCTGGGCAGCTGAACAAGCCGTGTCATCCCAATTACAAAATCGTGTTTGGAAAGCCAAAACGATTGGCTTGGCCGAGGCAGACCTACAAAACTATCTGCGCAACCTGATCAATAACCACAATGGCGATGGCTTGCGCTTGCGTCTGGCACCCACAGAAACGGTGGTGATCGGCGGGGAAAATATGTTCAAGGTAAGTGCCGATGTATCAGCCGTGTTGAGTGTTATGCAAATCGATAACCTGATGCGCGCCATGGCAGAGCATCCACAGGCTTTGCTGGTTGAGCGCTTTTCTTACAGTGCCCAACGTTCCGGCCAATTTAATATGCTGGTGACTGCGTATTTCAGTAGTGCAGAAAATGAGACCAGCACAGAAAACGGAGCCCAAAAATGAGCCTGTTGCAACGTTTTGCCCAGCTCCCGGCGCATGAGCAAATTGTCTATACACTTGCCGCTAAATTGGCAGGCCTCGCATTTGTACTGGGTATGTTGTGGGTAATGCTGGGTTTGGGCGATCAATCCCCAGCGGCGGATAACGACTGGCAAGCATCTCAATTACCCAAAACAGAAGATGCAATGGGGCTTTACGTCACCGTTGCAGAAAAACCGCGCTGGTTTTCAGAGGCGGGAATGCAACAAGCCAAGCCAGTGGAAGATCCAGCAAAAGCACTGGAAGGTAAACCGGAAAGCTTGCGCCTGACCGGCTTGGTCACCAAAGGCGATACACGCTACGCTCTGTTTGTGCCGATCATTGCCTCCGCTGCCACAGGAAAATCCTCCGTGCTGCAATTTAAGGAAGGCGATAAATTGGTAGGTGACTGGCAAGTAACAACAATTGAAACCAATCAGGTGCAAGTCCGTATGGGCGATGAAACCCGCACCCTCAAAATGTATCAGCCTAAAGCAAACTAATCGCAAATCGTCATTCCCGCGTGGGTAGATCCGCATCAGCGGGAAGTCGTCATCCCCGCGTGGGTAGATTCGCATCAGTAGGGAGTCGTCATCCCCACTCGCGGGGAGATCCATAGGCCTTAAACCCAAAAAGCTGGACTCCCGCGAGCGGGAGTGACGATGGCGCGTACACAAAACCTTGCGCACCGTCACTTAGTTAATCAAACTACCCGCCCAATTAGCGTCACTCTATGTCAGCCGGGAATTCCATACATGTTCAGCGTAAAAGCCAGTTCTGTTGTTAATACCAGTATAAAAACACTTGCCTCTATCAGCGTACTTATGGCGCTGACCAGTTGCAGTAGTGTCTGGCATAAACCCACCCAAACAGAGCGCGGGCAGGAATTAATACGTCTGGAGCCAGTGCGTGAACCCAAAGAATTCTCATCATCAGCAAGCCAGCCCCAGACGCAACAGCAACAAGTACCCCAGACCAAAATCAAATCCGGCCCATCGGTAACTATCGGCAGTACAGTGGCCGATGCCCAAGCGCAGGAGCTAGCGCTAGATCTCAAAGGCTCGCCCATCGCCGGCAATTATCACAATATGCCGTTACCAGTGTTCATTAATGAAGTCTTTGGTGAGCAACTGGGTTTGTCGTTTACCCTGGATCCACAAATCGAGAAACAAGAAGATCTCGTCACCCTGCGTTTAATAGAGGCAGTTCCTCCAGCGGAATTATTCCGTATAGCCCTGCGTACCTTGAATACCTACGGTGTTGCCGTGTCGCAACAAGGCGATGTACTCAATTTTGCGATAGATAAAAACATCACTGCCGGTGAGACACCTTTATTAGTCAGTGGCCGCGCCCTTCCGGAAGTGCCTCAATCCCACCGCCCTGTGTTTATGTTTGTGCCTTTAAAAGCAGTCACTAACTCCCGGGTTGCCGGGTGGGTTCGAGATGCCCTGACGGGAAAAGATATTCAGGTTAATGAAGACGCAATGCGCAATGCGGTGTTGTTAAAAGGTAAACCAGATCTGGTTAATCAAGCCTTATCAATTATCGAGGTGCTGGATCAGCCCATGATGCGCGGTAAATTTTCGGCCAGTATCGAACCCGCTTTTGTGAAAGTGGATGCGCTCAGCAGAAACCTTAAAGAGGTTTTGAATGCTGAGGGTTACGATGCCCAAATCAAATCCCAAATTGGTTCTATTATCCTGATTCCGCTGGAGGGAACCAACCAGCTGATCGTATTTGCCGCCTCCCAGCAAATCATTAACCATGTGCGCGAATGGGTGGATGTATTGGATCGCCGCCAACAAATGAGTATCGATCAAGGCATTTTCACTTACGAGGTGCGTAATACAGAGGCCTCCCATATTGTTGATCTACTTAATAGTTTCGAAGGTGGCTCATCTGGCTCCACCAGCCGTAGCGGTGGATTGGATTCGGCCTCTAGCGGTTCGGCAGTGTCCGATGTCACCACTACCTCAACCTCTATGGGGCAGGGTTCAGGTGCTCAGTCCGCAACTGCCAGAGTAAATGGCGGCAGCTTTGTGGTGGATACCAACCGCAACACCATTATTTTCAAAGGCAGTGGTCAGGCATGGTTAGACATGCTGCCTGTAATCCAGACTTTGGACAAAGCGGCACCATCTGTATTGATCGAAGTGTTGCTGGCAGAAGTTACCCTGAATGACAAAGAACAAACCGGTTTTGAGTTTGTCGCCAAAGGCTCGCAAAGGGTAGGCGGAAAACTCTACAGCACCACCTTTGGTACTCTGGGTGGTTTGGGGGTTGGCTCCGCAGGGCTAAGTGCAACTTTAGATAACGCAGGGGAAACCCGTGCATTGTTAAACCTGTTCTATGAAAACAAGCGTGCAGAAATCCGCTCTCGCCCGCGCTTGATGGTCAAGAGCGGCCAACAAGCCACTATAGATGTAGGCACAGAGATTCCAACGCTAGGCTCATCCAGCGGTGTTACTACCGGCGGCTTGGTCGTTCCGCCAAGTATTACCAACCGCAAAACCGGTGTACGTTTGACGGTAGCACCTATTGTCCATGCCTCTGGTCATGTAGATATAGAGATCGATCAAGAGCTGAGTGAAGCGCAACCCAACGAGAGTAGTGGTATCGATTCCCCCAGTATTTTTAATCGTAAAATCCAAACCACCGTCACCCTGCAAGACGGCGGTTCAATCTTACTCGGTGGTTTAATTTCCAGCTCTAACTCATTGGGAAATGTAGGGGTTCCATGGTTTGGAAAATTGCCTATAATTGGCAAACTTCTGAGCGCAGACAATAACTCATCAGCGCGAACAGAGCTGATGGTGATGATCATTCCTTACGTCATCGACAGTCCTGCAGAGGGGCAAGCGGTTACTAAAAGCATCCAGCAGTCTTTTCAAAACCCCGAAGTTTGGGGTGAATCTGGTTCAGAAGCTGTTCAGAATGATTAAGCTCTAATCAAAACCGGCGTGATTTAAATCCAAAACCACGCAAAAGGGTTGGCTTTTAATAACTTAGGCTTGATCTATAGGTTTGAAGCGGTATATTCTTGGGCGGTCTTTAAATCGTGGGATTGCTCTTGCAGACCCAAGGACCCAAGACCAATCAAATCAACGTTGATTATAAATTCATGAAATAGGAGTTAAACCATATGGTTTCCAAGAAAATTTTAGGAGTAGCTATCGCTGCTGCTATGTCAGCTCCAGCATTCGCTGTTATCGACATGACCGGTGGTACTGGTGGTGCTGGTGCAGGTGCTGTTGTGTATGCAAAAGAAGCTATCACTACCGGTCAAGTTACTGATGGTATGGTTCAATTGACCGCTGCTGGTACTGAGTTGAACACCGTTGCTGACCTCGGATTCGGTGTATCTGCTGGTTCTCATGCTTTTGTTCGTTTCAACTTGACCAACGCTAAATTCAAGACTGCCGTTGTTGCAGCTGATTTGACTTTGCCAGGTCAAACAGTAACTACTAACTACATCGTTACTGTTGCTCAAGGTGGTGCTGTTGGCGACAACTATGTAATTTTTGACGTTACTGCTGTTACTGCTCAGACTCAAACTCAAGATGTTCAACTGGCTCTGGCTGGTCTGCAAGTAAGCCCAACTGCTGCTACCACTATCAGCTACGCTCACTACAGCACTTCTCCAAACGCTGTAGGTCAAACTGGTGCTCTGGCAACTGACAGCTATGCGGGTATCAGTGTTGCCGAAGTGTTGGTTCCAACCGTAGTTGCAACTGACCGTGTTGCTGACGTTACCACTACACCAGCATTTACTGCATTCGTGAACCCTGCTTCAGCGACAGCTCAACTGGGTACTGTTGAGTTCAAGTTGACCGCAGGATCATTGACTGCTGTTGGTGCGCCAGTGACTGCTTTGAACCAAGTTATCAATGTTGCTGACGGTCAGTCTTCTATGACTGTTGCTGGTGACCTGAGCTTCACTACTGACGCGAACGCTGCTGCTACAGCTGGCAACCTGACTTTCGGTGGTTCTGCTTCTGATACCGCAGCTACCAACGTTCCATCTGGAAAGCACAGCCGTTTCACCACTGCGGCTCTTGCTGTTAACACCGCATACGCAATTGCTGTGACTGCTAAGTCTGCAATCAACGCTGGTGCATACTCTCTGAGCACCAACTTGGTAGGTATTGCTAACGCTGCATACGGTCCAACCAATAAAACTGCTTCATTGGGTACAATTACTCGTAGCGGTACTACTGTACAAGTTCCATACGTAACCACCTTTGGTGATTACAACCAACGTTTGGTTCTGGTTAACCGTAGCAACTTGGATGCACCTTACTCCATTACTTTCACTCCAGAAGCTGGTGTAACTGCAACTGCTAAAGCTGTTGCAAGTGGTACTTTGGCTAAAGGCAAAACCTTGATTCTGAAGGCTACTGATGTAGTTGAAATCACCGGTGGTTCACGTACTGCTGCTACTATCGTAGTAACTGCACCAAACACTACCATTGATGCTGCTACTACTTCAGTAAACTTGTCTGACAAGTCTACTGACACTGTAAAACTGAACTAATAACTCAGTAATACAAGCAGTAAAAATAAGGGCGCTTCGGCGCCCTTATTTTTTGGGTGCAATTTGGGTAAGCTTTATGCGTATTTTTTAAAAGGAGTTTTTAACATGCCAACGATTTCGATGTTTTATGGGATTCTTATAAGGATGTTTTTTCGCGATATTGAACGCCACAACTTGCCACATATTCATGCGGACTATCAGGGGTATGTTGCTGTGTACTCCATTTATGACGGAAAGTTGCTTGCTGGCCAGCTTCCATCGAATAAACATAAGCTTGTTGTTGCGTGGATTGAAATACATAAAGATGATTTACTCGCCGACTGGGAATTGGCGGTAAATGGTAAAAAACCGTTTCCAATCAAAGGGCTGGATCAATGAAAATTGCCGAGTTAAGCGTCAAGCCTAACTGGATTCTGTCTATAGTCACAGAAGATGGTCGTACGGGTGAATTCGATGTAAGCCCATATCTTCAATACGAAGTATTTGAACCACTTAAAGATCCCGCAGAATTCGCCAACATATTTAATGGCAAATACTTCGTAGAGTGGGAGTGCGGTGCTGATCTTTCCGCCGATACTATCGAAAGCGGATTAAGTAAAAAAACGGGCAATTAATTCTAAGGCGTATAAGCGAAAGCTTCGGATAAGTAGGGAATCGTCATCCCCGCGTGCGGGGATCCATAGGTTTTAAGGTCAAAGGCTAGGCTCTCGCGAACGGCAGTGACGATTAGGTGTTTAAGCGAGAATGTCAGTAGTGTGTTTAAATGGCGCATCAAAATCTGCATGGAAAAACCATGTTCTCGCATGTCGCCAACAATTCGCCAGTACCTAAATCGATTATCTTCTATCGCGATTTCCAGGAATACACCGGCGGCCATCAAAAAGTGGCTGATTACTTTCAGCACTTACGATCTTCCTCCGAATTCATACCGCAAATCTGTTTTTCCAAGAGCTCCTTGTGGAATTCGAGTAATCCCTGGTTTCCTGATTATCAACAGCAAATCGAATATATTCCGGGTAATTACGATTACGCTTTTCTTGCGGGTATGGATTGGCAAATGTATTTGTCAGCGCCGCGTGTACATAATCAGCCGGTTATAAACCTCATTCAGCATGTGCGTCATGCTGATCCTGCGCAGCCAATGCATCAATATCTCAGTCAAAAAGCGGTTCGCATATGTGTATCGCGCGAAGTGGAATTAGCGATTAACAATACAGGGCGAGTAAACGGGCCGGTATTTACCATCGATAATGGAATTGCTCTGCCTTCGCTTTCTGGAGTTGAAAAGCGGCACCAGATATTTGTTTTCGGGCCGAAAAATCCGGTGCTGGCGCGAGAGTTGGTCGCTGAATTGGAGGTGGCGGGAATTAAAACGCATCTTGTGGATCATTGGCTGCCGCGTGAACATCTATTGGAGAAGTTGGCAGCAAGTCAGATTGCTATTTTATTGCCCAATCTGACGGAAGGGTTCTATTTGCCTGCATTAGAGGCCATGCATTTTGCCGAGCTAACCATAGTGCCCGACTGTGTAGGCAATCGCAGTTTTTGCCATGATCGCCAAAATTGCTTCTTTCCCGAGTACAATACCCCCGCTTTGGTGGCTGCAGTTAACGATGCATTGCAACTGTTAAAGCAGCCAGAACAATTGAACATTTTTAAACGGAATTGTGCGAGCACTCTGGCTTATCATTCGCTTGAGCGTGAACGCAACGAATTTCTGGGTCTGATGCGACAGCTGGATTCCATTTGGAGCTCCTTGTAACGCTAATCAACGGATTAAGCTTTGATTTCAAATACCATTTTACTAACGGGTTTGCCTCGTGCAGGTACTACGTTAAGTTGCCATATTCTTAACAGCTGCCCGAATACTCTAGCGCTGCATGAGCCATTGCGACCGGTAGATTTTAATCCCTCAGCAGGTATTCATGATGCTTTGGAATATATTGCACAGTTTGCAGCATCAACGCGTGAGCAAGTGCTAAATGAAGGGAAGGCACTAAGCCAGCAAAAAGATGGTGCGGTGCCTGAAAACCCTGTGGCTGCAAATGCGATACAAAATGGCTTGCGCCCTATGGATGTGAGTCTGGATTTTATTGACGTAAGTGCGCGCAATCTAAATCCGCAATTTAATTTAATCATCAAGCACAATGCGCTTTTTACGGCGCTCTTGCCAGAATTGGCTGCAGCATTTCCGGTGTTTGCGGTTGTGCGTAATCCCTTGGCGGTGCTGGCCAGTTGGAATTTGGTCGATTTACCAATCAACAAAGGCCATATTCCTGCAGCAGAGCAATTTGATAATGCATTAAAAAATCAATTGGCAAACACAGCAGATGTATTGGATCGCCAATTAATTATTCTTGAATGGTTTTGTGAGCGATATTGCCGTTATTTATCTGGGCGCTGGTTGCGCTATGAAGAATTTGTATCAACGCCTTTATCACTGATAAATACATTGGAGTTACCTGCGCCTGAAGAGCATCCCCCTATCCGCAACAGCAAAAATAGCGGTTACGATGTGATGCTGATGGAAAAACTCTATGCTCGTTTAAATACTAAAGGCAATGCAGTCTGGCAAATATATTCGCGCGATCAAGTAGATGCATTGATGGATTCAATCAGGCGCAGCGCATGAAAACCCTGGATTTTATGATCGTAGGCGTGCAAAAAGGCGGTACAACTGCGCTCAGTTTTTTTCTTGATCAGCATCCACAACTTGCGATGGCAAGTGGGAAAGAGGTGCATTTATTTGATGCGCCTGACTATTCATCGCAATGGAGTTGCGAGCAAATCAATCAGCGATATGCATCGCATTTTGATAATGTTTCAACGGATGTATTGTGGGGCGAGGCAACTCCCATTTATTGTTATTGGCCCGAAATCGCCGCAGAGCTGCAGCGTTATAATCCAGCCTTAAAACTGATTATCATTTTACGCGATCCGGTAGAGCGAGCTATTTCACAATATGCGATGGAAAAATCGCGCGGCGATGAAACATTGCCATTGTGGTTGGCATTGTTGTTGGAGCCATATCGGTTATGGCGCGATCCGAGTCGTAAACAAGGTGGAGCGCGTCGCTGTCACTCTTACGTGAGCCGAGGAAACTATAGCCAGCAATTAAATAATCTATGTCACTATTTTTCGAGCGATCAAATCCTTGTTATAGAAAATAATGAGCTAAATAGCCGACATAAAGAAACATTGGAAAAAGTGGAGCGCTTTTTAGGGGTAAGTGCAGAACAGTTACCGGAAACAGCGAACATTTTTAGTGGCAACTACGATCGCAACCATTATCGGATAGTACGTTGGTTACTGAAGTGTTATTACCGATTCAGTAATCGGCAATTGAAAAAGCAATTACTGAAAATGGGGTGCAACCCCGATTGGAAGTGGCTGAGCTAAAAAGATTGGGAAGATAATTCATGCAGCAAAAAAACATCGCAACCAGCAAACGCAAAGGCATAGTGCTCGCAGGTGGATCAGGTACACGGTTGTATCCCATCACCAAGGCAATCAGTAAGCAAATTGTCCCTATTTACGATAAGCCTATGATTTACTATCCGCTGACAACATTAATGTTGGCGGGCATTCGTGATATTTTAATTATTTCTACCCCGCGCGATTTACCAACTTACCGTGAGCTGTTAGGTAACGGTAATGAATGGGGGCTAACTATCACTTACGCTGAACAGCCATCGCCCGATGGCCTCGCGCAGGCATTTATTATTGGTGAGGAATTTATTGGCGATGATAATTGTGCATTAGTGTTGGGCGACAATATTTATTACGCGCACGATTTTTCCCAAGTGTTACAGCATGCGAATAACCGCCAAACTGGCGCAACTATTTTTGGTTATCACGTAGATGATGCGCGCGCATATGGCGTAGTGGAATTCGCTGACGATGGCACTGTGTTGTCGATTGAAGAAAAACCGCAAAAACCAAAATCAAAATACGCAGTAACAGGCTTATATTTTTACGATAACCGTGTCATTGATATCGCCAAATCCATCAAGCCATCGGCACGTGGCGAGCTGGAAATTACCGATGTCAATAAGGCTTATTTATCGATGGGTGAATTAACCGTTGAGTTACTAGGGCGCGGAGCTGCCTGGTTGGATACTGGAACTCACGATAACTTACTGGCAGCGAGTCAATTCATCCAAACAATAGAAAAACGTCAGGGATTAAAAGTTGCTTGCCCGGAAGAAATTGCATTTCGCATGGGTTATATCGATAAAGAACAGTTAATTAATCTTGCCAAACCATTATTAAAAAGTGGCTATGGCGAGTACCTTATGAATATTCTTGAAGACCGGGTGTTTTAATGGAAGTTATTTCTACCGCAATTCCAGATTTGTTGTTATTCAAACCCAAAGTGTTTGGCGATGAACGCGGATTTTTTTTGGAAAGCTTCCGTGAAAGCTGGTTTAGTGAGCGGGGCATAAGCGTGAACTTTGTGCAGGACAATCACAGCTCATCAAGCAAAGGTGTATTGCGTGGTTTGCATTATCAAATAAAAAATCCGCAGGGGAAATTGGTTCGTGTTACGGCGGGTGAAGTTTACGATGTTGCGGTTGATTTACGCAAAAGCTCCCCTACTTTTGGCCAATCGGTCGGTGTTTATCTCTCTGCGGAAAATAAAAATATTTTCTGGATTCCACCAGGCTTTGCGCATGGTTTTTTAGTGCTAAGCGAGCATGCTGAATTTAATTATAAATGCACAGAGTATTACGCACCGGAACATGATCGATCATTGTTATGGAATGATCCCGTTTTAAATATTAAATGGCCTTTAGGTGATATAACGCAACCAGTTTTATCTGCAAAAGACCAGCTTGCACTTCCACTATCACAAGCCGAGGTTTTTCCGTGAGTAGTCAGCAATCCAATATTAAAGTGCTGATAACGGGTGCAACTGGTCAGCTGGGTTTTGCATTGCAGCAAACACTACCTGCTTTATTAAAAGGGCTGCCCGTAGATGCGCATGCATTGACTCGCCAAGAATTAGATCTTGCTAATGTTGATAATATTTCAACCGTGTTGAGCCATTATAAGCCTGATATTGTAATCAATACTGCTGCCTATACTGCAGTGGATAAAGCGGAATCAGAGCCTGAACTGGCACAGTTAATTAATCATCATGCAGTTGATGCAATTGCCCGTTGGTGCGCACAGCAACAAAAAACCTTGGTACAAGTATCTACCGATTTTGTCTTTAATGGAAAATCCTCCACACCTTATTTGCCAGAAAATGAGTGTGGTCCGTTAGGTGTATACGGAAAGACAAAGCGGGCAGGTGAGTTGGCTGCGTTAGCGACAAATCCTGATACCTATGTGGTTCGCACTGGTTGGGTTTACTGTGAGCAGGGTGCTAATTTCGTCAAAACGATGCTGCGCTTGGGCGCTGAGCGAAAAACTTTGGGTATTGTGAGTGATCAGGTAGGCACACCAACTTATGCTATTCATCTGGCGCAAATGATTTGGACATTACTGGATAAACAGCCTGCGCAAAAAATATTTCACTTCTCCGATGCGGGAGTTGCTAGTTGGTATGATTTTGCCTGCGCAATTTTTGCTTTTGCAGAACAAAAAAAATTGCTGTCCAATTCTCCAGATGTGAAACCTATTCGTACTAGCGATTATCCAACACCAGCGACTCGCCCTGTTTATTCTGTATTGGATAAGTTCCAGACATGGGAATTGTTAGATATTCAGCCTGTGCATTGGCAAGATGCACTATGCGTAATGATGGAAAAAATTAAATAACCATTTTGGTGTTCAGGCTAAATAGTAAAGAGTAATTCAATGAAAAATATTTTAATCACCGGCGGTGCGGGTTTTATTGGCAGCAACTTTTGCCATTATTGGGCACATAAATACCCGCAAGATAAGCTGATCGTTTTGGATTTGCTCACCTATGCCGGGCATCGTGAAAACATCCAGTCTTTAGAAAATGCGCAATCATTTATATTTGTACAGGGTGATATTGGTGATCAAGTATTAGTTGAATCACTATTTGAATTACATCAGATCAACACTGTCATCCATTTTGCTGCCGAATCTCATGTGGATCGCTCTATTCATGGGCCGGATGCATTTATTCAAACCAATATAATGGGGACACACAGTTTGCTGAAAGCTGCAAAGAAATTTTGGTTGGATGCCGGCGTTTCTGATCATCATTTTCATCATGTCTCCACCGATGAAGTTTACGGATCTCTTGAAGCTGATTCACCAGCATTCACAGAGAGCACACCTTTTTCGCCTAACTCTCCGTATTCTGCATCCAAGGCTGCATCCGATCACTTGGTGCGCGCATACCACCATACTTACGGTTTAAAAGTTACCACCAGTAATTGCTCGAATAATTACGGTCCATACCAGGATAATGAAAAATTAATTCCACTCGTGATCCATAATATTTTGCAGGGTAAAGCACTGCCTATTTATGGTGACGGAAAAAATATCCGCGATTGGTTGTATGTGGAAGATCATTGCCGCGCGATTGATTTGATACTGCATAAAGGCAAAATCGGCGAAGTTTATAACGTAGGTGGTGAAAATGAATGGCGCAATATTGATATCGTCAATTTGATTTGCGAAAAAGTAGATAAAGCCCTTTCAGAAACCCCCCAGCTTATCGCTATGTTTCCTGATGCGCCCTATGCCAAAGGTGGACAAGCAAAAAGTTTGATTACTTTTGTTAAAGATCGCCCAGGGCATGATCGCCGTTATGCGATTGACCCAAGTAAATGCCACGCTCAGTTGGGTTATCACCCAGTGGAAAGTTTTGAAACGGGCATTATCAAAACCATTGATTGGATGCTGCATAACCAAAATAATCGCCGCCAAAATAGTAACACGGCTAAATGAGCTAACGAATGTTCACTCACGCATGGAAATATAAAACCCTGATTTGGCAGTTGCTGCGTCGCGATGTGCACTCACGCTATCGTGGCTCTGTGTTGGGGTTGTTGTGGTCTTTGGCAACGCCACTATTGATGTTGGCGATTTACACGTTTGTGTTTCAGTTTGTATTTAAATCCCGCTGGACAGATGCCAGTGGTGAAACCACATTGAATTTTGCCATTATTTTATTTCTTGGCTTAAGCATTCATGCCATGCTGGCGGAAATTCTCACTAAATCGCCACAATTGATTACGGGCAATCCTAACTTTGTTAAGAAAATAGTATTCCCTCTCGAAACCCTTTCCTGGGTAACACTATTGGGTGCGTTATTTACGTTTTTGATCAGCTTTTGTTTATTGCTAATATTTATTTTTATTGAGTTGCATTCCATTCCACTTACTGCACTGTTGTTGCCAATTATTTTATTACCTTATTTTTTATTGCTGCTGGGTATTTCCTGGGGATTATCGGCACTGGGGGTATATCTAAGGGATATCCAACAAATAACAGGCACCCTTTCTACCTTGCTGTTATTTTTAAGTCCTATCTTTTATTCGGTACAAATACTGCCTGAAAATTTACAATCACTGATTTTTTTAAATCCATTATCGTTTGTAGTTGAGTCGGCAAGAGCAGTACTCATCTATGGAAATTTACCGGATTTTGAAGGCTTGGCTATTTATACTGCGGTTGCACTAATTATTGCTGTGAGTGGCTATGTATTTTTTAGCAAAGTCCGCCCCGGCTTTGCAGACGTTTTGTAGGTTTGGAAAATGATACGAGTCAGCAATCTATCCAAAACCTATTTAATCTGGCGCACGCCCTTTAGCCGGCTCTTTGTGCCATTAGTCGTCCGTTTGTTACGTCCTTTTTTCCCCCAATACTGCCATGCACTTTTTAGTCGGGAATGCCAATCTATCCGTGCATTGGAGTCTGTAGATTTTTGTATTGAGGAAGGCAATAGTCTGGGCATTATTGGGCTTAATGGCAGTGGTAAAAGTACATTGCTGCAAATTATTGCGGGGACTCTGCAGCCCACGAGTGGCAGTGTTGAGGTAAAAGGGCGTGTCGCTGCCTTGCTTGAATTGGGGAGTGGCTTTGATCCTGAATTTAGCGGGCGCGAAAATATTTATATCAATGCATCTATTCTTGGGTTAACTCGCGCAGAAATTGATGCGCGCTACGATGCGATAGTCGCGTTTGCAGATATTGGCGATTTTATTGATCGTCCGGTAAAAACCTACAGCTCTGGCATGATGGTACGTTTGGCATTTGCCGTGCAGGTGCATGTTGACCCGGATGTACTGATAGTAGATGAAGCCCTGTCGGTTGGTGATGCCCGTTTTCAGGCAAAAGCATTGAATAAAATTGAAGAGATTTTAAAGCGCGGAACCACACTGCTGTTTGTGGGACATGATTTAAGCGCTGTGCGTTCCTTTTGTAATCAAGCCATTTTGCTTGATAAAGGGCAGGTGATTAAATCAGGGTTGCCCGATGATGTTATTGCGGATTATCTCTTTTTAGTACAAAAAGACCGCATTGCTGAATTGAGTAATGGGCTTGATGTTGCGCGCAATGAAAAAGGTTTTGCTGTGCATGGTTTTGATGTGGTACAGGCAAGATTCAGGGAGATGGGGCAGCATGCAACGTTGGCATTTAATCAAAGTTTAATTCTTGATGTTGATATCGTAATGACGATCGATGTTGCTTCACCAGAATTGATAGTCGATATTATTGATAATCGCGGTATGCAATTGACAGGCAAGCGAATTACGATTCCCCGGTTTAATGGCGAAAAGCGTGTTTCTATTAATATGGCCTGTGGTTTTCAAAAAGGTATTTATCGTGTGCGCTTGCGGTTGGTCAATGCCCCGAGTATTGAACAAACACTTCTTATGAGCCGCTATGATGATTTATTGTCAATCGAAATGATTGAAGATGTGCGCGATAGGTTCACAGGGTTATTTCCTATTCCAATGACTATTGATTGGTCTTCTGCGGATAGAGTTGATTAAGGAACAATGTATGACGCTCACTGCAAACCAGTATCAAGCAAAAATTGAATGGCGCGCTGCTCGCTCTTTAGTGGCAGGCCGTAGCTATATTTTGGATTGTGACGATCAGAAAAATCCTGTCACTATCACGGCAATAAAATATCGCCTTCATCCGGAAAGTGGCGAACATCTTTCAACAAAAAACTTGAATACTGGCGAGGCAGGTGTTGTTGTCATCAGTACAGTCAAAGAATTAAATGTTACTCCTAATACAGGGAATGCATTGGAAATTTATGATGCTGATACACACACCCTGGTAGCGATAGTAGAAATTCAATTCGCATTGCGTCGCTCAACCAATATTCGTTGGCAGCAACTCAGCATCGATAAGGCTGCTCGTGCACAACAGAAAAAACAAGTGCCTGTTTGTATATGGTTTACGGGGCTTTCAGGCTCTGGCAAATCTACCATTGCCAATTTGTTGGAAAAACGCTTATACGATTCAGGTAAGCATACTTATTTGTTGGATGGCGATAACGTACGCCATGGATTAAACCGTGATTTGGGTTTTACCGAAGCAGATCGCGTAGAAAATATTCGTCGCATTGCAGAAGTGGCAAAGTTAATGGTAGATGCGGGGTTGATCGTAATTGCCTCTTTTATTTCCCCTTTTCAGGCTGAACGCCAAATGGCGCGCGAGCTCTTTTCCAAAGATGAATTTATCGAAATTTTTATAGATACGCCCTTGGCTGAATGTGAAAAGCGCGATGTAAAAGGTTTGTATGCGAAGGCACGGCGTGGTGAATTGAAGAATTTTACGGGTATCGACAGCGCTTACGAGCGCCCCGAGCATCCTGAATTAACGCTTGATACCTGTTTGCTATCTGCTGAAGAGTGCGTAGAAAAAATTATCCAGCATTTTTCGGCGCTACAACTTGTAAATAAATAGTTAACGCTTTTAAAGAGACCGGTTGTGATTAAAACCAAAAAACTGATTGTTGTATTGGGCATGCATCGTAGCGGCACTAGCACTGTCGCCAACGGGTTGGCCTGTATGGGCGTTAATTTGGGTGATGATCTTTTGCCTGCGGGTAAAGACAATCCAAAAGGCTTTTTCGAAGACAAGGCAATCAATGATCTGAACATTGAAATGCTGGATGTGATTGGCCAGGATTGGTTTAGTTTATCTTTGGTAACAGATGTGCAAGTGGATCACTTGGTTGAAGCTGGTTATCTGGATAAAGCGGTGGAATTACTGCGTACCAAAATAGAAGGGCACGAGTATTTTGGTTTTAAAGATCCCCGTGTTTCAAAATTGTTGAAATTCTGGAAAAAAGTATTTTCTCAGTTTGATTGTGAAATTCATTATGTGCTCTGTTTGCGTCACCCATTAAGCGTAGCCAATTCAGTCCTGAAGCGAAATAAAACGCCGATTAAAAAAGGCTACTTGCTATGGTTAAGTTACAACCTGGCGATAGTGACAGAATTGGCTAATACCCGAATAATAGCGATTGATTATGATCAGCTCATGGAAATGCCTGTAGATAAATTGCAAATCCTTGCGCGTGAGTTGGGGCTTGAGGCTCAGCCAGAAATGGTGAATCGGTTTGCCAGTGAATTTCTGGATGAAAACTTGCGGCATACCACCTTTACTGAAGTAGATTTGCAAGATGACCCCCAATGCCCAGCAGAAGTTATTTCGGCTTATTCGTTGATGAAAGGATTGACCCAGCTAGATAACAGTGCAGCGCTCTCAACATTTTCATCGCAATATATAGCGCACAAGAAAAAATTAGATGAAGAGTTTTTGTTGCTGGATCAAATAGAAAAAGCAGCGATAGAGTATGTATACACCAGCGAAAATATCTCCGGTTTAAAACAATTAGTAGAAGAAAGAACCCAGTGGGCAAAATCGTTAGAAAAAGATTTGGAAGATCGTACTTACTGGGGTAAAACACTTGAGCAATCGCTTAAGGAAATGACCCAACAGCATAAGGATGTGCAAGAAAATCTCGGTTCCGCACTGGCAGAGTTATTAGTTGTACAAGATGATTTGGTGGAAAGTGCGCGTCAGTTGGCGGAGCGCAATCGCGAATACGATATCGAGCGGGAATCGAATCAACGCTTGCAGCAGTATCTCGCAGAGGCAGAGCAGCGCCACCAACAAATCATAAATTCCAACTCATGGAAGCTGACTTTACCTTTGCGTGTAATAGGGAGAATATTTCGCGGAGAAACCCAATTGTTAGTGGCATCGATGAAGCCGGGGTTGCAACGTTTTGCGCGTGCCGTGCACAAACGTTTACCACTTAGTCCACGTGTAAAAAATGCACTTGCAAGTGTTGTTTACCGCATTGCCGGGCCAATGTTTGAAGGTGTAGTGCACTATGAGATGTGGCGCCGTAGCGGCCGACCTGATGCACCACAGCTGGCTATTCAGGGTGTGGTTTCGCGCGAAGAAATTAATGCCGTGCTCAATACCTTGGTGATGCCGCGCGCAGAACAGCCTTTGGTTTCGGTCATTATTCCGAGTTATGGTAATTTGCCCGTAACCTTGACATGCCTTATGTCGATTGCACGCCACATACCCAAAGCTTCAATTGAAGTCATCGTTGTTGAAGACCATTCGCCCGATCATGAAATCCATTGTTTACAGCAAGTGCAAGGTTTGCGTTATGAGGTTCACCCGGAAAATTTAGGATTTTTGCGATCCTGTAATCGCGCAGTATCTTTTGCTAAAGGCAAATATATTTATTTGCTGAATAACGATACTGAAGTGACAGAAAATTGGTTGGATTCGATGTTGGATGTTTTTCACTCCCATGCCGACTGCGGCATGGTGGGCTCCAAATTAGTATATCCCGATGGTCGCTTGCAAGAAGCGGGTGGTATTTTATGGAAAGACGGATCGGCCTGGAATTTTGGGCGATTGCAAAATCCGCAACAACCCGAATTTAACTATTTAAAAGAAGCCGATTATTGTTCTGGTGCATCCCTGTTAATTGAAAAAAATTTTTTTATTGCGCTCGGTTTATTCGATGAGCGTTATGTTCCTGCTTATTATGAAGATACTGATTTAGCTTTTAAGGTACGTGCAGCCGGAAAAAAACTCTATTACCAGCCTGCGTCAGTCATTGTTCATTATGAAGGTGTGTCTAATGGAACAGATACAGGTTCTGGAATTAAGGCCTATCAGATTGCTAACCAGAAAAAATTCTATGAGAAATGGCAGTCTGTTTTATCCAAACATTTTAATAATGCAGAGAGTGTATTTACTGCTAAAGATCGCAGTTGGACCAAGCCATGTGTAGTGGTGATAGACCACTATGTTCCTCAGCCGGATAGAGATGCTGGTTCGCGCTCGACCATGGCAATTATTGCCGGCCTGCAGGCAATGGGGATGAATGTAAAATTTTGGCCAGACAACTTATGGTACGACCCGGATTACACGCCTGCATTACAACAGTTAGGAATAGAAGTTGTTTATGGCGCTGAATACAGTGGCCGGTTTAAACAATGGTTAATGTCAACCGATGGTGCAGTAACTCACGTGCTGATTAATCGCCCTCACGTTGCCGCGAACTATTTGAGTGACTTGCAATTTTTTCCAAATATACGCAGTGTTTTCTATGGGCACGATTTACATTTTGAACGCTTGCAACGTGAATATGATATCAATCCATCTGCAGCATTGAAAAAAGAAATAGACCATTTTTATGCACTCGAAACATCTGTGTGGAAATCCATGGATGTCGTCTTTTATCCCTCGCAAGAAGAAGCAGATACCGTTAAACAAATAGCGCCCAGTGTAAACGCGGCTGCAGTGTGCCCCTATATCTATACCGAACTGGATCGCTATGCATCACGCTCTGTTGTCTCTGGCAATAAAATTATTTTTGTAGCGGGTTTTGGTCATCCACCCAATACTGATGCGGCGGTATGGTTTGTTCAGGATATTTTCCCAAGGATCAAACAGTCCTGCCCTGATGCAACCCTGTATTTAATTGGTTCGCGTCCTACCGATCAAGTATTGAAACTTCAATCTGAATCGATTCATGTGACTGGTTATGTGACTGACGAGCAACTGGTCGAACATTATGCATCTGCACGCGTTGCTGTTGTTCCTTTGCGTTTTGGTGCAGGCGTCAAAAATAAAGTTGTAGAAGCTATGGCATACGGGGTGCCATTAATTACGACTGAGGTAGGCGCACAGGGATTGTCTGGCATAGACAGCATTATCCCTATCACCAGCGACACGCAATTATTTGCTAACCACGTTCTTTCTGTGATGAATAGCGATGAGCAGTGGATCAGATTGTCTTCAGCAGGCAATGCTTATGTGAGCCAGCATTTTTCATTGGACGCGATGAAGCAAACGTTAGCGGTTGCATTTTCAGCGGGACAAGAGCAATAGAACGGAAACTTATGCACCTACAACAATTATTAAATCCTAAAAGCAATAATCTGGACTTGTTCAGACTTGTCGCTGCATTGTTGGTCATCTATGGACATGCGCCTGCATTTATTCCGAATGCTGTGAGCACAGATGTGGTTGCCAGACTCTTGGGCTTTGATTATTCAGGCTCTTTGGCGGTGAAGTTTTTTTTCATGCTGAGTGGTTTACTGGTTACCATGAGTATTATGGCGCGGCCTCAGCCGGTTGAGTTTGTAATTAAACGAATAGCAAGAATATTTCCAGGCTTATTGGTTTGTTTGGGCATTACTGTTTTTATTGTAGGCCCTTTGTTTACGCAACTGAGTGTCATTGAGTATTTTACACAATCCGCAACCTGGAACTATTTGCTGCACAATGCGCTGCTGTATCAACTTGAATGGAACTTGCCGGGAGTGTTTTCTGCTGGAAAAAACACAGTGGTCAATGGCTCGCTTTGGACGTTGCCGTTGGAAATGGTCTGTTATTTATTTTTGGTGGCTTTCTATACATTAGGTATATGGCGTTACCGACTATTTTCCAGTCTGTTTTTGTTAGCGATTATTCTAGCTTCATTTTTTCTGCCGCATTTTTTGCCGCCGGCATTTGCTAATCATCAAGAGGCAACTCTGCTAGCTGGTTGTTTTGCATTGGGTGCATTATTTGCTACCCATAAAGATGTCATCCAGATTAATAGCCGGATCTTACTGGCATTAATACTGTTGAGTGTTTTGCTCTGGTCTTCACCTTTAAAGATACTGTTGTTTTATATTAGTTTTTTTTATGCATGTCTCTATTTGAGTGCGCTACCTTCGATTGTAGAAAAACTAAAATTACCAGGTGATGCATCTTATGGAGTATATATTTATGGTTTCGTTATCCAGCAATCAGTTGCGCATTTGTTTCCCCAGCAAGGTGTTGTATTCAATCAGATAGTGTCGGCAGTTGTTGCCCTCGGGTTTGGTTTTATGTCCTGGTTTTTGGTAGAAAAGCCAGCCATGCATGCAGTGAAAAATGTTCTCTCTTCCGATGATCAAATGGCTACGTTAAAGGCTTATGGTGTGAACGCGCTACAAAAACTCTCTCTGCTTTTTAATGGGAAAAATGCGATCAATTTACTGGCCTTGGTGCTCATTGCCTGGGCAACCCATTTTGTTGCGTTATATTTTATATTTCCCGGACATTACAGTCCTTTGGCGTTTCATCATTCAGATTTTTATATTCCAGCATCATTCGCTTATGCAGTAGGTGATGGCTATAGCTTCGCGAACTTACTTAACTGGCCGCGTCCATTATTTATGTGGGTGTATAAATTTACTGGTTATTTTGGCCATCCAGGCAGTGTGGCTTGGGTAGTGGCCGTCGTGTTTTTGAATTGTGCATTGACTGCATTATTGGCTAAACGATTACTCAGATTGGATTTTGACCGTAAATTTGTACTCTTTTTTGCGTTGTATTGTTTCCTGTTATTTACACAACCTTATTTTTATACGTTCTATTCACAGGATATAGGCTCACAAGTTTCTTATCTGCTGCTCTTGTCAGGTATGTATTGCTTTTTGCTCTTATCAGAACGCCATGTGTATTCGGGGGCAGCTATTATTTTTGTGTTGAGCTGTTGTGCGTTTCTGGTTAAAGAGACCTACATTCTTGCGTTCGGTTTTATCGCATTTTGTTGGTTTGTGGTTTATGTGCGCCATGACTGGAAAAAAGCAATTGCTCCCGGTGTAGCTATTTTTGTAGCAGGGGTCATTTCTATTTTGATCAATCTGCGCTCCAAATCTGTTTTTGTAAATCCCGATGCACAGGCGGGTTCCAGTTATCACATGGATCTCAATCCGCTTAGTGTGCTCAAGGAGTTGGCGCGTTATGCTAGCGAAGGCATCGCGCCTATTGTGTTACTGGTTTTTGCATTAATTATTTTTCAAGTTCACCAAGCCTACAAAAATCGCTGGATGACATTAAGTGCATGTTTGTGTTTGATATTTGCGTTTTTGTCGTGGTTGCCGAATGCGTTATTGCCAAATCATCATTATGAAGGTTATTCATTTAATGGCCTTTACGTATGCTTTTTGTTGCTATTTTTTGTAGTAAAAATGGCGCAGGACAATATCCATTTCAAGCGGGTGTTAACTGCGGTTATTGTCTTGGTGCTATTGAGCCCCTTGTCGAGCATCCATCGATATGAAGGAACACGTAATACTTGGGTGTTGGCAATGGAACAGGTACAAAAAAATATGTTGGCGGGATTTAATCGCGCAACAGCGCAGCTCATCGATAGACCGGAGCCTATTCGGGTGTTGGTGAGTGGTATAACTTCGCCATTTCATCCATTTGCATTTCCCCAGTCTATCCGCTCTTTCAACGGGGGAGAAAATGCATTTTATTATTTCATCCCACCAAAAGATTTTCCGGCTAATCTCGGTAATCGTATTGATCTGGTGCATTTTATCGCAGAGGCCGATAAAGAAAATTACACCTACGAACAGGAATGGAAGTTTGATGACCAAGGCAACTTGGTGGAGATTAAAAATCTGAAATAGAGAGGCGAGTAAAAGAGTGGCGCACCTGACTGGATTCGAACCAGCGACCAACGGCTTCGGAAACCGCTACTCTATCCAACTGAGCTACAGGTGCGTGTATGGTGAGATGTTGGTGATAGATATTCACCGAGGGCGGCGATTCTACTGCCCTTAATGAATTGCGTCCAGTTTACTACTTGTGATTTAAATCGATTGCCAGATCGTTAATGCCCAGTTGTTTATGAATCTGCGCAGATCCGATACTTTCGCTCATGGTGCCAAATTGAAAATCACCCAGCATACGCTCCAGTCGTGGCAAGCAACGTTTTAGGTTGGTGTAGTGACGGAAGTTACTGAACCAACTGGCGTTGGGTACTCGCGGCTGGTCTGGGTCAATTTCCCATGGATGCAAATAAAAAATCTGCGGCTTTGTTTGATTGAGGCTTGCTCGCTCAAATAGCCATTTGGAAAGCAAATAGGGATATTGACGGAAATAGCCCCCACCGGCGGCAGGAACAGCCTGGCCTAAAACCTTGGCGGTTGTCAGTGGAAATTCCAGCAAGGTAGCGCCACTGGTGGTGACGATGCGGTAAGGTTCTTCCGGGCTGCCCGGAATACCATAATTATCATGTCTTGTCGGGAAGATGCTTGAATCCCATGTAAATCCCAGCTCGACCAGAATATCCAGCGCCCAGAGTGATTTGCGGGTGATTGAATAGCTGGCGGCGCGGTACCCTGTGATAGGCGTTTGCGCCAGATCTTCCAGTATCTGTTTTGATTTCGCAGTCTCTGCGCGGAACACATCCGGGTTTTGTTTATAAATCAGCTGATGGCTGTAACCGTGAGAAGCAATCTCGTGACCTTGCGCGTGAATTGTTTTCACCAGCTCAGGATAGTGTTCTGCAACCCAGCCCAAAATAAAAAAGGTAATTTTGATATTGGCATCATCAAACAATTGCAGCAGGCGATGGGTATTGGCCTCAACACGTGACGGCCAGTTTTGCCATTCACTCGGCTTAATGACGTCGGCAAAAGCGGCGACGTGATAATAATCTTCCACATCGACTGTCATTGCATGAGTGATGTTGTTCTTTTGTTGGGTTTGCATAATAAATAGGCGACCTTTAAAGCTTTGAATATAAGCGTCAGGAAATTTTGTAGTAGTGGCGATACCATTCGATAAAGCGTGCAACGCCATCCTCGATACTGGTTTGAGGTTTGTAGCCTACAGATTGGATCAGCGTATCGACATTGGCATAGGTATCGGGCACATCGCCTGGTTGCATGGGCAGTAGCTTTTTGATTGCAGTTTTCCCCAGCCCTTGTTCCATAAGTTCAATAAATTTCAGCAGTTCAACTGGGTTATTAGAACCGATATTGTAGATGCGATAGGGGGCGGCAGAGCTGGCTGGATCTGGGTTTGCGCTATCCCATCCATGATTTGGTCTTGCCGGGTTATCCAGTGTATGAATAATGCCGGCTACAATATCATCGATATAGGTAAAATCACGCCGATGTTTGCCGTAATTAAACACCTCAATAGGCTCACCGCGTGCAATTTTGTTTGCAAACAAAATTGGAGCCATGTCAGGGCGACCCCATGGGCCATAAACTGTGAAAAAGCGCAAGCCGGTGGTTGGGATCTTGAACAGATGGCTGTAGGTGTGCGCCATTAATTCATTGGATTTTTTTGTCGCAGCATAAAGGCTGACTGGATGATTGACGCTATGGTTTTCCGCAAACGGCATTTGGGTGTTGGCACCGTAAACCGAGCTGCTGGAGGCATACACAAGATGTTCTGTGCCGAAATGTCGGCAGGCTTCCAGAATGTTCAAAAATCCTGTGATATTGGAGTCGATGTACGCTTGCGGGTTGCTCAGTGAATAACGTACTCCCGCTTGTGCTGCTAAATTAACGACTCGTTGCGGTTGATGCGTTTTGAATAATTGATCTATTGCAAATTTATCTTCCAGTGAGATACGCAAATCCATAAAGCCAGGCTGTGATGCTAGCAGACCCAAGCGTGACTGTTTTAGCTGCACATCATAATAATCATTGAGGTTATCGACACCTATAACCTCATCGCCGCGCGCCAATAATTGTTGGGCAAGCGCGGCACCAATAAATCCAGCTGTACCGGTCACCAGAATTTTCATATTACAGTCGCGCGTCTACGGCATTTTTGGGAAGAATGTGTTTTACATCGAACAGTACGTGGTTAGGGGCACCCAATGCACGAATACCTTCTGCACCCATTTCGCGGAATACATCGTGCGCTACACAAATGATAATTGCCTGATAGCTGCCGGGTACAGGCTTATCGATTAGATCTAGTCCATATTCGTGTTTTGCTTCAGCAGCATCAGCCCAGGGATCATAAATCTGTACGTTGGTGTTATAAGTGCGCATCTCTTCAATAATATCGATCACACCGGTGTTGCGCAGGTCGGGGCAGTTTTCTTTGAAGGTCAATCCCATAATCAACACATTGGAATCTACAACATGGGCTTTACGCTTGGTCATCATCTTGACGACCGAATCGGCCACGAAAGCGCCCATTCGGTTATTGATACGGCGACCTGAAAGTATGACTTCAGGGTAGTAGCCTACCTGTTGTGCTTTGTGTGTCAGATAATAAGGGTCAACGCTAATGCAGTGACCGCCAACCAGGCCGGGGCGGAACGGCAAGAAATTCCATTTAGTGCCGGCTGCTTCAAGCACTTCCAATGTGTCTATTCCGAGGCGATTGAAAATCAACGCAAGCTCATTCACCAATGCGATATTGAGGTCGCGCTGGGTGTTTTCGATCACCTTGGCTGCCTCGGCAACCTTGATGCTGCTAGCCTTGTGGGTTCCAACGGTCACTACTTTGCGGTATAGCGAATCTACATAGTCTGCCGTTTCAGGTGTTGAACCCGAAGTAATTTTGACAATGTTGTGGATGCGTCTTTGTTTATCGCCGGGATTGATGCGTTCAGGGCTGTACCCCGCAAAGAAATCTTGATTGAACACAAGACCGGATGTCTGCTCGATGATCGGAATGCAAATTTCTTCTGTGCAGCCCGGGTAAACGGTCGATTCAAAAATAACGATGGCGTTTTTCTTGATTACCCTGCCGAGCAGTGCGGACGCTTTTTCTAATGGAGTAAGGTCAGGCTGATAGCTGTTATTAATAGGGGTGGGTACGGTAACAATATAAACATCAGCACCTGCGATGTCCGCTTCTGTGGTGGTAAATTCCAGTTGATCTGCTGCCTGAAGCTCTTCTGCGGTTAGTTCCAGGGTGTGATCGGTTCCTTTCCTCAGTTCATCAACTCTTACCTGATTGATGTCAAAACCGATTGTGGCAATTTTTTTGCCGAATTCAACGGCGAGGGGTAGGCCAACATAGCCTAGGCCTATAACACAAAGCTTGGGGTTGCTTGCAAACATGATTATTCCTTAGCGGGACTGGATCCACAAATGGGTCACTAAAATAGCATATTTGCTTCAATTTTAAATGATAGCGGTCAGTTGAAATGCGAATTGGCTATGTCTATGTGGCGGGGAAAGTTCCTGCGGGAATAAATCGAAATATTGTCATAAATCTTGATATAATCCGGCGCTGTAAACATTTCTGTCATATTAACTTGAAGGAATCGGGTTTGTCCTATATTCGTCTGAATAAACACTATATCCACATACCGTATCTCTGCCTTGGTGTGGTGGATGCGCTTATTGTTGCCGGCGTTGCCTGGGCAATCCAATATTTTGGTTTCTATGCTAATGCTGGCGATATATCCAACACGCCCTCTTTTTCGTGGTTACCAATCATCACTCTCTCCTTGGTGTTGAGCTGCTGTACGCTATCCATGGGGGTATACACTGCGTTGGTTCGTGAAGGTTTCTCCAGCATGGTCCTGCGAACAATGGTGAGTTTTTTCCTGCTGGGCAGTCTATCTCTGTATCTGATTAATTTGTTGTTCAATGGCTCCTTTATCAATCAGTCACTGATTTTCTGGAGTGTTTTGTTATCCACCATAATGGTGTGCTTATCCCGTTGGATTTTTGTCAAAATTGTTGATGTTGATCAGCTAAAACGACGAGTTGTGATTTACGGTGCGGGCAGCAAAGCCAATAAGCTACTCATTGATCTGGCACCTGATGTTAATGTGTTGGGCGTAAAAATTGTAGGTTGTATCCCCAGTGCAGATGAACCTGTAAAAGTTGATGCTGCCTTGATTATTCAGGAGCCTTCAGACTGGTTGTCATTTGCCAAGCAGTTTCAGATTTCCGAAATTGTGATTTCTCCCGATGAACGCCGCCGCACGAATGGTGATGCGTTTCCATTAAGTCAATTTTTAGACTGCAAGCTTGCGGGTATTCCATCCAGTGATGCATTGAGCTTTTGCGAGCGTGAGCTCGGTAAAATTGATATATCACTATTACAGCCGGGCTGGATGCTATTTTCCGATGGGTTTAAATATTCGAAGCGTCGTATGCTAGCAAAAAGATTATTTGACTTGGCGTTGGCGTCGGTATTTTTAGTCCTGCTATGGCCACTTATGCTGCTTACTGCATTAGCGGTCAAGCTGGAAAGTCCTGGTGCTGTGTTGTACCACCAAATACGTGTTGGCCTTAATGGGCGTGCGTTTCGTATTTATAAATTTCGCAGCATGAGACAAGACGCAGAAAAAAATGGTGCGGTTTGGGCAAAGAAAAATGACTCGCGGGTGACACGTGTCGGTGCGTTCATCAGAAATACACGTTTGGATGAGTTGCCACAGCTTTACAATGTATTTGCCGGTCATATGAGTTTTATTGGCCCTCGTCCCGAAAGGCCTGAATTTGTTACTGAGCTTGCTCAGCAAATACCATTTTATGAAATGCGCCATAAAGTTAAGCCTGGGCTAATGGGGTGGGCTCAATTGAAATACCCTTATGGCGCTTCTGTAGAAGATGCGAAAAATAAGCTGCAATACGATCTTTATTACACCAAGAATCATAGCTTTTTTATGGATATGCTCATCATGATTCAAACGGTAGAAATTATTTTATTGGGCAAGGGCGTTCACTAGGGTGTGTTTTTATAACTGGATGCATGAATCACTCGACTGTCATGATTAATTACTGAGGGATGTTCTAAATGAAAAACAGATATTTTGTGATTTCAATCTTTTTGTTGTTCACCACTCTTTTCGGATGTAGTAGTAACAGATCGGTGCAATCTCCTGCGGCTGCAGATGCAGCGGTATTGGAAGAGTACAAAATAGGTGTTGGCGATGCGCTATCGATTAATGTGTGGCGCAATCCTGAATTATCTCTCAGTGTGCCTGTTAGACCTGATGGAAAGATTTCCATGCCATTGATCGGCGATGTTTTGGCGGCAGATTTAACGACAGAGCAGTTGTCAAAAAATATTACGGCGAGCCTTACAACGTTTATCAGAAGCCCACAAGTTACAGTAATTGTTGCAAATCCTAGTAGCTCTGATTTCCAGCGTCGAGTCCGAATTACCGGTGCTGTTGCCAATCCGCAATCTATCCCGTATCGAGAGGGTATGACCGTCCTGGATTTGGTTTTGCTAGCTGGGGGTACCAATCAATTTGCCTCAGCCAATAAAGCGAAGCTTTATCGCAAAGTGGGAGGCGAATTAAAAGTCTATCCAATTAAGCTTGATGATTTGATCAATGAAGGTGATGTAGCAACAAATTATGCGTTGCAACCGTCTGACATAGTTACCGTGCCAGAGAGAAATTTTTAATAAAGCAGGCTTATAAATTCCTGAAACACCAATTGAGATAGTTCATGGATAAAGCATATCTAAGAGATTTATTGGCTGCACTGCGCGCAGAACTAATCCGTTTTCGGTTTTGGTGTGCACTGTTGTTTTTAGGAGTGGCCTATCTATTTCTATTCGTGGGCCTCATTTGGCCCAAAAATTACACTACTAAAGTAGTGTTGTTTGCAGATGTCACTAATATTATTGAGCCCCTACTTAAGGGGCGCGCAGAGATAACCAAAATTGACCGGTCTGCACAGGCCAGCGAAGTTATTTATACGCGTCGGATAATGCTGGAAACAGCTAAACAGGCCGGCCTATTGCAAAATGGTGCGACAGAAGAACAACAGGATGCAATTGTTGCCCAGTTACGGGCAGGAGTGGTGGTTGCTCGCGAACGTAATGAAAATTATGTTCAGCTTAGCTACACGGCGACAAATCCTGATCGTTCTTTTGAAATCTTAAATGCAGTTGTTAATGTGTTCATTGAGGATACGGCAAAGCGAAAGCGTGACGAAAGCGTTGGTGCTTATAATTTTATCGATGCTCAGGTTCAAACTTACAAAAAGCAACTGGAGTCAGCAGAGGAAAAATTAAAAGAGTTTAAATCCAAAAACACCGATGGTAGTGAGGACGCAGTGAGTGCTCGCATAGCATCTTTGCGTCAAGAGATCGAAGGTTTAAAAATAACCATAGAAGAAACTCAATCGCGAATAACAACAATTGAGCAGCAATTAAATACTGAAGGGCAATATTTGCAAACTAAAGGGCAAATAGATGAATTAAAGCAACGTCGGCAAGCTCTGAGCTCGCAATTGGAGCAGATGCTGCTGAGTTATCAGGAAAATTATCCAGATGTGGTTTCGATTCGCGCACAAATCAGTGAATTGGACACTGCGATTGGTAAAATCCAACAGTCGGGTGGAGAAGTCTATGGCAGCACCGACAAAGTGCAGAACCCCCTTTATGAAGAGTTGCGTAAGCAGCTTGCTGATGCTGATGTGAGTTTACGATCGCAAAAAAGAAGAATGCAGTCATTGCTTTCGTTGCAAGAAGATGAATATGCGAGACAGCAGCGTATTGCTGCCAATCAAGCGACACTTTCGGATTTGACTCGTGACTATGATGTGACGAAAAAAGTGTATGAAGAGATGTTGCAGCGTAAGGAGACGGCTCGTATTTCTATGACGCTTGATATCGAAGGGCAGGGAGTATCTTATCGTATACAGGAGCCTGCTGCCTTCCCATTAAAACCATCGGGTTTGCACTTTATCCACTTCGCATTAGTAGGTCCCTTTATAGGGTTGTTGTTCCCATTGGGATTATTAATTTTATTTATACTCGTTGACCCTCATGTGCGCTCGGCAAGGGTTTTACAAAAGCAATTACCACCTGACATAGAAGTAATAGGTGTGGTGCCTCACTACAAATCACCCATTGGTGAACGGCTGCTTAAAAAGGATGTTCTATTGATTTTCTCGGTGGCGGCAGTTGGAATGATTTGTTATCTAGCAATTGTCATCTATTGGTTGGTTGCCAAAGGTTGAACCTATTGATTGTCAGGATGGAACAATGGACACGCGAAAAGAAAAAAACTTAACTCAACTGATGGATGATGTTGATGCGCTCGTTGAGGCAAGCGATCACTTGGTAAAAAGTGCAGTAATGGAGCACCGCAAGCGCGAAAAAATTAAAAATATGGAAATGCCGCAGCTATGGACTCAGGATGAGCTCTATGAAAAGAAAATTGTTTTTACCGGCATGCGCCAGCGTGATGTGTTGAATGCATTTCGTGAGGTGCGGATTAAGCTATTGAGTCGGCACCATTCGGATAACATGGTCGTGTTAGTTTCCTCCGTTGCGATGGATGCGCCCTCTAGTTATTTCAGTTTTAATCTTGCGGCTACATTTGCGCTGGATCAGCATAAAACGGCTTTGTTCGTTGATTGCAATCCTTATAATTCTGATGTCGATAAGTACGTAACGTGCGACATAACTGCAGGGTTGTCGAGCTATTTAACAGACTACACTGTTCCCCTGAAAAATATTATTTATCCTAGTGGTGTTGAGCGGCTACGTGTTATTCCTTCAGGGGGAGCAAGTGAATCTGCTGCTGAATTTTTTAACTCAAAACGAATGGAAGTTTTGGTAGCAGAAATAAAGTCGCGTTACCCTGATAGATTTATCGTGCTCGATGCCCCCTCAATTCAACAATCAACTGAAGCGAGAATTTTGGCGAAGTATTGTGATCATGCCTTATTAGTTGTGCCGTTTGGAAAAGTGGTTGCCGATGAGGTTCTCTCTGCAGTAGACGCGGTAGGGAAAGAGAAATTTGCTGGTCTTGTTTTCAATCATTGATGAGTGAGGCGGGTCATGCGCAGCAAAAAAATACTCAGTAAAAGTCGCTATCCATTAGTAATCCTTTCATTATTCTGTAGCTCCCCACATGCTAATGATATTAAAGGTACTCTGTCAGCAACAAGCTTGTTTTCAGATAACACGTTAAAAACCCAGGAGGATCCAATAGAGGAGCGTCAGGATCTTTACCGGGCGGGGCTTACCGCTGACTACACAAATTGGTTGGTTGATGCAAAAGCCAAGTATGAATGGGTTTCACGTCAATACGCTGAGCAATCACAAACTGATGATCGATATGCGGAAGGTAATTCCAATGTTGTTTTTGGCAAAGAAGAAGATCCGCTAGCACTCGAATTGAATCACTCTCGTAGAATTCTATTAATTACACCTGATGCAGTAGCTCTTGCTGAAAATGAACAAGAGCGTGAGATGATCTCGGTGTTGCCTGAGATAAGAGCAAGAATTTTTAAAGCAGATAGGCTTTTTCTCTCAGGTGAATTCATGCAGATAAGCTTTCCTGATAATGAGTTACAGGACTCACAGCGAGATGGTGTCGCACTGGGTTGGTTGCACCCTTTATCACCGGTCAGTCTTTTACGTCTAAATACCAGGCAACAAAAAATCAGCTTTGAGCACTTTCCTATCGCAGACTACACGTTTTCCAGTGCAATGCTGGCTTATGGTGTTGAGTTGCGTAAATTAAAATACGGTCTGGAACTTGGATATAACCAGAGTAAACCAGAAGATGGTGAGAAAAATGGCGCACCTTCATATTTATTATCTGTCAGTTACCTTAGTGGCTTTAATCAGTTCGACTTGAGTGCAAGTCGTGTGCTGACAGATACATCAATCGGAAACGGTAATCTGGAGGGAGTATCTGGTGTACCAAGCAGTGATGGTCTAACGCAGACAGTAAATAAAATAGATCGATCCAGTGCAAATTTGAGCTGGCAAACATCCATTATTTGTGCGCGCTGCCAATTTTTCGTCGGAATTTCTGGCGTCGAAGATGATTATCTTGAAAAAGATGAAACATCGTTGAGTGCTTATGCTCGTGGACGTTTTACTTACACCTTCTCATCTGCTTCAAATTTATCGCTCAGCATTGTTAAGTCTGATGTCGATTTCGACAATCAATCCACTATTCGCGACTATGAACTTAATACTGTTTCAGTTGAATATGTATATTATTTTGATAATGGTCTTAGTGCGCGTTTGGGTGCAAGAAATGAAGACAGAAAAGCCAAGGATGACGGTGAAAATGAATACGGAACCTACAAAGAAAATGTTTACAGTATTGGTTTAGGGTATAGCTTTTAAGATTGAGTTAGTAATTTTAAAAAGAGTGTAGATAGGAATAATACCGACAGACAGGTGAAGACAATGAACAGCATTTCGAAAATAATAGTTATCTCGCTCTGTATAACTTTTGCTGCATGTAGCGATAAACAAGAAAAAAATATTGAAGACTCAAAGCGCCATGTCAGCTCTGCAAAAGTATATCAAGAGCAAGGGCAGTACAGGGCTGCAATTATCGAGGCAAAAAATGCCATTCAATTGATGCCTGAGTCGCCTGAAGGATATATCAGTCTTGCGCGGATTTATAACGAAATCGGTGCTAGCAGCGCTACGCAATCAATGCTGTCGCCAATCGTTGATAAATTGCCAGAGGTATCGACCGAATTGGCGAATGCACATTTCCTTAATAGAAAATATCTTACTGCAATTAACACTATTACTTCTTATCCTGCTGATGCATCTCGACAGGAAGATAGGCAGCGTCAGTCCTGGTTGAATGCAATGTCCAACATCTATCTTGGCAATAGAGAGGGCTATGAAATTGCATTGAAAGAATTTGTTGCTGTCGGAGGGAAAGAGAGTGAGGCAAAGTTCATCACTGCCAGTTATCTTGTTTCAAAAGGCGAAATAGAAAATGCAAAAGTAGTTCTGACTGAAGTGTTGGAAGCTGAGCCTGAAAATGTCGATGTGCTTTTCACAATGGCCAATGTTAGTCTCTATCTTAAAGATCTTGAGGGAGCCGAGCGTAATCTTACCCAGGCACTTGGGCAGCTCAAGAAAACTGACATAATCAACACCAAGAGAAGTCAAATAATAAGCTTACTAACGGATGTGTTAATTCAGTTGGGGCGCACTAGCGAAGCTTATACTTATCAAAAACTTCTTGCAGAATCCAATCCCGAAGGCAGCGCAGCGCAGCAGCGATTTAATGATGCGATGGAACTGTATCAACAAGGTAAATATGCAGAAGCTGAGGTTATTCTGCGTGAGTTAAGAGAGCAATTTCCTAACGATAAAAACACCGGCACATTATTAGGCTTAATCGAATATCAACAAGGATCCAATCGTAAAGCGGAAGACTTATTTGATGAATTTATTGATCCTGAAACCGTAACCCCTTCAGTGCTGCAAGCTGCCGCGCTGGTCAAGTTTCGTAATAATCAAATTGATGACGCTGTTGCTCTACTAAAAAAATCTGCTGATAGCCAACCTAATAATCCGGTTGTGCTTGCAACTTATGGATTGGCTTTACTCGATAAGGATCCAAAGAGTTCAGAAGGTGTGATTGTGTTAGAAAAAAGCCTTGCGCTCGATCCAAGGCAACAGCGTATCCGGATTGCACTCGCAAATCGGCACATAGCGTTGGGGCAGCAAGAACAAGCAGTGGCGCAATTGCAAAAAGCTTATCAAGAACAACCTGATGACTTTTATATTCAGCAATCTTATTTCAAGGCTTTGTTAGGTAATGAGCAGTCGGAAAAGCTTGAAGAAGAAATTAATCGATACAAAGATAAAAACCCGGATAGCTCACGAGGATACTTTTTTGATGGTTGGTATCAATTCCAACAAAAAAATTATAAGGCTGCTGAGCAGCAATTCGAGAGAGCTATTGCCGTAAGCGATAGCAGGGAAAAAAATCTTGCGTATGCAGGTCTTGCCCAATTATATGAAGCACAAGATCAAGTGCAAAAATCGATCACTGCATGGCAGTTTGCATTACAAGAAGATCCTGGAATGGTTGTTGGCTATTCTCGTTGGTTAGCTCAGATGCGTAAGCTTAATCGCGACTCTGATGCATTGGTCTTTTTGAATGGATTGGAAGAAAAGACTTTGCGCTGGGAGCCTTCAATTGTGCTTGCGCAGCTCTATGCTTCAATGAAAGAGCTGGGTAAGGCAATAAAACATGCTGAATTGGCATTAGAACGTAGTAATCAAAATGCGAATGTTAAACAGCTAACCGCAAATCTTTACAGAGTGCAAGGCGTTCAATTTAGGAGCCAAAATAAATTACCTGAGGCTCGCGAAAGTTTAATGAAAGCAGTAAAACTACAACCGGAAAATGCTAGCTTTCTAGGTAATCTTATTGAAACTGAAATCGCCGCAAAGAATATTCCAGAGGCGCAAAAACTGCTTGATCAATTTATCAAGGTGCCAGAGAACGAAGGCGAACGTTTATTTTTGCAGGGTTTGATTCGTTTTGCCGAAGATAAGAAAGAAGAAGGGATACAGCTCTATCTTGATTCTTGGTCTGCCAAACCAATGGAATCTGTTGCCGAGCAAATTTTTGCTTATTATCAAAAAGCGGACGATAAATCCAAAGCAGAAGAATTTCTTTCATCCTGGATTGAAAAAATTCCAGAAAGTAAAGCGGCTTCTTTAATGATGGCAGTTACGGCGCAAGGCAAAAACAATATGGATGATGCCCTGACATGGTACGAAAAATCAGTTGCATTAAATCCGAACATGCCAGCTGCGCTTAATAATTTGGCGTGGTTATACTACGAGCGTAAAGATCCTCGTGCGTTGGAATATGCCAAAAAAGCTTATGAGATGGCACCTAATAGCGCACCTATTGCCGATACTTATGGATGGATTTTGGTAGAAAGAGGCGAGCTGGCAAAAGGTATTGAGATACTCTCCAAGGCAGTACAGCTTGAGCCTGACAACAAAGAAATAATAGATCACTTAAAAGAAGCCAAGAGTCGTCAATAGCCACGACAAAATCGCGAGTCTGCAGTTTTGTGGCTCGCGATTTTCTTTTTATAGCATCGAAATTACCGGTATGTCTGATTTTTTCCCCGCTACTAATTACCCCGGCATTTTTGCTAGTCATGAATGGGTCGATGCTTGGCAAGATGCGTGGTCAGATTGTGTTGATATTATTGCACTGCAAAGGCACGCTGATCCTGAAAATTGTCGCGATGGTTTTTATACTTACCAGCTAAAAAAATTAGCGTGTATAAAACTAATAACGCTTTTCTCTGCTGGCATATCAACACCCGCTAGTCCGAGCTTAAGAAGCGAATACTTTAATCAAGATAAAAAACATGTTGGTGCACTCATTCGGTCCGCTTTGAGGTTTGATTGGGATCAGTTTTATATTCCTGATGTTATCTTAGGGTCTGATGAATATCATGAGTTTTGCAAAATTGCACATGAAGAAAATGTAAAGCTGATTATCCGGGATCAATCAATAAGCTATGCTGTTCAGCTTAAGCACAATACATTTGTGGATTACCTGAAAGGATTGGGTAGCAATACTCGATTAAAGTTATTTAACAAACGAAAAAAGCTTTTTTTGTTGGGCGATATCCGGATAGAAAATCTCTGGCCAAACGTCGACGCATTTATTGATGTGTTAAATCAATTTCATCTGCAGCGTTGGGGGCGACCCTGTTATTCAGGGCGTAATCGAGTACAAATCACGCGCTTTTTAAATCAGATTGCGCTTGCTGGTGGCAGGCCGGACTTGTCTATTATCTATTGTAATGATGATGCAATATCTGCAGTATTGGATTTGTCGTATCTAGGCAGAATTTATAATATCCAATCGGGTTATCGTGAAAAGTTCCAAGATGGTATTTCGCTTGGAACGCTACATTTTGGTTTTCAACTAGAGAAAGCATTTTCCTCTGGTGCAGATTATTATGATTTTATGGCAGGTAATGGCAAGAATAGCGATTACAAAAAGTCACTTGCTACGCACAGTACCACACTGGTTAGCTTGATGCTTGTGCGCAGCAGATGGCTGCAGGTATTGTATTTGGCAAATAATCTGCTCAATCGAATCAAAAGCCTACAGAAGCCTTAATTGAGTAACTGGGGGTTAAGGTATTCCTTTAATAATATGAGGCCCCAGTAAATTCGCTGCCCATAAAGGCAGCCACTTCCACAAAGCGACAAATATTTTTAGCTTGGGATTATCGGGGTTCATTTCTGGTCTGGGTGTGTTTGGAGGCAACACGCAGTACCA
Organism: Cellvibrio sp. pealriver; assembly: GCF_001183545.1. NCBI lineage: Bacteria > Pseudomonadati > Pseudomonadota > Gammaproteobacteria > Cellvibrionales > Cellvibrionaceae > Cellvibrio > Cellvibrio sp. pealriver. Next base: position 3,668,508 of record NZ_KQ236688.1, read on the forward strand.
ATAATGCTGACAGGGTTCTGCCCCCCATTGTTTTTTAAATTTGTAAGTACCTGCATCCAGTGTTGATCTACCAAAGTCAAAATATACACAGCCTTTTTGAATGGCAAACGATAAGATTTTTCGGTACATCCACATGTTGGTATTGTATTTATTGGCTGATTTTAAGGTCGAAGCCCAAGGGATCTCCATTAGTGTTCCATAGCTCACTAAAAAACCACATGAAACAGGTTTTTTATTGATGTAGACAATAATAATGTTCGCATCCAAATCATCGTGGTTGAGAATGTTTGCAAACCATGTTTTCGCGTATACCGGTGTTCCGAGATCACGCATGTTCTCTGAGAAGACCCGATAAAAATCATCGAGTAATTCCTGTTTGCCGATTTTCACTTGGGGTGAAAATTCATCAGCTTTTTTATACTGTGCACGGATTTTACTGCCTAGTGTTTTATCGAGCGATTCATCATCTGTTGGTAAGCGCAATAACATAGAGGCTTTTTTGGTTGATGGGTTGTCACCGAGCCCTTCATGAATACTGCGTATTTCAATGTGTTGCAATCCAAGTTGTGCACGTACACCGTCGAGTGATTGCATTAGAGACATACAAACATCGTTATATTCACTCACTACGCCACCATAGTTTAAATAAGGCATGGAAACACCAAACTTTCCAAATAATGGCGATGAAAAAACAGTAAATGGAATTCCGCCGAGTAGATCCCCAGTGATTGAGCGAGCGCAAAGAATGAATGATTGATGACCAAAAGTTTTTTTAACGACCTGTGCCCAAGCAGGGTTATGGCTTGGCAGCGTAGTTTTGTTATTCCGTATAAACTCCGCCCAATCGCTCACCAAGTCGAACTCTACTAATGTAATACGTATTTCGTTATTCCAGTTATGTTCTTTATCAATCAACGAGAACGCGTGTGTAGATTTCGGCTTAGCTAGCGTAATTTCTGGTGCGGCATTTTTTATTTCAGCTGCTTTTTTTATATCGGCTTCCAGCTGGGCAATTTTTTGTGAAATTTCCTTCATTAATGCCAATTGTTGCGTGTGCTCGGGCGTATTTTTTTGCAAATGTTTGAATTTGCCCGAGATGATTCCTTTCTGGGTCTTTAGTGATTTTAGTTCGTGGAGCTGTTGTTCCATTGTTACTCTCATTGCCAATCAAAATTAAATGCGACTGCGAATATATTCCAGCCAAGATGAGTAGCGGACAAATTTTTCGAAACTCGCGGGAAAGCTGTGCCGATTAACCAGAAACGGCTGTTGTTCAATTTGTCGCAAGCTAATATTGCCTGGCATGGACGTCACTGCGCCGATAAAAAAATTCGTGTTTTTGACCAGTTCGGTATGCTGTTCGGAAAAATCGCTCAACGCTCTTCCTGATGGATAACAAAATACCCGTGAAGGGTTTTCCAATTCATGTGCAAGTAAATCGTGTGCTCGTTGTAATTCGCTTTTAATTTGTGTGTCCGACAAAGCAGAAAATACCCTGTGGCTGCAGGCATGAGAGCCAATACGTAAGCCAGCTTTTTCTGCCTGGCGCAAACTATTCCAACTGCTTGGCTTGTAGTTCGATGGAGCGGGTTTATGTGGATCAACATCGAGCGCATTCAATAGTGAAGCGACGTATTGGTCGAGTTGATTTGCCGGTAAGCTTTTTCCAAAACGCGTAAGCTCTCGACGACTAATACGCTTTTTTTCTGGTGTACTAAAATCCAGTACAAATGTTTGATTGTTGAAATGAAAATTCAGCTGGGATTGACGGGCATTCCAAATTGCATCGCTGATCCTGGAGTCCCAGGGCCAATCAATACCCTCTACCATATCGATGATGGTAAACAGTGTTGGTTTGCATTGATGCTTTAATAAAACAGGGACTAATTGATCCAGTTGATCCTGATAGCCATCATCGAGTGTAAAACACAGTGTAGGGTGTTTCGGTTTTTGTTTTGCCAGCGCCTTTTCAATTACTTCGTCTACTGAAGCAAATTCAAATCCGGCGGCTTTTGCATATAGAATGCACTGTTCTAATAGTTCAGGGCTTACACCATCATAAGCGCCATCAAGCGGACGCGGACGATGAATCATATAAATAGTGACGTAATGCCCTACAAGCATGTTCATCAATGATGCGATTGGGCGCGATGTGAGTGTTCGATAGAGAAACGCACTCATGAATCAAGTCCACCCTGATAAACGCGCACCCAACAAACGCGCCGAATGGCTAACATTTTCATGTAAACCAATGCGGCAGAGTTGATGAGCCGGGGTGGTGCGCGCATTCACAATTCCGCGCTGGGTGGTTACTGCTGCAGTGTAAGTATTGCGTACAGCTTCCAATGCTGTTGCGTTGTAATCACCATTTGGAAAACAAAAAATATCTATTGCCTGTGGCAGTTGTTGAGTGAGCAAGGCTTTGCTGTCAACCACCTCATGCATAATGTCAGCTGTGGGCAATGCGTTGTTGAGGCGCTTATGGTTACAGGTATGCGACCCGACTTTTAGCCAGCCTGAATTCACCATAGTGCGCAGTTCATCCCAGCTCATCAGTCCCCGTGGAAGCGCAAATGCGAGATGTTGTTGCCATTCAATAGCATCCAGTGCTGCAAAAATATCAGCATCGCTGAATTGTTTGAGGGTGCGAATAACGGCAGCCATATATTCGCGGTCACTGGTGTCGGTTACCGATGGAACCTGCTGTAGCGCAAGCGCGAAAACCGGATGTTCTGCCATCGCTTTGGTTGCGTTGCTTGCCAATAACGCGCTGACCAAATTGGGCCAGAACTGGAAGTCAGTGCCCATTTTTTCTACCACAGCAAACAGGGTGGCCGGCACTTGCTCCTGTTGGATTATCGGTAACGCGAATTCGTAATTATCGTACCATCCGTCGTCAAAGGTAATCGCGCAGGCGCGGCGTGGAAGTGATTTTCCGCTTGCACGTAATTGCAGCCATTCGCTCAAATCCATTACATCAAAATGTAATTTCAACTGGCGTAAATGTAACGAGAATGTTTCGGGAGTCACTATCATTCCCGGCTCTTCCAAACTGTAGCGAATATCGTCTTTAGGCAAAATCCGGTGATACATCAACACCCAGAGCTGTGGGTCGCGCCCAAATCCGGCAAAGCGATGTGGACCAAATTGATTGGCTGCACTAATAACGCATTGCTTGATAAGTTGTTTCATAGCTGTGTTGGTCCGGTATTGATGGAGATGCTTTACGCGCGCCCAAGCAGTTGGCGTAGATACGTTTTAAATTCATAAATACCGGGGCCCATATCACCTAGCCGATTGGTTTCATGCCGCGTATTAAAGGGCGATGGTATTAAAAAAGTAAGAATACGTTTGAGTTTGTAGCCCAAGGGATAAGCGCTTTTCAGGCACAGATATAAACTGTCCAGATCTCCCAACAACCAACGCAGGCGCTGTCCTTGTTTGTAATTGTCGGGGATATCGCCTTGGATGCCCAGCTCTGCTTGTACCAGTAGGCGAGGAAAGTCCACACCGGCATCAATCGATAGTTGCAATGAGCCCCAAAAACGTGTGTTCACTTCCATCAGGTAAGGCATTCCCTCGGGCGTTACCCTGAACTCTACCATAGCAACCCCATGCCACTGTACGTGGTCTAATAGTTGTTGGGCGTAGTGTTTGAGTGTTTCATCAACTGCGACACTCTCGCTTAATACACTCACACCGCCTTGCGGGGGTTTTTCGCGCAGACGCTTGTGGGCAAAAAAAGTCACCGGTTTCCCTTGGTTGTATAAGCAAAACAAGCCTGCACCCGAACCAGGAATAAACTCCTGAATCATAAAAGGATACTGTGCCAGATAGGGTGCGCTGGCGAGGGCATCCTGTAAATCCTGTTCGTTGTGTAATAGTTTTACACTGGTAGAGATCCAGCCTTTGGCGGTATAGATGCGCGATAAACAGGGTTTGATTACGCAAGGGTAGGTGATGTCTTGTAGCTCAAGATCGGCACTGGAAGAAAGCCGCCTGAATGCAGGCACTGGCACGCCGGCAGATTTTGCCTGCTCCAACAAGCGATATTTATCTGCGAGCGACATAACTGTATCGTAATTGGCAAATGGCAGGCGCACATCCCCCAATTGTTCACTGTGCATCAGCAAAAGTTGGCTGGTGATCTCTGTAACTGGAATGACCAATGAATAATGCGCTTCTGCACAGATCTGTTTAATCCAGCGCAAATAGGATTCAGGCTCATCGGCTGAACTGGGAGATTGCAAATAAGCGGTGGAATATTTGGAATGGGCAGCCAAGGCAGATGGCGTCGAGTCGGCGGTAATGATGCGAACATTTTCCAGTTTGCCCAATGAGCGCGTAACGGCTAGAGCGCTTCGCTGTGCAGCGTCAAGAACAAGGATAGTGTGTGTCATGTCTCTGCAACCGGCCCTAGTTAGCAAAAAAATCAGCAAAAAACAGCAACCAAAAAACAATTGTATTGCTGTACAAATATGCATTGCATGGCAATGTTTTATGCGAAAGCCGGAATCATACGGATTGCCTAACAAATCCACAAGCTTGCAATAAGAAGGTGATAGAATGCGCTCTTTGCATATATTCGCACTATCAATCGGAAGGAATAATGACCGATAAAAAACGCACTATTCTTCATGCGATAGACACCACCGGCCCAGGTGGTGCGGAAACTGTTTTCCTTGATATCGCACAGCATCTTCATCTTCCCTATTATGACAATCTTGCCATCATCAAAGGTTCAGGTTGGGTAGAAGATCAATTAAAGCTACGTGGCATTCGCTATCGAATTGTAAAACCCTTTGGATTTTTATCTATCCCTTATTATTACCAGCTGTATAAATTAATTCGCCGTGAAAATGTTGCGTTAATCCATGCGCATTTGCTTGGTTCGGCTCTCACCTATTCGATTCTCTCGCTGTGTACGCGTTTGCCACTCATTGCTACCTTACATGGTCGTGTTGACATCAATCCGCGTGAACGATTCGTTTTTATCAAGCAGGCGATTATGCGTATGGGTGTGGCCAAGCTCATAGCGGTCAGTCGTGACCTTGCAAGCTATATTGAAGCGCGCAAACTTTTTCCCCGTAAAGCAATTGATGTTATCTATAACGGCGTTGACCAGCATCGTTATTCCGCTGGGGCACCAGAAAAATTAAAAGCACAGTTGCAGCTTCCTGATAATGCAATACTCATTGGCAGCCTTGGCAATATCCGTCCAGCGAAAAACTATGAGACCTTAATTTCCGCTGTTAGCTTGTTGAAAAATCCGCAGCTGCATTTTGTTATTGCTGGGCACAAAAAAAAGGATTTGATGGAAAAGCTGGAAAAACAAATGCAAGAGCAGGGCGTAGCAGCGCAAATGCACTTCATCGGTTTTTATGACAACACCCCTGAATTTCTTGCGCAATTGGATATGTTTGTACTCTCATCCAGCTCTGAAGGTTTTTCTATCGCCACCATAGAGGCTATGGCAGCGGGCTTACCCGTAATCGCTACTCGTTGCGGCGGGCCAGAAGAAATATTGCATCATTTAACTACAGGTTATTTGATTCCCACTGAAAATCCCGAAGCACTTTCTGCTGCGATTAAGCACTTGCTGGATAATCCTGCACTTGCATCGCAATTAGCAAAAGCCGGGCACGATCATATGCGCATCACCTTTTCATTGGGAGCAATGCTTCAAGCGTATCAACAACACTATTACAGCTTGCTCCATGAAAATGACTAAGAACAATCACTGAAGGTAAAATTGTGTCGGTATCAGAAGCTATTAAAAATCGCTTTGGTTCAAAAAAAGGCATGCTGCGTTATTTCATCTATGAAGTGCTGCGTGCTGTTGGTGTGTATCGAAAATTAGAAAAAATAGATTTCACACAAGTAAAGCGTTTGGTATTTGTTTGCCAGGGCAATATTTGTCGCAGCCCATTAGGTGAAGCTGTTGCACGCCAGCAAGGATTCCCAGCTATATCATTTGGGTTGGATACGCGCGGAAATGATCCGGCAGACTCGCGTGCAATTGCATGGGCACAATCTAATGGCTACAGCTTAAAAAACCATATCACTACACGTGTGGATCAATACGAACCACAGGCCGGAGATCTATTAGTTGGCATGGAACCGCGCCACATCCGCAAATTACAATCCTTGTTTGCCCAAGCACCGGTTCAAATTACGTTGATAGGTTTATGGTTGGAATCACCTTTGGCGTATTTGCATGATCCATACAATTCAAAACCAGAATATTTTTCTCGTTGTGAGCAATTAGTTGTTAGTGGCGGGATTAAAATTGTGCATTTTTGCGAGGTCAATTCCAAAGATGCATCATAATAATCAAATAAATAGCGCGAACGTAGTTAGCAATAATCGTGTGGCAATATTAGATTTGCTTAGGTTTATGGCAGCAATTTTCGTGCTCTTGTATCACTATCACTACTATCTTGTAAAAGTGGCAGGTGACAATTCTTTTGCGCTATTTAAATTCGGTTATTTAGGAGTTAACTTTTTCTTTATGCTGAGTGGCTTTGTCATTATGGCATCTGCACATAATCGTAGTGCGATTAAGTTTGGCTTGTTAAGAGCGCTTCGATTGTATCCTGCGTTTATAAGTTGTTTGATTATTACCTTAGTGGTGCTCTACCTGTTCGGAAATGAACTACCGTCAGTATCAGCTATTTTACTAAATGCATTGATTATAAACGATTACTTTGGAGTCCCTAATGTTGATGGTGTGTATTGGACGCTTCAAGCAGAATTAAAATTTTACGGTTGTGTTTTTTTACTCATTTTATTTAGTTTTCTATCCCATTATCGGGTCTGGTTAAGTATTTGGATTGCCTTAGCAATTAGTTTTCATTACTTCTCCCAGCCGTTTTTTTTAGGTTGGCTAATTAGCCCAACATATTCATTTTTCTTCATCGGCGGTGTTTCTGCGTATTATATATTCAACAATGCAAAGGATCGTTTTGCATGGTTCATTTTTATGCTGACTATGGCTTTCTCGCTTGTGAAATCCTGGGAGCAGATAACAGGATTTTGTTGGGATGCAAGGGAGATAGACAGAATGGTGGCTGCGGCAATTACTTTTTGCTTCTATCTATTGTTTATTTTTTTGCCTCAGCTAAATAAAAAAATAAAGCCGTCGAAATTAATAGCCGTATTAGGTGGAATGAGCTACCCGCTGTATTTAATTCATAGTCGCGCTGGATTGGAGTTGGTTGGCGGCATTGAAGGGGTTGTGGGTATTTATGGCGCGTTGCTTATTGCTATTTTTGCTGTTCTTGCCACTTCTCTCCTTGTTCATCTTTATATAGAAAAGCCAATTTTTAAGCGTGCAAATGCATATTTGAGATAACAGGTCTGAGTTTGTATGGAAGAGCAAAAAAAAATAGATGATTTCTATGCCTTCAAAGTTAAAAATATGTGGGCTTATTTTAAGTCCCAGCATTTTTCATTTTGGATGATCTGCGGCTATCTGTTTTTTGAATTTGTGAAGCCGCAGGCTCTATTTCCTGCAATTAGTATCATTCCTTGGGCACAGTTATTACTAATTGGTGCGTTGGCTGGCGTGTTTACCGATCCAACCATCAAGAGAGTGTCGTCTGCTGCTAATATATTGCTTGTGCTTTTTTCAATTATGATCGCTATATCAATTTTTGGTGCTAGTTATCCTGATGTATCCAAAAAATATTATCTGGATTTTTATAGTTGGGCGATTATCTATTTTTTAATTATTAATATTGTGAATACCAAGGAAAGATTTTATATATTTTTAATAATTTTTATTGTTGCTGCAGGGAAAATTGCTTTTGGTACTTCGAAAAGTTGGGTTTCTCGTGGGTTTTCATTTACATCGTGGGGATTAATGGGGCCAAAAGGCTATTTCCAGAACTCCGGAGAATTAGCAATTTTAATGTTAATGCTTTTCCCGTTGGCGTTTTATCTATATTTCCATCTAAAAGAGCGCGTTAAAACATGGGAAAAAATCCTATTGGCACTTTTTTGGATTTGTCCTGCTTTGACCATAATGGGCGCTAGTAGTCGCGGTGCGCAAATCGCCTTTGTTGTAGTGCTTGCTTTTATGTTTAGAAAAAGCATTTTTAAAGTAAAGTCTTTGGTTGGTATTGTCATTCTTTGTTCGTCCTTGTATTACCTTTTACCGCAAGAGCAGAAGGATAGGTTTGCTGCCGCTGGTGATGATAAGACATCTCAGCAGCGACTTCTCTATTGGGAGAATGGTTGGGAGATGATGAAAGATCACCCGTTGACCGGCGTTGGTTTTTTTAACTTTATCCCTTATTACAATGCGCACTATGCAGATGATGTTCTATTTACAGATAGGGGCGCTGAGCTGCCGCATAATATATTTATTCAGGTCGGTACAGATGCAGGCTTCATAGCATTATTTCTATTTATTTCGCTTATTCTATATGCACTGATTAGCGCTTCAAAGATAGCAAGAAATAATAGGCTAGAGCCAATAGATCGAGCTATAGGTGCTGGGCTTGGTTACGGAATCATAGGCTATGTTATTGCGGGGCAATTTGTGACTGTAACTTATTATCCTTTCTTTTGGGTGCATCTCGCTTTTATCGTAAGTTGCAGTAATATTTACTTCGCAAAAAAGGCACATCCTAGCGCTAAATAGATTAAATGAGGTGTATTCCTTAAATGCTTGGAGAATTTAGGGCATCATAATTGTCTGGGATAGCAGTATGTGCCCATGAAGCTGCTTTCGCACTCATTCTGTAGGTGAAAATGAGTGCTGGTACAAGCTATTTTTCTGCGTTGGGCAAAGGGCTTTTTGAGCGGATAACAATAAGTAAAAAACAGAGTGACTGTAATAAGTTTAAGCAGTTTATGATTTCATCGTTTTTCTTCTAATAATTTTCTTGTATCAGGTTTGGCGGGAATTCAATCTAAGGTTATAAACGCTTTCTTGTTAGTTTTAAGATGATTGAATTCAGCTAAGTAAAGCCAAAATCTATTTACTTGCAGTTCAGATTTGAGTATTGCCGTAACACTTTTTCTCGGCTTAAGCTTTTAATGAATAAAAAATAGAGCGCTGCTTCCTAATAATATCTTGCCCATGTTTAAGTTGATGTTTTTCAACAAATATTGTTTTTCTATGAAGAGGATGAAAATGGATGTTTGTAGTTCTATGTTATAATTAACAAGCTTCTTTCTATACCAAGACCCGCTTTTTCTCAAGGCATCTCACCAACAATCATCTCTTTCATAAAAGGCACGTTTATTATGAATGTTAACGTTATGAAAACTGTCATTACTGGGACTCTTTTGCTTTGTTCCCAAATTAGCGTAGCTGATGTTATTTTCAGTGACGATTTTGAATCAGGTAAGGCATCATCTTTATGGACAGATTTAACTAGCGTTGCAGTCGTGCCGCTACCTAGTGCTACCGGTCGAGCGGGATCTGCAATGCGATTTACCTACAAAGGTAATGCCGACGATACGCAAGATGCTTTTGCGGAGGCTCGCTTTGATTTGAAGGCGGAGTATAAAAAGCTGTCGATTAAATATGACTTATTTGTTCCGGAAAATTATATTCATCAAAAACCATCTGATCGAATAGATAATAATAAATTTTTCCGACTGTGGCGCGAGAAATATACCGTTGGTGATCATATAGGTGCTTCAATGTTATCTGAGCCGGATGGTGACTCGCTTTTGGGTGTTGATTACAAACTAGAGCCTACTTGGGGGATTTCTACAGGAATCGACCCTAAAGGAAACTTTATCAGCGCGGCTGATCGTGGAAAGTGGTTGGCTATAAGGATAGAGGTGGAAGCGCCTGTAAGTGCAACTCAGCTTGGTGCAATCAGGATCTATAAAAACGACAAATTATTTGTTGGCACAAATAAAGTAACGGATGTTGAGCCTGGAGAGCAGGGATGGAGATACGGCTACTTATTGGGATGGGCCAACTCGGGTTTTAGAGCTGACACGTTTCTCTATATCGATAATGTGCAAATTGAAGATTCGGTGTCCCAAAAACCAAAGCCACCTGAAAATACTCTGGTTAGATAATTTTAGAAAAATGAGCAAGTATGTTGCTCATTTTTTATTTGTAGATGAATTATGGTGAGGTAATTTGTGTTACGGAAAAAGGTTTTATGGATTTCGCATTTTTTACCATTTCCGGTAAAGAGCGGTGCCCAAATGAGAAGTTTCAATTTAATGAAGCAGTTGGCTATTTATCATGATGTGAATGTTGTATGTGTCGTTCAGGAGTCGGTGGTAAAGAATTACTTTCCCTCTCTGGAGGAGGCGATAGAAAAAGCGACTCCCGCATTTTTGTCTTTTTGTCAGAGCGTCAGCTTTGTATCCATTAGAAGCCAGCGCCGATACGAAAAAAAAGCTAATCTCATAAAATCTTTATTCTCAACAAAAAGCTATGCAGCATCTCGGTTAGAAAATAAAGTTACTCGAGATGCTATTAAAAAAGCTGTGATGAATGTGAAACCGGATGTAATCCATTTAGATACAGTTGCCGCAGGGGTTTATTTGCCGTTATTCGAAGATATAGATTTGGTCTTAAATCACCATAATATCGAATCTGAAATGATGCTACGAAGGGCGAGAGAAGCTTCAAATTTTTTACTAAAAACGATTTGCTATTTGGATGGCTTTAAAATTCGCATGTTGGAAAAAAAACTTTTTTCAAAAGTGAAGAATCATCTTGTTTGCTCTGATCTTGATAAGATGCGCTTCTTAAGCCTTTTTCAAGGGGCAAATATCTTTGTTGTTCCGAACGGAATCGATTGCACATTGCCTTCTATAGATAGATCACCTGTTCATGGAAAGTTGCTATTTATTGGTGGGCTTGATTGGTATCCAAATTCGGATGCGATGCGCTTCTTTCTAAAATCAGTTTGGCCCGACCTAAACAAGATAATGCCTGAGGTTACTCTCGATATTGTAGGGAAGTGCCCCCCTAGTGACCTAATTGAAATTGCAAGTGCCTACACCAATGTAAAGCTTCACGGGTTTGTTGATGATATATCCGGTTTTTATAAAGAGGCATGGATATATATATGCCCTATAATGGATGGTGGCGGCACAAAGCTAAAGGTGCTAGACGCAATGGCCAATGGGGTATTATTAGTTGCTCATCCGATAGCAATGGAAGGTATAGATGCTGTTCCTGATGAGCATTTTAAGTTAGCTGATAGCGCACATGAGTTTGTTGCTGCTATTTCCGCTATTAAAAATACAACTGCAAATCAAATAAAAAGTATAGAGCATGCTGCGAAGACGCTCATACAGGAAAAATACGACTATGAAAAAATTGGTAAAGTGCTTAGCTCTGCCTATTTGTAGCTTTTTTTTGACCTAGAATTTTTCTTTTGAAAAAAATAGCTTTTAATCGAGTATTTCCCTTGAAAATGTTCCGTAAATGATAGAGTACTTTTCTTATCTGTTGATTCTTGATTGAAGAGCCTAGATTGTAAAGAGTAAAAGAACCATCAATTTTGACTGGGTTTTCTACAGGAGTTGGAACCGCACCATCGTGCATAATTTCTATGGGCCAAACTTTAGTTTCAAGCTTTTTGTCTGGCCCTATGTTTACCTCAAGTATCCCGCTCTTCAATAATCTTTGATCCCAGCACAGATCAAAGACGAAGTTACCCAGTGAATATGCGCAAACAAAGTTATCTTCTGCTTCGATCTCATAAAAGAGGTGAGGATGACTCCCCACTACGATTCTTACCCCAGCATCTTTCAATTTTTTTGCAAGCTCTCTTTGATATGGAAGGGGGGATGTTGACTCTTCAAGCCCCCAATGAAGCATAACGATTAAGTGATCTACAGATGAAACAGATGCTCTCACAAGTTCAATAAAGGCTTCATCCAATCTTTGGTAAAGATTTTGTTTTTTGTCTGTGTTGTCTGGTACATCAGATGCTGCGAGAAAACCTATTTTGATTCCTTGATGCACATAGATTGTTGGCTGTGCTCCGTTAAGTCCTGTGTAGGTTAAACCGTGACTTTCAAGAATTTGCAGGTTTTCTTTGAATGATTCTACGCCATGTTGCACTGAGTGATTATTTGCAACTTGTAAAACTTTAATGTTATGTTTTTTAAGAAGGTTTGCAGTGCTTGGAGCAGCTCTTAGAACAACACTTTCTGGCTCGTTGGGATTAAGTCCTATAGAGCAAATTGAGGCTTCGAGATTGCCGGCAATCAGATCGGCTTGTTTAAAAATGTGTTCTACATGTGAAAACAAATCTTTTGTTTTAGCAAACGTGCCTGGGCCATTCCCAAAGTTTGTATAATATTCACCTAAATTTATGTCGCCCACGAACATAAGTTTCACTGTTTTATCTCCAAATACGTTTTACTTTTTGATCTTGGATACTACGCTTTTAAACTTGCCGTTCGAGCCCTTTTCGATTTTTTCTACATATTCGATTTTTACATCAATTGAAGAGCTGGTTCTCTCTTTTATGTTTTGTATTAATAAGTCCGCTCTAAATGCAATTGAGTTTTCATGATTTAATACAACAAAAACAGTTATTTCATGAAAGGATTCCTGAACAATTTGTGCATTAGCTATACCGTCTATACCCTTAAATGCTGGATCCATTCTTCCGACTTTTCTACCTTCGGGTGTAATTATTATGTCGTCAAGCCGACCATCTATAGAGGTAAAAACATAGTTACCCTCTGTAGTCTCCTTACAGACAATATCACCGATCTTATAGCGCAACAATGGCATACCAAAATTAAGTAATCCCGTTGTAATCACTTCGTAATAGGTATCGAAAACATTCTTCGTTTCAATAACCGAAAATCTCGGGTTTGCGTAATACTTATCTCCTGATGAAAAAGCATTGATTGCCATTTCAGTGCAACCGTAATGATCAAGTACTTTTGTTTCGAATGTGCTTTCTATCAGTGTCCTTGCTTCGTTACTGAGATTTTCTGAAGACGTTAAGACAACTTTAGGTTTGAAATCGAATTTAAGGCCACGATAATTTGCTAGCTTGATAAGCTCAACTATTGCGGATGGATAAGTATCAATGAACTCCGGTTTCCATGAATTTAATGCATCAACATAATACTTAATGTTTTCATCTGATATGAAATAGGACGATATATACTGAGTCTTATTAAAAAAGTCGTATCTATCAGGGTGCGTTTTGGGTGACTTGTAAAGGATTCTGCCTGCAAGTGTCGTACTTTTTGAGCGATAGTGACATCCAAACTGCTTCAATGCTGCATTATAAATCGCATAGTTTATTCTTCTGGACTCGTCCGTATACTTAATGGATAGCGGTGTACCACTGCTCCCACTGGTGTTGGCGGTTTTTAATTGATGTCGAACACCTTCTTGATTAGATATAAACTCATCTTTGTTCGCTAAAATATCGGCCTTTGTTATGATAGGTAAAATATTGTTAATGTCAGTTGGAAGTATTTTGGATGTATCTACGTTGCGTAAGTATTTCTGATAGAAAGGTACATGATGCTTGCAATAACTAATAAGTTCCCTCAGTCGAGCTGCCTGCGCAGCAAAATCTTCAGGTGTAAAGTTGTTTAACAGAATTAAGTCACCCTCGTATTCCTTCGGAATATTGCCAGAAAATCTCTCTTTGTATAACTTCGCACCGAAAATACTTAATGACATATTTTGTGCTGTTCGAGGAAGATTTAAATAGATGTTTTGTAGCATATGAAATCCTTACTATTCACAATTCAGAGTGTCGCGTTGCATCAATCTAGCTAATATGCCGCTCTGACTAGTAGCAATTTTGGTGGTAATGCTAAATCATAAATCCTTTTTCAATCATTGATTTGAAATACTCATTTTCTGCAAACAGTTGCTCATAAGAGCCGTCCGCAATCAATTTACCTTCTGCAATAACAGAAATTTTGTCTGAAAGTTTGATTGCTGCAGGTCGGTGCGAAATGACAATAATCAGCACTTCTTTTTTGAGCTCATTTAAAAGATTCATCAAGTCGTGTTCTGATTCTATGTCAAGCGCGCTGGTTGGTTCATCCAGTACTAGCACTTTATTGTTGCGGTAGAGCGCTCTGGCAATTCCTATACGCTGACGTTGGCCGCCACTCAGTAGTTTTCCATCTTGGCCAAGGCCTGTTGCTAACCCTTGCGGTAACTTTTCAACAAACTCCATTGCATTAGCGTGAATGAGTGCTTGTTTGACCTTTTCCAGATCTATATCTTGTTTATCCACGCCGAAAGCGACGTTAGCAATAACATTATCGTCCAGAATAAAAATGTGCTGGGGTACATATCCAATCGTTGCTTGGTAGGCGGGCAATAGTTCTCCTTGAATATTGTGATCCCCTGCTTTTATTTGTCCGCTAATTGGTGGAAGCAATCCAAGAATAATATCAGCCAGTGTGGATTTTCCAGAACCTGATGGCCCTGCAATCGTATTTAATTTTCCTTGTATAAAATTGATTGATACATCGTCCAGCGCGAGATTGTTAGTATTTGGGTATTGATAAGAAATATTTTCTAATATTATTGAACTAACATTTTTCATTGGCTCTGCTTTTGTCTGAATGTTTTTTTCAACTATCACATCCAAATAAGACTTCAATTTCAGTACTACGCTGCCATTCGCACTCATACTTGAGATTGATTTATATATCTGTTGCATTGTGGGTAACAATTTATAACCTGCAATGGCGTAAATACTCAAAATTGAAACTACGCTGTCGCTATTGCTACTGGACAATACCAAAATAGCGAATAACAGAATTGCACTGAAAGAAATGGTTTCTATGGCAAATCTTGGAAGGTCGCCGGAAAGTGCAATATATGCAGTTGAATCGAGGCCGCGTCGATTAATGGTGCGATAGTTTTCAGTATATTTACTTTCGAGATTATTGAGTTTTATATCTTTTATGCCAATAAATGATTCAGATAATATGGCCTGAACTAAACGGTTGCGCTCAGTAATGATCTCGCCGTGCTTGGCGAGAGACTTTTTAATGATCCAGTAAGTTCCCAAGTAGGCTCCACCAATAAGCAGTGCTGATCCAATAGCAATAATAGGATCAAGAAACAAAAGGCCGACGAGAATAATAAGAGCGACAAATGCCTGGCTGCACATAATTAAATAGGGTTGTAGAACCATATAAATAAAGCGAGGTGCATCTGCAGAAATGGTCGAGATGAGTTTGTTATAGTTGGTAGATTTATGAAATAAATAATCTCGGTTGATAAATTTTTCGAAGATCTTAAATTGAAAATCACTGCCTAAGCGAATAGAAAAGCGTAGTTGAACCCAGAGCGTAAATGCGCTGATACCATTCGAAACAACAATCATTGCGATCGATAACAAGGCGAAGCCGAGAATAAATTCACTATCAGACGTAAAATTACCAATATCATAAATAGTGGACAGTACTTTATTGGTGTGTATGGTTTCCGGATTTGAAATAATGCCAACGAAAGGGGCTACGCTAGCTACCCCCACTACCTGCACTATTGCAGAGAATGCAAAAAATAACTGCAGTAGCAGCATCTTTGTTTTTTCTTCTCTGCTCAGAACGGCGTAAATACTGCGGATGATGCTTAGGATGTACATAGACAGTCAGCGTCCATTATGAATATAAATCAATGGGAAATATCGGATTTCTGTTTTTCGAAAGTCGCTATCGCATTGGAATAGATCGTGCGCATTTTCTGCTGAATAAGCTCAGCTCCCCAGTTTTTATAAGCATGCTCTTTACCTGCTTGTGCAAGTGCTTTTGCATCTATGCTGCCTTCTGCAATCTGGTTAAGCAGGTTAACCAATTCGTCAGTGTCTCCTGGGGGATATAATAATCCTGTTTTTTGGTGAATAACTGCTTCTGATGTTCCTCCTGTATCGGAAGTGACAGTGAGCACACCTAATTGCATCGCTTCTATAAGAGATCCGCCCAATGCTTCAAACCATAACGGTGTTTGTAGTGCGATATCAGCGTAGTGCAATAAATGTAAAACATCATCTCTGTGACCAACTAGCAGCACTCGATCAGAGAGTTGGTGCTCCTGAATTTTTGCTCTTAATGTTTTTTCATACTCTTCATCGCCTTCAAAGCTGCCGGCTAATATCAGTGCAATCTTGGGGTGTTTATCTTTAAGCTGGATGATTGCATCGATTGCAATATGTTGACCTTTGTCGTGACAAATACGTGCCGCATGCAGTATGACAAGATATCCGTTGGCCTTAAATTCTTGTATAAAATTCAGGTTAGATGCTGTTGTTTTGGCGAGAGTTTTTTCAGAGTCAAAGGGAGAGTGGACGACTTGGCATCGATCTCTTGGTAGTGTTTGTAGCAATTCCAGATGCGCTTTCATTAAGTTGGCACTAACAAAAATATAATCATTTGCCCGGCCCAGCATTTTCCCTTCTGCCCAGCGATAATCATCCAAGTGACGGAAATAGTAAATCAACGCAGCTTTTTTGATTGTGGCTAATCTATAAGGCAGGAAATGAGCTCCTCCATTTGCTTGAACTAAGTCGATATTCAAAAACAATGTCTTCATTAGCGTTTGTATAACAACGGAGTATTCGTTGAGTAGATCTAATAGAGCGATAAACTTTAAACCAAAGAAACGCATTAAGTTATTACTGGTGAGTTCTTTAAGTGCTTTGATATGGGCACTTTTTCGTTGGTAGTTGTAAAACGAAAACACACGCTTCGCCGTCACATGTCCGGAGAGCGGTTTGTTATATAGATCTTTAAGTGGGTGATAGTTAATGAAAATAAATTGGAATTCTTGCAGTTCATTGGCAAGATCTACCGCTCTTGCAATTGAGCCGCCCGATGTTTCAACCTGATCAAAAATAAGAATTGTTTTTTTATTCATCATTTGCCCCGCCGATGATATTTGCCATCTTTTCTATTTGCATTGAAACAGAGAAGTTATTTTCAGCGCGCAATCGGGAGCTTCTGGAGAAGTCCTGTGCGAGCGCAGTGTTGCCGCACAAGGACGTTATTTTTTTTGCGAGCTCGACATGATTACCGGGGGTAATAAGAAACCCATTTTTATTATCTTCAATGGTTTCAGAGAGACCTTGTAAATTAGAAACGATCAAGGGCAGTCCGGAAGCCATCATTTCTACACTGGACATGGTGAACGAGTCCCAACCAGTAGAGGCGATAACGCCAATAGTGGAGCTACGCATTAAGGCAGCAATATCGTTGCGATAGCCGGCAAAAGTAACATGGGCTTCTGCGGCCGTGCCAGTTAACATCTCTGTATACGTATTTGCTTCATCACCTTTGTTGCCGCAGAGTACAAAGTGAATATTATTCAGCTGGCCTAGGCTGGCTAAGTGAAGAGCAGCCTTGATAATTGTCCTAACACCTTTGCGTTCTTCCATGTGACCGGAATAAAAGACAATACGATGATTTTCTGGAATGCCCAGCGTGTGATGCGCATAAAAATTTTTGCCGTAATCAGGGTAAAATTTTTCAGTGTCTACACCTAAATAAAGTACTCGAGTAGCGCGATTTGGAACGCCCCTGCCGTGAGTGGCTGTATGGCGCATGGCTTCTGATTCAAAAACAAATAAATCCGGTCTATTTTTTCTTAGTAAAAACTCTATTTTTTTTAGCCAGAGTTTTAAGCCTGAATTAATCCCACTCATACTGGCACCCCAGTAGGAGATTATTTTTTTCACACCATTATCTTTTAATAAATGAATAACGTTAGCTGGATAGCCAAGATCGAATGCAATAACAGTTTGAATATTGTTATTGCGCAAATAAGGAATGAGTGTCTCTGGATTGGGCTTGCGGTAATCGCAATCGATTTTATTTGATGTTTTACTATCCTTTAATCCATTAAAGGACCAAAAAACACGGTCTTCTGAAAATCCGGCACGTAATGCAGCTTGATGAAATACATGTTCCAGTGATGAGATCGCATAGCCGGTGTGTTCCTCGCAGTGGATCATAATCAAAATAGCAGGTGCAGACGCTTTCATGACGATTTCAGCCACAGTTTTATCAGGGTGAGATTTTTGCAGATACACAAGTAGTGATAGAAGCGCGCTGCTTTGTCCATTTTTACTAATGCGAATATAAATTTCAGTGAGGCACTGAAAGAATTGGTTAGTGCGTCAATTAGTAAGCGAACAGGTCTGCCCATCAATTTTTTGCGCGCAGTCAATTTGGCTATATGAAAAGACGAGTGTGCACCATCAACAAAGAGTTTTTTAATATTTTCGCTGGTGTATTCGCGCTCTTTGAGTCTGTGGCCTACGCCTGCGGATGGAAAGTAAATTACCTTGTTTTTGGCCCAAACCATTTTGCGATAGAGCAGAGTTTCTTCACCTGCAGCAAGTTTGCTGCCTTGGCGGCCGAGATTGGGGTCAAATCCTCCCAGTTCAATCAAGAGCGTTTTTCGCACACAAAAATTTTTTCCATAAAATTCACGGTGAATATCATTTATTTCGAGTAGGCTGTCACCGTAATCCAGCCCTACAAAGCAGGGTGTATATTGAGGAAGAAACCACCAAGGTTTTGGTCTATCCCAAATAATACTGATTTTGCTGTAAAGGCAGTCGGGCGATAAGTTACGGATGGTGTTGATATATTCTTTCGTCCAATTAGCGGGAATATCTGCATCATCATCAGTAAATAAAATATATTCGCCTTGGGCTTTCTCCAAGCCAGTATTGCGTGCGTGCGAGAGCCCTTGTTTAGGCTCAAAGTAATAATGAAAATGCGGGTGTCGAGTGGAAAAGTGTTGCGCGATCTGTGCGGTGTGATCCGGCGAATTATTGTCGACAATAATTATTTCGATAAGGCCTGGTTCAGGCTGATCCATAGTCGCCAATTGATTCATGGTGATTTCTAATGAATCGGCGTTGTTGTAAGTGCATAGCACTATGCTGATAAGCGGTTTCATTTCCCTGGTCGTCTGCGTAGGCATTATTGAGTTTTCGCCGTTAATATTTATGCGAAAGTGTTATTTGTGAGGCGGGGAATTCTACCACAGGGATTAATAAGAGTTTGTTGCAATGCCAAATCCACACAATAAAAAAAGGCACCCAAGGGTGCCTTTTTCTTCGAAGCAGCTAATTATGCTTTTTTAGCTTGACGACGACGGGACAATCCAAGACCCATCAGGCCAAGACCGAGCAGAGCAAAAATACCTGGTTCTGGAACTTCCAGTGCTTTAACAGAGAATTCGTCTCTTGCACCGCCAGCCCAGAATTTGATTTCATCAACAGTGATGCCACCAACAACGAAGGTTTGTTCGCCGTTAGCTTGTGATGAGTTGATACCGTAGAAGGTCAGGGTTGGAGCAACTTGTACGCCGCCAAACCACAGTGACAAATGGCCAACCTCGCCTTTTACGAGGTCACTGCCGTCGCCGCCTTCATTGTCCTTGTTGAACAGGTCAGTAACTTTGATTGATTGCAGAGCGGTTGGGCTTGCAAACAAAATTCTGATGTATTCAGCGCGATCAATTTCATCAATTTCACCGCCAACAACGCCCAAACCGTCTTGAGGGTCAGCGGCGAATAACAGTGAACCAGCTGGGCCTGCGATAGCAGTAACGCCGCCGACGGTGTGGCTTGGTTGGTTGTTAGCAGCTGGAGTCCAGGCTGCTGAACCGAAATCGATAATGAGTGCGTTTGCTTGTGCAGCTGCGAACAGTGCACTTGCGGCGAAAAGCTTGCTAATAAGTTTCATTGTCTATCTCCATGATAAGTGAGTGTTTGGCGACCAACCTGGGTCGTTAGCGAGGCTAATGCATAACCTGTGCCACATCACAAAATCCTTTTTAATCAATTGCTTGTGTATTGATTTAATTTGGTGGTGTAAAGCTATTCGACATTTCTATGGTTAAGCTCGAAATAAAGCTGTAGTGTGCGTCGGGCATTTTCCTCGCTGGTATAAGTGGTGTTGAGTTGGGTTTTGATGGGGTGTTCAAATAGCTGTAACAGAGTTTCGCTATAGCCATTCACGCTGTGCTCAGTGACCAGTAACTGAGGGTAATCAGCGAGAACTTCACGTAGTCCCCCTACACTGTGAGCAACCAGCGGTTTGCCTAGCGCAAGTGTCTCCAGTGCTGTCATGGGGGTTCCCTCATGATCAGAGCACATCACAATAATGTCTAGTGCTGCAATGGCTGCTGTTGAATCGGTTCTGTGGCCGTGAAAGATCATCGCTTCGCCAAGGCCCAGCTGCTGCGCTTGAATGGTTAGCTCGTTTTTTAGCTTCCCATCACCGATAACGTGAAATTTCAATTTATATTTTGGATGTGAGTGTAGGAGCTGGCTGGCGGTTTGTATAAACAGGTCGACCCGCTTGACAGGCTCCAGGCGTCCGACGATACCGATATGAATGTGCTCTTCTGCCTGTGTGCGGATATCGGAGGCTGGTGTTAGCGCGGCAAGCGAGCGGTTGTCGATGCCGTTTTCGATAATGTGTATGTGTTTGGGTGGAAATCTATCGGTAAGCTTGTGCGCGAGATCTTTTGATACTGCTATGACAGCATCCTGGGCATATTTTCCGGTGAGGTCATCTAGCCAGACAATCAGGCGTTTCAAACCTTGCGGTTTGTGTTCGGGGGCTCCATGGGTTGTGCGCAGTGATGTGATTCGTCGCCAGGGAAAGAGGTTGGCTGCGAGATTGGCAATACTTGCCAATATGTTTTCTTTTTGGCGATGGGTGTGAATCACATCCGGGTTTACAGCTTTTATCACTTTGATAAGCCTGCCGATAATACCAATGCCGGATATATGCTGTTCATCAATAATTTCGATAGAAATGTTTGCGTGTTTAAGTTTGTTTGCAAGCTCACCATTGTTCATTAACACAACATGTAGGTCGCAATGATGTTTAAGGGCGCAGAGAAGTGTAAATGCCTGAACTTCTGCCCCAGCCCATAGGTCACCAGAAATGATGTGCAAAACCTTGATATGTGGGGTTAAAATCGGCGGGGTTGCATGTTTTTGCATGGTGTCGGTGTCTTCAGCGAATTTTGTTAGGGATAGTTTACAGAGGTTAAAATGTTAACATTTTTGTTTTGGTTGTTTTGTATCGCGGCGCTTTATAGTTATTTTATTTATCCGCTGGTGTTACGCGTGTTGGTGGCAAGGAAGGGCGTGAAAACCAATGCTGCAGTAGTCTCTTCATCGACAGCTGCCAGTGTTTCATTAATTGTGACTGCGTATAATGAAGAGTTGAGGGTAAGGGCAAAAATAGAGAACAGTTTGCAATTAGAATTTGATGCATCGGCATTTGAAATTATTGTTGCTTCCGATTGTTCTTCTGATGCTACTGATGAAATTGTGCGTGAATATGCTGATCGGGGTGTGCGTTTGGTGCGTGCGCCAGAGCGTTTAGGTAAGGAGCATGCTCAGCAGTGCGCTATTGAAAAGGCGAGCGGCGAAATTTTGGTGTTTAGTGATGTTGCAACAGAAATTCCTGCCGATGCGATTAAAAAGTTAGTCGCTTATTTTAATGATCCTAGTGTAGGAGCTGTGTCCAGTGAGGATCGCTTCATTAGTCAGAATGGCACGGTGGCTGGTGAGGGCGCATATGTAAAATATGAAATGTGGCTGCGGCAGCAAGAATCCCGATTGGCTGGATTGGTTGGTCTAAGTGGTTCTTTTTTTGCTGTTAGAAAATCGCTGTGTAGTGATTGGGATATACATTCACCTAGTGATTTTAATACTGCATTGAATACTGCAAAGGCAGGGCTAAGGGCAGTGACTGCCCCGGATGTGCTTGGGTTTTATCAAGACTTGAAGGATCCATCAAAAGAATATCAGCGGAAAATAAGAACTGTTATTCGCGGTATGACAGGATTGTCACGCCATGCGGAGGTGCTGCGTTTTGGTAAATTTGGATTTTTCTCCTTTCAGGTAATATCACACAAATTAATGCGCTGGTTAACTCCGTGGTTTTTATTGGCGTTATTTTTGACGAATGCATTGATCGCCGACGATGGGGTATTTTATTTTTTAACCTTCTTCGCGCAATTGGTATTTTATTGCGTAGCAGTAGTTGCACATTTTTTGCCAAACCTTCAGTCCATTTCAATCATTAAACTGGTGTACTTTTTTGTGCAAGTAAATATTGCCTTGCTAGATGCTGGAATTAAATTTATTGCTGGTCAGCGTATGACAACCTGGAAGCCTTCTGCGCGATGATTTGGTATGGTGATCTTGCTCCTGTAGGGAATCGTATTTCGCTTGAATCACGCGAGGAGTGCCTACTGGAAAATCAGTTTGGTAATTATCAATATTGGCTTGATTCCGGTACATCAGCGTTGGCGTTAGCGTTGCTTGATGCCAAAGCGAATTTTCCTGATATTGATAAGCCGCGCGCAATCATTCCAGGCTATTGTTGCCCTGATCTGATTGCTGCTTGTGTGTATGCGGGTGTTGAGGCGGTAGCAGTTGATATTAGTCCTAACGATCCATCCTATGATTTGGCGCAGTTGCGATTGCATTTGGATTCACAAGTTATTGCGATTATTGCAGTAAACTTTTTAGGAATTAGTGAGCGTTTGGATGAGCTGTCTAAGCTTATCGCTGATTTGCATTTGCGTACGCGTGTGATAGAAGATAATGCGCAATGGTTTCCAGAGGAAATTGGCCGCGCGCAGTTTAAATCTGATTATGTAACCTTTTCTTTTGGTCGCGGGAAGCCAATAAGTTTGTTGGGAGGTGGATTGCTTTGGGCAAAAGAACCTGTTGCGGCGAATGCTGCAGCTCACATTGAGCCGTCGGTACATTCTTCCTTCACGCTAAAATTGAAAATTGCAGCGTATAACTTGTTGCTTAAGCCCCAGTTTTACCAATTGTTAAATCGTAATCCTTGGCTTCATTTGGGTGAAACTCGCTATGTGCCGCTCGAAAAAATTGAGGCTCTCGATGCTTACAGGCGCACGTTACTGAGCGTAAATTTTACTCGTTACAGTAATCGAGAAAATCGGCTGTCACAATTTATCAATAAAACAGTGATCGATTGTGGTGTGCAGACGCTTTCTGATCATTGCGCTTCTCGTCAAAAACGATTATTGCGTTATCCCTTGTTGTGCCCGGATAGCGAGAGTCGCGATAGATTGCTTTTAGAGTTAAGTGCCGCTGGCCTTGGCGCTTCACCAATGTATGCGGCAGCTATTGATCAGATTGCCGGTGTGGATGGGTTGGTGATTGTTCCCCACGCATTAGTTAATGCTAAAAACTTTGCTGGGAGATTTATGACATTGCCAGTCCATGAGCAGGTTACGCAGGCGTATCTCGCGCGTATATTGGCTGCTTTGTCCTCCTTTCGTTAGGAATTCAGCCCTGCGGAATACTGATTACAGGCAGGGCTCTAATTAATTTATCCAGTTCGTTTTGACAGTTATTCGAGCAATTTGCTTGCGCTACTAATAATCCGAAATATTTGTCACCCATAGCATTTGCCATGATTTGCAAAAATTTTGCAGCGATATACTTTTCAGTGTGTATCTTGCCAATAATATATTGCGTGGCGATGATCGTTCTGGTGTTGCTGCCTACTTTTTTATAGATGGCTATTGCAAATTTATTCTCGGGGTTGGAGAGTGAACGTTCAAGTGACCATTGCGATCGATCAACCACCCCTTGTATAAACGGCACTATCTCCCCTCTTGGGCTAGTGGGCATATGAGTAAATAAATCCACGCGGATTTTTATTTCTTCATGTGTTATTAGTCGTTTATCCAGATGATTAATATCAGGGCTGGGTTCTGCACCTATGCGTTCTTGCACTTCCGTTTTGAACTTATCAAGATGACTTAGCTGTAGCGGCGAATGTGTTGGTGGTATGTCTGAGTTAACATAAAGAAATATTGGGCCAAGACTAAGTGCAATCAGCGATAGATAGTGTGGTCGAGCGGGGAGGCTGACTGTTTTTGCTGGATCTCTATTGATGGGCGCAAAATAAATTGCTGGTACGAGCAAGCATGCAAATAAGATCCAGCCAAAGGTTTCGTGATCTTGCATCAGGCTGCTGCTCATTTCGGTGTGATAACCGATAAGCACAAGCAAGTAGATGCGCAGCCAATTGGCGAAGAGACCTAATAGTGCCGCGATTAAAAGTGTTATGAGTGAAGTGCGAAGGCTATATTGATTGATCAAGATGAGTATGTAGCCCATCAATAACGAAATAATTAGATATCTAATACCGGAGCATCCATCGGCGATGTAGATAGTGCCACTGGGTATAAATAGGCTGCTGCCATCGATAAGTACGGTCAAGTTACTGAGCTTTACGGCTTTGCCTACAGCGAGCGCGCTGAGGTCAACGAGAGTGCTTGTGAGTTCAGACCAAATCGGGACGGTAAACAATAATAGGCCGAGTATTGGTAGCACTGTCAGCATGGTTGAAGTAGAAAAGCACGCGCCTATAAAAAAGCAGAGTGTAGCGATCAACAGGAGGTATGCGGGCAGGCTTATGCTGAGGCTTTCGAACAGGTACCACCCCAAAGAAGCACCTGCTGTTGCCAGCATCAGTAGCCAATGTAGGGTATTTGGTGATTGGCAGCTATCGGTTGTTACGTAGTTACAGCGTCCAAGTAAAACGAGCATTACGCCAATGGTAGGAATAGCGTGAGCCAGGTCTTGATCCCAGAGCACCCATTTTTGCCACAGCGTCGCAAGGCTGGGGGAGTACAGCAATGCGACGATAGATATTGCAGCAAAAATAGATAAAGCTCTGACTGGAGGGGTCAAATTTTTAAATAAATCCATATACAGAACGCTATTCAATCCGATGTGTTGTGATGCGGTTCATAATAGCGCGTGCGAATAAAAAAATCCCTAGTTCAATCTTTGAGCATGAAATTATTGTGAAACCTTCACAAAGCGGCTATAGACGCCGTTGATATCAAAAACTGCTATTTCAAATTCTGTGCCGCTGGCATCAGCGTGTGTGTATTCAGTAACTTGATTGCTGTTAATCACTATATAGGTGAAACGTTTATCCGTAGCTTTGCGGTAACGAATTTCATATCCACCAATTTCGTCTAATTCAAGATATTGTCCATTTTCCCTTTGGCTGGGGTGTGCCCAGGTCAGTTTGGCGGATTGTTGGCTTGTTGTACTACTTGATGCTGAGGAAATGCTTTTTGAGCTGCTGGAGTTTGATTTAGAACTACTTGAGCGACTGCTGTTCGGATTGGCTAGCGTCCGCACGGTGAAAACGGGTGATTTTTCCGACTTATTGCCCGATGTATCAAATACAGTAATTGTGTATTGGTAGTCTGTGTATGCAAGTAGCTGATAATCAGAAAGTATGGTGGTTGGATGGTCAAGAATTGCAATCAATTGCCCGTCACGCTCGATCTCGTAATGGTCAATGCCAGCATTATCTGTCGCTTCATCCCAAATTAATCTGAGGCTGTTTTCCGAGAGCTGGTAAAGAGACAGCTTGGTTCCTGATGGAGGAGTGGTATCTGTACCGCTTGATGCTAATGAGCTATTGGCGGTACTGTTATTAATGCTGCTACTTGAGCGGGATGCTCGCACATAAGTCTCTGAGCTTGTAGCGGAGGATGACTTATTCATGCTGCTGATGCTTGATGAGGTAGCTTGAGGGGCGCTGGACGATTTTGGTTCCGATGAACTTTGCTCTGCAATACTACTTGCTGCCATCGAGCTGTGATCTGGCTTGTTGATGACTGTGCCACCACCACCGGTTTCTGATGAACCACCACCGCCGCACGCGGTCAACATTATCGCGGATGACGCCAGGACGATGGCGCATATGCTCTTTTTAACGCTGTTGTACATCTATAACACCTACTTAATTTGGTCTTGAATGGTTCACTACCTGTGAACCAGTTGTAGCACCTGTGTATTAAACATGTGCTAGCCACATATTTTTTTATGAATTTCGCGATTAAGTATCCAGTTATTGTGATGAGCAATCCATTCTGAAGTACGTAGGCATATTCCAATTGATTATGAGACGGTTTTCAGCTGGTGTTGGATTGGTTTCAAGCAAGGATGATAGTTAAGTAACGCGCTCACTCACTTTCTTTAATCCCCTGCATCGCCATTACTGAGATATTGCTGATTCATGTCATATTTTTTTATCAAATCATAAAATGTTGGGCGGGTGACGCCGAGCAGTTTTGCTGCTGCGGAAATGTTGTTATCGGTCATGCTGAGTGCACGGAGAATGGCTCCCCGTTCGGCTTCCTGACGCACATGGCGAAGGTTCAGTGAAAGATCTCCTGCTTCTGCCAGCCCCAAGTCTTCACGTGTGACATGTTTGCCATCGGCCATAATCACGGCGCGCTTTATCTTGTTTTCCATTTCACGGATGTTGCCTGGCCATGCATAGTTTTCAATCGCGGCTATGGCATCCGGGGTAAAGCCAGTCACGTTTTGGCCGTGTTCCTTGGCAAACTTCAATTTGAAATGACGCGCGAGTAATACCTTATCGCCCAGCCTGTTGCGCAGAGGAGGGATCAATACCGTCATTTCACAGATACGATAGAAAAGGTCTTCGCGGAAACTTCCTGCTTTTACCATCTCTTCGAGGTTTTTGTTGGTGGCGCAAATGACGCGTACGTCAACAGGAATTTCTGATCGTCCGCCCACACGCTCAATAACTCTTTCTTGCAAAAAGCGCAAAAGCTTTGCTTGAAGATTGAGAGGCATATCACCAATTTCATCAAGAAACAGGGTGCCTTCATTGGCAGTTTCCACCTTGCCTATGGTGGTTTTGTTAGCACCGGTAAAGGCGCCTTTTTCGTAACCGAAAAGTTCACTTTCAATCAGGTTTTCGGGTACAGCTGCACAGTTTATTGCAACAAAGCGTTTGTTTTTGCGCGGGCTGAGTTGATGGATCGCTCGTGCCATTACCTCTTTGCCGGTACCGCTTTCTCCCAGCAGTGTGCAGGTAACGGTAGTCGGGGAGATTTTTTCCAACTGGCGACAAATTTTTAACATTTGCGGGTCGTTGGTAATCAGGCCTTCCAAAGGTTCTTGTTGGGACAGGCTGATACGACGGTTGTAGTCTTCCAGTTCGTGGATATGGAAGGCGCGTTGGACAATAAGATCCAGAGTGTTGGGATCTACCGGTTTTTGATAGAAATCATAGGCCCCCATCGCGACCGCGCGCAGTGCATTGTCGCGATCAGTTTTGCCGGTCATCACAATGACTTTGCTATTGGGGGAAATGCGCAGAATATCCTGGATACATTTGAACCCTTCATCGACACCGTCTTCATCCGGTGGTAAACCCAAGTCCTGGATAATGACTGAAGCCTCATGCAGGCGCAGTGCTGCGATGGCGTCCTGGCGATTGTCGGCGACGATGGTCTCGTATTGGTCAAAGTGCCAGCGCAATTGGCTTTGCAGTCCTGCATCGTCTTCGACGATCAGTAATATAGGTTTGGTTGAGGCTGATTTGCTCATGCGTTTACGCTAATCCTTGTTCAACGGGAGGGATATGGTGATAGTCGTGCCTTCGCCCAATTCGCTGGCGACATTCAGTGTGCCGCTGAGCTCACTGATGTACTCGCGCGATAGGTAGACTCCTATGCCCATGCCTTTGCCGGATTTGGTTGTTTCGAATGGTTTGAATAACCGATTGTGGATGAAATCCCAGTCCATCCCTGAGCCGGTGTCTTGAATGACGATGGTGACCCAGTTATTGTTGACCTGAAGTGTAACATGAACTTGGCCGTCGTCTGGCGTCGCTTCCTGCGCATTTTTAATGAAGTTAGTGATGGTCATTACCAGCCTGACCTGGTCGGCATTGATGGTGCGCTGGGTGGTTTCTATTTCGGCGGTCAGCTTGGGTGCGCTGCGTTGGCATTCGCTAATAGCTTGTTGCACGACCTCCATGATCGACAGGCGTTTAACCAGATCTGAATCATCGCGGCGCAATTTTTTCAGCAGGTTATTCATGCGGTCTACAGAGTTGCTGATGGTTTTGATTGCGTCTTCAAAGAATGCCGGATTGCCTTTGTGCTTTTCGGCGTTGCGTACGACCAGTGCTTGCTGGGCAATCAGGTTGTTCAAATCGTGAATGATGAAGGCCACCAACTTGTTGTAAGTATCGAATTGCCGACCTTCAACCAATTGCTCTGCTTGTTGGTGCCGTTTGAGGTAACTCGCAATCTGGCGTCCCATGGTTTTGAGTAGATCGAGGTCTTCCCAGGTGAGGGTTTCATCGCCACCGGGCTTGGTCAGTGCAATAAAGCCAACCAACTCTTCACCCACAATTAATGGAAACAGCAGCCACAGGTCGGGAATGTTATGCGCCCAGTGAGGTAGCAGCTCATTGTGCTGGCTGAGGGCTTCGTTATCGCCACTGTCGGGGATAAACACCCATTCCGATTCTATAAACGCGCGGCAAAACGGGCTATCGACCGGCTCCTCCTGTAAATCAACAAAGCTGGGTAGATTGGCGCGATAGACGGGCTCATAAAAGCCTTGTTTGCGCAGCCAAATGGCACCGCTGGGCGCGCGCGTGGTGGAGGCGACTGCAAAAAAGGCGCGTTGGTTGACCTCACTGGCATCGGCTGGTTGGGCAAGGTAATTGATCAGACGCAACCACTCGTTGC
This sequence comes from Cellvibrio sp. pealriver, assembly GCF_001183545.1. NCBI lineage: Bacteria > Pseudomonadati > Pseudomonadota > Gammaproteobacteria > Cellvibrionales > Cellvibrionaceae > Cellvibrio > Cellvibrio sp. pealriver. The sequence continues at coordinate 3,697,069 of NZ_KQ236688.1, forward strand.
GATAATCGTACTTGTAGCGGAACAGGTGTTTATTGATCAAAACGGATAGTTTCATCCGGATACGGCTGGAGACAAAAACAGTCGCGATGATGAGTACTGCGCCGACCAGCAGCAAACTGTAAAACACAGTGCCCCAGTTGCCGCCGTACAAACGCACGTAATAACCGCCGAGTGACAGTACAGTGATCAATATTCCGACACCCACTAATGACGTGGTATAGAACGCAATCGGGCGGGATAAATTGAAATTGGCAGGGCGTTCATGCCGTTGTAGCAGCAGCATTCCGCCAAGGGCCATAAACAAACAGGTGGCGATGGACACTGCGGCGCGTGACTGCCACAGCATAGGGTCGAGGCCTTTAAAAATCAGGGCATGGGTAAATAGATAAATGTCGTACAGAAAAATGGCGGCAAGGTTCATGCACAGCAGTTTGATCTGGCGGTCGTTCTCGGCGGCAAAGCGATACAGCTGCTCCACACTCACCAGCGCAATGACGGCGAGGCCCAATGCAAACCAGACCGACAAGCCCGCTTGATTCATATTGGGCAGGAACAACATGGCAATTGCCAGCGCGGTAATTGGCCAGCCCCCACTGAACAACAATTGCAGGCTTGTTGGCAGTTGCCGACGTTGGGTATTGTGTTTGAGGCTGAGGCTGATACAGAGCACCCAGGCGTTAAAATGCAGGTATTCCAGAATAATCAGTATGTAGAGCGGTATCTGGTAGGTGGAGAAGGACAGGGCAATCGCGCCAAGATGAAGGGTGTGGACAGCAGCAGCCCCGGCAAACACCCAGGTTTTTTGTTTTCGCACCAATTGGAATAGATAAGCCAGCATCATCAGGGCAGACACAATAGCTGCGCTGAAGTAGGCGACAAAGGTGACGCTGTTATATTCCATACCGGCAATAATCCTGTAATAGGTATAAGACTTGGCAATAAGCATAACAGCTGGTCGTGGTAGATCAAATTGCAGCAAGAATCTTCATGCCGACATCTAATACTGCCATCGCCTGTGTGGGTATTTGCCGCTATAATGCGCGCCCGACGCTATCAGGAACCCTGCAGGTGCCTGATGATTTACAAAGGCATTGCTGCAACCGTGTTTCAGTGAGCCTATATCAATGAGGAAAACACCGTGAGCCAAATGAAAAAATTGTTCGGAATTTTGTTAGTGAGTGCTTTGGTGAGCGGCACAGCTATCGCTAACGACGACGAAGTCCAAGCGCGTATTGCCCCGGTAGGCAGTACCTGTATGTCTGGGGATGACTGCGCAGCAGCGCCAGCTCCAGCCGCGGCAGCTGGCCCAAAATCAGGTAAGGATGTATACGGTGGTTTCTGCACCACTTGTCATGGTGCTGGTGTGATGGGCGCGCCTAAATACGGCACAGCCGCTGATTGGGCTCCGCGTGCCGCCAAAGGTAAAGACACTCTTTATACCCATGCTATTAATGGTTTTAACGCCATGCCACCAAAAGGTATGTGCGCCGCCTGTTCTGATGATGAAATCAAAGCGGCGGTGGATTACATGCTGGATGGCAGCAAGTAATATTGGGTTAAGTGGGGGGGGGCTTGAGAGCTCTCCATAACAACAAAGGCGACCTCTGGTCGCCTTTGTTGTTTTTAGCTTTTTGTTACGCCTGATTAATCAAACAGGTTCAGCAGATTGGACAGGGTCTCCTCCCCTTTGGCGATATTTTTTTCCGGGCTCTGTTCGCCAAAACCTTCCCACTCGACATCATCAGGCGGTAATTCATCCAAAAAGCGGCTGGGGGTGGTTTCGCTCATCTCGCCAAACTGTTTGCGTTTGCCGGCGAGGGTCATGCTCAAGGTACGTTGCGCGCGAGTGATGCCGACATAGGTCAAGCGACGCTCTTCTTCGATGTTGTTATCTTCAATGCTGTTGCGATGTGGCAACAAATCCTCCTCCATTCCCACCATAAATACATGCGGGAATTCCAATCCTTTCGATGCATGCAAGGTCATCAATTGCACCTGGTCACTGAGATCCTCCTCCTCTTGCCGTTCCAGCAGGTCGCGCAGTACTAATTTGGCGATAGCATCCTCGATACGCGACTCTTCGTCTTCATCATCGTTGGCACTTTTATCGAGGCTTTTTTGGAGCGATTCCACCAGATAAAACACATTTTCCATGCGCTTTTCGGCGGCTTTGGGGGTGTTGGAGTTTTGGTGTAGCCAGCCTTCGTAGTCGATATCGTTAAGCATCTCGCGAATGGCATCGACCGGTGCGTCGCCACTGCAATTGCGTTTCACTTGGTTGATCCAGTGCGCAAAACGCTGCAGCCGCTCCAGGTTTTTCTCGGGAATGCGACTTTGTAAGCCCACCTCGTCCAGTGCAGCAAATAAACTGATTTGGCGCTCGCTCGCATATCCGCCCAAGGCTTCCAGAGTGCTGGTGCCAATTTGGCGGCGCGGAGTGTTGATCACGCGCAAGAATGCGTTGTCATCATCCGGGTTTACAATCAAGCGCAGGTAGGCCATGACATCCTTGATTTCGGTTTTGGCAAAAAATGAGGAGCCGCCGCTCATTTTGTAAGGAATCTGGTGGTGCTGTAGTTTCATCTCCAGCAGGCGCGCTTGATGGTTGCCGCGATAAAGCACCGCAAAGTCGCGGAATTTGTATTGTTTTTGCAGGCGTTGGGTAATGATTTCGGTGGCGATGCGCTCGGCTTCTGCCTCTTCATTTTTACAGCGGATGACGCGGATAGGATCGCCCAAGCCCATTTCACTCCACAGCGCCTTATCAAATTCATGCGGATTGTTGGCGATGAGATGGTTGGCGACGCGCAGGATGCGGCTGGTAGAGCGGTAATTCTGCTCCAGTTTGATCACCCGCAGGTTGGGATAGTCTTGCTTGAGCTGACTCATGTTTTCCGGACGGGCACCGCGCCAGGCGTAGATGGACTGGTCGTCATCGCCCACCACTGTAAGTGCGCCACGGTTGCCTACAATTAATTGCACTAAAAGGTATTGGCTGGAGTTGGTGTCCTGATATTCATCGACGAGCAGGTAGCGGATTTTGCGCTGCCAGCGCGTCAGTACATCAGGGTTGGTTTGGAACAATTCCACCGGGATGAGGATCAGGTCATCAAAGTCCACTGCATTGTAGGCGCGCAAAGCCTGGTTGTAGCGCAGGTAAATCATGGCGATGGTCTGTTCGCCCTGGCTTTGCGCCATGCCCAATGCACGCTCGGGAGTGACCAGATCATTTTTCCAGTTGGAAATTTGGTGTTGCACCAAGTCCAGATGATCGCTGTCCAGATCGCCATCTTTGAGCATCAGCTCTTTGAGCAGCGAGCGGGCATCTTCAGAATCGAAGATGGAAAAGCCGGGTTTAAAGCCGAGGCTTTTGTGTTCGCGGCGGATGATATTGAGGCCCAGGTTGTGAAATGTGGAAACCGTCAGCCCTTTGGATGCACTGCCTTTTACCAGTTTACTGGCGCGTTCCTTCATTTCGCGCGCGGCTTTGTTGGTAAAGGTGAGGGCGGCGATATTACGCGCAGGGATTTCGCACTGTTCAATCAAATAGGCGATTTTGCGCGTAATCACGCTGGTTTTGCCGCTGCCTGCCCCCGCCAGAACCAGACAGGGGCCATCGATATAAAGCACGGCTTCTTTTTGGCGGGGATTCAGTTGCGACACAGGGGTAGCCTTGGACAAGTGGGCTGGCATTCTAACAAGCCCGCTCCGCGTTGCAATTAGGACATGCATCGTTAAGCAAAGCGGTTTTGGATTGCTATAACTGCAAGGTAAAAGCAGTTGGTTTGTAGCGGTTATTTGTTATATAGCAAGGCGTTCAGTTTGCTTGGGGGCACTGTTACCATTGAGCAGATTGGCGTGTGAATGGTGTTTTTTTAAGGGATCGAGAGTAATGGAGCGGAAAATAAAAATCCTGTTTATCGACCGTGAGCAAGGTGAATACCTGCTCATCGCCGAGATTTTGTCTCACATTCGCCATGTGGAGTACGAATTGACCTGGTGCGATGATTTGGATTCCGCATTGGGGAAAATTTTATCCCAGGAATTTGATGTTGCCCTGCTCGATTATTATTGGGGCGATATGAATGCGCGCGACCTGCTCAATGCGGCGCGTGTGCAAGCCTGCCAGACCCCTATTGTGGTGATGACCGATGAAATGGAAACCGAGGTTGACCGCGAGGCCATCCGCGCCGGTGCTGCGGATTACCTGATCAAAGGCCAAATTGATCACCTGCTGCTGGAGCGCACCCTGCGCTATGCCATCGAACGTAAACAGACCGAGCAGCATCTAAGTCGCCTCGCGCACTATGACCCTTTGACCGATGTGCCCAACCGTATTCTGTTCCGCGATCGCCTTGAGCATGCGATTCATCTGGCCGAGCGCGACAACACCAGTTTTACCCTTATGTTTATTGATCTCAATGGCTTTAAAGAGGTCAACGACAACTTTGGTCACGATGCTGGCGATGCGATTATCCGCATCTGCGCCGAGCGTTTGGGCGCGTGTTTGCGCCGTAGCGACTCTGTTGCGCGCATGGGCGGCGATGAATTTACCCTGCTGCTGCAAAACATTGCGGTGAATACCGATGTCGCCCACATCGCCGAAAAAGTTATCAAGGCGATTGAACAACCGGCGGAGATCAATGGGCACGAAGTGGTTGTGGGCTGCAGTGTGGGTATTGCGATTTACCCGCAAGCTGGGCGCGATGCCGATACTTTGCTTAAGCACGCGGATATGGCGATGTACAAAGCCAAGCAAGAGGAGGGCAGCAGCTACCGTTTTTTTACCGAGATGATGAACCAGGATGTGCGTCGCCAGCTGCGGCTGGAATCCGATTTACGCGCTGCACTCAAGAAGCAGCAATTTGTATTGCATTACATTCCGCGCGTGGATGTCAGCACCGGCAAGGTGGTCGCGCTTGAAGCTTTGCTGCGCTGGGACAAACCGGGTGTCGGCATAGTGAACGCCAGCGATTTTATCGCCACCGCCGAAGAGACCGGCATTATCAACGCGCTTGGGTATTGGGTCATCCGTCAGGCATGTAATGATTTGAAGCTCCTGCAATCTATTTGGGGCGACCATTTGATGATGGCGATCAATTTGTCCATCCGCCAATTCAAAGACGACAATCTGGTGCACGAGGTTGCGCGCATTTTTGCCGATAACGATATACAGCCGGGCGATATTGAATTTGAAATCACCGAGACGGTCTTTGCCGACAATATTGAGTTGATCTCGCTGTGCATGCGCCCGTTGTCCTTTTTTGGCATTAATTTTTTACTCGACAGCTTTGGTGCGGGCAACTCATCGCTGCTGCATTTACAGCGGTTGCCGATCAGCACCGTCAAAATCGATTTGGGCTTCTTGCAGGAATTAAACCGCAGCCATACCGACAAACGCCTGGTCTCCGCCATGATTACGCTGGCGCACAATTTAGGAAAGTTGGTTGTCGCTGAAGGTGTGGAGACCAAAGAGGAAAAAGAGTGGCTCAAGGAAATGGGTTGCGATTTGATGCAAGGCTATTACTTCTCGGCACCCAAATCCTACGCTGAAATTGTCAGTTGGTTGCAGATGTCAGTGTCGCACCAACATCTGACACCTAATTAATCCATTCTCCGGAGAATGGATTAAAACGGACAGCTTGGTTATCGCGCGCCATATGTCCGTCAGCTGCCTGAATTTCCGCCACCGCTCTGCCGGTCAAGTGTCCGGTAACTCAGTGCTTCGCTGATATCGACCGTGCTGAGTTGCTCGCGCCCGGCCATGTCGGCGAGGGTGCGCGCCAATTTAAGTACACGGTGATAGGCGCGGGTGGACAATCCCAGCTTTTCAATAGCCTGTTCCAGCAACATTTTGTCGGCAGGTATCAGCTCGCAATAGCGTTCCAACTCCGGTGCAGTCAATTGATGATTGGCTTTCCCCTGCCGCGCTATTTGGCGCTTGCGCGCTTGTTCCACCCGCAAACGGATAGTGCTACTGCTGTCGCCGAGGGTTTTGTTGTGCAGCTCACCTTGGCGCAGGCTTCTTACTGGTACGTGCATATCGATGCGATCCAGCAGTGGGCCAGATATCTTGTCGCGGTAGCGCTTTACCTGGTCGGGGGTGCAGCGGCAGCGGTTGGCGTCGCTACCGTGATACCCGCAGGGGCACGGGTTCATCGCGGCGACCAGCTGGAACCGGGCGGGAAAACAGGCTTGGCTGCGCGCGCGCGAAATCCGCACTTCGCCGCTTTCAAGCGGTTCGCGCAAGACTTCAAGCACTTTGCGTGGGAACTCGGGCAGTTCGTCCAAAAACAACACCCCTGCGTGCGATAGTGAAATCTCTCCCGGCTTGGGGTTGCTGCCACCACCCACCAAAGCAATGGCCGAGGAGGTGTGATGAGGTGCCCTGAAGGGCCTTTTTCGCCAGTGATAATCCTGCGACTGTGCGGCCACAGAGTAAATCGCGGCCACATCCAACATCTCCCGCTCGCTTAAGTTGGGCAATATTCCCGGCAGACGGCTCGCCAACATGGTTTTACCGGTTCCCGGTGGCCCGTAAAACAACAGGTTATGGCCGCCGCTCGCGGCAATTTCCAAGGCGCGCTTGGCGTGCGATTGGCCTTTTACATCCAGAATATCCAACGATTCCGCGTGCAGATCACCTTCATCCAATTTTGCTTCTGCTTGCGGTAGGGCTTCGCGCTGGTGCAAGTGGGCACATACCTGCAATAAGTTAGCTGCACCAAATACGCGCGTTATCGTACTAAAGGCGGCTTCCGCTGCGTTGTCACTGCTAACAATCAGGCCGCGTTGTGCATCGCCACAGGCCAGTGCGGCAGGCAGCGCTGCACTGATCGGGCGCAGCTCTCCCGAGAGCGCCAGCTCTCCCAGAAATTCGTACTGTTCCAATTGCCCTGCGGGAAGCTGTCCGGACGCGGCAAGAATGCCCAGAGCGATAGGTAAATCGTAGCGTCCGCCCTCTTTAGGTAAATCCGCCGGTGCAAGGTTGACGGTAATCCGCTGGGCGGGGAATTCGAGATGGCTGTTGATCAGGGCGCTGCGCACCCGGTCTTTGCTTTCTTTAACTGCTGCCTCGGGCAGGCCGACAATTGAAAGACTGGGTAGTCCGTTGGAAATATGAACCTCAACGGTAACCTGTGGGGCGTTAATACCAAGCTTTGCGCGTGAATAGACGATGGCGAGAGACATTGACGATCCTTGTGTTTGTTTTTAAAGAAGTTTTCCTATCGATACGCGCGACCTTTTCCTGCTTGTGTGCCTGCGCACGATAGGGCAATGACTATAAAGGAATCCGGTTGCGGAAAATACGTATCAGATCATGCTTTGCTTTCCAGTTCGGCCAGCGCTTGTTCCAGCGTCTCCAGTTTCTGGCGGGTGCGCTGGAGCACTTCCGTCTGGGCATCAAACTCTTCGCGTGTGACCAGATCCAGCCGTGCCAATGCAGATTGCAGCATTAGGTGGAGTTCCCGTTTGGGGATCAGCTGATCGGTTTGGGAGAACTGTGACTGCAACTCTTCCAATAACCGCTGTGCTGTGTCTTTGATCATGAAATACCCCCTGCTTTTGCTGTGAGCAGGCAGTTTACCGCTTCACCTTCCCCGCTGCATTAATCCCTCTCCCTGAATGGCATTCCCGCTGTCTATCGACCTCCCAGCAGGCTATTAAATGTGGAATTTGATGACGATGTGCACAATTGGTGCTTGTTGTTTGCTGTGTTGATCAAAAATGGTGCATCACTTGTATGCGAACTTGGATATTTTTGCTTTTTGTATTCTGAATTGAGTGTAAGTTTATGATTTTTATTGATTTTATGAAATTGGCCTGCTCTGTGCAAAATTCCGGATGAATCATTAATGGAGCCGACAATGTTACATCCGTCTGCTCCAGAGAGTCTTTCCGGTGTTTCCCGCACCCTCGGGTGCGGGAATTTTTTCAGGAGTGTGATCAATGAAATTGGTAACAGCGATCATCAAGCCATTCAAGTTGGATGTAGTGCGTGAAGCGCTCTCCGATATAGGTGTGCACGGCATGACCGTCACCGAAGTAAAAGGTTTTGGTCGTCAGAAAGGCCATTCCGAACTCTACCGTGGGGCAGAGTACGTGGTGGATTTTTTGCCGAAAACCAAAGTAGAGATTGCCGTCTCGGACGCTGAAGCTGATTCAGTGGTTGAGGCCATCAGTAAGGCTGCGAACAGCAGCAAGATTGGTGACGGCAAGATCTTTGTATCCGATTTGGAGCAGGTGGTGCGTATCCGCACCGGCGAAACCGGCGACCAAGCGTTGTAATTCACTTTAATAAACAGACGGGGAACAACCAATGGAAGAGAATATTTATCATCTTCAGTATGCGATGGACACCTTTTACTTTTTGGTGATGGGTGCCTTGGTAATGTGGATGGCAGCAGGTTTTGCCATGCTCGAATCCGGCTTGGTTCGCGCCAAGAATACAACTGAAATCCTGACCAAAAACGTGGTGCTCTATGCGACAGCTTGTACCATGTATCTGGTGTGCGGTTACGCGATCATGTACGGCGGCAACTTCTTCCTTTCAGGTATTGCCGATGTCAATGTTGATGAAACCCTGAAAAGTTTCGCTGAGCGTGAAGATGGTTTCACCGGCGGGTCGATTTATTCAGGCGCGTCTGACTTCTTCTTCCAGGTAGTGTTTGTTGCCACCTGTATGTCTATCGTTTCCGGTGCTGTGGCCGAGCGTATGAAGCTCTGGGCATTCTTGCTGTTCGCCGTAGTGATGACCGGTGTGATCTATCCAATCGAAGGTTCCTGGACATGGGGCGCAGAAGGTCTGTTTGGCCTGAACATCGATGACCAATTCGGCTTCAAGGATTTTGCGGGCTCAGGCATTGTGCATATGGCGGGTGCTTCTGCAGCTTTGGCGGGTGTGCTGTTGCTGGGTGCTCGTAAAGGTAAATACGGTCCAAACGGTGAAATCAATGCGATCACCGGTGCTAACTTGCCAATGGCGACTTTGGGTATGTTGATCCTGTGGTTTGGTTGGTTTGGTTTCAATGGCGGTTCAGTTCTGAAACTGGGCGACATCGCCAACGCTAACACTGTTGCAATGGTTTTCCTTAATACTAACGCTGCAGCGGCTGGTGGTTTGCTGGGCTCATTGGTTGTTGCCCGTTTGCTGTTCGGTAAGGCTGACTTGACCATGATCCTCAACGGTGCTTTGGCTGGTCTCGTCGCCATTACCGCAAGCCCTGATACTCCAAGTGCGCTGGCTTCCGTCATCATTGGTGTGGTTGCGGGTGTGTTGGTAGTGTTCTCAATCCTTGGTCTGGACAAGTTGCGTATCGATGACCCGGTGGGTGCGATTTCTGTTCACGGTACTGCGGGTCTGTTTGGTCTGTTGGTTGTTCCATTCACCGCTGAAGGGACTACGTTCCTCGGTCAATTAGCCGGTGCAGCGATTATCTTCGCTTGGGTATTCGGCGCTAGCCTGGTGGTTTGGTACATTATCAAGTTGGTTATCGGTATCCGCGTCTCTGAAGAAGAAGAGTTCGAAGGTGTTGATATTGCCGAGTGCGGTATGGAAGCTTATCCAGAGTTTACTCGCTCCAAGTAATAACAATCACGCTGCCTTGTTTGATTGTGATCAAGGCAGCGTAAATACCTCACCTACTTTATAAAGTTGTTGTTGATGTGTGAAGCTTGGGTGTATCTTTACTGCAAGCTTTCGGGCTCACGCCGATCCCATGCGAGGGCATGAGTTTCTGGCACAGCATTCACAAGACTCCAGCAAAGGAATTAATAATGAAACTGATTACCGCTGTTGTAAAACCATTCAAACTTGATGACGTGCGCACCGCATTGTCAGACGTTGGTGTCCAGGGCATGACTGTCACTGAAGTAAAAGGTTTTGGTCGTCAAAAAGGCCACACCGAACTTTATCGTGGTGCTGAATACGTTGTAGATTTTCTGCCGAAAGTAAAAATCGAACTTGCTGTTGATGATTCAATGGTTGAGCAGGCGGTAGAAGCTATTACCAAAGCAGCACAAACCGGAAAAATTGGCGACGGTAAAATTTTTATCGCACCATTGGATGAAATTATCCGCATCCGCACCGGTGAAACAGGATCAGACGCAGTTTAATTGACTGTATTTTCCCTGCTGCTGGTAATTTCCAGTAGATAAAAAACGTCACAATTTTGTGGCGTTTTTTTATGGCTGCTGATATAGCGTGAAAGATGATGCTGATTATTTAAGATAAAAATTTAGTCAGGCTTGCGCGCAATCGATTAATAAAAACTCGCTGCTGAATAAAAAAATAAATAGGCAGTGCAACAACCATCAACAGTATCGCGCTGGTTTGTTGCGACATGCCAAGTGCTGGCCTAACCACAAGCACAAAGAAAAAACACAGGGCTGCCATAGTCAATGCGCTGATGAGGTTGTTGCGCCAGATACGCATTTTATTTTCTTCAGAAAAAGCATCTTTATAGGCTTTTGCAAGCAACGCTTGTTGCTCTGGCAGATCAAATGACGACAGTTCAGGAAAATGTTTTACAAGGCGTTTAAAGTTCATAAGCAGGACAAAAGAAACCCAAAATGGATGTGTGGATATTTAGTGTGCAAATTTTTGGTGAAATTGATCTTGTTGTCACTTTTTTGCACGCATCTAGCAAGCGCTAGACTTGCTCAAGGTTAATAACTAAAATCCGCCGCGATGGCAGTGAGTAAGATAAAAAAAGCCTAAAAATTTATGGCCAATAGTCATGACGTTTAAAAGAGTCTGCGCTATATATTAGCCGAAGCCATTGCTGCTATCAGTAATGAACAAGTCGGGATAAAAACCAAGATCCACATTGTACAAGTTTTCAGGTGACATTATGACTGATGAAGACCCCATTAACGATGAAGAATTAGAAGACTCAGTAGACGGGGAGGAGGATGCCGACGAGGCGGATGAGGCGCTCGATAGCGATGACGCAAGCTTCTCAAGTCCTGCCAGTAAAGTAGTCGAATCAGAGGCGCTGGAGGATTTCAGCATAGCGTCACGCCAAAAAGCGCGCGATGAGCTGGAGGCTCAGATTGCTGCATTCTTGGCCAGAGGCGGTAAAATCAATGAGGTGCCTGCAAACGTCACCGCTGATCCGCCTAAAAAACCGACACCCGATTATGGTGGTCGCCCTATTTGATCAGCCGATTAAGTAATACCAAAGCCCCGCTTAACAGCGGGGCTTTTTTATGGGCAAGTTAATTGCATAGAAAAGTGGGAAAAGAGACCTTGCAGGTCGTAATTTTGGTTTAATTTTCAGGTATTTCCATTATATTAGCGCTGAAAAATACAGGCGCATTTTTGGTTGTGCCTGCGCGGTCATTTTCAGTTTGTCGGGCGAGTCCAGACTCAGTTTTCCAGCATGTCGCTATTTAATTCCGGTGCGTCTGCGGTGAGTGTGCACATCTGTTCCATTCCAATAACTCAGCCAAGATTAAAGGAACCAACGAATGTTAGTCAGTTTTGTTGTGCTCTATCTGCTCATTTCAATCGGGATCGGGGTCTATGCCGCGACCAAAGTCCATAACGCGAAAGACTACATTACAGCGGGCAGGCAGCTGCCGATGGGTGTGGTTATCGCCATGGTGTTTGCAACCTGGTTCGGAGCAGAAACGGTTCTGGGTATTCCTGGCACCTTCGTGGAAGAAAATCTGGGTGGCCTGATTTCAGATCCTTTCGGCGCTTCCTTTTGCTTGATGTTGTTTGCGCTGGTATTTGCACGCCCTCTTTATCGCAAAAATCTGCTCACCTTGGGTGATTTTTATCGCGAGAAATACAGCAAGCCGGTTGAGATTGTGGTGTCCATCGCGATTGCGCTCTCGTACCTTGGTTGGGTTTCTGCACAAATTACTGCGTTAGGATTGGTGTTCCATGTATTGACCGACAGCGCCATTAGTATGGAATTGGGCATCATCCTGGGTGCTGCGATTGTCATGACGTATACGCTCGTAGGTGGCATGTGGTCTGTTGCAATGACCACTGTGGTGCAGATGACGGTAATTGTCGTCGGGTTGCTGTGGATTGCGTTTTTGGTGTCGGACCAAACCGGTGGTGTGGCTCCTGTTGTAAAACACGCCTATGAAGCGGGTAAATTTGAATTCTGGCCGAGTTTGGAATGGGCCGCGGTGATTACCTTTATTGCCGGTTTTCTCACCATGGGCTTTGGTTCGATCCCGCAACAGGATGTATTCCAGCGTGTGAACTCTGCCAAAAGCGAAAACATCGCCGTATGGGGGACTTTCTTCGGTGGTGTGGCCTATTTATTTTTTGCCGCTATTCCACTTTATCTCGCGTATTCCGCGTTTATGGTTGACCCGGAAATGGCGGCAAGAGTGAGTGAGCAAGATTCCCAATTAGTGCTGCCGACTTTCGTGCTGGAACATATGCCCGTGTATGCCCAGATTATTTTCTTTGGTGCGTTGTTGTCGGTCATTATGAGTACCGCGAGCGGCACTTTACTGGCTCCTTCCGTTACGCTGTCAGAAAACGTGATCAAGGAGTTGATGCCCAATGGAAAAACCATGAGCGATAAACAATTCCTCACCATGATGCGCATTGTGGTAGCGCTTTTCTCGGTGTTAGTTGCGCTCTATGCGCTTTACTCGCTGCAGGAAGAGACATCCATCCACACAATGGTCGCCAATGCATACAAAGTGACTCTGGTGGTTGCGTTGGTTCCTTTGTTTGCCGGAATTTATTGGAAAAAAGCGAGCAATTTCGGCGCAGCAAGTTCAATCATCGCCGGACTTGTAGTGTGGATTCCATTGGAATTCATCATGCCTGATGCAGTACTTCCACCCCATTTTGCCGGATTTATTGTTGCTGCAGTCGTCATGGTTGTTGCCAGTCTTCTCAAGCCTGCCAAAGCAGCTGTTTGATCCCTTTTTCTGGTTCATGGATGAGCCTCTCCTGTGTTGTATTTCCCTTTCCTGATTCTTGAGTCGCGGCGAATATCCCCTTTATGCCTATTTCGGGGAGGCTGATGTTATCATTTGCATCTTGTTAACTTACCAGTATCAGATCCATGTCGACTCCTTCGCTTCTGCGCATTGCCACCCGTAAAAGTTTGCTTGCCCTGTGGCAGGCGGAATATGTCAAAGCCGAATTGGAAAAGCATCATCCCGGTTTGACGGTTGAATTGGTGCCGTTAACCAGCCGTGGCGATAAAATTCTCGATGTCCCTCTCGCCAAAATTGGTGGCAAAGGCCTGTTCGTCAAAGAATTGGAACAGGCTTTGTTAGCAGGTGATGCGGATATCGCGGTGCATTCAATGAAAGATGTCCCCATGGATTTTCCAGCGGGTTTGGGGTTGGCGGTGATTTGCCCGCGCGAAGATGCACGCGATGCATTTGTTTCTAACCGCTTTCATTCGCTCGATGAATTGCCGCAAGGTGCAGTAGTGGGAACATCAAGCTTGCGTCGCCAGTGCCAATTGCTTGCCCATCGTCCGGATTTGCAGATCCGGTTTTTGCGCGGTAACGTGCAGACGCGCCTGCAAAAACTCGATGATGGTGAATACGATGCAATTATTCTCGCCGCTGCGGGTTTGATCCGTCTGGAGTTGAAAGAGCGTATCCGTACTTATATCGCGCCAGAGCAAAGTCTGCCCGCCGGTGGGCAAGGTGCAGTAGGCATTGAATGCCGCAGCGATGATGCCGCGACGCTCGCTCTGATCAAACCCTTGCATCACCAAATCACTGCTGAGCAAGTGTTGGCAGAGCGCGCGATGAACCGCCATTTGCAAGGCGGCTGCCAGGTGCCCATCGCCTGCTATGCTATTCATCGTGGTGATTCCTTGTGGTTGCGCGGATTGGTAGGTGCACCCGATGGTAGCCAGATGTTGTTCGATGAAATTTCCGGTGCAGTGGCAGATGCTGAAAAAATGGGAATCGAATTAGCCGAGCGTTTACTGGCGGCTGGTGCCGATAAAATTCTCGCTGAGGTTTACGCAAACGCGGAATAAGTCATGACGGCCAAGCTGCAAGATTTTTGTGTCGTGATCACGCGGCCTGCTGCACAGGCAACACCATGGGCGGCGCAGTTAACGACATTGGGATTCACCTGTGCGTATTGGAATTTGCTGGAAATATCGGCGGTAGCCAGTGAAGAAAAAATTCGCGCGATTAAAAACAAAATTCTGGATTTTGACCTTTATCAGAAAGTTATTTTTGTCAGCCAGAATGCTGTGGATTTTGGCATGGAGTGGCTGGAAAATTATTGGCCGCAGTTGCCAATCGGCATCGAGTATTTTGCTGTGGGCGCAACTACGGCTAAAAAACTGTCTGAATATGGCGTTACTGTACAAGACCTTGCGATAAGTAGCCGTGGTGGAATGACCAGCGAGGATTTATTAACGGCGGAAAACTTGCAGCACGTCGATGGCGAAAAAATCCTGATTTTTCGCGGTTGCGGTGGACGAGGGCATCTTGCAGAAGAATTGCGCAAGCGCGGTGCATGGGTTGATTACTGTGAATTGTATGAGCGTCAATTACCGGCAAACGCAGCGGAACAATTGGCGCAACTGATGGCATCAACCGACGTTGTGCATAAAGAAATTATTGTGAGTCTGCATAGCGGCGAAAGCTTGCAAAACATGTTAGATGCAATAGCGCAAAAACCTGCGCAAGAACAACTGCAAATACACATGTGGCTACAGGGGCGAATATTATTGGTGCCCAGCCAGCGAATCAGGGATGCGGCACAAACAGCAGGATTCAAGCGAATTATCTGCGCTGAAAATGCTACAGACAACGCCATGACGGCAGCCTTGTTACATTATTGTCGCACACAAGAGTGCACTTCATTACAGGACTAACACAGTGACTGATTCAGATACGACCGTTCAATCACCCGCTGATAACGCATCCACCAAAAATTATTCTGCGAGCAAAGAGGCTGGCGTTGCCAATAAAACCCATGCCGGCAGTTTTGCGTTGTTGTGGTTTTTTATTGTGTTGTTATTTGCCGCTGTGTGTTACGGAGCCTATTTCGTTAGCAAGCAAGCAGAGCATCAAAAAAATGTTATTGATAGTCTGCTCAACCAACTTGAGCAACAAGTGCAAGCTGCTGAAACTCGTCAGCAAGTCATGGAAAGTAATATTGAAAAAGAATTGGTCGAGCAGCAAGAAGCAGTTCAAGCGAACCTGAATGATCTTGCAGAACAACTTGATAGTAATAATGCCCGTTTGATGTCGCTCTCCAGCGTCAATCGCGATGAATGGAAATTACAGGAAGCACAATATTTATTGCGGTTGGCTGACCAACGTATCTTGTTGGAAAAAGATAGCCAGAATGCATTGGCATTAGCATTATCAGCAGACGATGTATTGCGCGATATAGACCAGGCCGACTTGGTTGGCGTGCGCAAATTACTGGCAGAAGAAATTGCGGTATTGAAGTTAGCGGGCGTGATTGACCGCGAAGGTATCTATTTGCGGTTGTCCGCATTGTCTAATCAAATTGAAGCGATTCCTTTTATTGAACCTCTGGGAACCCAAAGCGATCTTCTGGAAGAAGAAGTGATTCCGGAAAATGAAACGTTGAAGCAAAGAATGACGCGCGGATTTTATAATCTGTTGCACAAACTGGGTTCTTATGTACGGGTGCGCGATCATGGCAAAACCATCAATGCCGTGTTGCCGCCTGCGGAACAAAAATACCTGCAACAGAATTTACGCTTAATGCTTGAACAGGCGCAGGTTGCTTTGCTGCGCAACGAAAAAGGCATCTATCAGGAAAGCTTGGTTAAAGCGCAAAACTGGATTAACCAGTATTACAATCTCAATGAAAAAGCATCGGCCGTATTGGAAGAATTGCAGGCGTTGCAGCAAGAAGAAGTTGCCCCGGAACTGACCAATTTTAGTAATTCTGCAACTGCGTTAGCTGAATATATTGCCAAGCGCGAAAAAATGGCTGCTGCTCGTCGCGGGGTGCGCTAATGAGACGTCGTCTATTTAAAGCGATTTTCTTTGTCCTTATCGCGCTTGGTTTGGTGTTTTTGTTGTGGCGTGGCGACGGTTATTTGTTAATTGCTTACGGTACCAAAACTATCGAAATGACCTTGTGGGTTGCAGCACTGGTTGTCGTATTGATTTATACCGGCGTGTGGTTTATCCGCAAACTTATGCTCGGTGGTGTTGAAATGGCGCGCCGCTTCCGTGAAATATTTTTATTTGGCAGCGTTGAGCGCGCACAAAAACGTGCGGCGACTGGTATGGTCGATTACCTCACCGGCGACTGGCTGGAAGCACGCAAAAAATTGGTGCGCACACTCGATAAAGTGGAGTACCCACTCGCGAACTATATTGCTGCCGCGCGCAGTAGCTTTGAAATGGGCGATGAAGCAGAAGCAGACAATATTCTGGATAAAGCACTCACGCTTGCGCACAGCGAATTGCCGGTGGCATTGACGCGTGCCCGCTTGCATGTTCAATCGGGGCGCTATGAAGAAGCGATTGCGATTCTAAAACCAATTGACATCAAAATGCCGCGTCAGGCTGCGGTACTGGATTTAATGCATCACATTTATATTGCGCAAAAAAATTGGCGCGCATTGGAAGAATTGTTCCCGGTTATGCGCAAAGCCAAAGTGCTTTCCAATGTAGAGTTTGAAGCCTTGGAAGTGTTGCTGGCCAGTGAAAAAATGGCAGCACTGGCGAGTGAATCAAAATCGTTATTGATTGCTGAACGTTTGCCTGCATTGCAAAAATTGTGGAAGTCTTTCCCGCGCAGTGTGCAACGCTCCCCAAAAGTAGTTACCGCGTATGCGCAGGCCTTGGCTGAAAATTATCAGGATCAGGAAGCCGAAGTGATTGTGCGTAAAGCACTGGGCAACCAATGGTATGACCCATTGGTCGCGCTCTACGGCCGTTTGCAAGTAAAAGAAATTCATACCCAAATCCGCACCGTTGAATCATGGTTAAAAAGCAAACCCCAGGATGCTATGTTGTTGTTGACCATGGGGCGTTTGATGGAGCGCAATCAACAATGGGAATTGGCGCGCGAATATTTCCAGCGCAGCTTGAACCAAAAGCAGGATTTGGAAACTACAGCTGAGTTGGCGCGATTGATGACCAAGTTGGGCGATCACAAAAAAAGTGCCGAGTATTACCAGCAGAGCTTACTTCTCGCTGGGCACAAATAACTTTCCCTTGCGCAAATAACTTTCTTTTTTGGTTGTTGGTATGAATGGGTGGCGATGGATATTAGCGAAAGGTCATCGCCACCCATTCATCAGCAGCGCTGTGATTTTTCTGTTGTTTATTGTTGCCTGTTTACAATGGCTCCCACTTCCTTCCAGTCTCACCCACGCAGCATATGCGCGTATGTTGCTCGCACGCGATGGCAGTTTATTAGGTGCCAGCATTGCGCAAGACCAGCAATGGCGGTTTGCGCCCGCGGAATATTTGCCCGAAAAATATAAAAAATCGCTGCTGTTATTTGAAGACCAATATTTTTATTCTCACCCTGGCATTAACCCGCTATCTATCATGCGCGCAGCAGGTGGTAATTTTTCTGCAGGCAAAGTCACCAGTGGTGGGAGCACTTTGACCATGCAGTTGGCACGCTTGCTGCGTCAGGGTGATGCTCAACAGCAGAATAAAAAAATGCCTGCAAGGAATGTTGCCAGCAAACTAGTTGAGGCTTTTATTGCATTGCAATTAGAGTGGCGTTTTAACAAAGATGAATTGCTCATCCACTATGCCAGCCATGCGCCTTTCGGTGGCAATATTGTCGGCTTGCGTGCGGCAGCTTGGCGTTATTTCGGCAGGGCACCGGAAAATTTATCCTGGGCAGAGTCTGCGTTATTGGCGGTATTGCCCAACAGCCCCGCGCTGATTCATCCCGGTCGCCAGCGCGATCTATTGCAACAAAAACGCGACCGTTTATTAAAACGGATGCACGCAAAACAGTATTTTTCTGATCTGGATTTGCAGTTGGCTTTATTGGAGCCCTTGCCGGAACGTCCGCAGCAGTTACCGCAACTTGCACCCCATTTATTGGCAACACTGAAAAAACAATATCCGGATGAATGGATATTGCACTCCAGTATTGATCCATTTATCCAGCGCACTGTGCAACAAATAACATCGCGACACAGCGCCCGCCTTGCAAATGAAGGCGTTAATAATATTGCCTTGGTGTTGATCGATCATGAGCGCATGGAAACACTGGCGTACATTGGCAATGAATCCTGGCAGCAACAAGAGCGCTATGCGCCGCGTGTGGATATTGTGCAGCGCCCCCGCTCAACAGGTAGCATTTTAAAACCGTTGCTCTATGGCTTGATGCTACAAGAAGGTCAATTAACACCGACACGTTTGGTGCCGGATATTCCCACCCAATTTGGTGGCTACAGCCCTAAAAATTATGACCGGAGTTTTCGCGGTGCTGTGCCCGCACAATTTGCACTGGCGCATTCATTAAACGTGCCTGCTGTGCGCATGTTGCGCGATTACGGTATTGGAAAATTCCAGCAAAAATTACAAGCAATGGGAATGAGCACATTGTTTCGCCCCGCTGATGATTATGGTCTGACATTAATTTTAGGCGGCGCAGAAGGAACCTTATGGGAGCTCACGGGGATTTATGCTCGCCTTGCCGCCAGCGCGCGTGATGGCGATATAAAACAGCACGCACCTTTGTTGTTGCTTAACCAAAAAACAAACCCAATAAAATCAGCGCCAATAAAACCGGTGCTCACGCAGGGCGCTGCCTGGTTGACGTTACAAGCGCTGATTGATGTAGCGCGCCCAGGCAATGACAATTATTGGCGCGATTTTTCCGGCAGCCAAACCATCGCCTGGAAAACCGGCACCAGTTATGGCCTGCGCGATGCATGGGCGATTGGCAGTAATGGCCGTTACACCTTAGGCGTATGGGTGGGTAATGCCGATGGTGAGGCGGCGAGTTTTATCAGCGGCCAAAGCAGTGCTGCACCTATATTATTTGATGTGTTTGATGCGCTCCCCACTATTAATTGGTTTGCCAAACCTGCACATGCTTTAAAAACTATTTCGGTATGTAGCGACGATGGTTATCTGGCTGGTGGCCAGTGCGCTGCGGTTGATAGCGAAATTCCCCGCACCAGCCATTTTGATCAGGTCACGCCATTTCATCGCCGCATTCATTTGGATGGCGATGAGCAATTTCGCGTGCACGGTCGCTGCGAAACCGTAAGCAATATGAAAGCGCGCGATTGGTTTGTATTGCCGCCGGTGCAGGAATTTTATTGGCGTCAGTATCACAGCGAATACACATCGCTGCCGCCCTGGCGCAGTGATTGTGTGAACAACCTGTTGCAGACCGATGAAGACCAGCCCATCGAGTTTGTTTACCCTAATGAAGAAAGCCGCATTTATATTCCGATGGATTTGGACGGAAAGCGCAGCCGGATTATTTTAAAAGCCATCCATCGCAACCCGGCCGCGCAACTCTATTGGCATTTGAATGATGAATTTCTCGGTGCAACAAAAGTCTTTCATGAACGCGAAGTTGCATTGGAGCCGGGCATCCACACCTTGCTGGTGATTGATAAGCAAGGCTATCGGCTGGAGCGTCGGTTCCGCGTGATCAGTCAATAAATCGGCGTGGCTTTTTGCAGCTGCTAGCAGGCATACATCGGTAATCTTTTTCCTTACGTATCAATACAAATGCGCTAAACATCATTAGCGCAACTAACGGGTATTGATGTGGAGCACGCGGATGAGTCGCTATTTAATTGTGGGTGGTACACGGGGAATTGGTAACGCACTTGCCAAGCAATTGTTGGCACAGGGGCATGACGTTTTTATTTGGGCGCGCCATGCGGCGGATGTGAGCGGCGCGCAGGTGTTTATCAATAACCCGGCGGAGTCTGCGCCCGACCTGACTGGCTTGCCAGACACTTTGGATGGCGTAGCCTATTGCCCCGGTAGCATTAATCTCAAACCTTTTGCACGGCTATCGGCAGACGATTTTGTTGCGGACTTTGCGCAAAATGTGTTGGGTGCTGTGCGCAGCTTGCAAGCAGTCTTGCCGCTGTTAAAAAAATCCCCGCAGGCGAGTGTAGTGTTGTTCAGCAGTGTTGCTGCATCGGTTGGTATGCCATTTCATGCGAGCATCGCCAGTAGCAAAGCGGCGGTCGAAGGTTTGGTTAAAAGCCTTGCGGCAGAATGGGCTCCTGCGATCCGTGTTAATGCATTGGCTCCGTCCTTAACGCAGACATCGCTTGCAGAAAAATTAATAAACACCAGTGAAAAAATTGATGCCGCTGCCAAGCGTCATCCACTGCAAGCGATTGGCAAAGCAGAGGATGTTGCCGCAATGGCAGCGTTTTTGTTATCGCCCAGCGCGGCGTTCATCACCGGGCAAGTTATTGCGCTTGATGGAGGAATCTCCAGTATCAAAAATTAATTTGATGGCGATGCATGATTGCGCGCTGGTTTTTTGAAGGGCACATTGGTGGTCATGTAAGTTGCACTGCGCCATAACCATTCAACCGGGCCGTAATAAAAACGTTTTGTCCACCAGTGCGCAATCACAATTAATAGTCCATAAAAAGCGATACCGATTAATAAGCTATTGGTTTGCCCCAAGGTGAGGTAGCCACCGTATCCCGCCGGATAGAATAATGGCACACCAAGCACAGACTGAATTAAATAAATACTCAGGCTTATGCGCCCACAAGGCGCAAGCAGGTTTAACACTTTTCCGCTAGGTCGCCACAGATAACACTGCATAAACAGCAACAAAATCGCGGCCATTACCGCCGTGCTCAGGTAAGAGCCAATAATTTGTTCCAGGTACATTTTGGCCATGCCTTTTTCCTGAAAGAGAGTGGCTGGCAACTGTTTGAGATATTCATCGGCAAAATAAAATACAGCGGTTGCGGTCACTGCTACCCACAATGCAATCATGCGTGCTTTGGCAAAGAGCTCAATCCGGGTGAAAAAACCAATGCGCCCCAATACCAGCCCCACAATAAACAACCCCACTAATTGGATACCGCGCCCGGATTCCACAAAAAATAACCATTTGGCGGTAAGGCCGTCCCAGCTATTTATCGCAGCCAGTTCGCCGAAATTGGCTTTGGTGAGTGCGCTATACACTTCGGGGAAAACTGCCCAGTGTGAAGGGGCATCGTTAGCGCCGGGGAAATTATTCAACGCAGCATAAAACTGATAATAAAAAGGTAATTGCAACAAACACAGCATCGCCGCGGCGACCAACCAGCGGTTACTGACTTTTTGCACAAACAATAAACTCAATCCAATAATACCCAGCACCGATAAAATATCGCCAAGATATAGCAGCGTGTGTATATAACCGATTATCAATAAAACCACTAATCGCCACGCAAATCGGTAGCTAAAATTCACACCTTTTTTGGCTTGGTTATCCATGATGATGAAAAAACTCAAGCCAAACATCAAAGCGAAAATCGCATAGGCCTTACCGGCAAATAAAAAGAACACAATATTGTGCAACGTGGTCGGGTCTTGATTGATCCAATAAAGCTCAAAATATTCCATAAAATGCACCAGGCAAATGCCCATCAGTGCAAAGCCGCGTATCGCATCAACCAGTTCAATACGATGGGGTTTGTGAACAAGCGGTGGCAGTGGGTGCGCGGTAGTATTCTGCATAGGAGAGTTCCAGAGAAAATGTATATTATTGTTTGACCTGCTCAAAGCCGCATTCGCGGAGGCATTTTTCTTATTCCCTTTATTCTAGCGGTCTTTATTAAAATGCCATTTTAAGAATGGTTAAGTCGTTCGAGTAAGCGCGCAAACCCTCTGCCACTTTTGCACTGTTGTTAGAGCCGCGCACCGCTTTCGGCAATTACCTAAAGTGAACCCTTCCTATCGTTAGGGAATGCATCGTATTAGCTGTTTTAGCCCTTACCACTTTTTAACAATCGCAATTGCTAAATCAGCTCTATAATGGCTACCAATTTCCCGCCGGAGTTTTCTGTGGTCGCCTCGCCTGAATTAATTTCAATCCATGATAAACGCGCATTCTGGCGCGGGGTCATTTTGCTTTCTTTGCCGGTTGCAGCGCAGATGCTATTGCAATCGCTATTGGGCATGGCCGATGTGATTATGGTGGGCCACTTGGGTGCCGATGCCATTGCCGCCGTCGGCCTTGCTGCAAAAATCCACTTTTTGTTATTGGTATTAATGAGCGGCCTCGCGACCGGTTGCAGCATTCTGATTGCGCAATACACCGGCGCAAAAGATTTTGTCAGTTGCCAGAGAACCCTGGCGGTGACTTTATTGGTGGGTACGCTGGTGATGGTTCCCTTTGTGCTCGCGTTTGGCTTTGGCTCAAACACATGGGTGGGCTGGATTAACCCCGATCCGCAAGTCGTATCGCTTGCAGCGCAATATCTCATTATCACCGCACCGGCATTATTGCTTACCCAATGGATTGTGATTTACGAGGCATCGCTCCGCGCACTGGGCAGCACCACTATGCCTTTGGTTGCCGGTGTATTTGCCGCGGTGCTGAATATTATTGGCAACTACGCATTGATCGGCGGCAACTGGGGCTTTCCTGCTTTGGGTGTTGCCGGTGCAGCCTGGGCGACCTTGGGCTCGCGTGTGTTGCAGTTGGCAATTGTCGCGGGTTGGATCTATGCAAAAAAACACGGCTTTGCGTTAAGCCTTGCGCAAATGCGCATGGGGTTGGATAAAACCCAAATCCATCGCTACCTCGCGTTCTCGTTACCGCTGGTGGCCAATTATGCGATATGGGCGGTGGGCAATTCCACTTATCATTTGGTAACGGGTTATGCAGGCACAGAAGCGCTCGCGGTGATGGGTGTGATTGTTCCGATCGAGAGCGCATTTTTTGCATTATTTGTCGGGCTCGCCAATGCCTCGGCGGTATTGATTGGCCGTGAACTGGGCGCAGGTAATAACGATACTGCGTGGTATCTGCACCGGTTTTTTGATCGCATCACATTTATACTGCTGATTATTTTTTGCAGTGCACTCTGGTTTGCGCGCCCGTTAATGTTGAATATTTTTGACCAGTTGGATGCAACATCCACCGAGTTGTTATTCAACACCCTCGGCGTGTTTTGTTTGTTGGTGTGGGTAAAAATCATCAACATGATGCGCATCATCGGTGTGTTGCGCGCGGGCGGCGATAACCGTTTTACCTTGATTACCGATACCATCGTCATGTGGGTATTTGGCTTGCCAATTTATATTGCGGTGGTTTTTCTCACCAAAATTTCGTTTGTCTACATTTATGCGCTTATGTTTCTGGAAGACGGTTTGAAGTTTATTCCAGTCATTAAACGAGTGATCAGCCGTAAATGGATGAATAACTTAACCCAATAGTCAGCAAAACTCATTAACCGGAAATCACAGTGCATAAATTTACTTTAATGGATTCGCATATTTTGCTCGGCATTTTCTATGCCGACAAAGGTGCTGATATTGTATGCACAGAGTTGATCGCAAGTTGCGCTGCAATAAACCCTGAAATTCCCTCGCTGGAAGCATTTGCAGCGGCGTTTAACAAACTGTTATATACAAGTATTATCCATCTGGATGGCGATAAAATTTATTTTACCGATTTTGGCCGCGAGCTTATTCATCAAGCCAACACTAACGCTGGAATCCACCCAAATGAACCAGTACAACTTGTGCTAAAAGTGTTGTCCGGTTTTAAATTAAAAAGTATGTGCAACAGAAATGTGTGGTCGCAAGAGCAGTATCAGCAGGCGGTGAATGCACAGCGAAGCAATGCCAACTGAAAAAACCAAAGTGAAAAACTCACCTAAAATGCAATAAAGGAATTAGCTATGCTCATTAAAATCGATGACCTGCGCGGCCCCGAAGTAGCGCAAATACTCACCGAACACCTGGACGATATGTACGCCGTATCGCCCCCCGAAAGTGTGCACGCATTGGACTTGGAAAAACTGCGCCAACCGGAAATCACTTTCTGGTCAGTATGGGACGGCAACCAGCTTGCCGGTTGCGGTGCAATAAAAGAATTAGATGCAACTCACGCCGAAATTAAATCCATGCGCACCGCCAATGCCTATCGCGGCAAAGGTGTAGCGGTAAAACTGATGGAACATATTTTAAGTGTCGCCGCCGAGCGAAAATACCATCGCCTGAGTTTGGAAACCGGCCCACAAGAATTTTTCCTCCCTGCACGCAAACTTTATGAGCGTTTCGGCTTTGAATACTGCGGCCCATTCGGCGATTATCAAGAAGACCCTTACAGTGCGTTTATGACGAAAGTGCTTGTTTGATGAATTAAAAACGCCGTGCGAGAAAATTAATAATGCGATTGCCATGGCTAAGGCCATGAAGGAATAATTCATGAAGCCTACATTTACCCTGTTTGATGCAGCCGACTATTTAGAAGATGAAGAAACTATTGCGGCTTATTTAAATGCTGCAATTGAAAGTGGTGATACCGAACTTTTACTTGTGGCGCTTAAAGACGTTGCCAATGCTCGCAGCATGACTCAATTAGCCAAAGATTCTGGTTTAGCCCGTGCGAGCTTATATAAGGCGCTTACTCCCGGTGCAAAACCACAATTTGAAACTGTCATGAAAGTAGCTGGGGCATTAGGTTTAAAGTTGGAGTTTCATCCCGTCACGCAGCATTAATCCAGTAGAAAATTGCAATTACCCTTCATAAGTTTTTAGAAAAATGCTTGATAGAAAAATAAAAAATGCCGTGCGAGAAATTGCACGGCATTTTTTATTTGAATTTCTAGCTAGAAGCCGAAGCTGATGTTTGTTGTGGTGTGGGCGCGAATGTCAAAACTACTCACTTGTTTTGTCGAGAATTGTAGTTTCGGTGATGTACATATAATTCAGTAAATTTAAACTGGTTTCGTTTATGTTTTCATTTTTTAAAAATACATCATTAGCTGATTTTATTCTTCCATATGAATCAGAGAAGAGTATTATTGTGTCTCTATCATCATTGGAGTAGGCATCTCTATTTTTTTGATGAATAAGCAGGACACAATTAAAAATTTCTTTATCAAAATTATGTAGTTTTCCGTTTTCATTATAAATAAATTCTTTAATGTCATCGCCGTTTAAGTCATCCAGTTTTTCTTTGATATTGTAAATGGAGCTTTTGTATTCGGTTAGTGTGTTGGCGCAAGGTAATTTTCCATAGTGCACTGTTTCATAGGGTGAGCACCCTAAAGACCCAATGATTGCAATTAATAAATAACATTTATTCATATTTTCACCAATTAAATTTGGTAATGAAATTTTTCTTAATTTTGAATTTTCAGATAATTTTACTTTTTGTCAATTACAAAGTTTGGTAGCGTTACATACTTTCTGTTGCTTTATTTCATTCAATAGCATGCATTACCCCTCTTTAATCTCAACCCACTTTTTATTCGCAGAAGACATAATCGCTAAATAGCGTTTTTCAAAATCGGACTGGTCTATTTGGGCGTTGCGGGTGGTGAGTAATTGCAGTTCGGTGTGTAGGTCCATTAATTGGTTGCGGATATTGATTTCATGAATCCATAATTTTTCGGGGGAGCGCAGTACTATATAGCTGGTCACCATCGGCAAGATTATGGCGAAAAACGTAGCGATGTTTTTGCTGGGAATGTTTAGTAGGAAAAAATCGAAGGCGGTGGCTATGGCGATCAAAACAGAAATAAATGATGAGGCTGCCCACAAGCTGCGGTGCAAGTATTTGTGTCGCGCGGCTTGCGTGCTGTGGCTGTGGGCGGCCTGTTTAATTGTGCTGAGTAGAATGTTGTTATTGTTTTGCATAGCAATCCCTCGCGTTGTGGGGTTTGTTTTTTCTGGCGTTTATTGTGCAGAAGCATCCCATACTTTGCCAGAGGCTGTGCCGTCTTTTGGTGGGTTGAACACTTCAACGGCCATTACTTGGTAAGTGGGGTCGTCGCTGGCGTTGAAGTTATTCATGTCTGGCAGAATCCACCCGCTATCGGCCCAGGCTTTTACGTGATCCGCAAAAATAATTTTGTGATCTTGCCCGAGTGGTAATTGCTCTTTGGGTTTGCTCCAGTATTGATAAAAAGTGGTCGGGCCATTGATGGAAGGTTTTTGTTCCCGAATTGAACGGTAGGTGGAATATTCCACGCCACCACTGACAAACGTTTTTCCAAAAACGCCGTCTTTGCTGGGGTCGTAAGTCCAGCGTTGCAGAATGTAATACTCCACCAAGTGCGCCGGATCTGAGGCGGACATATTTTTGTCGTATCCCCAGCCATATAAGGTGATGTAGCTAGCACCGCTGTCTTCGTTGAAGCGATAGCCAATCACTCTGTTGGTATCGCCATAGTGCCAGCCCGGGCCGCCGACATAATTGTAGCCGCCGCCTTGCCAGCTCACGCTAAAGGCACCATCGGGGCTCATGGTGAGTGAGGTTGCGCCACCGTCTTTCCAATGCGTAAAGAAAAAATCGCCCACGTGACCGGTGGCGTGGTTTTGGGTGATGGTGGTGTTGTCGGTGAATTTTTGGGTATAGGCCTGGTATTTTTCGATACCGCTGGTTTGCACCTGACTTGCCGCAACTGCTTGAGTCTCAGCTGGAGTTTGGGCTTCAGTTGTAGCGGCTGTGGGTGGTTGCTTTGAACAACTTGCGATGCTGAATGAGGCGAGCAAAAGCGCTGTTTTAAAACCGAAAGAATGTTTCAAGTGGATGTCCTCCATCTGTGTGTAGTGGTTGAGCCTATTGAGTAAAGCACTGATACGAATCAAATCAAACGCACTAGTATACTAGATGGGTTTTTTACAGGCGTAATAGGAATTTTTATTCCTGATCTTTGCGCCAAAATTCGATAAAACCGGGCACTTCATCGGCGGGCATGGGGCGCGCCCAGTAGTAACCCTGTGCTTGGGTGCAGCCAAGGCTGCGCAAGAGGGCGGCGGTGCTGGCATCTTCTACACCTTCGGCGATGGTTTTTAAACCGAGGCTGGCAGACATTTGGATGATCGCGCGGACAATCGCGGCATCGCCGGTTTGGTCATCCATTTTGCGCACAAATGATTGGTCAATTTTGAGCGCTTCTACTTCAAATTTTTTCAAATACCCTAAATTGGAATAGCCTGTTCCAAAATCATCAATCGATAAATGCACGCCTTCTGCGCGCAGTGCCGATAAAGTAGTGGAAAGCCGTTCGCTGTCTTCAATCAATAAGGATTCAGTGAGTTCCAGCTCCAGATATTGCGGTGGTAATCCGCTGGCGGCGAGTGAGCCCAGCACAATAGTGTCGATATTGCCGCGCTTGAATTGGATCGAAGAAATATTCACGGCCACTGCAAACTCCAACAGGCCTTGGTCGTACCAACGTTTGGCTTGTTCGCAGGCTTCAATAATGACCCATTCGCCTAATTGGATAATCAAACCGGATGATTCTGCGAGCGGAATAAAGGTAGCAGGGGAGATATAACCTTGCTCCGGGTGGTGCCAGCGCAGCAGTGCTTCCAATCCGCAAATTTCATTGGTTTGCAAATTGATCTTAGGTTGATAGTGAAGGCTGAACTGGTTTTCTTGCAGCGCTTTGCGCATCCCGGAAATTAAACTGATGTGCTCCAGCATGTTGCGGCTAATCGCCGGATTAAAAAAACGGAAACTGTTGCGGCCGGAATCTTTGGAGTGATACATCGCGATGTCGGCTTTTTTAATCAGCGTGTCCAGGTCATCGCCATCTTGCGGTGCCAGTGCAATCCCAATCGAGCAGGTGCAAAAAATTTCAATATTGCGGTAGAGATAATTTTCAGAAACCAACTGCAAAATTTCCAAACTGGCTTGCGATACTTGCTCGGCGGTTTGGATGT
This sequence comes from Cellvibrio sp. pealriver, assembly GCF_001183545.1. Taxonomy (NCBI): domain Bacteria; kingdom Pseudomonadati; phylum Pseudomonadota; class Gammaproteobacteria; order Cellvibrionales; family Cellvibrionaceae; genus Cellvibrio; species Cellvibrio sp. pealriver. The sequence continues at coordinate 3,724,888 of NZ_KQ236688.1, forward strand.
GCGGCATAAACACAATAAATTCATCGCCACCGTAGCGGCACACGCGGTCGGCATCTTTGGTGTAACTGAGCAAACGCAGCGCCACTTCTTTTAAAATCTGGTCGCCCGCCTGATGCCCGAGTGAATCGTTAATGGGTTTTAAGTTATCAAGATCAATAAAAATAATGCCGAGCAAATTTTGCCGCGCGCGTGCATCGCGGAATAAATTGTCGAAATTGCGTTGTGCCATCATGCGGTTGCATAAACCGGTCAATGGGTCGTGCATCGCCATATGTTCAATATGGGTTTTGGCGTTTTTGACGCGTTCATTTTCGCGTGCGAGTTCATCCAATGCGGAGCGATAATCGTGTGCGAGCATCCATACCGCAATACCAATCACAATCAAAATAACAACGGTAATACTGCCGGTGATCAGGTTAATAGGTTCTATAGTGTTTTGGTGTATGCCGTAATCATTTACATAGGCGATGCTCATTAACATCAATACCATGATGCACAGCAATACCACTAGCAGGCGTTTGTTGCCGAGCATGGCGGCAAAAATCAATACGCCGCAATAGCCCAATAATGCACTGTCGCGAATGCCGCTGCCGGTCCAGGCAAGGTAGGACAGCATCAGGGTAAGTGAACACAAAAAAATGGCGGTCGCGGTTACCGGGTGTTTTTTGTAAATCGCCCAATCAACACTGAATAAAAAAATTCCGGTGGCCATCATGGTGATGGAGTCGCTGTAGCGACCGGCGCTGATGGTCATGATGCTGACCAGCAACAATGCAATTTGGGTGATGCGCAGTATTTGCACCAGGCGTTTGATTTTTTGCCGGGTGAAATTTTGTTGGCTGGATATGGTTGGCGGTACAGAGCGGCCGGGGTTGTTCACATGACACCTTGAGTTAATGAATTTTTAACCAGTGGGGCAAAATGTGTCCGTGTTTATGGGAATTAGTCAGCGCTCCTGTTCGCTGTCCCGGATAAACCCCGAGTTTGTCTTTAGGTATAGACGATCCCGCGTGAAGTGCTAGCGATCATGCTAAATACAGCAGTGATTGGAAGGTTATTGCGTGTTATTGAGGGTTATCCAGTCAATTTATCTCTAAACATAAAGAAAACTGCACCTAAAAGGCATAAGCCTGCCCACAGGTAATCCAGCTTCAGTGGTTCTTTCATATAAAAAACCGCGAAGGGCACAAACACACTCAGGGTGATGACCTCTTGCAGAATTTTCAGCTGGCCGACATTCATGACCGTATAGCCGATGCGGTTGGCAGGAACCTGCAACAAATATTCAAATAGCGCTATACCCCAACTGACCAGTGCCGCAATGATCCAGGGTTTCTGGTTGAGCTCTTTTAAATGCGCATACCAGGCAAAGGTCATAAAAATATTGCTACAAAACAAAAGACCAATCGCGATAAGTGACGCTTGCATGGATGTGGTTCCTTACTGTGGTTGTTTTGCCTGATCGATTTTTTGCCCGGCATAGTAGGAGCTGATAATACTCAATACCCAACTTGCCAATAGCAGCCATTTGCCATCGTCCCAATAGGGCGATGAAAAAAATGCGCCGTGCAGTTCACTGGCGAGATAAGCAACATCAAAATCAAATATTCCCTTGTCTGCTTTTTCTTGCAATTCGGCATTCAAGCGGAAGGCAACGGTAAATAAATTTTTAAACAGCATGATAATAATCAATGCCGCAGGCACTGCAAAAATACAGCCGCGCACATAGCGGCGTAAAAAAAATAAACCGGCACCGGGGAATATGGTTGCAGACAAAATCGCGGCGCGTTTGGCTGTGCTCATAGTCTCGGATGTTTTGTTCGCTTTTTCGTTCATGCTGTGGTTATCTCATCAGAATATGATTTTGATACACGATTATTTTTCCGGCACCAATTGTTCCAGGCGATAAAATGCATCGCCTTCTTCTGTATTCAGGTTATCCACCAGCCAAGGCAGGGTTTCTTCCATGGCTGCCCAGAGTGTCCAGGGTGGATTAATCACAATCATCCCGCTGGAGGTCATACCGTATTCCGGGTGGTCAGCGTGCAGCCCAAATTCCATCAGCTGGATATTTTTAATGCCGGATTTTTTCAATGCCAGTTCAAGGTCATCAATACGCTGGCGCAACACCACTGGATACCAAATCGCATAAGTGCCGGTCGCAAAACGTTTGTGCGCTTGCATGATTTGTTTGACCAATAATTGGTAATCACTTTTGACTTCGTATGAAGGGTCAATCAATACCAATGCGCGGCGATCCGGCGGCGGTAAAAGTGCCTGTAAACCGGCAAAGCCGTCGGCCTCATCGACTTTAATGCGTTTATCGCCTTGCATACATTCACTCAGCATTTGGAAATCCGCCGGATGAAGCTCGTGCAAAAATAAACGGTCGATAGGGCGCATTAAATTTTGTGCAAACAGGGGTGAGCCAGGATACAACTGCAAGCGCTCACCGTCATTGACCGCGCGCACCTGTTCAAGATAGCGGGCGATAGCCGCAGGTGGGTTGGTGCACTCCCATAAACGGGTGATGCCATTATCGTATTCGCGATTTTTTTGCGCCTGATATCCGCCCAGCTTGTACACACCGGCACCGGCATGGGTATCAATAATACGCAGGGGTTTCTCTTTTTGCGTCATATACTCCAGCGTGTGGACCAGTACAGTGTGTTTGAGCACATCGGCAAAATTGCCAGCGTGAAAGCCGTGGCGATAACTGAGCATAAAGAAGATCCAACCGAAAAGTAAAAACCGGATTATAGCGGCCGACAGGAACAATTACCCGAACAAGATTGTCACAAAATTGGCCTTTTAGCGTTTGTCTTTAGCAGTTAAAGTACCCTCTCGTTCCCTAATGCATCGTATCCCAATGTGAAGATCCTGGAATTGCTGACTTCATTTTCATCGCTGTCCTGCTTACTGCCGCGCCCTCGTTGGTTGCGGCCTCTTGTTGCTCGTGTGCTTGCGCGTTTATGGAACAGAGCTGCATATCTGCCGTCTGCCTTGCTGTTGTGTCTGGCAATTGCGCCTGCAAAAGCGGCATCGCCAGACATTGAATTGCATGGTGGCACCAAAAGCCTGCGCGAAAATATTTTGTTGCACCTGTCATTGGCAGATGAAAGCTGTAAAACACCGCTCTGGCGTTTGCAGGCACTGCTGGCCGAGGCAGAAAATGAAGTGATGATCGCCGCCCAGGCGCTGGGGTATTACCAGCTGGAATACGAAACAAAATTACTGAAAAACAAAGAGTGTTGGGGCTTGGATATTACCCTCACGCCTGGTGATCCGGTGTTGGTGAAAGAGATCCGTATTGAGATCAATGGTGAAGGCAAGTTGGATCCGATTTTTCAAAGTCTGTATGAAAAACCCGGAATCAAAATTGGCAATAAATTAAATCACGGCCGCTACGAAACCCTGAAAGCGCGCTTTGGAACCCTGGCAGCAACCCATGGTTATTTTGATGCGGAATTTGAGCATTCGCAGATCAAGGTTAATGTCGGCGAAAAATCTGCGATTATTGAATTGATTTACGATACCGGTCCACGCTATCGCATTGGTGAAATCCGTTTACAACACGACATTCTGGATGACGATTTTTTGCGCCGCTATTTCACCTTTAATGAAGGCGATTACTACGATACCGATAATTTATTGGAATTAAAAAATCTCTATAACGCCAGCAATTATTTTGCCGTGGCCAGTGTTGCTCCGAGCCTGCAAGAGCTTGAAGGTAATAAAGTGCCGGTTGATATTCAGTTGGAGGCGCGCAAGCGCCGTGAATATTCGATTGGTCTTGGTGCAGCAACCGATACCGGGCCACGATTATTACTGGGGTTTGATGACCGTTATGTAAACCAGCGCGGTCACTCTGTTGCGGCCGATATAAAAGCGGCCGAGAAAAAAACCGAGGCCTTGCTCACATACACAGTGCCCATGCGCCGCCCAGCGTATGAATTTTTGCGTGTCTACACCGGTTACGATAAAGAAATTACCGATACCTCGCGCAGTGAAAAAGATATTTACGGAGCCAGTTACAGTTACTTCCAAGCCAATAAATGGCTGCAGGTTTATGCACTGGATTATGTGCAGGAAGATTCGATTATCGGAACCGATCCGGAAACCAGTACCGATTTAATTATTCCCTCGGTGACTTATAGCCGCACCCAAACCGATGGTTCGCCTTATCCGATGTCCGGCTGGTCGTTAATGGGAAAATTATCCGGTTCACCACAAAGTCTGGGGTCTGATTTCAGTTTTATTCAATTACATATGCGCGCAAAATACATCACCGGTTTTGCCGGTGGGCGCGTTTTGTTGCGCGCTGAAGCGGGCACGACACAAACCGATAATTTTTCCATAGTGCCAGCATCGGTGCGGTTTTATGCAGGCGGTGATTCCAGTGTGCGCGGTTACGATTACGAATCCCTCGGCCCGATAAAAATAGTGGATGGAAAAGAAGTTGTTGAAGGCGGTAATAATTTATTGGTCAGCAGTATTGAATACGATTATCGCTTTGAAGATTCCAATTGGGCAGTGGCTGCCTTTTTTGACCAAGGTAATGCCGCGAACGATACCGATATTGATGTTATGCGTGGAGCGGGTGCCGGTGTGCGCTGGATTTCACCGATTGGACCCATTCGTGTGGATGTTGCGCAGGCATTGGATGGCGATAAAGGTTGGCGGGTGCATGTCAGTATGGGGCCTGATTTATGATGTTGTTGGGTAAGCCATGCTAAAAAAATTACGCAAACTCTTTTTTAGCGTTCTTGCGCTGTGCCTCATCCTGCTGGCGACAGTGAGTGCGCTGGTAGAAACCGAAACCGGTAGTCACTGGCTGGTGAATCGTGTCGCTGGTTTGGTGGATATTCAACTGGGCGCTATGTCCGGCAATTTACGCCGCGGCCTTGATATTGAATTTATTGAATATCAAACCGCTGACAAAAAAAATGAAAACCAACACGCGCCACAAGCGAGCCGTTATCGCGCCGAGCAGGTTTCATTTCGCTGGCGTCCGGCCGATTTACTCTACAGCGCCGTGTTTATCCAATCGCTTCAGGCAAACAAAGTACGTATCAATATTCCTGCTGCGGTTGATGATAATAAATCGTCCGAACCTTTTAACCAGTGGCCGCATTTGCGTTTGCCGGTGCGTATCCGTCTCGACCGGTTATTGATAAAAGATATTGAATACCAGCAAGGCGATACGCGCCTGCACTGGTCGCGTGTGAGTGGTTCTATTAGCTGGGGTACGTTTCACTTGCGCTATAAAAATCTGGCGCTGATGAGTGACGACTACGCATTGTTATTAAGCGGATCAACCAGCCTTGCATTTCCTTATACAACGGATGCGAATCTGCAATGGCAGTGGCACGCAGCGGCGACAGAAGAACAGCCGCAGCCACTCCAATATATGGGCACGACCGATATAAAAGGGAATTTGCAAACCCTGCAATTGCATTTGCAAACCAGTTTGCCCGTCGTGTTGGCTGCTGATATCCAGACGGCTCTGGTTGATCAACAGCAGAATTTTCAAATGCGCCCTACAATCAACCTGAGCGCGCAGTGGCAAACACAAACCTTGCCTGCCGATTGGTGGGTGCCGGAACAACCTGCGCCGATAACTAGTGGAAAGTTAAATGCACAAGGCCATTGGGAAAATTATCAGGTGCAATTGGATGGCGACATCTATTTGCCCGATGCTCCAGCATTGGCAGTGAATGGTAAAGCAGCAGGCGATTTGGAAAATATCCAGATTGAGCATTTGCGTATTAATGAATTATTGCCGTCACTATTATTGCAAAATCAATCATCGCCAAATCAATCTTCCTCAAATCAATCTCTCTCAAACCAATCGCTTCCAAACCCATTGCCCCAAGGGCTTAACATCGCAGGTAATGTGCGCTGGTTACCGCAACTGCAATGGCAATTGGATGCCGAAGCAAAACAATTAAATGCCGCGAGTGTATTTGAAAATTGGACGAGCAATATCAATGCCCAATTCAACACGCAGGGCGGTTTTGATTCAGCCAAACAACAATGGACTGCCGCGTTGCAGGATTTGCAATTATCTGGTGAGTTGCGTGGTGTTAATTTGCAGGGCAGCGGCAGTGTCAGTTTTGACGGGCAACAATTCCGCTCGCCTGGCTTGGCGCTCACCCTGGGTGCTAACCAATTCACCCTGAAAGGCGATGCAGGTAACAGTGTCGCGTTGGATTGGGAATTGAATGCGCCGCTCTTGCAGCAATTGGATGAGAGTATTCAAGGCAGTATCCGCAGCAGCGGCAATCTGCGCGGCAATTGGAAAAATCCGCGTTTGCAAATGACGGCGGCTGCAGAAAAATTTCGCTGGGGCAATTACGCGGTTGAAAAACTGGATTTATCTTTAACACCGCTTGCCAGTTTGCAAATGGGCGCTGAAAAAAATCAGCCTGATAATGCCAGTGATCAAACTGAATCTTTAGCGGCGATTGATGCTACCGGTTTATTTGCACCGGAGCTGCTGACAGAAAATTATCAACTGGCGTTCAGCGCAAACCAATTGCGCATTGCTGACAACCGCTTTTCCAGTATCCAACTTAATGGCAATGGCTCTTTTGATAAGCACCAGCTCCAATCTGTTGTGAAGCATACGCAGTTTGGCCGTGCCGATATCAAGCTCGCAGGCGGTTACGATGGCAGTGAATGGCGCGGCCATTTTGAACAGTTGGCGGTAAAGTTAAAAAAAGTGCCGCGCTGGTGGCTGATGTCGAGCAAACCCATTCGCATTAACCGTCAAGCAGTGGTGATGGGCGCGCAATGCCTGACAACCCGCACCAATTTAACCGCGGCGGTTGAACATTTGGATCAAGTTGCGCGTGAGCAAACCATTAATGAATGGATGCCCAACCAGTCATTTACTAAAAATACCTACGATTGGTTAATTACCCAACAACCATTACCCGCGAGCAGCGTGGAGCGCTATTCGCTACCGCAGTTGTGTGTGCGTGGCGATTGGGCAACCAATACCGGAGCAAAATTTGTTGCGCAATTGGATTCAGTACCGCTGCGGCAATTTCTCTCGCTGTTTAAAACAGAAGTATATTTTGCCGGTGTAATGGATGGGTCGTTCCATTTTGCGAGCAACAATTTTACCTTGGCTGACATCACTGCTGATGCCAATATCACCACGCGCAATGCGGAGTTGCGCTATCAATACACTGGTGGTGCTACCGAAGTTTATCCATGGCGCGATTTTAAAATCAGCGCGCAATTAGCACAGTCACAATTAAATGCACATGCCGGAATGGAGTGGACTGGCTATGGTCGCATTGATGCGCACAGTCAATTGGATCTCGCACAAAAAACCATTAAACAAACCACATTGCAGGCAGCATTTTCTAACCTTGCGCCATTGGAAACCTTGCTGACGTTTGCCAATGATGTGAAAGGCGATTTCCGCGCAGACTTGAAAGCCGGTGGCAGTTTTGCAAAACCCTACGTATTGGGTGAAGTGAGTTTGCGCAATGGCACTGCTAATTTGCCGCGTTTGGGGCTGGACTTGAGCAATATCGAACTGCAAATCAATTCAACCCAGGCAGGCAGTGTTAATTGGGTGAGCCAGATGCAATCCGGTAAGGGGCGCTTGTCGATAGTGGGCGATCTCAACCAGTTGGGAACGCCCGACTGGAATGTGCAGGGTTATGTCAATGGCGCTGATTTCCAAGTGATCGCACTGCGTGAATTAAAAGCGACTCTGACACCGAATATAAAAATTATCGCAAATAAAACCGCTGCCAATATTACCGGCGATGCAGTTATTCCCTGGGCGCGTGCCAATATCAAAAGCCTTCCAGCATCAGCAACCCAGGTATCCGATGATGCGGTGATTGTGGATGAAAAATTTACAGAGGATGCTCCTGAGCAAAAAATGGATATTCTCAGTAATGTGACTTTGTCATTGGGGGATGATGTCACCTTTAAAGGATTTGGTTTAAACAGCAAGCTGACGGGTAAAGTTAATTTGCTGAAAGAAGCGCAACGGCAATTTTTCACCAGTGGTTATGTCAGTGTGGTGGATGGTAGTTATAAAGCCTACGGTCAGACGCTAACCATTGATCGCGGCCGCTTATTATTTCAGGGCTCTTATGAAAACCCCGGTTTGGAAATTCGCGCATCGCGCATTATTCGCGATGAAGAAAATACCAAAGTGGGTTTGGATATCAACGGCACCTTGCAACGCCCGAAAGCAACGGTATTTTCATCGCCCAGTGTGAGTGATGGCGAGGCCATGAAAATGTTGATGACCGGCAAACCCGCGGGCGAATTTACCAAAGGCGATGCCTCGTTGTTGTTAAGTGCAATGGGTGGTTTGGGAATGGATTCCGGTGGTTTTGTTGCCGCTGATATCAGCCAGTTTTTTCGCCTGGATGAATTGGAATTAAAATCTGATCAGGGTTTGGATCAGAGTGAGTTGTGGATTGGAAAATATCTCACGCCCAAATTGTTGGTGCGTTATGTAGTGGGTATTTTTAATAAAGCCTTTAGCGTGGGTATGGAATACCAACTCACCGACCGGTTGCGACTTGAGGCCGAGTCAGGCGAAGCGCAAAGCGTGGATGTTGTCTATAAAATAGAGAAGTAAACTATAAAAATTAAATAGAAAAATAAAATAAAAAGTAAACTTGGGTTATTTCCGCTGCACAGCGGCGTTACTTGTGTTATTTCTGGGCTGCTTGTACACCTAATAATAATTTCAGGAGACGCTAGTATGAAATTTCGTAAGGGTTGTTATCGCTCGCTGTTCATTTCATTTTTTATTTTCATCAGTGCAAATCTATTAGCCCATAATGTCTGGGCCGATAATGCATGGGAAAGCACCAGTGGTTGGTGGAATGCGACAGATATTCCCGCGTTTGATAAAAGTAAAATTACCCGACAACTTTCACTAATAAAAGTGAAGGGTAATGTGTTTGTCGATGAGTCTGGCAAAACAACTGTATTTCGCGGTGTGAATATTGCTGACCCGGATAAAATCGCACGCGACAAACATTTCACCAAAAAACATTTTGAAGTCATCAAGGCATGGGGCGCGAATGTGGTGCGTATTCCTGTGCATCCATCCGCCTGGCGCAAGCAGGGCAAAAAAGCCTATCTGGAATTACTTGACCAAGTCGTGATTTGGGCGAATGAATTGGGCATGTATGTGATTATCGATTGGCACTCCATCGGCAATTTGAAATCGCAAATGTTCCAGAATAATTCCTACTACACCGACCGCGGTGAAACCAACGATTTTTGGCGCACGGTATCCGAGCGTTATGCCGGTGTGAATGCAGTGGCGTTCTATGAAGTTTTTAATGAACCAACCGTATTCAACGGGCGTTTGGGGTTGTTGAGTTGGGCGGAGTGGAAGGCGATTAATGAAGAGATCATTACGGTGATCCAAGCGCATAACCCCAATGCGATTTCACTGGTAGCAGGTTTTAATTGGGCCTATGACTTAACGCCGGTTGCCACTGCGCCTATCGAGCGCGAGAACGTGGCCTATGTGAGCCATCCTTATCCGATGAAAGTGGGTGCGCCTTACGAAAAAAACTGGACGCGTGATTTTGGTTTTATCGCCGATAAATATCCGGTCTTTGCCACCGAAATTGGCTACCAATTAGCGACTGATAAAGGCGCGCATATACCGGTGATTGACGATGGCAAATACGGCAAACGCATTACCGATTACTTTGGCAGTAAAGGTATTAGTTGGGTGGCCTGGGTGTTTGATCCGGATTGGTCGCCACAATTGTTTACCGACTATGAAACCTACGAGCCAACCATGCAGGGCAAACATTTCCGTGCGGTTATGCAGAAGGAAAATAAATAATCCTTGGTGTTTATCAGTCCGGAAAGCTTAGCGATTTATCGCATTGCTGCGCGTCCGGTAAGTAGGGCGACGGCAAGCAAAACACTTTGCGCTGCCGCAGGTTCAGTTGTGCCAGATCGGCAGCGTGGTGTTGGTTGAACAGGCGGGTGAACTCGCCTGATTCCTGCAATTTTTTCAGCCCCAATTCAACCCGCTGCGCGAGCTGTGGAAATTTTTTGCTGACGTGCAAATAGATTGGGTAGTTGTAATAGATCAACAGGTTGTTATCCAGTGTTAAAAACGGGTACTGGGCTTTCTTGTCGCGCAAGGTGTACATCACTTCATCGGCACCCAGAGGCAGACACTGGAAACGTTTTGCGGCGAGCATGTCAAACAGGGCTTCAAAAGTGGGGGCCTGTTTGAGTGCGATGCCGTTGTGTTTATAAATTTCAATATCCTGCCAATTCAAACCCTGCCCGATAGATAGTTGGTGCAGGGAGGTAAGCTCACGCGGATGCTCGGGAAAGTTGGCCGGATTGATCAGGCACACCCTGTACCCCAATAAACCGCGCAGGATGTCCACCGGAATGGTATGCACCTCGGCGCGCGCGATGACCGTACCCGGCGATGCCCACAGCAAATTGAGGATTTGCCCTTCCGTAATCAGCAGCGCTTGCCGCTTGGCACTGGGTTCTTCGCCAAACGGGACGATGGTGTAATCGCCAAATTCGGTGCGGGTGACTTCCAGAATCCGTTTGATCAGTTCGAATTTGTAAGCGTGACGGGCATCTTTAAGCCCGCGGTCATAGTAACGAACGACCATGGGTGTTGCTGTTGCGGAGGCTGTGGTGGCTGTTTGGGTATTGCCATGGGTGCTTCCACTGAGCAACCACAACAGCGGCAGCCATACAGGCAAAAAGTTGTGCAGTCTGATCTTGGCCATTCTTGGTTCCGTGTCTGGCATTACCATTTTATTGTTGCGCCCAAATACCAGCGACGTCCGGCCTGATCATAGGTCATGGTGTCGGTATTGGTATCCAGCCAATTACTTACATAAGGCGCACTGCGGTCGAACAGGTTGTCTATGCCCAGCGCAAGTTCGAGTGTTTTGGCGGCTTGATAGCGCATCTGTAAATGATGATAGCTAACCGCAGGAATATTGGCACCGATACTGCCAGGTATTGCATCCAACTGGGTGCCTTTGTGCAAGTAACGGATGCCGTAGCTGCCCGACCAGTTGGCGCGCGCAAGGGTCAGGCGCGCCTGCGAGCGCCACTTGAGATAGCTGCCGCGCCCGCTGGTGACTTTACCGGCATAGTCAATGCGCCCGGCATTTTGGTAGGGCTGGATCTGGTAGCTATCCAGATAACTGGTGTACCAGTCGAGCTGTGCCTGCCAGCCCTCCCACTCTGTCTCCCCGCTGAGCCTGAGATCTACCCCTTGTTGTTTCTCGTGTGCGGCATTCACCCATTGCACCGAGAGGTAATTGATCTCGCCACTAAACGGATTGCGGGTGAAATGGCTGGCTCCGCACAGGGGGTGCGATAGATTAGTGGAGTTATAGCAGGCGGCAAGGCGGGTGGTGCCATCGATAGTCACTATCGCTTTGTCGATATTGATGCTGTAGTAGTCCAGGCTGGCACTCAGACCTGGCGCAAAAGCGGGCTGCCAGAGGATACCGAGGGTGCGCGTGTTGGCCTCTTCCGGTTGCAAGTCGGGGTTGCCGCCTACGGTGGTAGGAACGCTGGTAACCAGTTGCTGGTAGTTGGCTGGCACCCCGGCTGCCTGGCAGTTTTGGCGTGTGATCGAGTTGGCGGGCAGGCTGCTCCAGTTGCTGCAAGGGTCGCGGGTGATGCGGTTTTGCACCAGATTCCCCAGAAACAGTTCAGGCACGTTCGGGGTGCGGAACGCACTGGCGTAACTGCTGCGCAGCTCCACGTCATCCAGTGGTTGCCAATTCAGCGCCAGCTTGTAATTGGTGTTATCGCCAAACAGATCGTAATCGGAATAGCGCAATGCACCACTGAGCTCCAGCGATTTAATGGCGGGCAAGTCGCGCAACAACGGGATATTGGTTTCCACAAAGGCTTCTTGCGCCTTGAGCCTGCCCTTAACCACTTCCTGCTCGCCACTGTTGGCGATACCGGCCAGCACGAGCGGGTCGGGATAGCGCCAGGCTTTGTCTTCGCGTACTTCGGCACCCGCTGCCAGCATCAAGGCACCAGCCGGAAGTTGCATCAGTTCGCCGCTCAGGTGGGTGGCGATGGCCTGTTGCTCATTGCCGCCGCGATCTTGGATATCCGTCATTATGTAGTCGAGCACCTGCGCACTCAGGTCGCCATAACCCAGATAGTCGCCACAGGGAATAGCGGCATTCGGGGCATTACTGCAAACGCTGGTGTCGAGTGTTTGGTCTACCCGGTCAAGGTTGGCGACATTAGTCCAGCCATCCAGTCCGGTGTTGCGGCTGTGGTTGATACTGCTCTGCCATAGCCAGTTGTCCCCGATCTTGTACTCCATGCCGATCAGGCCGTAGCTGTAATCAATATCCTGATAAAAACTCCGTGTACCGGCTTCCAGCAGTCGCCGCCGCTCCAGTACCAGGTTCTGGCCTGTGGGGTTGGTCGGGTGATCGGCGCTGATCGACATTGGCCGGTTTAACCCCAACGTTCCGGGGGATGCCAGCTGCTCAGCCTCTTGTTTGGTGTACATAACGGTTGAAAACAGCCGCAGTTGGCTTTGGGTAATAAGCTCCGCTTTGGCGCTCAGGCTGGTGCGGTCAACCGGGTTGATGGCATTGAGATAAGGGTTGGCGTTGAAATTATGTTTGCTGGCGGAATAGGGCTCATAAAAGTCGCCATCGCCGCCTGCTATTTGGTTGAAGTTGATGCGTTGGCCATCGGCAAGGCGGGCGCGCCCACCAATCGTATTGCCGCTGTTTACGCAGACGAGCTCCCCATTCACCTCGCCCAGCCCACAGGGAGCGCGGCTGGCCATATTGATGGGGTCACTGGTGTAGTGATTCAGGTCAAGCAGCAGGGATGCCTGATTGTTGCTGGCACCCAGCTGACCGTTTGCGCCCCAGCTGATCCGTGCGTTGCGTGTTGCGCCATCGTGCTTGCTGGTTTCGCCATAGCGGATACTGGCTTCAGCACCCTGCAGGTTGGTGCGGGTAATGATATTGACCACTCCAGCCACGGCATCGGCACCGTAAATAGCCGAGGCTCCATCGCGGAAAATTTCAATCCGCTCTACTAATGAGAGAGGGATGGCATTCAGGTCAACTGCAGCATTGGCACCTGTGCCGCCATTGGCAATGCGATGACCATCGATCAAGACCAGCGTCCGGTTAATGCCCAGCCCGCGCAGGTTTACGTGGGTGCTGCTGTTGCCGTTAGTACCCCAGTAGGTATTGCCTGCATTGCCCGCATAACCTGCAGAAATAGGTAATTGCTGCAGGAGTTCATCCAGCGAGTTGGCACCGGAGCGGCTGATTTGCTCCTGGTCTATCACGGTGATCGGGCTGTAAGCAGGCGCTTCAAGGCTCAGGTGGCTGCCGGTGACGCGGGTATTGAGCAGCTGCTTGAGATCCATCTCGAACAGGTCTTCAACGGAGGGTGATGAATCTGCAAGGGTGAGCGGGCTTATCAGCCAGCCAAGCATCACGCAGGCTGTTATTGTCAGTTGTCGCTGCATCCGTAATGGGGCGCAAGCCGGAAAAAATCTCTGCATAGGTTGCTCTGGGTTGTTATAACTAGCCAGTGTCGTATCGCCTAAAGCCTAGCTTGAAAAAACTATAGCAGCAGATCGGCAGCTTTCCCTCTTTGCATTGCATCAAAGTGAGACAGGCCCAGTTTGTATTTTGACGACAACATGGGACGACCAGAGTTAAATTCAGGTGGACGATAAGGCTACTGGAGCGCAGTCCCTCTCGTCTCTCAGGAATCTTGAATAATAATAACAGTGACGTTCGCAATACCCATCAGAGACACGGTGCTCCCGGTTCAAATAATCAATAACAACCATTGGGTCACTTATATGAAAAGATTCAACAGAGTCCTGCTATTGCTGGGCGCACTGGGTTTTGCCCATGCCAGCAATTCCGCAATCCTGAGTTATGGTGCCGGCAATATTAGCGATACCGTCAACCCTGCCGGCTGGAAATGTGTGGTGGATTACGGCAACTGGATCCATAACGCCGGTGTGGTCAAACCGGGTGTGAGCAGTTGTAATCCGATTGGCACTCCAACCCCTATTTATCCGCAAGAAGTGTCTCCTGCGAGTACCAAACCGACTATGACCCATCGCTGGTGGGGTTCAATCCCTTTTATGGGGGAGATGAGAGTTGGTGCCACCACTGACTCCGGCTATATCACACCTGATCCAATAACCGCGCGTATCACCGAGCGCGGTGTGCGTATTCTGGGGATTCCAGGCGGTCTGCGTACCGGCACTAATGACACTCTTTATTCCATTCCCGATCCGTTCAGCGAAGTGTTTGATGGTATCGCGGTAGGTAACTCGTCTTACTCCAACCTCGATGCATTCCTCAAAGATTTCAGCGACGGTTCTGTCACCGTGCAGTGGAAAAGTGGCGCGACTGCAGTAATGGAAGCGACCTTTGTTCATGGCTCTCCTTACGTTTACTTCACCGCGCTGCAGGGCAATCTGGTGATACGCACCAAGTCTGCTGACGGCGGCGAGAAGGGTGTATTCCACCAAAGCGGCAACAATTTGGGGATCTGGACGGACGTGGCGGGCAATCGCAATGCGTTCCTGATCGTCGGTCACGATGCCACTACCTTTACCGGTGTGAATACCAATAGCATCGGTGTTAACAACAGCACCAAGCGTATGACCGTTGCCTGGTTGCCACAGCTGACCGGCACGCCATCGGCAGCGATGATCAGCGCTTTCGCCCAGTACGCCACCCAGCGTGTGGACAAGGTAAATATCAACTACGCGGTTGACCGTGCGACTAACAAAGTCACCATCAGCCACCAATACCAATTCAATGGCGCAAACGTGACCACCATGGCGGGATTGCTGCCGCTGCACTGGAAAAACTCTACCCAGGCCGTTACCAGCTACAAAGTGCGCTCCGCCCGCGGTGTAACCAAGTTCGCGACTACCAGTAGCTTCAGCTACACCATTCCTTACGTCGGTGTATTGCCTTACTTCCCTGAGAATATCGGCGATTACAATGCAACCCAATTGCGCGCGCTGGTAACCGAGTTTGTTAACCAGGGCACCTCCAAGTGGAACACCGCGACCGATACCTATTGGGCCGGTAAAAACTACGGCAAAGTTGCCGAATTGGCTGCAATCGCCCGTTCGATTGGTATGACTACTGAAGCCAACCAAATGATCGCCTGGCTCAAAGCCGAGTTGCAGGATTGGTTCCGCGCCAATACCACTGGCAGCCTTGATACCACCAAATACTTCGCGTACGACAACAACTGGAACACCCTGCTTGGGTTCGATGAATCCTTTGGCGCGCAACAACAGTTGAACGACCACCATTTCCACTACGGCTACTTTGTGCGTGCGGCTGCTGAAATCTGCCGTATCGATGCCGCCTGGTGTGGATCTACCCAATACGGCCCGATGGTTGAGCTGTTGATCCGCGACTACGCCGCTGGCCGCGACGATGCGATGTTCCCGTACTTGCGCAACTTTGACCCGGCTTATGGTTTCTCCTGGGCATCAGGCCACGCTAACTTTGCGCTGGGCAATAACAACGAATCGACCTCTGAAGCAGCGAATGCGTACGGCGCGATCATCCTGTACGGCATGATCACCGGCAATAATGCGTTGACCGAGCGCGGTATGTACCTGCATGCATCATCAACAGCCGCTTATTGGGAATACTGGAACAACATCGACCGCTACAAAGGTTTGGGTGGCGATTACGACAACTTCACCTCGACTTACACCAAACCAACGACTTCCATTATTTGGGGCAACGGCCATGTGTTCTCTACCTGGTTCAGTGCGGCTTACGCGCATATTCTGGGTATTCAAGGCCTGCCGCTGAGCCCATTGGTGCTGCATATTGGCCAACACCCCGGTTATCTGAACAACTACGTCACCCTTGGGCTGAGCGAATCCTCCAACGGCAAACCCTCCGGTTTACCTAACGGCCAATGGCGCGATGTCTGGTGGAATATTTGGGCGATGACCAACGGTCAGGCGGCGGTAGACGATATGCTGGCCTATGGTTTGAACAACCTGATTCCGGAAGAGGGCGAGACCAAAGCGCATACCTATCACTGGGTGTACACCTACAAGCAATTAGGTCATTTGGCGACCGGTACTGGCGCGCTGACGGCTAACCATCCTGCGGCGGTTGCTTTCAACAAGAACGGCACCCTGACCTATATCGCCTACAACTTCGGCTGTTCGGCGATCAACGTGGCTTACTCTGATGGCACCAGCTTCTCTGTGCCAGCAAAAGGTTATGCCCTGAAGCGCACTGGTCAATCGGTAGTGTCTAGCGGTGCAGGTTGTGGCGGTACCAGCAGCTCGACACCATCCAGTAGCGTGGGCAGTTCGAGCAGTGTGTCTGCGAATGCCGTAACGCTGTACAACGACATCAACTATGCCGGTTGGTCAGCGAGCTTCCCGGTCGGGACATATAACTACAACGCGTTTGTGGCGGCGGGTGCTGTGAATGACCAGGCTACCTCTGTGCGTGTACCTGCTGGTTATAAAGTTACGCTGTATGAGCACGGTGACTTTACTGGTACCAGTGTGACCTTGACGGCGGATAGCAGCTATCTAGGTGCCTTCAATGATAAAGCCTCGGCGGTTGTTGTCAGTCTGAACAACAGCAGCTCCAGCGTGTCATCGACTGCACCAACAACCGGTAATGGCCACAGTATCCTGAGCGGCAGCAGTGTTCGTTTCTATGTAAACAATGCTGCTTGGGCTGATATTCACTACACCATCAACAATGGTGCCCAGCAAAATATCCGTATGACTCACAATGCCGATAACTCCAATACCATCGATGTAACAGGTATTCCTGCAGGTGCAACTGTGCGTTATTTCTTCACTATCGCCCAAGGTGCCGGTGCTATAGATACCTCATGGGTGCAATTCAGCTGCTGTTCTGGCGGTAGCAACTCCAGCACTCCGGCCAGCAGCACCGCTGCGAGCAGCTCAGCCCCAGCCTTTAGCCAATTGGTGCAAGCGGAAGCGTTCACGGCAATGAGTGGTGTTCAAACGGAAGCGACAACCGATACCAACGGTGGTCAAAACGTGTCTTACATAGATGCAGGTGACTGGATGGCTTACGCCAACATCACCATTCCGACTACCGGTAGCTATCGCATTGAGTACCGCGTCGCTAGCCCATCGGGTTCACTGTTATCAGCAGACTTGAATGCGGGTGCTACCCAATTGGGTAATGTGACGATTCCGGCGACTGGTGGCTGGCAGAATTGGACGACAGTAAATCACACCGTAACCCTTAATGCGGGTACCTACAGCTTCGGAATCTTTGCCCAACAATCGGGCTGGAATTTGAACTGGTTCCGCATTACCAAGCTGTAAAAGCACCGTAAACAGATAAATAAAAGAAAGCTTTAAACGTCAAACCCCTGCCTGGACAAGTCCGCGCAGGGGTTTTTTATTTGTACCACTTTCTGAATTGAGTAGATTCTACACATGGGAGGTAACATGCAAAAATGAAGATAACTTATTGAAATATAAATAAATTAGCTAATCCCATTTGCTTAAGTGGAAAGTGATATGCCTCAGGTTCGAGTAAATTTGAAGGTGGGACGACACTTTTTCGAACCAATTGTAATTATGGCTTCGCTAGAAAAGCAGTTTTGGCCTAGGGTTTTACAGGGAGGCTCACGCCTCTTAATCAACTGAAAGGTCATTACACAATTTCATACCAATAAATAAATGGAGAACTCCATGAATAAGACACTAACAACAAAGCAGTCTACGGGCTTTAAGAAAAAACTGATCGCTACAGCGGTTGCATCTACTCTTTTCGGCATGAGTGGTTTCGCAGCAGCACAAGATGATAGCGTCGAAGAAGTTCTGGTTACTGGTATCAAGGGCAGCTTGCAACGCGCCATGGACATCAAGCGTGATGCCAAAGGTGTTGTGGATGCGATCTCTGCAGAAGATATCGGTAAATTCCCTGATACCAACCTGGCTGAATCCTTACAGCGTATTTCAGGTGTGTCTATTGACCGCCAAAACAACGAAGGTAGCAAAATCACCGTGCGTGGTTTTGGTCCTGATTTTAACCTCGTTACCCTGAACGGCCGTCAAATGCCAACTAACGGCTCCAGCCGTAGTTTTGAGTTTTCTGATTTGGCTGCTGAAACCGTAAGTGGTGTTGAAGTTTACAAAACCTTCAGTGCTACCCGTGCTTCTGGCGGTATTGGTGCGTTGGTAAACATCAAAACTGCACGTCCATTAGACAATCCAGGTTTGAAAGCCGCTGTTGGTGCCAAGGCAGTAATGGATAGCACCAATGAAGTGGGTGATGACATCACTCCGGAAATCTCTGGTATTTTCAGCAACACCTTCGCAGATGACACCTTCGGTATTGCCATTTCCGGTTCATACCAAGAGCGTGACAACCGTGCGGTAAATGCTGATATCGCCAACTGGCGTAACGGTATTGACTTCCAGTCTGCAGCAGCTGGTGCTGGCGCTACAGTCAATGTGACCGATAATCGTGCCGACAAAACTGGCCCTGTATTTTATCCACGTAACTTTGGCTACGGCATTGAGGATTTCCATCGTGAAAGAACCAATGGTCAATTGGTGTTGCAATACACTCCAATTGATACCGTCAAGGCTACTCTCGACTACACCTATGCAAAAGTTGATTTGACTGCAATCAACACTGGTGTCGGTATTTGGTACAACGATTCTGGCTCTGATGCACGTGAAGTTGTAATCGATGAGAACGGTACCGTTACCAAGCTGACTGCTGCTGGCGACGACTTCGCTTCAAATATCCGTTTGAACGAATCTGAAACCGAAAATAAATCGGTAGGTTTCAACGTAGAGTGGGAAGCATCAGACAACTTGACGCTTTCTTTTGACGCGCATGACTCTATCAATGAAAACGGCGGTGTTAATCGCGGTAATAACGCATTCCTGATTTTGGCTGCGCCATTTATTGATCGCAAAACCTACGATTCTACAGAAGGGAAAGACATCCCTTACATGCACGTAACCTTCAATCCGAACGGTAAAGGTATTGTAAATGGTGTGCCTACAGCTGCGTCTTACGATTCGCTGTTTGGTGAAGCTAACCTGGCGCTCAATAAATCAGAAGTAACCCAATTCCAGTTTGATGGTACTTTCGATACCGGTGCTGATGCAGGTATTACTTCTATTGATTTCGGTATCGGTAATGCAGAAATTGCTAACCGTTGGAGATCTTTCAGCACTGGCCAGATCGCTGCTGGTTGGTACGGTGGCAACCAGGACTTGTTCCCGGATGACATTTTCGCTGAGCACAAACTGAACGGTTTGACTCCATCATTCTCTGGTGGTGGTTCCAACGTACCTGTGTACCACGACTGGGATTTCGAGAAAGGCGTAGCTATTGCTGAAACCGAGTGGAACATCCCCGGCGGTTCAACCAGACCTTGGGGTTGGGGCACAGGCAATATGCGTCCGAACCTTGATGGCAACCCTGTTAGCGACCACAGAGTGACTGAAGATACAACCAGCGCTTACATGGAAATCAACTCAGCGGGCGACGTTGCAGGTATGGAGCTGAAAGCTACCGCCGGTATGCGTTACGAGAGCACAGATATTGAAGCTAATAGCTTCCAGCGTGATCCAGCCGAAATCGTATGGATTAACCAAACCGAGTGGAGCCTCAATCTGGCTGATGAAAGCTCTTACACCTCAGTTGGTGGTGACTATGATGTATTCCTGCCAAACCTGGATTTGAGCTTGGATGTTACTGAAGATGTTATGGCTCGTATGAGCTACAGCAAATCCATCACCCGTCCTACTTTGGGCAAAATGATTGGTACTACCAGTGTAACCACTCGTCCGAAGCCGGGTGAGCGTACTGGTACTGCAGGTAACCCAGACTTGATGCCGTTTATGGCTGACAACTTCGACTTGTCTGCTGAATGGTATTACGACGATGCGAGTTATGTATCTGCTGGTTTCTTCTTGAAGCAAGTAGATGACTTTATCGTTGATGTGATTACTGAACGTCCGGTAGGTAATCTGCGTGATCCTTCCAAAGGCCCACGTGCTGATCTTGCAAGAGCGCAAATCATTGCTGAAGGTGGCACGCCAACTGACGCTAACGTTATTGAGCGCATCAAAGCGAACGAAGGTATTGCTACTAACCAAAACATTGTGCAAAACAATAACGATCCACTGGCTATGTTCAACATGACCCAGCCAGCAAACCAGGAGCAAGCACGGTTCCATGGTTGGGAATTGGCTGCGCAACATATGTTTGGTGAAAGTGGTTTTGGCTTACAGGCTAACGCCACCTTTGTGACCAGTGATATCGACGTTGATAACTCTTCAACTGACTTCCAGTTCGCATTACCTGGTCTGAGCGATTCTTACAACTTGGTAGGTTTCTATGATGCCAATGGTTTGCAAGCGCGTATTGCGTACAACTGGCGCGATACTTTCTTGAATGGTTTCGGTGAAGGCAATACTCCTTACTACACCGAAGAATACGGTCAAGTAGACGTTACCGTTAGCTATGATCTGCCATTTGTTGAAGGTATGACCGTGTTTGTTGAAGGTATTAACGTAACTGATGCATCACAACGCGTTTATGCTCGTTACGAAAACCAGTTTAAATCTGCTTACCAATACGGTGCGCGTTATAACCTGGGTGTTCGTTACAGCTTCTAATCCTCTCCTTGGGTTAGTGTAAGACAAGGAAAAGCCGCTGATGTCTAGCGGCTTTTTCTTTTTACAAAAACACACTTCCAGATATCGTTGTGCATTAATAAATCGCTACTGAAATGAGATACAGTAGCCGGAGAACTAGTGTGACCAAAAACGTTTTGCTCAATAATGTCACCCATAAAGACTTAAAAATCATTCCAGAGAATAGCAATGCTCATGGAGACGGTTTGGGGTTTTCCGCAATAGTGCCATGGGAGTTTCGTCAGGTCGCTGCTTGTTATCCTATATTTTTTCGTAAAACGGGTAGCGATAATCAATTCGAAGCAATAGCCCTTTTTGGATTTTCACCTGATGAGAATTTGTTTGTCGGTGATCAGCGCCGGGATGATATTTATACTCCACTTTCAATAGCACGAATCCCGTTTGCGATTGGCTATACTCAAGATGGAAATACTGGCCAGCGTGAGCCTGTGGTACATGTCGATATGGATCATCCACGGGTTAGCTTTACTGAGGGTACGCCGGTTTTTCTGGAGCATGGCGGCAACTCGCCTTATCTGGAGCAGGTAAACAGTATGCTTGCTGAACTGATCAGCGGTGTTAATGTGTGCAAGCGCTTCACTGATATATTGCAAGCCGAAGATTTGTTGGAGCCTTTTGTATTGAAAATTACACTGGATAATGGACAGCAAATAGAGCTAGGTGGTTTTTACACTATCAATGAAAAGACGTTACGCGAATTAAGTGCTGAGCAGCTCGCACGGTTACACAACCAAAATTTTCTTGAATTAATTTATATGTCAATCGCCTCTTTGGCGAATATTAAAAAGCTAATAAATAAAAAAAATGCATTGCTACGTAATTAAAATAACCTTTATTCAATAGTTAATAGGGTTGGCAGTAGCGAAGCGATAAAGAGAGTATTTTATGTTGGAGAGCATGCAACCGATTAAAGTATTAGAGGGAGTTTCACCTGACGCTATTCCCTCGGCAGTTCTGGAATCATCTGTCCCGTTAGTGCTAAAAGGATTGGTAAAATCATGGCCGATTGTGCGCGCTGCAGAGCAATCAGCACTGGATGGCTTTGAATATTTATGCCAGTTTTATAATGGAGAGCTAGTCAATACTGCTATAGGCGATACAAGCAATACGGGAGCGATTTTCTATAATCAGGATTATTCAGGATTTTCCTATGAGCGAGCCCGGTCCTCCCTCGCTAATGTCTATAACAATATTAAAAATCTTCAGGCTAGCGGTTCGCAGCGTGCGTATTATGTAGATTCTGCGCCTGTTGATTTTTGTGTGCCAGGTTTTCGGGAACAGAATGATCTGAATTTAGGTGAGTTTAAACCTCGCGTCAGTTTATGGATGGGTAATAAAACGATCGTGTCTGCCCATCATGACATTCCTGACAATATTGCTTGTGTCGTGATTGGCAAACGCCGTTTTGTGCTTTTTCCTCCGAACCAATTAGAAAATCTTTATATTGGCCCGCTGGATTTTAATCCCGCCGGTCCCGCGATCAGCATGGTGGATCTACACAACCCCGATTTTGAAAAGTATCCCCGGTATCGCGAGGCGCTTGCCCATGCACAGGTTGCTGAATTGGAATCAGGTGATGCGATTTACATTCCCAGTATGTGGTGGCATCACGTAGAAGGACTGATGCCATTTAATTTAATGGTGAACTACTGGTGGACATCTTTTCCTGGTTACATTGGTTCCCCCCAGGATGCTTTTACTCATGCGTTAATGAATATCAGGTCTCTCCCTGCGGATGAGCGGCAGCATTGGAAAAACTTATTCGACTATTACATTTTTGATGCAAGTGAAGAAACTGTTGCGCATATCCCCAAAGAAAAGCTCGGTATTTTGGGTGATATGGATGAGATGACGGTGCGGCGACTTCGCTCACAGTTACTTAATCGTTTGAATCGTTAACAAAAAATAAATAATTCGGCTAATGCGCAAGCTAATAGGCATCTGATGAAAAAAAATGAACGAATAGTCATAGTGGGTGGCGGGTCTGCAGGTTGGATGGCTGCCGCTGCATTATCCAATGCGTTTGGATCAACTAAAAAAATCACTCTGATTGAGTCTGATGCTATTGGTACCGTCGGAGTGGGTGAGGCTACTATTCCCGCAGTGAAATCTTTCAATAAGTTACTGGGAATTGATGAGGCAGAGTTCTTAAAAACAACCCAGGGTACATTTAAGTTAGGAATCCAATTCGAAAATTGGGGCGAAAGGGGCGATGTTTATATGCACCCTTTTGGTCTGGTTGGTAAAGATTCATGGATGGCTAACTTCCAACATTTTTGGCTCAAAGCCAGCCGCATGGGAGTTGCAAAGAGTTATTTTGATTATTCATTGAATATCCGTACTGCGAAAGAAAATAAGTGTTTTATAGATCCTAATTCCGGGTTGGATTACGCCTATCACTTTGATGCTGGTTTATATGCGCGCTATCTGCGCCAATACAGTGAAGTGCGAGGTGTTACACGTATCGAAGGACTGATCGACAGTGTGCAGACCAGGAGTGAAGACGGGTTTATTGAATCAGTAACAATGCAAACCGGTGAAATAATTGAGGGTGATATATTCGTAGATTGTTCCGGATTTCGTGCGCTGTTAATTGAACATACCCTTCATACGGGCTTTGAAGACTGGTCGCATTGGTTGCCATGTGACCGCGCCTTGGCGGTGCAAACCGAATCTGTTGGGGAGCCTGTTCCCTATACCCGTTCTATTGCGCATGCAAGTGGCTGGCAGTGGCGAATTCCTTTGCAGCACCGGGTCGGGAATGGTTTGGTTTATTGCAGCCGATATATCAGCGATGAGGATGCTAAAAAATTATTACTCGATAACCTTGATGGAACAGTAAGAACCGAGCCGCGCCTGATTAAATTTAGAACCGGACGCGCAATAAAACAGTGGAATAAAAACTGTATTGCGATTGGATTGTCCAGTGGATTTTTGGAGCCTCTTGAGTCTACAAGCCTGCATTTGATTCAAACAGGTATTGTGCGTTTGATCCGGATGTTTCCGGGTGATGCGATCAATCAATCAGAAATTGACGAGTACAATCGCCAATCGCGTTACGAATATGAGCGTATCCGCGATTTCATTATTCTGCACTATCATGTAACTCAACGCAGTGACAGCCCCTTTTGGAATTACTGTCGTACCATGTCTATTCCCGACACGCTCGCACGCAAAATTGATGTTTATAAAAATACGACCAGTGTCTTTAAGGAGCAGGACGAGTTATTTCACGAGGGTTCTTGGCAACAGGTTATGCTTGGTCAGGGAATAACGCCGACAGGTTATCACCCGGTCGTCGATAAGCTTTCGGATGATGAATTGATTCGATTGTTGAAAAGCATAGAAAAAGAGCATGATCAGTATTTGTCGCGCTTTCCTACGCATCAACAATTTATTGATCACTATTGCAAAGCAATAATGCCCTGAATGAAACACGGAGACCGGATGGTCGGTCTCCGTGTTTGTCCGCTTTAACAGCCCTCATTCTGCGGTTCGTTAGCAAGAATGTGTGCGCACTCGAACGTAAAATAATCGGTTGCCAAGTTCGTAAAACATCATTTATTTGCTACGAGGTTCGGGTTGAATCCCATTATTGGATGTAGGTGCCCCATCTTCGTCAGTTGGCACAAAGTGGGACGACCCTTTCTTTATTTCAGTGCCATTATTCAATCACAAATTCCTGCTTGTGCCCGTGGTTGAGCCTGGCTGGAGTTGTTGCTGATGTGTGTTTTCAGCAGATGAACCCTTGGGTGATGTCAGGTCCCCACGGGTGTTAGCAAGTTTGGTTAGGTACACAAATGCCAACCCTATCTATTCTTGTTAGCTCTCCTTGCTTGGCCCCCGCGTTCTCCCTCAAGTAGAAAGCGGGGGCTTTTTTACATCGGCGGTCATTTTTTGTTTTTCAATCAACCCGGAACTAATAAGCCTGACCCTAATACAGAAGAACAAACATTTGGGTATTAGGAACAAAACTCATACTACAGCTCCTACAACAACATTTTTTTGCGAGGTAATTTATGCCTAGTTTGTATAAATCGGGTGTTTTCGCGGCCTGCAGTCTTGCCGTGCTGGCGACATTAAGTGGATGCGATAAAAAATCCAGCGAGACAACTACTGCGGATACGGCACCGGTAGCAACAGCAGAAGCATCTCTGTGGCCAAGCGTACAAAGCGCGGTTAAGAAAGATCCGGCAATCGAAGCAAAAATTACCGAACTTCTGGGCAAGCTGACCCTTGAGCAAAAAGTGGGACAGTTAATTCAGCCTGAATTGCGCCAAGTAACACCAGCAGACGTGACTGAATATTCGCTCGGTTCTATTTTGAATGGCGGCGGTTCTTTCCCATCAGAGAATAAACACGCCAAAGTAGAAGATTGGCTGGCGTTGGCAGATGCGTTTTATAACGCGTCCATGAGCACCGAAAATGGCCGCGTACCTGTCCCTATTATGTGGGGTACCGATGCAGTGCACGGCCACAACAATATTATTGGTGCAACCATTTTCCCGCATAACATCGGTTTGGGCGCAGCCCGCAACCCGGATTTGATTCGCCAAATTGGTGCAGTAACCGCCGCTGAAATTGCAGTGACTGGTATCGACTGGAGCTTTGCGCCCACGCTCGCGGTTGTGCGCGATGACCGTTGGGGGCGTACTTATGAATCTTATTCAGAAGACCCTGCGGTAGTGAAATCCTACGGCGGTGCGATGGTTGAAGGCCTGCAAGGTGTTGCGGGTAAAGATTTACTCAGTGAGCGCCATGTCATTGCCACTGCCAAACACTTTTTGGCTGATGGCGGTACTGAAGGCGGGCAAGACCGTGGTAATGCGGCAATTAGCGAAGAAGAATTGGTAAAAATCCATAATGCCGGTTATGAAACGGCGTTGGCTGCCGGCGCACAGACGGTGATGGCATCGTTCAGTAGCTGGCAGGATGTAAAAATGCACGGCAATAAATATTTGCTGACTGACCAGCTCAAAAACCAAATGGGCTTTGATGGTTTGGTGGTAGGTGATTGGAACGGCCATGCGTTCGTATCTGGTTGTACACCGGTGAGCTGTCCACAATCAATCAATGCAGGTTTGGATATTTTCATGGCACCGGATCCAAACTGGAAAGAGCTGTACCACAACACCCTTGCACAAGTGAAAAGCGGTGAAATTCCGATGGCGCGTTTGGATGATGCCGTTGCGCGTATCTTGCGTGTGAAGCTGCGTGCAGGTTTGTTCGATAAAGGCGCGCCTTCCACACGCGAACTTGCAGGAAAAGCGGAAGTCATCGGTTCGCCGGAGCATCGCGCAGTTGCACGTCAGGCAGTGCGTGAATCGATTGTGTTGCTGAAAAATAATGGCGCGACATTACCGGTAAAAGCGAACAGTAAAATTCTGGTCGCAGGCGATGGTGCAGACAACATCGGTAAACAATCCGGTGGATGGAGTATCACCTGGCAAGGTACGGGTAACGTGAATGCTGACTTCCCGGGCGGCAGTTCGATTTACCAAGGCATTGCCGATGCAGCGAAAGCCGCTGGTGGTTCTGCCGTGTTGAGTGTCGATGGCAGTTACACCGAAAAACCGGATGTTGCTTTCGTGGTGTTTGGTGAAGACCCTTATGCGGAAATGCAAGGCGATGTAGGTGCGCTGATTTACAAAAATGAAACCAGCCTCGCACTGCTGAAAAAATTAAAAGCCGATGGCATCAAAGTGGTTTCCTTGTTTATCACTGGCCGTCCTCTTTGGGCTAACAATTTTATCAACGCCTCTGATGCATTTGCCGTTGTATGGTTGCCAGGTTCTGAAGGTGTCGGTGTTGCGGATGTGGTACTCACCAAAGCCGATGGTTCCGTCAATTACGATGTAAAAGGCAAGTTGCCGTTCTCATGGCCGTCATCGCCAACACAGTCGCCATTGAACGTGGGTGATGCTGACTACAAACCTCAGTTCGCGTTTGATTTTGGTTTGACCTATAGCGATAAAACCGAAACCGGTTTATTGGATGAATCTGCAGCGCAAGCCGTTGCTGCTGAAACACCCGACAGCGCACCAATATTCAATCAACGTGTAATGAACCCATGGACATTGGTGTTGCTCGATCACATGAATAACATGTTGCCTGTGACCACCAGCAGTGGCGAATTAGGTGCGGTGGTTGTGTCATCAGAAGATAAATCTGTACAAGAAGATACCCGTCGCTTGAAGTTTGATGGCTCCGCGAAAGCAACCGTCACTTTGGGCTCTACGACGCGCACCGATTTCACTCCTTATCTGGAAAGCAAAGGCGCATTGGTATTTGATGTCAAAGTGAATGCAAAACCAAATGCTGACGTAAATCTGGGTATGTATTGCGGCAGTGATTGCGGTGGTGAAATTGCCATTACTGAGCAATTAAATGCAGCTGCAGTAGGCGAGTGGACAAGTGTGAGTGTTGCGCTTGAGTGCTTGGCGAAAAAGCGTGTGAAGATGGATATGGTTCTGGCTCCGTTTATGTTGAGTACAGCGGGCACGTTGGATGTATCTATCTACAATGTACGTATTGAAAAAAATGCAACAGCACCTGCATGTGTTGAATAAACGAAGTCGCTAAATAAAAACTGGGCTCCATTTATGGAGTCCGGTTTTTTGCTTAAGTAACTATTTGAATTTCAGTAAATGGCGACGAGTTATAAAATTGCAGAAAAATTCATTTTCAGTTTATTTGGTTTTATTCAGTTTTAACGTTTGTTGAGTTTGCATTAAAAATTAAGCCAGTGTTTTTAACAAAATCCCGACTTTTTTACACAATAACAATAGAGGTAATTATGAAAAATCACGAACTCAGCTATAAACCCCATTTCACCAAAATATGCGCCGCGATCGCATTGGTTAGTTTAGTTGGTTGCGGTGGTTCTGGCGGTGGCGGCGGTAGTAAAAGCAGTTCAAGTGCTGCATCAAGCTCCTCAGTTGCCGCAACTCCAGAGTGGAAGTTGGTATGGAGTGATGAATTTGATGGCGCGACAATTGATACCAGCAAATGGAATTTTGAAAAAAATTGCTGGGGCGGTGGTAACAATGAGCAGCAGTGTTACACCGACCGTTCAGAAAATGCCTACATCGAAGGCGGTGTATTGAATATTGTTGCAAAGCGTGAAGATTTCACTGGTTCTGATTCGCCTGAAGGTGATAGTCCAAACACCAAAACCTTGCCTTATACTTCTGCACGTTTACGTACCAAGAATATCGCTGAGTGGACATTTGGTAAATTTGAAATTCGCGCAAAACTTCCTTTCGGGCAAGGTACATGGCCAGCGATTTGGATGCTGCCAACAAATTCACCTTATGGTACCTGGGCATCCAGCGGTGAAATCGACATTATGGAAGCGGTGAACTTAAAGGTCGTTACTAATGGCGGTGAGCCTGAAGCAGCGGTACACGGCACATTGCATTTTGGCCGCAACTGGCCAGGTAACGTCAACTCGGGCGCAGATTACAAATTACCGAACAACGCCAACCCGGCAGATGATTTCCATACCTATGCTGTTGAATGGGAAGAGGGTGAAATCCGTTGGTATGTAGATGGTGTTCATTTTGCCACTCAACGTGAAACTGGTTGGTATGGCCAATACATGCAAGATGGTGTGTTGAAAGATGCACCGGTAGGCGCGCCATTTGATCGCCATTCCAAATTCCATTTATTGTTGAACCTTGCTGTCGGCGGTAATTGGGCGGGCAACGTAAATAACAAAGGTGTTGATGAATCCGTATTCCCGCAAAAAATGTTGGTAGATTGGGTGAGAGTATATGAATGCACTGGCTCACCAACGACAGGTAAAGGCTGCGCGACCATCAGCCCCGATGCAGAAATTGTGGCGGGTCATCAACGGCCGGTTATTGGTGCAGTTGAGTTGCCTGGGCCACCGTTGTTTTTGATGTACGACAATAGTCTGGCGAGCGTATTGCAATTTGATTCCTACAATCCCGACGGTGCAATCAGTCATTCACAAGTTGAGGAGGCTGGCCGCGGTAATGTGTGGAATGTCGCAAAGACGGGCGCTAACGGTAACGTCTATTTCAAAATAAAAGGTGATCCTGCTGATATGAGCAATTGGTCAACTGACAGTGAATTAATTTTTGATGTCAAAGTTAACAGCAAAGCAGCCGGTGCAAAATTATTGGTGAAGATCGATAGCGGTTGGCCGAATGTGAGTGATGTCAGTGTGCCTTTAGGTGCTGACGGTGAGTGGAAAGAATTCCGCATTACGCTTGCAGATTTGCTTGATAACGGCAATTCACTGGCGGGTGGTAAAGCGAGGTTGACATCGGTCGTGAATACTTTTGTTGTTGATCCATCTGCTGCAATGAATGTGTCATTTGATAATATCCGCATTGAAGGTAAATCGGCTGATGGTGGTGATACGCCAACATTTGCTGCATTGCCGTTGTTCACCGCTTATGGGGACGTTATTGCTGATGGTTTGCAAGTTCAAAGCTATAACCCAAGTGGCCATATTGCCGCATCAGAAAAAGATGAGGATGGTCGCGGCAAAATATTCAATGTGGTAAAAACCGGTGCCGATGGCAATGTGTTTTTTAACGTGATTGAGGGGCCTGCAAATTTGAATCATTGGGCTGCACAAGGGAAATTGAAATTTGATTTCAAAGTGAATAGCAAAGCTGAAGGCACTGCTTTATTAATTAAAATGGATAGCGGTTGGCCGAATGTGAGTGATGTCAGTATTCCACTGCCTGCAGACGGAGTATGGACCTCTTACAGCATTGGTATTGCGGATTTGATTGATAATGGTAACTCGGTGCCGTGTTGTCCTGGCATTGCGCGGCTCAATGAAATTACCAATTTATTTGTGGTAGAGCCCTCGGGTGCAATTGATGTTTCATTTGACAATGTGCGTTTGGAAGTTGAATAAACCTCTGGGCTGACATTAAGAAAATTTTTAAGATAGAAAAAGGCAAAAAAAGAAAAAGCCGGCAAATGTGCCGGCTTTTTCTTTTAGATTAAAAATCAAAAAAGAGAATAGGCAAAAGCCTGTCAACAGGAGAACTTATGCGTAATGTAATTATTTTAATGCTGTTATTGATATGTGGTGGTTGTGTTGCGGTTAGTGAAAAAAACACAATGGAGTCAGTAGATAAACCGCGCGTAATTGAAGTGTCCCGCGCTGCTTATCGCGACTCTCTGTATGGGTTTTGGTTGGGCCAATGCATTGCTAATTGGACTGGCTTGGTAACAGAAATGGACAAGGTTGGTAATATCGGCGATATCAAAACCGGTGATTTTTATACGCGCGATCATTGGGGTAAAAAAGATCTGCCGAGTATTTGGGGGCAAGGTATTCCCAGTAATTTGTCGGAGACAATTGATTTTGTGACTGTTGATGAAAGCGGTGTTTGGGGCTCGGATGATGACACGGATATTGAATATATTTATCTGCAACTGTTGAAAAACAGTCCATCCGTTCTACTCACGCCAGAGCAAATTCGCACAGGTTGGATGATGCATATTTATTCTGCAAAAGAAGAAACCCCTTTTGGCCGTGATCCGGAAGGAAATTATGAAAATTTTTTATGGGTATCAAACCAAAAAGCATTCGATTTAATGTCTGATGGTGTGCTGCCGCCTACAACGGGAAGCCATGCCCTGAACCCCCATTACGATATGATCGATGCGCAGCTGACGACGGAAATTTTCGGATTTTTTGCACCTGCAAGACCGGATGTCGCGCTTCAGTTAGGTGATTTGGCTGTGCGCACGGTAGCCGACAAAGAAGCTGCCGACATCGCCCGTTTTTATATTGTGATGTATTCACTCGCGTCTGCTGTGGACAAAAAATTATCGCGCAAAGAGCAAGTATTATGGCTGGCTGAACAAGCACGTTCTTATTTGCCGGAAGGTCAGTATCCTGCCGCAATGTTTGATTTCGTCAAACAACAATATCATTCAGGCGTAACCTGGGAGCAAGCGCGCGATGCCATTTATGTGCGCTACCAGCAACAGCAACAAGACGGTTATGATCTGACGTCGCGCAATCTTTATTGCAACGGATGTTTTGCGGCAGGTGTTAACTTCGCTGCAAGCTTGGTCAGTTTGTTTTATGGTGAAGGTGATCTGAAAGAGACAATTAAAATAGGCGCTTTGGCAGGCTGGGATTCTGATAACCCAACCGCTACTTGGGGTGGGTTGCTAGGTTTTATGTATGGCAAAAAAGGAATTGAAGATGCCTTTGGTAAAACATTTTCAAACCGATTTAACATTCATCGCACGCGTAAAAATTTCCCTAATAACGGTATAGATACATTTGAAAATATGGCGGATGCAGGCGTATTAGTCGTTGATAAAGCCATTGTCGAGCTATCAATGGGTAGTCTGGATAAAGTAAACGATAAGTGGATAATTGGCAGATAGAGCAAAAGGTAGAAACAACCCAGGTAGAAAACAGAAAAGCCGACATAATTGTCGGCTTTTTATTAGGCTGCTTTACTTTCTTTGTTTAAATTTTGTTTACGGTATTCGGTAGGCGACATTCCTACAAGGCGATTAAAAAAGCGATGGAATGCGGATTTGCTGTTGAAGCCTGCATGCAATAAAACATCCATTACAGTCATGTCGGCGTGTTGGCTATCGCCCAATAAACGTTTGGCTTCTTCTACGCGGTAGCTGTTCATAAACTCAAAAAAGTTGGTGCCGTAATGCTTGTTGATGACGGCGGAGACCTCTTTGACGGGCAAGTTGATGCGCTTGGAAAATTCATCGATATTGAGGTTTTGTTTTAAAAACAATTTTTGTACTTCCATGCCCAGCTGCACTTTCTGGATTGCAGAGTCGGTAAGTTTTTCGTCAGTTTTATCTTTGGTGACTTCGGGTTTGGTGGTGAGTAATTTGTGCGTGTGTACTACGCTGTTAATGAATAGTGCATTGATCAGGATAAACACAACGTAGTTTTCTGCAATACCGAACAGGTCCGACACCTTGGGTGCATCCAGTGCTACGGTGTTAGCGATGACATGGACGAGTATTGAAAAGCTCCAGGTAAACAAGAAACCTAGGCTCAGCATATTTAACCAAGTGGGTTCGGTAGGTGAAAAGTTGGAGTATTGGTTGTGCAGACTAATACGATAGCGGCGAACAGCATTCACTGAGGCCAACGCATAAAAGAACGGCATGATTTTAATAAAGTGCCATACGCAGTTGGCAATTTCACGCTCTGTTTCGGTTTGCCCGAGGGTTTTGAAACGCAAATCAGAACTATCAATTTGGAAGCCTAGTAACCATAACAATGCAATCGCAATGGGAGCAAGGTGCAGTAAGTGCCTCCGCGTAAACCGGAAGGCGTCCTCCGTGAGTGAAATAACATAAAATAACAACATGGGGCCTTTGAGCAGCTGCGCAATAACCAAAAAATACGGCAGCATGGTTTCATCAAACAGCTCAAACAGTTTTACGTCGTCATTCCACAAAACCAGAATACAAGCGGAGCTGATGGCGATAGAAATTAAAAAAATACTGAGCAGACGGTTGGCGAGTTTATTTTTGACCGGCAGTATCGCTTGGAAAATCACCAGCAGGATACATTCGGCGACGGTCATGAATAAGATGACGTCGTGGATATTGAAAATGTGTTTTTGCATGAGCGTCAAACCCTGGTTGTCGTTGTTATGTGTTATTAGGTCTGTAATGTGTCAGGTTGTGGCCTGTGGTTGAGGGTTGGATTATAGTGGATGCAACCCTTTGTGTCGCAACCAATTACCTTTTACCCTTGCACGGACGAAGCCAAGTCTATCAGTGGGTGCGAAACAATACTGCCTCCTCGTTCTATTTATGGTTTGTGATCCTATGCCGGATATTGCCAGTCCATCCTTTTCCGGGAATTGCCCTCTATTTACGTCGCAACATGCGCAAGAGTTGATCGCAAAAATGCCGGAGTTGCGATTCGATCTGGCTCATGATCAAGCATGGGTTGAGACACTTGGCGCGCAAACCTACCTAAACTTTTATAGTATCAATTTCACCAAATACCAGAATTATCTGGGACATGGCTTTGGCTATGTTCCGGTGGCGGGGTTTCGCGTTGCAACCCACTACTGGCTGCCGTTGAACCCGGCATCGCCCCCCAAAGGCACCTTGGTCATTGTGCATGGCTATTACGATCATGTGGGTATTTTCGATAAAGCGATTGCGTTTGGTTTGCAGCAAGGGTTTGCGGTGATGGCGTTTGACCTGCCCGGCCATGGCCTGAGTAGTGGTGAGCAAGTGGCAATTGATTCGTTTGACCAGTATGCGGATGTGCTTGAAACCCTTTTGCAATCAGCGCGCCATCTACTCCCTGCACCTTATTATGCACTGGGGCAAAGCACAGGTGGTGCGACGCTGCTCAACCATTTATGGCGATACGGGCAACAGCCCACAGCCTTGCCGTTTACGGGTATCGCACTTTGTGCGCCACTGATTCTGCCGCGTGCATGGGGTTCGGGTCGTTGGCTTTATGCGCTATTACACCGCGTGGTGAAACGTATGCCACGCGGCCCGTCAAAAAGTTCACACGATGAGGCATTTAACCGTTTTGTGGATGGTCAGGATTGCTTGCAATCGCGGTTTTTGTCTGTGCGTTGGGTGGGAGCAATGAAGGAGTGGGATGTGCGGTTTCGCCAGTTCTCACCTTTGCTTACGCCTTTGGCGGGATCGCAAAAGCCGGTTTTGGTGGTGCAGGGCGATGAGGATATGACCGTCGATTGGCGCTACAACCTCACTCATATCCAGCGCGCTTTACCCGGTACCAAAATTGCAATGATTCACGGGGCCGGTCATCAGCTAGTGAACGAAGAGCCGGTTCTGCGCGAGAAAATCTTTACGGAAATTAGTCGGCATTTCTTCAGTGATTGACTTGTTGATCTGGCGAGCGTTCAGGCACACTCGCGCCAGTTTTTAACCTTTCTTTCATGATTCATTTTTATCTTTCTTCATTTTTTTTGCTCTACGGATTTCTGTAGAAAAAGGAGCTCACGTGCACCAGTCTGACCGAACGATCAAAGATTACTTGCTTGTCCTGCTCAAGGGTTTATGTATGGGCGCTGCCGATGTGGTGCCTGGAGTGTCGGGCGGAACCATTGCATTTATTACCGGTATCTACGATGAGTGGCTCAACTCCCTCAAGCGTTGCACACCGGCGGTGTTATTGATGTTGAAGCGCGAGGGTATCGCCAAGACCTGGCGTTACATCAACGGTAATTTTCTGTTGGCGCTGTTCGGCGGCATTCTTATCAGTCTGAAAACCTTTGCTGCAGTTGTGTTGATCGCGATGGATGCGTATCCCATTTTGGTATGGGCATTTTTCTCGGGCTTGGTTGCTGCCTCGATCTACCATCTCGCGCGCGAGCAGCGCGGTTGGCGCATAACCGAGGCGTTTGGCCTGTTGTTTGGCATCGCCTTTATTCTGGCGATTTCGTTTATGGCTCCCGCGCAGTTGCCGGGTCATGGTTGGATTTTATTCCTGGGTGGTTTTGTGGCGATCTGCGCCATGATCCTGCCGGGGATTTCAGGCAGTTTTATTTTATTGCTGGTGGGCTTATACCCGGTCTTTTTGCAGGCGATCCATAATCTGGAAATTGGCAAACTCATCTGGTTTGGCGCAGGGTGTATCTGTGGCTTGATTGTGTTTTCGCGCTTCTTGCTGTGGTTGTTGAATAGTTATCACAACCAGACATTGTCGGTGCTGATCGGCTTTTTGGTTGGCTCTCTTTATGTGACCTGGCCTTGGAAAAACGCGCTGCTCACTACCACTGACAGCCATGGCAGAACGGTAGTGTTGCAACAGGAAAACCTGAGCCCGTTTAATTTCATGGCGGTTACCGGTAACGAACCCCAGCTCGGCTTGGCCATACTCTGGGCATTTATCGGTGTTGCCTTGGTGCTGGGCGTGGAATTTGTGGCGCTGTGGATCAAGCGCCGCAATCAGGTGCCCGCATAAGCCCAATTTGCCTGATGCCATAAAAAACGCCGCAATCCTTTCGGGTTGCGGCGTTTTTTATGGCTGGGCTATAAGCTGATTAAAACAATATACGGCAGCGACTTAGAAAAGCACGCGGCAACGAATAGTCCCTTCAATATTCTTCAGCTGCTCTAGCGCGATTTCATCGTAAGGCGAGTTGATGTCCACTACTACATAGCCGACCTTGTCGTTGGTTTGCAGGTACTGGGACGAGATATTGATCTGGTTGTCCGAGAAAATTTTGTTGATTTTGGACAGCACGCCCGGAACGTTGGCGTGCACGTGCAGCAAGCGGTGCGCATCCGGATGGCCAGGCAGCGCTACTTCCGGGAAGTTGACCGAGCTGGTGGTGGTGCCGTTGTCGGAGTACTTGATCAGTTTTTCCGCGACTTCAATACCAATGTTTTCTTGCGCTTCCATGGTGGAACCGCCGATGTGCGGGGTCAGGATCACATTGTCCAAACCGCGCAACGGGCTGATGAACTCATCGCCATTGGCCTTGGGTTCTTCGGGGAATACGTCAATTGCCGCACCGGCGATATGGCCGGATTTAATGGCGTTGGCCAGTGCATCAATATCCACCACAGTACCGCGTGAAGCGTTGATCAGGATCGCGCCTTTTTTCATCAAACTAATTTCACGTGCGCCAATCATCATCTGGGTAGAGGCGTTTTCCGGCACGTGCAAGCTGATAATGTCAGAGGTCGCCAACAATTCGTCCAGTGAGCGTAATTGCGATGCGTTACCCAGCGGCAGCTTGGTGACTACATCAACAAAGCGCACTTTCATACCGAGCGATTCAGCGAGCACACTGGTTTGGCTACCAATAGAGCCGTAACCGATCAGGCCGAGAGTCTTGCCACGGATTTCGTAAGAACCAACAGCAGATTTATCCCAGCCGCCGCGATGACACACAAAGTTTTTCTGCGGAATATTGCGCAGCAACAAAATCGCTTCAGCGATCACCAGTTCAGCCACCGAACGGGTATTGGAGTAGGGCGCGTTAAATACTGCGACACCGTGTTCTTGCGCGGCTTTCAAATCGACCTGATTGGTGCCGATGCAAAAGCAACCGGCGGCGATCAGTTTGGGTGCATTTTCAAATACGCGACGGGTCAGTTGGGTGCGCGAACGCAGGCCGACAAAATGCGCATCCTGAATACGCTCGATCAACTCATCTTCACCCAGCGCGGTTTTCAGGTAGTCGATGTTGGTGTAACCCTGCGCATTCAACGTATCCACTGCTGACTGGTGAACTCCTTCCAGCAACAGAAACTTGATTTTGCTTTTATCTAACGAGGTCTTGCTCATGGAACAAACTCCTAAAGTGTGAAAGCGGTGCAGCGCGTCTCCGGCAGGTTAAGTGGGGGGAGACTGGATGGCCGGGCTTGATACGGGATGAGCGTCGGCGAGGCTGAAAAAGTGGCGCGCATCATACCACAAGCCTGTGCTCGATAAGCAGCTGCTAGGTCGGCCTGGATTGGGATATTTGGCGCAGGTGGTTAGGTGAGTGGTTTTACTCAGCTTGTAGTCAATTTTTATATTACCTGCAGGGGGCGAACTTCTTATAATGCCGTGACCGATTATCTGCTGTAGGTAATCATCACCTTCGAGGTCCAAGGTTTGTCATCCCCTTTGTTATCGCCCGCTGTATCAAACGACGCTCCATCTCCCACTTTTTTTATCGCCCTTCTCGCCATGGGGCTGGGCAGCTTCGCGATTGGTGTGGGTGAGTTTATTTCTATGGGGTTGCTGCCGGAAATTTCTGCTTCGCTGGCGATCAGTATCCCGCAGGCGGGGCATTCCATTAGCGCCTATGCATTGGGGGTGGTAGTGGGTGCGCCGGTGCTGGCTGTGCTCAGTACTGGCCGGTCGCGCACGCGCATGTTGGTGGTGTTGATGGGTTTGTACGCCATCGCCAATATCGCCAGTGCTCTGGCACCGAATTATGAGGCTATGTTGCTGCTGCGTTTGCTGAGCGGGCTTCCTCACGGCACTTTTTTTGGTATCGCCTCGTTAGTCGCGGCATCGCTTGCACCCGCGCATATGCGCACCCGCGCGGTGGCCTATGTGATGCTGGGGTTGTCCATCGCGACGCTCGCGGGTGTGCCGATTGCTACTGCTCTTGGTCAGTGGCTGGGTTGGCGCTCGGCCTTTGTATTGGTGGGGTTGATTGCGCTGGCATCGGCCATTTGCATTATCAAATTTGTCCCTTACGAGGCCCCGCAGGAAGGCGGGCGTGTTTCCCATGAGTTGTCGATGTTCACCAACCGCCAGGTATGGATCACCTTGGGAATCGGTGCGATTGGTTTTGGTGGTTTGTTTTCGATTTTCTCCTACGTCAAACCGACGCTAATGAGCTTGGCGGGTTTGACCGAAATGGGCGTGCCTTTTGTACTCGCACTCTTTGGCGCAGGTATGGTGGTGGGCAATATTTTTGGCTCACGTATGGCCGACCGGGATTTACTCGGCACCATCAAGCGCTGCCTGATCTGGTCGATGGTGGCCTGCGCCTTCTTCGCGATTGTCGCCCCTTATTTGTGGTTGGCGTGTATCGCCGTATTTTGTGTGGGTACCGTAGTGGTGATTGGCCCTGCGGTGCAAATCCGCCTGATGGATGTGGCCGGAAAAGCGCAGACCATGGCCGCCGCCATGAACCACTCCGCGTTTAATTTTGCCAACGCCGCCGGTGCATTTTTGGGTGGTGTGGCGATTGATGCCGGTTTGGGCTTTGCCTCTACCGGTTGGGTGGGGGTGATACTCTCAGCCGCGGGTTTGGCGATGTTTTATTGGATGGTGATTGATGCCAAACGTGCACAGGCCGCATCAGCCGCTGGTCGATAAAAGCCCCGTCACGCAAATGCGGTGACTATCGCCGTCAATCCGGTACTGCCAGCGCACATCCAAATCCAGTAGTTTCATGCCATACACGCGCTCCGGTTCCGGTTGCTGGTACTGCGGGCGCGGGTCTTGCTGCAGTATCTGGGTGATAAGTCCCGCCAGATCAGTACCAGTGTTGCGCTGGTAATCCACGCAAAATGCACGTAATTCATCGGGGATCTCCACGCTGATCAATGCGGGCATACTGGCGGCAAAGGTATTTTTTGCCTCGGGCACGCAATCCACATAGGGCACATAGGGTTTGATATCCAGCACCGGTGTGCCATCCAGTAAATCTACGCCACTGATCTGCACCAGCAGTTTGCCATCGCGTTCAATAATCCCTTCAAAGCGCACGACCGATAAGCCAATCGGGGCTGGGCGGGTTGGCGAGCGGGTCGCAAATACCCCAAGTGTCTTGTTGCCGCCCAGGCGCGGCGGTTTTACTTTGGGTTTCCACTCCTCCCGTTTATTTGCATGAAATACAAACTGAACCCACAAGTGTGTGCAGCCTTCCAGACCGTCAAACGCACTTGGCTCGTTGTAGGGAGGGAATAATTCAATCTGCGCACGGGCAAGTGGTGCGAGGCCGGGTTGGCGCGGAATACCAAATTTCTCCTTGAAACAGGAGTGCACAAGGCCGATGGCGGGAAAGTGGAATTCCATAAACAAGCTGCCGTATTGAGAGAGCTGCACAGGCTAGGCAAAAGTGGCGGCCAGCTCAACCCTAATTTAGACCGGCGCTGTTATTGGAAAGACGCTGCTTTTGGAATGAGCGGTCAGTGTGAAGCCTTGCTTGAGCCCGTGGGTTGACGCAAATTATCGATTGTCTATTCTTATCAGGACAAAAATGTCCTTCGCTGTCATTCTATGGTTGTCGGCAAAATTGACACTTTTGTGTGATGCGGTTCGCAAAAAATAGCGGCGAGCTTTGATGCTAAAGGAAAAAACAAAGCAGGTATGCTTTGTGCTTATTGTCAGATATACAAATAAACGGACATTACTACCAGAGAACTTTTTATGCGTTTTTATTCCAAATTCCTGACGATTGCCGGTGCTGCTTCCTTCTCGGTGATGGCGTCAGCCACCCCGTTGAATGATTACAACCTGATTTTATTCGGCGATTTGAATGTATCTGGCGGTAGCGGCCATATCGAAGGCAAAGCCTTTATTGGTGGCAATGTCGTCAACGCGTCGGTATTTGCGCAGAAAGAGCCGGATAACTCTACTGCTGATACTGTGAAAGTTGTCGGCAACTTCAAGAGCAATAGCGGTACGCATATTGATGCTGGTTATCTTGCTTACGAAGGTACTTTTTCCGGGCCTGCCAATATTTGCAACGGCACGGACATGGGGCAAAGTGGCTGCCTTAAGAAAGTGACCGACGGCTCTTTAAGTGCAGAAAAAGTTGATTTGTTCAACGTGCTGCAGGCGGAATCTGACTATTACAAAGGCTTGGCCAGCTCGGACAATACCGCGTTAATCGGTGACATGAACAATAAAAAGTTCAGCTATACCGGTGGCGCAACTGACCTGGTCGTTTTCAATATCACCGCAGACCAGCTGACCGGACCCCAATGGAGTCTGGATATGGATTTTGCCACCGCCCTGAATGTTGTGATCAATGTATCGGGCACCAGTTTTAATGCGGGCACTACCAAAAATGGTACTAACAGTTTCCGCAACAACTTCAATAATGTGTTGTGGAATTTTTACGAGGCGACCACATTGAATTTTGGCGATTCTTGGTATGGCTCCATTCTTGCGTTAAACGCCACTATTAAAACCAACTCCAATCTGGATGGCGCTATTGCTGCCAAGTCCTATGCGGGTAATGGCGAAATTCATAAAGGCAGCTGGGATTACACCCCGCCAACCGTCGAAGTACCTGAGCCGTCGCTGCTGGGGTTAATGATGGCCGGATTGGGCTTGTTGGGTCTTGGCCGTTTGCGCCGCCGTCGCTAATCAGTTTTTATTTAAAACTAAAATGCCCCGAGCGATCGGGGCATTTTTTTTGCCTGTCACAAAAAAATTATGGCATCGCCTGTTCTGTATCATGCGATGGGGGCGATGGAATGGCTGTTGATGCAATGACTGTAGATGGCTCGGTTGCAGATGAAAGCGATGTAATTTCGCCCGTATCCAGCTGCAATAAAAAATGATCGCTCGGCGCATCGCCAGAAAATTTCACCAGAATATTGATCAGTTTCCCCAAGCGCTGCTGATAAAGAGGCAATGGGTTTTCAACTGTATTGTTGGTTGTAGAATGATTGTTTTCCGATAACAAAAATTGCTGTGCGAGTAGTTGGTAGTGCGCGAATCGTTGCGCACTAATGTCTTGCAGTGCGAGTTGATCTGCACTCCATAAGCGATAAAAGTCCACGCTTAAATCACTGTCTGTCCAGTCGGCAAAACTGGCAAGCGTCAAACCGTTTTTTTGGGCAACAATCTCTGCCTGTTTGGTTGCCAGCTGCCAAGCTTGCCTAACGGCTTCATCGCTATCCTGATCATTTATTGCGGCTGTTAACTGCGCAAGACTAATATCAGTTTTTAATTGCGAGAGAGTTAACAGTTGCATTCCATTTAATTGCATCAATAACGCGCGTATATCCGCAGGCCACTCCTGTGG
Organism: Cellvibrio sp. pealriver; assembly: GCF_001183545.1. NCBI lineage: Bacteria > Pseudomonadati > Pseudomonadota > Gammaproteobacteria > Cellvibrionales > Cellvibrionaceae > Cellvibrio > Cellvibrio sp. pealriver. The sequence continues at coordinate 3,765,124 of NZ_KQ236688.1, forward strand.
CAAAAAACGCAAGCGTGCCAGTTCGCGTAAATGCCATTCGGTAAATTGGTGATAATTTTTTGCTTGCAGGATTTTGTTGTCCCAAATGTCGGGCGCATTGATCGATTGCAAATAATTCCATTCCGCACGGTAGTGCGCAAACAATTCATCAAAACGCGGTACTTCTTTTAAGGCAACCGTTTCCACTTCAACTTGTTGGTTCTGTTTAATGGTCAATATTTTATAAGCAGGAATATAAGCGGCAAGTGAAGGTGCTTGAATATTGAATAACACATTGCCGTTTTCACCGCGATACACACCTGTGTCATTAATATGCATATGTCCAGCAACATGAATTTTCAGTCCGGTATCGGCCAAGGCTTTGCTGGTGTTGGTGCTCGGGTTTCGGTTGAGCTGAAATTTTTGTTCGCCCATCAACTGCGCAATATCACCGCCTGCGCCGTCATAAAATTCCAGCATCGGAAAATGGGAAAATGCAATCAGGGTTTTTCCTTGCGCTTGCGCGCGTGCGACAACATCGGTTATCCATTCCAATAAATGGGTTTTGTGGGAAATAACTTTGTTGTAGCCCGCATCGCTTGACCCCATAAAATTATCAGGATCTTGCGCGTTGCCGTTGCTGCCCATTTCAGGTTGGTAAACATTGGCATCAATTGCCAGCAACCATAAACCATCGACGGGCTCTACCAGATAACTACTGTCGGGAAGGTGATAACAATCGCTGTAGTTCGCTTGTTTGTACACTCCGCCAGTACCTTGATGACAAATTTCATAGTGCCGGTTTTCAAATTTTGCTTCGCGTGTAGCAGTTGCAAGATCGTAGTGATTTTTTTGGGCGCTGTAAGGTGTTTCAAAATAGCGATAACCCGCCTTGGGGTAAAAACCGTGTTCGCCCAGCAAATCCATAATGGCGTGATAACCCAATTCCTGCACCTCATCCGAGCACACTACGGGATGCCGCTGCGCTTCATGACGGTGTTTTTTTTGCATTGGGATTTCTTGTATTGGCATTTCTTGAATGGACATTTGTTGTGTGCACAGCGGGTGTTGCTTGCTAAAAATCGGCTGTTCTTTTCCGTCTATACCTAAGTAGTCCTCTTTTCCTGCCGGATGTGAAAACGGCCGCGTTGGATCGTGATTGCCCGGTGCGGCAAAAAATTCAATACCGTATTGGCGGTGGTATTGATCCAGAATGGATTTTAATCCGCGTAAATGTGCCGGTTGGCCGTCATCACTAAAATCGCCGGGCAGGGCAACGTATTTAATGTTGCGTTGGGCAATGTCATCAAGCGCGGCGAGCAGCGCAAAATAATTTTCATTGAATAAACGGGTGGAGTGCAATTGTGCGCGCATTGAGCGAATGCTCGCGTGTTGCGTGCCGTAAGGCGTTGTTGTGGGCAAACCGGAAAAATGATCGCCACTGAAATCGGCATAGATATCGTGGAAATGAATGTCCGGCATAAACGCAATTTGTAGCGCAGCAGTGTTTTGGTTGTTGGTAGATTGTATTTGTTGAGGTGGTTCCGGCGCGCATCCGGTGATGAAAATAAACAGAGTGGATACAACAAAACAGCAATATTTTTTCATGGTGAAAAATCTATAAGCAACATAAAAATCAAGCAGTAGGGCAGTCTACTGCAGAATCGCTACAGTTTTATGACAAGCCATAAAATGAAAACATCACAGAAAACCGGAATATAAAAATAAGAGGATGCATTGTTAATAATTGTTAAATGAAGCGGTGGAAATAGAACAGCAATAAAAATGAAATGCACGCCGTTTATGGTGCCGTGCGTTTCTAATTCCTGTTCAGGAACATCAATCTGCTTGGGAAGTAAAATGGAGTTTTCTCTTTTTATGAGAGCTAGAAATGGTCGAGTGTAGTTTTTCTAACTGTAATAAATAGAGGACGTTAACGTGAGAACTCATAAAAACATCGCAATCCATTCAGGCAGAAACCCATTAAGTGAAGCCGTTTCCCGCATAGTGTTTGGTGCTGCATTGGCAGCGCTATCACTGCAAGGTATGGCTCAGGGTGCTGACCAGCTTGAAGAGATTGTCGTCACCGGCAGCTACGCCAAGAGTCTGGAAAAAGCGATTGATATTAAACGTAATGCGATTGGCTTTTCTGATTCTATTGTCGCCACCGATATTGCCGATTTCCCCGAACAAAACCTTGCTGAAGCCTTGCAACGTATGCCCGGTGTGACCATTGAGCGCAATAAAGGTTTGGGTAGCAAAGTGAATGTGCGCAGCCTGCCCAGTGAATTCACCCATGTTTCCATCAATAATCTTTCTACTGCATCAGGCAGTGGTGGGCGCGATGTTGAGTTCGATATTTTTGCATCAGAAATTATTCAAAGTGTGACGGTTAAAAAATCCCCTACCGCTATCGACGAAGAAGGCGGAATTGCGGGTTCAGTGCTGATCTCAACAGCGCGCCCCTTTGATTACAGCGATGCAAAATTGGTTGTGTCAGCCGAAGGTGCACACAATTCTATTTCGGAAGAAATTGATCCAAAAATTTCTATGTTGGCGAGTAATACCTTTGGTGACTTTGGCGCGTTGGTATCGTTTTCGATGGCGGAGCGCACTAACAGAACCGATTCCAATTCCGGTATTAATTTTCGCCCGCTATCGCGCTGGACTGAAAAAACCGGTTCATCAAAATGGCAAGCCGACCAAACCATCGCCGTGCTTGAACGCGACACCGGCGTAAAAATCAGTGATCCTTTTAACAAGGAAGAAACCAATCGCGTTGTGTTCCATGACAAGATCGGCGATCGCGCTTATTTGAATGAGCAGGACAAGTGGGGTGCAACTGCCGCTTTCCAATATCAACCGAGCAGCACTTTTAGCCTCACCTTTGATGCCATGCTCGGCGGCTACGACAACACCGAAGATGAATACGATGCGGCGGCCTACACAGCTTCGAGCATTAGCGCATTGGAAACTGTTCACGCTTACGACAACACAACGCTCGCCAAACACGGCATTGTGGTATTAACCGATGTTTCCTACGCGGCGACACAACACGAATTCTTGAGCAAAGAAAACGTGCACGAAACTGATTTTACCCAGTACAGCTTTGACATGGAGTGGGAAATTGGCGGGTGGTTAATTGACGGGCTTGTCGGTTATTCGGGTGCAGAAAAAATCTCGGACACCAGCAATTTAAAACACGTGGCATTTGCACCTTCACGCAGCCGTTACACCAATAATGGTGGTGAGACGCTGTTGAGTGCCAATCCAAAAAGCATTGATATGTACAATTCGCCGGAAAAATATTTATTCGATTCCTACGAAGTGAACCTCGAAGCCATTCAGGATGATAAATATGCAGCACAATTGGATTTCACTAAACCCTTGGAATTGGATTTCTTTAGTGCATTGAATCAAGTGCAATTTGGTGCGCGCTATACCGATAAATCCAAAGAGCGCGAGCGCGGAACCAATACCGTGCGCGGGCCCAAAGCCGGTGACAATTCATGGCGCAATGTGCGCACCTTGCAAGACAGCGAGTTGACGCCGGTTTCTGATTTGGTTCCCGGTGGAAAATACTTGTCGCAATCATCCAACAGCCCGCAGTGGTCGCAAGTATCCAACGGTTATGCGCGCGATACTTTCCGCTACGACGGTTTCAACGTGGAATTTGCCGATAGCGAATATTATCGCGTTGATGAAGAAGTCGTGAGCCTCTATGCCATGGCCGATTTCAAATTTGATGTGGCGGCCATGCCGGTGATGGTCAATACCGGTGTGCGCGCAGTAGATACTTCAGTGCTGTCGTTTGGTTATCACCAAATCCAGAATGCAAACGGCTCTACCGGTTATACGCCAACACCCATTTCCAAAGAAGGCAATTACAACGATGTACTGCCAAGCCTCAACATGAATATGGAATTGCGTGAAGGTTTGATGTTGCGCGCTGCGGCATCGCAAACGTTAATGCGCCCGGCACTGGGCGATATTGCGTACAAACGCACCGTGAGCTTGAATGATTTTAAATATCGCGATGGCAACCCGGATTTGAAACCTACCTATGCTGACCAATGGGAACTGGGTCTGGAATGGTATGTGGGCGATAACGCACTCTTCGCTGCATCGTATTTTGAGAAAAAAATTGAAGGCGTAGTGCGTGAGTCACTCACCGGCGTTGTAAAAGATGTTACTAAATACAACGCTAACGGCACTATTGATGGCGTGTACGATTTTGAAATTTATCAAAAGGTAAATGCGGAAGGCGATTACGATGTGTCGGGTGTGGAATTGATTGCACAATTTCCGCTGACGATGCTGCATGAATCACTGGACGGTTTTGGTATCAACGCCAACTACACCGCGCTGGATAATTCACTCACCGGTGAATCGGATTTGGATATTCCGGCACCGCCGGAAGGTTTGGCAGATGAAACTTACAACCTGACGTTCTATTACGAAAATGATTTGTTTGATGCGCGCATTTCTTACAACTACAAAGACAAGTATGTTGAATATATCGCGAGCGATATGTATCCGGTCTACCGCGATGCTTACGGCCAAACGGATATTTCGCTTGGATACCAGGTGACCGATGCGATCAAAGTGGTGCTTGAAGGTATTAACATGACCGACGAAGAAACCAGCGCTTACACCATTGATCCGTCATTCCCATCGATGTACGAATTTTCTGGCCGCCGCATTAGTCTGGGCGTGCGCGCTGATTTCTAAGCAGTAACAGAAAACAGAAAATAAAAAAGGATGCTCCGCGAGGGGCATCCTTTTTTGTTTTTTGGGCAAACAGGCCTAGCGTGGATACAGGGTCTTTACCCCTTCGGCAGTACCCAACAAAAGCACATCGGCACCTTTGGCGGCGAACAAACCGTTGGTCACTACGCCGGTAATCTGGTTGATGCGGTTTTCCAATCCCACCGGATCGATAATCTGTAAGTTGTGGACATCAAGGATCACATTGCCGTTGTCGGTGACCACGCCTTCGCGGTACACCGGCGTGCCACCCAGTTTGACCAGTTCGCGTGCGACATAAGAGCGCGCCATGGGGATCACCTCAACCGGTAGCGGGAACTTGCCCAGCACATCGACCCATTTGCTGCCATCGGCGATACACACAAATTCTTTCGATACCGCGCGCACGATTTTTTCGCGCGTCAAGGCCGCACCGCCGCCTTTGATCAAGTGCAGGTAGGCGTTGCTTTCATCCGCACCATCAACATACACCACCAGTTCGCTCACCGAATTGCAGTCGAGCACATCGATACCGAGTTTTTTCAAACGCTCGGCGGAGGCATCAGAGCTTGCGACAGCACCGGCAAACAGGGATTTGATCTCGCCCAGATAATCGATAAAAAAATTGGCAGTAGAACCCGTGCCGACACCAATAATGGAGTCGTTGAATAATTTGGGTTTGATGTATTCAATCGCGGCGCGCGCGACAGCTTGCTTGAGTTGGTCTTGAGTCATGGTGGTCTCTGAATTGTGCTAATTCTGTGGTGCTAATAGTTAGGTACGCCGACTACAAGGGGTTACCGGTCAAGACACGCCGTAAACCCATCCGTGGGGGCTTGTCTTCGACATCCCTGTCTCAGACAGTCTTGACCGGTAACCCCTTGCAATCGGCTGATCGTGAAATCCTGGTAGGTTCTCTAAAACAACTTCGCAATAGTATACGGATTTTCGCCGTGCCAGCGGCGGCCAAATTGTTTACACTGCGGTGACTTTTTCACTTCATTATGCAAAACAATCATGCCTGAATCCTATATAAAACGTATCCTCAACGCCCGTATCTATGATCTGGCGATAGAAACCCCGCTCGATGAAGCGCGCTTGTTGTCAGCGCGTACCGGCAATAAAGTCTTGCTCAAGCGCGAAGATTTACAGCCGGTGTTTTCATTCAAATTGCGTGGTGCGTACAACAAACTGCAGCAACTGACCGAAGAAGAGCGCAGCCGCGGTGTGATTTGCGCCTCGGCAGGCAACCATGCACAGGGTGTCGCGCTCGGCTCGCAGCATTTGGGCATCAAGGCGACTATTGTGATGCCGCGCACTACACCGGCGATCAAAGTCGATGCCGTCCGCGCGCGCGGTGCCAAAGTGGTGTTGCATGGCGATAGTTATGACGAAGCCTCTGCGCACGCGAAAAAATTGGTGGAAGAAAAAGGCATGACCTATATCCACCCGTTTGATGATCCGGATGTGATCGCAGGCCAGGGCACCATCGCCATGGAAATCCTGCATCAGTATCCCGGCAAAATTGATGCGATTTTTATCGCCGTCGGTGGCGGCGGTTTGGCGGCAGGCATTGGTGCGTATGTGAAATACCTGCGCCCGGAAACCAAAATTATCGCGGTGGAATCGGAAGAGTCGGCGTGCCTGATGGCGGCGATGGAAAAGAAAAAACGCGTTGTGTTGCCGCAGGTTGGTATTTTTGCGGATGGCATCGCGGTTGCGCAAATCGGTGAGGAGACCTTCCGTGTGCTGCGCAAGGTGGTCGATGAGTGCATGACTGTCACTACAGACGAAATTTGTGCAGGCATCAAAGATATTTTTGAAGATACGCGTTCCATCGCGGAACCCGCTGGTGCGACCAGTGTGGCTGGCCTGAAAAAATACGTGGCGCAACACGGTATTACTGGCCAAACGCTGGTGGCGATCGACTGCGGTGCCAATATCAATTTTGACCGTTTGCGTTATATCAGTGAGCGCACAGAAATTGGTGAGCAGCGCGAAGCGATTCTCGCGGTGACGATTCCGGAGCGTCCGGGTGCCTATAAAGAGTTTTGTAAGGCACTGGGTAAGCGCAATATCACCGAATTTAATTATCGTTACGCCGATGCCAAAGACGCGCGCATTTTTGTGGGCGTGCAAGTGGCGGCAGGCGGAAAAGATCGCGCTGATTTGGTCGAGGAGCTAAAAGCCCAGGGTTATGATTTGGTGGATATGACGGAAAACGAGTTGGCGAAATTGCATATCCGTCACCTTGTGGGCGGCCACGCTCCGCAGATCACCGATGAAGTGCTCTATCGCTTTGAGTTCCCCGAGCGCCCGGGTGCGTTGATGACCTTCCTGAACAAAGTGGCCGGTCGCTGGAATATTTCGCTGTTCCACTACCGCAACCACGGCTCTGCTTCGGCGCGCGTGTTGGTGGGTATGCAGGTGCCTAAAAAAGATTACAGCGAATTGAAAGCGTTTTTGAATGACCTGAATTATCCCTTCTGGGATGAAACCAAAAATGAGGCTTACAAGTTCTTTCTTGGGTAATTCTGCGATTTTTTGTTATACCCTCGTCGTCATTCCCGCTTGCGGGAGCCGATAGGCCAGCATAGCTAATCCAGCCTTTGTTAACGCCTATGGATCCCCGCTAGCGGGGATGACGACTCCCTCCCTATCTGCCCGACCCAGAATTACCCTGCATTTTCCGCATCCCTGTCTATTCTTAAGTCTGTTCTCCAAAGGGTTAATTTATGTTCAGAGACTGGCGTATGTGAATTTATGGTGTAATCTGGACAACGTTGTCAAAAAATTTGCATGTCAAATCAACCCATTAAAACGACTTCAGCTATACCAACTTAACTGCAACATTAACTACAACAAACATATAGGCAGGAGCATTGCTAATGAAATCTGCAGGTCAACATATCGCTGCGCGTTTAGGCGCATTGACGCTGGCGTTAGGGCTCGCCCAAAGCGCCTTCGCTGGAAACCTTAGTCAGCAACAACTCAGTGAATTTGCGGGCAAAGCCCAGCTGCGCTTTGGTGTTGTAAACAATCTGGGCGCGAAACCGCAAGGGCAAGTGAAGCTGGTCAATGACTCAAGCGCTGCGTTACCTGCAGGGCAGGGCGATTGGCGGATTTACATTCACTCGGTGCGTAAATTGGACCCTGCAACGGTAGAAGGTTTGAGCCTGCGCCACATACAAGGCGATTTGCATGAGCTTGCACCAACCGCATCCTTCAAGGGGCTCGCAACAGGTGCGACGCTGGTGGTGCCCTACGCCGCAAGTTCAAGTCTGGTGAGTTATTCCGATTTTATGCCGCGTGCATTTATCGCCCAGCAAGGATTAACAACAGAAATTTTTGCCAATACCAATACTGAAAACCTCAGTGAATTCGTCGAGCCGTTTACCAAGCCGGAACAACTGCAACGCTTTTCACCGGATCTTTATCCTATCGCGACACCTACTACCCGTTATCAGGATAACCTTGCGGTCAATACTGCTGCTGCCAAGGTGGATGCTGCTCCCAAAATTATCCCGACACCCGCCGATGTGAAATATCGCAAAGGTACGGCGGTGATCGATAGCAACTGGAAAATCAGTTACGCAGGCCGCCTGACGGGCGAAGCAAAATACCTCGCCGACCAGCTTAAAGCGGCGGGGATTACCATGGCATCAAGCCCGGCCCAAGCCAGTGCGGCAGGCGGCGTCACTGTGTCATCGGCTAAAACAATTGAATTGAAAGTGGATGCCGCGGTGGGCGACAGCGAAGCTTATAGCCTCAATATCGCAGCTGACAAAATCACTATCGTCGGCAGCGACAACGCCGGTGCGTTTTACGGCATTCAAAGTGTGTTGAGTTTGTTGCCCGCGCAATCTTCCGCAAGCCACAGCTTGCCGCAACTGACTGCCAATGATGCACCACGTTATCGCTGGCGCGGCATGATGTACGACATGGGGCGCAACTTCCATGGCAAGGAATACACCTTGCGTTTGATCGAGCAAATGGCGCGTTACAAGCTCAACAAACTGCATTTGCACCTTACCGAAGATGAAGGCTGGCGTTTGCAAATCCCTGGCTTGCCTGAGCTGACCGATGTCGGCGCGCATCGCTGTTTTGATCTGAGCGAGCAGAGCTGCCTGCTGACCCAGTTGGGTACCGGGCCACACAAAACCGGTTCAGGTAACGGCTACTACACCACCGAAGACTTTATCGAAATTTTGAAATTTGCCAGTGCGCGTCACATCGAAGTCATTCCGGAAATCGATATGCCTGGTCACGCGCGTGCCGCAGTGAAATCCATGGAGGCACGTTACAAAAAGCTGCTGAAAGACGGTAAAAAAGCCGAAGCTGAGCAGTATTTGTTATCCGATCCATTGGATAAATCCCAATACATGACGGTGCAAAATTACACCGACAACTCCATCAACGTGTGCTTGCCATCAACCTACGCGTTTGTAGACAAAGTGATTTACGAATTGCAGCAAATGTATCGCAAAGCCGGAACGCGATTGGTGACTTTCCATATGGGCGGCGATGAAGTGGGTGCAGGTTCCTGGACTGCGTCACCTGCGTGTAATGCTCTCTTTGCCAAAGGTGAGATGGGGGTTGCTGGCCCTGCGGATCTGAAACCCTACTTTGTCAGTAAAGTGGCGGCTATCACTGCTGCGCGTGGTTTGGACTTGGGCGGTTGGGAAGACGGGTTGATGTACGATCCTAACAACACTTTCAATCGTGCCCAATTTGCCAACAAACATGTACTGGCAAATGCGTGGGACAACATTTGGGAGTGGGGTGTTGCTGACCGCGCGTATCGTTTGGCAAACGCCGGTTATGAGCCGATTATTTCAGCGGCAACCCATTTGTATTTCGATCACCCGCACGAAGCTAATCCGGAAGAGCGTGGTTACTATTGGGCTGCGCGCTACACCGATGCCTCCAAAGTGTTTGGTTTCATGCCGGACAATCTCTACGCCAATGCCGATAAAACCCGCAATGGTGCAGCGATTGAAAACTTGGAAGCCTTGGTAGGGCGCGCTATGCCAGCGCTGGAAAAGCCCGAGAATTTGCGCGGTATGCAAGGCCAAGTCTGGAGTGAAACTATCCGCACCGGTGCGCAAATGGAACAGATGATTTATCCGCGTTTGATTCCACTGGCCGAGCGTGCATGGCACAAAGCGTCATGGGAAGGCGACAAGCCGGATGCCAGTGAGCGCCTTGCTGATTGGGCTGCATTCGCCGTGCAATTAAGCACCAAGGAATTGCCGAAGCTCGCTTCATTAGGCGGTAGTTTTTATCTGCCACCACCGGGTGCAGTGATTGAAAAAAGCCAATTGTTGGCCAATACATCCTTACCCGGGCTCGCAATAGAAATCAGTTTGGATCAAGGCGAAACCTGGACTTCCTACACCGGCGCGCTGTCAGTCAAGGATAATCCAGTATTGCTGCGCAGCCGCCTTGGCGATGCAACCAGTCGTGTCGTAACCGTTGCTCCCTAAGCGGGAATAACGTGTTTGGTGAATAAAATATTCGGCGCAAGGATGCGTAAATCGTTAATTGACGTTATGTGATTCGCTACAACCAAGCGAAAAAAAACCATGATTTACCGGTGTTTTTGCGCTGCCTTTCATCAAAAGTATGGAAAACATCGGGAAAAACGCACTTTTTTGCTAAAAAAGTGCGTTTTTTTGCGGTTTTTCGTGGGTAATTGGTTTCCTTCTGCTAAATCCTTGCCTATTATTTATCCACGCCACAGCCTTGGGCTGTTTTGTGGTCGCTTATAAAAGATGTTGTTTTTTTAAAATAATATTGCGCAAGGTTACCACCATGAAAGTCGATGTTCTCTCCGCTGTGATCTTGATATTTTGTGTAGGAGTTTGCATAACGCTGTTAGATGTAGGTGCTTTGGTATCGTTTGCGGAGGCAGCAGTAGAGTCAGCCTCTGAATAAACGGATACAGTTGTACCGGAAAAATCAGGCGATAAACGGAATTTTCGACAACAACTCCCGCTCTTGCGGGAGTTGTTTTTTGTGGCGGGCAATTTTTGTTTATTGATGTTTTTTATCGACGTGTTTTTTTATTGATGCGTAAGCAGAATTTCTTGTTCCGTTGCGATAGCAAACAACGGGATATCCCAAGCATCTGTCGCGAGTGAATCAACTTCCTGGCAACTGTGCGCCAAGCCGATCAAATAGGGTTTGCCTGCATTATTTTTTTGTTTAAACGCAAACGTTGTATCGTAAAAACCACCACCCATCCCCAAACGCGCCCCGCTGCGATCAAACCCAACCAACGGCATAAGCACAACGTCCAAGCGCTGTGCCGGTAGTTTATGGTGCTGGCGAAAATCCGGTTCGGGAATGCCAAAGCGGTTCTTCGCCAGTGTGGCATCGGGTGTGTACTCCACAAACCACAGGGCTTTGTTTTTATCCGGGCGTAGCACCGGTAAATAGCAGTGCTTATCCATCTTCCACAGTTGTTGAGCCACCGGTGCCGGGTCAATTTCTCCATCGTTTGCAATATACAGTGCGACATGACGTGCACGCATGAATTGCGGCAGCTGCATTAGCTGGCGCAGCAACAGCAGTGACGCATGTGCTTGTTGTGTGATGCTCAGGGCTTTTCGGCGCGAACGCAATTCACTGCGCAAAGCCGATTTGGTATGTGCAGTCTGTGCGGTTTGTGAAGATGTTAGCAGTGATGAGTCAAGCGGATCGGCCATAAACAGCCTTGAACAATCGTGAAGAAAGAAAACAGAAGAGAATTAAGAGACCCCGAAATGCCGCTTACCAAGCTGGCCTTGAACCCAAAGGTTCAAGGTGGCGATACCTGTGGCTTTTTAGGCTTTCCGTCAGGCGGACATGCACACCAAGCTCAAACGAGATACTGCCGGGCTAACATTTATCGGCTCAAGGACATTGTTGGATTGCAAACATTCCAGGGCGTGATGTCAGTATAACCCAGAGTTACCGGTTATTCGCAAATGAAATTATGCTTGGGTTATATAGCCGTTTAGTGATTAATCGTCTTAAACGGGGCTGGAAAAAAGTCGCTATTTGCGCTTATGGTGATTTTTAATCCAAGTTGCTTTTAATAAACACTACTCTCGATCCAAACCGGAAAGGGTGCGATCCAATTTCTCGTTCAGACGCAATAAATTAGATTGGTTAGCTGATCCACTTGTTCCGCTGGAGGCAGTTTTGGCCTGCAGCAGCTCATGGCTTAAATTGAGCGCAGCCATGACTGCAATGCGCTCAAGGCCGATGACAGCACCGGTACCACGGATTGCTTTCATGCGCTCATCCAGCAATTGCGCTGATTCCACCAGCGCCTGGCGCTCCTCACGCGGGCAGGCAACTTGATATTCCTTATCGAGGATTTTTACAAAAACAGTTTCGTTGCTCATGGCGTATTCTCGGGTGCTTTTTATCGGGTACTGTGCGCGGGTACTTTTTCTCGGGTGCTTTTTTCAGCTATTCAGCATCCAGATTGCGTAAATGGGTGATCATGGCCTCAACGCGGCTGCGTGCGAGCTCATTTTTTTCGATCAGCCTTACACGTTCGCGCTGCCATTCATTTTCACGCGTTTTAAGCTCGGCATTCTCTTGCTGCAGGCGATTGCACAGCAGGATCAGCTTATCCAGCTTGGTTTCGAGGGCGAGTAGCAGATCGTCAGACATGATAATAAGTAACCATAAAATAGCGCAGGTTGCCCACTATATTGTGCGGCCCGCAGGTGGTCAATCATAGAGCACAAGTTAATGTGAATTCGAGAAGATGGTTGCTATCAAGCGATAAACAAACAGGTTTTACTTGAGGTGCGTCAACCTTGGAATTCGCTATATAAAAAGTTTGCGGAGCCGCCAAGGGCAATCGTGATAGCATTTGCCCATTGCGATGAGAGGCCTACATGACTGAAAACACATCCCCCGAGCAACTGCTCACCCCCCTTAATTTCGATGAACTCGCCAACCTGTTGGCTCCCTTGGGCACATTGAATAGCCCCTCTGAATTGCACGGACTTTTATGTGGCAAGTTGGCGGGTGGTGCGACGCTGAGCGAAACCCATTGGCTACTGGAAGCCGTTGAATTCCTCGATTTTATTGCTGCGCCCGATGAGCGTGTGCGTATCGCGCTGAGCCGGCTGTATCACACCACCAATGATCAGCTTCAGGGCCAAATGAGTTTGAAATTGATGCTGCCTGACGATGATAGTTTGCTCAGTGAGCGCGTGCGTGGTTTGAGCGAATGGTGCCACGGTTTTCTGACCGGTTTTGGCAGTGTTGATCATCAGGGTAAACGTGTGATCAATGAAGAATTTGAAGAGATGTTGGAAGACATTGCCAATATTGTCCAAATCCAGGCCGATGACGAAGAAGATGAGGCCAGTTCAGAGGCGGATTACATGGAAGTGACGGAGTACGTCCGTGTTGTGGTCAACTCATTGTATTTTGAATTTTCGGCTGAGCCTGCTGCGCCACTTGATCCATCCAGCAGCGCGCCTGCATCTGATTTGTTGCATTGACTGTGTGAACAACCGTGAAAAAAATGTGTGAGTGCACCCATGAGAATTTCCCGAACTGAATTTGCCCGCCGCCGTAAACAATTAATGGCTCAAATGGAGCCTAACTCTATCGCCATAGTACCTGCTGCGCCGGAGCGCCCACGTAGCCGCGATACGGAATATCACTACCGCCAGGACAGCGATTTTTTATATCTCTCCGGATTTGAAGAGCCGCAAGCTGTGCTGGTATTAATCCCCGGTCGCGATCACGGTGAATATGTTTTGTTTGTGCGCGAGCGCAATCGTGAGCGGGAAATATGGGATGGCTATCGCGCGGGGCCGGAAGGTGCTTGTAGCGAATTTGATGCTGACGATGCATTTCCGATTGATGACATCGATGAAATTCTGCCGGGGCTGTTGGAAGGGCGGCAGCGCGTGTACTACTCCATGGGGAAAGACAGCGAATTCGATAAGCATGTGATGGATTGGGTCAACACTATTCGCGCAAAAGTCCGCTCCGGTGCCACACCACCGGGTGAGTTTTTGGATTTGAGCCATTTTTTGAATGACATGCGTTTATTTAAAAGTGCTGCCGAATTGCGTGTGATGAAAGAAGCGGGCGAAATTTCAGCACGCGCCCATGTGCGTGCGATGAAGGCTGCTAAACCGGGTGTGATGGAATATCAGCTTGAAGCCGAAATCATGCACGAGTTCCAAATGAGCGGTGCGCGTTTCCCTGCGTATAATTCCATCGTCGGCGGCGGAAAAAATGGTTGCATCCTGCATTACATTGAAAATTCCGCGCCGTTGAAAAATGGCGATTTGGTATTAATTGATGCCGGTTGCGAACTGGATTATTACGCGGCTGACATTACCCGCACCTTTCCGGTAAACGGAAAATTTTCACCCGAACAAAAAGCGCTATACGACATTTGCTTGCAAGCACAGCTGGACGCTATCGCTGAATGTAAACCCGGTAAACATTGGAATGATCCACACGAGGCAACCGTCCGTGTGATTACCGAAGGTTTGGTAAAAATCGGTTTGCTGGAAGGCGATGTGAGTGAATTAATTAAAAGCGAAGCTTACAAAGAATTTTATATGCACCGCGCTGGCCATTGGCTGGGAATGGATGTGCACGATGTTGGCGATTACAAAGTCGGCGGTGAATGGCGCGTGCTCGAACCGGGCATGGTAATGACCGTAGAGCCGGGCATTTATGTTGCGCCTGACAACGAGCGTGTTGCGAAAAAATGGCGTGGTATTGGCATCCGCATTGAGGACGATGTCGTAATTACCAAAGACGGCAATGACGTACTCACTAAAGATGTACCGAAAACCGTCGCCGAAATTGAAGCCCTGATGGCAGGTTAATATTATTTGCTATGACCCAATCGTTTGAATTTGATATCGCCATTATTGGCGGCGGCATGGTAGGGGCAAGTCTTGCCAGTTTGCTTGCAGCCAGTTTACCGCAGGTGCAAATTGCCTTAATCGATTCACAGCCATTTGCGCGTGCCGATGAAATACATTTTCAATCCAGTTTTGATGCGCGCTCAACCGCACTCTCGCTCGGTTCTGCGGAAATATTCAAGCAGTTGGGTTTGTGGGGTTTGCTGCAGCAGCATGTGACAGCAATTGCGCAAGTACATGTATCGGATCGCGGGCATTTTTTAGGTGGTGTGATTGATGCAGCCGAGCGCGATTTGGATGCGGTGGGTTATGTTGTTGAAAATACCTGGCTGGGTAAGGTGCTGCTTGCACACGTGCAAGCACAATCCAATATTCACTGCTTCGCCCCTGCACAAGTTACCCACATTGTTCCGCATGAACATTCTGCACAGCTACATTTAGTGCACACACACCCGGAAAAAGGTGAACAGGTATTGCTGATCAATACCTCGCTGGCTGTGATTGCAGATGGTGGCGAATCAACGTTGCGTCAACAGCTGGGAATCGGTACCGATGTTCGAGCATATGAGCAAACGGCGATCATCACTAATGTAGAATTTTCCGAGCCACACAATGGTGTCGCGTTTGAGCGATTTACTGATCAAGGGCCAATCGCGTTATTACCCTTGGGTGAATCACATCATTCATCCCAGGCTGCTTTGGTGTGGACATTACCGTCTGCACAGGCAGAAGAAATACAATCCGGTAGTGATGAAATATTTCTTGCGCAGCTGCAAGAGCGTTTTGGCCATCGTGTGGGAAAATTTACCCGTGTCGCAAAACGGTTTGCCTATCCGCTGCAATTAACTTTGGCGCAAGAACAAGTTCGCTCTCATCTCGTGTTGATGGGAAATGCTGCGCACTTTTTGCATCCGGTTGCCGGGCAAGGTTTTAATTTAGCCTTGCGCGATTGCGCATGCTTGACTGAGACACTGCATAAAGCAGCGGCTGACAATAAATCGCTCGGCGATTTAGCGGTGCTGCAACAGTATGTTGCGAAGCAAGCATTGGATCAGGAAATTACCATCGAATTCAGCGATAAATTGGTTCGCCTTTTTTCTAATAACCAATTGCCACTTATTGCGTTGCGGCACTTAGGCTTATTAAGCCTTGAATCGCTACCATTGTTGAAAGACCAGTTTGTGGCGCAAACAATGGGAACTGCGGGGCGTAAATATCATTGGAAACCAGACGGTTTTCTTGCTGCCGAAAAAACGCCTGCCGGTGATCCTGCATCAAAAATTATTCCCGAAAAATCGTCGCATTTCGATGTGATTATTGTAGGGGCAGGGTTGGTTGGCGCATCACTGGCTTGTGCGATTGCACAATTGGAGTCTGCGCAGTCGTTGCGTATTGCCGTGATTGAAGCGGGTAATTCCGCTGTGCAGTTTAATGGTGATAGTTTTGATCCGCGTGTGGTTGCGCTGACACATGCATCAGAACATTTACTCCAAAAAATCGGCTGCTGGAATGGAATTATCAACGAGCGCGTATGTGCATATCGCGAAATGAAAGTGTGGGACGGTGAAGGCACTGCAGCGATTGAATTCGATTGTGCGGATGTGCAGCAAAATCATCTCGGACACATCGTTGAAAACTCGTTGCTTGTGGCGCATTTGCGCAAGCGCATGGACGAATTCGCGACTATTCAATTAATTCAGCCTGCGGCAGTCACCGCACTTCACTCTGAGGCAGATATGGCCTCACCTGTGCGCATCACCTTGAACAACGGCGATAACATCACCGGATCATTATTGATTGCGGCGGATGGTGCGCATTCCAGTGTGCGCGAACTGGCCGGTTTTGCAACGCGCGAATGGGATTACAACCAGCAGGCAATTATCACTACCGTACGCACAGAGCAGCCGCATGAATTTACTGCCTGGCAGCGTTTTATGCACACGGGCCCTCTGGCATTTTTGCCGCTGCAACACAAAGGTGATGCGCATCAGTGTTCCATTGTGTGGTCGGCTGATGACGATCTTGCGCAGGAATTGATGGCGCTCGATGACAAACAGTTTTGTGCGCGGTTGACGGATGCATTCGAATCGCGCTTGGGTAAAGTCATTCACTGCGATCAGCGTTATTGCATTCCTTTGCGCCAGCGTCACGCAACATCTTACATACAGCAAAACATTGCATTGGTTGGGGATGCGGCGCACAACATCCATCCATTGGCGGGGCAAGGTGTTAATCTCGGTTTGTTGGATGTTATTGCATTGGTAGATGAAATTGAACGCGCGCTGGTACGCGGCATTCCGCTTCATGATGCATCTATTTTGCGCCGTTACCAGCGTCAGCGGCTTGCGGGTAATCTTGGCATGATGACGGCAATGGAAGGTTTCAAGCGGTTATTCGGCAGTCGCTCAATCGCCATCAATTGGCTGCGCAATACCGGCATGCGCCAACTAAACTCTGTATCAGGCATCAAAAAAATCATTATCAATGCGGCGCTGGGTGTGCCTTAACAGCCTAGTCAGGATGAGTTTATGGATTTATCACTATTTTCAGTTGCGCCCTTTGATTGGGCGGGTATCGGGACATCATTACTGTGCGGCAGCATCATCGGGATTGAGCGCCAATTGCGCGGTAAGCCAGTAGGTATACGCACATCATCATTGATTACCTTGGGAACCTATATTTTTATTGCGGCATCCTTATATGTGTCTGCACACATGTCTGGCCCCGAAAAGGTAGTGACTGACCCATCGCGGATTATCGGGCAGGTCATTACCGGTATCGGTTTTTTGGGCGCAGGTGTGATGCTGGCACGCGATGGTTTTGTGTTGGGTGTGACATCGGCTGCGACTATCTGGGTGTTGGCGGCTATAGGGGTGGTCATCGCCATTGGCTACCACATGGTTGCGATTAAATTATCGATAGTGGTTATCGCTGTTTTGGTGGGTGTGGATTTGTTAGAGGATTACTCCCAGGCGTTTACCCGGGGTGTGCATAAAAAATATCAGGATTGGCGCGGTAAAGGTAAATCCAGCTCTGACTGATTGGTGTAGAAAAGTAACATTTTTTTAAAGAAGTATTTATGTCAAAACTCTTGATTGTTTCAAATGTATTAAATCTCTTTTTATTGATGATTTTGTTAGCGTCAATTGCCGGTTTTATTTCGTTTTTAAATATCTACGGATTATTTTTGGCCTGCGTAACGGCAGCAGTTGCATGGGGTGTGTATAAGCATCGGCGATGGGGCTATTTTGCCGCGGCAGCATGGGCCTTGGCTTGTTACCAATTAGCCAAACAAGGCTATGAATTTCAAAGCATTAAACGCCACGTCATGATATTGGGTTTTACATTAATTCCTGTTGCACTGTTTTTGCACGAAACACTGGGCAAGGCTGCTGCAAAAACTGCACAAAATCATGGCAAAAAAACACAAGATGACTCAAAAATGCCCGATTAAATGTGTCCCTCATACACAGCCTAATAATTATGTGTCGATATTCTCTAAATTCCCTTATAACTGCTTGACTCGGCGCGGGCTAGTGTTTTAATTTTGATCTGCTACAGATTGAGATCCGCCCCAAGACTAGGCTTTTGTAAGACAACCGCTTGCTCAAGACACTTGGACGTACCACGACCTGAGCAATAGCTTTATTACAGGCTATTTCACTCTGGCTTTTAGTAAAGTCGGTTTTTTTGTTCGGTCAGCTACGCTGACGTTTTAAGATGCAAGATGAGGAAACTATGTCAGATCTAGTCTCTGGTGTTGTTAAGTGGTTCAATGATGACAAGGGTTATGGTTTTATTGAGCGTGAAGGCGGTGCCGATGTATTCGTACACTTCCGCGCAATTAACGGCAATGGCCGTAAAACCTTGAAAGAAGGTCAAAAAGTGACTTTCGAAGTGACTCAAGGTCAAAAAGGTCCACAAGCTGAAAACGTAACTCCACTCTAATCTGTGTGAGTTTCGAAAAGGGTGATTGAGCAATCAATCACCCTTTGTTGTTTTTAATGGTTACTTCTTTTCTGTCATTGCTTTTACAATGATGCTTTCCCTTCTTTGGTTTGTTCCCCATGTTTGATTTGCAATCCATTATTTGGCTTACCTTGATTGCCATCGCTATTTATTATTGGCGCGGTGCATTACGTGTGAAGGAGCGCGCCTATATTGCTGCGCAAAAACGCTGTGCTGAAATGGATGTGCAATTGCTTGATGAAAATGTGTATTTGCGGCGTATCTGGTTCAAGCGTAACGACAAAGGCGTTCTCTCGCTTTGGCGTGCATTTTATTTTGAATTTACAGTAGGCGGTTCAGACCGTTATTTGGGCCGCGTCATTATGCTTGGGCCTCACATTACCCATGTAGAGCTCGATCCTCATCGGGTACATTGAGTGGAGTGCGTCAGTGATGAATGAAAAAATAGGCGGTTGGAAAACAAAAACATCCCAAGTGATGTATGAAAATCCCTGGATAAAAGTATCTCACGAAGAAGTGATTACCCCTAAAGGGACTGATGGCATTTACGGTGTGGTGCATTTCAAAAATACCGCAATCGGTGTGGTGCCAATCGATCAAGATGGAAATATCTGGCTGGTAAAACAAAGCCGATACTCACTCAACCAATACACATGGGAAATTCCCGAAGGTGGTTGCCCGCAAGGTGAAAATCCACTGGATGCGGCAAAGCGTGAATTGGAAGAAGAAGTGGGTTTGCGTGCGAACCAGTGGCAGCAGTTAATGACTATGCATTTGTCCAATTCGGTCACGGATGAATATTGCGTAGTGTTTGTTGCACGTGATTTGTTTGCCGGTCAGCAACAGCTGGAAGCGACGGAAGATATTGAATACAAAAAATTGCCGCTGCAGGATGCCATAGCAATGGTGCTCAGTGGTGAAATAACCGATGCAATATCGGTTGCTGCGTTGTTACGCGTTGCTTTGGATTTAAAAGACTATTTGGAGTAACACTCGCGCTTACTGATAATGATAATAACGGAATTACATTTTTTAACAGCTTAATGTTCAAGCTCTGATTAGTGTTTGGTATTTGTCCTCCCTTCATACTTTTTTGGTTAAGGAAATCTCAATGAAAGTTGTCAATCTACTTGCCTGCGCGCTTCTATTGGTCGCAGCCTCTGTGTCTTACGCCAATACCTGCGAAACCAATTTCCGCGCCGAGGGTGATCCTCGTAATGGTGCAGAATTTTCTACATCAACCAGCTTTTCTGATCTCAATGCATCCAGTGCGCTAGGGCAGTTGCGCACAATTGCACTTGCAGACGGGTTTAACGTTCTCGGGGAGGAATTAACCGCTACCGAAGGCACGTTGACCATCGAGCAGAAAAATGGTCGTCATCCGTTTCTGATTTATCTTACTGCGGTGAACAAGGGTGCTACGGCCGATGTTAGTATCCGCACAAAACTGAACCGGCGCACGGTCGCCAAGCCGGAAGATATCCGCAAAGGCATGTGTGGAATGATTGCGCGGATCAAAACCGGAAAAGAGGGCGAGGCAATTGCAGCCAAGGCTCGTGCAGCCATCAAACCCGAGCCTGTTATCGAAGAGCAGCCACGCTGGTTGGCGAAAGATATTTATCGCTTATCAAAACGAAAAACTGCAGAAATGATTACCGCGCATTACAAGGGGAAGCGCTATCTTTTGGATGGCACAATAGGCACGCCGCTTGAAAATGAAGGAACGATTGAGCTTTGGTATAAAGTCACCATCGACGGAAATAGTTTTATGCGAACGCTCGACACGGACGAGTCCACATTCTGGCCACCAATTGTGTGCCAAATGGCGAAAGAGGATCGCGCTGCGGCTGCAAAATTAAGTGAAGGTGAGTTCGCCAAATTGACTGGAACTTTTTCGCACTTCCAGAAAGGAATGCCAGATAGAGTCGTGCTGAAAGATTGTCGGTTCAGCCATTAGTAAAGTTCACACGCACTCTTGGAATTCTCTGGGGGTGCGTGTAGCTGACGATCAATTTTCATTAATCTTTTTGGTTGGGTGAAATCAACGAACGCAGCCAATTAATCCACCCATTATTTCCCAGCATAAATTTATCCAGCTGATTCTGATTATCAAAATAATGCTCCGGATCGCTGAACAATAATTCGCGCTTTAACATTCTGCGGTTTGGATTAATGTTTTTAATAATCCGCGCAGGATTCCCCGCCGCCACCGAATTTGGTGGAATGGATTTGGTTACCACCGAGCCTGCGCCTATCACCGAATTTTCGCCAATAGTCACGCCTTTGGTGATAATCACTCGCTCGCCAAGCCATACATTATTTTCAATCACCACAGGTTTGGTGCAGCGAAAGGGACGGATGCGGTTATAGATGCCGTGCCAATCGCTATCGCTAATAATGACATTTGCTGCAAACATGCAGTTATCGCCAATGCGGATAGATTTTGCGGATGAAATTCTCACGCCGGGTGAAATCAAACAGTAATCCCCAATAACAATTTCTGCATCGGCTTGTTTGCTTGGCCAGCTGGTGAATCGCACACAGTTATCACTCGCACAAATAATTTGTGCGTATTTTCCTAGATGAATATTACGCCCAAAAATAACCAAGCTACGCGGATGTGCAATTTCCGGGATGCTGCCCAAACTATCAAACTGCGGAGCAATAAAACGTTTTACATACCAGTTGTTAATTATTTTGTATAAACGTTTAACCGGGTAGGGCGTATTGCTGCGGCGCATTGTGGCCTCGATTGATTGCTGATGGGCTTGGCTGTTTGTTATGGACATGCCTGTTAGAAGGGCATGTCTGTTAGAATGCGGGTTCAATTATGAGTGAGAATAAGCCATGCTGCCAATTGATATCGAAACCGTAAAAGGATTTTTGGATCCCGTTGAAGGTGCTGCGTTGTATGAGTACGCCGCTGCAGTTGCCAGTCGTGCGCCCTGTTTGGAAATTGGCAGTTATTGTGGAAAATCCACAGTGTATCTTGGCAGTGCATGTAAAAAAAATAATAGCGTGCTATTTGCTGTTGATCATCATCGTGGATCGGAAGAGCATCAACTTGGTGAGGAATATCACGACCCTGCGTTGTACGATTCCGCCGCCGGGAAAATGGATAGCTTCCGTGAATTTCGCCAGACATTAGC
Source organism: Cellvibrio sp. pealriver (assembly GCF_001183545.1). Classification (NCBI taxonomy): domain Bacteria; kingdom Pseudomonadati; phylum Pseudomonadota; class Gammaproteobacteria; order Cellvibrionales; family Cellvibrionaceae; genus Cellvibrio; species Cellvibrio sp. pealriver. Next base: position 3,786,872 of record NZ_KQ236688.1, read on the forward strand.
GCGTGCAGAGTTGGAAGATGTCGTGGTTCCTATTGTTGCGCCTTCAAGCCTCGCTGCGCGCTATTGGTCAACACCATTGTCACTTGTCTTTATCGATGGCGGCCACAGTATGGAAGCTGCCCTTAACGATTACCGCTGTTGGACGCCTCATGTTATGCGCGGTGGTTGGCTTGCGATTCACGATGTGTTCCCCAACCCCGCTGATGGCGGTCGTCCGCCTTATGAAATCTGGAAGCTTGCACAAGCATCAGGTTTATTTGAGGCGATGCCTCTGGTGAAAACCCTCGGTTTATTAAAACGGCTTTAAGGTATTTTGCGCAGTGTTTAGGTAAGGTCTATTTGATCACCCAAATAAATGCGATGCCACCGCGATAAGAGTGATTGCTCACCACAAGTGAACTGTTGGTAAAATCTGCGCCCTCAATGTTGTCGTAGCGAATAAAAAAAGCCAGTTGGGTATTAATGCCGTTGTGATTGAATTTACGGCTAAATGCCGCTTGGTTATTCCAGCCGCTGTAGCCGCCGCTAGCATCAAAATAATTGCGCGTTGCTGTAACGTAATCATGATCTACCTTGTAGTAATAATCGTGATAATCCTCGCTCGCAAACGCAACGCCTGCGCGATAAGTAAATGTCCACTCCTGCAATTTATTGCGATACACAAACTGCGGCGTAAATACTGATCCAATATAACCTGAATCCTCTGCGCCTATGGCGAATACCGCGCGCCACGGAATTTGCAGATGCCAGCCTTCTGCAAAACTATCACCCGTTAAATTGATATTGAATGATGGCCCCAGCTCCAATGTTGAACCCAACTCCGGCATGTCTTCACGCAATGTGCTTTTGTCTGTTTCGGGGGTGATGGATGCACTTGCACTGACGGTAAATTCATATTGGTCTGTGCGTAAAAAATTGCCACGCACGCCGTCGCGGTCAGAGCGGATAATTTTTCCGCGATAAACAAAATAAGGAATGGGGCTAATAAAACTGCGATATTCATCGGAGCCGCGATAATCTGGGCCAGAGACCGCTCCAACCCCTAAACCCAATTCCCATTTTTTGGGGTTGCTGTCAGATGGGTCCTGATTTTTTTGCGCATAGGCAGCACTGCTTAAGAATGTCAGCAAAAGTGCTGCAATTGAAGGCTTGAATAACAAATGTAATTGCATAGAACTGATCTAATCCTGTCGTGGGGCTTGTTCTTTTCTGTGGGCGACTTGGTGGAATTTTACTGGTATTCTGCCGGCATTATCCATGCAATTACTTTTTAGATTGAGATTTCCGTGAATACGACTGCTTTTGCCTCGCTTCCCCTTAACCCTGACATGCTCGCTAATCTGGAATCACTGGGTTACAACGAGATGACCGATATTCAGGCGCAAAGTTTGCCATTGGTATTGGCGGGCAAGGATATTATTGCCCAAGCGAAAACGGGCAGCGGAAAAACGGCCACCTTTGGTATTCCGTTATTGGAAAAATTGAATGTCCGCTTTTTTGGTGTGCAGGCGTTAGTGTTGTGCCCTACACGTGAACTCGCCGATCAAGTTGCTAAAGAGATTCGTCGCCTTGCACGTGCAACGCACAATGTAAAAGTATTAACGCTCTGTGGTGGTGTATCGATTGGCCCTCAAATTGGCTCGCTTGAGCGGGGCGCGCACATTGTTGTGGGCACGCCGGGGCGTATTGTGGACCATATTTCCAAAGGCACTTTAAAGCTCGACAGTATCAATCAACTGGTGTTGGATGAAGCTGACCGCATGTTGGAAATGGGCTTTGCAGATGATCTTGAAGCAGTGATTGCTGCCTGTAATGCTGAGCGCCAGACATTATTGTTCTCGGCAACTTATCCTGATGATATTAAAAAAATCAGTGCGCGTTACCAGCGCGACCCACTGATGGTAAAAGTGGAGGCGATTCATAACGACACTAATATCGAGCAGCATTTTTATGAGCTGCAAGATACCAGTGAAAGTTTTCCGGCAGTGCTGTCATTGCTCGCGCATTTCAGACCTGAAACGTCTATTGCGTTTTGCAATACCAAAATTGCATGTGACGAATTACTCGATTATTTGCGTGATCACGATGTCAGCGCATTGACCCTGCACGGCGATTTGGAACAGCGCGAGCGCGATCAGGTATTGGTTCGTTTTTCCAATAAAAGCTGTTCGGTATTAATCGCTACCGATGTGGCCGCACGCGGTATTGATATCAAAGGTCTGGATGCGGTGATCAATGTGGATTTGGCGCGCGACAGTGAAGTGCATGTGCATCGTATTGGGCGCACCGGACGCGCGGGTGAATCTGGTTTGGCGTTAAGTTTGGTAGTGCAAAAAGAAGTACACAAAATTAACCGTCTTGAAGATTACATGAAGCAATCGATTACGCTGGAAAAACTTCCACAAAGCGATAGCCGGTTATTGCCTGAGCCGGCAATGGTAACGATTAATATTGATGGCGGTAAAAAAGATAAGTTGCGGCCGGGCGATATTATTGGTGCGTTAACTAAAGATGCCGGGTTACCGTTTGAAAAAATTGGTAAGATCGACATGTTTGATTTTACCGCTTATGTCGCTGTTGATCACAGTATCGCGAAAGCAGCGCTCAAGCAGTTATCCGATGGAAAATTAAAAGGCAGGAAATTTCGCGCTCGGCGTTTGAAATAATCAAAGCGCCGATATTAAAGGTGAAGTTCAAAAGCCGTATTTAAAAATAAAAACGTAAAAGCTCTGAGAGAATAGATAATCGTTAAATATTGTTAAATAAAAAACACGATACCTATTTTTTCGTATCCTGCAGTTTCTTCTTTATCCACACTCACAATTAGAATAACGAGAAGGTACTTGTATGGCTATTGCCGCAGTCATTATTGCAATCCTTATTCTGGTGGTACTTATCACCTGGGTAAAACTCAATCCATTCCTTGCGTTTTTGGTTTCGTCTGTCTGCGCTGCGATAATGCTGGGCATTCCTCTGGATAAAATTCCCGCTACTATCGAAACGGGTATTGGCGGCATGCTCGGCTCACTGGCGGTCATTCTGTGTTTGGGCGCTATGTTTGGAAAGTTAGTGGCTGAATCTGGTGCTGCCCAGCAAATCAGTAGCAGCCTTATGCGCTGGTGTGGAAAAAATTACATCACCTGGGCGTTGCTGTTGACCGGTTTTATTGTGGGCATTCCGCTGTTTTACAACGTTGGTTTTGTGCTCTTGGTGCCATTGGTGTTTTCAGTGATGCACCAGACCAAATTGCCGGCGGTGTATTTGGGTATTCCGTTGCTTGCAGCGCTGTCGGTCACTCATGGATTTTTGCCGCCGCATCCGTCTCCGGTTGCATTGATTCCGCAATTTGGTGCTGACATGGGCACAACATTGCTGTACGGGTTATTGGTAGCAATTCCGACCATGATTATAGCGGGGCCGATTTTTTCCTCGACGCTAAAAAATATTCACAGCGTACCTCTTGCCACATTTAAACCAGCCGATTTGCCACCCGAAAAATTGCCCGGCATCGCCAATAGTTTTGTCACGGCGTTGTTGCCGGTATTGCTGATTGCGTTGACTAGCCTTGCGGTTTACGCAATGCCATCGGCCATTGCCGATGCACCTGTCACATTGTTCTTCGCCAATTCAATGGTGGTATTGATGATTGCATTGGCAATTGCTACCTATTCGTTGGGCATCAAGCAAGGCATGAGCATCGGCAAGGTGATGGCGGTGTATGGCGATGCGATAAAAGATATCGCGGTGATTTTATTAATTGTTGCGGGCGCGGGTGCATTAAAACAAGTGATGGTGGTGAGTGGGGTGAGCGATCAGCTTGCGCATTCGCTGGAAAATATTGCTATTAATCCACTGATTTTGGCGTGGTCAATTGCAACTGTTATTCGCATTGCATTGGGTTCCGCAACGGTTGCAGGATTAACCGCTGCAGGGATTGTGGCCCCGTTAATTCCGCTAACCGGCGCTGATCCGAATTTGATGGTATTGGCGATTGGTGCAGGAAGTTTAATGTGCTCGCACGTTAACGATGCCGGATTTTGGATGTATAAGGAATATTTTAATTTGAGTTTGAAAGATACGTTTAAATCCTGGTCGCTGATGGAAACGATTATTGGTGTGGTTGGGCTGATGGGTGTGTTGGCACTGGATGTTGTTGTATAGAATTCTTTTCTGATAAAAAACCGCAAAGCAGTGTGCTTTGCGGTTTTGCTATCGGGGTTACATATTCAGTGCAGGATGTTTCCACCTAATAACTGACGAACTTCTTCTGCGGCAAAATGGTAATGCTGGTTGCAGAATTGGCAGTCGATATCAATACTGCCTTTTTCTACTAATAATTCTTCTACTTCTTCTTTGCCAATCGACAGTAATGCACTGGCACTGCGCTCACGTGAACAGCTACAGGCAAAATGCAGCGCTTTGGGTTCAAATAAGCGCAGCGGATGTTCGTTGAATAAACGATACAGCACCGTTGAGTGATCCAAATCCAATAATTCTTCTTGCTTTACCGTGCTGGCGAGCGTGGTAATGGTTTCCCATTTGTCGCGGTTGTCATCGCTATTGGTAATTAATTGTTGCGGCAATGCCTGAATTAAAAATCCGGTGACTGAATGGTCGCCTGCTGCAAACCATAAGCGCGTTGCCAATTGTTCGGATTGTTGGAAATAATGTTCCAGACAGCCAGCAAGGTTGTCTGCATCCATGGGGACAATTCCCTGATGGCGTTCGAGCTTGCCGCTAAAGTTTTCGCTGCGTTGTGGTTCGATGGTAATAACCAACACGCCGTTGCCGAGCAGTTGTTGTAAGTTGCCGTGGTTGGCAAGTTCGTCACTTAATTCTATTTCAGGATTTACGCGCACTATGCCGCGCAGGCTATTGTGATGGTTGCACTCAGCCATGATGGTGCCTACTGCGCCGTCACCGCGCGCTTGTAAAATAATTTTTCCATCAAACTTTAAGGTGCTGGAGAGTAACCCAACAGCCGCGAGAAATTCGCCGAGTAGTTGTTGGATGGCGGGTGCTTGTGGATTGTGGCTTAGCACTTCGCGATAACTATAACCTAGGGTGACAATCTCACCGCGCACATCGCAGTCATCAAATAAAAAACGGTGGAGTAAATCGTTGCTTGGCATTGGTTAAAAATCTCTTAAAAATAGTAGCGATCTTTGGTCAGTTGCGGATGGTAATTAAAGACTGTAGGAGACATGGATGTCGACTTCAAGCCTACAGGGATGTATTCACGGCGAGTCTTTAATTACCATCCGCAACTGAGCGAAGATCTTTCTGTGTGATTAATTAATCCTCATCACCCAACAAATTCACACGCTGGAAGCGGTGAATTTGGCGGCGTTCTTTTTTGTTGGGGCGGTGGTCGCTGATAATAAAATTACCCAGCCCCGCTTTGCGTTCCGCTGCGCGTTTCTCGCGCAGGTTTTTGCTTTCTTCCGTTTCCTCATACAACAGCGCTGCTTGTGGAGCGCCGCGGCGTTGATCGGAGAGTGCTTTGATGATGACGGTTTTATCATCCCAATCCTGACGGATAGTTAATTCCAACCCTACTAACGCTTCTTTGCTGGGTTTGATGCGCTGTCCATCGCAATGAATTTTTCCGCCTTCAATAGCCTGTTTGGCGAGCATGCGTGTTTTATAAAAGCGCGCAGCCCACAGCCATTTGTCGATGCGAATTTTATCGTCATCATCGTCTTGTTCGTGTTTTTGTTTGCTCATAACTTAATTGGCCGATGGCATAATTTCATCAAAGTGATGGATGGCAGGATACTGCTCCATGCGCCGCTCTTTTTGGCTGTCGGGTTGATGAATGCCAAGCAGGTGTTTGATACCAAATAATTTTGCGGAATCGAGAATACGCACTGTGTCGTCAATAAACAGCGTGCGTTCCGGGTCAAATTGTTCGCGCGTTTGCAATTCCTGCCAAAATTTTTGCGATTCTTTGGGCTCATTAAATTCGTGCGATGAAATAATGACATCCAACCACTGATCGATCTGCGTCACCTGCATTTTGAGTGACAAGCTCTGCGGATGGGCATTAGTAACCAGCAGCACTTTTTTACCCGCGTTGCGCAAACGCTGCAAAAATTCGCCGACGTGCGGACGTATCTGGATTTTGTGTTTCACTTCTTCTTTGAGGCTGGGAATATCCACATCCAATGCCTTTGACCAAAACTCCAGGCAATACCATTGCAAGGTGCCTTCGTATTGGTGGATGTCGGCTTTGAGTTTTGCATGCGCGGTAGCCAGATCAACGTTGTGGATTTGCGCATAGCGCTGGGGCAGGTGATCCAGCCAAAAATAGTTGTCGAAATGGAGGTCTAACAAGGTACCATCCATATCCAGCATGACTGTATCTATTGAGTCCCAATTAATCATAAACTTGTCTCTACCACCTTTTACGAACTGCGTTTAGCTATGCCCAATAATGCCCCGCCACATAAGCCCAACCAAGCCAAGCCCGAAATTTTAAAGCGCGCGACGGTTGCGCGCAGCCGGTTGTTCCGCGCCGATGAAATCCACCTGCGCTTTAGCAACGGTGAAGAACGTACCTATGAAAAGCTCTGTTCGGGCGGGCCGGGGGCGGTGCTTATTGTACCCTTGCTGGATGAGAATACGGTGCTTTTGGTGCGTGAATATGCGGCCGGATTGGAGGATTACCACCTCGCCTTGCCCAAAGGTGCCATCGATCAAGGGGAGTCATTACTGGAGGCGGCGAACCGTGAGCTGAAAGAGGAGGTGGGTTATGGCGCGCGTCACTTGCAGTTTCTCAAACGCATCAATCTCTCGCCTTCTTACATGGAGCACGGCATCAACATTGTGCTCGCCTGGGGCTTGTATCCGGAGCGTTTGGAGGGCGATGAGCCTGAACCTATCGAGGTGGTGCCTTATCCGCTGAAGGATATGCTTGAGCTCATCATGCGCCCCGATGTGTGCGAAGGTCGCAGTATTGCTGCGCTGTTTATGGCGCGTGAATGGCTCGCGGGCAAGTTGCCGCTAGAGGCATCGCAGGAGGCCACCGATGACTGAGCATCCGATCAGCCCGGAGTTGATTCGCAATCTGGTGGAGCTGGCGCGCTGTGCCGGTGATGCCATCATGGCTATTTACATCAATAAAGATACTTATCAGGTCGAGCACAAACAGGATGAGTCGCCTCTGACTGCGGCAGATTTGGCGGCGCACAGGGTGATTGATCAGGGGTTAGCGCAGCTATTGCCTTTGCCCGTTATCTCGGAAGAAAGCGAGCTGCCGGATTTTGCCGACCGCCACCTGTGGGAAAACTACTGGCTGGTTGATCCGCTTGATGGCACCAAGGAGTTTATCGCGGGCAACGGTCAGTTCACGGTCAATATTGCCTTGATCCAACGCGGCCGCCCGTTATTGGGTGTGGTGCATGTGCCCGCGACCGATACGACCTATTTGGGCGTGTTGGATGCGCGCGACCCTGCCAGTTTAGGTGCATTTAAATACCTGCGTGGGCGCGGGGCTGAGCCCATCCGGGTGCGCTCCATGATTGAGCGCTACCAACAGCGCGAACCTTTTACGGTGTTGCTGAGCCATCGCCACAATACCCAGGCAACGCTGGATCTAATGGAGGTGGTTAAACAAAACTGGCCGGGAACCATTGAAACTACCAATGCGGGCAGCTCATTGAAATTTTGTGTGATCGCCGAGGGCTTGGCCGACTTTTATCCGCGTCTGGCACCTACATCGGAATGGGATACAGCGGCTGCACAGGCCGTGTTGGAGGCCGCAGGTGGACGTGTGGTCTGCGCTACATCCGATCTGCCATCGCTGGTGTACAACACGCGGGAGGATATTTTGAACCCGCATTTTTACGCGCTGGGCGATAAACATTTCTATTGGGAAGGGTTATTAAACTCCAACTCCGTTAGCGGCAATTCTTAACGCGTTTTTCTGCAAAAAAATACTGTCGGTTATCTGCCGCCGCACCTGATTGGTGTGGTGGCAATCCTGTTGGTTTTATAACCAAATCACCATGCCTCCGAGAAGAAAATATTCTAAGTTTGCGCTAGTGAATCTCATCACATTTGGACTAGGCTTCAACCTGTAGGTCACTGCTCTGTGTGTCATTGCTGTTTCCTGCCCTGATTCATTCATAAGGAGAGTTCGTCGATGAGAAGAGAAAGCAAAAACCTGAAGGCCGATTTGAATACCAGCCGTTCTGATTTGATGCGCGATAAATTGCTGCGTGAAATTTCAGACTATGAGCGTCAGCTTGCAGAACTGAAATTAAATGGCACCCAGGTGAATTTCACTATGATCCAGACGTACAAAGAATTGATCAGTGCACGTCAGGCCATGCTCAAACGTTTACCGGTGCACTATTAATTGTTGCGGGTAATTGTAATGCTGCGGGCGCACATTATTTGTGTGCGCCGGATTTGATACTGCCCAAAGGTTTAAGCGTAAAACGCGGGTCAAGTTCGCGCTGCAAATGAATCCCCATTGCCAGCTGAGCATGATGTAATTTGCTCTCGTTGGCCGCAGGACGATTTGTGTGGGGGCTTGGGGCAAGTGTGCTGCTGAACGATGTGCGCAATGCTTTGTGTTGTAACCAGCTGTTCGCATCAATAAATGGCATTGGGCGATGGATAAAATATCCCTGTACCTGATCGCAGCCCAGCTCACGCAAACTGCCTATTTGTTCAAATACTTCTGCTCCTTCTGCCACGACTGTCAGCCCTAATGCATGGGCAATCGACACGATTCCCTTGCTGATATCCCAATCCACTTTATTGCCCGGTAAATCAGCGACAAAAGAGCGGTCAATTTTGATCATATCGAGTGGTAAACGTTTGATATAGGTGAGCGACGCATAACCCGTTCCGAAATCATCCACCGCCATACGTGCGCCCAAATCGCGGCAGCGCAACATAATCCGCTTGGCGCGCTCCAGATCCTCCAGCATCGCCGTTTCGGTAATTTCAATAATAAGTGATTCACCAAACCCCTGCTGTTGCTCGCAGAGTTTTTGCAATTCCAATAAAAAAGAGGGGTGTAAAAAATGACGCGGGGAAATATTGATGTGGATATCGGGGGTGAGGGAATTTTTATTCCACAACTGCATCTGTCGCGCCGCCTCGCGCAAAACCCAATTGCCCAAACGGAATTCCAGATCGCCGCGCGCAGATTCAAATGCCTGAATGATGGGGCCTGCGCTGATCACCTCGCCGTCTGGTTTGCACCAGCGCAACAGCGCTTCAAAGCCGACGACAGATAAATCGCCCAGTTCGCAAATCGGTTGATACCACAGTTGTAATTCATTGCGCTCCAGCGCGCCTTCCACATCGACAATTGAAATGGTTGTCTGCGGCAACTCGGCGTTGACGGACGCGCGCTGAACGCGGTCGCCGCCCTGACTTTTGGCAACATACATCGCGGCATCGGCTTTGCGCAGCAAATTAATTTCGTCTACGCCGTCTTGTGGTGCCAACACCACGCCAATGCTGCCACTTAACCGGCCGCGTTTGCGCCCGCGCCCATAGGGTACGCGCAATGCCTGCAAAAAACGTTTCGCAAGCGTGTCGATATGCGAATCATTGCATTCAGCGATAATTAAAAATTCATCGCCACCTAAACGGCCAATCTGGTCACCTTTGCGCATGACATCGGCCAGGCGCTGTGCAACATCGCGCAATAAAAGATCGCCGGTTTCGTGCCCCCAGTGATCGTTGGCCGATTTCAAACCATCTACATCAATAAAAAATAATGCAAAGCTGCGGTTGTAGCGATGCAGTTTTTCCAGACTGTTATCAAGGCAGTCCAGAATGCCGCGCCGGTTTAATAATTTGGTGAGTGGATCAATCGTGACCAGTGCGCGCAATTGCGCTTCTAATTGTTCGCGATGGCACGCGACTGCAATTTGGCTTGCAATGCGCTCGGCCAATGTCAGTAATTGTGGGGAAATATCCGCAACCGATTCCGTATGGGTAAACCAGGACGATGCCAGCACGCCCAATACTTTATCGGATGAAATCAACGGAATCACCAGATTGGATTGCAAGCCCGCATCGACCAACTGTGGCATGGCATCGGGAGCGGTAGGGTAATTGCGTGTAAAAATACTGGTTTTGCTGGTCAGTGCGCGGCCGGAGATTCCTGTCGCCGCAGAAAAACGGAAACCTTTAAACGCATTCAGCAAATGTTGCTGCTCGCCTTCAAATAATTTGTATTCAAAGGTGTGGGTTTCTTCATCTAATAAAATCAGCGCTGTACCATCGGCACCCAATAACTGGCGCACAGCCGCCGCTGCTTTTTTAAAAAAAACCTGAAAATCCGGCTCCAGTGTCAATGCATCCATGGCGGCCAATAACGATGGCACCGCAGTATGTAGCAATAAAGAATGGTTCATGGATAGCTGCTCACAAGTACATCAATAGCCCTGAATAAAACCAAGGCTTGTGTGAATTGCAATTAGCTTGCCAGTGGGATTTCCCTAATCATTTTTTTACATAGATATCGCAAAATGCAGAGTGTCTCGCGTAAACCGCATGTCTGGCTTCCCGATAAAGGAAAGTTTTTTTTGGGCTTACACCAAAACAAAGCAGAAATAATCTGTGCTGTATTTATTTGGTGCACATTTCATAAGTCCATCAGGTAAAAATGCATTGACTTGGCTTTTTGGATTCAAGGAACATGCACGGCAATGACCATCATCTTGTCCGGATTAAAATGCCCATGCAGATTGATATTGAAACTATTGTTATCGCCGTATTGCTGCTGCTGGCGGCATTGTTGTACTCATCGGTTGGTCATGGTGGTGCATCCGGTTATATCGCGGCCATGGGGCTGTTGGGGGTTTCCCCTGCGGTAATGAAACCGACGGCGCTCGCATTAAATTTGGTGGTAGCCTCGGTTGCGATCTTCAAGTTCTATCGCGTAGGTGCATTTTCCTGGCAATTATTTATTCCGCTGGCAATCACCGCCATACCCATGGCGTATCTTGGCGGTAGCATCACTCTCCCTGTGCATTGGTATAAGCCCCTTGTAGGTTTGGTGCTGGTGTATGCCGCGTGGCGATCTTTTTATACGGCGCAAAAGGCATCCGTCTATGAAGTGCAGGCTGTGTCGCCTTGGCTTCTGGCATTGGCAGGGGCGATATTGGGTTTGTTATCCGGATTAACCGGTGTTGGCGGAGGGATTTTTTTAAGCCCATTATTATTGTTTTTTCGCTGGGCACCGGTAAAAGTCATTTCCGGTGTGGCCGCGGCATTTATTCTGGTGAATTCGGCAGCGGGAATATTAGGTGTTATGTCCACAGGAACCCAATTCCATCCCGGTTTGCCCTTGTGGGCTCTGGTGGTGTTGGTGGGCGGATTAATTGGTGCTGAGTATGGCAGCCGCCGCTTGGCGAATCCGGTTATCCAGCGGCTGCTTGCATTAGTGCTCTTGGTTGCCGGAGTAAAAATGCTCCTGACGTTTTAACGGCTTGGTTTTTTAATTGATTCGTTTTTTAATGAATGAGTTTTAAATAGATTTTTTTTAATAAATCAGTTTTTTTCGATACGCAATTGCGCCACAAAATTGCAGGGTTTATTGCGTGCATCCAACTGGTCTTTGATAATTTTTTCCCAGGCGGTGTTGCAGGCACCGGTGGAACCAGGCAGGCAAAAAATCAGGGTGCGATTGGCCATGCCTGCCGTTGCGCGCGATTGTATGGTTGAGGTGCCGATTTCCTCGTAAGACACCTGCCGGAATAATTCACCAAAACCGACCACGGTTTTATCAAACAGCGGCGTCATGGCTTCAACGGTTGAATCGCGCCCGGCAAAACCGGTGCCGCCGGTAATTAATACCACTTGCGCTTGTGGATCGACAATCCAATTGGAGACTACCGCGCGGATTTGATAAATATCATCGGTCACTAATGCGCGGTCATGTAATTGGTGGCCATCGGCGATTAATAAATCCTGCAGTTTTTGGCCTGATGTATCGGTTTCAAGATTGCGCGTATCCGATACCGTAAGTACGCAAATATTGAGTGGTTCGAATTCTTTTGTTGCAGTCATAAATCCCCTCTCGGTCGGAGGCTACCCTCCGGTCATATTCATAAACCGCACAATTTGCGGTTCATTGTGTAAATCAAAATAATGTCTTTCCGGCTTGTGTTGCATGGCATTGATAATGCGCTCACGCAGTGCCGTTTCTGAATAGTGTTCACTGCGCAATTGTTCGCGCAAATCTACGCTGTGTTCGTTACCAAGGCAGAGCAGCAAGCGACCGGTGGCGGTTACGCGCACGCGGTTGCAGCTGCCGCAAAAATTGTGTGAATGGGGCGAAATAAAACCGATGCGCGTATTACATCCATCCACTTGCCAGTAGCGCGATGGGCCTGCATCGGCATGGGAATTTTCTTGCGCGAGCAAGCGGTAGTCGCGGCTGAGTTGGCTGCGCAATTCATCGCTGCTGACATATTCAGCTGCGCGCCCGTGCTCGCTAATTTTGCCGAGCGGCATTTCCTCGATAAAGCTGATGTCCAGGCCTTCATCCAACGCAAATTGCACCAGCTGCGGTACTTCATCGGCGTTGTAATGTTTGAGTGCAACGCAGTTGAGTTTGATTTTCAGCCCCGCCTGTTGCGCGGCTTTGATGCCCGCGAATACCTGATCCAGATCGCCAAAGCGGGTGAGCTGGCGGAAGCGTTCCGGGTTGAGGCTATCCAGACTGATATTGATGCGTTTGACTCCGGCATCGCGGATGGCGTTGGCGTATTGCGGCAGGTGGGTGCCATTGGTGGTCAGGCAGAGTTCTTTCAGCGCAGATAATTGCCCGAGGTTTTGCAGCAGCTCGATAGTGCCGCGCCTGACCAGCGGCTCGCCGCCGGTGATGCGCAGCTTGGTTACACCCAGATCGACAAAGGCGCGGCCAAGGCTGGTGAACTCCTCGATACTTAATACCTCATTGCGCGGCAGAAACGTCATCTCCTCCGCCATGCAGTAAACACAGCGCAGGTCGCAGCGGTCAGTGACTGACAGGCGTACATAATTGACGGTGCGGCCGAAGCTATCGATCAGTTGCATAAAAAGATACGGGTTCCTGTGTGTCTGCACTCTAACCCCGCCTCGGGGTTGGCTCAAGGTGTTTCCCTCTATGGCTTGCTGTGAAAGCGGGCAATCTAAAGTCAGCAGCTCAGCAGTGGCAAGTCAGGTTAGCAAAGTGGCTGCCAAGTTGGCTTGATGAATATCAATAAGCCGCGCAAGGCCTGTTCCAAAATGGTGATTATTTGGATTTTAGCCCTTTGTCAGGCATCTGTGCTCCGGTTTTTGAGTAAGGATTTGTTGTTGGGCATGTGGCTCTGTGCAGTGTTTTGGCCTTAAAACAGCAAAATGTTTTTTTATGGTGCGCAGTGCACCATCACTGTGTTTTTTAATGGTGCATTTTTGTGAAATTAAAAAATCTATTTTTGCAATCAATTGGTGCGCTCTTGCACCAACAAAAAACACAAAATGAATTATTGATACGCGTTATTGATTGCTCAAGGGATCGATTTATGTCTGATGGATTTTTATAAGTGCCTGATCTGCATTAAGAAAAATTTATTTTTTGATGAAATATTGGTTATGGCATTTGCCTTGCAATTACCCCTGTGTAATCAAAATGCAGGTGTTGCCATGAACAATTTCCTTAAAGCGAATGTAGAAATCCTTCCTTCTGCGATGTTGAAAGCGCGCACAGGTGGCGACGGGCAAGCTAAAAAAGGCGATGACTACAACAAAAAAAATCGCACCGGAAAAGTGTGGTTAGTCGGTGCAGGCCCGGGCGATGCCGAACTGCTCACGGTGAAAGCATTGCGTGCAATCAACACGGCGGATGTGATTTTTTATGACTATCTGGTGAGCGCCGATATTCGCTCACTCTTCCCTAAAAACATTCCTGCTTTTTATGTTGGCAAAGCCAAAAACAAACACAGTATTGCGCAGAACGATTTAAACCAACTGTTGGTAAATCAGGCGAAGCTGGGTTTAACCGTGTGCCGTATTAAAGGCGGAGATCCTTTTGTATTTGGTCGCGGCGGCGAAGAATTATTGGAGCTGCGCAGCGCCGGTATTGAAGCAGAGGTTATTCCTGGCATCACCTCTGCCTCTGGCTGCAGTACCTATGCCGATATTCCTTTGACCCACCGCGGTTTGTCCCAAGGCTGTACCTTTGTTACCGGTCACGCCGAAAAAAGCTTGGATGTGAATTGGCATGCGCTCGCACAGTTAAAACACACGCTGGTGTTTTATATGGGGCTGACGCGCGCGGATGAAATATCAGCAAATTTATTAGCAGGTGGTCTTGCTGCAGATACACCGGTGGCAATTATCGAGAACGGCTGCCGCAAAGACCAGCGCAATATTATTTCTACACTCAGTGAATTTCCGGCGGATGTGCTGCGTGAAAACGTGCAGTCACCTGCGTTAATTATCGTGGGTGAAGTGGTGCGCTTGCGTGAAGAATTACAGAGCACTGTGATGGCACATGCCGCTGAACCGCAATACCTGTTGGCTTAATCAATTGAATGAGTGAAAACAAAAAATTTTACGACCGTGAGGCAGATATGAAGAAGCGCATTATTGTTGTTGGCAACGGAATGGTAGGGCATAAATTTATCGATAATCTGGTGAATCATGCAGATGCTGATCAATATCAGGTGATCACTTTTTCGGAAGAGCCGCGCCTTGCGTATGACCGCGTGCAGCTCTCCAAATATTTTTCCGGTTCGACTGCCGAAGACCTGATGCTGACCAGCACTGATTATTACGACGCAAAAGGTGTGCAATATATCCTGAGCGATAAAGTGATTGATCTGGATTTTGACAACAAAGAAGTGATCACCACATCTGGCCGCCGCGAAGCCTATGACAAATTAATTCTCGCCACGGGTTCTTATCCCTTTGTGCCGCCGATTCCCGGCAACAATGGCGAGCACTGTTTGGTGTATCGCACCATCGAAGATCTGGAGCGTATTACGGCATCTGCACAGCAAAGCAAAATTGGTGTGGTAGTCGGTGGTGGTTTGCTCGGGCTTGAAGCAGCCGCAGCGTTAAAAGCGGCGGGCCTTGAAACCCACGTAGTGGAATTTGCACCGCGCTTAATGGCAGTGCAGCTCGATGAAGGTGGCGGTAAATTATTGCGCCGCAAAATTGAATCCATTGGTGTAAAAGTTCACACGCAAAAAGCCACCAATGAAATTGTTGCGGGTACTGAAGCGCGCTATCGCATGAATTTTGCGGATGGCAGCCATCTGGAAACCGATATGATTTTATTTTCTGCCGGTATTCGCCCGCAGGATGAGCTCGCGCGCAAATGCGGTATTGGTTTAGGTGAGCGCGGCGGTATTGTGGTGGACAACAATTGCCAAACTACCATCAGCGATGTTTACGCCATTGGTGAATGTGCGCTGTGGAATAACCGCATTTATGGTTTGGTTGCGCCCGGTTACCAAATGGCGAAAGTGGCAGTGTCGCATATCACCGGTGGCAGTGACCAATTTATGGGTGCCGACATGAGCACCAAATTAAAATTGCTCGGTGTGGATGTAGCCTCGGTTGGTGATGCACATGGCACTACGCCCGGTTCACTCAGCTACACCTACAGCAACGATGTAGAAGAAGTTTACAAGCGCATTATTGTGTCGGCAGACAACAAAAAATTATTGGGCGCAGTATTGGTGGGCGATGTGGAAGCCTACGGCACTTTGCAATCCATGTGCGTCAACGGTATGGATTTGCCGCAAGATCCAAACTGTTTGATTCTGCCTAATGTTGAAGGTGGCGGAGCCGCCATTGGTGTTGATGCGTTGCCGGAATCCGCCTGTGTGTGCTCTTGTTACGATGTCAGCAAAGGTGCTATTTGCTGCGCTGTGCAAGACGGTGCGCGCACCATGGGTGATATTAAAGCAATTACCAAAGCCTCCACCGGTTGCGGTGGTTGTTCGGCGCTGGCCAAACAAGTGATGGATTCTGAATTGCTCAAATTGGGTGTGGAAGTCAGCAACCATATTTGCGAACACTTTCCACATTCGCGTCAGGAATTGGCTGACATTGTGCGCATTAAACAAATCAAAACCTTTGATGAATTGTTGGATCAACATGGTCATGGTTTGGGCTGCGATATTTGTAAGCCTGCGGTGGGCTCTATTCTCGCCGGTTTCTGGAATGAATTTGTGTTGGATAAAAAACACATCGGCCTGCAAGACACTAACGATATTTTCCTCGGCAATATGCAAAAAGATGGAACCTATTCCATTGTTCCGCGTGTAGCAGGTGGCGAGATCACGCCGGAAAAATTAATTGTGTTGGGTGAAGTGGCAAAAGAGTACAAGCTCTACACCAAAATCACCGGCGGCCAGCGTATCGATTTATTCGGTGCACAACTGCATCAATTACCTGCGATCTGGAAAAAATTGGTCGATGCCGGTTTTGAAACGGGTCACGCCTACGGTAAATCATTGCGCACGGTGAAATCCTGTGTGGGTTCAACCTGGTGTCGCTACGGTGTATTGGATTCAGTCGGCATGGCGATTGAATTGGAAAATCGCTACAAAGGTGTGCGCTCGCCACACAAAATGAAATTCGGCGTGTCTGGCTGTACGCGTGAATGTGCCGAGGCGCAGTCAAAAGATTTTGGCATTATCGCCACCGAAACCGGTTGGAGTTTGTATGTGTGCGGCAACGGCGGTATGCGCCCGCGTCACGCCGATTTATTTGCAACAGGTTTGGATGATGTCACGCTGATTAAATATATCGACCGCGTCATGATGTTCTACATCCGCACCGCAGATCGCCTGCAGCGCACGTCGGTGTGGCTGGAAAATATGGAAGGTGGTTTGGATTATCTGAAGAAAGTGGTGATTGATGATGTATTGGGTTTGTGCGACGAACTTGAAGCACAAATGAATTACAACATCAGCCAATACCAGTGCGAGTGGAAAACCACCGTTGAGAATGAAGAGTTGCAAAAACGCTTCAAACATTTCATCAACAGCAACGCAACCGATGACAATCTGGCCTATGTGGTAGAGCGCGAACAAATTCGCCCTGCAACCGCAGAAGAGCGCAACAGCAGTAGCATTCAGTTTGTGGAATTGGTGGATTAATCCCTCCCGGCCTCCCTTTTAAAAAGGGAGGTGTTGGTTCCCCCTTTGAAAAAGGGGGTTAGGGGGATTGTGTTTTTAAATTCTTCCGAGCCTCCCGTTTGCAAAGGAAGGGGGTTATAGAATTACAAATTTATATTTTCAGTGAGAAACATCATGAGCGAAAAACTCTGGATTAGTGTGTGTGAAATTGATGATCTTCTGCCCGACACCGGTGTCTGTGCGTTAGTCAATAATCAACAGGTGGCAATTTTCCGCTCGCGTCGCCTGAATGAAATTTTCGCAGTCTCTAATTACGATCCGGTCGGTGAAGCCAATGTGTTGTCGCGCGGCATTATTGGTTCGATCGGCGATGAAGTGGTTGTGGCATCGCCACTGTATAAAGAACATTACAATCTGCGCACGGGTGAGTGTTTGGAAAAACCGGAATACAACGTCAGTGTATTTCCTGTGCGTGTGGATGATGGTTTGGTTCAGGTGTTGGCCTGATGGTTTTAGTGTGAGCTTCCCTTCTTCTTCGGCTGCTTCATGAGTCGGCTTAATGGGCAACCCTTTGGGTTGCCCTTTTTTATGAAAGATATTTGTATGAAAAAATATTTTTTTGAATGGATATTGTTGATGCGAACGGATTAGCGCGCTGAAAGGCTGACCGGTTTTTGATGTTTTTGGTGATACATACGCTGGTCGGCAATTTGTGTTAGCTCATGCGCATCCTGACTGTCTTGCGGATAAAACGCAGTGCCAATACAGCAGCCAATCTGGATTTTTTTATCTTCAATCACAAACAGTTCGTTGAGTACTGACTGGATTTTTTCGCTGACGATTTTCGCTTGGGCGATGTCATCAATCTGGTGCAGGAGAATAACAAATTCATCGCCGCCGATACGCGCCACAGTGTCGGAGTGGCGCACGGTGGTGAGTAAGCGCCGCGCCACTTGTTTTAATAGTTCATCGCCCAGCGCGTGGCCGTATTGGTCGTTGACCGGTTTGAATTTATCGAGGTCGAGCAACATAACGGCCAGCGCCCGCTGGTGGCGTTTACTGTAGCTCAGTGCCTGTTGGAGCCGGTCGGAAAAGAGTGCGCGGTTGGGCAGCCCGGTCAGGCTGTCGTGTTGCGCCATAATGCGGTGCCGCTCTTCACTTTCGCGCAGGGCTTCAATGGCCTGTTTGCGGCCGATTGCAATCTCGGCCAGATACGCCGACTCCTCAATCAGTTTGATGTCTTCTGCGCTGGGTTCTGCAACCTGCGCCTGATAAATTGCAAAGGTACCCAACACTTCGCCACGGTGATTGATGATGGGCTCTGACCAGCAAGAGGCCAGTCCCGCCTTGGCGGCCAGTTCACGGGCGCTGGCCCAGGCAGGATCATTCTGGATGTCTTTGGTAATTACCCGCTGGCCGGTAATGACGGCTGTGCCGCATGAGCCAATCGCGCGCGCGATGTGCAGGCCATCGACCGCTTCATTATAAAAATCGGGCAAGTGCGGGGCGGCGGCCAGCCTGAGTGTATTGGTGGCGCGTTCAACCAGCAGGATGCTGCAGAGCATGTCCGGTTTGATGTGCTCAACACCGACGATAATCCCAAGCAGTATGTCCTCCAGCGGGTCATCAGCCACTATTTGCGCCAGCACATGGTTGTGGCCGCGCTGCCAGACATCGGCGCTGCGCATCAGGCGCACCATATTGCGCAATTTCTGGTTGACGCGGTTGATGTGCGCGGCGACCAGAAAAACGACAAACGCGCCTATCAACGAAGCGGCAGTAATGTACAGCCAGCTGCGATCCACCGAAACCTCGCTGCGGTACAGAAATCCATTCAGTGCCAGGTTTTTGGGGAGTAAACCCAAACTTGCATAGGTATCGGCAATATGCCGCCAGCGGCCGGGGTTGCTGTAACCCAGCTCTATCAGCTCGGGGTGGATAAGTTCACGCGTGTGCGCCATCTGCTTGCGCAGCAGTTCATCGCTCTGTTGTTGGTTGTATTGCTGGTGTTGGTTGTATTGCGTGCGGATCAGCTCAACGACGGCATCCGGATGATCCATCGCGTACTGCCAGCCCTTGAGGCTCGCTTTGCGGAATGCTTCTACAACATCGGGATTGCGCTTGAGCAGGCGGCTAGAGGTAAACAGGTTGTCGCCATAGAAATCAATGCCAACAGCGCGTGGGCTATACACCTGCACCGGGTATTGCATCGCCTCAAAATAGGGTAGTGCGATGCTGGAGTAAGTAGAAAGTGCATCGGTCTTGCCGGTAATCAGATCGTTGAGATCGGCGCTGTGGGGCACCAGTGAATACTGATCGGCACTGAGTCCTTCCTGCTGCAGATAGGCGACCAGCTCATCCGGGGTTTTGGTCAACATCAGGCGCTTGCCCGCCAGATCGTGGATATTCTGGGTTGGGCTCCACTGCCGGGCGACAAGCACCAAGGCAGAGTGTTGAAAGATATTAGCCAGCACGACGACCGGTTTACCGCGATAGTGCTCCAGCAGCAGGTTGCTGGAGCCCACCCCAAAATCCGCTGCACCACTGGTGACCGCAGTGACCACATCGGTCTCCGGTGTTGCCTCCATCAGGCTCACGTCCAGACCAGCCTCTTTGTAATATCCCTGCTCAAGCGCGGCGTAGTAACCGGCAAATTGAGGGCTATGATGCCATTTTAATTGCAGCGTCACCTGCTCGGCGGCCAGTGCACCAGCGCACACCAGCACATTTGTCAGGGCGGCAATGCACCGCCAAATACACCTGTTATTCACCGGTATCCTCATTCCATAAGTAGGGCGATGGGTGGAAAAGTGGTTGCACGGCATGTGCTTCAACCGTAACCAGTAGTGTGCTGATCTGGATGAAACCTGCGTGCGTTTCTGCGGTTGGGGCCTGTCTATGTAGATCCGTAAGCATGACGAAAGCTCCTGTACAACAGTATTCCTGAGTGTAGTGTCAGTTTATTGCCCGGGGTTGTTTTTTTCAGAAAATGCGCACCCGGTATTACTGCCAATACCTATGTAGTGAAAATATTGGCAATAACTGTGCCTTGGAGGGATTTTGCGAACCGACGTTCAATAAAACGTGGATCTGGGTAGCATTATTGATGCGCCAAATTTTAAAAATTGTAAAAAAGCTCGACTGGTTCGAGTGAGGAAATCGCACAAAAATGGATTTTTGGAATAAGTCGCCAGTTATTTCATGTCAGTTGGCCTGAATCAGGGAGGGCGATGTATTGCGGAGCCGCACCAAATCGCGCACCGGTGGCAAGCCAAACAGACGTTGGTATTCGCGATTGAACTGTGAAGGGCTTTCATAACCAACGCGATGGCTGGCGGTGGCGGCATCCAGATTTTCGCTAAACAACAAGCGTCGGGCTTCTTGCAGCCGCAGTTGTTTCAAGTACTGCAGCGGCGTCATGTTGGTGATGCTTTTGAAGTGCGCATGCAGGGCCGAATTGCTCATGCACGCCATCTGCGCCAGCTCTTCAATCCGCCAATTTCTATGGAAATCGCGCTTTAGTGTTTTGATAACCCGCGCAATCTGCTGCGCATGGCTATCGGTCTGCGCGGTTTGCTGCAGGATAACGGCCTGCTCATCCAGCAATAACCGGTACAGGATTTCCCGCTCGACCAGTGGTGCCAACACCGCAAGGTCATCTGGAGTATCAAGCAAGCGCATCAGGCGCAAGACTGCATCCAGTAATTGATAATTCGCCTGGCTCACAAACAACCCGCGATGCGGCATTTTTACCGGCCGCAACAACTGGCGGTTCTCCAGCAGCATTTCACTGATCTTATGTGGTTTCAGCCTCAGGCGGATACACAAATACGGCTGTTCAGGCGTTGCCTCTATCACTTGGCCGCGCACCGGTAAATCTACCGCCGCCACCAAATACGTGGATGGATTGTAGCTATACAGCTCTTCGCCCAGTCGCGCCTGCTTTTGACCCTGCGCAATGATGCATACGGAGGGCTCATAAAGTGCGTGGGTGATTTCTGTGGGCTGGTTGCTGCGAAACAACTGCATGCATTCCAGCGCCGTGCTGGTCATGCCTTCTTCGGTCGCCAGCCGTTTGGCACGCAGCGCCAATTCAGGCAAAAGGCTGTTGATATCGCCGCTCATATATCCCTCTCGTTCGATGTGGAAATGGCTTATCGGATGTTGTGCTGCTTGTCAGATGTTGTGTTGATGAGTGTAGCGACTTGCCCGCTGCGATTGAACCGGCTGGCCGCGAGTCTGGAGTTTTAGGCAATCATCAACGAGGAATTGGCTACCGGCGAAAACGGGCTGGTTTTTATAGTGGCTCCATCGGGACGGAATTCTTCTGCCCCTCTTATCAGGAGCTGAACCTATGTCTACATCACACACAAACCCTCAAACCAAAGTGGTTGTTATTACCGGTGCCAGTAGCGGCATTGGCGAAACCGCTGCCCTGGCCTTGGCGCAGGCCGGCCATATTGTGGTACTGGGCGCGCGCCGTCAGGAGCGGTTGGCTGCGTTGGCCGACAAAATCCGCGCGGCAGGCGGAACTGCGGCCTATCTGGAGACCGACGTTACCAGCAAAGCGCAGGTTGATGCGCTGGTGGGGTTGGCGCGCGAGCAGTTCGGGCGCGTTGATGTCATCGTCAATAACGCCGGGGTAATGCCGCTCTCGGCCATGCAGGAATTGAAGCTGGATGAATGGGAGCGCATGGTGGATGTCAATATCAAAGGGGTGCTTTACGGGATTGCCGCTGGCTTGCCGATCATGAAAGCCCAGGGAAGCGGCCATTTTATTAACGTATCGTCTATTGGTGGTCATGCGGTTTATCCCACCGCAGCGGTTTATTGCGCGACCAAATATGCCGTGCGCGCAATCTCTGAAGGCCTGCGTCAGGAGCAACTGGATGGCGACATCCGCGTCACGATTATTTCCCCCGGAGTGGTGGAATCCGAGCTTGCGGAGTCTATTTCTGACCCGGCGGCGCGTGCGGCCATGCGCGAGTTCCGCCAGATTGCGCTCAAGCCTGATGCCATCGCGCGGGCCCTTGTGTATGCGATTGAGCAACCGGCAGATGTGGATGTCAGTGAAATTATTATTCGCCCGACCCAAAGCCCGTATTGATCGATACCCGTATTAATCGATAGCAGAATCAGTAATCTGGATGGCAACTAAGCAGTAACCTGAACAGCGCGCTAATCCAATCGCGCTGGATACAAACTGTCACAGTTTGCCGCCAGCTTACTGACATAATTTGCCGGTGCTTGACCTTACCATAATGGAAGGTTACAGACTGCAGCCTGTTTTACCGAACTCGCTATGCACTTATACGATCTTCGCAAGAGGAAAATCCCCACAAGGGAAGGAGTCAGTATGCATCACCACCAACATCTGGCCGCACAGGTCAGCCAATTTTTGAATAGCGCCTTGTCGGCATCGCATTCATCCACGGGAAATTTTCTTGCCGGGCAGGTTCGCTGCTGGGGTTTTCCCGAGTTTGATCCGTCCAGTCCGTCAGAGTATCAAGGCTTTTTTAACTACCTGATCGATGTATTCGCAGAACGTGAATGGTCAATTGAGCAGTTGTTGGCAAGCGATTCACAAGTATTGGTGCGTTTCCGAATGAATGGAGTTCACCATGAGGAATTCATGGGGCTGCCAGCGACAGGCGCGTTTTTGGAATTCAGTGCCAACCTCCTGTTCCGTTTGCGCGATGGTTTGATTGAAGAGTCCTGGATGTACAAAAAATCCCTGCGGATGACGAGTAAAAAAGGCAGCGTGTTTGAGTTATTGCCAGCCCCCGCACAAGCTGCTTACCCGGCCAGCGCAAAGATCTACACCGCCTGCTCTTAAGTGATACTGTGGTTTGGATGTTGTAGCTGTTCCTTTCAGCGGGTGATCGAGTAAAATTGCCCGCTTGATTCGGGTCATTTCCTGCTGGCGTTCTGTTAGCGAGGAGGTGGCCTTTGGCCGCTATGAGATCCCCCCATGAGACAACTCCTGCTTTTTTGTGCACTGGTCTGTACCAGCCTCGGCGCCCGCGCTGATATTTTTGCGGTTTTCCGGGAGGAGGATGGCAGTACCAAGTGGCAGTACGTAGCCAATACCACGGCCAGTGTATTGATCCTCACGCTGGTGATTGTGTTGGCATTTTTGATCCGCGCTCACTGGCGCGCGGTTCGCTCCAATCGCGCGCTCACCGAAATCAAAGCCACACTGGAAGATCGCGTGGCGCGCCGCACTGCGGTATTGCAAGAGCGCGAGGCTTACATCGCCAGCATCGTTAACTCCATGCCGGTGATGCTCATAGGCCTTAACCAGGAACTGCAGATTACCCAGTGGAACCAAAAAGCCGAAGAAATTACCGGCCGCCCTTTTAAAGATGTGGTTGGGCAAAACCTGTGGGCGGCTTATGCGCAAATTACCCTGACGCAGGAACAGGTCAAAACTGTGTTGGCCACGGGCGAAACTCTCAATCTCAAGCACACCCAGCGCGGTCAATATACTTTTGATATCACGCTCTACCCGCTGAACAACCAGCAGGAAACGGGCATAGTGATTTTGATTTCAGATGTCACCAAACAAGTGAATGCAGAAAATAAATTGGCCGAGCGCGATAAGGTATCGGCGATGGGCGAGTTGGCATCAGCAATGGCGTATGACATCAGCTTGCCGATCAATACCATTTTTGCGCGCGTCTCCAGTGCGCGTCAGGAAATTGAAACGGCAGAGTTGGGTGACGTAAAAGAATTTTTATTGCAGGAAGTGGAAACTGTCCGCCAGAGTGCGCATCAGGCAACGGCGATTGCGCAAAATTTATTGCAACTGGCGAGCAGTCATCGCGACAGCAAACAATTGGCCGATGTGCCACCGATTATGGATCACAGTATTGAATTGGCGAGCGGTTTATTTTTTGATGCCAATGGCCTCACCTTCAAACACATTAATATCCGCCGTAATTACGCGGATAATTTGCCGCAAATCCCCTGCTATCCTGCAGAGCTCGCGCAGGTATTTGTTCGCTTGATGCGCAATGCGTTTTACGCACTCAATGCCAAATCCTGGAATGACAACAACAAGCCGTGGATCAATATCGAGATCGGTGAATTTTATGATTCGCTGTGGATTAAAGTAGAACACAACGGCAAATGTTTGAGTCCTGCTGAGCAATTGGAAATCTTCCAGCCTTTCTTCTCTATCGAGAGTCAGACAAGTACCTGTCCGGTTGAGCAGCGTCTGTCGTATTCTTATTTTATTATTACCGACCATCACCGTGGGCAAATGGCGGTTACATCCGATGAACAGAATGGCACTTGCTTTAATATCCAATTAGCCTTGAGCTGATCATGGTGTGCAATTGATACCATCAAAATAGTATTGAGTTAAACAAAAATGCCGGCGTTAATGCCGGCATTTTTTATCGATTATTTCAGTTTACCCGCTTCCAGTGTTCTTCAATTAACACACCGTCTTCCATACCTTTATGAATCCAGATGCCGTCTTTAAAGGTGCAGTTGAATTCATAGGTTTTTCCCATGAGCCGCGCTTCAGATGTGGCATCAACGGTTTCGTTGTAATTTTCGCCTTTCAAAGTGTAAGTGCCGGAGCCAGCCACAATAAACTTTCCGCTTTTATCCCAAGTGATAAAGGTAAAGTGATTGTCAGACAACACTTTGCGCGAGAGTGTGGCTTTGTCTTTAATTTCACCGACGACTTCGCCTTTTTCATTTTTGTATACGGCGTATTCCAATTCCCATGCGCCGGTTAATTCACTTGCCGAAACCCATTGGCTGAATACAACTAGCAGGGCGGCCAAACCTATGATCATTTTTTTCATTGTTATCTCTCTATTTTATATAGGTGTTATATAAGTGTTGTGTTTGAGTTGATAATGGAAACGAATCGCGAACATAGAATTCTTGCTGCGCGCGAATCTCAGCCCGATTATGCAACAGGAAAATAGCGCAACCAAACGATTAAACAAAAATTAATAATAATTAAGAACGATCAGAGCAGGGCAAGTGCGGAATTCAGTTTTTGTTCCAGCTCTGCTTTTAATTGCAGGTAGTGGCCTAATTGTAAACCGGTCTGTTGGGCGAGAGTGTCCTGGCAGAGTGATAAATCCAGATCGGTAATGTAGCAAGGATAGCGCTCACCTTGTTTTCTTCTGCGCACAATATAACTGGCGACCGCTTTAAATAAATCGTCGCCATACACCAGCGATGAAAATTCCTGCTCATTACAGAAAATAGTAAAGCGCAACACTTGTGCGCTATCCATTTCCGCAATTGCTTTGATATTGATGTAGTGCAATTGGTTAAGGTTATTGTGCAACTCCCTGCGTTCAGCAATACCTTGATGTTGTTTGATGTTGCCGGTTAGCTCGTAAATCTGGATATCCTGCGGGTTGGTGGCATTGTTAAAGTCGATACTGTGCGATTGGCGTTGCAGTGCCGCGCGAATAAAATTCACCAGTGGGCGCAGTAGGGTTTGCTGGTTGTGGTATTCCGTGGTGGTGGTAAACAGTGAGCCTTTTTCATCGATGATGGTAATCTGTGCTTGCTGTTGATCCAGCTGGTAAAAAAGATAAATGCCGCACTGCCTAGCAATATCGCCAATAATGCGCAGTGGTTTATCGCGCAGTGCATAGCGGTCTATCACCATGGGGCTAAAGTCTGATTGTGCTTGCGCTAGTTTGTTCAACAATTTTTCGTAGGATTTGAATCGTTGTATTTGCGGTTGCTGTTGGAAAAATTGCAAGAGCAAATACTCGTCTCCCATCTCCAAAATATAACGGCTGCTGCGCGGCCGTGTGCCGGAATAAAAACAGCTAATCAGGTCGCGCCATAAATCGGTAAGCCGCTGCGCAATATTATTGCCTTGGCCGGTACTAAAACAGCGAATACTCAATTCGGGCAAGCTGAAATGTTTTCCCGGTGGAAACAGACGGCAATAGTGTTGCAAACAATTGATTAGCGCGTCGCTCGGGTAATGCCGGCAGACTAACTCACCCCACGAATTGACCTGGATGATATCGGCATTGATCATTAGATTTTCACGCAAACCGCTATAGCCAAGCGCATCTTTTTGGTTGCTGAGCATTTGCATACCTTTTTTGTGCAAATCGGCTTGGGGCTCAACACCGGTATTGACCAAAATTAGCATGCGTTCAACCGCAGCAGGGCGCATAAATTGTTGGTGGTCGCGCAGCATTGGCAGTGGCAACCACTGTTGCAATGTTTGGATCAATAATTGTTTTTGGTTGGCACTGATGGAAAAAGTCGGTGCGATAATATCGACTTTGGTATGACTGGCCAGAATCTCATTGGCATGGCACCACAACAGCAACTCGACCAGACTGCGCGCATGTTTAATTGGTTCGACGTTGATATTGCGCAGCGCTAAATCGTTTTGGCTGCCGCGAATCACCTGCCAGTTTTCTTGTTGCTCTTGTTGTTTATGGACAAAGCAGAGCGCATCTTCACTTAGATCGCGCGAAATGCCGGGGTTGATCCATTCAATTTTTCCCGCTTTGCGTTCAAACGCAGCGTGTAACTTGCGCCCGAGTATCGCCAGCTCATCACTGCTGATCGCGATATCCTGATACTGATGTTTGCTTAACTCACTGAGCAGGCGATAACTTTGATTGAGCTCATTCACCAACAAGGTGCGCTCGCTAATCACATGAGGCGCTTTCCAATAAGCGCGGTTATCCAGCATATGTAACTGATGCGAAGACCAGTTCCATTCTTTTACCAATCCTTCCAACAATGTTCGCTGC
Organism: Cellvibrio sp. pealriver; assembly: GCF_001183545.1. Taxonomy (NCBI): domain Bacteria; kingdom Pseudomonadati; phylum Pseudomonadota; class Gammaproteobacteria; order Cellvibrionales; family Cellvibrionaceae; genus Cellvibrio; species Cellvibrio sp. pealriver. The sequence continues at coordinate 3,813,729 of NZ_KQ236688.1, forward strand.
CAGGATTTTTGTGCATGCCTGCTGGTGCGTGACAATGCTTTGTTGACTTTAAAATAAAAACAGCGCCGCACTAATTCCAATCGCTGCAACTGTCCATGTTCTAATAAATACTGTTCAATACGGCGATACACCATCACATAAGGGTCAAGGGCATCTGCATCGGGAGTGTCGGCGTAAATGGCGCGTTTTAAACTCAGCGCCAGGGGTTCTGCCGCAATACTTTCCGCGCTCTCTTCTTCGGCAGTAGGCGTGTGGATGTGTGGTTCAGAAAAGTCATTTTCAGAAATGTCATTATCAGAAAGACTATTTTCAGAAAAATCATTCAGGTCATCGGCTCCACTCATTGCTGGCATATCATCAATAATATGGGCACTGGCATAAACCTCCAGCAGCAATAATTTCAAAACCGATTTATAGGGGGACTCAATCGCTTTGTAGAGTTGCCAAATGCCCGCACCAATAAATTCATTTGGGGGGATGTAAGGCAAGCTGCCAAAGTCCACCAGGTCTTCTTCTTTTAAAAAGCGTTTGCCCAGCAAGGTATCACGATAGGCAATGTAATTTTTCTCTTGCGATGCAGGTACAAACCACCATAGCGGGAATTTTCCGGCAAGCCACAAGGCGGTGCGATAAAACTCATCAAGCAATAAAAAGTGCTGCGCAGAGCCACTGGCTTCGCTACTTAAATGTTGTGTGCGGCTATGGGTGAATTCATCGCTACGCATTAAAAAGAAATGCACTTCAAGGCGAACTTGTACGGCAGCCCACTGGCTGATCAGCGTGCATTTGCGCTCCAGTTCTTGTAGCAGCGGGTTGTCCTCATGCAGGCTGTGACACACCCATAAATCCAGATCGCTGGAGTCGCTTTGCGCAATGGTGCCGACACTGCCCATAATAAAAAGCGCATCTATCGCACATTTTTTCTCAATCAGATCGCGGTTGTACTGAAAGCTGCGGGCAATAATTTTGGCAATGCGTAAATCATCGTTGGACGGTGTGTATTGATAAACGCCCGCTGGTGTTCCGTGAGAAATATAGCCAGGCAACATCGGGTGGTTGACGTGAAACAACAATGGCAACACTTGCACAAATTGTTGTTGTCGTTCAGTCAGTGCGGCACACGTTCGCTCATGGCGCTGTGCATTTAAATCGAGGAAGCGTTGTTTAAGCAGGCTGAGTTGTTTGCGGTCAACACCGTCATCTATGTTGTGAATGTCGATCGGTCGTGAGTACATAAATGTCAGTGCTGGGCATTCCCGTTGGATATTTTTTTCTTACGCAAGATATCGGCGAGCGTGGTATAGAGCAATTCAGGATTGACGGGTTTGGATAAATAGCCGTTCATTCCTGCCGCAAGGCAGCGTTCGCGGTCGCCACGCATGGCTTGTGCCGTTACGGCAATAATGGGAATGTCTTGCAGTTGCTGTATGTGCCCGGCGCGAATACATTGGGTTGCTTCAATGCCATCCATTTCAGGCATTTCCAAATCCATCAAAATTGCGTCGAATGTTTCGCTGCTGCTTTCAAGTATTTTTAGCGCCTCTATACCGTTGGCGGCTATAACGCTGCTGATTTTTTTCTTTTTCAAAATGCCGCGGATCACTTGCTGATTTACGACATTGTCTTCCGCGATCAGTAGATGACAATTTTCCAGTAATGCCAGTGCCTCATCGGTAACAACAATTTCCGGGCTGATGTCTTGCAATAATTGTTCACGGCCTATGGTTTGGCTGATGGCATCAAACAGGCGCGATTCGCTTACTGGTTTACTTAAAAACTCATCGACCAGAATCGCGTTAGGGTCAGAGCTAGAAATTTCATCGCGATGATAAGCTGAAATTAAAAATACATGCGGTTTGCTTTTGAGTGTGCGGTCAGTTTTGATGAGCCCGGTGAGTTGTAGCCCATTCATGTTGGGCATGCGGTAATCCAGCAGTACAAAATGATAGGGCTGCCCCAAATTATCTGCCTGACGGATTCGCTCTATGGCACTGACCGGGTTATCGATTTCGTCTACTTGCAAATGGATACTACGCGCGGTGCTGGCAATAATAGTGCGCGCAATGGAATTGTCATCCACAATCAATACGCGGATATTGTTTAAGTCGCGCGGGTGATTGACCAGGGTTTTTTCACCAAAGTGACTGCGTTCAAACGATGCACTGAACGTAATTTTACAGCCGTGGTTGAGGCTGGATTCAATGGCAAAATCGCCTTGCATTAAATGCACAAGGTGGCTGCAAATGCCCAAGCCATAGGAATTTTTTTCATGATCTTGTGCGTTGTGGTTGAACACCAGGCGCTCTTTGATATGCGCCAGTTTTTCTTCCGTCATTCCCAGCCCGCTATCTTCAACGGTAAATTCCAGCATCACTTGCTTGGCGCTTTGCGCGCGGCGGCACACGCGCACCACAACCTGACTGGTGTTGGAGTACTGGAAAGCATTGCTAATCAAATGGCTGAGAATTTGGCTCAGGCGCGAGGCATCGCCGCGCAAAAATCGCGGCACATCAGGTTTGATGTCGTAAATAATGTTGACTGAACGATGCAGTGCGCTGATTTCAAATAAACGCGATATTTTTTCAAACAATTGGTCAAGGTCAAAATGCGCGTATTCCAGAATAACGCGGCCCGCTTCGATTTTGGAAAAATCGAGCAATTGATTGATGATTTGCAAGAGTGAATCGGCTGCGGAGTTAATGCTGGAAAGATAGCTTTGTTGCTGCTCATCCAGTTGCGTATCGTTAAGTAAATAACCAATGCCGATGATCGCGTTCATGGGCGTGCGGATTTCATGGCTGATGCGCGCCAGAAATTCGCTTTTGGTTCTGCTCGCCAAATCGGCTTGCGCTTTGGCGTTGATCAGTTCCTCGCGCGATGACATAAAATCGGTGATGTCGGTATTCACACCAACGCAGCGTGTGGCTTTACCGTTGTGGTCTGGCTCGAATAATTTGGCTTTGGAATTAACCCAGAGCTCATGGCCGTCGCGGTGCAACATGCGGAATTGTAATTGCAGGGATTCGCGCTGGTTTTCAATCGCGGTCTGGTATTCCGCGAGCATGTTGTCTACGTCGTCAGGGTGGACAAAATAATCGCGCAAGGTGTCCAGATTGCCGGGTAGGTCTTCGTAATCGTAGCCGAGCATGCGCAAATAACTGCGGCTGAAATAAATCCGGTTGGTGAGTAAGTTCCAGTCCCACAGGCCGTCGTTGGTCGCTTCCATCGCATATTGGTGGCGTGTGTCCCTGTCTACCATTATCCGCAGCTGTTCATGCTGCTGCATAAAGCGGAACAACCAGGCAAGCAAGCTGCCCAGCGCTTTGCTGTCGTGCGGATGCCAGGTGCGCGGATTATCGCGATGCAACGCCATCAGCCCGCGCACTTGCCCCTGTTCACACAGCGGGATCAGCAGGCTGTTATAAATGCCTTGGGTGCGCAGGTTGAGGGTCAGGTCTGCCATATCGTGGTCGGTGGCGCGCACCGCCAGTGGCATCCCTTCTTGTAATTGGCGCAGGCTGGCAGAGTCAGGTTGCAGCAATGGCTGTAGCCAATCCGGGTTTTGCAAAAGCATGCGTGTGCTCGCGGGCAAATCGGCGGCACACCATTCATGCTGCAATTGGTGGGTGTTGGAATGGTTATCCCGGCTCCAGAGCGCTATTGCACGTAGTGCCAGCAACTCACCTACTTTAGCCAGAATCTGTTGGATACTGTTGGGGCGCTGCTGTTTGACCAAGAACTTGAGGGTTTCCAGCACCCAGCTTTCATCAAAAATGGCACCTTCCTGAGCGAGGCTGGCAGGTGTTGGCACTTCATCAAAGGCTTTGTGATCCCAATGGGATGAGTCTTGCAGTTGCCTGACGGCGCGTTTGGCATGCAGAGTCTGTTTTAATGAGGCGAGTTCATCCTCCAGCAGCCGGATTTTGGCTGCCAGATCTTCTTCAGAGTCTCCTGAATGCACTGATTTTTTACCCATATTCCTTATTTTCGCCTCAGTCGATCTGGACAAAAAATAAACTTTTAGACTTTAAGACTAGCCCAAGTTGGTGCAAATACCAGTAAAAGCAGCAATTTAAAGATGATTTGGATGACAGGTGCAGGCGGGGCAGTGATGGGTTTCGCAAATTAAGATCAATCGATTGATCTTAGTGGTGTTTGTAGTGATAAGTCATTGATACATAAAAACAAAAAAGCCGCGTGTTACATCCAGCACGCGGCTTCTTGAGGCAGGGCGTTTACCCGTATTCTTGATGTCCCGCTCGTTTATTAACGACCTGCAAGGCTCGCTTTAGCTCGCTCAACCGCCGCTTTTACCTGCGCAGGCGCAGTGCCACCGATGTGGTTGCGCGCGGCCACCGAGCCTTCCAGTGTCAGCACGTCAAATACATTGGCTTCGATCACGCTGGAAAACTGTTGCAGTTCTTGCAGAGTCATCTCAGACAAATCTTTGTTGGTCTGCACGCCGTAGGCCACTGACTTACCGACGATTTCATGGGCATCGCGGAAAGGCACGCCTTTGCGCACCAAATAATCCGCGAGATCGGTGGCGGTGGAGAAGCCGCGTTTGGCGGCTTCGTACATTTCCGCTTTGCGCGGTTGAATCGCGGGTACCATATCGGCGAAGGCGCGCAGGCAGTCTTTGACGGTATCAATCGCGTCGAATACCGGCTCTTTGTCTTCCTGATTGTCTTTGTTGTAGGCCAAGGGCTGGGATTTCATCAGCGTCAACAGCGCAATCAAATGGCCGTTCACACGCCCGGTTTTACCGCGCACCAGTTCAGGCACGTCGGGGTTTTTCTTCTGCGGCATGATGGAGGAGCCGGTGCAGAAGCGGTCGGGCAGGTCGATGAATTTGAATTGCGAGGAAGTCCAGAGCACCAGCTCCTCGCTCATGCGCGACATATGGGTGAGCAAGATGCTGGCAAAGGCGCAAAATTCGATGGCAAAGTCGCGGTCGCTTACGGAATCCAGCGAGTTCTCGGTGGGCGCTTCAAAGCCGAGCAGTTGCGCGGTGTAGGCGCGGTCAATCGGGTAGGTAGTACCGGCCAGTGCAGCAGCGCCGAGTGGCAAATAATTCATGCGCTTGCGGCAATCCAGCAGGCGGCCGTAGTCGCGCTGCAGCATTTCAAACCAGGCGAGTATGTGATGGCCAAAGGTCACCGGCTGCGCGGTTTGCAAATGGGTAAAACCGGGCATGATGGTATCGGTATTGGCTTCCGCCAACTGCAGCATGCCCTGTTGCAGGCGAGTGAGTTCTTTGGCGATAGCGTCGATTTCGTCGCGCATATATAGGCGTATGTCGGTGGCGACTTGATCGTTGCGCGAGCGGCCGGTATGAAGCTTTTTACCGGTGATGCCAATGCGCTGGGTGAGCAGCGCTTCGATGTTCATGTGCACATCTTCCAGGCTCACTGACCAGGTAAATTTACCGGCGACGATTTCCGCACGAATCTCTTCCAAGCCCGCGATGATTTGATCGCGCTCGGCCTCGGTCAGCACACCCACTTTGGCGAGCATGGTGGCGTGGGCGATGGAGCCGTTGATGTCGTGGTGGTAGAGGCGGTAATCAAAACCGATGGAGGCGGTGAAGCGCTCGACAAAGGCATCGGTCGCTTCGCTGAAGCGGCCGCCCCAGGGTTTGATGGGCTGATCGTTTTGGCTCATGAGGATGTGTCCACAAACTAGAAATAATGAAAGAGATGGCGGCTGCTGTTGGGCTAGAATCCAAGGCGATGCTTGCGCAAATGTCGCTGGATAATCACGCCCCGTGCCGCAGGCCGCGCATTATAGCCCAACAGCGTTTTAAAAAGACCGATTAATCAAGGCAGCAGACAGGTATCTGGACTGCTCGTTATGGAAACCGTATCGACAATGACTGCACCGGAAACCGATAAAAAACAGCCCGCATCATTGGCTGAACCTGCCAATCCATTTTTACCGGAGTTGTGCACTAGCCAATCGGTATTTTTGCTGGTGCTGGTGGCGGAGTTACTGGCGCTGTTGCTGACCATCAGTGCATCGTCCGGGTTGCAGCATTTTGACTGGGACAAGCTCGCGCTGATCTCGGTGCAAGTGCAATGGGTGGTGGTATTCAGTGCGATTGCGCTGTGCCGTTTGCGTTTCTGGCTCGCGCGGCAAAGCCATGTACGTGCTGGTTGTACCAGTTATGCCTTGGTGTTGTTTATTACACTGGTGCTGAGTGTGTTGGGGCAGTGGATAATCTATGGCGTTAGCGGCATGGCATTTATTGAATATCAAGATTTTGAATTTGATGGCTGGCAATTGCTTAACAATATGGCCATCGCTGCAATTCTGTCGGGTATTTTGCTGCGCTATTTATATTTGCAGCAACAGCTGCGCAATCAACAACAGGCTGAAATGCAGGCGCGCATACAAGCATTGCAATCGCGCATTCGTCCGCACTTTTTATTTAACAGCATGAATTCCATCGCCAGTTTGATTGCTACAGATCCGGATACCGCAGAGCGGGTGGTGGAAGATTTATCGGAATTGTTCCGCGCCAGTTTGGCGGAGCCGAGTTTGATTCCGCTTGAGCGTGAATTGGAGTTGTGCAAACACTATCTGGATATAGAGCAGCTGCGCCTTGGTCGGCGTTTGCAGTTGGACTGGCAAATTGGCAATTACAACAAAGAGATAAAAATCCCCAGTTTGATGATGCAGCCTTTAGTCGAGAATGCCATTTTTCACGGTGTAGAACCTTTGCCCAAGGGCGGAAAAATCACGGTCAAGGTTTCGCAGAACGATAAGCAGCTCAGTATCGTCATCAGCAACCCTTACTTGCTGGTGAAAAAAAATAATCACCAGGGCAGTGGCTCGCAGCGCCATAGTGAGCAAAAGCATAATCGTATGGCGCTTGATAATATTCGCCGCAGGCTCACCGCGCACTTCGGGTCGGCAGCGCGGTTATCCAGCAGTGCAGAGAATGGCATTTTTACGACTTATATTTTTTGTCCTTTGACGGTTTGATGTTTGCTTTTTTTCATATCGATTAAAACGGAAAACAATAACAACCAGAGACATAACAATGGATATTTTAATTGTTGATGATGAGCCTCTTGCGCGGCAGCGGTTGCTGCGCATGGTGGAAAAAATTGAAGGTTTTTCTGTGGTGTCCGAGGCGGATAATGCAGAAGATGCGCTGATTGCCATTATCGCGCATGACCCGGATATTGTCTTGCTGGACATTCGTATGCCCGGGCGCGATGGCTTGAGCCTTGCGCAGGATATTGCCGAATTGGAGGATGCGCCTGCCGTTATTTTTTGTACCGCATTTGACCAATACGCACTCGATGCGTTTGGCACCAATGCCGTCGGGTATTTGCTCAAGCCGGTCAAAGCCGAACAGTTATTGCAGGTATTAGAGAAGGCCAAAAAGCTCAATAAAATCCAACGTGTCGCTGCACAAAAAAATCCTGCGACGGCACTAGAAACCCAGCGTACCCATATCACCGCCAAAACACGTCGTGGCGTGGAGCTTATTCCGCTGGAGGATGTTCGCTATTTTCTTGCTGATCACAAATATGTCACTGTCTATCATCGCAACGGCGAACATTTGCTGGATGAAACCTTAAAGGAATTGGAAGAGGAATTCAGTGGGCGTTTTGTGCGCATCCATCGCAATTCATTGGTGTCGATCAAACACATCGAGGCGCTGGAGCGCAATGCGCAGGGGCAATATCATGTGCGTTTGGCCGATATCGAGTTGCGCCCGATTATCAGCCGCCGTCATGTGAGTGATGTAAAAGAACTGTTAAAAATAATATGAGTTATTCAATAAAGCTAAAAAAACTGTTTACTGTCAATCGTCCTTGCTTGGGGTTTTCACTTAACCCCAATTGTGCGCTGATATCTCCGGAGTGCAGTTGGTTGCTGCGGTATATCACCGCACGGTTAAATGCGACAGGTACCTGCGCGATCCGCTCGAATAAATGTGTATCGCCATTGATGTAATTAAATCGGGTTTGTTGTTCCTCCATCACTTCCTGCTTGAGAATTTTAAAATAATTGGTTAATCGCTCTTGTGTGATACTTTCATGGCCGGTGCTGCGGTGGCGATAAAAAGAGGTGCCACCGTAAGAATTAGGGCACAGATAGTGCACCATTGCAAAATGTGATGGATCATGAGTGTCGATATGTGGCACCGACTGTATGGGGCGCAATTTTTCTGGTGGTGTGGTAGTGAGTGAAAAAGCGCACAGACTCTGCTGCACTGCGCGCGATGCATCAATTGAAAATACTTCGCGCACCAGTGAGGTGATTGCATTCAAACTCTGTGCAGGATAATTCCCATCAACCTGTTTGCGTAGGCCAGGATAAAAATCACTGGCTTGTGCGATGAATGGTTCGCCTGAGCAAGCTTGGTCAGTTAATGCATTTGGTGTGTTACAAAAATTATCGATGATCAAGAGTGGGTTTTTTTCATGTCCGATCAGTTGGACATCTATTTTCCATTTTTCTTGCGAGTAAAGTGTCATCAGTTTGTACCATGCCCCAATCGTATATTCTTTTTTTGGATCAACGAATAAATCTGCCCGAGTGATGCCAGCTGGGTATAGATGGGTTGTAAATATCCCTCACGCTGAAGCTCACTTAATTGCGTTGGGTCAAGTTGTGTGAGTCGCTGTTCATTAATGGTATATAAACCTTGTACGCGCTGTTGCTGGTTATTGCCAAAACGGATGTCCAGCGCCATAGGCTCAAGTAAATTCAGTGCCAGTAAATGTTGAATAAATGCATGGGTTTGCGTTTCACCATCAAGCAATTGTGCAAGGCGTGCTTTAATTGTGTTGAGATAGTTAGTCTCTTTTCCGAACGCATCAAAAATTGCTTCACCCTGACCTGAGTGCAAGGTGGCGCTGTCTGTATCGATACAAATAAGTGTTTGGCCGTTTTCCTGTCCGATAAAAAACGGCTGGCGGGTAATGTTCAGTGGTGTATAAATTCCCTGCCATTGATTGTCTTGCCAAAATAAATTTTCACCTTGTTCAAATCCCAAAAGTGCAACACACACAAAGTTGCCATTCTCGCTGTTTTTGGTAAACACAATAGGGTACTGAACGACCAGGCGCAGGAATTCACTGAGTACCACCGGTACCATATTGTTAGCTGCACCGAGCGACTCAACCAGTGTGGTATCTACGCGCAGTTGTTGGTGAAGTTGATTATGCAGTGCAACAAAGTGAGTCATGGGGTTTTCCGTACTGAATAATGATTAGATGGTTTGCAAGCCGTGCAAATGAATTTTATTAAGCAGCTCGCGGTTACTGGGCAAGCTGCGTAATACCTGCTCGATATTCTTTTGGTTTTTATCAAACTGCTCACGCGCTACTGCATGGTCGCGTAGCAAATGCTGGCTGCATGAGTAGTCAGTTTCAAAGCCCATACCATAGAGCACATATTGGTAACTTGCCGCAGGAAATACCTCGTTGTTGCTGGTGAAGTCCTGATCGCCTGGTGGGTGATAACGCCACAGTTTTATGAGTTCCTGCAAGCTGTCGGGAATAGTGGATGGATCGCGGTTATCAACCCAGAAAGCATTGTCTGTGCGTTTGCTTAAAATATAATGTAATTTTAAAAAATCGATAATACGCGCCCAGCGATAGGTAAATGTGTCGTTGAATCGCTTGGCAACAATGTCCATGACATCGCGACAGGCGGGCAATTGTTCCGCAATCATACTGGCTGATAATTCCACCAATACAATGGCCGATGCTTCCAGCGGTTCCAGAAAACCTGCCGATAAGCCTACCGCGACGCAGTTGTTTTTCCAGAAGAGTTTGCGGTGACCGCAGTGGATTGGAATTTTGCGCACGGATAAATTATTAAAGGTATGGCCAACATAGGATTGCAAACGCTCCATCGCTTGCTCTTCTGTTGTGTGGCGACTGGAATACACATGGCCTACACCACGGCGATGTACCAAGCCTATATCCCAAATCCAACCCGCATCCTGGGCGGTTGAAATCGTGTGTGATGCAATAGGGGCATCTTCTGTTTCATAGGGCACTTGAACGGCGAGCGCACTGTCAATAAATAATACGTCTTTGTAATCGACAAACGGTACCTGCAAATGTTGGCCTAGCAACAGCGATTGGAAACCGCTGCAATCGATAAATAAATCGCCGCTGATCACGCCAGCTTGTTCAGTAGTGACGGAAAGTATGTCGTCATTGTCGGCCAGGTTAACGCCCGTAACATCGGCGAGTACATGCTGCACACCTAATTTTTCACTACAGTGTTTTTGCAAAAATACAGAAAATTTTCCAGCGTTTAAATGATAAGCATAATTGGCTACGGCGTTGAATTCCGGTGTCGTAATCATTTTTGGGGCAAGCCCTGATTCACAAAGACTTTCCTGAAAACACGTTGCAGCAGAAAAAGATTGTTGGAGTTTTTGTTGGTTGCGCAGCTCTTGCCAGTGTGCAGCCATATTGGTTTTGCCAAACCCCTGCGGCAGCATTAATGGATGATAATAAAAATCATCCGGCGTGCCTGTTACCCAGCGAGCGAATTTTGCGCCTTGTTTAAAGGATGCATCGCATTCGCGGATAAAATCGGTTTCAGAAATACCCAATTTCATCAGGGTGCTGCGCATCGTGGGCCAGGTGCCTTCACCTACACCAATGATGGGAATATTCGGTGATTCAATGAGAGTAATTTTGAGGTTGTTGCCCGTGGCGGTGCGATGGTGTGCAGCAATACGGCCTGCAGTAATCCAACCGGCAGTACCGCCTCCAACAATCACAACAGAGGTAATTTTATTATTCATGATCCACTCTTGGATACGGCTAATAAACAGATGGTATTAGTGAAACTATTTTTACTAAAGCGGTATTAATGTTAAATATTAAATAAAAAGAGCCGCTGCATTGCAGCGGCTGAAAATCATAGCGGATAGTGGCTATGAGTGAACATCATGAATATTAAAAACTCGCTCTCACACCCAGTGCCCAACGGCGACCACTGTCTTCAACCAATAATAAATGGTTTTCATAGCGGCCACGTTTATGCACATATTCCTCAGTGAGATTAATACCTTCAACGAACACGGTTATTTCATCGGTGATGTCATAACTTGCACTCAAATCCCATTGTTCGTAATCCTCTACGAGTGTTGGGCCGTTGCCGTTGCTTTGAGTCAGTGATTGCACAAATTCGCCGCGTTGGTTATACGCCAAACGAATTTGCACCGGGCCTTGTTCATAAAAACCAACCAGGTTTGCGGAGTCGCTCAATCCGGTGAGAGCAAATACCTGGGTGACATCAGCGGGGTCGAGCTCCGCATCACTATCAACCAATGTGGTGTTAAACATTACACCAAAACCGGTTTCACCAAAGGTGTGTTGTATGCCGAGTTCCCAACCGTCCACGGTGGCATCTTCACCATTATTAGGAAGGGTATTTTTAAATACCGCGACTGCATCGTTGGCATCTGCAGCGCCAGTGTCACTGCCGGTGGATGGATCGGTTAACAAACTGCCGTTAGGCAATGCGAAAGTTTTATCGGCAATCGAGTTAACGATAAAGTTCGCCACATCTTTTTTGAAATAACCAGCCGACACATAACTCGCTTCGTCGTAATACCATTCCCAACTCAAATCAAAGTTATCTGATTCGAACGGTTTCAGTGCAGCGTTACCACTGGTTGATGTGAGGTTACCTCCTTGACGTGTTGTGGTAATTACGGTGACGGGTGCCATGCTGGTGAGTGTCGGACGGGTCAAGCTTTTTGATGCAGCCGCGCGTATAACCATGTCATCAGTAATATCGAGTTTGATGCTCATATTTGGCAGGATTGCATCGTAACTGTTATCGACATTGATCGCCTGTGCTGAACCAAATTCGGCGAGCATTTCGGTTTCATCTAAAATGCGCAAGCCAGTTACCGGCGCTTCGGTTCCTGTCACAGTGACATCGGTAGATTCAACGCGCACGCCGCCAATTGCACTGACCGGCATACCACTTAAATCACCTGCGAATTCCGATTCCAAATAAAACGACAAGGTCTCCTCTTCAACCACAAAAGAATTGTCGCGTTTAACGGCATCAAAATTTTTGCCGCTGGTGCTTTCGAGATAAGCAAATTGTTCTTCGCCATCGTGCGCTAACCATTTGGTTGGCATGCGGCCGCTGCCACTTACGTCGCCAAGGAAATCACTGCCTGCATCAAAAATATATTGCATGTCGGCAGGAATAACCGGTGAGTCAGGGTAGCCGCAATAAGTACAGTGAATGCCGACGCCTTCGTTATCCCAGCGATCCAATGCTTTTTCTTCACTTGAGAACATGCCGCCGAATTTTACTTTTACCAAGCCTGAGTCGCTGCCTTCATCCCAAGTACCGTCCATTTTAAATTGGTCAACCTGGTCATCTACCGCCCAACCGCGACGCAACATTACGTGTGCGCGGCTGTTGTTTTTATCGAGAAGGTCACCGACACCTGCTGGTGCAACATAATTTGGCGCACTTGGATCGCGATAGGCGGTGCCATCCAATTCTTGCTGGCCAGAGAAAATGTTTGGATTTGCCGTTTCAAATTCACTGGCATAAGGAAGGATGTTGTCATCCACCTGGAAGCGCACGCGGTTGGCATATCCAATCAGCGATAACTGATCGCCGCCGCCATTGTTTGCAGCGCGTTCGGCGCTGGATGTGGTCGCATCAAAATTCAAATTTAATTTGTCGTTCACTTGCCAGTCGGCATTGATGGCAAATAGCGATGTTTTGGTGAGACGATCAAATTTTTTAGCGTGCATGTCAGTGGCCAAACCCACTTCCTGACGCAGGTCAATCACGGTGCCATTTTCATCGGTTACGGCATCGGTGATGTTAGGCGCAGTGAACCAGTGGCCGTAAGACAGAGCATTGGTTTCAATATCAAAATCGGAATAGATTGCATCGGTAGTGATTGTCAAATCATCAGTCGCTGCGAATTGCAATACCAGTGACGCGTTTGTGCGGGTGCGTTCTTCAAACGTGACTTTATGGTCGTAGTTGCGCGGCGAAAAAATAGTAGTGCCTGCAGGAACGCCTGCGCCGCCATTTAATTCACTGGTGGGAATACCTACGTTTTCCAGCCAGCCATCCATTTGCGCCTGATTCAAGCGTGTGTCCCGCTCTTGATGTGAAACGGCGAGCAGTGCGCCAAATTTTCCATCGTTAAATACATTGCTTACCAAGCCTGATACTTGCGGTGTTGTTTTTTCACTGTTTTCTTCCAGTGCTGCTTTAATACTACCGGCTACTTTGAAATCGCCAATATCAAAAGGGCGCGCGGTTTTTACGTTGACGGTTGAACCAACACCACCGGATTGCATAGTGGCCGTTGAAGTTTTGTGAACCTCTAAACCACTTACTAATTCAGACGCAACAGTATCAAAACTGAATGCGCGCGATAAATTTTCGGTTGCCATTTGGCGGCCATTGATTAATACCGTATTAAATTCCGGGCCGAAACCGCGCACGGTAATTAATTGGCCTTCACCGCCTGAGCGGTCAATCGATACGCCAGTAATACGCTGTAGAGATTCTGCGAGGTTGGTGTCGGGAAACTTACCTATATCTTCCGATGAAATGGCATCAACAACACCGCCCGCGGCACGTTTAACATCCATCGACCGCTGCAAACTGCCGCGAATACCGGTCACCATTAATTCTTCAACTTGTTCAGTTGCACCACTGGGTGTAGCTGGGGATTGTGCAATAGCCTGTGCTCCGGCCATGGAGGTAATAATGCCGATGACGGCACTGAGTTTATTTTTATTGTGCATTGAATCCAACTCCTCAAGAGACTGATGGGTCGTGATGGTCAGCAGACCTTTCTCGTCAATCTTTACACTGAGGTTGGTATTCGCAACGAGGCGCATGGCAGCCTCTTTGATGGAATAACGTCCGGCTAATCTATTCGTGGTAATTTCCATTGCATCATCAAATGGAAATATCAGCGTTATATCAGCTTGTTCGGCAAACTCAGTGAGCGAAAGATCTGCCCGTTGCTGAGGTATGTTGAACTGGATAATTTTATCGAGATTATTTTTTTCTGCCCATGCAGACAGCGGTGTGCCTACCGCGAGGGCAAAAATTAATAAACGAAAAATCGCCTGCTCGTTTACATCAGCCGCAAGCATCTTGCTTGCGTGCTTAATAGACGAGGCGCGATTTTTTTTCCGCCATGCCATGATTTTTTTTTGCACAATGAACACTTTATTGTAGTTATACGAAGTTATGCCCATGCCAGTCTGGCGCAAAAAGTAACTTCGTTTTGTTGTTTGTTTAGCTGTTAGTAGTGCTGAGAGCTTAATAGCTTGTCTTGTCTTCAACAAGTATTGGCGCGCGAACTCTCATCTAGCTTAGCCCAGTTGGGTTATTTTGTATTGTGTCGGACTGCTAAAATAGCTTCTGGTCAATTGCTGACTAAGGGTGAATTTGTATAGTGAAGAAAGTCCGTGCTGGGAGGGGTAGGTGAAAGTGTGGCCATTTACAGGAGGCAGATGATTCTGTCTCCTGCAGGTTGGTGCGAATGGTTTATTTGGCGCGCAGGCGGATTTTATTATTACCTACACGCTCATTGTGAATATTGAAATTCTGTTCCAACGCCGCGAGCAAACCATCAACATCACCCGCTTTAAATAAACCGGCAATGCGCTCTTGTTTGATACTGTCATCAGTCACTTCAAATTGAACGGCTGTGTAGCGGTTAATTTCTACCAGTGCATCTTCAAGTGTTTCCCCGCGAAAAACCAGATTGCCCTGACGCCAACTTAATTGCGCGGCTATGTCATTGTCATCGGCTTTGGCGATAGTTTCCTGCGCTGAGCCAAGCACTACTTTTTCGCCTTTTGCAACAGCCATTGCATTGGTGGGCAAGCGTTTTGCGACAATTTTTTCAATTGCCGGTTGCGTCTCCTGTTTGGCCACCAATACTTTTCCATCAGTCACTAGCAGTGCAACTTCGTTGTCGTTGCGGATGCGTACATTAAATGCGGTGCCCACTGCTTGCACAACCTTATTGCCCGCAACAACACTTAGCGGACGATTTTTGTCGTGCGCGACCTCAATATTTAATTCGCCGCGCTCCAATAAAAACAAACGATGCTCATCGGTGTATTTTACTGTCACGCGGCTGTTGGTGTTGAGTACCAATTGTGAGCCGTCGGGCAGGTTGACACTGGAATGCTCGCCGACAGCGGTTTCATAAACGCCATCAATAGATTGTTGTTGAAATGGAGAGATGCTCAACAATTGGCTGTGAAGTTGTGGATTCAGGTTCCAGCCAATCACCATTGCAACCAACACAAAAGATGCTGCGACAGCGCCGTAAAAACGCGGTTTGTACGAAGGTTGCTGTGTCGGCGCTTGAAATAAATCGGCAAGGCGCGCGAGGCTGTCCATTTTGTCCCACAGCTCGGCCATTTCAAATAATACGGCGCGATGTTGCTCGTTTGCAGCGAGCCATTGGGCTAATTCCTGCTGTTCCGTTGCTGTTAATTCGCGGTCGATACGTGCAATCCATAGGCTCGCTTGATCATAAATCTGTTCGCGGTTGGGGAACTCAATAATATTACTCATGATTTGCTCCTCTCGTGCGGAGCCGGATGTTGTTGCATGGACTGCTTGTCGCCATTGTGTTTTTGGCTACTGTGTTGCTGTTTGTTGTGCTGCAAAGCAGCCATAAACTGCGTGCAGCGTTTGATGCCTGTTGCTATGTGTTTTTCTACCGTGTTTTCACTGATATCGAGTTGCAGTGCGATTTCTTTTTGCGAATAGCCATAGACTTTTTTCAATACAAACGCTTTGCGGCACTGCAGTGGCAGCTGCCTGACAGCCTCACAAAAAAAACCAAACTCCTGGTTAGCGGCAACGCGGTCAAAGGTTTCATCGGCACGTGTGATATAACCTGCCGCTTCCAATGTTTGCTCCGGATCATCGTCCATACTCACGCTTAGCCGTGTTTCGGCGCGCTTTAAATGATCCAGCGCCAAATTGTGCGCAGTGCGCAGCATAAATGAGCGTGGAAACTGGATCTGGTCCGGTTTCTCTACCTGACAGACCCGCACATAGGTCTCCTGCACTATGTCTTCTACTTCTTTCGGCGGTACCAGCCGCGACACAGCGCGCGCAAGTGAGCCGCGCAGGGCGATAAATAGAGTGGCGATGCTGTCGTTGCGCATGGGTTGATTCGTTATTTTTGGATTATTCGACATGGACTCTTGCCATTACTGTAATTTCCTTACAAGCCATGACGATGCTGGATGAATATTCCGCCATTCCCCGGTACAAATAAAGTAAAAAAATCCGCTTTTCGATTAGCCCAAGTGCGATACATGGCCTCCTTTCCGGTGGGTTGGAAAACACATGGTAGGTAAATGTTATAAGCGGATTAATGTCTATATCTGAATGTGCAAATAGACTTCATCATAAGCACTAGCGATTAAATAAACGCTGCCAGAGCGATTTGCGCTGTGTGGGTTGGGTGGGTTCCGGTGCGCTGTGTTGTTCACTGTATCGTTCCTGTGCAACTGTCTGAGAGGCTTGTCCCGTAGAAGGTGCTGATGTGCCCGGTTCTGCAGCCGCTTTGGATTGTTGAAAAAAGATGAGCAGCCGTCCGACCATCTCGCGATCATAATCAAATGGGGAAAACTCGGTTAACCCGTGTTGTGCGAGAAAATCGCGCAGATTTTTTTCGGTCGGCAAATATTTCATGCTCCACTCTTCAAACAAGCGGCGCTTGGCAAACCCTTTTAATAAGACTGTGGCGTTTTTGTGGCGCGGGTCGGTACAAATGCGCTGGTAAGTCTCGATCACAGCATCGCGCGAACCTTCAAGGCATTGAAAAAAATACCCGTTACCATAATAAAGAACACCGCCTACCTGCGCTCGCGCATTGTTGCGGCGCGATTGCGCCAAAATGCGGCCCACTTCGGGCTCTATGCCTTGCTCGGCATGACTGCTATTGAATGTTGCTTCGCTGGCGTACACCAGCCTGACCAAATCACTCACGTTTTCTTCTCCTGATGCGAACAGATGCCCCTACGACATGAGTCACATCACGGCGGCACCACCTATGCCTTAGCAACCGGTGGTGCCATACCTTGAGCGTGGTGTCGTGAAAGCTTATTTCTTGCGGAACAACAGGGTTATACGATTGGATTCGCCAATTAGACGATTCCTGGCTTTTTGCTCTTCGCTGCCACTCAGGCTTGGTGGCAAGCGCCAGACATTATCATCGGCCTGCGGATCGTCTTTGGGGTTTTTATTGATATCGCTCTCGGCCACAAATTCAAAGCCTGCCTGCGTCATTACCTGAATCACCGCCGAACGTTTCAGATAGCCGCGCTCGCCGGTTGCCCATGCATCGGGTTTATCTTCTGTCATGGCGTGCTGGACGATACCCACTACACCGCCGGGTTTAAGTACGCGATGGGTTTCTGCCATCGCTTGTTGCAGGTATTGGCCTTTGGCATCAAAGCGCGCGAGGTTGTGCAGGGCGCGGATGAACAACACGGCATCCACTTTCCCGGTCAATTCTGCGGGCATGGTGGCAAAGGTATAGGCCTCGGCCGCTGCACCATCGGCACCGCCCCAGGTTTTGGCATCAACCGCCCATTGTGCTGGCCAGGCTTTACGCTCTGCCAAAAATTTCGGGTCTTTACCCCATGCACCAAATTCCGGCCACATCGCGTAGTTGTAATCCACCCCGATCAACTTGCCTTCTTTACCCAAATACGGGAACAGGATTTTGGAATACCAGCCTTCACCGGGGAGCGCTTCAATCACGGTATCGCCCGGCTTGATGCCAAAAAACGACAGTGTTTCCACCGGGTGACGCGCGGCATAACGGGCCTGATGTTCGGCAGGCAGGCCTTGGGTGACTTCAACCAGGCGCGCTTTATCCTGCTCGCTCAACGCGGGTTGGCCAAGTTCAGCGGTGGCGGTATTGAGTGGCGATGTACAAGCCTGCAGCAAGAAAGCCGCGGCCAAAAATGCGATTTTTTTCATTTCATGATTCCTTTGTGGGTAAACGAAACCGCCTGAGTGTGCCAGCCAACGATGTGAGCCAATAGTGCTGAAGGATCATTTTTTGTTAAGGGCTGATATTGCAGCCAATAAAAAACCCGCCGAAGCGGGTTTTCAATTGCATCCAAGGCAGGCTTAAAAGCCATACAACCTGAAGCTGGCGACAGGTGCTGTTGAGTCAAATGGAGCACAAGAAGACTCGATCGCAGTCAGGCTATAGCCACCGAAAAGTTTGCTACTGGTGGTGACATAACCCAGGGTTGCGCCGTTGCGGACAATAATCGGTGGCAAGGTTGCCGCTGGATTATTGATGCTGTAATTGCCGGTAGCGGAGCCATACACAGAGCTTTTATTTTTCATGCTTTGTGCCGATGTTGTATTGCCGTAATTGCCGGTGGATCTGGTAATGGAATTGGTCGCTGATGAGGTGCCAAAAAAGCCGAGGAAAACCGGCACTGCTTCCTGTGAGTACACGGATGCACCGTCTAATTGGTCACAGGTCAGTTGGGTTTTTTGCGGTGTGCCATGCTCCGCGGCAACGTCGGAGGTGTTGGATACATAACCGCCAGGCAGCTCCATAAAACTCATCGCAGTAGATTCTTCGGTCGATATGACAGACAGCCGCCATTTGCCGGTGCCCTTACCCAATGAACCTGTCAGGCCTTTCGCCACGTTGCCATTTTCCAGATCCTGAGAGCTGAAAGTGGCGGCTTCGTCAGCGCCCAGCGTGACACTGACTGAACCGTTGGGGGCATCATTACCATTGTCATCAATGCCGCTGATTAAAAAATCATTGCTGTAATTGGTGTTGTTGATAATCCGCAAACGGCTTTGTTGGTTGGCGTTTGAGCCCGGGTTAAACATAGGAATCGAGTGGTATATACCGCCCAAGTACGCCTGTGAGCTGGCGTGCATAGGGCTCAGGAATCCACTTGGGCTGCGGATATAGCCCATGACCATAATGATGTTTGATGATGAAACGGTCAGTCGCCAGCTGCCAACCCCTGGGCCAATCCCAAAGGAAACGCCTTTGCTTGAGTTTCCATTTTCAATATCGCTAATAGTCAGTTGTTTGCTTTCGCCCGCGTTCATGCGGACATAGGTGAAATCAGAGCGGCCAGAATCATCAATTGCATCGATATACACGATCCCGCTGGTTGAGCTGTCATTCACGATACGGATAAAACCCTGTTGGTCGGCATTGGTGCTGACGGGTACATAGTTAAGCCGATAGTCTTGGGCAAAGGTTTGGAAGGCATTGAAAGTAAAAAGGGTTCCAAGGCACAGGGACAACAATAAACGCATACGCATAAATGCTCCTTGATTATGCGAAAGAGGGGGGAGGGAGTTAAAACGGTGCGCATATTAACGTGAGTTGAAATTTGCGCCAAATAAATAATCGGGAAAATTGTTGTCCGAAATGAGCACTAAAAATATAAGTAGTTATAACAACAGGTTGCGATTCTGCCGGTAACACAAAAAAACCCGCCGAAGCGGGTTTTTTGTTTTGAGTATTTTGGTTTTGACCGAATACTTTTTGAATCAGTAAGCCTGAATCAATACACCAAGGTTTGCATCGCGTGCGCAGGAATATTCACGGTGGTTTCCTGGGTGCCGATGTACAAGCGGTAGGTTACAGCGGCATCGCTGTTGTTCATCACGATGGTGGCGAGTTTGTTGTCCGCGTTCATCCAGGATGTGGTTTGCAATACGCTGCGGCTGGGTACTGCGCTTACGCGTTTGGCATCGGGGCGGATAAATTTGGAGAAGTGACCGATGTAGTAGTAGCTCGGGGTATAAATCAGTTCGCCATTGTTTTCATGGATAGGTGCGAAACAGAAATTACCGACGTGGTTTGGGCCACCTTTGTTGTCGAGCAAAATATTCCAGTCAGTCCAGGCTACTGCGCCTGAGTTGAAATCGTTAATGATGGAATCGCCATAGCGCTCTGCGTTTGGCCAATAGTGGTAGCGCTCTGCATTGAATTTTTCCACAGTCGCTTCAGTCACCAACAAATTCAGCTCGGGATAGGCGCGGTTTACTTCAGCTACATTGCCGTACATTGGTTTGCCGCCCGCCCAGGTTTCATACCAGTGGAAGCCAACGCCCCACACATATTTTGCTGCTTCCGGGTCGGCCATGATGGTGTTGACGCGATGCACAATCAAATCGCGGTTGTGATCCCAGACGATAATTTTTTTATCGCCCAAGCCTTCTTTTTTCATCACCGGGCCGAGATGGTTTTTGAGGAAATCGCGCTCTTCTTCAGCGGTGTAAATCATTGATTCCCAGGTTTGTTTTGCCATGGGTTCGTTTTGTACGGTAATGCCCCAGATTGGAATGCCTTCTTTTTCGTAGGCTTTAATAAATTTGGTGTAGTACATCGCCCAGGCGTTGTTGTATTCAGGCAACAATTTTCCGCCTTGCAACATATTGTTGGTGTCTTTCATAAACGCGGGCGCACTCCAGGGGCTCGCATAGGTAGTGATTTTTCCACCTGCTGCTTTGATGGCCGCTTTAAGCATGGGAATGCGATATTTCTGGTCGTGTTTGATGTTGAAGGTTTTTAATTCTTTATCGCCTTCTTCAATGTAAGTGTGGCTGCCGCTGGCAAAATCCGAACTGTGGATAGTGGTGCGCAACAGGCTGTAGCCGATACCGTCTTTTTTGTCGTAGTAGGCTTTTAAAAATTCCGCTTGTTTCTTTTTATTTAATTTAGCGAAGGTTTCCGCGCTCGCATCGGTAATTGCGCCGCCAAAACCCAAAAAGGTTTGGAACGTTTTATCGGGATTTACGTAAACCGCAATTTCACCTTCAGTGTTTTGTGTTGCCGGTTTAAGGCTGAGCGTATCGGTGAGGCTCAATTTGTGCTCAGTATCTTTTGCCGTGGTGTAAACGCTCAGGGTTTTATCCCCGGCGGCAAATGCACCCAATGCAGGGCTCGCAAGTGCCAGTGCGATCACCAGTTTTTTTACATGTTTATTCATAGCGTGCGTTCTCTTGTGGTGGTGAAAATTAACATCAACATCGGTGGCCCTTTCACTGCAGCGATTGACTTGGCATCAATCGGTATAGCATCGATCGGCATAACAGCCATTGGCACTGGATTTTCAGTCGTAGCGCGCGCGGAAGGCAGCGCAGCAAAGTCATGCTTCGGCTTTGCTTTTGCTTTATTTGCGATCCGCGCGCGACTCATTACGGGTTACTATTGTTTTTTGATTTCAAACCAATTCAGGTTCCATTCCTTGCCAATTGAGCGGAAGCGCAGGGTGTGGTTGCCCGCTGTCATTGCAAAGGATTTACCGGTTTTGGTGATGTAGGTTTGCCAGCCGCCAGTGGCTTCCAAATCCATGGTGTCTACCACCACATCATCAATCAGCACTTCAAAGCCGGTGCTGCCGGTTTGGCTCGCAAGGCGATAATCAATGGTGTAGTTGCCATCGCTTTCTGCTTTGATTTTGAACTCAATGTAATCGCCCGCTTCAAAGTGACCTACGTTAGTACCGCCACCGATATCGCCCGATGCCTCAGTCTGTATGCCGTTCATCGCAGTGAATTTCTCCGCTTCGATTTTGGCTGGTACAGGTACGTACAGCAGTGGGGTATTCGCTTGTGCACTGGTATAGCCTTCGGCGATGCTGTTTTTCGCTGCAATGGAGTAGTAATAGGTCTCGTCCGGGTTCAAACCGGAATCATTGAAGCTGGTAGCCGTCAGGCCTTCAGCGACCAATGTGCCTTTGGCGCCCGCCGATGTTGCGCGGTAGACGTTGTAGGTAATGCCGTTACCGGCTACCGGGTTCCAGGTCAGTGCTGCATTAGTGCCGGTAAGGGTTAGGCTAAGGTTGGTTGGGCGCTCGGGGTAATCGAACACATCGTTGTGTTCATCGGTCACCAGCCACTTGGCCAGACCGGCGTTCACGTCATAACCCACTTCACCATAGCTCTTGAACAGGGCTTCAATCGCTTCCACGGGCGCGGTGGTGAAATCCACTTTACCGGCGTTATCGACCACGTCTTTACCTGCTACAGGTGCATCTTCAATCAAGTAGATTTCAGCCCAGGTGTTCACACTGGTGTTGCCTTTGAAGGTGCCGCTGAAGGTATAGCTTTGGCCAGCTTGCAAGGTGATTTGCTGATACACCGCGCCGTTGATTTCACCGCTCACACCGTCCGGACGGGTGATGTGCAGGAAGGAGCCCTCACTGCCGGTGGGTGCTTTGGTTGCATCGGCTGCGCTGTAGTTGTAGTTGAGCGATCCGCTGATGCTCAACTCGGTCCAGCCGCTGCCACTGCCAAAGCCGCCATTCACCAATACTTCTTCATTGGTGGCGGTGTTTTTCAGGCTGATGCTGTCGTAGGTCACGTCTGGATTAGCACCGCCGTTCGCGCCGGTTTTCACCACCAGATAATAGGTCTTGCTGCCGGTGCCATTGACCTTGATGGTCGGTGCTTTTTTGGCGCATGCCTCGGCAAAGGTGGAGTTCCAGTTGTTGCAATCCCAAGTGCTGGCTTTGGTGATCAAGCCAACACCGGTGTCCAGGCTGGTATTGATCTCATTGGTTACCATCCCCCAGGTGCCTCTACCCTGACCACCCGCCACCGAGACAAGCTTGTAAGCCCAACTGGTTGATGCCCAGCCATAGGATGCATAAATGTCATATGTGATGCCCCCCATTTTGCCGCCCAGGTCATTTTCACCGGCACCTGCGCCTTGCCAGGGTTGGAATTCACCCATCAGCATCGGGGTTTTCAGTGCATCCAGTTTGGTTCCCCAGAAGCACACGCCGCCTTTGCCGTCGTTGCCGCATTTGAGCCAATCGCGGTGGATATCAAAATGGCTGTCGTTCGGGCGATCGCCAAACAGGCCGGGGTAGGGGTGAAGTTCAAAGGCGACATTGGTCATGCCTTTTTCAGCCGGGTTGCCGTAGCCTTCAATGCTGCCGTAGTGGCTTGGGAGCATTACTATGTGTTTGTCGTCGATGGCGCGGATGACTTGATACAGTTCGGTAACGCGCGTCACCATATCGGCTTCGGTTGAGCCCCAAGGCTCGTTGAGTGGGTCAAAAGCAGCGACTGCTGGCTCGTCTTTATAGCGGGTGGCAATTTGCTCCCACAGCCATTTGGTGCGCTCTTGATATTCCGGGGTGCTCCAGTATTTATTTTGGCCGGAACAGCCGGTGTGGTCGTTAGGCGTTTGGCCGCCCAGCGCGCCGTGCAGGTCGAGGATCACATAAATGCCGCGCTTCTTCGCTTCGGCAATGGTCCAGTCGATGTAGTGCCATGCATCCGGACGCAGGGTTTTGGGGTTTTTCTCGTCTTCAATCACGCTCCACAAGATCGGCAGGCGGATCACGTTAAAGCCGAACGCTTGCAACTGATCAAAATCGCGTTCCTTGATCCAGTTGTCGCGGAATAATTTGATCAGGCGCTCTTTTTCCTCGTAGCCGAAGCGCTCGGTGAGTTTGGCTTCAAGGGTGCATTGGTCGTGTACGCCATTGCCGCCCTGGCCCATCATCCAGAATTCCTGCACCAGCCAGTTGCCCAGGTTAGTCCCCTTGAGGCAAACCTGATTACCACTGGCTTTGACCCACTTGGTGCCATCGGTTTTCAGCATGGTCATGCCTTCACCATCAGACTCTGTACAGGCTGCAACGGGTGCAACTGATGAAGACGAAGAAGATGACGATGCAACGGATGATGTAGAGCTTGATAAATTGGTTGAAGCGCGAACGCCGTGATCGCTGCCACCACCGCAGGAGATAAGCCCGACAATACAGGCACCAAGCAGCGAGGTTTTGAATAGGGGTTGTAGAATATTGTGATTAGTCATATCGGGTTCTCTTATCGTTTTTAAGCTTATTGTTAGCGCTGCTCCAGAAAACAAAACCTCTGGACAGCTATTGCCGTATGCATCCTGACCTAATCAACAAGGGCTCGCGCCCGACTAAATTTACTCGAACCGGCCCAGCTTGGGTTCTAGCTAAACTGGGAGCTGATTTGCTCGAACCTACGCGGGAAAAACCGTCGTCCGCGCAAGAATTGGATCACGTCACTGCCGTGAGTGGGTTCGGATAATTTATCCGAACCTGTTTTTGACGAAGGTGGGATTCATTTCGTCGAATAAAAAAGCCCCGTGCGGGCACGGGGCGCAAGAGGTTTCAGGAAAAATCACCACCACAGGTTTGCCCGGATTGGGATAAGGCAAACCGCGATAGCAACTGACTGATTTCCTGGAACCCAGGGAGAGCCATCCGAGGAAGGCTTTGGTACTTGAAAGTAAAAGTTACCTGACTAAAAACTTATGGATACCCGCTGCGCGGGTATGACGGAGTTTGTCTATCGATACCCGCTTGTGCGGGTATGACAGGGTTAGACGTTGCCTCCGTTAAAAGTTGTAATTAGCGCGAATACCGTAGAAGCGCGGCATTGACACTGGCCCTTTAATCAAACCATCGCCGCCGCTTGCCCAGTAGAAATCCACTTCGTCGGTTGCGTTGTTCACAAAGGCTTCAAGGTTCCACAAGTCATCCGGTGCGACGTACTTGATACCGAGGTTCACGTAAGTCACCGCCGGGCGGGTATCGCTAAAGGCTTCGGGGGTATCGGTCACGAACTTTTCGGTGTGTTTATCCACGTTGAAGTAGCTGTAGTAGCTGTCATCGCGCCAGTTCACGCCTAACCACGGCTGGATCATCGCCCCGTAACTCAGGTTAAAGTCATGGCTGTAGTTCAGGTTGATCGAGAACTTGGGTGATGAGGGCAGCTCGTTACCTTTGAGGTTGGCGCGGATCAGGGTGTTGGTCGGGTCAACCGATGCTGCCTGGTCGATCTTGTACAAATCGGTCGCGGCAAACGCCCATTGCTGGACAAAGTCGCTGACGATTTCGGTATCCAGGTAAGTGAGGTGGCCGCGCAACCGGTCGGTTTCCGTCATCGCCCAATCGAACTCCACTTCCAGACCTTTGATCTCGGCCTTGCCGATATTGTCGGTCACGGTGGAGTAGGCCGCATTGGTGGTGATCTTGCCGGTCTCAACGCCGGTTTGCGGGTCTTTCTCTTTAGCGTAGGTGACGAACAGCGGTTTGACGTTGCTCACCTGCATATCGGTGTATTCGCTGTAGAACGCGGTCGCCATCAAACGCAGGGAGTTGTCGAACAGGTCGGTTTTAACACCGGTTTCCCAGGTCACCACTTCCTCTTCGTCGTAGGTCAGCTGCCAGCGTTTTTCGATCACCGCATTGCCGTTTTCATCCAGCACATAGTCAGCAGTTAACGGATCTTGTTTGGTCTGCACGATCACATCGCCAATGCCACCGCCTTTGTTGCCGTTGGCCACATAGGCAAACACCATGGTGTCTTCGCTGATGTCGTAATCCAGCCCGAGGCGATAGTTGTTGTAGCTCCACTCACCGTAGTTGTCGTTATCGGAGTTGATGCGGTAAATATCCGCATTCATAAAGTAGTCTTTCGGCAGCGAGTTAAAGGTGCCGTGGTCCCAAGCCGGGAAACAGCGGCCGCCGTTAGCGCTCGCATCGTCCTGATTGGGGTGCCAGTCCCAACATTGGGCACCATGCCCACCCACGTCTTGCTTGGTGTCTTCGGTGTAGCGATAACCCACTGTCAGCGCCAGGTCGTCCGTCAGGTCATAGGTGCCCTGTGCAAATGCCGCTTGGGATTCCAGCGTGCGGTCGGATTGGTTCCAATACTCGCCAAACATCATTGAGTGGGTCATGCCGCCTTGCATGTTGTTGTTTTCTTCAAAGTAAAAGAGGCCGGTGATCCACTGCAATTTGCTGTCGCCGGTGGACTGGATTTGCAGCTCGTGGGATTGGGATTTGAAAGTCGCATCATTAAAGAACATGGACATATCCCAATCAGTAATGCCGCGGTCGAGGTCGGACATCTGCGATTGGGTTTGCTTGGCAACGCCCGCGTTGTAAACAAACGCCATGCTGTCGCTGAAATCCCAACGGATGTTGGAGCGAATGTTTTCGATGGTCTGGTCAACCATACCGGGCATATTCACCAGCAGGGTGTATTCATCCGCGCCCTTGCCGTACACGTTTTCACAGCCTTGCAACGGAGCCGGAGTAGCGCCGTTCATGATGGTGGTCTTTTTCGCTTTGCTGCAGTCGATGCTATCGCTTGAGCCCGCGCCATCATTCTGGAAGCGCTCATAGGCCAGCTGCCAACTGAAGCTTTCTGTTGGCGTCCAATAACCGGCGATGCGGAAGGCGTATTGATCGGAGTTGTTATAAAAAGTACTTGGGTCAGCTTTAACGACTTCCTGCGCGCCACCCCACCAGCGCTTGCTTTGCACGCGGGTGCGATCATCGGCAGCGCCGCTATAAGCCGGTGCATTTTTTACATCGTCCGGCAGATAACGTTGATCCCATTGGTTGGGGTCGTAGTAGCCATCCAAATAAGAGTCACGCTTTTCCGTCATAAAAGACGCACGCAGCGCGAAGGTTTCTGCAACGGGGATATTCACCATCCCGCGTACTTGCTGGTGGTTCCAGCGGCCAGCTTCTACGCCGAGGCTTGCATCAAATTCTTTAGCGTCTGGGCGTTTGCTGATGATGTTGATGTTACCCACTGTGGAGTTGCGGCCAAACAAAGTCCCCTGTGGGCCGCGTTGCGCCTCGATGCGTTCAACGTCAAACATCAGCGCCATTGCACCTTGTGGCCGTGGGGAATAGATACCATCCAAATGCAGGCCAACCGCTGGGTCGCCCAATTCAGTGTTGTTAGTGGAGCGCACACCGCGCATGGAAATCACCGGTGCCGAGCGGGACGATTCAAGGGTGATGTCCATATTGGGCACCATCTTCGACAAGTCTTTCACATTGGCAATGCCTTCGCGGTCAAGGTCGGCCTGGCTGAATACGGTAATGGCGATGGGGGTGTCCATCAGATTGGTTTCGCGCTTGGTGGCCGTAACAATCACTTCCTCCAATTGGCCTGCGCCGGATTCTTTGGTGTCTTTATCGGTTTGCGCAAACGCGCCTGCCGCAAAACCGCTGTTGATTACCGCAATCGTAAGGGCAAGGGGGCTGATGCCTTTCCGGATCAATGAGCTACTCATGGTCTACCTCGTTGTTTTTATAGTGAGTTGTTTTGTTATGGGTATTAATGCTCTGCAGGAGCAGTGGCACCGCATTCCCTGTAAGCCAATAACAGCGGCCCAAGGTGGGCGATGCGAGAGTGATTAAAACGCGATGAACCATGCGCCGCGTCCGGCCACATGCAAGCGAACCAAAAAGTCTACAAAAGGACGGGTTTTGTTGGTGGGGGTGAAACGAACGGGGATAAATATCAATAAATACAACGCGCTAGCACTCGCCTTGCGAGCAGGTTACGGGGCGAGGTGGTGAGCAGAAATGTAAAAACTGACCGGTTTTTTTTAGCGGGTTTGGTTGGTGGTGATCTGAATTCTCATCATTCGAACGAAGTGTAGTGGGCGCAAAAGCTGAGATGGGGTAGTTGTAAATGGGTAATACATATTTATTGTCGAGCGTGCGTGGTAAGTCTTGTTCAATTCTGTCGGGCTGCCTATAGTGAACTCGTTTAGCGGATATTGGAGCTTTTATGAATGCACAACAATTAATTGCCGAGGCTAATGAGCTGCCACTGGAAGATCGCGCCATGGTGGTTGACTCCTTGTTGCTTAGCCTTAATGCCTCTTCTGCTGATCTTGATCGTCAATGGCTTAAGGCAGCGCATTACCGTTTGGATGAGTTGAAATCTGGCAAGGCAACTGCCGTTCCTGCACAGGAAGTTTTTGCCAAAATCTGGAATCGTTTTGACAAATGATTGCTGAGTTTCATCCGGAAGCAGAAGCAGAGCTTGTTGCTGCTATCGATTATTACGAAGCGTGTGAGTCAGGGTTAGGTTTTGAATTTGCGTTAGAAGCGAACCTGGCTCTAGAGCGCGCCATCAAATACCCCACGGCATGGGCTCCATTAAATACTACTTTCCGGTGCACGTGATTGCGCCGCTTTCCCTTCGGCCTTATTTACACAATTGATGATAATCGGTTGCTAGTAGTGGCTGTTATGAATCTTCATCGCAAGCCAGGTTATTGGCAGGATCGTAT
This sequence comes from Cellvibrio sp. pealriver, assembly GCF_001183545.1. NCBI lineage: Bacteria > Pseudomonadati > Pseudomonadota > Gammaproteobacteria > Cellvibrionales > Cellvibrionaceae > Cellvibrio > Cellvibrio sp. pealriver. The sequence continues at coordinate 3,841,861 of NZ_KQ236688.1, forward strand.
CGAATAACCGCGCGCATGAACTTTATTAAAGCGCATCATCCGGCACAAATATTCCAATCAATGCCAAGGTCAAAATAATCGAGCCAAAGAAAATCCACACGCAATTAGCAAAGGTGAAATTGCTGTTGGAGCTTCCTGTTGGGTCGTTACAACTGATGTTAATTGCTCGCTGGGCTTTAAATAGTGCGAAGCCGTAAATGGCCATTAATACGAGGGAGACAAAATCGATCACTCCCACAGCCGGGTTGGTTTCTGCAAAATGATCGATGATAGGTGAAATAAATACTGAGATCACAGCTATTGTTGCCCATGTTGATGGATCCCAATTGAAGTTCGTTTTCAATTGTTTAAGTCGCATGTCTATAGCAAAAAACAACGCGTGAGTGAAAAAAATAGAGAATATTGCTCTCATAATCGGCATGGGTTCGTGATCATCGTAAGCAATTTTGTACTGTTTCCAATTCTTAAAGTGCCAATACAGCCCATACAAACTAAATGTAAAAAAGAATAAGGTTAAAAACTTGGCTGTTGATACCACATAAAAAGCTTGCTCCACTGAATCTGCTTCAGTGTTTGTTAAAGTGGCTTCCGGTGCGGCGTAAATGTTTTCTTCCATACAAATCCCCTTGAGTTGGTTACTTGTGTTCTGCATAGGCTTTTGAAGAGCCGCAGGGCTTTCAAAATTCTATTTATAGATTTCCGTTTAACATTACCGATCAGACTCGCATAGCCACAAAAGCGTGCGCCGTTCTTGGTCATTAGTGGCGATGGTGTAGGGCGTTTGCTGCATCGCCCAAGTGAAATGCATCATTTGGTCTGAATGCCACATGTCACCATTAAGGTCGCAATTTCTCTGCAGGTTTTCTTTCTGTTGCGCGGCCGCGTGTCCGGCATAAATCCATGCATTTTGGCATTGTGAAATCGCGATCTGCCTAACGTTATTTTCAAATTCGGCAGTAGCTTTTCCTATTCTCGTTGCAAAACGTTGATGCTCATCAACGTCACTGTGCCATCGCTTGTCGCTATAGTCACAGCGAAGCTCAATATTTTGTTTCTGGTAAGTAACTGCTTGAAGGGCATATTCAGTAGCCCATTCAGGGTAAGTGCCTGCACATGCAGCACTCGCGGCAAGTAAAGTGGAAATAAATACAATTGTCTTTTTCATTTGGCGTTCCTTTCGGTTTGATCCGGCTTTTATTCTGGTCTGAAATTCTTTTAAGCTTTATGTTTTTTGCGGGTTAATTCTTTTGCAATTTTTGCCACAAATAAATACCGCCTACCACTGTCCCCACGGGTACATTTAAAAGAAGGAATATAGATACTGGCAGCGCGATTTTATGCACGTATTCTTTCCCCATTAATAATCCTGCACCACAAAATACGGTGAGGATGTTGATGGCTACGCCGAATACAAAAAAGGCGTGGAAAAGCCCAATGTGAGGAAAGGAATCATCAAATTTCGATAGCATAAGAAGCGCTAATATTGAAGTTATCGAAAACAATATCCCATAAGCGATAAATGACCATCCTGAAATTTCAAATTTTTTATTCATATTTTGCATCCTTGGAGTTGTTAAAAATTTTTCAAAGTTAACCAAACGTGACTCCTATTTTCATAGGGTTATTAATTTGATGGACAGACTTAGCAAATTATCACGCTGAAATTTCATCTGTTGGGGTTCGCAAGCTCACCACCAACCTACATTGGTTTTCAATTTGATAATGGAATTTGACGCGAATTATTTGTCGCGCAAGCACAGCTGAAAATTAAAGAGAGAATTTGGATGAGAGAGGGAGCGCTTAATATCCATAATTCCATAGCAGCCGAGCTTGTATCCAAAATCCGTAACGCCATTCCTTTGGGGCTATAACTGCTGTGGTCATTCCTGTGACGGCAACCGCATAGCGCTTAGGCTATGCGATTTGAAGTGCCAGATCATATTACAGTTTATTTCAATGGGAAATAGATGTCGGTCAGCAGGTCGCACTCATCGACTTCGTGGATGAAGTTGATGTAGTGGAAAAAGCAGGGGAAGTCACGGACTTCTTCGCCGCTGTTTGGCAGCCACTCGCGATAAAACGCGTAAATGGTGGTATCGACATTATCGAGACTACCTTGGTGGCGGATCACCGCACATTTACCGCCGGGAATGCTGCCAGTTTTTACACCGAATTCATTCGCTGGTACATCGCCATCGATGCTGCCGCAAACATCCCAGCGAAATTCATCGGGCGGTGTGGTTTTGGGATCGCTGTAAGGAATGCCAAAGGTTTTGCTGGTTTTTACTGGTGATAGGCCAGTGGCCTTGCGCCATGCAATAAATTTTCCTGCAGTTTCCAACACATTTTCCGGTGCGCCCAGATGTTCCAGCAGCGCAACTTTGGTGGTTTCAAATTGAATGATGCTAACGTTCATAGGAATGGCTCCAAAAAGCTTTGGCTGAAATTGAAACCGCAAATGCCATGCAGGCCAATTGGGTTCGCCCCTGAACGCAGATGGCGATTGGTCAAACGTGCGCTTAAATGCGCGCGCAAACGCTTCGGGGCTTTCAAAGCCCGCTTCCAATGCAATATCAATAACCCGTTTTGTATTTTCAAAAGCCAAACGGTATGAGGCGCGTTTCAGTCTGGCGAGCTGAACATAGCGCGTCACACTCATGCCGGTATGCGCCAAAAATACCCGATGAAAATGGTATTTTGAAAATGCGGCCACATCGCTCAATGCCTCAAGCGTTAATTCCTGATTGAGGTGTTGATCTATGTGTTCACACACGCGGGCGATGCGCACGTCGTAGCTGTTAATCGTATTGCTCATTCAATTGTCACGTTTATTGTCGCTTTGGTTCAGGTGCTGCGCATTGTGAAAGTTTTGCGCGCGTGCATCCTGATCCAGATTGCTACGTTGCTCTGTGGATTTTCAGTGTGATTGCTTTTGTATTTATGAAAACAAAAAAGCCGATACATTTCTGTATCGGCTTTTGATCGCGTGAGAGGTCATTGATCAAAACGTTTCAGCGTACAACTTTCCATTTGCCACCCTTTTTTGATCCTTCGTAAATCAGGCGGTTTTCAGTTTTCATTTTCGATACAGCGCGTTCAACCGCGCGTAGTGATTTCCCAATCGTAGCGGCTACATCGGACAGGCTCAGCTCCGGGTGCGAATGGAGTAAATCCAGAATTCGGGATTCGGTTGTGGCACGGATTTCTACCGGCGTTTCTACCGGCGTTTCTACCGGCGTTTTGGCTGATGCCTTGAAGTTTTGCAGGGCGACTGCCTCATGCAGTGCTTCCTGGATGGATTGCAGTAAAAACTCGATGAATGCAGAACAGTCGGCCTGTTTGTCGGCTTCTCCTAGCAGTCGGTAGTAATCTTGTTGGCGGTTTTTAATCACGGTTTCTACTGGCAAGTAAGCCAGCAGCGGTTGCCAGCTGCTTAAAATCAAGGTTTGCCAGAGTCGTCCCATGCGCCCGTTACCGTCGGAGAATGGGTGGATAAATTCAAACTCGTAATGAAATGCGGTAGAAGCAATCAATGGATGCGCTTCGGTAGTACTAAGCCAGTGAAACAGGTTCTCCATGAGCCGTGGCACTTGGCTGGGTGGCGGTGCCATATGAACAAGTTGTTGTCCTTGATAAATGCCCGAGCCACCTGAGCGAAAACGCCCCGCGTCATCCACTAGTCCATGCATCAATGAACTGTGAGCGCTTAATAAGTCATCTAATCGCTGTGGCTGCCACTGCTCCAGCTTTTCGTAAGTCGCGAACGCATTGCGTACCTCCTGAATTTCACGCGGCAAACCCAAAACAGTTTTCCCTTCCAATACGGCAGTTACCTGCGCCACGCTCAAAGTATTTTGCTCAACCGCCAATGAGGCTTGAATAGTTTTAATCCGATTCCCGCGCCGCAACTCCGGCACTAACGCACCTTGATTCACCGCCTTCCATGCGCCGATCAATTCAGAAATTTCCGCCACACGTTTGGTCATAGTGTGGGTTAGGTGGAAGGGTGGGTGGTAGGTCATCGGAGGCTCTGTTCGGTGTTATTGCGTATCAGTTTGTTAGCTATTCGGCAATTGCGCAACAGTCTAGTGCCGCAGCACTACCCACGAGAAACAAAAAAGCCGATGCATTTCTGCATCGGCGAAGGGATCATGATTAACCAGGGTGGAAAATCATGAAGCTATGGAGAGGGCTACAAAATTTCAAACACGAGATAAAACAACTTTCAAAAAAGACCGGCACATTGCTGTGCCGGTTAAAGCTTCGTAGACACTAACGGGCTGAACTATTGTTTGGTGAGTTGCCACCAGTTGATATTCCAGCCACCTTTTCTCACGAAGATCGACAGGTCTTGTTGACCTGCTTGTAGGTTGACGGTGATGCTCACTGTCTGCCAGTTTTGCCAGCCGCCAGTGTTAGGTACAGTCACTACCCCCAGATCACTTCCGTTTCTGCTCAGCACCAATGTGCCGCCGCTGTAGGGCGATGCCACGCGCACTTGCAGTGTGTAGTTGCCTGCGGTTGGGATGTTGATCGGGTAGCTCATCCAATCGTTGTCATCGGTGCTGCCCGCATTGAATCCGCCGCCGGCATCGGTAGTGGTTTCCATACGAATACCGTTGTGGTCTTTAAACATTTCGGCTTCGATACGTTGGCCCACTTCGGCTTTCCAGTTCATCCAGTAGGCGATGCTTTCGTTGCGTACCAGTGGTTGGGTGCTGAATTGCTTGAACCAGTTTTCGATCTGCGCGGCGCTGGCGTTGCTCACGTTAATGCCGCTCATGCCGCCACCGTTGGATGAGTTGGTCACCATGCCCCAGTTCCAGCTGCTGGTGTCGCCATTGGAGCCGCCTGCAGATGTGGTTTTCCATGCCCAGTTGGTGGCTGCCCAGCCGTAGCTGTTGTAGATGTCATAGGTTTTGCGCGTCATCTGGCCGCCATAGCTACCCAGTAGCGTCCAAGGTTGGAACTCACCCACTAAGAAAGGAGTTTGCAGGCCGATGATTTTGTTGCGCCAATCGCAGCTTTCACCGGTGCCGTTTTGGTTACAGTGCAACCAGTTGGCGTGCATGTTGGCTTGGCCTGCACCGTAGGTGGCGGTGTCGTTCCAGCCCCACAAGCCGGGGTAGAAGTGCATCCAGGTGGAGACGTTGGTCAGGCCGCGGCTGTTGGGGTTGCCGTAGGCATCGATACCGGAGTTGTGGCCGGGCAGGAGGATGATGGTATCCGGGTCTTTGGCGCGCACCACGTTGAACAGTTCGTAAGAACGGTTGGCGAGGGTGGTGGCATCGGTTCCCCATGGCTCGTTGAGCAGGTCATAGGCGACCACGGCGCTGCGGCCACGGTATTTCTGCGCGATCATGTCCCACAGCCATTTGGTGCGATCCCAATAGTTGGCGTTGGTCCAGAGTTGCGCGGCACCCACGCAGCCATCGTGCTGCTCGGCAGTACCGGCTTGCCCGCCCACGGCACCATGCAGGTCGATGATGGTGTACATGCCGCGTTTTTCCGCTTCATCGATCGCCCAATCCAGATACTGCCATGCATCGGCGCGCAGGTTGTAAGGGTTGTATTCGTCTTCGATCAAGCTGTACAAGAACGGAATACGCACCACATTCATACCCATGGCTTTCATCATGTCGAAGTCGCGTGTGGTGATGAAGTTGCTGCGGAACACTTTCATCAAACGCTCTTTTTCCGCATTGCCAAAGCGTTGAGACAAGGTGGCTTCCAGCGTGCATTGGTCGCCAATGCTGCCGTTGTTGGTGGACATAATGCCGCCCATCATCCAGAACTCCTGGATCAACCAGTTGCCGAGGTTGGTGCCGCGCAGGTCAACACGCTGGTTGTTGTTGGCGTTTACCCACAGATGACCGCTTTGCTTAACGCGCGGTAGCGGTGTCCAGCCTTGGGTTTGGACTGGCACCACACGGAACCAGTTAAGGTTAAAACCGCCTGCAGGAATGGCGATACCAAAGCGGCGGGTGCCTGCTGCCAGATTTACGCGCTGCTTGATGGTCGTCCAGGTCTGCCAGCCGCCGGTGCTGGGTACGGCGATGGTGCCGTAGTTAACTGATCCGCCCGCTTCTTCCAGGCGAATCGTGCCGCCACCGCCTTGACTGGCCACACGGTATTCAATGTCATAAGCACCAGCGGTGCTGATGGTGACAGGGTTGTTGCTATAGGCCATCCAGTCATTGGCATCGATCCAGCCGACGTTTTGCCCGCCACCGGTGTCCGATGTGGTTTCCAGTTGCACACCATTCATATGGCTGTAGGCTTCGGCCTGTATGGTGGTGGGCACTTGTGCATTGCTTAATTGGCTGAGGAAGGCACCAGTAAGGCCGAGTGCCAGAGCCGGCCATTTGCGCAGCAAAAGGCCTGTTTTGTGGTTGGTTGTCATTTCAAAGTACCTGTAAAAGTTATTGTTATTGCTCACAGAGTACGAAAGCCGGGTCCGCTGTTACGACATTCCTTTATTGTTGTTATCGGGGTTTCGCAAGGCTAGGTTAGGGGCGGTGTTGGTGGGTGTCGTTCGACAGCAGGGGCTGGGGTGAAAAAAATCCCGATGCGAACGGGTTCGACTGTCGAAAAAAAGCTAGTACGCCATTGGCAGAAGGCCTCCCGCGCCATTTTTTCTGGCTCGATGGCATCATCTTCTATAGTATCCGGCTACAAACTGCCGCCAACAAAAAACAGGATCGGCAAAAAACAACAACTATAAGTACGAGAGGAGAGCGTCATGCAACTTAACCAGGTCGTCTTTAACTTTCACGATGTCATCCTGTTGATGACCGCGATGCTGTGCTGCTTTTTTGCATTGCTGCTGATTGCGACCAACCCCCCAAAAAACATCAGCAACTATTTTCTGGCGGCCTTTCTGGTTGCCCACGCCTTTATTCCCTTGCATGAGCTGATCCTATGGGGAGCGGAGTTCAAGTTGCATGTGCGCAACCATTTGCCGCAGGTCTACTTCATTGGCTCCTTTGCTTATTATCTGGATGCGGTGTTGCTGTACTTTTATGTGAAGTCATTGGTGTTCCGTGATTTCCACCTCCGCCGCAAGGACTATTTGCACCTGATCCCGTTTGCGCTGTTCGCCGTGTTTATGGTGGTCGCGTTTTATCGCTTTCCGTCGGATGTGCGTCAGGAGTGGATCAACACTGAGGCGTTTGTGTACAGCCCGGGTTATATCGGTATGGATTTGATGGTGAAAGTCATGCGCGTGGCTTACTGTATCGCGGCGTTCCTGCTCATCTTCAAATACAAGGACATCCTCAAAAATACCCACTCCAATATCGAGAAGGTGGATATTCTCTGGCTTAAGATTCTGGTTGTCGGGTTCACACTGGTCACCTGTATGGAGGCCTTCCTTGCGTTGTCCAAACTGGTTGGCCTGCTTGCGCATTACGATTTCCAGCATCCAGACCCGGATGGCAATGTGATCGAATATATCGGCCTGAGTGGTTATTACGCGCTCTTTTTCCTGGTATGCACCTTGGTGTTTACCAGCATGCGCTACTTCAGCAACTTTGAAGCGGTCAAACAAAAAGAGAACAAAGAGCCGGCCAAAAAGACAACGCAAGAAAAGCTGCTTAACCCCGAATACGCCGCCAAGATCGACAGCGTGATGCGCTCGCAAAAAACCTATCTCAATCCGGAGCTCACACTGGATATGCTGGCCGATACCCTGGGTATTCCCGCCAAAGATTTATCCATGATTATCAATCGCCATTTCAATTTGAACTTCTATGAATTTGTAAATGGCTATCGCATTGAAGAGGCGCAAAAGCGTTTGCTAGATCCGGCGAATAAAGAGAAAACCATCACCGATATTTATCTGGAGGTGGGTTTTAACAGCAAGTCGGTTTTTAATACGTTTTTCAAAAAATTGGTCGGGAAGACCCCATCAGAGTATCGCCAACAGCCAGTGGATGCGGCAGTTGCACCTTAATTTATTATTCATTACAACAAGAGCACTCACTCATGACTTACACATCTAGCTTGGGAAGAACTTATCTGCGTAATCCATTGTTTATTACGTGCACCCTTTTACCAATGATTAGCGCTCCATTGGCTTTAGCCGACACAACTGCATCCGTAGAAGAGGTTGTGGTGACCGCGTCCAAGCGCAACCAAAGCCTGCAGGATTTTTCCGGATCGGTCAGTGTAGTGAATGATTTTTCCGGGATTAAAAATCTGGGCGATATTGCCGCACAGGTGCCGGGTTTTTCGCTGGTAGATGTAGGCCCGCGCAACCCCGCCGTATTAATTATGCGCGGTTTGCGCTTGGATGAAATTGGCTCCAATGATTTGGGCGGCGATGGCTCTGCCATTGCGAGCTACGTGGATAACATTCCGCTGCAAGGCTACTTCGTGCCGCCCGCATTCAGTTTAAAAGATTTGCAGCAAGTCGAAGTGTTGCGCGGGCCGCAAGGCACACTCTACGGCAATGCATCGATTGGCGGTTTGATTCGTTATGTGACAGCAAAACCGGATGTAGAAAAATATTCTGTGCGCGTGAGTGGCGAATTATCGCAAACTGATCACAGTGATGACCTGAATTACGATTCTGATCTGGTGGTGAATACGCCCTTAATTGAAGACACTCTTGCACTGCGCCTGATGTTGGGCAAAACCGAAAATGCCGGATTTATCGATAACCCCTATTTATTATCCGGCGCACAAGACGATATTAATGACGATGAAACCAAGCAGGCGCGCATCAGTTTGCTGTGGCAAGCAAGTGACAATTTCTCGCTCAACAGCAGTTATCACTATCAAAAAATCAATGTAGGCGACCGCCAGGCTACGAACGAAAGTTTTACTGGTGATGAGTACGCCGCATCCAGCCGTTATTTGCAGCCGATGCAAGGCGAATTGCAATTGGCGAGTATCGATGCCAATTATGAAATGCCTTGGGCAACGCTCACCGCCAGCCTGAATCACTACGACTATGCACACCATGAGCGTGCAGACCAAACCGATTTGTACATTGGTCTTGACCCGACTGTGGAGTACTACAACCTTTACGAGAATCTCTCTGCGTATAACGCGAGTGATATTGATATTGTAAAAGACAGTGCGGAATTGCGTTTGGTATCACCTGATAACCAACGTTTGCGCTGGTTGGTCGGTGCGTTTTATAGCCGCGATGATCTGGATGCCTACATGGGTGATTACACCCCCGGTCTGGGCGAGTTTTTTGAAATGGATTTACCCGGTGATCTGGAATATCTCGCCACCCAAACCGAAACGCTGGATGAGTACTCTACCTACGCTGAAGTCACTTACGATCTCACCGAAAAATGGGAGGCAACTGTCGGTGCGCGCCATTTCCGGTATGACGATGATCTTGATGTATGCATCAGCTATTTTCCTGGTCCCATTGAGGATTGCAGCAATGGCGATGACGTTAGCAAAGACACGCTCGGAAAATTCAGTACCAGCTATAAATTCAGCGACGATAAAAAAATCTATTTTCTCGCTGCAGAAGGGTATCGCCGCGGCGGTGCCAATACGGCTCCAGCAGAGGTACTCAACAATCGCTTCTATCGCCCGGATGTTGCTACCAATTACGAACTCGGTTTCCACTCCCTATGGTTGGCGCAGCGCCTGGAATTAAATGCAGCACTGTTCAATATCGAGTGGGATGATTTGCAAGTTCAGTTGGAAACAGTCGATGGCCGCACGGCGTGGGATAACGCCGGTAAAGCGCGCACCAAGGGCATTGAATTTGATGTATCGGCACAATTGAGCGATGCCTTTGCCCTGCACGCGGGCTATGCCTATACCGATGCAGAAATTACCGAATCGGTTGCGGAGATAGGCGTGTATAACGGCAACCAATTGCCCGGCTCACCGCGCACGCAGTGGAGTCTCTCGCTGGATTTCAATCAGGAATTCAATGGCACATTGTGGGATGCCAGTATTGGCGTGAACCGCATTGGTGATGTTGCTACAGCGCTTAATCCTGAGTTTTCCAACTATCAAAAGCTGGACTCCTACAGTATCGCCAGTGCACGCGTTGGTGTAACACGGGGTAATTGGCGATTGGGTGCCTTCGTGAATAATATCGACAATACGCGCGCCATCACGAGTGGCCGTGCAGATGATTTTTTTGGCGAGCAAGGCCAGTTTGAATACATCACCCGCCCACGCACGATTGGTTTGTCGGTGAGCTATCAGTATTAATGTGCTCGTGATGCGTGTTGGCAACTCATATGGCAGTTGCCTGCGCATGTGCATTTTATGATCTATGCTTGCCTTGCGATATTTGTGATCGTCCTATTTACGGCTGCTTTCTGGGAAGAAGGCGGCACACAATCAAAAAGCCGTTATTTTTGATGTGATGATCATTTAGGGAATTCACACACTTAATTAACAGGAATATTCAATATGGCAGCAGAAAAGAAAAAAACAGAAAAGAAAGCAGCAGAGAAAAAGACTGCGAAAAAAGTTGTTGCGACAGTCGCGAAGGCAGCAAAAACGCCAGTGAAAAAAGGTAAGAAAAAAACCGAAAGCGATTACAGTGTTGAAATTAATGTCCCAAGAGGCGGTCAGGTTATCCAGAATTTTAACTTGGTACCTGCATTCCCAACCGCGACTGGGGCAGGGGATTGGATTTTTTCAGAGCCCGGCAGCACAACAGACATTACAGGTTTAACTGTACGCTTTCAGTTAAATCCATCTGCGCTGGAGCGCACCTTCGAACGTGCAATTTTAGTGGTCAGCATGCAGCAAAATCCGGCCACTAATGGAACCTGGCGTTTTGCATTAGATGGCGTTGCTACCGCCGATGGTGATTGTGATCCAGACAACGACATTGTTGTAGAGGTCATTGATAACGGGTTTACTCTGCTGATTTACGTGCAAGTACTGGAAAACTCAGAGGAAATGATCCCGTTCCAGTTTGTAGCGTCGTTTACAGATGCAGTGACTGGCGCTGTATCTATATATCAGTCGCAAGATCCAACAATTTACCCCAAGAGACCTTAACGTAAAGATTCGGGGCATCTATTTGATGCCCCTGTGCTGTTTATCAGGTGAATGAAGCTTTCTTTTTTGCAAAGAGAATCGAACCAAGAAAAGCTGAACCAAGCAGGGTGCATTCCATTTTTTAATGAAATTGAGATATTCAAAATTGCCGATGAATCATTATTGGCGAGCGTGTGAACTAGAGCTGCGGTATAAGCGGTTTCTATATTCTGTGGATCTAATTTTTCCAATTCTCTGAGAGAGAGCAATGCTTTTTCGATTTGCCCTATATGGGCATATGCCTGTGCGAGCCTTAGATGGTGCTCGCTTAAATATGCATTTTTTTCTAATGTAGATATTATGCTGCTATAAATCACCTGTGATTCGGCAATCTCACCTTTCAGATTATAGGCGTCCGCTTTATTTAATTTGTGAGCCGTATTTTGAGGGTCAAGTTTTTCAGCTTGAGAAAACTCTTCAATCGCTTTGTCAAAATTTTGTGACAGTAAATAACATAGGCCAAGATTTCCACGGTTATAAATGTCATTCGGATTTTCATTAACGGCTACTTCAAACGCTTTTTTTGCACTTTCAATGTTCCCTTCAAGTAACTCTATTAATCCGTACAGGCTATGAACTTTATAGTTCTTAGGCGCCATGAGCATTGCTTGTTTCAGAGTTTCTTTGGCGTTCAGCATGTTGCCAGCGTAACGATAGGAATTTGATAGTCCAATTAAATTCTTCACACTATTTTTTGAACTGACTGCTTTTTTGTAGAGTGTGATGGCGGCATCAAATTTATTTTGAGCATTCATTAGGTATGCTGTTAGTGCATTTATTGATGATTGATTGGCATCAATGGCTTTTATTTTTGAAATTGTTTCTTGTGCTTCCAGAAAGTTTCTTTGCGCAGTTTGCAAATAAAAGGTGTTGTATAAAAAAATTATGTGATCGTTTTTTGTGTTGCCTTTATCAAGTAGCAATTCAATTTTACTTAAAATGTCTGATGATTGCGTCTCATGGTACAAGTCAAGACCTATTTCGCTGAATAGGGACTGCGTTGTTGAAAGTTTTTGTGTGTTTTTGCTCAGCGTTTCGATGCTATTAAACAGGGCTTCGCTCGCACCTTTCTCATAGTATGAAACGTTAACCGATAGTAATTTCTCATACTCCCCTTGATTCAGTTGTTCAAAGGAACTTGAAAGACTGCTTTTATACATCCCGCCCACATTAGATTGTACTATCCCTGCTATTGATAAGTAGTTCTCGGTGAGGATGTCAATGGTCTTGGTGTCATGCGCCTTTAAGCGGCTATTAGGGATGCTATTTTCAGGTGTGAGCCGTGATAGCCTGATTGTACATGTCTCAATTTTACACTGAAGCTCAGTGGTAATTAATTCATCTGCTGCGGTTGCATTGCGAACCGTTTCATTATCCCCATTTACGTCCACCACTTCTTCTCTAGGGATTAAATAGTACCCGTCCAATTGAATAATGCTTTGTTGAATCGCATCATAAACAGCCTCTTTCACAAGCTCTTGCTGTGACTCCTGCATTCCCTCTGCAATCATCTTTGGTGGAATGACAGCTACATACTTTGGCGGCTTCGGTTGTAGTTGCCACGCCATCACACCCGCAACAATCAACATGCTGATAGCGGCTGAACTCACCGTAATAATATTGGCGGCGATGAATTGTTTAATTTTTTGCCATGCCGATACTTTCGGAATCGTCGGTGATGCAGCAAATCGCGTTTCAAATGTCGGGTGATCTTGTGTGTGCGATGAGCGGGTGTTTGCCGATGGCGCGATCAGCGCCTGGGTTTCATCGCCCAGCGCGGTTTCTTGCCAGCGCAAGGTTTTTAGTTTTTCAAATTGCGCGGCAACCCAATGGGTATTGTCCGGGCGCTTGTCCGGGTCTTTGCTGAGTAATTGGCCGAGCAACTCAATCAATTCTGCCGGTAAATCAGGGTTGTATTTATGTGGCGCGGTGGGCGGGTGGGAAATAATCCGCTGCATGGTTTGCAGTTTGTTGTTGGTATCGCCAAATGGATGCGCGCCGCACAATAATTGGTAGGCCAGAATACCCAGTGAAAATAAATCGCTCTTGAAGGTGATGGCTTCGCCCATCGCCTGCTCGGGCGACATAGAGCAATAACTGCCTGCAATGTGATCGGTCAGGGTGCCTTTAAAGTCTTGCGATTTTGCGATGCCAAGGTCAGTGATTTTTGCCTGGCCGCGTTTATTGATGAGGATGTTTTCGGTTTTTAAATCGCGGTGGATGATGCCGGTGTCGTGCGCCGCTGCGAGCCCTTCGGCAATTTGTGCTAGCCACTGCAAACGCTGTGCAATCGGCGCGATGTGCTCGCGCAAATAAGTTTGCAGGTTTTGCCCGTCCACCAATTCCATCACCAGCGCCAGTTGGTCGTGCGCTTCAATGTAATCGTAAATCTGCACGATGTTCGGGTGATTTAATTTGGCAAGCAGCAAGGCCTCGCGTTTGAATCGCTCAACGTAGTGCGCCTCAAATAATTCGGTGCGTAAACATTTCACCGCGACCTCGCGCTCCAGCTTGGTGTCGCGCGCGCGATACACCAAACCCATACCGCCGCGCCCAATGCAATTGCGCAGCTCATAGTGGCCGATGCGCAGTGGCTCGGTTGTGCTGGTGTGCGAGGGTGGCGGGTTAGAGCTATTCATTCAGCGATCAACAATGTTTATAGGGCGAGGCAAGCGTAAGCTGGTCGCCTTTATAGATTTTGAATTTTTCGCAGCCAAAGCGAATTTTGCCTCCGCGCCTTTCCAGCAAACATTGTTGCCCTGCGGTGTCGGGCAGGCTGTCGGCCAATTGTTTGCGTGCGCGGAAAATCTGAATATTCAGGTGCGTGCCATCAACTCCCAATTCGGCGGCGAGTTGGTCGGCATAGATCCAACCCTGGCTCTTGCTGTCCAGTCCGCGCTCGGCATCTTCGGCGCGGTGGCGGGCGAGCTGCAATAACAGGTAGTGATGGGTGCGCACTGCCAAATCCAATGTTTGTTGGTGATGCAATTCGAGCTGGGTAGTTTCTTCATCCATGCTCATATTAAAAATAAATTCGTAATCATTCAGATGGCGCGATGCTTTGGCTTCGGTTGGGCCGTAAATTTGCGCGCGCACAAATTGCCAGTGGCTGTGGCCGAATTGCACCAGATCGCCGTCGTTTAATTCTGGCTGCTCATGTTCATTTTGTTGGTGCAGGGCTTCGCAGTGCCATTGTTGGGTTTGCTCGTTGTAAAACACCGCGAGCTCCGGCTCGTTGGCATCGGGCAGCAAATGGTAGCGCGACAGGGTGATGGGGCGCAGTTGGTCTACCGGCTGGTCGAGTGGCCAGAGCATATCGGTCGGCGGGCTAAGGTCGGCGACGATAAACCCGGGGTCGGTCTGCTCGGCAAAATGGATTTCATCGTGGATGTTCAGATCGCGGCTGTCGCCCTGGCTGAGGCTGATCCCATTGATCCAGGTGCCATTAAGACCGAGGTTTTTAATCCGCCATTGGCGACCGTTCCACTCAATAGCGGCATGCAGCTTGGACACATAGGGTTTATCGATATGCGTCTCCACACTGTTGGCGAGTCTGCCAAAGGTGTGGTGGGGTGCGAGAGGAAAGTGCGTCTTCGCAGCTACATCCAGCAAATAAGCCATAGTTTTTCCGCGTAAAAAGTCTGCAGTTAAAGGTCGTGGGTGCCGGTTTCAGTCGCTCCTTTAAGTGATTTCACCCTGCGCCTGTAATGTCGTGTAATTGCCTGTAATTGGCAGATCCTTATTTGGGCTATAGATTGCCACAAGATGCCGGCATTTTCCCAATTTATTGTCCTATTTATTGTTTCGATTATTGTTCTGCTTATTGTTGCGATGAATTGATTGTAGACCGCACAGCTCTTGAGAGATAAAACGAGATGGCCGCTATATTTGCCTTATTTCAAGCTGCAATAAATTACAAGCCTGTCTCCCGGGCGATCCACAAGTTCAACCAATCGGCGACTGCCAAGTGGGTTCCGGTCAATAAAAGCTTCATCAGCCTGAATAAAATTATTCTGCGCGCGGCGGTAGAGCGCTTGGGGCTTGTTAATGTTGCGATCACCCTGCGCTGCGTTACTCATCAAGGGTATCGCCATTTATTATTAGTCAATGATGAGCGCGATTTACAAATTGCCGCTGCTGGCCGTGTTGAAGATTTTATTATTTCCACCCAGGAGGCGAATGCATCGCCATTTGAATATTTTGATGCTGAAAGTGCAATCAGTTTGCCGCTCAACTTCAAACAGCCCCAAGGGCAACCGCAGCGGTTGGGGTATCTGGTCGCGCAAATTGCATCCGATGCCCGCCTGAGTCGCGAGCAATTGGTGAAAGAATTGACGCTGGTTGCGGACGAAATTATCCGCACCATTGGTCGCTACCAAACCCGCTATCGCGCCATCCATATTTATGGTGACCAAAGTTATTGGGTGGGTAATAGCAAAGCATTGCGCCAGTTAGATCAACGGATCGATCAATTGGCCAAAGGGAGTCAACCGGTGCTGATCCGCGCTGACAAAGGCAGCGGTAAAGTGATTGCCGCGCGTTCGCTGCACTGTTTATCCCGTGCAGATACGGCTCCGTTTATCGAATCGGATTGCCGCGAATGGGAGCAGGGCGGTGCTGCAGGGATTTTGCAATCGCTGCATACCTACGCCAAAGGAGGCACCTTGTTCCTGCGCAATATCGATGTGTTGTCGCGCAGTGAATTCCAAGCGCTGTGTAATTTCTGGAAACACGCGGCAACCACCCGCTTTGATGATAGTTATAGCCTACGTTTGATTATGAGTCTGAGCCGCCAGAATGTTGTGCTTGAGTCGTTTCAGGTGCAGTGGCTTGCGCAGCATACGCAAGAGTTATTGCTGCCCACGTTGCTTGATCGGCGCGACGATGTGCGCGATCTGGCGCAGTTTTACATCCGCGAATTTGCGCTCTCGTCTGAATTTGATCTCACTGAAGATGCCTGGCAGTTGCTGGAGTCCCATCACGAGTTGATCAATGTCGAGCAATTAAAAGTGCTGATCCAGGCGTTGTCGCTGACAACAGATGGCAAGCTGGTTTCCGCTGATGAGTTGCGCGCGGCACTTGCCTGACCCTGCTGGTTTGTTCCCTGTTCTGCTACTTCCTTCAATCTGGTTTCTGCAGCCTGTTTTCTTGCTGCCTATTCGCCTGCAACCTGTTGCCTGATCGCCCTCCCGGTGTGTGGGGTGACGCTGGCTATTGCGCGAGGTTATACTGCCTCGTCTTTAATACTGCCCTGATGTAATGCGGGGTAATGCCGGATGCCTGGTTATGAAAATTACTGCTGCCTGTTTATTGTTCTGTATCGGCCTTGGTGGCTGTGGCCAAAAAGGGCCACTGTATTTGCCGCAGCCTGCAAAGCCGCAGCCAGAGGTATCCCAACCCGATACACCCGAACCAACCCAACCCCGGCAGGATGAGTCTTCCTCATCTGCTGATCCAGCCTGATTTCTTTTCTGGTTTTTTGATCGAGATTTTTTATGCAACATTTCACCGAACGCAATGGCGAACTCTACGTTGAAGATACTCCACTCGCTGCGGTTGCAGCGCGTTTTGGTACGCCCTGCTATGTGTACAGCCGCGCAGCATTTACGCAGCAATATTTATCTTACGCGCAAGCATTGGGTTCGCATCCCGGCATGATTTGCTATGCGATAAAAGCGAACTCCAATTTGGCGATCCTTAATATGCTCGCCAAACTAGGTGCAGGTTTCGATATCGTCTCTGGCGGTGAATTGGAGCGTGTATTGCTCGCCGGTGGCCAGCCCTCGCGCATTGTGTTTTCCGGTGTGGGAAAAAGCGCGGACGAAATGGCGCGCGCGCTCGATGTCGGTATTTTTTGTTTCAATGTTGAGTCGGAAGCAGAATTGGAATTACTGGCAGAAGTTGCTGCTCAAAAAGGCAAGGTTGCACATATTTCCTTGCGTGTGAATCCGGATGTGGATGCCAATACGCATCCGTACATTTCTACTGGCTTGAAAGAAAATAAATTCGGTATCGCGATTGAACGCGCACCAGCGGTTTATGCGCGCGCGGCGCAATTGCCCAGTCTTGCCATCAAAGGTCTGGATTGCCACATAGGTTCACAGCTAACCCAGCTCACGCCTTTTTTGGATGCGCTGGATCGCCTGTTATTGTTGGTCGATGAATTGGCGAGCAAGGGTATTGAAATTTCTCACTTGGATTTGGGTGGCGGATTGGGCGTGACCTATCGCAATGAAACACCGCCGCCCGTTGCCGATTACATGGCTGCTATTAAAGCCAAATTAGGTGATCGTAAATTAGCGTTAATGTTTGAGCCAGGCCGTTCGATTTCGGCAAACTCGGGTGTGCTGCTCACGCAAGTGATGTTCCTGAAGCCAACCGAGCATAAAAATTTTGCAGTGATCGATGCGGCGATGAACGACAACATTCGTCCATCGCTCTATCAAGCCTGGCAGGATATAAAAGCCGTGAAACCACGCGCGGGCGAGGTAAAAAAATGGGATCTTGTTGGTCCGATTTGCGAGACTGGCGATTTTCTCGGTAAAGACCGTGAACTCGCGATTGAACCGGGCGATTTGTTGGCGGTGATGTCCGCCGGTGCCTATGGTTTTAGCATGAGCTCCAACTACAACACCCGTGGCCGCGCCGCTGAAGTGGTGGTTGATGGCGATCAGATGCATCTGGCGCGCGCGCGCGAAACTTTTGAAGATATGATTCGCGGCGAAGCGCTTTTGCCGGAATAACTGTGAGATTCCCGTGTCCCGTTAATGTCATGCGGGCTGCGGGATAATCAATCACTCAAACGGAAAGAATCATGCGTTTACGTTTTAGCAAAATGCACGGCCTCGGCAACGACTTCGTAGTGATCGATGGCGTTAGCCAAAGTGTGCGTTTAACACCGGAAAAAATCCGCTACATTGCCGATCGCAATTTTGGTGTGGGTTGTGACCAAATTTTATTGGTTGAAACACCGGATACGCCCGATGTGGATTTTCGCTACCGCATTTTTAACTGCGATGGCAGCGAAGTTGAAAACTGTGGCAACGGCGCGCGCTGTTTTGCGGTGTTTGTGCGCGAGCGCAAACTCACCGGTAAAAATGTAATCAAGGTGCAAACCGCGGGTGGTTTGATCGAGCTGCGCGTGCAGCAGGATGAGCAGGTGAGTGTCGATATGGGCGCGCCGCGCTTGCAACCTGCGCAGGTTCCTTTTATCGCCGATGCCCAAGCAGTGACCTATCCGTTTGAAGTTGCAGGTAAAACCTACGATATTTCGGCGGTATCCATGGGCAACCCACACGGCGTATTGGTAGTCGATAATGTGAAGACTGCACCGGTTGCCGAGCTCGGGCCGCTGATCGAAAGCCACGCACGTTTTCCGGCGCGTGTGAACGCGGGCTTTATGCAGATTGTGTCGCGCAACGAAATTAATTTGCGCGTGTATGAGCGCGGTGTGGGCGAGACGCTCGCGTGCGGCACAGGTGCGTGCGGCGCGGTGGTGTCTGGCCGGTTGCGCGGCTTGCTGGATGAAAACGTCAAAGTGAATTTGCCCGGCGGCAGTTTGCAAATTTATTGGCCGGGCGAAGGGCAATCCGTCATCATGACGGGCCCAGCCGTTACCGTGTTTCATGGACAAATAAAAATCTAATTATTCTGAAAGCGACTTCTATGACCGAACATATCGCCACACTTGCTGATCCATTGGAGCCGGAACAAATCGAGGCTTATTTACGCGAGCATCCGGATTTTTTTGAGCAGCATGCAGATCTGTTGGCAGAATTGACTCTGCCCCATGAATCAGGCTCTGCAGTTTCATTGGTGGAAAGGCAAGTGGCGATACTACGCGAGCGCAATATCGATATGCGCAATCGCTTGAGCAAATTGCTGGATAACGCGCGTGACAACGATAAATTATTCGATAAAAGTAAGCGCTTGGTACTGAGCCTGCTCGAAGGCCAGGATATGGGCGATATTATCGATGCCTTGCTGTACAGCTTCGATAAAGATTTCAGTATTCATTTCACCAGTGTGATTTTGTTTGGTAATCCCGACAAAATCCCTGCAAGTGAGGCGCGTGTGGTGAATATTGCCGAAGCGCGGGAGTCTGTTGGTCCGTTGCTCAAAAATAGCCGCGCTATGTGTGGTACGCTGGGTTCCAAAGAAATGGAATTTATTTTTGGTGAGCATGCGCCAGAAATTGGCTCTATTGCCACGGTTCCGCTGGTGCATGGCAGTGTGTTTGGTTTGCTCACCATCGGTAACCGCGACCCGCAATACTATCGCTCCAGTATGGGAACGCTGTTTTTGAGTTATATTGCGGAAGTGCTCAATCGGTTATTACCAAAATATCTGCCACGCTAACATTGTTCACCGGAGATTTATGAACGACATTTCTCCACCCGCCATATCCTTACCCTTCACCGAACAGCTCGCTGCGTTTTATGCTTATATGCGCAGCGAGAAACAATTTTCCTCTCATACACAAAGTAATTACGCGCGCGATCTGGAAAAGTTCCAGCAATTTTGCATGCAAAAATCCCTCATAGCGCTGCCTGATTTGGGCGTGAATCATGTGCGTATGGCAGTGGCGCATTTACATCGCGAAGGCTTGGGCGGTAAAAGTTTGCAGCGCTGGTTGTCATCACTGCGCAGTTTTTTTCAGTTTTGCGTAAAACACGGGTGGATGAAAAATAATATTGCCGATGGCATAAGCGCACCCAAAGCGCCCAAGATGTTGCCCAAGACGCTGGACGCGGATCAAGCTGCGCAGTTTGTGCAAATCGAAGGTGATGAATTTATTAATAAGCGCGACCGCGCGTTGGTGGAATTAATTTATTCATCGGGTTTGCGTTTGGCAGAAGTGGTGAGTCTCAATCTGGTGGATATCGATTGGAGTGACTCAATGCTGACTGTCACCGGTAAAGGTAAAAAAACACGCATATTACCGATCGGTTCCTATGCGATAAGCGCACTCAAAGACTGGTTGGTCGAGCGCAAACAATATACGCAAGATAACGAGCAAGCATTATTTACCACCCAGCGCGGCGGGCGCATTAGCCATCGCGCAGTGCAAATGCGGATGCAGCAATTGAGCATCCAGCAAGGTATGGATAATCCCGTTCATCCACATATGTTACGCCACTCATTTGCAAGCCATATGCTGGAATCCAGCGGCGATTTACGTCTGGTGCAAGAGCTGCTCGGCCACTCCAATATTTCTACCACCCAAATTTATACCCACCTCGATTTTCAACACCTTGCCAGGGTTTATGACCAAGCCCATCCGCGCGCGACGAGAAAAACAAAAAACGAAGAAGAGTAAGCCGGGGCAGTTATGTTTTTCCTGATCTTCTCAGGAGGACGCTGTGATTTCTTGTTTTGCATAGATGTTATTCAATAGCGTGAAATAACTCTCAGAGTTTCACGTGAACAGTTATTTAATTGCGAAATTCAGAATTTTATAATGAGCTTCAGTTGGAAACTTCTAGGGACAATACTATGACGTCAAGAATGGATATTATTGATGGTGCTCAAGCTTCTGGTCGTAAATATGGATTAATCTATACTAAAAAGTGTGGGTGGATTGATTTGGGGCATGCTAATCCTGAGAGCGCTCTCTATTTTTATGGATGTTTCGCACTCATTTGAAACATTGCAGTCAGATTGGCCATTCAAAAAGTTAACTAACAGTGGATATAGTGCCGAAGATCTTGTCTCCAATTTAATTGGTTTTTATCGTGCTGTTGAGCCGAGCGGACAACACATCCAACTTTGTGAGCCAGTTAATAAGAGAATCGCATTGGAAATATGGGATAAATATGGTGCTGTTGGTGATATGAAAAATTACACAACAGTGCCTTATGTATATCCGATTTCTCCAGCTGTTGGCGGGCCAATGTCTGCTGAGTTACCTTATGCTTTGACAACGATAAAGCCTGCTAAAGAAGGTATTTATTACCGCGAGGCTAAGTAGAATGAAATTCAAATTCATGTTCTCTATGGTTATAGTGTTGTTAGTAGGGTTTGGGTATTTTGTGGTAGTTTCATTTTCAGAGCACAGGGAATATCAAAAATTCAGCGTTGATTATTGGATTTTAACGCCTAAAGAAATTGGCAGCCTCTCGGGGTTTTGCAGTGACACTCCTGGCTTTATTTATAGTGCGGCAGATGGCGCAAAGCCATTGATAGTTCAGTTGAAGTGCTTGGCGAAAAAAAGCGAAATTGTTGATTATCTAGAGCGCGACGGATTTTCCAAAATTAATGAAAAATCTTACCGAAAAGATAAGCAAGAAATTGAGCTTGTCTATGATGACGGTGAAAAAATGAATATGGCTACATTAATGATTTTTTTATAATGCAATACCTGTGTTCATATGTTGAATGATAAAAAATGGCGCATGTGCGCCATTTTTTATTCTCTGATTAATTCGGGAATTGTTTGGGTAATGTTTAATGTTGTGACTGGGTGGTAACCAATTTTCCGTTTTCCAATGGGATTTTATTGCCTGGGTCATAATCCATTTTGATTGACGATTCTTTGCCATCCAAACGATACACAACATCGTAACCGGTAATATCTTCGCGTGTTTCGTAAGTGGTTTTACAGCGTTGTTCTACCACTGTGTAAGTATCTCCCTCTTGCATATTTTTTTGTACTTTATCACCTGCATAACCACCGGCAACGGCACCTGCAACCGTGGCGACTTTTTTGCCGCTACCTCCGCCAACCTGATTTCCCAGTGCGCCACCAACCACTGCACCAATTACTTTTCCTGCGATACGGTTTTGGTCTTTCACCGGTTTTTGTTTAACCACGGTTTCGTCGTGGCATTCCTGATGCGGAATTTTAGTCTGCTTGATAATCGGTGTGCTGCTGATGACATCGGCGTGATCAGGGTCTTTCAATAATTGGTATCCGCCAATTGCACCACCCGCGGTGGCAATACCTGCACCCAACACTATGCCCATAAACATGGATTTGTTCATATTTTTCTCCTGCAGCTTGCGCTGTTTGCCATACACGATTTCATGTAAGCAAGAAGTTGATGAACAAAAACTTAATAGGTTTCTAATCTATTCCACGTTGAGACACAGGCAACGGCAAAGCTGTGACACAGTTTGGTTTATTGCGATGGATTTTGTTGTTGGGCAATATCGCGCAATGCCTGAGCGTAGACATCAGGCGATTGCGCGCCCTGCAATAAATGCTGGCGATTAATCACCAGGCTCGGGACTGCGCTGATACCTGCGTTGATCCATGTTTGTTGCAGGGTGCGTACCTCCTGAGTGAATTCGTTGCTCGCCAGAACGGTTTCTGCCCTGTGCTTATCCAGACCGGCTTGCCCAACGACATCTACCAGGATTTCTGTCTGGCTGATATTGCGCCCTTCACCTTGATAGGCTTGCATAAGCGCACGTTTTAATTGCACTTGTTTTTCGGCGGAATACTCTTGTTCTGCCCAATATAAAAGGCGATGACAATCAAAACTGTTCCATAAAAATTCACGCTCGGCAAAGGTGAATTGCAATTCGCTTCCGCGTGCGGCGATGGTGTCGTGGACGCTGCGGATTTGCGCATCGCCCATGCCATATTTCTGCTGCAAATAATCTTTCAGTTTTACCCCGCCTGCAGGGAGTTGCGGATTTAATTCAAACGGTTGGCAATGAATTTCCACAGGAGTTTCAGCGCCCAGTTGTTGAATGGCCGCGTCCAATGCGGCCAGCCCCAGTGCGCACCAGGGGCAGTTAATATCGGAAATAAAATCAATGCGCAGCATGAGCGGCTCCTGTGAGTGCGGCTTTAATGGATTCTGCCAGCGGTGTGGTGGCGCGGCCAATCAATTGGCTGAGCTGGTGTGAGTTATCAAACAATGTACCTTGCGCAGCGCTGGCATCGGAGGAGGCCAGTAATTCTGCAAGCCATTCGGGCAAGCCGGCATTTTGTAGGATTGTCCGGTATTCCGCTTCCGGTAAATTATTGTAGGGAATGTGCTTGCCTGTTTGCTGTGATAATTCCGCTGCGAATTCTGCCAGTGTATAAGCCTCATCACCGGCAAGTTCATACACTTTCCCGGCCTGGTTGTCGCGCACCAACACTTCTGCAGCTGCCGCAGCGTAATCGGCGCGTGCGGCGAGTGAAAGTTTTCCATCGCCTGCGCTGCCGAGCAGTAAATTAAATTGCAGTGCCGTGGGAATGCCCGCCGTGTAATTTTCGGTGTACCAACCATTGCGTAAGAACACAAAAGGAATGCCGGAGGCTTTGATCAACTGCTCGGTTTCTTTGTGTTCATGCGCGAGATCCATGATGGAATTTTCTGCATTGAGGATGCTGGTGTACGCGAGCAGTTTTACGCCGGCTTTTTTTGCAGCACTCACCACATTGCGATGTTGCTCCAGGCGTTTTCCCACTTCACTGCTGCTGATCAGCAAGAGCTTATCCACACCTTGCAGTGCAGTTTCCAGTGTGTCGGGTTGATCGTAGTCTGCGGTGCGTACCTGCAGCCCGCGCGCTTGCAGTTCACTCGCTTTGGCGGGGTTGCGCACCAGAGCAATAATCTGGTTGGCGGGGAGTTTCTGTAGCAATTGTTCTATAACTAACTGGCCAAGCTGGCCGGTGGCTCCGGTAATAGCAATCATAAAAACCTCGATATCTGGATGAGTCAGTGGCTATTGACACCTGAAAAGGTTGCCTGCGCGCAAGTTCAGGGGCAGAATAACAATCAAGCTAACTTTTAGTAAGTACGTACAAAAAGGTAAGTATGAAAAAAATTCAATCGACGACTGATGTAGATGTTATTGATTCGGGGGCAAGGGCAGGTGTAGAGGCAGGGGCAGGGTCTGCACCGAGGTATGCTTCCATCACCGAGGCGCTGGCGGCGGGCAATGTATTTGCCGACAAGTGCCCTTCGCGCCTGATCCTCAACCACATCACCAGCCGCTGGGGAGTATTGGTACTGGTCGCCTTGCTGGCGGGCACCCATCGCTTCAGCGAATTGCGCCGTAAGATCAATGGTGTCAGCGAACGGATGCTGGCGCAGACGCTGCAGGTGCTGGAGGGTGATGGTTTTGTCGATCGCCGTTCCTTGCCGGTGGTGCCGCCTCATGTGGAATACAGCCTCACGCCACTGGGAACAGAAGTGGCCGAACAAGTGCGCAGCCTGGTGGACTGGATTGAGCAAAATCTGGGGCGGATTAACCTGCCCGAGGATGAAACCCATGCTGCAAATGGCACCGAAGGTTAATCGGCTGCTAGTATTTCTTCACGAATAAAAACCACGACGAGTTATTTATGCTGAATTTCACCGGCGTACCCGCCGAGCTACAGCCTGCAGCCCAGCGTTTTTGGGAGCAATTTACCAGCGCGATCCAGAATCAGGATTTACCCCAGCCACAGACGCTCTTGCCGGAATCGGTGAGCGAAGGCGTATTTTTTGCGCAGCTAACCCGCGCTTTTGTGGCGAGTGAATTTATCGCCAAAACCGCCGCCCAAAAACCGGCCCTGTTACTGGATTTAATTGAGTCAGGTGCCTTGTTCCGCGCGCAGACCGATGCCGACCTTGAGCAGTTTGCATCGGTAATCAATGCCGGAATCAACGATGCGGATGTGGATGCCCGTCTGCGCCGCGAGCGCAATAAAGCGATGATCCGGGTGATCTGGCGCGACCTGAATCGCCTTGCGGGGATGAGTGAGGTGACGGCAGAGCTATCGCGCTTTGCGGATACATCCATCCAGTTGGCCGCTGAATATCACTACCGCGCGCTGGAAAAAATCTACGGCACACCGATCGGGCGCGAATCCGGTTTGGCGCAGCCGTTTATGGTGCTGGGGATGGGGAAATTGGGCGCGGGGGAATTGAATATTTCGTCCGATATCGACCTGATTTTTACTTTCCCTGAAGGTGGTGAAACCAACCATGCATCGCGTGCGGTGAGTAATCAGGAATTCTTCGTCAAACTCGGCCAGCGGCTGATCAAAAGTCTGGATGCGATCACTGCCGATGGCTTTGTATTCCGCACCGATATGCGTTTGCGCCCGCACGGCGAAAGCGGCTCACTCGCCATGAGTTTTGCGGGCATGGAAGATTATTACCAGACGCAAGGCCGCGAATGGGAGCGCTACGCGATGATCAAAGCGCGCACGGTGGCGATGGCCGGCGGCGAGAATCAAAAGGCTGCGCGCAAAACCTTGCGCGAGATGCTGCAGCCGTTCACCTATCGCCAGTACATCGATTTCAGTGCAATTGAATCCCTGCGCGAGATGAAAGGCCTGATCGCGCGGCAAGTACAGCGCAAGGGGATGAACCTGGATGTGAAACTGGGTGAGGGCGGCATCCGCGAGGTGGAATTTGTGGTGCAGGTCTTCCAGCTGATCCGCGGCGGGCGCGATGCCAACCTGCGCAAGCGCAAGGTGCCGGTGCTACTGCCGATTTTGGAGCAGGAAAACTACTTGCCGCCCGGAACCGGCGCAGCCTTGCTCGAAGCCTACATTTTTTTGCGAAATACCGAACACGCGATTCAGGGCTATCAGGACAAACAGACGCAAGCGCTGCCGGTTGATCCGCTCGGCCAACAGCGCTTGGCGTGGGTAATGGGGTTTGACAGTTGGGAGAATTTTTTCACTGTGCTGAGCGATTATCGCAAGCGAGTGAATGCCGAATTCAAAGCCGTGATTGCCGCGCCCGATGAAGAAGAGTCTATCGACCAGCAATCCCTGACCTTCTGCTTGAGTTTATGGGAAGGCAGTTTGCAGGGCGAGGATGCCATCCATGTGCTGGAGGCGCGCGATGTGGATACAGCGCCGGCGCTGGTAAAAAACCTGGCCGATCTACGCAACAGTCGCTCGGTGTTGTCGATGCAAGCCAGCGGCCGCACCCGGCTGGATGCGTTTGTGCCGCGTTTACTGCATATGTTATTTCAGGAGGCGGGTGCAGGTAAGTTACCACTAACTATCGCGGAAACCTTTGCCAGAATTGTACCTTTCATTGAGGCAGTCGCGCGCCGTACGGCTTATCTGGTGCTCTTGGTAGAGAACCCCACGGCGCTTCACCAGTTGGTTCGACTCTGTGCCGCCAGCCCGTTAATCGCCGACCAAATCACCCAATATCCAGCCTTGCTGGATGAGTTGCTGACACCGGAAAGCCTCTACACCCCACCGGACAAATCCCGTCTGCGCGACGAATTGCGCCGCGATGTGTTGCGCCTGACTTGGGATGACCTTGAGGGGCACATGGAGGCGCTGCGCTATTTCCGCTCTGCTCATGCCTTACGTGTCGCCGCCAGCGAAGTGACTGGTGCCCTGCCGCTGATGAAGGTGAGCGATTACCTGACCTATATCGCCGAAGTGGTGCTGGAGCATGTGCTGCAGCTCAGCTGGGAGCATTTGGTCGAGCGCCACGGTCGCCCGCGGCGCGCCGATGGTAGTGTTGATCTTGCGCCGGAATTTGTGATTGTCGGCTATGGAAAATTGGGCGGGATCGAGCTGGGGCATGGCTCGGATCTGGACTTGGTGTTTATCCACAATACCGATGCCAACCTCAGTACTGACGGCGAGCGCGCCATCGATAACCTGACGTTTTACACCCGTCTCGGGCAGCGGATTATCCACATCCTCAATACCTACACACCCTCGGGCAAATTGTACGAGGTGGACATGCGCTTGCGCCCCTCCGGTAACTCGGGTTTGTTGGTGTCGTCGCTGGTGGCATTTGAAAAGTATCAGGCCAACGAGGCCTGGACCTGGGAGCACCAGGCGCTGGTACGCGCACGGGTAGTGGCGGGTGATGAGCAGCTCGGCGAGCAGTTTGATCAGGTGCGCCAGCGCATATTGAGTCGCCCGCGGGATCTGGAAAAGCTGCGCACAGATGTGAGCGATATGCGGCGCAAAATGCGCGAGCAGTTGGGCAGTGAGTCCAAAGCCAAAAACCAGCCGCAAAATGCCGCCAAAACACCGGCTTTATTTAATTTGAAACAGGATGCCGGTGGTATCGTGGATATTGAATTTATGGTTCAATACGCGGCCTTGGCTTGGGCTGCACAAGCGCCCGAGGTCATCCGGTACACGGACAACATTCGCATACTCGGATCACTGGAAGAGGCAGGCTTACTCGATGCCGAATCCGTGGCCCACCTGATCGCGGCTTACAAAGCATACCGATCCACTGGCCATCGCCTCGCGCTACAGCGACAGGAGGCGGTGCTGGAAGGTGACAATCATTTCACTGAAGAGCGTGCACAGGTCACGGCGATTTGGGATCGCGTGATCGGTCACCCCTGATGACACAGACTTTTTGATAAAGAATTTGGAGTTGCTATGTCTTTTGCCGACCGCGACGGCGTTATTTGGCTTGATGGTGAACTCATTCCCTGGCGCGATGCCAAGGTTCACGTGTTGACTCACACACTGCACTACGGCATGGGCGTTTTTGAAGGCGTCCGCGCGTACAAAAGCGATAGTTTGGGTACCAGTATTTTCCGTCTGCAAGAACACACTGACCGCCTGTTCCGCTCTGCGCACATCATGCGCATGAAAATGCCTTACACCAAAGATGTTGTTAACGAAGCGCACAAAATGGTCGTGCGTGAAAATGGTTTGGCAGAAGCCTACTTGCGCCCGATGGCGTTTTACGGTTCCGAAGGCATGGGGCTGCGCGCTGACAATTTGAAAGTGCACATTATGGTTGCTGCGTGGCACTGGCCGTCATACATGTCGCCGGAAGCGCGCGATTTGGGTATCCGTATCCGCACCTCCAGCTATACTCGCCACCACGTGAATATTTCCATGTGCAAAGCGAAAGCGAATGGCCACTACATCAACTCATTGCTCGCGTTGCAAGAAGCGCTGGACAGTGGTTGTGAAGAGGCGTTGTTGCTGGATAACGAAGGTTATGTGGCAGAAGGCAGCGGCGAGAATTTCTTTTTGGTGCGCGATGGCATTATCTACACACCGGAATTGACCTCGTGCCTCGACGGCATCACCCGCAATACCATTTTCCATCTGGCGGCTGATTGCGGTTACACCATCAAAGAAAAACGCATCACCCGCGATGAAGTCTATGTGGCAGATGAGGCATTTTTCACCGGTACGGCGGCAGAAGTATTGCCGATCCGCGAATTGGACGGCCGCCAGATTGGCGAAGGCCGTCGCGGGCCAATTACCACTCGTTTGCAGGATTTGTATTTCAAATCCGTGCGCGGGGAGTTACCTGAGCACACCAACTGGTTGGCGCCAGTTGCAAAATAATCGCCACCTTAACGGAGCCGAATGGCTCCGTTATCATTTTTGCCCTCAGTAAATATTATTCGTGCCTATGATTGATATTGCATTCCCGACAGAGCTGAAAAAAATCCAAAACATTTTGGTGATTGGCCCTGCTTGGATTGGCGATATGATGATGGCGCACACGCTGATCCAATTATTAAAACAGCGAAATCCCTCGGCACAAATCGATGTGTTGGCATCCGGTTGGACGCGGCAATTATTAATCCGTATGCCGCAAGTAAATCATGTGATTGAGATGCCTATTGGTCACGGTAGTTTTGCATTCGCTGAGAGGCGTGCACTGGGCAAATCATTGATGTCGAACCAATACGACCAAGCGATTGTATTACCCAATTCGTTTAAGTCTGCTTTTATTCCTTTTTTTGCGGATATTCCTCTGCGCACAGGTTGGCGCGGTGAAATGCGTTATAGATTGCTAAACGATATTCGCGTGTTAGATAAAAAGCGCTATCCATTAATGGTACAGCGCTATGCTGCGTTGGCTTTTCCAAAAGAAAATGCACCACTCAATGAGTTCCCTTATCCGCGGTTAACGGTCGATCAATCCCAGCGCCCACAATTGTTAACAAAATTTGCATTGCAGCTGAATCGCCCGCTGTTAATAATTTGCCCCGGTGCTGAATACGGCCCGGCCAAGCGTTGGCCTGAACATTATTTTGCCGAAGTGGCCGATGAAAAAATCCGCGCAGGCTGGCAGGTGTGGTTAATGGGCTCAGCCAAAGACCGCGAAGTGACCGATGCTATTCGTCAATTGTTATTGGATGATGAGCGCGAGTATTGTTTTAATCTGGCGGGTAGCACTAATTTGGGTGAAGCGATTGATTTGATGGATTGCGCCGACGCAGTGCTCAGTAATGATTCCGGTTTAATGCATATCGCTGCTGCACTGCAAAAGCCCTTGGCCGTTATTTACGGTTCGACTTCACCGGAGCACACGCCGCCGCTTGCAGAGCGTGTCTCCATCATCAGTAACAAAATCGAATGCGCGCCCTGTTTTGAGCGTGAATGTCCCAAGGTTCATCACAAATGCTTGCGCGAATTAATGCCACAACAAGTGATTACTGCGTTGGATGAATTGACTGCACAAACCGCTGTGTTGCAAATGGATAGTAACGGATGAAATTAGCGATTGTTATTTTTCGCTATTTTCCGTTTGGCGGTTTGCAGCGCGATATGTTGGCTATTGCGCAGGCAGCACAGGTTCGTGGACATACGGTCACTGTTTTTTGTGGCGATTGGCAAGGCGAAAAAATTCCCGGTATTGATGTTGTGGTTATTAAGTCATCCGGTTTTTTTAATGTCGCTGGCGTAAAACATTTTGTAAATAGATTTTTGCAGCAGTTTCCACGCAATGAATTTGATCTGCTGCTCGGCTTTAACAAAATGCCGGGTTTGGATGTGTATTTTGCAGGTGATAGCTGTTTTGCGCACAAGGCTTATGCTGAGCGTGGCGTACTGTATCGGTTAACTCCGCGCTCGCGTTTGTATCTCGCGTATGAGCGAGCCGTATTTGCCGCAGAAAGTGGCGTGCATGTTTTGTCATTGGTCGCAAGTGAGCAAAAACAATTTGTGCGTTGTTACGGAACACCTGCGGAGCGTTTTCATTTTCTCCCTCCGGGAATTTCTGCGGCGCATATCGCCTGTGAAAACCCTAGCCATGCGCGCATGGCGCTGCTGCACGATTTAGGTCTCACACCCGATACTCGCATTATTTTATGTTTGGGCTCCGGTTTTAAAACCAAAGGTGTCGATATCAGTATTGCCGCATTTGCCGAGTTGCGCGCGTGCGCGTCCTATCCGGTGGCATTGGCAATTGTGGGTAGCGATGATCCTTATGATTATCGTAAACAGGCGCAGAGTCTGGGTGTCGCAGATCAGGTTTTTTTTCTCGGTGCGCGCAGTCCTGTAGGCGATTTATTACATGCCGCAGATGTGCTCTTGCATCCGGCGCGTAAAGAGCTTGCGGGTAATGTCATTCTGGAGGCGATGCTGTGCGGTTGCCCGATTGTGGCATCTGCGCATTGCGGTTATGCGCATTATGTCGCTCAGCAAGCCATGGGGGAGTTAATCCCGATGGGTGCCACGCCTGTTGCCATCGCAAATATGGTTGCTTCTGTTTTGACAGTTGATAGTGCTGTGTGGCGTGAGCGCAGCGAAGTTTTTGCAAAGACTTCGGATGTGTTTTCGCGCGTGGATGTTGCATTGCAAATTTTGGAGCGCATTGCAAATAACAATCTTATTGCCAACCGGCATCAGGTGTTATCGACAGCGAATCAACATGTGGTTTTGCTCGATGAGTTAGTCGATGCATGGCAAGATCAGGATGTGTTTTCAGTGATGGAGCATATGCGTGGCAAGGTCGCGCGGGAATTACCTGATCGCCAAACCATGCGCTTTGAAATAAATGGGCGAGGTTACTACCGCAAGTGGCATCGCGGTGTTGGCTGGAAAGAAATCATTAAAAATCTGCTGCAATTGCGCTGGCCAGTATTGGGTGCCACTAACGAATGGAATGCGCTCACTAAATTGCGTGCATTGAATATCCCGAGTTTAATTCCGCTCGCCTATGGCGTGCGTGGTAAAAACCCTGCGAGGCAGCAATCTTTCATTGTCACCCGCGAGTTAGCTGATGTTATTCAGCTAGATCATTTCTTTGAGCAACATAATGTCAGCTTCAAGGCAAAACGTTGCATTCTCGCGCAAGTGGCGTACATGGTGCGCGAGCTTCATGCGGCGGGAATAAATCATCGCGATTTATATCTCTGTCATTTTATGTTGAAGACAGATTTTCTGGTGAACCAGAATGCCGAGCCAGATATTTATTTGATTGATCTGCACCGCGCGCAGATGCGCATGCAAGTGCCGGAGCGCTGGCGGGTAAAAGATGTTGGCGGACTATTATTCTCAACGTTGAATTTGCAATTTACCCACCGCGATTATCTGTATTTTTTGCAAATCTATTTTGCACAGGATCTGCGCAGTTTGTTAAAGGAACAAAAGTCTATGTTGGAAAAAATCACAGCGCGTGCGATCAAGATGTATCGCCGCGATTTTGGTCGCGCCCCGCACTATTTCGGGGTTAAAAAATAATATGCCAATAGCACTCTTACAACGCGAATGGCGTGAAGCAAAAATAGCGGCTTGGTCATACGCCGGGTTATGGATATTTGTCAGTGCATTTTTATGGGCACCCTCGCGCGATGGATTGGAAGCGATATTCGCGCTCACATTGTTTATACCCATGTTGCTGATCTTGCCGTGGCGCAAACCGGAATTCCAGCAATATGGCGGCGCATTTACCAGTGTTGCACTTGCCTATGCAGGGTGGTGTTGCCTGACGAGTCTATGGGGCGATGACTCCGGCTTTTTTATCTTGCAATGGTGTGTGCTTGCATCATGGTTGGCGGGTTCAGCGTGGGTGTTGCAAAAAAAATCACTCGATTGGGATCAACTGTTGTATTGGTTTGTGTTGGTGGGGGCAGTCGCTGCGCTCATTAATATCGCCGTGTTTTATTGGAACCACCCACTTGCGGCGCGCATGGAAGGTATTACCGCTGCGCGTGCGCCCACTCTGGTGGGGCAGGTGTTCGGTGTGGTTATCCTGCTGGGGATTTTATTGTCCTGGCGAACTGCTAGCGGCAAACGCGCTCTGGGATTGTCGCTTGCCTGCATTCCTGCACTGGCTGCGCTAGGCTTATCGCAGAGCAGGGGGCCATTGTTATCTTTGGTTGTGGTGTTGGTGATAGGGCTATTTTGGTTGCGCCCCAAGCGGAAAATTTTGTTGGTACAGATAGCGGCTGCCCTGCTGGGAATAGTGGCGCTGTGTGTCATTTTTCCGGTAAACCAATTATTGCTGGAGCGTGGAGCATCTTTCCGCGATCAAATCTGGCTGGATGTCATCCGGCAAATGTGGGCCCAACCGGGTTTGTTTTTATCTGGAATTGGCATAAGCGAAGTGACTCAGATCCACACCAGCATCGGGGAATATCATCATGCCCATAATGCCTGGCTGGATATTTTATATCGCACCGGTGTGATTGGTCTGGGTTTGGCTCTGGTTCATCTGACATTGTTATTGTGGCAGGCTCGTCTTCATCCGTATTTGGCACCACTGACGCTGTGGCTTCTTTATGGTTGCGGTTGTTTGTTTGTGGATTCGCGTAGCCTGTTTTGGGAAATTGACGTGAAGTGGCTGCTGTACTGGGTTCCTGCTGCACTCTTGGCTGCAGGTTTGCAGCAGCTGAAAAATACGGATCGCCCAGAGGCGAAACAGTAAATTGGTTGTGGAAATATTATGAGTTCTGTAGCAAATCAAAATCCGGTCATCGGCGATGCATCTGCTTGGGCGGTTTACAAGCGCTTGCTCACTTACGTCAAACCCTATACCGGATTATTCGTATTGAGTTTCTTGGGTTATGTGTTGTACGCCTATGCCAATACGTTGTTTGTATCCATTCTTGAAAATTTGATCAATGTGATTGCGCAAGATGATCCGAGCAATCGCTACCTTGTTCCGCTGCAAGTATTGGGTGCGACTTTTTTGCGCAGCCTGGGATCTTTTATCGGCGTTTATTTGATGTCGCGTATCGCATTTAATGTCATACACAATTTGCGCGTGCAAACCTTCAACCATATGACGCGCCTGCCTAATTCTACTTACGACGAAAAAAATTCAGGCCATTTAATTTCGATTATTACCTACAACATTAACGGTGTGACGGCGGCTGCAACAGATGCAATCAAAATTTCATTGCGCGAAGGCCTCACCGTAATCGCCATGTTTGCGATGCTTGTGTATATGGACTGGCGGTTAACGATGACATTTATTGTGATCGCGCCAATCCTTGCGTTAATTATTGGAACCGTCGGTAAACGTCTGCGTCGCCTGAGCAATAAAGTGCAGACAACGGTGGGCGATCTCACGCAGGTCACGGGTGAAATGATTAATGGTTTTCATGTCATGCGCAGTTTTGGTGGAGAGGCGTATGAGAAGCAGCGCTTTGAAAAGGCGAGTAAAACCAACTTCCAACAAAATATGAAAATTGTCACCACCGCCGCAGCAAATACGCCGCTGATCACCTTGATTATTTCGTTGGCGATGGCGGCGTTGATTTTTATTGCGCTGACGTTTATGGAAATGAAAGATCCGGCAAAATTTGTTGCCTACATGACCGCTGTTGCGGCGATCTTGCCGTCCCTGCGTCGTTTGGGGGAAGTGGCTCCGACAATACTCAAAGGTGTCGCAGCAGCAGATAGTGTATTTACCTTGCTTGATTCAGCCGTTGAAGAAGATACAGGCACCCATAAAGCGACGCGCGTGAAGGGCGAGGTCTCCTTTAAAGATGTAACATTTTGTTATCCAAACCAACCCAGGCCGGCGCTTAATCATATTGATTTGCAAGTTGCTTCCGGTGAAATTATTGCGTTGGTTGGCCGCTCTGGCAGCGGCAAGTCCACGCTGGTCAGCCTTCTTAACCGGTTTCACGATCCGGATTCCGGAACCATCCTGATTGATGGTGTTCCTATCCGCGATTACGTCTTGCAAAATTTGCGTGAGCAAATCGCGTTGGTGAACCAGCAGGTCACCTTGTTTAACGATACTGTTGCGGGCAATATTGCTTACGGCAGTCTGCAATCGCGCGATATGGAGGCCATCCGCCGCGCGGCAGATGCAGCCTATGCGACCGAATTTATTGAGAATTTACCCGAGGGTTTCGATACCCTGATCGGTGAGTCGGGTGCGCGGTTATCGGGTGGGCAGCGCCAGCGTTTGGCAATCGCCCGCGCACTCTTGAAAGATGCACCTATTCTGATTTTGGACGAAGCGACATCGGCGCTTGATAATGAATCCGAACGCTATATTCAGGCGGCATTGGATACCGTTATGAAAGGGCGCACGACATTTGTGGTTGCGCATCGGTTATCGACAATTGAGAAAGCTGACCGGATCCTGGTGTTGGATCATGGTGAAATAGTGGAACAGGGTACCCATTCCCAGCTGCTTGCGCATCAGGGCCATTACGCCAAGCTTCATGCGAGGCAGTTTAGTGATGAGTCGCCTTTGGATAACCCGTGATCTAATGAAAACGGGCAGTGAACAGGAAATGGTTTTTAACGGAAGGCGTTAATGGACTTTATTATTTGGAGTGATCTATGCATTTGACAATGCCCTATTTCGAGCGTGCACACATAGTGGTTGTAGGCGACATTATGCTAGACCGCTATTGGCATGGCATGAGCTCGCGTATCTCTCCTGAAGCGCCTGTTCCGGTTGTAAAAGTTAACCAGACCGAGGATCGCCCCGGTGGTGCAGCGAACGTTGCCTTGAACATGGCCGCCTTGGGATGTGGTGTTTCGCTCATCGGTGTTGTTGGGGATGACGAAGCCGGTCAGATTCTCTACAACCGTCTGAGAGCCGCAAAAATCCATACCAATTTCCAGATATCCGCCACCAAACCCACAGTGACCAAACTGCGTGTGGTGAGCCGGCATCAACAGCTGTTGCGCATGGACTTTGAAGAAAAGTTTGATCTGGCTGACAGCTGTGAATTCGTCGATAAAGTGAAAGGCCTTATTAACCGCACCGATGCCCTGGTGCTGTCGGATTATGCCAAAGGCAGTCTGGTGGATTGCCAGTCCCTGATCCGCATGGCGCGCGATGCTGGTGTCCCTGTGTTGGTAGATCCTAAAGGCAGCGACTTTTCACGCTACCGTGGTGCCACTGTCTTAACGCCTAATTTTCTTGAGTTTGAATCGATTGTTGGCAAGTGTGCCAATGAGATGGAGTTAGTGAGCAAGGGGCAAGCGTTAATTCGCGACCTTGATCTTCAGGCGTTGTTGATCACGCGCGGGGAGCAAGGGTTGACCTTATTGCGCGACAACCAGACTGAGCTGCACTTGCCTGCGCGTGCGCGCGAAGTATTTGATGTGACGGGCGCTGGCGATACCGTGATTGCAACACTGGCGGCGGTGATCGCCGCGGGTCAAACCTTGCCGGAAGCGACGGCGCTGGCGAATTTAGCTGCGGGTATTGTCGTGGGCAAGATGGGTACTGCAACGGTCAGTGCGCCTGAGTTGCGCCGTGCTGTTATCGCTGAGCAGGGTGCTGAGCGCGGTGTGGTGACTGAGGAGCAATTGCTGTTGGCGTTGGAGGATGCGCGCGCCAGTGGTGAAAAAATAGTCTTCACCAACGGTTGCTTCGACATTATTCACGCAGGTCATGTTGGCTATTTGGAAGAAGCCCGCAAGCAAGGTGATCGCTTGGTATTGGCGGTTAACTCCGATGATTCGATCCGTCGCCTGAAAGGAGCGGGAAGGCCGATCAATCCACTGGATCGCCGCATGGCGGTGTTGGCCGGGTTGGAAGCAGTGGACTGGGTGGTCTCTTTTGATGAAGACACTCCCGAGCGCCTGTTGCGCAGGGTAAAGCCGGATGTACTGGTCAAGGGTGGCGATTACCGTGAAGATCAGGTCGTTGGTGGCCAGATCGTCAAAGCCTATAACGGCTCGGTCAAGGTGCTCAGTTTTTACGATAACTGCTCAACCACATCGATTGTGAATAAGATTTTGCGGCAATAAATCAATCAGCGCGGTGCACTCGCACCAATTCATCCAATCTTGGCTAGACTTCGTATAAACCTCAACAAGAGGAAGTCTAATGTCTGGTTTGCCGTCCCCCCAAGTTGCCAATCGTGGCAACTTGATCGATTTTGTAACCAACTATCACGTCTACATTGACCGCATCATGCTCTGGGTGACGTTTGCCGCTTGGGCGATGTCATTTCTCTACGCAGGGGTAAACAATACCTGGTTTCTGGCGTTGTTTATCGGTGGCCTCTTTACGGCAATCAATTGGTTTGCCATCCGGGTGGTGAAGCATACTCACATTACGCCCTGTGTTATCGCAGTGGTTTACATGTTGTTTGTCAGCCTGCATGTCCATCAGCTGAAAGGCATGATTGAAGCTCACTTCGGCTACTTTGTTTTTCTGGCTGCTCTATTTACCTATCTCAACTGGCGTCCGTTGGTGTGGGCTGCAGGTGCAGCGGCGGTACTGCATGTCGTACTTCATATGATGCAAAACGCCGGAATAGAAATTTACCTGTTCCCCGACCATATGCATTCATGGACGATTGTGGCTATGCATGCGTTTTATGTGGTGATTGAAACGGCAGTATTGATTGTATTGGTCAGACTGGCGAGCCGATTATTAGTGGTTGCCCGCGAGCTGGTTGGTGTGACCGAGGCAATGATAGTCAGTGAACAGCGAATTGATTTGAGTGTGCGCGCCAAGGTGCGCAACAACGCGATTCTCGATCATTTGAATTGGTTGTTAGATGGCATTAGCGGTGCGATTCGCTCTGCGCTGGGCGCTCAGGAGCAAGCCGACCAAAATCTTGGCGCGCTGACAGACAATACACAGCAGCTCGTCAAAATGGCCAGCCAGTCCAGCTCGGCGGCTGATGTTATTCAAATTGCTGTAGACAATATGCATCAATCTTTTGTGAGTGTGGCAGCGCAAGTTCAGCGAGCGGCGGTGCTGGTTGAAGACACGGTTGCTGCGCAAAGAGAGGGGAAGGCGGCGGTCAAAATATCGCGCGAGGGGATTATTGATTTATCCAGCGTATTGAGTGATACCGCGCAAGCAATCGATAGCCTGTCGGCCGACTGTGGTGCCATTACCAGCGCTGTATCGGAAATCCAGGGGATTGCCGAACAGACGAACCTGTTGGCACTCAACGCAGCGATCGAAGCGGCGCGTGCAGGTGAGCAGGGGCGCGGTTTTGCTGTAGTCGCTGACGAGGTGAGGGCACTCGCCCAGCGCACCCAGGTCTCCACCAAGAACATCAAAACGATAGTGGATCGTTTGGTGTCCGGTTCGGCCAGTTCCGTTCAGGCCATGGGGCAGAGCCGTGCAAGGGTATTGGAGAATGTCTCCCACTCGGAAGCGGTAGAGCAGATGTTTGAGCGTATCGCCAGTGCGATTGGCGAGCTTAATCGCATCAGCCAGCAAATCGCCGCAGCCACTGAGGAGCAGACCCAAACATCCGAATCGATTGCGCAGCAAACGTCGCAATTGTCCATTTTAAGCAGCGATACCACCCACATCGTCAACCAAAACCGGCAAATGATCGACAAGCTGCAGTTGGCATTCAGCGATTTGCAGTTGGCATTGACCAAGTTTCACTAACTGCGGTGAAACTAAAAAAAATCCCCGCCAGCAGCGCTGACGGGGATTTTTAATAACAGAGTGCCGGTATGTATCAGGCAGCCAGTTCCAATATTTCACGCGAAGCGTCCGGTGTGATTGCTCCATGCTCACCCAATGCCAGCAACTCGTGTTTGACCAGCATATCCACAAGTTTAGGGATAGATTCGCGACCCACGCCATAACCACTCAGGGTAGTCGGGGTGCCCATTTGTTCAAAGAATTGGCGGGTAGCCGCAATCGCCGCATCAATCAACTCATCCTCATTGGTCTGTGTAAGCCCCCACACGCGGCGGCCGTATTGCACGAGTTTGGCGTGCTTTTTGGCGCGCTGATGTTGCATCACGGCAGGTAATACCACTGCGAGTGTCTGGGCGTGATCCAGTCCGTGCATCGCAGTCAGTTCGTGACCGATCATATGGGTTGCCCAATCTTGCGGTACGCCTACGCCGATCAAACCATTCAGCGCCATAGTCGCCGCCCACATAATATTGGCGCGCAAGGCGTAGTTGGTGGGGTCTTTTAATGCGCGCGGTCCCTCTTCGATCAATGTCATCAACAAACCTTCTGCAAAGCGATCCTGCACCTTGGCATCAACAGGGTACGTCAGGTATTGCTCCATGATATGTACAAACGCATCGACTACGCCGTTAGCGATCTGGCGTGGCGGCAGGCTATAGGTAGTGGTTGGATCGAGAATCGCAAATTGCGGATAAACCAGCGGGCTGCCAAAAGACAGCTTTTCCTGGGTGGCCGCTTTGGTAATAACCGAGTTGCCGTTGCTCTCGGTACCCGTAGCAGGCAGGGTCAACACGCAGCCAATGGGCAGGGCGCTAAAGAACGGCTGGTGTTTTGCCATGATGTCCCAAGGTTCGCCGTCAAAATTCACCGCTGCCGCAATCAATTTAGTGCCATCAATCACACTGCCGCCACCCACCGGCAGAAGGAAATCGATCTTCTCTTTTTTAACCAGCTCAACGGCTTTCATCAGGGTTTCATAGTGCGGATTGGGCTCAATACCGCCAAACTCAAACCAGACTTTACCCTCCAGTGCCTTGGTCACTTGCTCGTAAACACCGTTCTGTTTAATGGAGCCGCCGCCATAAGTGACTAGGATACGAGCGTTGGCCGGAACGAGTTCAGCGAGCGTTTTGATCTGGCCTTCGCCAAAGACGATTTTTGTGGGGTTGGAAAATGTGAAATTTTGCATGAGCTTCTCCGCGAACAGGGTTAATAGCGATGAGATTGCATAAGGTTGGTCACTAAAATCATCTGTGGCCGATAAAATCAGATCAGGTAAAAAATCAGGTTTGGTCGATAAAAATACTGCCTTCAAGCAGGTTGTAAGCCACCGGGATAAGCGCCTGCCCACTGCAAGGGCCGGCAACACATTTACCTGTCTGGATCACAAACAGTGCGCCGTGATTGGCGCACATGATCATGCTTTTGCTGCTATCCAGAAACTCGTCATCCTGCCATTCAAGCGGGATGCCCAAATGAGGGCAGCGGTTTTGATAGAGGTAAATCTTGCCCCGCTGGTTGATGGCAAATAATCTGCGGTCAGCCAGCGTAAACCCTTTACTGGTGCCCTCAGGAATATCCTCAAGGGCACAGAGACGGAGCTGTCCAGCTGAATTAGGCATTACGTTTTAATGGTTACTTTAGATTATCGGGGGGCGGCAAGCGCAACGCTGCGCGTTAGCAATTTGCCGTTGCGCACCACGCTAACTTTGACTTTGTCGCCGGGCTTGTAATGTTCCAGCGCGCTAAGCAATTGATCGTCGTTGGCGACGGGGTAATCATCAATTGCCACAATCACATCACCCAGGGTGATTTGCCCCCAGTTGTTGCGCTTGGCACCTTCAAAGCCTGCCTGTGCCGCAGGTGAGTTGGGTTCAACTCGCAGAATCGGTACACCTTCCACCCCAATTTGCTGTGCCCATTGATCAGGTGCGACAGCAATACCCAATATCGGGCGCACGAGTCGGCCATGGGTAATCAGCTCGGGCACTACTTCTTTGACGGTGTTTACCGGAATCGCAAAACCGATACCGGCGCTGGCTCCGCTTGGGCTGTAAATCATGGTGTTGACACCAATCAACTTGCCTTCAGAGTTGAGCAAAGGCCCGCCCGAGTTGCCGGGGTTGATGGCGGCATCGGTCTGGATCACATTGGTGATCTTGCGCTGATTAGGGGAAATGATCTCGCGCCCGAGAGCACTGACCACGCCTGTCGTCAGGGTTGCATCCAAACCGAACGGATTGCCAATCGCCAATACCTTGCGGCCGACACGTAAATCACTCGAATCACCTAATGGCAGGGCATTCAGTTTGGCTTTTTTGCCATCGATTTTGAGTACCGCGAGATCGCGCTCCGGTGCCAGCCCGACTACTTCAGCTGGCCAGTTGGATTGGTCTTGCAGGGTAATAGTGATTTGCCGGGCACCTTCTACCACGTGATAGTTGGTGACGATGTAGCCTTTTTCATCCCATACAAATCCGGTGCCTGAGCCGCGCGGCACAGTCACCAGATCAAATGAGTAAGGGTCGCGGGCGAGTTGTTGGTTGGTGACAAACACAACACTCGGGCGTGCCGCATCAAACACTTCGACACTGTTGCGCTCATCGTCAGTGGAAAAGGCTTGGGCGGTTGTGCTGATCGCACTCGCGCCCGTGAAAAACGTGATGCCTGCTAAAAACGTCGTAATCGTCCAGCGCCAGAGTTTCATGCCCGTTCTCCGCTCAGGTTAGGCGTTATCGCGCAGAGCCTGAATACGGGCTTCCAGCGGTGGGTGGCTGGCAAACAGGTTGCGCACACCGCCGCTGATACCAAACGCGCGCATACTGCTCGGCAGCGGGCTTTCCACTCCGGCATTGGTTTCAGCTTGCAGGCGTTGCAAGGCGCGGATCATGGCGCCGCGGTCAGCGAGCGTTGCACCGGCATGGTCGGCACGGAATTCGCGATAGCGTGAGAAAGCGGCGACGATCATTGAGGCGAGGAAGCCCAGCACAATTTCAGCCACCATGGTCGCGATCATAAAACCAAAACCGCGGCCACTTTCATTCTTGAGCAATACACGGTCTACGAAGTCGCCGATGATACGTGCGAAGAACATCACGAAGGTGTTTACCACGCCTTGAATCAGACTCAGGGTAATCATATCGCCATTGGCAACGTGGCCGATTTCGTGTGCCAGTACGGCTTCCACTTCATCGCGTTCAAAGCGTTGCAGCAGGCCAAGGCTCACCGCAACCAGCGCATCGTTACGATTCCAACCGGTCGCAAATGCGTTGGATTCCTGCGCGGCAAACACACCGATCTCAGGTGTCTTGATACCGGCTTTTTGGGATAACTTGGTCACTGTATCAACCAGCCATTGTTCATCCGCATTGCGTGGTTGCTCGATGAGCTGGACACCCATGGTGCGTTTTGCCATCCATTTGGACAAAAACAGCGAAATAAAGGAGCCGACAAAACCGAACACGGCGCAAAACACCAGCATGCTTGATAAATCCAGCCCGCCTGCTGTGCGATAGTTACCCACACCCAGCAAGCTCAACACTATACCTGCCACAACCATGACAGCGATGTTGGTTAATAAAAACAAGCCAATGCGTAACACGATAGTCTCTCCCATAGAGTTATTGGTTAACCGCAGTAAGCGCGGTCTCGGGCGATATATGCGTGCATGCGGACAAAATTTCAATTGCCGGTGCGTTAAGAATTGCTATGCACCAAGAGGCGTAATTGCGCGAGTGAGTGAAGCGGGGAAAGGGCAAGAAAAATGGCCGCCACAAGGGCGGCCCAAGCAACCGTGTTAGCCGAGAGACCTTCGGAGAGGAAAGCCCCAAGGGGGTGAGTAGAGCCATTAACCGACTTGCAGGGCGATTAAAGATTCCGCTCAACTGCTGTGCGGAAGATACTGTGCAGCAGTGAGTTAACAATAATCGTTCTCATTAGCAAGGTCAAGCTTTTTTGAGAAATATTCTCATTTGAGGTGGTCTAGTTTGTAAATTGTCCTTTTGACTGCAGCAGCTGATTGTTCAGTTGATTAATTTTGGCGGCCATTTCTTCAATCAGTCCAAGGCAGATTTGTGGTTGGTGATCAATCAGTTCAATGAATTCCTCTTTGCGCACTGCAAGTACTGTGCACTCATTCGTGGCCACAACCGAGGCCATACGCGGCTGGCGGGTAAAAACGGCAAGTGCACCGAATATTTCGTTGGCGTGGATCTCGCCCACTTTGATGCCGTCGCAAACAGCATCGGCTGAGCCTTCAAGCAGTGTATAAACCCTGTCAGCGGTATCGCCCTGCTGGATAATCGTTTCCCCTTTACTGAAATGCAAAAAACCGGCAGAGGGTTGGAACGCCGTGCGTAATTCCTGGGTTA
Organism: Cellvibrio sp. pealriver; assembly: GCF_001183545.1. Classification (NCBI taxonomy): domain Bacteria; kingdom Pseudomonadati; phylum Pseudomonadota; class Gammaproteobacteria; order Cellvibrionales; family Cellvibrionaceae; genus Cellvibrio; species Cellvibrio sp. pealriver. The sequence goes on from NZ_KQ236688.1 coordinate 3,883,772, forward strand.
ATGCTTGCTCCTGATAGCTGATCATGCACAGCAGCATGTAAGCCCAGTTGCGTTGTGATTTGAGGTCACTATTGGCTTGGGCGACCAGAGTATCGCGCTCATAGGCCACGAGTTTGATCGGGCTTGTGCAACTGAATTGGCCACAGGGTAGGTTGAGAGAGCGCGGCAGGCCAATCAGGTCTCCCGCCTCGTAATGCATGACCAACTTGTTTTGCAGGTAGTAATCCACCTGACCCTCGGTAATCAAAAATACGCGGGTCAGTGGTGCATCGGCAAAAATGTCGCTGTTGGCATTCACCTCAAAGGGTTCATCTGCGGGTGAGGTTTGGGAGCACAAAAGTTCGGTCAGACCACGCAACTTGGTGGCCAGATCCGACATAAGGTCAGACTGTTTGGTTGGAAGATACATAGACCCCTCGGTTACAAAAAAGCACGGCTAAAGCGCTTTTAGTGTAGCCTGTGTCGCGGAAAATTCTGCGCAACCAGCCTCAGTCTGACGATGCAATGTGTTCTTTTGCGCCTTAAGCCGTTACTTTATTCAGATCATTCTGATCCGGCATTTCGGCCTCGCTGACCAATCGGGCTTTCAGGTCGGGGGGGATATCGTTCCAGTGCACGTTCATCAATGCACCCTGCAAGGCGTAAAGCATGACTTTGGATACGTTGATATCGCGAGCGCGGATGCGGCGATAAGCCTCAACGGCTCCGGTACGTTTGAGGTCGGCGTGGGTGTTGATCCCTACAGCGCGCAGGATGTTTACCGATGCCATTCCAAGGTTCTTTAATTGCAATAATTCACTATGACTCGCAGTCATACAGTGCAATCTCCATTTATTATTATCGGGTGTTGTGATTTAAATTTCCGTTTACAGCGCAGGCTTATCTTACATACTTGGATGCCTTGTGCAATTGTTTTCTCTTCAATGTATCGGAAATAGGAATGAGCGGTTCGTTGCAATGAACCCGATGAAGGTAATTGCGTGAATTTTTTATCAATTATTTTGCCCTGGCGGGATTTTTATAATGCGCACGCTCGATAATCTGTTGCTCGGTTTGGATGAAACTCATCTGGTGGATATGCCGGAGTTGAACGCACGCGTGCATCACGCGCTCGTCGCTCCATTAATGTCCCTGCGCGCGCGCGCGGCCGATGCGGGATTTGAATTGAAAGTGGCCAGCAGTTATCGCAGTTTTGAGCGGCAATTATTCATCTGGAATAACAAAGCGCGCGGTTTGCGCCCGGTGCTGAATGATGCGGGCAAACCAATGGATATGGGGCAGCTTTCTGCGCGCGATAAAGTCATGGCCATTTTGCGTTGGTCGGCATTACCCGGTGCGTCGCGGCATCATTGGGGGACAGATATTGATGTCTACGGTGCTGCAAATCTTGACCCTGCCTATTCATTGCAGCTCACGGTAGAGGAAACGCAGGGCTCGGGCCCTTTTGCTGAGTTCCATCGTTGGCTCGATGATGAGCTGGCGCACAGTGATGGCCATTTTTATCGCCCTTATGCACAAGATCGTGGGGGCATTGCACCCGAGCCCTGGCATTTGAGTTATGCCCCATTGGCAACGGATTTTATGCAAGCACTAACAGTTGATGTATTGCGCGCGCAGCTTGAGCAAACGGACTTGGAGCTCAAACAAACGGTGCTGGATAACCTTGATGAAATTTACCAGCGGTTTATCCGCGTCGATTGATTTTTTATAAGGAATAACTGCGTGAGCCAAATTGATTTTTCTCCTGCGCCTAAAAAAGCCATTCGCGCCTGGATGCTGTTTGATTGGGCGGCGCAGCCTTTTTTTACGGTTGTCATCACGTTTATTTTTGGCCCTTATTTTGTATCGCGCTTGGCGACTGATCCGGTTGAAGGGCAAGCTGCGTGGGGTTACACCATTACCATAGCGGGTGTGTTAATCGCAGTGCTTGCGCCTGTGCTCGGTGCGCTTGCCGATGCAACAGGTCCGCGCAAACCCTGGATAGCTTTTTTTGCAGGCATCAAAATTATTGCGCTCGCCTTACTGTGGTTTGCGGCACCTGGCTCGGCACTCTGGCTGCCGATGCTTTGCATTATTGGTGCGATGGTCGCCGCTGAATTTTCGATTGTATTTAATGACTCGATGATGCCGCGTTTAATTCGTCAGGAAGATATTGGCCGTGTTTCCAATCTGGCGTGGGGGTTGGGTTATGCCGGTGGCTTGGTTGTTCTGTTTAGCGTGTTGTTGTTACTGGCTGGCAATCCTGCGACAGGAAAAACATTAATTGGCATTGCGCCACTGTTTGGTTTGGATGCAGCGCAAGGGGAAGATGCCCGCATCACCGGCCCTTACGCAGCACTCTGGTATTTGCTCTTTATTTTGCCGATGTTTTTATTAACGCCCGATTCAAAAAAAGCAGCGCCGCTTGCGGCAGCGGTCAAACGCAGCATGAGTGAATTAAAAAATACGCTGCGAGAATTAATGCAGCGCCCCGGGCTATTTCGTTTTTTAATTGCGCGCATGACTTATCAAGATGGTGTGAATGGCTTGCTCGCATTAGGTGGCACTTTTGCTGCAGGGATGTTTGGTTGGCAAACCATTGAGATGGGGATTTACGGCATTTTATTGTTGGTTGTTGCCATAGCGGGGTGCGCTATCGCGGGCAAAATGGATATGCAGTTGGGTTCAAAAAAGGTTGTCGTGATTGGTTTGTGTTGTTTGGTTATTGCAACGCTTGGCATTATTTCTACCGGCCCCGGTTACACCTTGTTTGGCTTGATGCAATTATCACAGCAGGATAGTGGCGGTTTGTTTGCAACTGCAGCTGAAAAAGCCTACATCGTGTTTGGGTTATTAATTGGTCTTGCATTCGGCCCGGTGCAGGCATCATCGCGTTCATTTATGGCGCGCAGCGTTTCTGCCGATGAAGCGGGTCGCTATTTTGGTGTTTATGCGTTGTCGGGGCGCGCTACCGCATTCCTTGCACCTATGGCAGTCGCAAGTCTCACGCTCTATGCCGATTCTGCGCGTATCGGTATGGCGGCGTTGGTTGTATTTTTAATTGTCGGTTTGATTATTTTGTTGAATTCGCCTTATCCGGCGCGATCGTCTACTGTGTAATTTTTTAGTCGTGTTATAGCTGTTAAAAGCAGAGGTAAACAATGTTGGTGATTTTTGATTGTGATGGTGTGTTGGTTGATAGCGAAATTATCTCTGCGCAAGTATCGAGTGATTGTTTAAAAGAAATTGGTGTTGAGTTGTCTGCACACTACATACTGGAAACCTATCGCGGTAAATCGGTCGCGGATTGTATTCGCATGATTACCGAAGAATTATCCCAATTGGATTCCTGGAAAAATTTAAGTGCAGAGGAGCAAGCGGAGCGCGGCGCACAGTTTTGGCGTCACGTACAATTAGAGACATTGGTTGCCTGTGAAAAATCATTGGAACCTGTGGCAGGCATCATGGATGTATTGGATAGTTTGCAAGAAAAACACATTGCATTTTGCGTGGCATCCAATGGCAAGCACGAAAAAATGCGCATGACCTTGGCCAAGACCGGGATCATGCCCTATGTGCAAGGCCGTGTATTCAGTTTTGAAGATGTGACACGCGGCAAGCCTGCGCCGGATTTATTTTTACATGCCGCGAAAACGCTGGGCGTAGAGCCAGGCAATGCGATTGTGGTGGAAGATTCTCTCACTGGGATACAAGCTGCCGTTGCTGCCGGTATGCGCCCTTTGGGATATTGCCCACCTAATGCTGACGGCAGCGATAATTGTTTGCTTGCTGATATGCGCGCGCTGGGCGCAGAAATATTTTTTGCGATGGATGAATTAATGCCGTTGATTTTGAAATCGCACTAAACGAGACGTTAAGAAAACCTATGCAAACACCCCTACATAATTTTGCGCATGTAGATGTATGGCAAGAAATTCGCGCCGAAGCGCAACACGCGAGTGCTGCGGAGCCGGTGCTTGCCAGTTTCTATCACGCTGCGATTTTGAATCATCCCACCTTTGCGGCGGCGATCAGTTTTCATCTTGCGAATAAATTGGATAGTCAGGCTTTGCCTGCAATGATGTTGCGCGAAGTATTTGAAGATGCAATGGCTGATGATCCTGGCATTGAACAGGCGATGCGCGCCGATATACGCGCGCACCGCGAGCGCGATCCCGCGTGCAATAAATTTTCCATGCCGTTTTTATTTTTTAAAGGCTACCACGCGCTGCAATCCTGGCGGATTGCGCATTGGTTGTGGCTGCAAAAACGCAATGCATTGGCACTCTATTTCCAGAACCAGATTTCACAAGCGTTTGGTGTTGATATCCATCCAGGCGCGCGTATTGGCAGCGGCATTATGATTGATCACGCAACCGGTGTTGTCATCGGTGAAACCACCGTGATTGAGGATGATGTCTCTATGCTGCACAGCGTAACTCTGGGCGGCAGCGGCTGCATGAAAACCGACCGTCACCCGAAAATCCGTCGCGGGGTATTAATCGGTGTAGGCGCAAAAATTCTGGGCAATATTGAAGTGGGTGAGGGCGCTAAAATTGGTGCGGGCAGTGTGGTGTTGGATGCTGTTGCGCCGCACACAACGGTTGCCGGTGTGCCGGCTAAACCCATCGGCAGGCCGAAGGGGCAATCGCCGGCATTGGATATGGATCATCACTTGAGTGACGATGCGGATGTGTGATGCGAGCGTCGGTCAGGCGCTGTGTCTGTCGCTGATGTAACTGGTCTCGTCGTCGCAGCCATCCAGCAGCCACTTCAGTACAGATTCGCGGCTCTTGAGCATGGATTGGTAATGCTCAATCAGCATGGTGTTGGGGCGAGGGTGCGCTTTCATGGCGGCAATCCTGTCGTTCAGGAACGCAATATCCTGCTCCACTTTGATACGGGCGTTCCCGTGTGGGCTCAGCTCTCCATCTATTAATAAACGGTTGTCCTGCATTTTCTTCTGAATAAAAGGCAACATAGTTCGACACCTCCCTCGCGGTCTGAGTAATAAGTATGGTTGGCGTTTACAGCGGCCGCCAGCCACAGTTAAGACCGATTGGTTACATTCTGTGTATTACTTATCGCTCTTGGTCTTCCATGCCGGGTCTTTACCGCGCGGCCTGCGGCTGGGTGCTATTATCTTGCTGACGCGGGTTCCTTCTGATCACCCCACAGCCTTAATGAGTCACGCCCCATGAGTCAGTTCGATATTATTTTTCGCGGCGATATTGTGTTTGGCCATCAGCTTGCCGATGTGAAATTGCGCCTTCAGCAGTTGTTTAAATCCGACGCAGCCAAGATAGATTCCCTGTTCACCGGCCGTCCGGTTCCGCTCAAGCGCAATTTGGATGAAGCCACCGCCAACAAATACCGCGATGCACTGTTAAAAGCCGGTGCGATGGTAGAGGTGTGCCCAAGCGATAAAAGCACTGCCAATGCGCCCGCCAAACCAACACCGGCGGCTGCGCGTGCAGAGCAGGCCCCTGTTGTGCAGGCTCGAAAACCGGAGTGGACACTCGCCCCGGTGGGGGCTGATCTCTTGCCAGAGCGCGAGCGCCCGCCCCAGCCTGCGCCCGTCGTGGTTGATGTCTCCGGCCTCAGTCTGCGCCCGGCAGACGGCAATTTGGTGGATGCCGTGGAAGTCCAGCATGAACTTACTGCGACTGTGGTTGCACCTGACCTGGGGCTGGCTGCCATCGGTGAAGACCTGATTAGTGCCGATGAAAAACTGGCCTTGCCACTGGTAGAAATCGAGTTGGAAGATTGGGAGATCGCGGAGGCGGGCAGTGATTTACTGACGGAAGATGAACGCCCGCTGGTAGTGCCCGCCGTAGTGGATGTGGGCGATTTTGGCTTGGCACCGGTAGGCAGTGATTTGGGGCAATTAAAACCCGATGTCAAACCTGTAACGCCGGACATCAGCCAAATACGTTTGGCTGACTAGCGCGTTATTGACGGGCTTTTGTGTGAATCCCGTCCGGTTTTGGCTGGCCGATGGGCACTTTAGCGTCAGGTTCCGCTCTAACACGGGAATGCGCAAAGGACGCAAATAACAACGGCAAATAACAGCGCCAAATAACAATGCCAAATAACAACGGAAGTGGCTAGCGGAGGAATGGTGATGAAAGTACTGCTAAAAAGTGTCGCGGCACTGCTGCTTATCGTGTTGTTGGCGATGGTTGCCTTCGTTCTGTTGGTAGATGCCAACCGCTTTAAACCCCACATTGAGGCGATTGCCAAAGAGCAGGGGATTGCCCTGCACATCAACGGCGATCTGGGTTGGGATCTATGGCCGCGCCTCGGGGTGGCGGTAAACGATGTCAGCGTGGCCGCGCTGGAATCCCCCGATGAGCCCGTCGCCCGATTACAACAAGCCAGTTTGATGCTGGCATTAATGCCGCTGTTGTCTGGCGATTTTCAGGTTGATCATGTCGCGGTGGAAGGTGCTGCTATCACATTGAAGGTTGATGCAGCGGGCAAGAACAATTGGGATGCACTTTCGCAATCAGATTCACCCGCAAACGCCGCTCATGCTACGTCGGCATCCACGCCAACGCCTGCTGCTTCCGCAGAATCCGGCCTGAAACTGGATATTGAGCGTCTCAGTTTTAGCAATTCAAGCGTGCGTTATGAGGATGCGCAAACCGCACAAACCATCAACCTGCGCGATATTAATTTGACAATGAGCGATGTGAATACACAAGCGCGTCCATTTGCAATGGAGTTGTCGCTGGTAATGGAGCTGGCTCGCTCAGGTGCCGATGCTGTATTGGTTGACGCGGTGCTAAAAAATTCACTCAGTATTGATTCCACTATCAGCGCTATCAAATTGGATGAAGGCAATTTACGCATGCAATTAAAAGCAGCAGACAGTGCATCGCTGGATGTGGATTACACCCTGATGCTGACGGACGTGCAAAAAAATCTCGCCTATCAAGGGCAAATAAAATTGAGCAACACCAATGCGCGTAAATTGCTCGCGGCATTAGGCGCGCCACTGGAAACTGCCAACAGCAGTGCGCTCAGTAAGCTGGCGTTTTCATCTGCTATTGTGGGTGACAGCAATAAAGTCCAGTTTGATAACTTGCAGTTAATCGTGGACGACACTGTGTTTAGTGGCAATCTTGCCGTTACCGATTTTTCCACCAGTGCAATAAAAGCCATTCTGGAAGCGGATCAATTCAATCTGGATGATTATTTGCCGCCACCGGCAGAGCCGCAGTCCGAGCAGGCAACTGCTGCATCAGCAGAAGATACAATGTTGCCACTGGAGAGCTTGCGCGAGCTGAATATCAACGCAAAACTCGCATTTAAAAAAATCATCGTGCACCAGATTGCGCTGGAAAATGCTGTGATCAAAGTCGTTGCCAAAAACGGCATGATTGAGCCCAGCCTGAAAGCCAACGCCTACTCGGGCACCATTGCAACCAAAGGACAATTGGATGTGCGCGGCCAACAAGCGCAATTACAATTTGATGCAGATATTGCCGGGCTTGAATTGGCTCCATTGCTAAGCGATATGAAAATGGACTCCTCCTTCGGTTTGCAAGGCGCAGTACAGGCGCGCGCGTTGGGCACAGGCAAGGGTAATTCAGTTAACCAGTTGTTGAAGTCGCTCAACAGTAACGCAACATTCTCCGGTGCCCAGGTAAGGGTGTCACCGATTAATCTTGAGCAGCAATTTTGTAAATTAGTGAATTTGGTTAATAAAGCGGAAGATCCCGCTCAAGACTGGGAAGAATACACCGAATTAGAGGAGTTATCGGGCAGCATTAAATTGCACGATGAAATTGTCACCATCGACACCTTCAAGGCAGGTATTGAAAAACTGCAAGTGGGATCGCGTGGAAAAATAAATCTTGCCGCTGATACCTACGATATTTTTCTGCCCTTCAAACTCATTAAAAACAGTAGCGACACGGTGACAACTGAGCAAGTCGCAGTCACCACCAGTGCTAATGGTTGCAGCGTGGGCAGCGCATATTGGTTGGAGCGAGGATTGGAATTGTTGCGCTGTAAGGGTTCATTTGCGGATATCAATCCATTGTCCGATTGCCGCCCTGACAAAGACCTGTTGTTGGAACTCACCAAGGATTACGCCGCCTATAAAATTAAGGAAAAACACGGCGCAAAAATTGAAGAGAAAAAAGAAGAGCTCAAGCAAAAAGTGGAAGATGAAAAGCAGCGGCTTCTGGATAAACTTCAGCAGCGCTTGAATAAAGGCAAATCCTCTGCTGCTGCAACGAGTGCTGCGGCAGAACCAGATGGGCAGGCGGCGCAATAATCGTTAGAATTCGTGTTTTGGTGATGGCCGCTAACGCGAGTTTCTATGTCCACTTTTCTTTCGTCCGCTTCTTTTTCATCGTCCGTGCTTAAGTGGTTTGACAAGCACGGGCGCAAACATCTTCCCTGGCAGCAAAACATTAGCGCTTACCGTGTGTGGCTGTCAGAAATTATGTTGCAGCAAACACAGGTCACTACGGTCATCCCTTATTTTGAGCGATTTACTGCACGCTTTCCGGATGTGAAATCCCTTGCGGCTGCACCCATTGATGAAGTGCTGCATTTATGGACAGGTTTGGGCTATTACGCCCGTGCGCGCAATCTGCACAAATGTGCGCAGACTGTTGTAGCTGAATACGATGGCGAGTTTCCATCCACGGTAGACGCACTTGCAGATCTTCCCGGTATCGGGCGATCAACCGCAGGTGCAATTGTCAGCATCGCCTTCCAAAAACGTGCTGCGATTCTGGATGGAAATGTCAAACGCGTGCTTGCACGTTATCACGCGGTAGAAGGTTGGCCTGGGCAATTGGATGTGGCCAACCAATTGTGGGAAATTGCCGAAACCTACACACCAAAAACGCGCGCAAACCACTACACGCAGGCGATGATGGATATGGGTGCAACCCTGTGCACGCGAAGTAAACCGCGTTGTACGGAATGTCCGCTGCAAGGTGGTTGTGTTGCCTTCGCAACGGGCAAGCAGAGCCAATATCCCGGTAAAAAGCCCAAAAAAATATTGCCGGAAAAAGCGGTGCATCTGCTTATGCTGCGCAATCCTGCCGGTGATTTATTATTGCAGCAGCGCGCCGCGCAGGGCATTTGGGGCGGCTTGTGGAGTTTCCCTGAAGTGGCTATCGATACGGATGTGCACGGTTATGTGGAAGATCATTTTGGTAAAGTGAGTGCGCTGGAAGAATGGAGTAGTTATCGCCACACCTTCAGTCATTATCATTTGGATATTACCCCAGTGTTAGTGCAACTCGCCAAAACCCCAAACGCAATAGGTGAGGCGGCAGTGCACTGGTTTAATCCCCATCAACCCAGTGAGTTAGGGCTTGCTGCACCGGTCAAAAAATTGCTGGAAAAAATTGCACAGCTTGATCCACGTGCCAGCGCAACAAAAATGGCAACATCAGTCACAAAATCTGAACGTAAAAAACGTAAGTGAGAAATGGTTATGACACGCATGGTATTTTGTCGCAAATATAAAACTGAACTGGAAGGCCTTGATCTGCCGCCTTACCCCGGTGCAAAAGGTCAGGACTTGTTTAATAACGTTTCGAAAAAAGCCTGGCAAGAATGGATGGCGCACCAGACGATGCTCATCAACGAGAAGCGTTTAAATGTGATGGATATGGGCACCAAAGTCTATTTGACCGAGCAGCTGGAAAAATTTTTGTCCGGTGAAAAAGTAGATGATGCCGAAGGATATGTCCCGCCTGCCAAAACGGAGTAAGTTGGGTTTTGTCTGCATAGTTTTGTGATATCGATTGATAACGTGCATTGATAACGATAAGTCGTGCACGTTTTATTTTTACCGGCTTAATCTGCTCAGTTTCCGTTAATGTTGAGCTGGTAAAAATCTGCTATCCCTCTTCATAAAGGATCGCATCATGAAAAACTATTGTTCATCTGGTTTTTCGTTTTCTGTATTGCCTCCCATTAAATACGGTTTTGCAATGAGCGCGATGCTGCTCTGCTTGGCGTGGTGTTTATTGTCGGCCTCTGTTTTGGCTGATGATGGTCGCGCTGATGGTAATTTGCGTGAGCGCATCAAACAGCGTATCGCAGAGCGACAGGAAAGTCGGCAGGGCGATGACAATCATTCTGCGCGCTCACAGGCAATAACGGTACCCGGGGATTATGTTCGCTCGTTGAAACACGATGGCATTACACGTTCTTACCGTATTCATGTGCCGCCTCAATATTCAGCAGCAACACCGGCAGCACTGCTGTTGGCATTTCATGGTGGTGGCGGCGATATGGATTACATGGCCAAGAATGAATTTTATGGCCTGATTTCAAAAGCCGATGCTGAAGGGTTTATTGTGATCTTTCCAAATGGTTACAGTAAATTTCGCTCCGGAAAATTTGCAACCTGGAATGCGGGTGCTTGTTGTGCCGATGCGCGTGATAACAATATTGATGACGTTGGCTTTGTCAGAAAAATACTTAGACAAGTTTCCAGTGAGTTAGTGATCGATAAACGCCGCGTATTTGCAACGGGTATGTCGAATGGCGGCATGATGTCTTATCGCCTCGCTTGTGAAATGCCAAGCACATTCAGTGCAATAGCCGCCGTGGCTGGAACGGACAACACATTGACTTGTACACCCGCTTTGCCTGTATCTATTTTGCATATACACGCTAAAAATGATGACCGTGTGTTATTTAACGGTGGCGCTGGCGATAAATTCAGGGATGAATCCAAAGTGACTGATTTCACATCTGTCCCTGCGACTATTGCGAAATGGATTGATCTCAATAAATGTAGCGGCAATTCACATCCAGTACTCAAAAAACCCGGTGCATATTGCGAGCAGTATTCGCAATGCAAAGGTGGCACTGCAGTTCAACTATGCGTCACTGAAACCGGTGGGCATTCCTGGCCCGGCGGCAGTAAGCCGCGCGCGGATGAACCACCCTCACAAGCTCTCTCGGCAAATGATGTGATGTGGGATTTTTTTAAATCAATAAACTCCAAGGCACGGTAACTGATGGGCTCATCTGATTTGCAAGCATTTCGCGCGCGCATTTTGCATTTTACTTCCGCACCGGATATTCACACCGGTGCGGGTGTTGAATATTTTGATGATGGTGTGTTGTTGGTTGAGCGCGGTTGTGTAAAAGCACTTGGTCGCGCAGAGGATCTTGCGCGGCAAGGGTTGGATTTACAATCCTGCCGGCACTACCCCGATTATGTGTTGATGCCGGGGTTTATTGATACGCATGTTCACTATCCGCAAACGCGGGTTATTGCCTCCTATGGCGAGCAATTGCTGGATTGGCTGAATGATTACACCTTTCCTGCTGAACTGCAGTTTTCTGATCCCGATGTTGCAACGCAAGCCGCGCAAGAATTTTTGCAATTATTGCTGCAAAACGGCACTACAACCGCAATGGTTTACACCAGCGTCTTTGCGCAATCGACCCATGCCTTTTTTTCTGCTGCCGAAAAAATGAATTTGCGTATGATTGCGGGCAAGGTAATGATGGATCGCAACGCGCCGGCAGGGCTTCTTGATACGCCCTCAAGCAGCGAAGCGGAATGCCGCGAATTAATTGAAGCCTGGCACCATCACAAGCGTTTGCATTACGCGATTACACCGCGCTTTGCTCCTACCAGCTCCCCGCAGCAACTGGCAATTGCAGGTCAATTGTTGCGTGCGTACCCCAATCTGTATTTGCAATCCCATCTTGCGGAAAATACCCACGAAGTTGCGTGGATAAAAAATCTGTTTCCGCAGGCGCGTGATTACGTGGATGTCTACGATCACTATGGATTATTGGGTGAGCGCAGTGTGTTTGGCCATGGCATACATTTAAGCGATGCTGAAATAGCGCGCCTTGCACAAACGCAAACAGGCATTGCATTTTGCCCGACGTCCAATTTATTTTTGGGCAGTGGTTTGTTAGATGTAGCGCGGCTGGAACAGGCAGGTGTTCCACTGAGTATTGCGACCGATGTTGGCGGCGGCACCAGTTTTTCACAATTGCGTACACTCTCGGAGGCGTACAAAATTTTGCAGTTACAAGGGCAGCGTTTGCATCCCTTAAAAGGTCTTTATATGGCGACGCTTGGCAACGCCAAAGCATTGAAACTGGATCACTTGATTGGCAATTTTGAAAAAGGCAAAGAAGCGGATTTTATTTTGCTGAATATGAATGCAACACCATTGCAGGCAATGCGCCAGAAAACGGCAACACAATTGATCGAACAATTATTCGCATTGATGATGTTGGGCGATGAGCACAGTATTGCGCGCACCTACATCATGGGCAAATTGGCTTTTCGTCGCGCCGAAGGCGATGTTTTGTGGGTAGAGTAATTCTCTGTATCGCGCTTGGGATGGCATCGGTATATAGTGTGCGCTTGCCACTATTCAGGGGAGAAAGTCGGTGCAACTGTTTGCTTACAACCCAATCGGGCGGTCAGATGAATTGCTGGTGTGGGTGGGCGTGTTGGATATTGCCACACCACCACCGGTCACATTTACTATCGGCACTGAAACAATAAAACCATTGCCAGGGGGCACAGCATTTGAACCCTTGGGCGATAACGTGTGCGATAAGCTGGGGCGCGCGTTAAATCATCGCGCGATTTTCCGATTGCCCTGGCCCGCGACGGATACGCGTTTTACACTTTATGTATCTGCAGGCAACCAAACGGTGAGCCTGAGCAGTAGGCGTATTCCTGCACAATTGCCATCAAAAGGGCGCGACAGTTTTAATCTGTTATTGTCATCTTGCTATTACCAACCGAACGACAAATCCTTACCGCTTTCGCGATTGATAGACAATATAAAACCATCACCTGATTTCACGTTATTGGCGGGCGATCAGGTTTATCTGGATTTGCCTTCATCACAAAACCTGCCGCAAAAAAAACATGAACTGGCGCGCGTGTTGGGCAAGAAATACCAAACCAATTGGTTTTCTGCGCATCTACAGCAGCCAGGGCTTGCGGATGTGTTGCGGCATGGCCCGGTGTTATGTGTGCCGGATGATCATGAATATTGGAATAATTTTCCGCTGTCCCAGGTTCAGTTGAATAACACCCATTGGGAAAAGGATCGCAACAACTGGCGCGATCTGGCCAAGCAATTGTATGAGCGCTATCAAATGTCGCCTGCACAGTGCGATGGTTATTTCCGTCAGGACATTGCGCCGTTAAGCATGTTGTTTCTTGATGGACGCACCTGGCGAGATGAAACAGGTGTGCAAATGTTTAACGATGCCACCCACATTGCGATAGACCAATGGGCACAGGATTTAATTGCGCGCAAAAAAAATAATTTACCGGCAGTGGGGTTGTTGAGTTCAGGACAAGCGCTGCTGATTGAAAAGCCTGGGCGCTGGTCGCGCAAATTGGCCGACATGGAAATGCCCAATTACAACGACTTTGCCGTGCTGACCAGCGCCTTGGCCAGATTATTTGCGTTGGATATTCCCGTGCTTTATGTCACCGGCGATGTACATTGGGGGCGTATTGTGGAAGGTAAAAATCCGCGCGGCAAAACAATTTTTTATGAAGTGATTGCATCGCCATCGCGCTTGATTGATACGGTCATCACCGACCAAATTAATTGGGCCAAAGAAATGTGGCGCGATGCAAGAGGTCAAGGCAAAGATTTTCCGTTGCATCCGGAAGCACCACCTCATCTGTCCGACATCAAACTCGCTAATCTTGCTTTATCCAGTGTGCATCGGCAGCAGGGCGATCATGTTGCCTTGCTGCGGTTTCATGCAATACCGGGTGGGTTGGAATTCAGTGTGGATTATATCTGTACCGATGCAGACGAAAAAAAGCGCCGGGAACATTCATCCACACAGGGGCCATTTAAATTGTTAAGCCTGTAAATTCACTGTATGGAATCTGTAAACACACATAAGCCTGTCAATTCGGCATTCATAATATCGAGGAAAGGATAATGATCAAGCAAACACTCTCTGTTCAGTCGTTCACCCAGTCGTTTTCCCAAAGTGATGTGCAAAAATTGGATCGTGTTAATCGCGAACCGAATCTGGAATGGTTGAAACGCGCCTATCATAGCTTTGCGTTAGAAAATGTAGCGGATTGGAGTTTTATTGTATTGGCGGGCGGGAAAGATGTTGCGTCCTTCCGCATTCGCGTTGCGCAATCCCATTTGCGTGGCGATATGCTGCCATCGTTTTGGTCTGAGTGCGCATTTTTCAAAATCGAACAAGGCGATTTTTCTACGGCGAGCTTTTTTAATTTGCCGTTATTCCAACCGGCAACAGCAAGTTATGCTCCTACTCGTAATGGGTTGATTGAGTTGCCCTTTAAACAATTGCCCACGCAAAAAGATTATCCCAATCTCGCCTTGCTTGCGATTCCCGTCGCGCAAGCAAAAATTGTGGCTTCATTGGATGAATACCGTAAGTCGCGCGTGAGTTACGATGCAGTAGAAAACATCCTGCCGTGGCTCGCTTTTGTGTGGGGTGCGGGTAATGCTGTTAATCCATTGATGCAGCACAAGGGTTTTCCTTCGGCGATGATGCTCAACCAAATTTATGCCGCCAATGGTTTTGATTTGGCACCTGGCGTGAATGCCAATTTATCTGCGCCGGAAACATTTTGGAGTGGGGTAAAACATTGGCAGGATTATTACAGCAAAACCCAGGAGAATGGTTTGCTGCCCAAAGCGCGCTATGTGCTTGGGCACATGTATGACATTGATGAAAACTAATAAGGTTCATCCTGCGCCGTTAATTGCAACTCAAGCCGGTTGTTCATTTGCGCCAACCGGTTCCATTCACCGGCATTCACACTGGGAATGCGTTCGGGGTATGGTTCAGCTCCCGGTGCAGCAGTGATGGCAATCTGCACATTGGAATTCACATTGCGTGTCAGGTTGCCCAGCATCATAGTGGCTTCGCGCGCGTAATCATCCATTAACCGCGCAAGCGTATAAATTTCACTGGAAAGCATGCAGTCGCCAAGGGTTTTATTGGCGGCTGCCAATTGCGCCAGTCCCATGTTATCTACCGCAACACAAAAATCCCCCACGTAAATATTCACTGTCGCCGTTCCTTTGAAACCTTTGCTCGCCAGACGATGCAACAGCTCATGCAAACGCAATAATGGTTGCGGGTCGATAGTATTTTGATGAAATTGCAAGGCTGCGTTTTGATTAAACGTCCACGCCAGTTCATCAATTAATTCGCGCTGGTTGATGAGTGATGATGAGCCTGTGGATGCTGGTGTCACTGTTGCTGCAATATCGGTTGCTGCGATAGTTGCTGAGGTGGGATTTGTCGATGCAACGTCTGTTGCGATGCTTGCTGTATTACTTTCCGGTGCTATGTTGCGCTGATTATTCAGATGCAGCAGTTGTTGGCTAATCTGTTGTTGCTGCTGTTGGGTGTGATTGAGCTGGGTAGTGATGTGCACTAACAGATAAACCATTGCCACTAACGCCGCCAGCACAAACACAATTCCTATAAAAGACAGGCCGGATGTTTGCGGAGATTTTTGTTGAGTAGCTGCTTGCGGTTGTTCGGTGAGTGCCGCGTTCGAAGTTGCCGCCGCCGGTTGCTGTTGCAACATAGTGCTGAATTCCTGCCGCAAGCTTTGGCGCAGCCCCTGAAGCTCGCGCACCACCCGTGAAGTAATAAAGCGGCGATTATCTTCAAGGCTGTGCTCCATATGGCTCAAACGCAATTCCAGATTGCGGGCTTGCTCAACCGATGCCACGCGTCGCTCGGGTTGTGCCGCAGGCTTATCGGCCAGCGCCCCGGCAATTGCCGAGACCTGATTTGCTGCGGCAATTAATTCCGGGCTTTCTACCGGATTATTGGTTGCTGGTTGCGATGGATAAATATGAATGGTTTCCATCACTTTGGATAAATCAGTCGCATTGATCCGCTCTTTGTTGACCACATCCAATGCGCCCAGTGCGCGCGCTTGCCCGGTGTATACATCGCCACTTTTGGAGGTATACATAATGACTGGAATCATGGCGGTTTCAGGGTTGGATTTAATAATTTGCAGCGCGCGGAAACCGTCAATGCCGGGCATCAGGTGATCCATAAAAATAACCGCGGGCGCATGGCGGGAGAGGTAGCGCAGCGCGGCTTCTCCTGAATCGACAATGTCGATATCCAGCGGATAGCGGCGCAACATTTTTTTCAATCGATATTGAGCCGTGGTGGAGTCATCCACAATGAGTGCGCGTTTGATGGTCATGGCAGCAAATCCCCGGCGATAAAGCATGGGTGGTGATGAATCGATGGTGTTATCGATGGTTATTATCTGCGCAAGACTAACAGAAAATCGGGACAGGAATGGCTATTCAAATCACAAGATGCGGAAGGGTTGTTGGCAGGCAAATGTCTCTGCCGCCATAAACTACTTGTAACTCATAAAGAAGAGTATGGCCGCCACAATCCAGCCGCTTACAGCCAGTATTTTCCAGAGGGTATCAGGGTGGGTTTCGATTAACGGTTGTGCGCGTTGGCTGAGCCAGTTGGGATTGGGGCGTTTTAAATCTTGCAGCCATTCACTGAGTGCTTCGTAGCGGTGGGCGGGATTAATGTTTAGTGCTTTTTCCAGTGCCTTATCCAACCAGTAAGGCACCAGCGGATTGTGTTTCATCGCCGAAATATATTTCAATTTATGAAAACTTTTGGCATCCATTGCTTTGCTGTAGGCGCTGCCATAGGGCAATTTTCCGGTGAGCATTTCATAGAGCAAAACCGCTAGCGAAAATTGGTCAGACGCTGCGCTGGCGCTTTCACCATAGCGATATTCCGGTGCGGAGTAATCCAATGTGCCGAGAATATTATCGCGCGTAAACGGTGTCCCGGCTTCCTGTACGCCCGCTACCCAGCAGGAGCCAAAATCGACAATCATCGGGCCTTTACTGCTGATCACAATATTGTCCGGTTTTATATCCTGATGCAGTGTTTCTTTGCGATGAAATGCGCGTATGCCGCGAATCAAACCTTCAGTTAGTTCCACGGCATCCAGAATCGATAAAACGCCGCGCTCCTTGAGTAATTGGGTGAGTGTCGGGCCGGGAATATATTCGGTGAGGTAGTACAAACACGAGCGCGATTCCGCAGCGGGGATCACGCGCACAACGGCGGGGCTATGAATGCGTGCGCCTATCCAGGCTTCCATGACAAAGCGTTCAATATAGGCTCTGTCATCCTGATACAGTTCAGATGGCGTTTTCATCACCAATAGATGATTATTTTCATCTTCAACAAGGTAAATCTGGCTGCGCGTTGATTCGTGCAAGATTTTTTTGATGCGCAAACCATCGATGCTTTGGCCGGGGGATAACACCGGCGGAAAAGGCAAACGCGACAACACTTGCACTGCATCGTCTTGCGCTGCAGTGCCCAGATTTTCTATGCGCAGTGCCTGGATACTTAAATTGTCATCGCTGTTGTGTTGCAGCGCGAGTGGCAATGCCTGATTCACCAGTTCATCCAAATTATCGCGATGGTTCAGGATCAGCGTTTTAAATTCCGCCGTGGGTATTGCCTCGTGTATTCCGTCGCTGGTCAAAATAAAAATATCACCGCGCTGCAATTCCAGGCTGTGCATATCCACTTCCAGATAAGGGTCTGCGCCCATGGCGCGGCTTAAATGAGTAGTGTGTTTATCGATGCGCTGGGTGTGGTCGCGGGTAAGCAATTCGAGTGTGTTATCACGCAGGCGATACACGCGGGTGTCGCCCACATGAAAAATAAATCCGCTATCGCCTTTTAAAATGAGCGATGAAAAGGTGGTGAGATAACCTTCACCGTAAATAGAATTTTGGCTGCGCCCCCACAGGCTGGCATTCAAACTTTGGATAACACGCATCGCCGATTGTTGCGTGCGCCAGGTATCGGGTGTTGCGTAATAATCACTCAGGAAACCGGCAATTGCAGTTTGGCTTGCCTCGCGCGCTGCTTTACTGCTGCTCACGCCATCGGCAATCGCAATAGCGATGCCTTTGGTAGTGAGCAAATTACCCTCGGGGATACGCGCGCCGACCGTATCCTGATTTTCCGGTTTACGGCCAGCTTCACTTTTTTGCGCAAAACGGATGTGCAGTGTTGATTGCAGGTGATCCATATAATTTTCTATTTTAGAAAAAGAAATTGCCGACAGCATAGCGGTCAGCAATTTATTTGTCGTCATGCCCGAGTGCGGGAATGACGACTCCAGCAATAATTAACTCACTTCAATTTTATGCAGCGAGCCGTCTTCATTGACTTCAACCACATGGCCTTTCGGTTCTTTCAGGAATTGTACAAATACCAAACCAATGGCCGCTGTGCCCGCGAGCATAAAGAAAAATGTTTGGATATCGATAAACGTATTCATGGTTAAAAAGAACAGTGCACCCACATTACCATAAGCACCGGCAAGGCCAGCGATTTGGCCAGTCATGCGGCGTTTAATGAGTGGCACAACCGCGAACACTGCACCGCAGCCCGCTTGCACAAACAGCGAACAAATAAATACGGCAGCGAACGCAAGGTATAAGGGCCAGCTGGCGTTGATTTGTGCGAGCAGCAAATAACCGGCGGTAACACCGGCCAGAATAATACTCATGCTGAAGCGACGGCCAAATTTATCGCTCACCCAGCCGCCGCCGGGGCGCGCCACCAAATTCATAAATGCGAAAGAACCGCCCAGCATGGCCGCTTGGGTTACGCTTAATCCGGCGAAGGTTGTCATAAAAAATGCGGGCAATACAGAGACAACAGCAATTTCAGAACCGAAGGTAGCGAGATAAGCCCAGCTCAAAATAGCCACTTGCTTGAATTCATATTTGTCGTGCTCAGCCACGCTGCCTTTTTGCAGCATCTCTTTGTTAACGCGATAAATTTGTGAAAACTGGAATACAAACAGCGCGAATAAAATAACGTAGAGCGCATAGGTGGTGCCGTAGCCGAGCAAGCCCAAATTGGTCGGTGACATTTTCCATGCGAGCACCGCGAGGATTAAATACATGGGCACGTTCATCATCACGTAGAAAATAAAATCTTTTCTGTTGCTGACTTCCAATCCGCCGGATTTTTTCGGTTTGAAATACGTAGAACCTTTGGGTGTGTTACGCACAGTGATATAAAACGCCACACCGTAAATCATTGCGATAATTGCCGCGGTGCCCATCGCGTAACGCCAGCCATCATCGCCGCCGAATACATGGATCGCTAAAAAGGGCAGGGTGAAACCGGCGGCCGCTGCACCAAAATTACCCCAACCACCGTAAATCCCTTCCGCCAAACCGACCTGGCGCGCTGGGAACCATTCGCTTACCAAGCGAATACCGATAACAAACCCGGCACCGACAAAGCCGAGCAAAAAGCGAAAGAGAGCAAGTTGCTCGTAGGTTTGCGAACTGGCAAAGGCAATCAGGATCGCGCCGGAAAAAATCAGCAGTGCAGAGTAAATCGCGCGCGGGCCAAATTTATCCACCAAACTGCCCACCACAATACGCGCAGGAATGGTCAGCGCCACGTTGAGTGTCAGGAGCGCGGCCCATTGTTGCGGTGTCATCACAATAGAAGCCGTAATCAGCGGTTTAAGCGAAGGCAAACTAAACCACATCACAAAGGTAAGAAAAAACGCGAACCAGGTGAAGTGCAAGGTCGCAACAGATTTATTGGAAAAATCCAACAGGTTTAAACGATGAGTGCTCATGGAAAATCGTCCAGCCAGTTAACAACAGAGTGGTGTATGCGCGGCGATTCCTGTTTTGGTGCAGGGTATTTGGTCGCTGCGTATTACTGGCTCTTCTGCAACGCGTATGCCAAGGCGTAAATAGTGCGTGTTAGGCTGGGTTTGCGTTGGTTTTGTGCAATTATGGTGCTTTAAAAGTGTATTTCCATGTTCCAAATAAATGCTTTGTGCTGGTGTTTTGTTAGATGTTGGTGCGTTTTGTTTTGCCAAATGGAATCCCGATTGCGCAAAGTTATGCAAATCCGTTCTATTGGCCTTTTAAAAATCGTCTTCTTGAACGCCCGGGGGATGCGGTTGGTATATGATGAGACCGAACAAACAAGGCAACATTGCACAGGGAAAGAGAAGAGAGGGTTAAGCCCCAGCTGCCGGATGTTGATGCAGATGGCCGTGTCGGCTAATGCGTTTATTGATCACTATACTAATACAAGACTACTGCTGCCCATTGAGTTGTTATTCCACAATAATGATTACGAGGTCGTAATGAAAAAATTGAACATGGGTGCCCTCACCGGCGCATTGTTTGTGGCGGTTGCCACTGCCCCTTTGGCTAGCGCCCAAACAACCGATTATGTTGCAGACAATGTATTCACCCAGGGCATTGAAGGGCCAGCAGTGGATGCACAGGGAAATTTGTACGCGGTGAGTTTTGGTAAAGACGGTACCATTGGCATTGTCGATAAGAAAGATAACGCGCAATTGTTTGTGACCTTGCCGGAAGGCAGCATCGGCAACGGTATTCGTTTTGATCGCGACGGATTTATGTATGTGGCGGATTACACTGGCCACAATGTGTTGAAAATCGACCCTAAGACCAAAGCGGTTTCCGTGCACGCACACAGCGATAAAATGAATCAGCCCAACGATATTGCCATCGCAAAATCCGGTGTGATTTACGCGAGTGATCCAAAGTGGGCAGACGGCACCGGCAATTTATGGAAAGTCGCCACCGATGGCACAGTCACCTTGCTGGAAGCGAATATGGGCACCACCAACGGCGTGGAAGTCAGCACCGATGAAAAACACTTGTACGTCAACGAAAGCGTGCAGCGCAATGTGTGGAAATACGATATCGATAAAAAAACTGGCGATGTCAAAAATAAACGCTTGTTAATTCAATTCCCCGACCACGGTTTGGATGGCATGCGTTGCGATGAAGATGGCAACTTGTATATCGCGCGCTATGCCGCGGGTGAAGTCACGGTGGTATCGCCACATGGCACAGTGATCGAACGCATTAAATTAAAAGGCCAAAAGCCAACCAATGTTGCCTTTGGTGGGGCTGATGGCAAAACCGTTTATGTGACTTTGCAAGAGCGCGGCGCGATTGAAACCTTCCGCACTGAACGCGCCGGACGTGAGTGGTTACTGTTGCAAAAATAAGTGGTAATAAAATGTAGCAATTACGTGTTGTCAGAAAGCCCGCATGTTCTGCGGGCTTTTTATTTTTCAGGCGAAATGTAATTGCAATTACTCGCGTGAACTTACTGCCATTGATTTTTAATGGCACTGCTTTCGGCTTCCCCATCCAACGCGTCGCCTTGCATCATTTCGTCCAATGCTGCATCCAACACCGAGACACCACTCGCGGTTTGGTAGTCTCCCTCCTGCATGACTCCTTGCGAATAAACGGTCATGGTCAATTGCCATTCATTATTGATATGACAGGCGATACTATCGGCACTGCGATGATGTTCAATGATCTGGAATTGACGACAGAAGTTTCCGTCTTGGTTGGTAAAGCTCAAGCGCGGCTTTATCCGGCTGCCATCGCCAAGGGTTTGTTCGGCACCACTGCGTGTGGTGTCTAACACTTGTGCGATGGTATTCCAGTTATTTGCACTGTTATTGCCTGGTAATACTTGTGCTGCGCCGAAGCCAATTACTAGAGCAACCGAGGCTGCCATGGCTGCATGTTGCTGCAGTGTGCGGTGTATGCGTTTCCAGCCTGGAAAGCTGATGATGCTCGCGGTCGTGCCTGATCCGGATTGCTCGTTGCTAAGCAGATGCCTGATGGCTGCCGGCATGGGTTGTTCATTGATTCGCGCATAATGGTTTGCCACCTGCTCATCGATCATTGCTAACTCTGCCAATCGATTGGCGAGATTTTCGTCCTCACACAATTGTTGGCGGATCAGCTCCATTTCATCAGCAGATAATTCTGCATCCAGAAAGGCGGACAATTGTTCATCTGAAATAATCATCTCTTGCTCCTTATGCGCCCTTGTGTTCAGGCGTGGCATTGCCCTGTAGAAAATGGGCGAGGGCAATGCGCGCTCGCGCCAAGCGGCTCATGACGGTTCCGGCAGGAATACCCAATGTCTGCGCGACCTCCTTGTATGACATTCCCTGCACAGCGACCAGTGCCATAATTGAACGCTGCTCATCGGGCAATTGATTCATAGCAGCATCTACCTGCGCGAGTGTGATCTGGTTATGTATAGCTTGCTCACCATCCATCGCTGGCTCGTCGGTATCTTCCAGTGAATACACATTTTTTTGCCGCACTTTGCGCGCGCGATATTCATCGATCCACAGGTTTCGGCACACCCGGAATGCCCATTTGGTCAGATCAATATCATCGGGTACACCGCGGCTTAGCAGTCGTTCGAGTGTGTTTTGCAGCAAGTCATCTGCGTCAGCTGTAGAGCCTGTCAGCGAGTAAGCAAAGCGGCGCAGCATGGGGGCCAGCCGGATTAATTCCTGTTTCATAGATAGATTGGGTATTCCGATAAGGGTTGCATCATTGGGTTCTTATTCTGTTAACGGACGAGTCCGGATTTTATTCCCTCCAGAGTAAAATTTTTTCGGGGAATTTTTCACGCAGCCAAACGTTTTCTATGAATAGTGCGGCGTTTTTGTGTTTAATCTCTGTATGTTCATGGTGGGTGATTTATGAAATCTATTTACCTTAGTGTTTTTTTATTGCTCTGTCTGTGTCCGGTTGCCAATGGGCAGTTACCGGATCAATTGCCATTGGATCAGCAAGCGGACAGCATCACCCAAGAACTGGACGATGTTATCGAGGAGGTGCAGGAGAGTGTGACACAAGAGGTAGATGCGGTTGTAGATCAGCTCGATAGCGTAACCCAGGAGGTAGATAGCCTTGCCGATAGTTTGGGCGGACTTGAAAGCGGCCTGGATGACGTTATGGGCAATTCTCTGGAGGGCATAGAAGATATTGTCGGTGGCGGTGCAGAGGGGATTGTAGATGAGCTGGGGGAAATTGATGACCGCGTGGAAGAACAGTTGCGCAATCAGGATTTATTGCCGGGCACCAAAGTGGATGAAGTGCTGACCAAGCCCGTCGCCGATACTCTGGCGCTGTTGCCGGACTCACTGGACGATGTGGTGCCGATTGTGGATCGCGAAGGCAAAACTGTTTTTGTCGAAGTCAAAGTCGAGCAGGATTGGTATGCGGTAGAACGCGAATGGCTATTGGTAATCGACAATAAAAGTCGGGTCGATTTAACGGTATTGAATGCCAGGATTATTGAACGGCGCAAATTTTCTGATTTGGGAATGCGCCTGATTCGTTTTCGTGTGCCCGCTGAATTGGATTCGTTGGATACGCTGAAAAAGCGTTTGCCCGCATACTTGCATGATCAATTGGATCGCAACCATATTTATATTCCCCAACTAAAAAAACCGGTGCAAACCAGTGCGCCGCCGCTGACAACAAGCGCCTGTGATGCAAAGGTGAAAGTCGGCATGATTGATACTGCAATTAATACCGAGCACCCTGCCTTTGCAAAAAGTCGCATCACCACCAAAGATTTCGTTGGGAAAAATTTTAATGCGCCGCGTGCCCACGGCACGGCGGTCGCCGGTTTATTGGTTGGGCGCGGTGAACAATTAAAGCCGCTATTGCCTGAGGCAACATTATATTCAGCATCGGTATTCCATCCTCGCAGTGAAAATGCACAGGGTGCATCTATGATGAATTTGGTTCGCGCGCTTAACTGGTTGGCGGCTAAAAATGTGCGGGTAATTAATATGAGCCTTGCTGGGCCAGATAATAAAATTCTGGCGGCAGTAATTAATAACTTGATTAATTCAGGTATAACAATTGTTGCTGCTGCGGGTAATGAAGGTCCTGCTGCGCCGCCTGTATACCCTGCTGCGTATAAGAGTGTGATTGCGGTGACAGCGGTGGATAATCAACAGCGCAGTTATCGCTGGGCGAATCGTGGCAATTACGTTGACTTTGCGGCCGCAGGTGTTGATGTTCTGACGGCGCGAGTCAGTGGTGGCTTTGGAAGTGAAAGCGGTACATCGATGTCCGCTCCGGTTGTGTCTGCCTTGTTTGCATGTGAGGTCGCACGACAAACAAAATCGTCTCGCCAATTAACGCTGGAACAATTGGCGCTCAATAAATTGGCTTTTAATCAATTAATTGGCCGCGCAATCGATTTGGGAGCTAAAGGCCGTGATCCGGTATTTGGTTACGGGCTGTTGCGCATACAATCAAACTAAAAACAGTTCACCGAATGCCCGCGATTAAAAACGGGCTTTCAGTGTGATGGATGCGAGTGTTTCTGAGTAGTCAGCAATCTCAAGGTTGGATTGATAATCTCCTCGCTCCAGTTTAGTTGCCAGCGTTAGCCATTCTGTTGTTTCAATCTGCCATTCAATGTTGGCAATTTTGCGCGTGTCAGTGCGCACAGCATCCAATTCTGGATTCACAGCCGCGTAATCGCGATCTTCATAGCGGGCACCCAGCTGAATTTTGTTTTCTTTATCCCAGAGTGAAAAACGGTGATTGATGCTGGTTTTTAGTGTAGTACCATTGTAGCCAAAATGATCGGCGATAGCCTCTTCGTCATCGCGGTTGATGCCAAGTGCAACAAAGGTTTTTGCGTTATTAAAAAAGATAAACATGTCGCCGCCCAAGGCAAGGTTATGCGCATTGCGCTCCGCAAAAGCGGGGAAGTCTTTTTCCTGATAATTCACTGCGCCGCGCAGGTATACGCGTTTATTGAATAAGCGTGATACATACACACTACTTTGTTGCAATGTTAAAAAATCAGTTCCATCCAGTTTCGCATTGGCGTGGTGGTAGCTTGCTCCCAGTGTTGCCCATGAAAAATCGTAATTGCCATCGATAAAAAATTGCGGGATGGCAAGGTCATAGCTGCTCAAGTCTTGCCATGTTTTACTGTTGTAGCTGACACCACCTTTAAGGCTGGCTTTGGTGGTTGGTTTCCATTGGCCATGAATTCTGGCATTGGCGACGATTGCCCAGTCGCTTGCAGCTGAGTATTGGTCAAGCTCCACCACGGCGAGGTTGGAATCATATTCTGTGCCCGTTTCCAGCTCGAATTTCACGTTGCGCTCGGCGGCGTGTGCGCAGAAGGTCTGGCTGATAAGTGCTGCCAGTAATAAACCGGGGAACACTAATTTAGTTGTGTTGGTGTTACGCATAATTATTCTCCACAATTTCGCACCTACAAAACAAAAAACGGCGCCGAAGCGCCGGATTTTTACAGGCCGAGATCCAGGCTTTCATTCAGTGCAGATGTGACGTTGCTATCCACAGTCGATTCAATAGTGCTTGCAATATTATTCGCAATACTGGTTTGTACGCTATTGTTAATTGCACTATCTACAGCATTGTCAACAGCACCTGTGACAGTGTTGTTGATGGTTGAATCAAGAGTGCTGGCGACCGATTGCTGTACTGAACCTTGCACATTGCTTTCAGTAACCAAAGCCAATGTGGAATTTAGTTGCTGGTCAACTGCCGCCGATACTGCTCCATTGGTATCTTCAAGAGATTGTTGAAAGTTACCACTGACATTGGTAACTACATTGGCGGTTGCTGCTACTGCGGAAGACAGAGTGGCGTTTGCATTAGCTTCGCTATTCACAGATGCGTTGCCACTCTCTGTCGTTTCGTCGGCTTCCATTCCATCGCCCGTTGAATTGCCGGCAGAGTTAGTGGTAGAGATAGAAACCTGGGAATTTACACCTGCATTAGCAGCAATGCTGAGTTCATCGGCCCATGTGATGTTGGATAACAAGGCACCTGACATCAAAGAAGCGATTGCGAGTAAGAGAGTTGTTTTTTTCATGGTGAGATCCTCATGATTCAAGTTGTCTATTTAAGCTGCAAAGGTATTTCTGCTGCTGTCAACTTGTTAACGCATAAGGCATCAGGTTTATTCCCCATCACTGAAAATATTTTTTATATAAAGAAAAACCGCCCGGAGCGGGCGGTTCTTTAAAGGCTGTAGCTTATTAAGCCATACTGCATTTATGCCACATTGCGTTTCAATGCACGCATGCGGTTATGGCATTCCTGCATGGATACGAGGATGTAGTTCAGTGCGATATTGAAATCGATAGAAACGACTTCCTGTTGTGCTTTTTTGATGGTTTCCAGTGTGCGGTCTTCCAGTTCTTCCAGTTGCACAATATAAGTTTTGGATTTGCTGGATTTAATTTTGGCAAGCAGGTCAGCGTAGGTTTTACGCAGTGAGCCTTCGATGGTGTTGCCTTCTTCTACATCACCTTCGCGTGCGTAGAGCAGCGGTTGCAAACGTACAAGCGCATTTTGGCGCACATCAATCATTTCTTGAAAAACAGATTCATAACCAGAACCCTTGAGTTCAATTTTGGCGTCCGTATAAAAATTAACGCCATCGTTCAACACTTTGATCAGGTCGCGAATTGCAGTAATTTCATTGTTAGCCATGATGGTTCTCCATTATCAATACGATGGTTAATGGATTATGTTTGGATAAACATAACGTCATGATGGTAATTGCAGAATATATGCCATGCGTTTTAAGTGATTGAAAAACGGAGACTTGCATTGTTTTAAGCAGTAGATATTTTGTAATTCTTGCAAAAAATAAAAATAACGGAATTTTTGAAAAATTATTTTTATATCAATCGTTTTTTTGAATTAACTTTTATGCAGATAGTTTTGTGCGTGGAATGATTCAGGTGTGTAACTGGCTGGGTTATGAAGCTGGCTGTTCCAGAAAACTGACTGCTCCAGAAAACTGACTGCTCCAGAAAACTGCCGCCGCTTGATCCTTGCGGCGGTGTGTTTATCGATGTTTTTGGTTAACAGCCAAGGCTGCCTGGCCCTGCTGTTGTTCCTAAAATATTGAGGAAACGATTGAAGTCATTAATGCGGCTTTGCACCTGTGCGGGGTTGCCACCGTTGCATTCCAGTGCGCCATTAATGGTGCGGATGGTTTCACCAAAACCATTGCCATTGACGATGGAATCATGCGCAGGGCGGAAACCGGCACCGGATTGTGTCATCCAGAACCAAAGCGCGGTTTGCCATGCAACCGTTGCGTTTTGCTGTACCAGATCCGGGTTGGCGCGCAGGTCAAGCCCGAGTGCAGCGCCTGCGGCACAATAGTTACCATTCCAACTCAACTGGATGGGGCCGCGGCCGTAATATTTTTTGCCGGGTGCACATGGGCAGGTCGCGGGGTTGCCATCCCAATCGCCACAGTAATCGCCTTGTGCAATTTCCGTTACATGCACCAAGCCGCCGGTCTCATGGGAGAAGTTGGCCAGCGCCGCTGCCGCTTCGCGTTTTTTCATCGCCAGATCACCGGTGCCTGCAAAGGCGGGATAGCTCGCTGTGGCTGCCACTAGCCCTGCATAGGTGTAGAAGGGGTTGCGGTTGGGGAACATCTGGTTGAATTGTGCCTCGCTCACCACGGCACCAAATCCGCTTGCAGGGGGATTGGTAGTGGCAGTGCGGACAATGATGGATGACGCGCGATCATTGAAGTTGCTGATACAGCTGTTGTCGCCACGGATAGTGACTGAAGCACCGGTAAAGTCCCAATTCTCATAGAGCACCGCCTCGTAGCCTGCGGCAACGCGAATGGAGGATATTTGGTCGTTACGTGCCCCAAGCGAGGTCATCGCATTGACATCAAATGAGCCAGTATTAAAGCCTGCTGACCAGCCGCCATAGTTGCAGTGCTCATAGGCGGTGACGAGGCCGGTGGTGCCGCCACCGCTGCCGACGACTTCAATCCAGTTAAAGTTCCAATTGGCGGTTTGGGCAAATACGCCCAGATTGTAGGTGCCCGCATTGATATATACCGTGCGGCTTACCGTGGTCCAATTTTGCCAACCACCAGTGTTGGGGATGCTGAAATTGCCGAGTTGGATGGCACCTGCGTTTAAATCGACCGATGCGGTTGCTCCGGATGGGCTCGCCACGCGCATGCGGATGGTGTAGTTGCCGCTGGTAGGTATAGAGAGGTTGTTGTACACCAGCCATTCGGTTGCTGCTATCCAGCCGACGTTGTAGCCGCCGCCGGAATCGGTCGTCATCTCAATATCCACTGCATCATTGCGGAAGGCTCCGCCACTGTTGCCTGCGGTGGCATCGAAAAAAGCGTTGTAATTTTCAGCTTGGTAAACCACTGCTTGGCTGGGAGCCGCAAGTGCTGCACACAGAAGCAGGGCGGGCGTGGCCAAAAGCGGTTTATGGCGTAGCCGGGTGATACAGCGAGGGAGACCGGAAAATAGGTTGATCATTGTTATTGTCCTCATTGGATGGGTGCGGTTAATCAGGCCCCCATTGCACCGGAGTCAGAGGGGTGATGGAGCCTGATGCCAGAATGCAGATACATGGCCGGATGTGAGCGGTTGTTATTTTATGATCGCTTGCGTTGGTGATCCGGTGTGTATCTGGCCGGGCAAACTCACCGGTGCGGTCTCTATCTCAGGGCAAGCAGTACAAGCCAATCCAGAGCAAATCAGACCAGAGCGGTGAACAGTTTTTGCCAGCGAGTTGATCATTAAACATGCGGCGGGTGATTGCCAGTCCCAGTTTGGGTTTGCCTTTAACTGCCACTTTGACGCGCGAGTGCGACTTTTCTAAAAGGCGATAGTCAGGCGGCGATAGCAAAAACTCGAACTTTGACGACTTTCGTTGCGCAGTAGTAATAAGGCGTTCGGGTTTTGGATAGATGTGACAGCGGTATCATTTTCTGCTGAGAGAAAAAAGCGGTGTTTAGCGACCAGGGATTTTCATGAAAGTGATGAAAAACCTGTCATTCTTGTAAATTATTTTCTTTTCATGGCGTTTTTTTAATGATAGCCTAGAAAAAATGATCGTTTTTTCTGCTTTTGTTACGAAAAAAACTATGCACAAAGAAAATAATTTACAAAAAGTGCTAACGGATCGGCTGCTTAGCCCAACCGGTAAGGGGTTGGGAGATGTCAGTTTGCAGCCATCGATAGCCGCCACTCCCCAATTAGGCTGGAACCTGCTTGAAGAGCAGGTGAGTCTGCCGGTGGCGGTGCTCAGCCAGACGCGCATCCAACACAATCTGGGTTGGATGAAAGCCTTTATTAGTACTTACGGGCTAAAACTCGCACCTCATGGCAAGACCACCATGAGCCCGGCGCTCTTTCATCAGCAACTCGCCCATGGCGCTTGGGGTATTACTCTGGCAACTGCGCCTCAGGTGCAGGCTGCGCATCACTTTGGTGTGCGCCGTGTGCTGATGGCCAACCAGTTGGTCGGGCGCGCCAATATGGCGATCATCTCCCGCTTGCTGCAAGACCCTGAATTTGAGTTTTTCGTGATTGTCGATTCAGCCGCTAACGTCGAGCAGCTCGGGCAATTTTTTGCGCAGTCCGGCCAGACGTTGAATGTGCTGCTGGAGTTGGGCGTTGCTGGTGGGCGTACGGGTGTGCGCGATCCCCAAACCCGCGACTCGGTATTGGATGCCATCGCCCTTTACCCGCAGTCGCTCGCGTTGCGAGGGATTGAAGTGTACGAGGGTGTGCTCAAAGACGAAGCGGCCATCCGCGATTTCCTGCGTTTGGCCGTACGCGAGTTAATGACGCTGGAAGCGCACAGCCAATTGGCCGATGGTCAGGTCATTCTCACTGGTGCCGGTTCCGCCTGGTTTGATCTGGTCGCTGAAGAGTGGACAGGTGTCACCCTTGGTCGCCCGCTCGATATCATCCTGCGCCCTGGCTGCTATCTCACTCACGATGTGGGTATCTACAAAGCCGCTGAAGCGCGTATCCATGCCAGCAACCCGGTTGCTCGCGCAATGCAAACCAGCCTGCTGCCTGCGCTGCAGCTGTGGGCTTACGTTCTTTCCATTCCCGAGCCCGGCCTTGCCATTCTTGGCTTGGGCAAGCGCGACGCCGCGTTTGATGCCGGCCTGCCTATTCCTGCTATGCACTTCCGGCCCCAAAACAAGGTGCACCCCGGAAGCGAAGCTCCCATTGCTGCCCCTGCCGATTGGCAGCTCACGGCGATGATGGATCAACACGCGTTTATGAAGGTCTCGCCTGATGCTGACCTGCAAGTAGGCGATATGCTCGCGCTGGATATTTCCCACCCCTGCCTGACCTTTGATAAATGGCGGCAGCTGCTGGTGGTTGACGATCACTACACGGTAGTCGATGCCGTGGAAACGTTTTTTTAGGGCGCGCCATGGACGCTTTTTTCTCAGCCCTGCTCACGCCCGGCCAATGGTTATTGGTGTACGCCGCCATCAGCATCATTGCGCTGATTTTGTTGATTGCACGCTACCGCCTCAATCCGTTTATCACACTCACGTTGGTGTCGCTCGGTTTGGGGTTGATGGCGGGCATTCCGGCAAAAGATGTGGTGTTCGTTTATGAAGCTGGCGTGGGTAAAACCCTCGGCCACATTGCGTTAGTTGTTGCGCTGGGCACCATGCTCGGAAAAATGATGGCGGAATCCGGTGGGGCCGAACAAATCGCGCGCACCATGATCCGCTGGTTTGGCGAAAAAAATGTGCACTGGGCAATGGTGTTTATCGCCTTCCTGGTTGGCTTCCCGATTTTTTTCGAAGTCGGTTTTGTATTGTTAATTCCGATTGCCTTTAACGTGGCGCGCCGCACCGGCACCTCCATGTTGTTAGTCGGTTTGCCGATGGTGGCCGGTTTATCGGTCGTACACGGTTTGGTGCCACCACATCCTGCGGCGATGATTGCTGTCGGTGAATATCAGGCAAACGTCGGGCGCACGATTTTTTATGCATTGATTGTGGGCATTCCCACCGCGATTATCGCCGGGCCCATTTTTGCAAAATGGATTGCGCCCAAAATCCAATTGCCTGCGCACAATCCACTTGAAGAACAATTTATTCATGCCGATGCCGAGCGTCAGTTGCCTGGTTTTGGCATCACCTTATTCACCATCATGTTGCCGGTGGTGTTGATGTTGTTGGGCGGTTGGGCCGATCTGATTGCTGAACGCGGTACGCGCCTGAATGATTTCTTGTTGTTCATCGGCAATTCTGTTGTTGCGCTATTAATTGCAACCCTCGTGAGTTTTTACACACTCGGATTAGCGCGTGGATTTAATCGCGATTCTATTTTGAAATTCAGTCACGACTGTTTGGCTCCCACCGCGGGCATCACGTTATTAGTGGGCGCGGGTGGTGGGTTGAATCGTATTTTGGTGGAAGCGGGCATCGCCAAAGAAATTGTTGCCTTCTCATCGGATATGGCACTAACACCTTTGATGATGGGATGGCTAGTTGCTGCGTTAATGCGTATCGCCACCGGTTCGGCCACCGTTGCCATGAGCACCGCTGCGGGAATTGTTGCGCCAATCGCGCTTGCAGCGGGTTATCCGCATCCTGAATTGTTGGTGATTGCCACCGGTGCAGGCTCATTGATTTTGTCGCACGTCAATGACGGCGGCTTTTGGCTCATCAAAGAATATTTCAACATGACCGTTACCCAGACATTAAAAACCTGGACGGTACTGGAAACCATAATCTCTTTTGTTGCGCTTGCATTTGTATCGCTGCTCGCAGCCATGATGTAAGCGATAAACGTTTAAAAAAACAGGTCTTAAAACGATGACGGCGTTGTTCGATATTGTGTACCACATGCGCGCCAGCCGCGACCGCTTGTCAGCGACTGAGCAAAAAATTGCCGATGCAATTTTGGACGATATCGCATTCGCTGCCGCTGCCAGTATTGATCAGCTTGCGCTAAAAGCGGCGGTGAGCATCGCGACCATTTCGCGTTTTGCAAAGTCCGTGGGTTGTGAAGATATCCGCGATCTGAAATTAAAACTCGCACAAGCGAGCGCTGTCGGTACGCGTTTTTTGGCAGAAGTACCTGCAGTTGAAGAGAGCGCATTTTATTCGCAAATTTGCAGCGAAGTGGAATCAACACTGCGCGCTAATTTATCGCGTTTTGTAGAGGCAGATTTTCGCAATGCTGCGGCGTTATTAAACAACGCGCGGTTGATTTATATCGGCGGTATGGGTGGCGGTTCCACCATGTTGTCGGAAGAAGTGCAGTTCCGTGTGGCGCGTTTGGGCCTGGCCGTAACGGCCTACCATGATCCGGTGTTGTTGCGCATGTTGGCGGCCACTCTGACGGAAAAAGATGTACTGGTGTTGCTATCGGTCACCGGTGTTACACCGGAATTGTTGGAAGTGGCGGATATCGCCCGTGAATACGGCGCGCAGGTGATTGTGTTCTCTGCACCGCAATCACCGCTCGCGAGTAAAGCCAGTATTTTTATTCCAATCGTGACCGAAGAAACCGATTTTATTTACAAGCCGTCAGCCTCGCGTTACGGCATGTTATTGGCGATCGACATACTCGCTACTGAATTAGCGCTCGCGCGTAAAACCGAAAGTAAAGAATTATTGCGCCGCGTGAAATTTGCGTTGGATGAATACCGCGGCGGCGATAACCGTTTGCCATTGGGTGATTAATAACGAATTGATATGGCCTGTTGTTTTTGACGATATAGACAGGTGTAAGTAGGGAGCAAGTGGGTGAATTTTGATTTAATTATTCGCAATGCGCAGATTATTGATGGCTCCGGTTTACCGGCGTATCGCGCAGACCTTGCGATAGTTGCAGGGCGTATTGCTGCGATCGGCGATCTTGCCGGTGCGCATGCTGCTGCAATCCGCGATGCACAAGGACAGGTGTTGGCTCCTGGTTTTATTGATGTGCACACGCACGATGATTTGCAAGTGATCCATGCACCGGACATGCTACCTAAAGTGTCGCAAGGGATTACGACAGTGGTGGTAGGGAATTGTGGTATCAGCGCAAGCCCTGTCACTTTGAAAGGAAACTTGCCTGATCCAATGAATTTATTGGGTGCACCTGATGATTTTTGTTACGCCGATTTTGCCAGCTACAAACAAGCGGTTAATCGCGCGCAACCTGCGGTCAATGTTGCGGCGCTTGTCGGGCATACCGCACTGCGCAATAACCACATGGATCGCCTTGACCGTGAAGCAACGCGCGACGAAATTGAATTGATGCGTGTGCAATTGCGTGAAGCGCTTAAGCAAGGTGCGTTGGGTTTATCGTCGGGTCTGGCCTATGCATCGGCTTACGCCAGTACAACAGAAGAAGTGAAATTATTGGCTGAGGTGCTGAATGAAACCGGTGCAGTTTATACCACGCATTTGCGTACAGAATTTAATGAAATTATTGCTGCGCTGAATGAAGCATTTGATATTGCCGACCATGCCAAAGCGCCCGTTATAGTGTCGCATTTAAAGTGTGCCGGCGCAGGTAATTGGGGGCGCAGCGGTGAAATATTAAAGCACCTGGAACATGCGGCAGAACATCATCCGGTAGGTTGCGATTGTTATCCCTACAGCGCGAGTTCATCGACGTTGGATTTGCAACAGGTCACCAGCGATTTCGATATCGTCATTACCTGGAGCGAACCGCACCCTGAGCAGGGTGGAAAAAAATTAGCCGAGATCGCCAATGAATGGGATGTGAGTTTGTTGGACGCTGCAAAAAAATTGCAACCAGCTGGCGCTGTGTATCACGGTATGAATGAACAGGATGTGCAAAAAATTCTCGCGCATCCGTTAACCATGGTGGGGTCTGATGGTCTGCCGGTTGATCCGTTGCCACACCCACGTTTGTGGGGTGCATTCCCACGTGTACTTGGGCATTACAGCCGTGATTTGAAATTGTTCAGCTTGCCTGAAGCTGTGCGCAAAATGACACGTATGTCGGCTGATCGTTTTGGGTTGGATGATCGCGGCCGTATCGAAGTAGGCGCAGCGGCAGATGTAGTGTTATTTGATGCGGAAAAAGTACGCGATGCCGCTACCTTTACCAATCCACAGCAATTGGCCGAAGGTATCAATGCTGTGTGGGTGAACGGTGTATTGACCTACTCGCAACAACATTTAACGGGCAATCGCGCCGGGAAATTTTTGGAACGCCAGCGTGATTTACGAATTGGGTTTTATTAACAGTCGAGTGATATGAGCATCGGTGTTTCTTCTGTGACTCGCCGTGAATACGTCCATGTAGGCTCGAATGCGACATCCATGTCGCATACGGTCACAGAAGAAACACCGAAGCTCATTTACAAGATGATCGCAATAAAAATATAGAAAGAGATTTGTTATGACAGATATAAAACGTTATGGCGTTGAAGGTGGAAAAGGAACTGGCGGGCAGCATTTGCCATTCGCGCGTGCAGCAGGCGCAGATGGATGGTTATTTGTGTCAGGGCAAGTGCCCATGGTCAACGGTGAAATTATCGATGGCGGCATCGTTGCCCAATCACACCAAACCATTAAAAACGTATTGGCTATTTTAGCCGAAGCAGGTTACGGCCCTGAGCATGTGGTGCGTTGCGGTGTGTGGCTGGATGACCCGCGTGACTTTATGTCATTCAACCGCGTATTCATGGAATATTTCGGTGCTAATCCACCTGCGCGTGCTTGTGTTGTATCGAGCATGGTAGTGGATTGTAAAGTTGAAGTAGATTGCGTGGCCTATAAAAAACCATAAGCCACGAATGTAGATAAAACCATTAGATAAAATTAGATAAAAACGTTAGATAAATTTAGATATAAAGAGAAAGATAAAAACAGTTTATGAAAAAGTATTTGTTGTTCATCGTTACTGCATTGTTTCCGCTAATGGCCACCGCCAATAGCGGGAAGCTTGCGTTGATGCCCTATCCACAATCTGTAGTGGAGCAACAAGGGCAATTGGTAATGAATGAACAATTGCTGTTTGCGGTAGATGGAAAAGTAACGAAGGATCTTCATGTTACCTTGGATCTATTTGCTGACAGGGTAAAAGCACAAACCGGAAAAACAATTCACTGGAAAAAAACCAGTGAGAAAAAATCGCGTGTGCTGATTCGTATAAAAAATGCAGCGCCACTTTCAAATAGTGTGGCGCAGTGGGATGAGTCCTATCAGTTAACAGTTAATGCAGGTCGAATCGAATTATCGGCTGCGCAATTGGTCGGAGCACAGCGCGGTTTGGAAACGCTGTTGCAATTAATTGGTACCAACAGCCAGCTGACGATTCCGTTGGTGACGATTAACGATTTTCCTCGCTTTAAGTGGCGCGGTCTGTTGTTGGACACATCGCGGCACTTTTTTTCGGTGGATACAATCAAGCGTCAGATTGATGCAATGGCAGTAGCCAAATACAACATTTTTCATTGGCATTTAACCGATGACCAAGGCTGGCGTTTTGAATCCAAGCGCTATCCAAAATTACATACATTAGCCTCCGATGGCGAATACTACACCCGCGCACAAATGCGTGATGTTGTAGCCTACGCGCGTGCGCGCGGCATTCAGGTTCTGCCTGAAATAGACATGCCTGGTCACGCGAGTGCGATTGCAGTTGCTTATCCGGAGCTGATGTCTGCGCCCGGGCCTTATGCAATGGAGTATCGCTGGGGTGTGCACAAGCCCACATTAAATCCTGCGAACGAAAATGTATATAAATTCGCAGATGCGATTTTTAAAGAAGTCGCTGATATTTTTCCGTTTGAATATATCCATATCGGCGGTGACGAGGTTGATCCCGAGCATTGGAATACCAATCCGGCGATACAAGCGTTTATGAAAGCAGAGGGCTTAAAAAATCATCGTGCACTGCAAGCCTATTTCAACCAGCGTTTGCAATCACTACTGGAAAAACACCAGCGCAAAATGATTGGCTGGGATGAAATACAGCACCCGGACTTGCCCAACAATATTGTTATCCATTCCTGGCGTGGTCCGGATGGTGTGAGCGATGCAGTAAGCCACGGTTTTCAATCCGTATTGTCAACCGGATATTATTTGGATCAGCCGCAATCGGCTGCTTACCACTATCGCAATGATCCCATTCCCCCTGCGCCTGTAGTGATCGAAAATATATCCGCTAACGAAACACTTACGGCTTGGCGTTTTGAGATGCCGCGCAAACGTGGCAAGCCTGTTACAGGAACTTTCACGCTGACCAATCGTAATGGTTTTATTGATTTTACTGGCAAGTCGCGTCGTGAAGTGCAGTTAAAAAATATCTCGGATGTTGGCGCACGTTTTTCAGTAGATACCTGGATGGGGCCGGTGGAATTTTACGTAAGTTTTGCTGGTGATAAATTACAGGGGCGTGCGTTGGTGGGTAATGCACCTTACCGCGTAAGTGGTGAAAAAGTAGCGACAAATGTTGCACAAAAACAGTTACCCGTAACCGAGCCTGTGGTGCATTTAAGTGCACAACAAGAATCGTTAATTCTAGGTGGTGAAGCTGCGCTTTGGGCTGAAATAGTGAATGAGCAAAGCATTGACGTACGTTTGTGGCCGCGTGCATTTGTTGTCGCAGAAAGGCTCTGGTCGGCGCGGGAATTGCAAGATGAAAATAGTATGTATGCGCGGGTAAATTCAATTGCAACGCTTGCTGAAAAATCAGTGGGATTGCAGCATCGGCTACAGCAAGACCTGGCGTTGCAAAAATTGGCAGGTGACGGTGATATTAAACCCGTAAAAATATTTGCTGAGTTATTGGAGCCCGCACATTACTACCATCGTCAGCACGAAAAATCCGCTTACGAGACCTATTCCAAACAGGACCCGCTCAATCGCTTGGTTGATGCATTGCCAGCTGAAAATGAGAATTTACGGCAATTCAACCTGAGGCTAAGCCGCTGGTTGGAAAATCCGCAACATAATGCAGATTACTCTGCATTAAACGCGCAACTGCAGTTATGGAAAAACAATCTCGACAATTTAAAACCGGTTTTGCTGCTGAATCCCCAGTGGCAATCACTGGTAGAAAAATCGAACAGTGTTGTTGATAGCAGTTTGCGATTACTGGCATTGCGAATGAGCGGAGCGGCGCTTTCTCCGGCAGAGAAAACGCAAGTAAAGGATGTGATTTGGCAGGCGCGAACGCTGGATCAGGAATTGGTAATCGCCGCTGCGGTTTCGTTGGAAATCATTCTGGATTCGTTTACTACTTTTTAACCTTGATTACAGGGGAGAAGTTTTGTAAATGCGATTGACAACGTTGTCCAGCTGGATGTAAGTTTGGGGAGCCAACGGGTAGTCCTGAAGGCTCAGGTGACGAAGAATAATTGAAGGTGCGCAGCAGACATTACGGTGCCGATGCATAAAAAATTCGCTCATAGACCAGCGTAGCTGGTGTAAAGGGGAGGGCGAAGCATAGGCAAGTTACTGCAGCGTTAAATATAAATACGTTATCTATGATGACCTGCGCTATTGGTAGACTGATATGGTTGAAGTAGCCCTGTTTAATATTAATGACATTCCACTCTTATTCAGTGGATTCCTTGCGTTAGTGTTGGCTTTTTTGTTGTTTTTTGCCCAACAACCGGGGCGCATCAAAAAGCTTTACTGGCAATTGTTGGGCTTGTTCTTTTTCCTAAGTGCACTGCGTGTATTCGATACGTTGATCTATTGGAATATCAACTTGCGCGATACCTTGTCTCTCGTATCCGCGAATTTTTTCTTTCTGTTTGGATTCGTGTTTTTTTTGCAGGGGCCACTGTTGCTATGGTTTACGCGCGCAGCCATTTTTCGCGATTTTGAACTTAAGCGCCTTGATGCGCTTCATCTGGCACCTGCAGCGATTTATCCGATTTATATCTACCACATTTATCATGGTTTGGATCCAGAACAAAAAATGCAGTATGTGCATGATTGGGCCCATGTGATTGGTAACCCCTATTTTGAAGCGCTCATCTGGATTCAAAGAGTGGTGTTATTTGCATATAGCCTGTATTGCGTTTACCACTTGTATCAGTACAAACACCATTTGATTACACGTCATTGTGAGTTGAACAAGGTGGATTTGCATTGGCTGAAACTGTTGGTTATCGGATTTTGCTGTATTAATGGGTGGACATTCTTGACCTTAATAGATACCCGGTTTTTGCAATTGGCGGATGCCAGCATACTGGGCGAATCAGAGAGTTTTCTGTATTTGGTATTCATGAGTGTATTGATTGTTTATCTATTAAAGAATTCGCATGGTTTTTCGGATATTCAAATCGAGCACACGATTGCACCGGAGCCCACACCGGAGGAGCCCCAGCAGCAATTGGTAGAGAAGTTGACGCATTTTATGGAGCAAAACAAACCTTATCTGGAGCCGCACATAACGGTTGAGCGCTTGGCGATCAAACTCAATGTGTCTCCTAAACTCTTGTCTTGCACCATTAATAATAAGTTGCATATGAATTTTTTTGAGTTGATTGGCACCTATCGCGTCGCAGAGGCGAAAAAACGTTTGGCTGACTCAGAGCTGCGTCAAAAGCCGATCAGTGAAATTATGAAAAGTTGTGGTTTTAACAGTAAATCGGTTTTCAATCAGGCGTTTAAGAAAACCGTCGGTGTTACCCCAAGTCACTATCGCCAACAGCATTTGCATTAAGTGAAAGGTAATACTTTTGGTAGTGCGGGTTTTATTTTGAGAATGCAGGTAGCACAGGTTTGTAGGTCGCTGTTACTAATTCGGCACCATTACAAATCCGTGTAATGAATAACAGTGGAGTACCTGTGATGAAGATGATTAACAATATCCGTGAGCGATTGATGCAGCGCCTGTCTGTGGTGAGCGCTTGTGTGCTGCTGAGCATGATGTCTATCAACCTGTGGGCAGGTAGCGCATCGGCTGAAACAAAAGTCATCGGATACATCGCCAGTTTTACCGACATGAAAGCGGCGATTGATAAAACCGATTTAAGCAAATTAACCCATATCAATTTGTCGTTCACCAACCCGAATGCGCAAGGGAATCTGGTGGAAAATGGCGTGATGACCTGTATGCCCGGCATGCAAGGCGGCAATGTAACCGCAGCAGACGTGCGTTATGTGATTGATAAAGCGCAAGCGGCAGGCGTGAAAGTGTTGGCATCAGTTGCTGGTGGAGTTATACCAGCCTGTTCGGGTAATTGGGAGACATTATTGCAGCCTGCCAATCGCCAACAATTGGTCGATAACCTGATCGCTTTTATGGAAGAGTTTGGTCTTGATGGTATTGATGTTGATATCGAAGGCGTGCTGCTCACCAATATTGATAATGCGGGTAATTACACTCCTTTTATCCAAGCGCTCTCTGCGCAATTAGTCGCCCGCAATAAATTGCTTACCTGTGCTACGGCAAGTTATGTCGGTGGCATGATTCCGGTTTCGTCCATTCCCTATTTTGATTTCGTCAACATCATGTCTTATGACGCGATTGGCCCAAGTTGGGGCGCAGCCGGTACGCAGCATTCGACGTATGCGATGGCGGTTGACCACGTTAATGTATGGAAAAATCGCGGCCTCACCAAAGAGCAATTAGTGCTGGGCGTGCCGTTTTATGGCTATGGATTTGGCACGTATAAATCCGACTATACCTACGCCAGTATTCTCAACGAATTTGGTGCCGATGCTGCAAATAAAGATTTAATCGGCAACGCCTGCGCAGGTTGCAATTACATCACCTACAACGGTGCAGCAACTATTCAGGCAAAAACCAAGCTCGGTTTGGAACATGGCTCAGGCATTATGATTTGGGAGTTGTCACAAGATGCGGCAGGCGCGAATAGTTTGCTAAAAGTGATTGACGACGAAATTAAAAAATCAGCCAGTACTTCCAGCAGCAATAATTCATCCGCAGCCAGTGAAGTTGCCTCGTCTGTTGCGCTCTCTTCAACAGCGGCATCTGTTGCGCCTGAATCGTCAACAGCGGCTTCTTCCGTGAAGTCCAACGCAGGTCAATCATCCGGTGGTGGCGGTGGTTCAATGGGTTTGTTTTTTCTTGTGCTGTTAGCGCTGCTTGTCATCGCAAGACAATCTGGTGCTGTCGGGCAAATCAAAGCTTTTGGAAAAGCGAGGCGCAACGCATAGCCATGAAACCTGAAAGCCTGCAAAACATTGTTATCGTTGGGGGCGGTACTGCCGGTTGGATGACCGCAGCCGCGCTCGCGAAATTTTTGCAGCCACAGCAATACCGCATCACGCTCGTGGAATCGGATGTGATTGGAACTGTCGGCGTGGGCGAGGCGACGGTTCCACACATTCGTTATTTCAACGAAGTTTTGGGTATTGATGAAAATGAGTTTATGAAAAAAACCAATGCCACCTACAAATTAGGTATTGAGTTTTCAAACTGGGGAAAAGTCGGCGATGCCTATATTCATCCGTTCGGAATTTATGGCCAAAGCCACAATGACATCAGTTTTCATCACTATTGGCTGAAAGCAAACCAGGGGGGCGATACCACTAGTATCAGCGATTATTCCGTTGGCGTTGCGGCGGCATATGCAGAAAAATTTGCTTATCCCGATGCAGATACTCGCTCACTTTTTTCCAAATACAGTTATGCCTTCCATATCGATGCCTCTTTGTATGCACGTTTTTTGCGTGAATACAGTTGTGCTCGCGGGGTAATGCGTTGCGAGGGGAAAATCACCGCGGTGATGCAACATCCCGATACCGGTTTTATCCAATCAGTACAGCTTGACTCCGGTGAAATAATTGCAGGGGATTTATTTATTGATTGCTCGGGTTTCCGCGGCCTGCTGATTAATGAAACATTAGGCACTGCATTTGAAGATTGGAGTCATTGGTTGCCGTGCGACCGCGCTATTGCGGTGCCGTCGGCAAAAACCAGTGAGCCTTTACCTTATACCAAAGCGACTGCGCGGACAGCAGGTTGGCAGTGGCGTATTCCCTTGCAAAACCGCACCGGCAATGGACAAGTATATTGCAGCTACTACATCAGCGATGATGAGGTTGCTGCGAATTTGCTTGCCAGTCTTGATGGTGAGCCGTTAGCTAATTTGAATTACCTGCGTTTTAAAACGGGCCGCCGCATCACATCCTGGAATAAAAACTGTATCGCCATTGGTCTTTCAAGCGGTTTTCTTGAACCACTGGAATCGACCAGTATTTATCTGATCCAAATTGCGATCATGAAGCTGATCGAATTTTTCCCCTATGCGGATATGGATGCTGCAAACACGGATGAATTTAACCGTGAGCTGGCGATGGAATATGAACGCATCCGCGATTTTTTAATCCTGCATTACCACGCGACCGAGCGTGATGATTCCGCTTTCTGGAATTATTGCCGGACGATGCAAATTCCTGAAAGCTTGAAATATAAAATGGATTTGTTCCGCGAGCAGGGGCACGTAGAGCGCTACAAGCGCGGTATGTTTTTGGAACCTAGCTGGGTTGCTGTTTATCTGGGGCAGGGCATTGCTGCCAACAGGTATCATCCATTGGTGGACACAATGGATATGAGCCAATTGCAACAATATTTGCGTAGCGTGCGTGACACAATTGCAGCGGGAGTGCGCACCATGGCCTCTCACAGCGACAGTATTCAACGCGATTGCCGCGATGATCATACTGAAAAAAGTTGGCCGCCTGCGGCAATGAGTTTGTATGGGGTGTTCTCATGATAGAAAACTCCCAACACACCGGTATTTTTTTGTCTGAAAATGACAACGTTGGCTGCGCAAAAAACAATGCCGTTGCGATAAAACGCATTGCCATTGTAGGTGGTGGCATAACGGGCTGGACGGTTGCTGCCGGGTTGGCAAACGGCTTGCGCGGATTGAATATTGAAATAGCGCTTATTGATCACCCTGCGCAGACTGAAATCGATTTGCATACCGAAGCCACGACGCCGGCCTGTGTTGCGTTTCATCGTGCGCTGGGTATTTCCGAATTGGATTTGGTAATGAAAACCGGAGCCAGTTTTTTATTGGCGACCGAATTTAATGCCTGGTCTTCTGCGCAACAGCACTACTTTATGCCGTTTGTCGATCACGGTTTTATGCTCAACCGGATTGAATTCTCCCAATATGCAATCAACCACCACCTTGCTGGTAAGCCATTCAATTACGATGATTACTCACTCGCTTCTGTTGCCGCCAAAGCGGGGCGCTTTTGCCATCCTTCTGCGCAGTCATCATCACTTTTTTCTACGTTGGATTATGGTTTGGCGCTGAACACCAATGCCTATACAGACTATTTATCTGCGCTTGCGGTACCTATGGGTGTGGCACACATACAGGCACAGACTGACGGTGCTGTGTTGGATGAAAACGGGAATATCAACGCTATTCGTTTATGCGGTGCCGATTCCACAGTAAACCGCAATATAAATCCCATGTGGATAGATGAGGCAGGATCACTTGCGGCCGATTTATTTATCGATTGCTCTGGTGTTGCTGCCACGCTCATTGAAACAGCACTGCACGTAAAATGGTTGCCACTGGAAAATGTTCCCCCTGTGTCCAACGCATCTCCGCTGACGCATGTGTTAAGTAGTCTGCGACCATTGGATGCTGCTGCCGCTATCCCTGTGGTACGCGAATTACAACCCGCTGCAGCAGGCTGGGTTCAAACCTGCACAACGCAGACGCATATCGAAAAAAATTATTTTTACCATGCCGATTTTGCAACCCATGAACAAACCTTAGCTGCTCTGGGGGCTGATTTATCTGCAGTAAAAATTCATCCATTACGCACCGGGCGGCGCGCAACCTTTTGGCAGAACAACTGCATTGCGATAGGGCAGGCG
The DNA here is from genome assembly GCF_001183545.1 of Cellvibrio sp. pealriver. NCBI lineage: Bacteria > Pseudomonadati > Pseudomonadota > Gammaproteobacteria > Cellvibrionales > Cellvibrionaceae > Cellvibrio > Cellvibrio sp. pealriver. The sequence goes on from NZ_KQ236688.1 coordinate 3,926,301, forward strand.
GCCTGTAACCCCGATCAATTAGCGGCGGGAAAATTACATCTTGCACAAAGCGCGGTGCTGCGTTTGCTCAGCCTTTTTCCAGCGCAGGTGGATGCAGTGTTTAATCGCGCTGAATACAACCGCCTCACTCATCTTGAGTTGGATCACATAGAAGATTTCCATGCGCTGCATTACCAATTGGCATCAGTGCCGGGTGCAGATTATTGGCAGACCATCGCACGCGCGCAACTGTCCGACAGGCTGTTGCACAAATTGGAATTGTTTAAAGCGCGTGGGCTAATCGCCCACTACGAGAATGAAACATTCTCTGCCGGAATATGGACATCGTTATTGTTAGGCAATGGATTTTGGCCGCAACGTTGCGATCCGCTGGTTCGCTCAATGGATCAAGCCTGGATTAACCAGAATTTGGAAAAAATGAAGACGATGATGCAATCGGCGGTTGGTCATATTTCAATGCATCGGGAATATTTACAAAAAGCACAGGAAAAGAGAAGAGTTCAAACAAAATCATAGGATTGCAGCGTACTGGTTTTTGTATAAGTAATTGGCAACTTTAGGAAAATTTTTTTGACATGGTTTTTTAATACAGTTTAACAGTGATTTTTGTTTTTAAGATTAATGTAAGTAGGTTCGACTTTTAGTAGCAAGATGTTCGATTTTTATTTGCTTATAGAAACGCCAAAAGCTGAATGTTAAATTCGGTTTTTGATAAATTCGAATAACTTATTTTTTATAAAAATTTAAATTTCTTTTTTATAAAAAAATAACAACTGAATTTGTAGTAAGAGTAGTAAAAATGCAGTAAATGGAGTGCTCATTTAGGTTCGCATGACATGACTTTGTTGTGCGTTTCTGTGGGTTTAATACGAGAGAAAACAACTAAGGGGTTGGATATGTTTAAAAGTAAAAACAATATAACCGAAATGCCAAGCAAGCGATTTAATAAGTCCTTGCTGGCCGTTTCAATCATGGCGTTGAGCGTACCCACGTTCGCACAAACAACTGCACCTCAAGATCAAAATCTTGAAGAAGTAGTTGTAACCGGCATGAGAAGTAGTCTGGACTCCGCTCAAGAGTTGAAGCGCAGTGCGGATACTGTGAAAGACGTAATTACAGCATCAGATATTGGTGCGCTCCCGGATAAATCTGTAACAGAAGCGTTACAGCGTGTTCCTGGGGTAACTATTGAGCGCTTTGCAGCATCTGATGACCCCAACCATTTTGCTGATGAAGGTACTGGTGTTTTGGTTCGTGGTTTGGATCGTGTGCGTAGTGAAGTGAATGGACGTGATTCTTTCAGTGCAAACCCATATGGCGGGTTGAACTATGAAGACTTTTCACCTGAATTATTGAGCGCCGTAGAAGTTGTGAAAAACCAAACGGCAGATTTGATTGCCGGTGGTGTTGCGGGTACAGTTAATTTGATCACCCGTAAACCGTTCGATCAAGATGGCACTATGTCAGCCTTTACTGCTAAAGGTAGTTATGGTGACTTCAGAGAAGAATTTACACCAAGCTTCTCTGGTTTGTTCAGTACACGTTGGGAAACGGATGCTGGCGAATTTGGTTTCTTGATTAGTGGTTCATCATCTGAGTTTAAATCACGAGGTGATGGAGTTGGTGTTGCTAACTATTACACTCGTGGTGATGCGTTCATTGGTGTATATGATGCATGGGGTGGTTTGGTTGGTATTGATCCTAATTCACCATTAGATGGTCCTGCTTTGCCAGGTCAAGCTGCTGGAACTATTAATTATATACCGGGCCAATTTTCTATCCGTACTGCCGAGAACGATCGTGAGCGTACAGGTCTTACCACTTCTTTGCAGTGGCAAAGCGCTGATGAAACTATCGTTGCTACTTTGGAGCACATTAATTCAGAGGCATCGTTAGAGTGGCGTGAGCGTGTTATTGGTACACAAGGTCAGGGTTTTGCTGAATCGACTCGCTTTGGCGCAATTCTCGTTCCCAGCACCACCATGCCTACGGTGATTGATGATGAGGGTTACCTCCAGTCTGGCATCATGCGTCCGAATGCTGAGCTGCCAATGTCGTTATCCAGTCGTTGGAATTACACCGAAAATACAGTTGAGGACACCTCGCTTAATGTTAAGTGGACTCCTACCGATCAATTGACTGTTGAAGTTGACTATCAAAATATTCAGTCTGATCAAATTGTTCATAACTACGGGCATAACTCTCGTGTCATCACCAATGCTACAAATGGCGTTGCTCCAGGTGATGCGTATATCGATCTGTCATCTGACACACCAAAAATCGAGTTCTTGAGTCCGAAATTCACCAATCCAGGCATTACTGATGTGTGGGGTGCTCCACGTCATGACATGTTCTATGCAACAGCATTGGATCAGGAATCATTTAACGAGGCCGAAGCGGATAGCTTTAAGCTGGATGTTGAATACCAAATGGATGGAGTATGGAAGAGCATTAAGTCTGGTGTTTATTACTCCGAAAAAGATTTGGTTGTACGTGATACGGAATACTCAAACTGGGGTGCCCTGAACCGTGGCTGGGTGGATAGCGATATAAACTCTGCATCACCTTTGGCTATCCCTGATGAATTCGAAGTTGTTGACTTTGGTGACTTCTACAAGGGCGGTGTCCTGTCCGGTCAAGACCAGTTCCTTTTCCCAAAAATGAGCAATGTTGAAGATTTTATCGGTACTGCTCGTCGTAGTTGTGAAGAGGGCTGGAATAATGCGCCACATGGCGGCAACGCTGCGACCAGCGCATCCCAAGATAACCCTGAGTGTTTCCTGGCTAGTGGAGATTTGGGCAATCGTTTGCCACTGAGTGTGTTTGCTCCACACGATGTAACCTCAACAACAGAAGAGCGTGTTGAAGCTTATGTCCGTGCAGATTTCGATTGGGATGATTTGGCAATGCCTGTCAAAGCAAACCTTGGTTTGCGTTATGTCAGCTACCAACTTGAATCGACGGGTTATTTGGTTCTTCCTGCGCCAGTGAGCGGTGAAGCTGCTCCGATATTTAATGCAAAATATCCAAATCTTGCAGCACTGACTTCTCAAACGGGCCAGAAGCAAACTGTTGACGGCACAGATTACGATACCGTTTTACCTAGTTTGAACGTTGCTGTAAGTCTGACCGATGATGTGATTATGCGTTTTGGTGCATCTAATGCTCTTTATTTCCCTACGCTTGATCAAACCCGTAACTCACGTATTGTGAGCATGACTTCTACTAACGTGCGTCAAAATCCAGGTCAACCTGCTGGCCCGGAAAACCCGATAGTGGACGTCATTGGTGTACAGCTCAACGGTATTGCACGCAACCCATTCCTTGAGCCAGAAGAGGCAACCAACCTGGATTTAAGTACCGAATGGTATTTCGCAAAAGCGGGTTCTGTTACGTTAGCGATGTTCCATAAGTCAGTTGACAATTTGTTCCGTGAGCGCAGCTTCCTTGCGCCTGTCAGCAATTTGGAAACTGGTGCTACTGAGAATGTAAGTTTCTCTGGTCCTGCAAACGAAGGTAGCGGCAGTATCACAGGTTACGAAATTGCATACTCACAATTCTATGATTTCCTTCCAGGTATCTGGAGCGGTTTGGGCTTGCAACTGAACTACACTTATCTTGATCAAAGCGATCTTAATGATATGGAAAGTGGTTTGGGTGGCGTCCGCTTTGACTCTCAAGGTAATCCAATTAGTGATGGCCGCAATAGTTTCCGCGCCTTTACTAATCTGGGGCTTCCTGGTTACTCTGATGAAAACTACAACATAATTGGTATGTTTGAATATGCAGATGTTTCTGCTCGTTTGGCATACACATGGCGTTCAGATTACTTGGTAACTCGTCGCGACTCTAACGAGTTCGCTCCGATTTACAACAAGGCAGCTGGATATTTGGATGCAAGTGTTTTCTACGCCATCAATGAAAATTGGAAAGTTGGTGTTGAAGCAAGTAACTTGTTAGATACTGAAACTGAAACATTGGCGCAGATCAATCAAGAAGGGCTCCTCAAAGAGTCGCTTAACTTCACTACTGACCAACGTTTTGCTATTAGTATTAAAGGCACATTCTAAGCCGATAAGCTATTTTCAGTTTTGAAAAATGCGCCGTGAAAACGGCGCATTTTTTATTCCTGTGGACAAAGGAAGTTTGTTATTTTTTTAATGTTGTAGATAATCTGTAATTATTTGTTCACTTGGAGCTGTATTGAAAAATTATGAATCAAAATAACCAGTTTTCCGGCCGAGTTAATAAAATTGCAATCGTTGGTGGCGGCACAGCAGGTTGGATGACCGCTGCAGTATTTGCCAAAATTTTAGGTAAAAAAAACTACCATATTCAGCTTATTGAATCGGAAGAAATAGGGACCATAGGTGTTGGTGAAGCAGCCATTCCTAGCATATTGGCATTAAATAAATTATTAGGAATAGATGAAGTGGAGTTTATGCGTAAAACGCAAGCCACTTTTAAGGTTGGAATAGAATTTGTAAATTGGGGGCGTGTAGGTGATTCCTACATGCATTCTTTTGGAGCCTATGGCGTCAATATGGGCTTGCTTCATTTCTATAACTATTGGCTAAAGCTCTACAAGCAAGGAAAATCTTCTGATATCGGCGAATTTTCTATTACAGCGCAAGCTGCATTGCACAATAAATTTATACACCCAGTAAGTACATCCAATACACCTCTTTCCCAAATAAAGTACGCATATCATTTTGATGCGGGGTTATATGCCAGGCATTTACGGGCTTATGCAGAATCGATGGGTGTTAGTCGTATAGAAAGCAAGATTATTAAAGTGAATTTGAACAATGATGATGGTTTTATAAAGTCTCTTGTTCTTCAAAATGAATCCATTATTGAAGCGGATTTGTATATAGACTGTAGTGGGTTCAAAGGAATTTTAATCGAGGAATCTTTAAAAACTGGGTATGAGGATTGGAGTCACCTTCTTTTGTGCGATAGTGCGATCGCAGTGCAGAGCAAGAATGTTTCCGATCCACCACCCTATACCAGAGCAACTGCACACACAGCCGGTTGGCAATGGCGTATTCCTTTGCAAAAAAGAACAGGCAATGGGCATGTCTACGCCAGTCGATTTATGGATGACGATACCGCTCGAAGAATCTTGATTGAGAATATTGATGGTGATCTCATAACAGAGCCGAGGCTAATTCGCTTCAAAACAGGTATGCGTCGGAAGTTTTGGAATAAGAACTGTGTTGCCATAGGACTTTCCAGTGGATTTATTGAACCATTGGAATCAACTAGCATTCATCTGATTCAAAAAAGTATAGCTACACTATTTGAATGCTTTCCTACTGCAGGCTTCAATCAGGTAGATATTGATAAATATAATGACAAGCTTCAATCAGATCTTATGTTAATAAGAGATTTTGTTTTGCTTCATTATAAGGCAACTAGCCGAGAAGACTCTGAGTTTTGGCGTCATTGCAAGAATATGGTTGTGAATCAAACGCTTCAAAATAAAATAGCATTATTTGAAGAGTCCGGTAAAATTTTTAGAGACAATAATGAACTTTTTACAGAGGAGAGCTGGATTGCAGTAATGGCTGGACAAGGCTTAAGCGCGAAAGATTACAACCCTCTTGTTGATTCCTTGGATGATGTTGATCTTGAACGAATGGCAAAAGATATAAAAAGTGCAATTTCAAATTCTGTGTCAGTCATGCCAACTCACAAAGAGTTTATCGCTAATTACTGTCCACAAATGGAAAGTTAATTAAATTGTTGGCTAAATATATTTGCTGAGAGGCTGTGCTGATGTCAAAAGCAAGTAGAAAAATCCCTGAGTGGCATAACGTCAGCTATGAAATTTTTCACAATGAAATAGTTACAGCATATCAGCCTGCTGTTCTAAAAGGAGTGTTTAGTCATTGGCCTATTGTAAGGAATGGTAAAAAATCTATTGTCGAATTGGCTGCGTATCTTCGGCGGTTTGATTCATTTTCTCCTGTTGAAATATTTTTGGGTAATCCATCTATAAAAGGAAATTTTTCATATGAAAGTGGAGAGAGAAAATTTAATTTTGAACGACTCAGTGAAACATTTAGTTCGTGTCTTGATAGATTGCTCTCCGTTATAGATGTTGAATCTCCACCCTCTATATATATGGGATCTGCGCACATTGCCGACTGCTTGCCTGGTTTAATTGCTGATAATCCTTGCCATCTTGTTGATCCTGGATTGCTTCCTCGATTGTGGATGGGTAACGCAACAGTTATTCAGCCGCACTTTGATTACCCTGATAATATTGCGTGTGTAGCTGCTGGCCGCAGGCGGTTTACATTATTTCCACCAGAACAAATTGATAATCTTTATGTGGGTCCAATTGATTTTACTCCTGCAGGGCAATCAATAAGTTTGGTCTCAGTGAATGCGCCCGATTACAAAAAATATCCAAAATTCAAAATTGCCATTGAGTCCTCAATGGTGGCGGAATTGGAGCCCGGAGATGCTATCTATATTCCATCCCTTTGGTGGCACAATGTTGAAGCTCACGATAAATTCAACTTGCTGGTTAATTATTGGAGTAATCCGGGAATAGGAATGAACTCACCGCAAGACGCATTACTTCATGGACTGCTAACAATTAGTAATCTACCCGAAAAAGAACGTATGGCATGGAAGCATTTTTTTGATCATTATGTTTTTCATTTAAAAGAAAATCCTGTTGCACATTTACCTGTAGCTGCGAGAGGTGTGTTGGGTGAAATGACCCCAGAAAATTATCATAATATCCGCCGCTATCTTTATAAACTGATGGGGATTTTACGTTAAAAATGACATTTGATCTAAAAAGAGTGGCTGAATTTGAAGCCGAGGACTGCACCTCTTTTCGGCAGAAAATTCTGCCTGCCTATGAGCCAGTGCTTATAAAGGGCGCTTTTAATCATTGGCCATTGATTCGCGCATCGAAACAATCTTTGCAAGAGCTTGTGCGCTATATGATGCAGTTTAACCAAGCCAACCGAGTCGATGTATTTGTTTCTCCTCCTGAGGTGCAAGGAAAATTTTATTATCAGCAGGACATGCGGAGTTTTAATTTTAATCGAGTGCAAGTGCCAATAGATCATTGTGTTGCCAGAATCATCAATCACATGCGTGATGAGTTTCCTCCTGGAATTTATATGGGTTCAACGTTAGCTGAACTTTGTTTACCTGGCATGATGAAACAAAATACATGTGACTTTCTTGAATCCAGTGTCCAGCCGCGTTTATGGATGGGCAATCAAACGATAGTCCAGCCACATTTCGATCTCTCGGACAATATTGCAATAGTTGCTGCAGGGCGTCGTCGGTTTACATTATTTCCTCCTGAGCAAATCGAAAATCTTTATGTCGGCCCTATAGACGTAACACCTGCGGGGCAACCAATGAGTCTTGTTTCATTGGTTGATCCGGACTTTGAAAAATACCCTCGCTACAAAGAAGCGCTTTCCCATGCATTAGTTGCTGATTTGGAACCCGGTGATGCGATTTATATTCCATCACTTTGGTGGCATGGTGTTCAGGCGTTGGATAAATTTAATCTATTGGTTAATTATTGGTGGAATAATTCAGCCGCAGGAGACGAAGATCCATATGCGGCACTGATACATGGAATACTTACAATCAGTGCGTTGCCTGAAAAAGAGCGACATGCATGGAAACATTTTTTTGATCATTATGTTTTCCGTAGCAACGGTCATCCGCTAGAGCATGTTCCATCGGAGATGCATGGAGTATTGGGAGAAATGACTCCTGAGCTCTATAACACAATAAGAAAATATCTGTATTCGCGTATGAAACGCTAATAAAACGGTTCTGTTTTTTCCTGAAAAGTTCGACTTTCATCCCTACCAAAATACGTTATTGCTGGCCTGCAATCCGGGTGTTAATGTGGTTTTAAGGTATATGTCGGGTAGTTTTTTGAAGGTGGGTAGGTGTGCTTATGTCAGATTCTATAGCTTCTGCTGTAAGTGTAACTGCCAGCGGTAAACCGCAACAAAGTAGTAAATGGTTAGCGTGGTTTTACGGCGTTAACCTTGGTTTGATTGTGGCTTTTATCGCGCTGTTAATCAGCTCTTGATTCTTCACTCTGATGTTATTGCCTTACGGTTTTTAACCGTGTTTTCCCGTGACTTGCCAGAGCTAAAATTCTGGCTTTTTTTATCGCAGTTTTTTCACAGCCCTTGTTGCTTCGGTTATTTCTCTGGTTTTTCTTATCGCACTTTGGTGTGAATCCCTTCTCGCTATTCCATCCCACTCCTTGCGCTTGCCAAAGTGGCACGATCCGGACGTACGGGTTATTTCAATTGCATCTGCCTCACGCGTTTAAATAGGGTGTGAACGGGTTGTCATTTATTCATCCCACTTCTTTATTCCCAGGTAAGACTTTGCGGTGATGGGGTGCGACATTGATGTCGTGCGTTGAGGTGTTTTTTAGCCGGTGTTAGCGTGGTTTTGATGTTATTGCTTGACGACACTAATAACGAACAGAGGCTAACTCCTTATGCGTGCAGATCTTTCTTCTTTTTCACAATCTTATTGCGTCATTAAACGTTGGCTGGGTGTGGCGTGTGCGGCAGTTGCGGTATCCGCCAGTGTTGCACAGATGGCACAGGCGCAGACCAAAGTGGTGGGTTACATTCCCTCCTATAAAAATATGCCGGCTGTTATTGACCGTACCGATTTAAGTAAATTAACCCATTTGAATTTGTCGTTTCTCAACCCGAATGCGAGTGGTGCGTTTTTAAGTGGTGGTAATCCGGTATGTATGGAGGGCGCTAGCGCTGCAGATATTCAATACGTGGTAAATAAAGCCCACCAGGCCGGAGTGAAAGTATTGGTGTCGGTTGCCGGTGGTGTGTTGCCAGCCTGTTCCGGCAATTGGCAAACGTTGTTGCAACCAGCAAACCGCGCGACGGTAGTGAATAATTTATTGCAGGTGGTTAATACGTTTAATCTGGATGGTTTGGATATTGATATTGAAGGTGTGGTGCTCACCAATATCGATAACGCCGGAAATTACACGCCGTTTATCCAGGCGCTGCGCAACGGATTGCCAGCAGGAAAATTACTGACCTCGGCAACCGCGTCCTATGTCGGTGGAATGGTGCCTACATCATCGCTGCCGTATTTTGATTTTGTAAACATCATGTCGTACGACGCAATTGGCCCGGGTTGGGGGCCAGCTGGTGTTGAGCATTCCCCTTATTCAATGGCGGTGTCTGACATTAATATCTGGAAAGCGCGCGGGCTCACCAAACAAAAAATGGTGTTAGGTGTTCCATTTTATGGTTATGGATTTAATGGTTACGCCGCTGCATATGATTTCAATTCCATCGTCAGTCAATTTGGGGCGGGCGCTGCACAGGCCGATGTGATTGGCACTCGCTGCGCAGGTTGCAGTTACATTACCTACAATGGCATTCCCACTATTCGCGCTAAAACCCAACTCGCGTTGCAAGAAGGTTCGGGTGTGATGATTTGGGAATTGTCACAAGATGCTGCGGGCGCAAACAGTTTACTTGCGGCAATTCACAGTCAGATTGGTAGCGGCGGCGGTTCAAGTTCCTCAACATCAACTGCATGCCCTGCGTGGGTCAGCGGCCAAAATTATGCCGTGGGCGATAAAGTCACTTATCAAGGCGGCTACTACATCGCGGAATACGCAAACCCCGGTTACATCCCCACCGTAAGTACGTATTTTTGGGAGCCGATTGCGGCATCGGCTTGCGGTGGAACATCATCTTCCAGTTCATCATCGGCTGCATTTACCCGTTTGATTCAAGCGGAAGCCTATACCTCGATGAGTGGTGTGCAACTGGAAACCACAACCGATACCGGCGGTGGCCAAAACGTGGGTTGGATTGATGCGAATGATTGGATGGCTCACGCCAATATTAACTTCCCATCGAGTGGCACTTACCGTGTTGAATACCGTGTGGCCAGCCCGAGTGGTTCGCGTTTATCACTGGATTTAAATGCCGGTGCAATCCAGCTTGGGCAAGTGAATATTCCCGCAACCGGCGGTTGGCAAAGCTGGACTACGGTGTCGCACAACGTGTCGATTAATGCAGGCACCTACGCCGTGGGTATTTTTGCCCCGCAAGGCGGCTGGAACCTGAATTGGATTCGCATCACCAAACTGTGATCTCCAAACATTAGTCGCAAGGATGCGCTGATTAGTTTCTCCATCCTTATATTGCTGGTTTCATTCTCCCCCGGATTTGCGGATCGTTATGATCCGCTTTTTTTTGCCCATTTTTTGTCTGGTTTTGTGTCATGACATTATCGAGCCGGGCATTTGGCAAGCATCCGCACTTCAGTCCGCACCTCAGCAATTCATTTCTGTTTCTTTCTTGTTCAAAAATCGCTGCATTACCAAAAGTCACACTCAAAATGGTGGGTTCGACTTTAAGAAATCGTTTTAAGTGCGACTTTTAGTAGATGTGGTTCGAGTTTTTTTGAGCTGTAGAACCCCTGAAAACACGAGTGTTAGATTCGAAATGACCGTGTTTGCGGCTTTTACCGCGCAACGGATGGTCAATTTCTACTTCGTGAAAATTACAAAGGGGTTGGTTATGCGCAACAACGCAAACAGACAAACAGACGAGAAAAAAAGCGGGATAGGCGGTGAGATTGGCGGTAAGAAACCAGAGCTGAACATTGGCGGTCGGGGATTCAAGAAATCCCTGCTGGCGCTTTCCATCATGGCGATGGGGGCGCCGGTGTTGGCGCAAACGGCTAATGCAACTGATCCGGATCTGGAAGAGGTGGTGGTGCAGGGTATCCGCACCAGTCTTGAGGATGCGCAAGCGCTCAAGCGCGAAGGCGATACGGTGAAGGATGTAATTACCGCATCGGACATTGGTGCACTGCCGGACAAAAGTATCACCGAGGCGTTGCAGCGTGTGCCGGGTGTGACCGTTGGCCGCTTTGCCGCGCCGACAGACCCGAACCACTTTGCGGCGGAAGGTCGCGGTGTGTTGGTGCGTGGCCTTGACCGCGTGCACAGTCAGTTCAATGGCCGCGAATCCTTCAGTGCCGGTAACTGGACTTCCGGTTTGAGCTACGAAGATATTCCACCGGAATTAGTGGGCACGGTTGAGGTGATCAAAAACCAGACCTCGGACATCATCGCCGGTGGTGTAGCGGGTACGGTGAATTTGATTACGCGTAAACCGCTCGATATGGATGGCCGCAAAATTTTTATCTCGGCCAAAACCAGCTACGGTGATTTGGTCGATGATTGGTCGCCCTCCTACTCGGGCTTGTTCAGCGACCGCTGGGATACCAGTGTGGGTGAATTCGGGTTTTTGATCAGTGCATCAACATCGGAATTTACCGCGCGCGGTGACGGCATCAACCTGAGTAACTTCTATGAGCGCAGTGCGACCCAAACGGAATATCCGACTTTGGGTAACACCGAGCTGCCAGGTTATGCCGGGCAGAAATTATTTATGCCGACCGGCCCCTGGATGCAAACCGCTGACTCCAACCGTGACCGCAACGGTTTTGATGTGGCGCTGCAATGGCAAAATCCGGATGAAACACTCAAGGCGACCGCTGAATTTATCCGCTCGGATTCCGAGGAAAGTTGGCGCGAGCGCGTGCTCTTCCCAACCACCAGTTCACAAGGGTTTGATGCTGACTTGATGAATGCGGTGTTGGTAGGCAACGACGCAACCTTTGACGAAAACGGCTACTTCACCAGCGGCACCATCAGCTACCCGTGGAACGTGGCGTACCTTGCCTCCTCGCGCGGCGACCGCACCGAAAGTATCGTGGAAGATGCCAGTTTCAATCTGGTTATCACACCGGATGACAAATGGAAAATCGAACTGGATTTGCAAACATTGGATACCAGTTACGACCGCGAAAATAACACCATCAACAACCGTTTTGCGATGTCGGATGTGTTCCTCGATTTGCGCACCAAAGTGCCAACAGTGAAATTCCTGGGCACTAATGCCAGTGGCGGCGCACCGGATTGGATGGGTTGCCCTGCCGGTGCAAATCCGGGCACCACCGATTTGTCTGACCCTGCTGGTGCCTGTGATTACTATCAAGTGTCAATCATGGATACCAATGTGGACGCAACCGGTTCGATGGATGCATTCACTGCGGATGTGGAATACCAGATTGACGGTGGCTGGCTGAAATCGGTTGCCGGTGGTGCCTATTTCGCTGATATCGACCGCACCACGCAAGACGATGAATACATCAACTGGGGTGCTGTCTCGCACACTTGGGGTACTGCGCCTACCGCAGGTTTAGCGGGCAATCCTGAACTTTACGAGGCCGTTAATTTCGGCAGCGATTTTATGGGCGGCAGAGGTCTGGCCGGTGATAACCGCACCTTTTTGTTCCCGCGCATGAGCAACACCCAGGAAAAAAATCTGCTGGCCTACGATGCATTCCTGATGGAAAACGGATTGAACAACGGCGGCTGGCACAACCGTGCAGCGCGCGTGACGATCGATGGCAAACCCACCGATGCCAAAGGTTATTTGCCGCACGAAACGGTTACGACCGGCATTGATCGCGAAGAAGCTTACATTCGTTTTGATTTTGCAAACGATGAATTGGCTATGCCGATCAAAGCCAATTTTGGTTTGCGCTATGTAAGTTATGGCGTGGATGCTTCAGGGACATCGCGCTTTAACAAACCGGGTTTGGGCGATGTTGCACAAGCGTATTACGAACAAAAATTCCCTACTTACGCGCAATTTTTTAACGGCGATGGTTCAACGGTGAATACCGCGAAACCAGACACTTACACTACAACGTTGCCCAGTTTTAATTTAAGTGTGGGCGTGACCGATGATGTGATCGCGCGTTTGGCATTATCAAAAGCAGTGTTTTTCCCATCGCTTTACGATATGCGCAACACCGTCAATTACAACGCTGCCGTAACTTCAACAGAAGATCCTGCTAACCCCGGCACCATTGTGGATATGCAAGTCAGTGCAAATGGTGTTGGTGGCAATCCGTATTTACAACCGGAAGAATCTGACCAAATTGATTTGACGGCGGAATGGTATTTCAGCGAAGTGGGTTCTTTGACACTGAGCTTATTCCATAAAGACATCACCAATTTATTCCGTGAACGAAATTACTTAACCACAGTGACGAATCCGGTGAGCGATGTGTCGCTCGATATGTTGGTGCGTAAACAAGTCAACGAAGGCGAAGGAAAAATCCAGGGCTTTGAAATTGCGTATCAGCAATTTTACGATTTCCTCCCCGGCTTCTGGAGTGGATTGGGTACGCAGTTTAATTACACCTACGTATCGCAAGATGATTTGGAAGATACCAAAAACGGCACCAGTGTTTCCGTTGGTGGTGACCGCAATGCGTTCCGTAATTTCAATAATTTGCCGTTGCCCGGATTGTCGGAAGACACCTATAACTTCGCGTTGATGTATCAGTACGAAGGGATAGAGGCGCGCTTTGCGTACAACTGGCGTTCCGAGTATTTGATTACGCGTCGCGATGCCAATGCCTTTGCACCGATTTTCAGCGAAGACCAAGGCTATCTGGATGCGTCCATCTGGTACACGATCAATGACAATTTCCGCATTGGTATTGAAGGCAGCAACCTGTTGGATGAAATGACGCTCACGCGCACGCAGTTTAATCAGGATGGTGTCACTACACCGAAAAACTTCTCGTTAACGGATAGACGTTACGCGTTATCAGTGCGTGCGACGTTTTAATTTTAACGCTTCATAAGCTTGCAAAAAACACATTGCACATTCCCTGACAATGTCATGGTTGTGCAATGTGCCTACTTAAAAACAACAATGAAAAAATACTGTAACTCAAGCGGGGAAGGGCAATTGTCATGAATGAGCGATCGCATAAAGAGTATCAATCGCATAGCGAGTATCAGTCGGATGCAATCCGATCAGAAAAAACAATAAAAGATATTTTAATTGTCGGTGGAGGCACCGCTGGTTGGATGGCTGCCGCAGCGTTATCGCATGTGTATAAAAATCGCCAATGCCGCATCCGTTTAGTGGAGTCCGATCAGATCGGCACAGTGGGAGTGGGCGAAGCCACCATTCCGGTTATCCAAAAATTTAATCAAATGCTGGGCATTGATGAAAATGATTTTATTAAGCACACCCAAGGCACTTTTAAATTAGGCATCCAATTTGTGAATTGGGGACGTATTGGCAACAGCTACGTACATCCCTTTGGCCCTTACGGCATGAGCATGGGCTATTTAAGTTTTTACCATTACTGGTTGCGCCATGCGGCGGCCGGTAAAACGGTTGATCCGGGTGAGTATTCCATTGCAATCCAAGCGGCGTTGCGCGGGCGTTTTATGCCGCCAGCAAAAATGCCCAACTCGCCGTTATCGCAAATTTCCTATGCTTATCATTTTGATGCAGGGCTTTACGCAAAATATTTGCGCAATTTTGCTGAAGCGCGCGATGTAGAGCGTATTGAAGGCGAAATCGAACAGGTAAAACTGCGTGAAGAAAATGGCTTCATTGATAAAGTGATTTTGAAAAACGGGCAGGCATTATCGGCGCAACTCTTTATTGATTGCACCGGCTTTCGCGGATTACTCATCGAAAAAGCCATGAATACCGGCTACGACGATTGGACACATTGGCTGCCGTGCGATACGGCCGTCGCAGTGCCCAGCAGCAATATATCGGCACCCTTGCCCTATACCCGTTCAACGGCGCACGCCGCTGGTTGGCAATGGAAAATTCCATTGCAGCACCGCACGGGTAACGGCCATGTGTTTTGCAGTAAATACATGAGCGATGAACAAGCAAAAAAAATTCTGCTGGATAATATTGAGGGCGATGTACTGGCAGAGCCGCGCTTTATCCGTTTTAAAACCGGAATGCGAAGAAAATTCTGGAATAAAAATTGTGTGGCTATGGGGTTGGCAAGCGGATTTTTGGAACCTCTGGAATCTACCAGTATTCATTTAATTCAGTCCAGTATTTCCAAACTTATTGCGCTATTGCCGATGGCAGAGATAGATCCAACCGTCATCGAAAAATACAACGAATTGCTCACGTCCGAATTCACCTATGTGCGCGACTTTATCATTTTGCATTACAAGGTCAGCCAGCGCACAGATTCTGAATTTTGGAATTATCGTCGCCATATGCAGGTGCCAGAATCTTTGCAGAAAAAATTGGATTTATATCATGCCTCTGGCCGGTTGTTTCGCGATAACAATGAATTGTTTGACGAGGTGAGTTGGTTTGCGGTTATGCAAGGGCAGGGGCTGCGTGCGCGGGATTATCATCCACTTGCAGACCAAATTGAAGCGGCTGAATTTCAGCGAATAATGCAGGAAATAAAATCCGTCATCAGTCGCGCTGCCGATGCTATGCCGAGCCATGCTGACTACATCGCAAAACACTGTAGTGCACATAATTTTCTGAAAGAGGCGATGCAAATGCAATCAGCATAATTTCCCGGTTTTGGTATATCTACAGCGCTAGTGTTGTTAAACGATTGATGTGGTTTGAGTGATGAATGCATTAACAAGTTCTACCCGTTATCTCGCATTGGATGCGCTGCGCGGGCTTACGATTGCGATGATGATTTTGGTAAATACTCCGGGCTCCTGGGAATTTATTTATCCCCCTTTTGCCCACGCCGATTGGAATGGCTGTACGCCGACTGATTTGGTGTTTCCGTTTTTTTTGTTTGTAGTGGGCTCAGCAATGTATTTCTCTTTTTATAAAAATGGATTGGATCAAAGCGAAAAATGGTTGCTGCCATCTATGTTCATAATAATTGTGCGCCGGGCGCTGATTATTTTTGCACTTGGCTTGTTATTCAATGGCGTGCTTGGTGGCTGGGACAATCTGCGTGTGATGGGTGTGCTACAGCGAATCGCACTTGCCTATATGCTTGCTGCATTCATTGTATTGAGCGTTAGTCAACTGATGGTGTACGTGGTAAGTGCACTGCTATTGCTGGGGTATTGGGCGTTATTGGTTTCAGGTGCTCAAGGTGATCCGTTTGGGCTAACCAGCAATGCCGTGGTTGTGCTGGATGTGATGCTGATCGGTCCTGATCATATGTACACCGGAAAAGGTATTCCTTTTGATCCGGAAGGTTTGCTTAGTACCTTGCCTGCCATTGTGAATGTATTGATCGGGTTTGAATTAACGCGTTTTTTGGTGTTGCAACCCAACCGTTTTTACAGTGTGAAAATATTATTGTTGATCGGTGCGAGTGGAATTCTATTTGGGTTGCTATGGAATATTTGGTTACCGATTAACAAATCGCTGTGGACCAGTTCTTTTGTTATTTATAGCGCAGGGTATTTTTGTATCGCATTGGCAGTATTTGTGTGGTTGGTCGATGTCAAACAACAATACTCATTCGCGCAGCCGTTGATTATTTATGGTTCCAATTCCATTTTTATTTATATGTTGGCTCCGTTTTGGGTGCACGCTTATCAATATTTTCTGATAGGTAATAAAGGCATAACGTTTTACGATTTTTTATATGGTGTATTAGCACAGGTTTTTCCGCCTGCTATGGCATCGCTTGTTTTTGCGCTGTTGCATGTTTTGCTTTTTTGGTGCGTAAGCTGGGTTTTGTATCGTCGAAAAGTATTTATCAGAGTGTGATGTGGAAACAAAATTGGCGCACGGAGTGAATGTGACCAATCGTGCACTAATCGGAACCACTTTTGTAGCCTGTGTTCGACTTTTGTTCGCAAGGGTTTGACTTTAGCGCCGCGCATTGTTGCGCTTTCGGGCTGGTGCTAGCGTGGTCAATGCACTCTGTAGATTGGTGGTCGTGTGATATTTGTGTGGTAGTCGTCTAGTAGTAACGTTTCAGAGTGCTGCGTTATCGGTATCGGGGCAATTGGATTGTTAATGTAATTGGCCTCGATAATTTTTTTTGATGAAAACTGGTGAGAGGGAACAATAATGAAATTTCCACTAAGTAAATCATTGCAACAATTTTGTGCTTGCGCAGTCGGTCTGCTGTGTTTGTCTTCCTTGCCTGCAGTGGCGCAAACAGAACAAATTTTATTTGATGATTTTAGTTATTCCAATAACACGCAATTAACCAACAACGGTTGGCGCTTGCGTACCTGGGCGGGCGGTCCTGGTTTGGCAAATGGAACATGGAGTGCAAATAATATTTCGTTTGTGACCGATCCTGCATCGCCATCTAATAAATTCATGCGCTTGAAAGCGGGCACTAATATTAACGGCAGTACTATTGCAAATAATAATTCAACCTCGGGCAGTGTGTCGCAAGCAGAAGTTGCCCGCACGGAACAAATTTATAAAAACGGAACCTGGGCTGCGCGCATGTATTTTAATGATGCGCCCAGCACCGGTGCCGATGGCGATACGGTGATTCAGACGTTTTTTGGTTTGACGGATTACATTGAAGGTGCGGAGCCTTACAGTGAAATTGATTTTGAGTATTTGCCCAACGGTGGTTGGTGGACTGGTTCGGCTACGCCGAGTATGTGGTCGGGAACATACCGTATTGTTGACTGGAGTGATGAAAGCAATCACGGTGTAACGCGTACCCAGGGGAGCTTGCAAGGCTGGCATACACTCGTTATGCAAGTGCAAGACGGTCATATCGCATTTTACATCGATGGCAATTATCAGACTTCGTTCAGTGGTGCAGTTGCGCCGGATTACCCAATGTATCTGATGTTCCAATTGTGGTTCAGCAACGATTGTTTTGATGCGGCGTGTAATACCCGCGGTTACATTAATAACAGCAATTACCGCGAATATTATGAGGACGTTGACTGGGTTTATTTTGAAAAAAATAACATCGTCTCGCCAACATTAATTCCACAAAAAGTTGCGAACTTGCGCGCAGCGGGAACAAGCTACATACAAAACATCAATGGTAATAGCACCAGTTCAATCCCCGCATCATCAACGCCTGCAAGTTCAAGTAGCGCGGCCGCACAGCAATGCAATTGGTGGGGAACGATTTATCCTATTTGTACGCACATCAGCTCCGGTTGGGGTTGGCAAAATAGCGCGGATTGCGTTGGTATCCAAACATGCCAAACCTTATCGCCTCCTTATGGTGTGGTAGGCGCAACTGCATCCAGCAGTTCGCGTTCCAGCACACCACAAAGCTCCAGCAGGGCATCATCCAGTGCTGCGCCGTTTACACGTTTAATCCAGGCAGAAAGTTATTCGGTAATGAGCGGTGTACAACTTGAAACCACGACGGATTCTGGTGGTGGGCAAAATGTCGGCTGGATTGATACGGGGGATTGGATGTCATACGCGAATGTTAATTTCCCCACCAGCGGTACTTATAAGGTGGAATACCGTGTTGCAAGCCCGACCGGTTCTGCGCTGTCGTTGGATTTAAATGCCGGTGCAATCCAATTAGGCCAAGTCACTATTCCTGCAACCGGTGGCTGGCAAAACTGGACAACGGTTTCGCACAATGTACAAGTCACTGCCGGTACTTACAGTGTGGGAATTTATGCTCCACAAAGTGGCTGGAATGTTAACTGGCTGCGCATCACCAAAATCTAAAACGCCTTATCGGTAAGGCGCGCAACAATTTTTCACTCGTTATGTCCTCCCCGGACTTTTGCGGATCTGCTTGCAGATCCGCTTTTTTATTTATCCGCAACGCACATCTGGCTTCTGAATCGAGTCGGTAAGGATTGGTTAAGTAGCACCGCCATGGCTTTTATTGCATCCAAAAAAGCATAGACTTCGTACTGATTGTGTTGGCGTGTCGCCAATACCCTGCGGAAGGAGAAATGGTTGTGAGTCTATTTACTAAAACGACACTGAGTTTGGTGGGAGCGGCAATTATGAGTATGGCGAGTGTGGCAGCGTCGGCCTGCCCGGACTATATGAAAGGCGAATACCGTAAGTTGCATTCCAAAGATTCGGTAAATATCTGTGAGCTGATGGAAAACAAGGCGGTATTGGTAGTGAATACGGCGAGCCATTGTGGTTTTACATCGCAATTCAAAGAGCTGGAAGCCTTGCATAAGAAATACAAAGACAAAGGTTTGGTAGTGGTGGGTTTTGCCAGTGATGACTTTAAACAAGAAGATGCCGATGAAGAGAAAGCCGCTGAAATTTGTTATTTAAACTACGGTGTGACCTTTACCATGCTGGCACCTACCCACGTAAAAGGTGAGCAGGCCAACTCATTGTTCAAGGCTTTAGCGAGCCAATCCAAAGAGCCCAAATGGAACTTCAATAAGTATCTGCTGGGTAAAGACGGAAAGGTTGTTGAGCATTTCGGAAGTATGACAAAGCCAGATTCAGCGAAGCTGGCGGGAGCGATTGAGAAGCTTCTCTAAGTTGATAAATATTTAGCGGTATCCAAAAAATCAAAAAGCCCTTCATGAAAATGAAGGGCTTTTTGATTTGCGCGTCCCAAAATTTATTCGGCGCTCACTACCACGGTTTGTGTGTAGATAACCTCACCGCCCGGTGTTGGAACTGTGATGTCGATATTGAATGTTCCGAAAGGAGTGCCCGACGTTGCAGCAACAACGGTTACATTGACTCTTGCGGGGCTTAACGATGCTGCGATTGGGCCTTTGAGGCCAATAGTAGCATCTGCATTTTTGAGGTTGCTGGTATCAACATCAAGCGTAGTGCCGGCGGGCAGTCCGTGACCGTTTTCATCCGCCATCCAGAACCAAATAGTTTCGAAATCTGGGCCACTATTGCCGGCAGAGGATGAAGCCCCAGATGATGCGGCAGCCGAACTGGATGATCCTTGTGGAGTGGCCTTTAACTTCACATTGCTATTGATGAAGGGGAATACGCCATTGCGGAACAGCATGTTGGTACTGTTCATTACAAGCAATAAG
The DNA here is from genome assembly GCF_001183545.1 of Cellvibrio sp. pealriver. Taxonomy (NCBI): domain Bacteria; kingdom Pseudomonadati; phylum Pseudomonadota; class Gammaproteobacteria; order Cellvibrionales; family Cellvibrionaceae; genus Cellvibrio; species Cellvibrio sp. pealriver. Next base: position 3,946,144 of record NZ_KQ236688.1, read on the forward strand.
TCTTCGCGAATTGTGACACCTGTTTTGGTACAGCCATCTCCTTCGTTTTGGCACAGAACGCCGTTGTACATACCATTTTCAATGGTATGTGCATTGTCTTTATTGAAGTCTGTGAATTCTTCATCTGGGTCACGCTTGCCGTTTTCGTTTTTGTCGATGTAAGCCTCAACCAAGTCGTCACAGGGAATGATGCCTGAGTTGGCTGGGGTCTTGGCTGACGATGGAGGAACGTTTGCGTCGCAGTCACCGCCATTGTTGTAGGATCGGAAGATATCTCCGCGGCGAGTGGGGTCAGGGTCGCTAGGATTCGGTTTGTCGAAATAGCCATTCCCGTTGGCATCGATAAAGCTTTCGTTACCAATCGCTGTGGCAAGGACGGTTACACGGCCTGCGCGTTCCAGTGCGCAAGCATCTGCATCTGGGACTGGGTTGCCAATAGCATCAACGCAGAGAATACGTTCAACCGAGTTGTTTGCACTGTTGCGAGTTGGTTTTGGTGCTTGGCTGATCCATCTGACGGTACATGCGCCATCAGTAGTAGGGCAGCCAGATACTATTGAGCCGCCTTCAGTCGTAAAAGTAACCGCTGTGCCATTTGGTGGAGGGTTGTTAAATGCATCAGCCATACGGATGGTGATCTGCGATTCTATGCCGTCATAGTTCCATGCTCCGATAGGAAAAGTATTCGTTGCCGAAAGCGACATACTGTCCTGATCAGGAATGCCGGTTGATACGATCAGTTGACTTGATTGGGTAGATATTTCGGTGCCACGCGCTTTGGCAGTTACGCGCACGGTGGTGGCCACTGCACCGGCTTGCACGGTGGTTTTTGCATAACCTGCGCTATCAGTTTTGGTGGTTGTATCCGTCAGGCTGAGGCCGCCTACAGAGGTGCTAAGTGAAAAATCAACATCTACCCCTTTCATTGGGGCTCCAGTCGCGCCCAGAACACGGAAACGAATGTTGGACACTTCTTTCCCTCCTGTGCCCTTCAAATTCACCAGTGTTGGGTCTGCCTCAATAAAAGAAACGGTCTGGATGGTATCTGAGGCGATATTCAATGTTGCTCTGGCTGTTTTAGTGCTGCCAGCAAGTACCGCACTCGCGGTAATTTCATCGTTACCTACGCAACCATTAGCGGTATAAGTGATAGAGGCCTGACCATTGGTGGTGGAAACATTATTAGTGGTTGTATCGCCGTTCTTGAGGATGGCCTCACCGGAAGCAACGCATACTGAGTTGAATGTCACATTGACCGGATTGGTTACCAATGTATTGGTTGGGCTTACAACATTGATTGTCAGTGTTGTGCTTCCACCGGGAGACAGGGTCGCATTTCCGATGCCCACGCCAATCTGGCCAGCAACAAAATCAGCGCCGCTGCCGAGACCTATAGATGTTGGGGTTGTGGTATCTACTGTGCCAGAGCTGACGCTACTGGAGCCACCGTTAATCAGCGGTGAATCGCCACCGCCACCGCAAGCGGAGAGTAACAGGCTCAGAGCAGCTGCACTGACTATCGTCGTCGTTTTTAGAGTATGCATGGTGTCTTCCTAGGTTTCCGAACGCCGAAAGATGGGCATAAGGCGGCGGCTGGTATTGAATTCAATGATATAAACGGCATAAAGAATCGGCGCTAAGCTCTTGAGCTTATTGATACTTATTGGCCAAAGCTAACGTTAGCTCATATCTTTTGAATGATAAAGAGCTAGGCGTTTAAAAAACGCGCTCCTGAGTGCAAAACGCGGGATATTTGTGCGTTTATTAGCATTTTATGCGTCACTTGGAGCTTCTTTCCTTTCGCATTTTGCCGCCGGGCTGTTTTTATTTCTGTGTCCCAGTCGCACAAGCCTTATAATCTGCGCACTTTTTTATCTTGTGAGTGTTGCTATGAATCTGCCTGTTCTTGTTCTTAATCCCCAAGCTGATCGCCGTTTGAAACTGGGGCATTTATGGATCTATAGCAATGAGGTGGATGTTGCCAAGTCACCACTCAAAGCCTTCTCAATGGGGCAGCAAGCGCTCGTCACCAGCAGTAATGGTAAGCCGCTGGGGATTGCTTTGATCAATCCGAATGGGTTGATCTGTGGTCGCATCATCAACCGCGATGAAAAGCATCCGTTAAATAAATCCCTTCTGGTGCATCGTATCAAGCAGGCACTTGCGTTGCGTGAACTGGCTTTTGATGAGCCTTTTTATCGCCTGATTTACGGCGATTCTGATTTGTTGCCGGGGCTGGTGGTGGATAGGTTTGGTGATTATCTGGTGGTACAAATTGCCAGTGCAGGCATGGAATTGGTCAAGGATGAGATTGTTGAAGCATTGGTTCAGGTGCTGGCACCCGAGGGCGTTTTACTTGCCAATGAGCACAGTGCACGAGTGTTGGAAGGATTGCCTGAATATACCCAGGTAGCTTACGGCGAGGTGCCTGAGTCGGTTGAGTTGGTGGAAAACGGTACGCGTTTTATGGCTCCGGTGCATGGTGGGCAAAAGACAGGCTGGTTTTACGACCACCGTATGAATCGTGCGCTCTTGCAGCAATACGTTCACGGCAAGCGTGTGTTGGATGTGTTTTCTTATATTGGTGGATGGGGGGTTCAAGCTGCAGTGGCGGGTGCCAGTGAAGTGTTTTGTGTGGATGTTTCTGAAGCTGCGGCAGATGCGGTATTAGAGAACGCCCAGCTCAATGGGGTGGCTGACCGGGTTGCTGCTATTCAGGGCAAGGCGATCGATGTTCTTAAAGAGCTGATTGCGAGCGACGAGCGGTTTGATGTGGTAGTGCTTGACCCTCCTGCTTTTATCAAAAAGCGCAAAGACCAAAAGGCGGGTGAGGCCGCGTATCGTCATATTAATGAATTGGGAATGCGTTTATTGGGACGTGACGGATTGTTGGTGTCGGGCTCATGCTCTATGCATTTGGGAAAAGATACGTTGGTAGAAATTGTGCGGGCTGCAGGCCGCCATCTGGATCGCCATGTACAGATTATTGGGCAGGGTGGGCAGGGTGCCGATCACCCCGTTCATCCTGCCATCCCCGAGACTGACTATTTAAAAGCGGTGTTTGCGCGTGTGTATCTGGCGTAAACACCCTCTGGTTAGCTAATCGCGCAGGCTTAGCATCGTCCAGTCGCGTTCGCGTGCGATGTGGCTAAGGCGCTCATCCGCATCCACGGCAACTGGATTGTCAACCAGCTCAAGGAGGGGCAGATCGTTGATTGAATCACTGTAGAAATAAGCGCCTTCCAATGAGTGATGGTTGCTCTTAAGCCATTCATGTAGATGGGTAATTTTTCCTGCTTGAAAGCAGGGAGTGCCCACAAAGTTACCGGTGTAGCGGCCATCAACCACTTCCGGATCGGTAGCTAATATGTCATCTACGCCAAGACGTTTGGCGATAGGGCGCGTCACAAATCCGTTGGTGGCGGTGATGATAAGCAGATGATCACCTTGTTCACGGTGTCTCTTCAAGAGTGCCTCTGCTTTGGGAAGCATCAGGGGCTCGATGTGTTTCTGCATAAATTCTGCGTGTAATTTTTGCAGGTCTTCCATGCTGTGTTGGGTCAAAGGGGCAAGTGAAAACTGCAAATAAGCGCGAATGTCCAATGTTCCATTTTTATAATCGGCGTAAAAGCCATCATTGGCGTGACGATAGACTTCCGCGTCCACCAATTGCTTTTCCACTAGAAATACGCCCCAACTGTGGTCGCTGTCGCCCGCAATTAGAGTGTTGTCGAGATCAAAAATAGCCAGCGCCACAATATTCCCCGTTTTGGTTAGTTCTTTAGGTGCAAAATTGCTCGTAAAAGGGCGCTAGGATAGCGGGCGATATCCATAGGCTCAATGCAAATCCATTTCTCAGATTCAGGGTTGCGGGTTTGGGTAAGCCTGATATAGTGCGGAAAACGCTGTTTTGTGGAACATGTTGCACCCTGATTTAGTGGTACAAATTGGCATGATTCCCCACAGTAAAACCTTTTATATGGACTGTTCCCCCGTGATAGATTCTGATGGATTCCGCCCGAATGTGGGCATTATTTTGACCAATGATCAAGGGCAGCTCCTCTGGGCCCGGCGTGTCGGGGGGCAAGATGCCTGGCAGTTTCCCCAAGGTGGTATCAACCCGAGCGAGACCCCTGAGCAGGCGCTGTATCGTGAGCTGCATGAAGAAATTGGTTTGTACCAGAGTGATGTAGAGATTCTGGCGTGTACCCGGGGGTGGTTGCGTTATCGGCTGCCGCATCGTCTGGTGCGCCACAACTCACTTCCTCTGTGTGTAGGCCAAAAGCAAAAATGGTTTCTTTTGCGTATGTTGAGTGATGACTCAAAAGTCAGTCTCAATAACGGTGGGAGAGCCGAATTTGATGATTGGCGTTGGGTGAGCTATTGGTATCCGCTGGGTAAGGTGGTCTCGTTCAAGCGTGATGTGTACCGGCGCGCGTTGAAAGAATTGTCCCTGTATCATTCGCATATGGAGGAGCGCGGCCTCCGACTTCGTTAGCATCAAAAGCATAAATAGAAATTAATCCATCTGACAGGTTTGATCATCACCCTTATGTTGAACTCACTTCGCTCCATCGTTCAGGAAGTAAACGCCGCGCGTGACATGAAAACCGCGTTGGCGATTATTGTTACGCGAGTGAAGCAAGTGATGGCCACCCAGGTGTGCTCTGTCTATTTGCGTGATGCAAAAGGCGATTATGTGCTCATGGCAACCGACGGCCTTAATGCCGATGCGGTGGGGCGGGTGCGACTTGCCGCGGGCGAAGGCTTGGTTGGTCGTGTTGTGGTACGTGAAGAACCTATCAATCTTGAGCATGCAGAGGCTCATCCCAGCTATCAATATTTCCCTGAAACCGGAGAGGAGCGTTATAGCTCGTTTTTAGGGGTACCCATTATCCATCATCGTAAAGTGTTGGGCGTACTGGTTGTCCAGCAAGTAGAGCAGCGCCGTTTTGATGAGGGTGAAGAGGCCTTTCTTGTCACTATGTCTGCCCAGTTGGCCGGCGTTATTGCCCACGCTGAGGCGACTGGTGGTGTTATGCCTGTGGGTACTAAAGCCAAGGCTGCCCAATCCAAGTTTGTGGGGGTGTCGGGCGCATCGGGGATTGCTATAGGCGAAGCCGTTGTTATTGCACCGGCTGCAGACCTACGCTCTGTTCCCTATCAGGCCTGCAAAGACGTTGAGCTTGAAATCGACTTTTTCCAGCGCAGTCTGATGGCTGTGCGCGAAGATATCAAATCGCTCGGAGAACAGCTAAAAGCCCGTATCAATCGTGAAGAGCAGGCTTTATTTGATGCGTATCTTGCGATGTTGGATGACGCATCCTTGGCGAGTGAGGTGGTTGGTCGTATCCGCAAGGGAGCAAATGCGTCCTATGCCTGGAGCGAGGTGATCATCGAACATGAAAACATTTTCAACAGCATGAATGATCCCTATCTGCGCGAACGCGCTACTGACCTGCGCGATCTGGGGCGTCGTGTGCTGGCGTATTTGCAGGAATCCAATCAAAAAACACGCGTCTACCCGGATAAAACCATTCTGATTGGTGAAGAGTTGACGGCCTCCATGTTGGGTGAGATCCCCAAAGAAAAGCTGGCGGGGCTAGTGTCTGTACAGGGCTCATCTAACTCACATGTGGCAATTCTTGCCCGGGCGATGGATATCCCTACGGTGATGGGGGCAGTGGATTTACCTTTCACCCAGATTGATGGCAGGTCAATTATTGTTGATGGCTACAAAGGCACGGTCTATTGCGACCCCGGTGCCCAGTTGCGCAAACAATACAAAGCGATTTTTCTGGAGGAGCAGGCGCTGGTCAAAGGCCTCGAAGCGCTGAAGAACCTACCCTGTGAGACAAAAGATCGCTACCGCCTACCTCTCCATGTCAATACCGGGCTGATGGCCGATGTTGTTCGTTCGCTGGAGCGGGGAGCGGAAGGGGTGGGATTGTATCGCACGGAAGTTCCCTTCTTGCTGCGCGATCGTTTTCCCAGCGAAGAAGAGCAGCGCGCCATTTACCGCGAACAGCTGGAGGCATTTGCGCCTCACTCAGTGACTATGCGGACGTTGGATATCGGCGGCGATAAAGCCTTGCCCTATTTTCCAATCGAAGAGGACAACCCGTTTTTGGGGTGGCGCGGAATTCGCGTAACCCTTGATCACCCCGAAATTTTTCTGGCCCAGATCCGTGCCATGATCAAAGCCAGTGAGGGGTTAGATAATCTACGCATCCTGTTGCCAATGATCACCAATGTGCAAGAAGTGGATGCATCCAAAGCCTTGATCCTGCGCGTCTATAAGGAGCTGTTAGAGGAAGGGTTCAGGGTTCGCAAGCCGCAAGTCGGCGTTATGATTGAGGTTCCTGCTGCTGTTTATCTTGCGCCGGAGCTATCGCGGCGGGTGGATTTTCTGTCTGTTGGCAGTAACGATTTGACCCAGTACTTACTGGCTGTGGATCGCAATAATGCGCAAGTTGCTGATCTTTATCAGGCTTTCCATCCCGCGGTGTTGCGCGCCCTGCAATATATTGTTTATGCCGCTCATGATGCGGGTATCAGTGTCAGTATTTGCGGTGAGCTTGCGGGTGACCCGGGGGCAGCCATATTGTTAATGGCGATGGGATACGATGTCCTGTCCATGAATGCAACCAATTTGCCCAAGGTAAAGTCGGTTATTCGTGGCATTACCTATGAACATGCCAAAAAATTACTGTCTGATGTGATGCGCATGTCAAATGGTGATCAGATCCGTGAACACATCGCACGCGAACTGCGGGAATCAGGATTAACTCGTTTGATTCGTCCCGTCACATCGGATGCCGGCTAAGTGAATGTCTTTGGCTGGTCATAAATAGTCGTCATAATCGACGGCCGTCAATTTGTAGGTGTACCAGGTTTAACTGCTTATGTTGCAATACCCCGATCTAAACCCCGTGGCTTTTACCATCCCTATTGGGCCCATCACTTTGGGCGATATGACCATTGGCCCGTTTAATGTGCATTGGTATGGGATTATGTATCTTCTGGCGTTTGCCAGTGCTTGGCTGTTGGCGTTGTATCGTGCCAAAGCTCCGGGAGCCGTGATTAACAAGACGCAAGTTGAAAACCTGATTACCTATGGTGCCTTTGGTGTAATTCTTGGCGGGCGATTCGGATATGTCATCTTTTACAGCTTTGATCAGTGGATGGCTGACCCGCTATTGTTGTTGCGGGTTTGGGAAGGTGGAATGTCGTTTCATGGCGGTTTGATAGGTGTCATTGTGGCCATGTTGATTTATTCCTATCGAATTAACCGTTCATTTATCAGTGTCATGGATTTTGTGGCACCGATAGTGCCGCTTGGTCTTGGTTTTGGCCGGCTGGGAAACTTTATCGGCCAGGAGTTATGGGGGCGTATTAGCGATGTCCCTTGGGCTATGGTTTTTCCAAAGGCGCTTCCAGAGGGGGTGGCTCGTCATCCAAGTCAGCTATATCAAGCGTTCTTTGAAGGTTTGGTGTTGTTTATCATTGTGTTCTGGTTTTCTTCCAAGCCTCGCCCGCGTGGCGCTGTATCGGGTGTTTTCCTGATAGGCTATTCGATCTTTCGTTTCAGTGTTGAATTTGTGCGCGAGCCAGATCAAGGGATCGGGTTTGATCTCATGGGGTGGATGACTCGTGGGCAATTGCTTTGCGTTCCTATGTTTCTGCTTGGGCTTGGATTACTGATTTATGCCTACAAGTTCGCTGACGGAAAGGCCAAGAATTAATCGTTTTCTATTTTCTGTGTGAGTTGTTTGATGAAGCAATATCTTGATTTGATGCGCGATGTGGTTGAAAACGGAGTGCAACGAGGAGACCGTACCGGCACCGGAACCCGTTCGGTTTTTGGTAGGCAATTGAGATTCAATCTAAACGATGGGTTTCCATTAGTAACAACCAAAACTGTTCATCTCAAGAGTGTTATTGTCGAGTTATTGTGGTTTTTACAGGGGCGCACAGATGTTACCTGGCTGCAAGAGCGTGGTTGCAGTATCTGGAATGAATGGGCAACCGAGTCGGGTGAGCTGGGGCCTGTTTATGGAAAGCAATGGCGCAGTTGGGCCTGTCCAGATGGCTCTACAATCGATCAAATTACCCAGGTTATTGAGCAGATCAAAAAAAATCCCTACTCCCGTCGCTTGATTGTCTCTGCATGGAACCCCGCTGATTTACCCGATGAGTCTATGAGCCCACAGCAAAATGTGGAGCATGGGCGGATGGCGCTGGCAGCCTGCCATACTCTATTTCAATTTTACGTGGCGGAAGGAAAGTTATCTTGTCAGTTGTACCAGCGTAGCGCGGACCTGTTTCTCGGAGTACCTTTCAATATCGCCAGCTATGCATTGTTAACTCATATGATCGCGCAGCAGTGTGATCTGGGCGTTGGCGATTTTGTGCACACCTTTGGTGACTGTCATCTTTACAATAATCATATTTCTGACGACATAGTTTACGAACAATTAACACGCGAGCCCAAAAACTTGCCTACACTTAAGATCTGTCGTAAACCTGAGTCGATTTTTGATTACGAGCTTCAGGATTTTGAATTCCAAGGTTACCAACCCCATCCGCGTATAGTTGCGCCTATTGCCATTTAGTGGTTTGTTGGTTGTTGGCAAATAAGTAGTCAATAAGAAGGCGAATACCCTGCATGAAATTAGCCATCATCGTGGCCGTCGCCAAAAATGGTGTTATAGGGCGCAATAATCAGTTGCCTTGGCATCTCCCGCAGGATCTCAAATATTTCAAATCGGTAACATTAGGAAAACCGGTAATAATGGGGCGCAAAACCTATGAATCTATAGGTCGCCCTCTTCCCGGTAGATTTAATATTGTGATTACCCGTAATCCTGAATGGGTTGCTGAGGGGGTCAAGGTTGCCCACAGTTTTGGTGAGGCGGTGCAAGTGGCAAACGGACTCGGCACCTCTGAGGCAATGATTATAGGTGGTGCAGAAATTTATAAGGCTGCACTGTCTGTTGTACAGCGAATTTATCTTACGCGTGTTGATCTGGAGCCTGATGGCGATGCTTTTTTTGCTGAACCTGATTCTTCAATTTGGTCATTGATATCCAGTGTTGATGGTGAGGCTGATGCCTCTCCAGGCTATACCTTTTTGACATATGATCGCTTGGATGAATATGCGGGTGACAAATAGCCCGTCGATTTTCTGAAAGTGTGAAGTAGTTTTATTTTTGTTTGTTGTGTTACTGGTGACCTTATTAATTGCGATATGTGTTACCAGAGTGATACCTAAATACACACGTAAAAAGCTTAAGGATAAATCATTGGAAAGTAAGCCGTAGCGCTTATTACAATGCCGCCGTTCTTAGCTGCCTCAATACGAGGCTACGTGGATAACGCGTCTGCGGCAGCGGGTTGCCGCAAACTCACTTGATTGAACACCCAGTTGGGGGGATTATGAAAAAGCAGCGATTGAAAGCAGTGGCTATTACCACCATGCTTTCTGCCGGCGCGCTAATGGGTAGCGTTGCCATGGCAGATCAAAGTCTGGATGCAGTACTTAAAGCAGGCCAAGCCAAGACTACTCTGGCGCAAGATTCTCAAAAGCGTATCGATAGACTGGCTCAAGAAACCGATGACTTGACTCAAGAGTTCAAGAGTCAAAATAAGTTGATCGAAGATCTGCGCGTTTTCAACGCCCAAATGGAAAAACAAGTTGCAAAACAATTGACTGTAGTAACCGAGTTGGAGCAGTCAATCGAGAAAGTAACTGTAATCGAGCGCCAAATTCAGCCATTGATTTTCCGCATGCTTGATAGTCTTGAGCAGTTTGTTAATTTGGATAAGCCTTTCTACTTGGATGACCGCAAAGCAAGCTTGGATATGGTTCGTGCCAACCAAGATCGCGCTGATATCTCTGTATCAGAGAAATTCCGTCAAGTGCTGGAAGCCTACAAAATTGAGTCTGCTTACGGCAGCACTATCAGTGCCTACAAAACTACCCTGAACCTTGATGGTCAAGATCGCGAAGTTAATATTCTTCGTGTAGGCCGTATTTCTCTGATGTATCAAACAACTGATGCTCAATCGAGTGGTTATTGGGATGCAGCCCAAAAAGCTTGGTTGCCTTTGGATAGTTCTTACAACAGTGAAATCCTTAAAGGCTTGAAGATTGCTCGTGATCAGGCAACTAAAGATATTATGACTATGCCAATTCAAGCTCCGGAGGCAGCACAATGAAAATGAAGTTTGTTAAAAGCTGTCTGATGCTGGCGGCGGCTGGCTTGCTGAGCACCAGCTTTGCTGTTGCACAAGAGAAAGCACAGACCTTGGATCAGTTGCTCGATATGGTTAAGAAATCACAAATTAGTGAGTCTGCCGAGCACAAACAACGTGAAGCTGAGTTTGCCCGTGACAAAGCAAATCAAGCGAACTTGCTGGCGCAAGCTAAGGCTACTCGCCAAGCTGAAGAAAATCGCTCTCAAGCTCTTGAGAAAAAATACGCAGAACAGCAACTGTTGGTAACTCAGAAAAGGGCTCAGTTAAATGAGCGCCTGGGCTCCATGCGTGAATTGTTTGGTCATTTGACCTCTACCGCAGGTGATTTGCGTGCAACTCTGGAAACTTCCTTGGTGAGTGCGCAATACCCTAATCGCGGTGATTTCCTTGATGCTCTCATCGAGAAGATGAATGGTAGTACCCAATTGCCGGATATCGAAGAAATTGAACGTCTTTGGTACGAGGTTCAGCGCGAAATGGTTGAAACTGGTCGCGTTGTGAAATTTAACGGTACTGTCATTAAGCCTAATGGTGAGCAGTCACAGCAAGAAATCGTACGTATTGGTGCTTACAATCTGGTATCGAATGGTACCTACCTGAGCTACAACTCTGGAAAAATTGAAGAATTAGGTCGTCAGCCTGCTTCTGATATGCTGTCTGCTGCCAGTGCATTGCAAAATGCATCAACAGGTGTAGTGGATGTGGGTATCGATCCAACAGGCCCTGTTGGCGGTCAGTTGCTTGCAGCACTTATTCAAAAGCCAAATCTTAGAGAGTATCTCGATCAGGGCGGCTCCGTAGGATGGGTGATTGTATATGTAGGGATTTTCGGGATTCTGTTAGGGGTCTGGCGTATGATTGTACTCTTCGGTATGAGTGCAAAAGTTAACTCTCAGCTGAAAAATCCTGCTAACCCAAGCGCCAATAACCCATTAGGGCGTGTACTGAAAGTGGCACAGGAAAACAAAAATGTTGATGTTGAAACGCTTGAACTTAAGCTTGAAGAGGCTGTGTTAAAAGAGCGTCCTTCAATTGAAAGCGGATTGGCAATATTGAAGATTATTGCTGCTGTTGCTCCTTTGCTCGGATTGTTGGGTACCGTAACCGGTATGATTACCACCTTCCAAGCAATCACAATATTTGGTGCTGGTGATCCTAAGAACATGGCAGGCGGTATTTCTGCTGCACTTATCACCACTGTTCAAGGTCTTTTAGTTGCTATTCCTATGGTTCTGATGCACACCTTCGTTAATGGTCGTGCTAAGTCAGTAATTCACGTCTTGGATGAGCAAACTACTGGCATTATTGCCGAAAATACCGAGCGCAAGTAGGAGATTAAACCATGCAGGCTTTAATGGATTTTTTCGGAAACCTTAAAGCCTTCTTGGATCAAGGTGGTTTTGTGATGTATCTCATTGCTGCCTTGACCTTTGTTATGTGGGCACTCATTTTTGAGCGAGTTATCTACTTCAAGGGCAATCTAAGAGGGCAGATTCAAAGTCAATTAAATGCTTGGGAGGCTCGCAAAGAGCGCAAGTCCTGGAATGCTCACCAAATCCGCAATGCAATGATTTCTCGCATGAACGATAAAATCAGCGCAAACCTTGATTTGATTGGTGCACTTGTTGCGATTTGTCCATTGATGGGGCTGCTGGGTACAGTAACGGGTATGATCGACGTATTTGGTGTTCTGGCAAATACCGGTGGTGGTGATGCCAAGTCAATGGCGGGTGGTGTATCAAAAGCTACTATCCCTACAATGGCTGGAATGGTTGCTGCAATTTCAGGTGTTTTTGCTAGTACTTATTTGACTCGTGTCGCTGACAGTGAAAAGGCATTGTTTGCAGATCATTTGACAATGGATCACTAATTACAGTGATCCATTGGTGGTGATAAATTTTAACCTGTATGAAAGAGATGTCTCATGAGCAGGAATAATCCCAAACGAGAAGAAGAGGCTCAAGCAATTGACTTAACGCCCATGTTGGACGTTGTGTTCATTATGTTGATCTTCTTTATTGTTACTGCAACTTTCATCAAAGAAACCGGTAAAGATGTGACCCGGCCAGATGCGAACACTGCGGATGACAAGCCAAACGCAAGTATATTGATTGCCGTTGGTGCTGATAATGAAATCTGGATGGATAAGAAAAAAATTGATTCGCGTAATTTGCGCCAGGCAATAGAGCGTATGCGTGTAGACAATCCAAAAGGTGCTATTTCTATTCAGGCTGATAAAGATGCTGATATCAAGTTTGTAGTTGAGGTAGCGAACGCAGCTCGTACAGCTGGCGTAACCGACGTAAGTGTATCTACTGAGAAGAATTAATAGCTATGAATCCTACTAAAGTAACCATAGCGGGAATCCTCGGGGTAGTTACCACACTTGGACTCCTGTTTTTGATGAATAGTTTGGTTAACACAGAGTTTGCTCCACCTGATGAATCAAAGTCTGTGAAAATCCCAGATATTCGCATGTCCGACACCAAAATTGAAACTCGCATGGAAGATGCCAAGCCAGAAAAACCACAAGAGCCTGAAACTCCTCCTGATTTGCCGGAGCCAGAGTTTGAAGCTCCAGATGTTTCTGGCGATGCATTAAACATGAGTGCTCCTGTTGCCAAGGCTGATATTGATGTTGGTGGAAACTCATTGGCTTTTAGCGAGGGCGAATATCTGCCTATCGTGAAGGTTCCGCCTGAGTATCCAAGTACAGCTTTGTCGCGCGGAATTGAAGGTTTCTGCACAGTGGTTTACACAGTGACGGAAACTGGTACTACGCGTGATCCTCAGCCTATACCTGATCAGTGCATCACCAAAGAAGGTAAACCCACTACTGTATTTAACCGTGCATCTGTTAAGGCTGCTCTGAAATTCAAATACAAGCCGAAAGTGGTTGATGGGAAAGCGGTAGAAGTTCCTGGTGTGAAAAACCGCTTCACTTACGAGATGCAGAAATAAGGGGTAATGAAATGAAACAAGTATTTCCTGCCGTTTCAGTTGCTCTTAATCGCACTCTGTTGGCTGGTTTGATCGCTGTATCGCCTGTATTGATAAACAACGCGCTTTCAGTAGTAGCACCAAGTGTCCAATTGTCTGTTGCGCATGCGCAAGTAACGGCAAAAAACAAATATGCCGGTGCCCAGCAGCGTAAATTTCCCAATGTAACTGAGTCATTTGGTAAAAAAATTACTGAAGCTGCTAACTTTCTCCAGCCGCAAGATGAATCAGTTAAGCCTGATCCTCGTAAAGCCATGCAGCTCTTGAATCAGATGGAAGCTAACTCCGCAAAAGCTAATCCATACGAAAAAGTATTGTTACACCAATATATGGGCTATGCATACTTGGGGGTGGAGAATTATGCAAAGGCTATCGAGAGCTTCAATAAAATGCTCGCGTTAAGCCCCAATATGCCATTAGCTACGGAATCATCAACTATCCGTATCGTTGGCCAGCTCTATTCACAGCTTGATAACCCTAAAAAAGCGTTAGAAACATTGCTGAAGTGGACAGACTTTGCGGACAAATTGAAGCCCGAAGATTCTTACATGTTTGCCACTTTGTATTATCAATTGGATGACAGTAAGAATGCTTTATTGAATATCAACGAAGCAGTAAAAGTACAAGAAGCCGCAGGCAAAGTTCCTGCAGAGTCTTGGTATATTTTGCAGCGCGGATTGTATTTTGATAAAGAAGATTATAAAGGCGGTTTGGTTGTTCTAGAGAAGCTGATTAAGCATTATCCAAAAGCACAATATTGGAAGCAGCTCTCTCAAGTCTACCGTGTGCTGGACCGTACAAATGATGCACTCCATGCTATGGAAACTTGCTATTTAATGGGTGGTCTGACTACAGAAAGAGATTTGGTTAACCTGGCTTATTCTTTCCTTGAAGCTGAAACCCCCTACAAGGCGGCTAAGGTTCTGAGAAAAGGTATTTACACTGATAAAGTCATAGAGCCAACGGCTAAAAACCTGAAAACTCTAGCTGATGCATTACGTCTCGCGCAAAACGCCAAAGAATCTTTGGTTGAGTATGAGCGCGCAGCCACTAAGTCAACAGATGGTGAGTTAATCATCGGTTTGGCTCAGGCTTATCTTGCGAATGATAAATTCAAAGATGCGTCCAAGTGGGGGCGTGATGCTTTGCGTAAGGGTGGCATTAAGCGTGTTGATTACGCTAACTTAACTGTTGCCCAGGCAGAGTTTGAGTTGAAGAATTATGATGAAGCTATCAAGTTCTTCAGAGAGGCTGGTAAAGATGCTCGTTCATCTAAAGTAGCCGCTCAATGGATTGCTTTCTGTGAAAGAGAAAAGAAAAAGCAAGAGCTGGCGAATCAAGATTAATTTATTTGCTTGTCAGCTAAAAACAAAAAAGCCAGCACAAGCTGGCTTTTTTGTTTTGTGTGGGACACATTGCCATACTGAAAGTCAGATTTTCAGTATGGCAATAACGCTTAATCGAGCTTACTTAAATCTCTTACCGCGCCTTTGTCTGCGCTTGTGGCTAGCATGGCGTAGGCTTTAAGCGACGCAGTCACTTTGCGGGGGCGCACTTCGGAAGGTTTCCACGCAAGAGCACCTTTAGCATTTTCTGCTGCACGGCGAGCATCCAATTCTGCATCTGACAACAGTACGTTAATACTGCGGTTGGGGATGTCGATATGAATGATGTCTCCTGTCTTTACCAAGCCAATTGCGCCTCCTGCTGCTGCCTCTGGTGAGGCGTGACCGATAGATAAGCCTGAGGTGCCACCAGAGAAGCGCCCATCCGTTAGCAGTGCGCAGGCTTTACCAAGGCCTTGGGATTTAAGATAGCTGGTTGGGTAGAGCATTTCTTGCATGCCAGGGCCGCCTTTAGGGCCTTCGTAGCGGATTACAACTACATCACCTGCTTTTACTTTCCCATCGAGAATATCTTTAACAGCTTGATCCTGACTTTCTACTACGTAGGCTGGCCCCTCAAACACCCAGATGCTTTCATCTACACCTGAAGTTTTAACGACACAGCCATCCAATGCGATATTGCCCTTCAAAACAGCGAGGCCGCCCTCTTTGGAATAGGCGTGTTCAACAGAGCGAATACAGCCCTCAACGCGGTCGGCATCCAGCGTAGGCCAGCGTGTAGCTTGACTAAAAGCGACCTGGGTTGGGATTCCTGCTGGGCCCGCGCGGAAGAATTGGGCGACAGATTCATCGCTGGTACTGACGATATCCCACTTATCCAGGCCTTCCTGCAATGTTTTGCTGTGAACGGTAGGGACTTGACTATGGATTAACCCGCCGCGATTCAGCTCTGCAAGAATGCCAAAAACACCGCCGGCACGATGGACATCTTCCATGTGATATTTCTGGGTGTTGGGCGCGACTTTACAAAGCTGCGGCACTTTGCGGCTCAGACGATCGATATCTGTCATGGTGAAAGGCACTTCCCCTTCTTGAGCCGCTGCAAGCAAATGGAGAATGGTGTTAGTGGAACCGCCCATTGCTATGTCGAGCGCCATAGCATTTTCGAAAGCTTCGAAGCTGGCAATAGAGCGTGGCAATACACTTTCATCGTCTTGTTCGTAGTAGCGTTTGGTGATTTCAACTATGCGACGACCAGCCTCAAGGAACAGGCGCTCGCGGTCAGCGTGAGTTGCCAATGTAGATCCGTTGCCAGGAAGGGATAAGCCCAGAGCTTCAGTCAGACAGTTCATCGAGTTGGCGGTAAACATACCGGAACAAGAGCCGCAGGTTGGGCATGCGGAGCGTTCATACGCTTTAACAAGCTCATCGCTGGCATTTTTATCTGTGCCAATAACGATGGCATCGACCAAATCGAGTTTGTGGTCAGCAAGTTTTGTTTTACCTGCTTCCATGGGGCCGCCGGAAACGAAAATAACCGGAATATTCAGGCGCATTGCCGCCATTAACATTCCCGGAGTGATTTTGTCGCAGTTAGAAATACACACAATGGCATCAGCGCAGTGGGCATTGACCATGTATTCAACGGAGTCGGCGATGATGTCGCGCGATGGCAAGCTATACAGCATGCCGTCATGACCCATAGCGATGCCATCATCTACCGCGATGGTGTTGAATTCTTTTGCCACACCGCCTGCTTTCTCGATTTCACGCGCAACTAACTGCCCCAAGTCTTTAAGGTGCACGTGCCCCGGTACGAACTGGGTGAATGAGTTGGCGATGGCGATGATGGGCTTTTGGAAATCCTCATCTTTCATACCTGTCGCACGCCACAATGCGCGTGCACCAGCCATGTTGCGGCCTGATGTGGTGGTTTTGGAACGGTAGATTGGCATAACGCATAACCTCATGAAGCCTGTTGCTTGTGCTAACGGCGGTGGGGAAATTCAGTATTGTAAAAGGTGTTGTGAGGATAAGAAGCATACCAGAAAAGGCGGAATTCCGGCATTGGCATCAGGTACCGTCATGCAGGGTACTGCCCCGGGGCAATCGGGGCAGGGGATAAAATGATTATTCCAATGGTTTCATAAAGATCTTGGAGTTGCGCTGGTAGTTATACAAAAGTTGTTTCTGTACCGGCAGATCCTCCAATTTACCCTGCATAAAACCTTGCTCAATAAACCAATGTGCCGTTTGTGTGGTGAGTAAAAATAATTGTTTGATTTTCTGCTTGCGCGCTTGTGCCTCAATCTGTTGCAACAGTTGTGCTGCGCGGCCACCATTCCGATAATCCGGATGCGTTGCGACGCATGACAGCTCAGCCATATCGCCATAAGGGTAAAGTGCAGCGCAGGCGATAATAGTTCCGTCTTTTTCCATGACATGAAATTTATTGATTTCGATTTCCAATGCTTCGCGTGAGCGCCTTACCAAAATACCTTCCTCTTCAAGAGGGCGAATTAATTCGATGATTCCACCGACATCATCGATAGTGGCGGAGCGTAACTGTTCGTAATGCCCGGAATAAATCATTGTACCCAGGCCATCGCGGGTAAATAGTTCGGTGAGCAAAGCGCCATCTGTTTCGTAGCTGATGAGTTGTGCTCGCTGTACACCTTGCAAACAACTCAAATAACAAGCGCTGATCGCTTGTTGCAAATCAAAACTGATTTTATCGCCTTGTTCGGTGAGGTAGGTTTTACACTCTTGCAAGGATAATTGACGAATCAAATTTCCTTCGCTGTCGCTTACACCATTGCCTGCAACGAACGCCAAAAATTTATCTGCTTTAATGGCGCTTGCAACATGGGTTGCTACATCGCTGAACGACAAATTAAAAATTTCGCCCGTTGGTGAGTAGGCAATAGGTGATAACAGCACAACAGCACCGGAATCCAGTGCTGCATTCAGTGAGCGCGTGTGAACTTTGCGAACTTTTCCGGTGTGCTGTAGATCGACGCCATCAATCACACCGTAAGGCATGGCGACAACAAAATTGCCGCTGATCACTTGCATGTCGGCATCGTGCATTGGCGAGTTTGGCAGGCTGGTAGACAGTGCCGCTTCAACAATTGTGCGTGTTTCACCAATCGCTTGAATAACAAGATTCAAACTTTCACTATCAGTAATTCGCAAATTTTTATGAAAGTTGCTGTAGGTATCGGCAACTTGTAAGCGTTCATCGATTTGCGGGCGTGCGCCGTGTACAAGAACCAGTCGCACATCAAGGCTGCATAGCAACGCAATATCATGAACGATATTGTGAAAATTAGCGTGTGTGATGGCTTCGCCCGGCAGCATCAACACAAAGGTTTTATCGCTGTGTCTGTTGATGTAGGGTGTGGAATGACGAAACCACTTTACATAATCTTGAGTGTTGGCTGGCACAATGGTTCTCTTTTCAGTGTTAACAAATCTGATGTTTTACATGCTGGTAATGATGTCGTTAAACATTTTTTACACTGGCAATTGTGTTTGTCTACAGGCAAAATTTTTCGATCAATTTGCGCAATACGTTAACTGCCGGGGCGATTTGACTCAGTGGAATAAATTCATCGGGTTGATGCGCCTGATCGATTGAGCCTGGCCCCAGCACTAACGTCTGCATGCCAAGCTGCTGCATAAACGGCGCTTCGGTAGCAAAGGCAACACTGTCGGAGTGGTTGCCCGTCAGTTGTTCGCAGGCTTTCACCAGTTCGCTCTGTTCGTCTTCACCAAATGGATCAACGCCTTCAAACAATGAGGATAAAATAATATCGGTTCCGCTGCGTTCTGCGATAGGCCGTAAACGCTGCCGGATAATAGAGCGCAATTCATCGTTATCCATCCCCGGCAATAAACGCAAATCAAAATGTAATTCGCAGCTGCCGCAAATGCGGTTGGCTCCATCGCCGCCGTGAATGCAGCCCAAATTCAGTGTTGGCGTTTGCACGGCAAATGCCGGGTCGCGATATTTCAATTGTAATTCGCCGCGCAGTTGCATGAGCTCCGTCATCACCAGATTCATTGCTTCCAATGCATTTTTTCCGAGAGCAGGGTTAGATGAGTGACCACTGTGCCCCTGCACGCGAATGGCTTCCATCATAATGCCTTTGTGCGCACGAATCGGCACCAGATTGGTTGGCTCACCGATCACCGCGTAACGTGGTGTTGCGCCTGGTATGCCCGTGCGAGCCAGCGCGCGGGCGCCGCTCATGCTGCTTTCTTCATCCGCAGTGGCGAGAACCACAAGTGGATGCCGAAAGGTGTGCGACAAATAGGGTTTAACCGCTTCAATAATGACCGGGAAAAACCCTTTCATATCGGTGGCACCCAAGCCGTATAACTTGCCGTCTTTTTCGGTGAGAATGAATGGATCGGTTTGCCAGCGGTTGGCATCGTAGGGAACAGTATCGCTATGCCCCGCGAGTACAAGTCCACCATCGCCGCTACCGAGGGTGGCGATCAAATTGGCTTTGTCAGTTTGCTCAAGTGGCATCACCTTTGTGTTGAAGCCCAAATCCGCAAAACAGTTGGCGAGATAATCAATAACTGCGCGGTTACTCATATCCCACTCGGGCACGGCGCAACTGACCGATGGTAATGCCACCAGTTGCTGCAAGTGATGTTGGTAATGTTTGAAATCAACGCTCATGAGTGGCTCGCCGTTACCCATTAAATACTATGCGGGTGTTATCGATGATTGCCGGTAAAAATGCAAGTACTGCGAGACTACTGAAAAGCAGACAATAAAAAACCCGAGGCGGAATACCGGCTCGGGTTTGGGAAGTCCGGCAGTGGCTTAGTTGAATACGCCTTTGAAGAAAAAGAAGAACAAAATTGAAAGGCCGGCACCCGCAGGCAGAGTGATCAACCAAGAGGCAAAGATGCCGCCGATCACTCGCAGGTTCAGTGCACCAATACCGCGAGCCAAGCCAACGCCGAGTACCGCACCTACCAGTGTGTGCGTAGTTGAGATAGGTAAGCCAATACCGGATGCGATTACAACGGTTGCGGCCGCAGCCATTTCAGCGGCAAAACCACGGCTTGGGGTGAGTTCGGTAATTTTTTTACCGATGGTCTGCATCACTTTGTATCCATAAGTAGCAAGACCGACAACGATACCAATACCACCCAGCAGAAGTACCCAAGGTGCCACAGCGGCTTTGGCGCTCACTGCACCGGATTGAATAACGCTAATGACGGCAGCCATAGGACCAACAGCGTTGGCGACATCATTTGAACCGTGTGCAAATGCCATAGAGCAGGCGGTGAAGATCATCAGTACACCGAATACACGCTCAACACTGGAGAAACGGTTGTTTTTATCGGCAGCGGCATCCTGGGTGATACGGCTGAGCAAATACATTCCTATACCTGCCACAATAAGACCAATAACGGCCGCAATCATCATCGCTTGAATAAAGCTGAATTCCAGGTGATGTTCTTTGAGGACGTACTTAAGGCCTTTGAGAATAGTGACCATCGACAGGAAAAAGCCAACGGCAAACATATAAAAAGGAATGTAACGTTTGGCATTTGCGAAAGGATCTTCAGTATCGAGGATTAGATGTTGTACCGAGCGGAAAATCCAGAAAGAGAGAATACCTGCAACCAAAGGAGAGGTGACCCAGCTGCCCACGATGCCCCAGACTTGACCCCATTGCACCGCATCAACCGAGATGCCAACAGCGGCGAAACCGATAATCGCGCCTACGATAGAGTGGGTGGTGGATACTGGCCAACCGAGGATACTGGCGATTAACAGCCAGGTACCTGCCGCAAGGAGTGATGACAACATGCCAAACACAAATAAATCCGGATGGCTGGTCATTACATCCAGCTCAACAATGCCGCTGCGGATGGTTTCTGTTACTTCACCGCCTGCGAGATAGGCACCGGCAAACTCAAATACCATCGCAATCAGGATTGCCTGTTTCATGGTCAGTGCGCGTGAGCCTACCGAGGTGCCCATGGCGTTGGATACGTCATTAGCACCAATACCCCAGGCCATAAACAGGCCGAAGACACAGGCTAGAACGAACAGCACTTGGCTGTATTCAGCAAATAAAGTCATGGTGAATTACCTAAAAATTAAAAACAGTTAGTGCGCCAGCAGCAATTGCAAACGGCCACCGACATCGTGGGCGCGGTTGGCGATATCACCCACCCAGTCAATGATGTTGTAGAGGAACATCACATCAACAGGCGGCAACTGGGCTTCCAGGGCAAACAGAGACGTGCGTACCCCAATTTCGAGTTGGTCGGCTTTCTCTTCGAGGATGTCCAATTCCTTGATCATATTTTCAACGACGGTCAGCTCGCGGCCGCTAAAGCCGGTTTCGAGCAGTTCATCGAGCTCGTTGATGGCGGTGAGAGCTTGTTCGGCAGCGGCGACGCTTGCGCGCACAAACTCATTCATTTGGTCTTTCATGCTGGCGGGGATGGTCATGCGGCGCCCCATGATGATCCCGGCGATGTCTTTGGCGCGGTTGGGGATGCGGTCTTGCATGGTCAGCAGTTCCAGCAGGTCGGTACGGGGTACAGGCAGGAACAGGCTTTTGGGAAGGTGGAGACGGAGGTGCTTTTTGATTTCGTCGGCTTCGTTTTCAAACTTGACGACTTGTTGCTGGATTTCACTGGCGCGAGTCCAGTCATCACTGGTCACTGCTTCAAAAAAGCTGGTCAATTCAGCGGCGGCTTTAACAGCCAATGCCATGTGTTCTTGCATGGGCTTGATGGGCGAGCGGCCAAACAGGTTCGACAGGTTAGCAAAAGGCATGGACTACCCCTCCGGTTAAAAGTGTGCGCAGTATAAAAAGATCGCCTGCCAAGGTCACGCGGCTTTATTGCGTTTTTATGACAAACTTATGATGCTTTTTGGGTGGTTATTTGCTAGGCATTTACCCCTTCGGGATTATTAACAGGCTAGATGATGCTTGTGTGAATGCCAGCCTGCGGCGTGTTGTATGGCGGCGTGTGTGGATGATCCTGTGGTGAGGTGTGCAGACGCTTGGGCCTGGAGCCGCTACAATCCCTGAAATCCCCTCATTCGCAAACAGGAATAACAAGATGGCGCAGGTGTTGGACCGGGTATTGGATTTACGTGGCTTGATTCAGGATCTGGTCGCCGATGGCCGTATGCGTCAGATCGACGCCAATCTGTTACTGGGGGCATCGCGCACACGCGAGCAGGCCATCATGCATCCGCTTGCGTACGTCGCAAGCCAAAATATGGAAGATGTCCTTCGCCCTGGTAAAAATCTGGATGGCGATACCCTGACCGAGTGGCTGGCGGCCAAAGCACAGCTGCCGCTGGTGCATATCGACCCGATGAAAATCGATGTGTCCAAATGTACCGAGGTGATGAGCTACGCCTTTGCCAAGCGCCACGGCATCCTCTGTGTGAAAGTCGAGGCCGATCATGTGGTGATCGCCTGTACCCAGCCGTTTATGGCGGGCTGGGAGCCGCAAGTCGAGCATGTGGCGCGCCGCGCGGTGAAGCGCGTGGTAGCCAATCCTGCTGATATTGAGCGCTATATGGTGGAGTTTTACACCCTTGCTCGCTCGGTGTCGGGCGCAAGCGGTGCATCAGCTGGCTCGGCGATTACCAACTTTGAGCAGTTGGTGGAGTTGGGTAAGGCGAGTGATCCTGATGCCAACGACCAGCATATCGTCAAGATCGTAGACTGGCTTCTGCAATATGCCTATGACCAGCGCGCGTCGGATATCCATATAGAGCCGCGCAGGGAAGTCGGGCGCATCCGCTTCCGTATTGATGGTGTTCTTCATTACGTTTACGAATTGCCCGCGAATGTAGCCACCGCTGTGACCAGTCGCTTTAAAGTGCTGGCGCGCATGGATATTGCCGAAAAGCGCAAACCGCAGGATGGTCGCATCAAAACCCGCCGCAGTGATGGCAGCGAGATCGAATTGCGTATGTCCACCTTGCCGACCGCTTTTGGTGAGAAGTTGGTGATGCGTATTTTTGATCCGGAAGTCCTGCAGCGCAGCTTCAGTGATTTGGGTTTGGTGGGCGATGACTACAATCGCTGGAACACCATGCTCAACCGCCCCAATGGGATTTTGCTGGTTACGGGGCCGACCGGTTCCGGTAAAACCACCACGCTCTATTCGTCGCTGCGCCAAGTCGCGACTGATGAGGTCAATGTCAGCACCATTGAAGACCCGATCGAGATGGTGGAAGAGCGGTTTAACCAAACGCAGGTGCACCACAAGATCGGGCTGGATTTCGCCGCCGGTATCCGCAGCCTGATGCGGCAAGACCCCGACATCATCATGGTAGGTGAGATCCGCGATCTGGAAACCGCGCAGATGGCGGTGCAGGCCGCGCTCACCGGCCATTTGGTGCTATCTACGGTACACACTAACGATGCTCCTTCGACGGTCGCGCGTTTGCTCGATTTGGGTATTCCCTCCTATCTAATTAATGCCACGCTTTTAGGCGTGATGGCGCAGCGACTGGTGCGCACACTCTGCCCCCATTGCAAAGAAGAGGGCAGTATCGCCCACGAACATTGGCAGGAGCTGGTCGCTCCCTGGAAGGTGGCTGTGCCAGCCAAGGTGTATCGCCCGGTGGGTTGTTTGGAATGCCGCAACACCGGTTATTTAGGCCGTCAGGGGCTGTATGAGATCCTGATGCTGTCCGATAACCTCAAAGACAAGGTAGTTCCGGATTGCAACTTGCAGGAGCTGCGCAAGTTGGCAATGAAAGAGGGAATGCGCACCTTGCGCTTGTCCGGCGCGCAGAAAATCGCAGCGGGCTTGACGACAATGGAAGAAGTCTTGCGTGTGGCACCGCCGCCGGATAAGGCGGGTTAATCATCAGTGATACCAAGAACAATGGTGTTCAGATCACAATGCTTTTGGCCCCCTCTCCCATTTACGGGAGAGGGTTGGGGTGAGGGTAGTAATGTCCAGATCAAAACAACAATTTGAATCCCACAAACACCAACATGATTGCCAGTGCCGGGCGCAAATAGTGGTCGGCTACGCGGTTGGCGAGGTGGCTGCCTAAATAAATGCCCGGCAGTGAGCCGATCAGCAAGTTGGCGAGCAAATGCCAATCCACATTCCCCAAACCTGCATGCCCCATTCCGGCAACCAGTGTGAGCGGTACTGCGTGGGCGATTTCTGTTCCCACCAAGCGGACAGTGGGCAGTAGCGGGTAGAGCATAAACAGCGCGACAGTACCCAAGGCACCTGCGCCAATGGAGGTGATGGTAACGACAGCGCCGAGAATCACGCCGGTCACGACTGTCGCTATCATCTGGCCGCGACGGCTCATGCGTGTGATCCAGCTGTTATTTTTTTTGCTGTAATCAAAAATCCGGCGTTTAAACAAAATCGCAATCGCGGTCAGGATCAGCGCATAACCAAGTGTGGTTTTGATAATGCTGTTCAGTGTATCGGTATCCATGCGGATACTATGCAGCGCCCACAAAGTGAGTGCCGCCGCAGGCAAGCTCCCCAAGGCCAATTCACCGGTAATTTTCCAATCGATATTTTTCTTTTTATGGTGGACGTGGATTCCACCGGCTTTGGTAATAGCGGCATACAGCAAATCGGTACCCACCGCATTGGCCGGACTCACACCAAAGTAGAGCAGGATCGGGGTCATTAAGGATCCGCCGCCTACGCCGGTCATACCCACAATAAAACCGACCACCAAGCCTGCGATCACATAGCCAATCTGAAAATCCATAAAACTCCAGTGCAATCTGCTTATAAATAAACAGCTTGCGGGATGTAAGTGTTGAAAAATAAACAGGGCGCGCAGGCTAACAGCCGAGGTGAAGGATGCCTAATGATAATTAGTTTGGTGCTTATAACCGAAAGTGTTTAACGGTCTTGAGGTGATGAATGCTGGCTCAGGTTTTTGCTGCACTATTAATTAGGGCATCTATGGGCTGATTAGGGCATCGATGGGCGCGATAACCACCTTGTTGCGCCCGCCTTGTTTGGCTTGATAGAGCGCTTTATCGACGCGTTCCATAAGGGATTCCAGCGTGTCATCGCTATTGAATTGCGTGACACCGATACTGATTGTCACCGGCGTTGCAAGGTTGAATGGGTGCTGCTCAATAACACTGCGCAAGCTCTCAGCGAGTGTGGCTGCGCCATCCAGCGGCGTTTCCGGGCAGATCACCAAAAACTCTTCACCGCCCCAACGGCCGGGTGAGTCATTGGCGCGGCTGAACTGGCGCAGTTGCGCAGCAATAGTAGCTAACACGGAATCGCCTGCGGGGTGGCCATAGGTATCGTTGATGGCTTTGAAGTGATCGACATCAATCATCAATACCGAGAGCCCAATGCCATAGCGTTTGCTGCGTTCAATTTCATCGCGCAACAATTGGTTTAATTTGAGGCGATTGAATACACCGGTTAATGGATCGGTGATCGACAGCAATTCAAGCGCACGATTTTTTTCGATCAGTTCCTGGGTGCGCTGCTGGATTTGCTCTTCCAGATTGCGCTCGGAATTTTGCAGTGTTTCCACCACTTGTTGCTGCGCAGACAGCGCCGCTATTTGGGCGGCATCTTTTTCCTTACGCGTTGTGTAAAGCCGGTCAGCAAGGGCGTAGGCGAGCAAAATCATTTCAATCGCCGAACCAATTTGTAATCCATTCACAGTAAATAAATTAGTCGGCAGCAAACCGGCGACGCGCAGCGAATTGATCGGCGATGCAGTGCAAATCACCACAAACGCGGCAACAAAAAAATAGGCGCTGCGCTGCCGTTTTATGGCGCAGTAAATGCCAATCCCTAAAATCAAGGTGGAGGCAACCACATTCAGCAGCATCGCAAACGGAATAACGGTTTGGTAGGCGAGAAAAAAGGCGATGGGTGAGGCGATGTAAATTGCCACAATGGTTTTTACGATGCGATCAATACGCGGCAATACACTCGCGGTATTTAACATGCTGCGCGTAAATAACAGCAGCGCAGCGAGTGTGTAGGAATAACCAATCGCCATGGAATAATTTGACCAAAGCGGCGAGTTAGGCCACAAAAATTCATTCGCCAATCCATTTTGCGCGGCGAGTGTCAGTGCGAATGAGGCGACAAAAAATACATAGAGCGCATACATGCTTTCACGTAAAAGCGCGAATACCAGCAGGTTGAAAATCACCATCGCCAGAGCGATACCGGTGTACACCGAGTAAAAAATATAATCGCTGCGCTCGTAAGCGTAGAAGTCATCGGTCTGCCAAAGCGTAGCGGGAATCTCAAGTGCAGCCACGCCTTTTACGCGAATGTAAATGGTGTGTTCACCTTGCGTCATTAACGTTAGTGGAAACACAAAACCGCGGTTAGGGTGAGGGCGGGTTGCGAAGGGAAAGTCGGTGCCGGTAGTCCAACTCAATACATGGCCATCGGGCGATTGATGATACAACTGGACGTTGGCAAGCCGCGCGTAATTGATGTCCAGAAACCGCTCGACTGGATTGCTATGCGGATTGTGCAAACGCAGGCGCAACCAATAGGCGGAGCGGGTAAAACCGTAAATCAGCGATGCGGCGGGCGGCTGTCCAGTCGTGAACCGCTGCGCCCATTCGGGTTGTTGGATGTCATCAAAGCCGAGGTTGTTACTGGAGTCTTCCAAAATGGCGAAGTATTCGGTGAGTGAGACCGATGCCTGGTCGGGATGATTGCTTAACACCAGCGGTTTTTCCTGCGCGTGGCTGGGATGCCACACCAGAGCGAGGAAAAAGCAGAACATCAAACGGGTAAGTGATGCGGTTTTGCCGGACATAACCATCCTGTTGTTGCAGCAAGTTGTTACGAGCCAATTGCTCTTAAGCCTAGCAGCTCGATGGTATAAATCTGCACGCAGGAAATTTAAATTTCGCAGGTCTTCCCCACCAAATGCCTGTCGCGCTCTAGCAGTTCGGTGAGGTTATCGGTTTCTATTGCACCGTCGATCAATATCTCTTCAACGGTTTTTTCCTGGGTGCGCAAAATGCCAATCTGGGTAAACATCAATGCATCTTGTGTGGGCAAATTTTTAAAGTGGTGTTTGCCCATGTGCTTGCCATTCACCCAGACTTCCGCCGAGCCCACTTTCGGGTCAGTTGACCAGTGGATATGCAAGGCAATGCGATGCCATTGCCCGGGTGCTGCTCCTTCGGGTAATTTCCAGAGCACATCGCTTGCGGCAGATTCCTGAAAGCTCAATTCGCTGCCGGTGATATTAAAGCGCAGCATTTGTTGCCAGGATTTATCGGATTCCCAATAACCCAGTTCATGTTTGTGCTCGCTGAATGTTTTGGGCAGATAAAAACTGAACGCAAAAAAAGTGTCTCTACCTTCATGGGTATTACCTGCAGCGCGGCGATGATGGAACTCACTGCGATTCAGAAATTTATTGCCGCGCCATAAAAAAGAATCATCGCCCGTCAGCGTCACTTTGCCTGCGTGTTTTCCATCAAAGGTGCATTCACCGGTGACCGATAATCCGGCGGGATTAATCGGCGAATTCCATTGCGGCATATCACCTGTTTCAAAATCGCCCTGCCAGAGAATGCTGGCATTGCTAAAAGAACAAAAGCCGGTGAACGCGATAAAACAGGACATCAACAAGCATGATTTTTTCATAGCGCAGATCCTTGGAATTATTGTTGTGGGCGATGTAAAACGTCAGGAATTTTTGTGGTGGATAAAGCAAAACGCCGATACTGGCATGCAGTATCGGCGTTTTGTATTGTGCTGTCGATGTGTCGGCAGTTACACCGGCTGTGAAATCACGCCGTTGCAAATGGGGGTGAATGCGGTGATTTTATCCAGCGCGGCGGCATTGCCCAAACTGTTGCCGGGGAACAAATTGCCGAATTGGTTTTGTTGCCCGTGCAGCGCCATGTAGTTGAGGATCACCGTCTCCACCAGCGAGTTGACGTTGTTGGCCGCGCCTACGCCTGAACCAGTTTCCACATCGCCACTGGCGCGCATATGGCCGATTTGCTGGTGTACGCGCTGTACATCGCTAATGGTGGCCGGGTCGCTACTGCTGCCGCCCATGAGCACCGGACGGCGTGCGGGGTTGTAGACCAGAAAGAAGGATGCACCGGTCTGCTGGTCGTCGCCCGTCCAGACACCTTTGCCGCCGCCCATGGGCGAGTCATCAATCATGCCGTTGCTGAATACCGAGCCATCGCTGAATACATAAATCATCAGCGGCATACCTTTGCGTGCGGCGTATTCAAGGCAGGCACCTATGCAGCGGCCTGCGCGTAAATCGCGTGTTTCGCCGGTAGAGCGGTCGCCGGTGTGATAGTCGTAACCGCCCATGGTAATCGTGCCGGCACCGGCATAGCCGTTAATGACCAGCTTGGCGACCGATGCGGTTTTGCGAAATTCACCATCGCCATCAAATTCGGCCTGACTAAATACACCGCCAGCGCCTACCAAATCCGCATCGGCCACCGGATCAATCGCGGAGGGATTACCAAAGCGGTCGGCGAGGTCGGCGCTTTTCACATAGCCGCAGCGCACCATGTCTTTGATCACCGCATCGTTACTGGTGCCGGTGTTGACGGCGCTGAGTTTTTTGTCGCTCAGGCGATAAATTGATTCCATCACCGCTACAGTGTCTTGTTGGTCGAGAAGGCTGACCAGATCGCCTACATCGACAAGGCCGGTCACATCGCTGGGATTATCGACTTTAGTCGGGCGCACTTCGGGGTTGATCATCATCGCCGGTGCCATGGAGTTGCCGCCGGAATCGCTGGCGCGTGAGCCGATCAGCGCCAGCAGTGAGCCATTTGCCCCAGCGCGGTTGATGCCGTACATCGGGTTGTGCGGGTTGTTGCCGGTGTCATTTTCCGAGCGCGCAGGAATGACTGCACCGTTGGTCAGTGCGCGGTTGCCCACGGCGACTTTTTCCAAAATGCCTTGCAGCATGGCGCTGGTGGAATGGAACGAAAGGCCTAGCTCATTATTAATCAGTGGATTAGCTGCGCTGGAGGCGGCCGGACTCATGGAAAGTGGCAAGCCTTGTTTGCTGTAACCGCCCGCACTTAAAAAATCCAATTGGCCGCCGCGCTGGCCGATCAACACATTGGAGCCTGCTATGTTGGCACCGCCGGCCAAATCAAAGCAGATAAACGGGATCTTGCCTGCGCCCTGCGCGGCGATACCACAGCTGCTGCGCATCGCAATCAGGTCCGCCGAGAGCGCGGCTTCAGCCTCACGGGGATTGGCAAACAAGCTGAAAATCGAGCCGCCTAACACGGTGGCAGTACCGGCGCGGAAACCTTGGGATACCAGTTCGCGGCGGGTCACCGGGCGGCTGTGGTTATTCAGCAGCAGCGGGGCATCGGGATGAAGTGGTGCGGTCTTTTTGGCCATGATGTCGGCTCCCCTTACTGCAATAACATAATGGCGCTGCCCATTGCGGCGGCGCAGGTGGCTTTAACGGTGGTGGCGGTGCGGTTGCTGGCACAGCCGCTGCCACAGGCTGTCATACGGTTGATCAGGTTGTTCAGCTCCGCGCGGATTTCGGTCGGGCTGGCCTGATTGCTGAGTGTGCCGCCGGAGGCGATATTGCCCGCCAGCAAATTGCGCAACAGCGGGTCGATAATCTGGTTGCGGCCATTGGTATCAAATGCGGTCGCGGCACTGGCACCAAAATTAAACCCGCTGAAATAGCCGGCGCGCAGGCTGGTATCGTTCACCAGTGCATTGCAATAGGCCACGGCGAGCTGGGTGATGCCCATTTGTTGCGCCGCCAAAAAGCCTTCAATGTTGGTGAGTGTGGGCAGTTGTTGTTCGACTTTGGTGTAAGTCGTTTTCACTGCTGCGTTGGTTTTGCTCACGCCGGTCATGGCCGACAGCGCCGCATTGATCTCGGCAAAATTGCGCAGGCCGATATGCGCCTGGCCAGGAATATCCGCCGGTACCGCCGGTGGTGGTACGGCAACGGGCGTGCGGCTGTAAGAGTTGCTGCCGATCAGGTCAAAGGTCAGGAAGAACTGGTCTTGCTCCGGCCCCTGTTTCATTTCAATGATCGTCCCCAGGCTCGATAGCGGCTGACGGCCTTCAACCATCTGTGCAGCGCTGATCTGTGTATCCAGATTGGCAAACACTTGGCCGACGGGCGCTTCGGTGCCATTTACCCCGATGCGCAAGCCTTTCAAATCCACATTACCCGAGACTTTTTCATCGCCCAGATTGGTGAAGAAGGGCGAGCTGAACAGGTAGGCGTAGTCGTCAAATTGCTGTACATCGAACACGATAAAACTGAGCGGTGTACCTACCAATTCCGACACGTTGAACAGCAACAAATATTTCGCTCCAACGCCTACTTCGAAGTTGGTTTTGATATCCGCTTCGCTCATCGCGCGTTTGTGGATTGCTAAAAAGCGGATGCTGCCCGACCAGGGGCGGTTATTGGAGACATCGTTACCAATCGCAAGCGCAAAACTGCTGTCCCAATCTTTGAGTACAGCACCGGCTTCCGGGTCGGTATCACCGGTGAATTCGCCATTCACGTAGATGCGACGGCCGCGGATGGGGTCAAACGTGACCACCACATGCTGCAAGCTCGCTTGTAACACTTCGGCGTTGGCGGCGGTCGCCAGCTCGGGCAGGCCGTTGGCATCGCTCATGGAGGTGCGGTTTAAAAAGCTGTAGTTGTACTCATACTGGCCAAGGGTGAAATTGCGGCTGGTGTTGCTGCCGGAATAGGTGACGATACGCGCCGGGTTGTTGTCGTTATCGCCCTGCACCACGTTGTCGGGGATCACCCAAGCCTCAATAGAGTATTCGCCCGCGGCGCGCAGTAAATCATAAAATTTGCGGCTGTCCGCAGTAGCGGCCTGCGCCTTGCCTGTGTCTTTAAATTTCAAACCCCAAGCGCTGCTCCAGCCGACGTTGCCGATCAGGTTCAGGTTGGCGACCGGATCTACACCAGACGTGTCATAGGCGATGCTGCCCTTGCCGGTTTTGAATTCGTACTTGGCGATAATATCGGTATCGATGCGACCGCCACTGGTGACAACAAACGCATCACTCAAGCCAACGGCTTTGCTGATGACCAGATTCGGGTCAACGGTGATGGGGGTGATGCTGTCTGCAAACGCGGTAATAGCCGCCTGCATTTCCGCGGCGTTCTGGCTGCAATTGCTCCAGCAGTTGTGGCCATCAAACGACAAGCGCTGCACAAAACGCGATGCGGATGGGTTATCCAAACGCATACGGGTTTTGGCGGCCTCATAGGCAACATCGACACGGCTGCTCGCAAAATAGGGTTGTTGGCGGGTGATGGAGCTCTCGCTGTGACACTGGGCGCAATACTCCGTCAGTACCGGATAAACCGTGGTGGAAAACGCCGTGGGGCTGCTCGGAAATACCTTGCTACTGCTCACATCTTTTTCGGCGGGTGGTGTGAGTACGGTGCTGTTGGCGGTGGTGCCGCTGCTGCCTGCCCAAGCGGTAATCCAGGTGGTCATGATATCGCCGCAGGCAACCGGATCCGCCAGCCAGCAGTTGTGACCAGCAGCGACTTTGGTGACCAAGCGCGACTGCGCCGGATTACCCAGCGTCACCAAGCCATTATCAATCACCGCTGCATAGGCGAGGTTGATGTCATCGCCGCGTGCAAATTCTGGTGCTTGCTTGCCTTGGGTATGGCAGCCGCCGCAGCGGTTTTCGCGCGCGATATTGATCCACAGGTTGTTCTGGAATTTGGTGATGTCAGCCGTCGATGCCGGTTTTTCACCTTTGTAGGAAAAGTCTTCGCCGTTGCCATTACCGGGATTGGTATTGGGGTTGGGTTCGGTTTTGGCACCCGAGCCGGAACCGCAGCCAATCAGGGCGGTAATCAAGCTGAGGATAAGCAGCGAGGAGCGCAATTGAATGGTTTTCACAGTCATCACCCCTTATTGGCCTTTGCAGTAGTTGGCGGTGTCGATAAACACCTGCTTCAACTGATAGTTATGGGTGGCGAAGTTTTGGGTGAACTCCTCAATTTTGGCGCGATCAGTCGCATCGCCCGGTTTGCGCAGGCACACATTCTGGAACACTTTTTCTACCTGACAGCTGGCAAAGGCTTTCGAGTGTGCAAGCTCCATGTTCATGGTTTTGGCTCCGCTGCCGCTGCCCGTTAATGCCGGTGAATTCCACGCCCAACCCAAGTGGCTGTTCTGGCCCTGCCGCCAGTAGTTGGTCCAGTCGTCGTTGGTGGTGACGTAGCCGGGTTTGAAGGTAGAACTGTTGATACGGTATTTCTTTTCCACGCGCGAATTGGTGTCCGGATCGAGCGTGCCCTCGGTGTTGTAATGAATGGCACCACTTACACCATCAGGGTCGGCGTTAATATCAAATTCGTAATCGTAATAGGCGTAGGCTTTGGCCAGTGGATCCATGCCGTTGTGACAGCCGATGCAGTTGTTGAGAAATACGCGGCTATCGCCACCGGGGCTGCGGCTCACATCCTGACGGATATAGTCCGGCACCAGCGATGTGTCATGAACTTGTTCCAGATCGCGGCATAAATGGTTCATCAGGGTAAAGCGGAACATGGCGCGGTTAGTGCCGGCGATAAAGAACGCTTTGGCAGCAGCACGGCTGGTGATCACGCCAGAGGTGGCATCGGATGGCAAGCCATTCAAGCTGGATTGGGTGCGGCGTACCAAGGTGTCTTTCAGGCTGACGCCCTGGTTTTCAATCGCCTCATAGTGCGCGTTATTGCTGTTGGAGTAGGCGGGTAAACCGCCTGCGCTGCTGGTGTAAACCACATCGTCATAAAGCGCCGTGCGGAAATCGGCGTTGTCGCGCACCAGGCCGATAATAGTCGCGGTGTAGTCGTTGAGTGGTGCGAATACAGTTTGCTCCCGGTTGGTCCAGGGGGTTGCCATGTTCTTCAGTGTGACGCTGTAAAACGCCTCGTTATCCATGGCGATTTTCACTGCTTCGGCAGTTTGGCCCGCGTCTATCTGTGCTGCCATTTGCAACAGAACTGCTTCTGTGGGAGGTACACCGGCGACGCGGTTATGGATTTGCAAGGCTTGTTCGCGTGAGCCTGCCTGGGTGGTGGGCGCAATCAGCGCCAGTGCGAATAATCCGGCTGGCAGATAAAACGCCAGCTTGCGGAATAAGCGGGTAGAGGGAATAGTCACGGTGGCTCCCGGTCAATGGCTGCAACAAGCATGGCAGCGGTGTGCAGACAGTGTTAAACGATAAATGTGATAGTCACGCAATGAATATGACAGTTACGCAATGAATGTGATAGTTAAGCGATAAACGCGGTGACTATGCAGTGAATATGCCGAAAAAGTGCGCACAAACCCGTATCGGCATGCAGGTTTCCAGAATTAGAATTGGTTCTCTCTTCCTTTTTGCGGTGGCGCTTTTTCCTTGTCGTTTGGGGGTGATTTTAACTCTATCCCAGCGCTTTCCTTCTGCCGTTAGTCGGATAGTTTACCGCTGTTGATGTGGCATAAATTGTCACTTTGGTGTGCATATGGGCATAGTGAGAACTGGTTCAATTCCGTAGGGGTTAAGGCCAGAAAGCGCTTTGTGCCGGTAAAGCGAGAAGGAGATCACATCGCTTTCTGTGGAATCGGATGAAGATCGCGCCTTTGGCTAGTATTGGCTGAATGCAATCGTGTTGGCGCGGCTTTTGATGATCAAGCTGCGCGAATCGCTCTATAACAACATTGGCAACCGTTTTATGAAATGCGAATTGGGGTTTTCTCTGCTCACTGTCAAGGCTGGTTTTCCGTTATGGCGGAGTACCTGTTTGGCCTTGCTGACGAGCATTCAGTTGGTGTTGGTCGGCTGTGGTGGTGGCAGTGGAGGTGGCAAGTCCGATGGCGGGCAACAGCCTGATCCTGTTGTGGTGGATTTGCCTATCGCCTATATCGAACGCCCTATTCCGGTTGATGAAGACGGTGAGCCAGTTTTCCCTGATGTGTTTGAGCCAGCGGCTTTTAATCCCGGTGCCAAATTAATCCTGAAAGAGCGCGCCACTGCGCAGGCAACGCCGGTTGATATCAGTTCGGCCGCTTTTCCGCTGGAGGATTTTCCCGTTGAGGACTATCCCGATGGCTCGCTCTACGATGTAAAGGATATCTCGGTTCACCCCGATGGGCAGAGCCTGGTATTTGCGATGCGTGCGCCGGAAATCGAAGATGCTGACGAAGACGAGCAGCCCACCTGGAATATCTGGGAATACCATCTGGAAAGCAAAACCCTGCGGCGCATTATTGCGACCGACATAGTCGCTGAGGCAGGGCAGGATATTTCCCCGCGCTATTTGCCCGATGGGCGCATTTTGTTTGCCTCCACCCGTCAAACGCGCAGCAAAGCCATCTTGCTGGATGACGGTAAGCCGCAGTATGCCGCCGGTATCGAGGATGACCGCAACGAGCCCGCGTTCGTGCTGCACACCATGAAAGACGACGGCACTGACATCCAGCAAATTACCTACAACCAAAGCCACGATATCCAGCCCGGCGTTCTGCCCGATGGGCGCGTGTTTTATATGCGTTGGGATGCACTGGGTAACGATAATCTCAGCTTCTACACCGTCAATCCCGATGGCACCAATAGCCAGATTTATTATGGCTATAACAGCCTGAACGAAGAGCCGGAAGATGACACCCAAAGCACGCCGCGCTTGTTTGGCCTGAACCCCATGCCCGACGGCCGTATTGCGGCCATCCTCAAACCCAGCGGCGCGCTGCTGGGGGGCGATATGGTGGTGATCGATGGTGCCGGGTTCAGTGAATTCGACCGCCCGGTTCAGGGGGCTAACAGTGCGGGCGCAGATGGGCAGACCCGTATATCCATACTGCCGGTCAATATCCGCGAAGGCGAAAATGAAATCTCACCACACGGACGTTTTGCCTCGCTTTATCCGCTTTATGATGGCACCAATCGGTTGCTGGTGAGTTGGAGCCAGTGCCGTCTGCAAGAGCCGGAAACCGAACGCCTCCTGCCCTGTACTGAAGCCAATCGGGCGATCCCTGATATCACCGAAGCAGAGCCGTTTTACGGCATCTGGATCTATGACATCACCCAGCAAACCCAGCAGCCGGTAGTGCTGGCAAAGCCGGGGCTGATGTACACCGATGCGGTCTCGCTGGAAAAAATTACCCCGCCCACCTTTTTCCGCTCGGAAGTAGATACCCAGCTCGCGCAGGAATCGGTCGGGGTGCTCCATATCCGCAGTGTGTATGACTTTGATGGCAGCTTTGGCCGCTACGGTGTGACCAGTGCGCCAGCAGACCTGGCGGCGATGGCGGCCGCTGCCCCATCCCAGCGCCCCGCGCGCTTTCTGCGTTTGATCAAAGCTGTTTCCATGCCCGATGACGATACGCTCGATTTTGACGGCTCTGCTTTTGGTGTTAGCGGCGGGGGGATGCGTGAAATATTGGGCTATGCGCCCATCGAGCCGGATGGTTCGGTCAAGGTAAAAGTCCCCGCCGATGTGGCGTTTACCATTGAAATTCTGGATGTGAATGGTCGCCGTATTAGCCCGGTACACAATAACTGGTTGCAGTTGCGCCCGGGCGAAGTGCGGGAGTGCAATGGCTGCCATGATAATCGCAATGATGTCGCCCATGGCCGTGCCGATGCCGAAGCAGCGGCGCTCAATCAGGGTGCGGCAACCAGCGGGATGCAATTTTTAAATACCATCCGCTTTGATAGTTTCGGTACACCCATCACCCCTGCGATGGGCGAAACCATGGCTGAGTTTGCCGTTCGCTCGACCTTCTGTGTGGAAGCGGGAAATGCCGCAAGCTGTGCACCGGTTGCGTTGCGTCAGCCGAGTGTGGATATCGTCTTTAACGATGAGTGGACAGACCCTGCAGTCCGCGCCAAAGAGCCCGCTTTTGATTATCGCTATAGCACCCTTGCAGATGATCCTGCGCAAATCCATGCGCCTACCTCTGAAGCCTGCATGGAGCCGGATGGCTGGAATAGCTTGTGCCGGATCACCATCAACTACGAAACCCATATCCAACCTTTGTGGGAGCGAAGCCGTGTGGTCAATGCGGTCGAGCGTCAATGCACGGGTTGCCACAGCCGCAACACCACCGATCTCAATGGCAATGCGCTTGTGCAGGTTCCAGCGGGTCAGCTAGAGTTGACGAGTCAACCATCGGATATGAACAACGATCACATGACCTCTTACCGCGAGTTGTTGGTGAATGACCTGCGTCAAATTCTTACTGACGACATGGCGGGTCTCACCGATAACATTCCCGTGTGCGAGTTCGTTGTCGATGAAGATGCGATTCCCGAGTGTCAGGTTGTGTTTGATGCCGACGGAAACCCCACCTGCGAAGGTGTTGTGGATTGCCCGTTTGTACAGCAAGACGTAACCAACGAATTGGGCGAGGTCGAACAGGTATTGGTATTGGATGCCGAGGGCAATCCGATACCCCTTACCGAACAAATCGGTGTGACTGCGTCTATGTCGGCGGGTGGCGCGCGCGCCAGCGCACGGTTTTTCAGTCGCTTTGCTAATTTTGATGCGGCGACGGATACTGTTGACCATCGCGGCTTTTTAAATTCCAGTGAGTTGAAACTATTATCTGAGTGGCTCGATATCCGCGCGGCCTACTACAACAATCCCTTTGATTCGGTAGATTGATTTTCAATGACGATTTTCAGCGCAGCACAACAACAAAAACAGTCGCGCAACTATTTTTCAGTAGTCGCCGGGTTGCCAATAGTGCGCCTGCTTTTGTGTGGTTTACTGTTTGCCGCGCAACCCGCATTGGCGCAAAGTTGGTTTAGTAATTGGTTTGCAGAAGATGAACCGCTGCAGGTCAGTGTGGACGATGCATTTATCAATGTGTATTCCGGCCCCGGCCGTGGTTATCCCATTTTTCATGTGGTCGAGCGCGACGAAATTATTACGCTGATCAAAAGCCGCACGGATTGGATAAAAATCAAAACCAAGCGCGGCATAGTCGGTTGGATCAAGCGCGATGATATGCAATTTACCTTGGCGCTGGATGGCAGCAAACCGGAGTTTCCCGATACCAAGCAAGCCGATTATTTGGTGAACCGGTTTGAAATGGGTGCAGCCTATGGTGATTTTGCCGGTGCAGACAGTTTGTCGATGAATGTGGGCTATCGCTTCACCAAAAATTTATCAGCGGAATTGCGCTACGCCGAAAATACGGGCCAGTTTTCTGACAGCCAAATTATTGCGGCGGGCATTTTATTCCAACCGTTTCCTGAATTGCGCGCATCGCCTTTTTTAAGTATCGGCGGCGGTACGATTAACACTTTCCCCAGCTCGACACTGGTTCAGACCGAAGATCGCGAAGACAATTTATTGCAGGCAAGCATTGGCACTTATGTGCATTTGACGGGCCGTTTTTTCCTGCGGGTGGAGTACACCAATCACTACATACTCACCAGCCGCAATACCAACGAAGAGGTTAATGAATGGAAAGTCGGATTCAACGTCTTTTTTTAATCGCGCTGTTGCTCGGCACCACTTGCGTTGGGCAGCTGGCCTATGCGCAGGATGACTCCAGTGAAAGCGAGGACGATGAGCTTGAGCAGATCATCACGCCGGACATCAAGCGCCGCACCATTAAAGAAGATGATCTTGATAGCGAAAATTTTGAAATGGGCGCGTTTTTTGGGCTGCTCAGTATCGAAGACTTTGGCACTAATGAAGTGCAGGGGATTACCTTTGCCTATCACATAACAGAAGACTTTTTTGTTGAGGCTGCCTACGGCATCAGTAAAACCGAAAAAACCAGTTATGAATTGTTGAGCGGCGGTGTAGAACTGCTTACCGATGATGAGCGCGATTTGAATTATTACAACTTGTCACTTGGATACAATTTCTTGCATGGACAAGTATTTATTTCCGATAAATGGACGTTCAATAATCACTTTTATATTTTGGCGGGTGCAGGCAATACCGATTTTGCTGCAAAAGATTATTTCACTACCAACATTGGTGCCGGGTTGCGCTTTTACACGACTGATTGGATGGCGTTGGATATCAGCATGCGCGGTCACAGCTTTAAACATGAACTCTTTGGTGAAAGCAAAACCGTAACCAATCTGGAATCGCGTATCGGATTGTCGTTGTTTTTTTAATGGCTATTTTTAATACGGTTATTTAAGTGGTGAATTTAATGATGTTATTGCAAAAAATGTTTGCACGCTTGGTGATGCTGGTTTCTGTCGGCGTTTTTTCGTTGCATGCAGCGGCTGATGCCGCCCCCGATTTCACCCTGCAAAGTAGCACCGGTGAAAATGTGCGCTTGGCTGAACAGCGGGGTCAGGTGGTGATGTTAAATTTCTGGGCATCCTGGTGTGGCCCTTGCCGTAAAGAAATGCCGTTGCTGGATGAAATGTCCAAACGCTACAGTGCCGCGGGCTTTGTGCTTTATGGTGTGAATGTTGAAGAAGACAATACTGACGCAAAAAAACTGATTAAAGAGTTGGGTGTGACCTTTCCTATTTTGTATGACACCGAAAGCAAAGCGAGCAGCTTGTATAACGTTGATGCTATGCCGACTACGGTTGTGATCGATAAAAAAGGCCAGATCCGCTACGTCAATCGCGGCTACAAAGCGGGCGACGAAAATAAATATCGCGATCAAATCCGAGAGCTTATTAAAGAATGATCCTGCGCCGCCTCACATTACTCGCGCTGCTGTTGTGCATCGCTGCTTGTAGCTCGGTAAAACCTTGGGTGAAACCTTACGAGCGGCAAAAAATTGCCGACGAAATCATGAGTTTCGAGCGCGACCCTGTCGCTGATTCGTATTTGCATCACGTTTACGACGCTCGCGAAGCCGCGCGTGGTGGCGACGGCGCATCGGGAGGTGGCTGTGGCTGTAATTAATTCATCATCGTCATTCCCGCGCACGCGGGAATCCAGTTTTTATTTGCTTTTATCGTTTCTTCTACTTGCGCTATCGCCGCTAACGCAAGCCGCCGTATTACCCGATGAACGCATCGATGTGTTGTACCACGGTTATGATGGTGGCGGCGCAACCATCGATGGCCCTTCGATTTTGGTGCGCAAAAATATTGGTACCTCTGTATCCTTGGCGGCCAATTATTATGTCGATATGGTGAGCAGTGCATCGATTGATGTGCAAGCAACTGCCAGCCCCTACAGTGAAGAACGCAAAGAAACTGGCCTCAGTGGCCAATACATGGTTGACCGCTCCACTATTAAGTTCGGTTACGTCAGCAGTAAAGAAAATGATTACGATGCATCGACCTATTCGTTGGGTGTGGATCAGAGTTTTTTTGGCGATTTAACTACGCTCGGATTTGGTGTGAGTTTTGGTGAAGATGTGGTCGGGCAAAATACCGACCCGACTTACACGCGCGATTTGCAGCGTCGTAAATACAGTGTCAATGCATCGCAAATTGTGACCAAAAATTTATTGGCATCACTCAGTTTTGATAGCGCGACAGACCAGTGTTTGAATCTCACACAAGATCAAAGTTGTTTGAATAACCCGTATCGCTCTGTGCGTTATTTAAGTGGCACCGGCGGTTATCTGTATCAATCAGAGCGCTACCCACATACCCGCAACAGCGATGCACTGGGGTTGCGCGCCATTTATTATTTACCTTATCGCGCCTCTGTCCGTTTTGAAGCGCGTCAGTTTTCTGATAGCTGGGGTATTGATGCAGAAAATATCGAGCTGCGTTATTTGCATCCCTATGGCGAACAGTTTTTGATTGAAGTGAAATTCCGCATGTACGAACAAACCGGTGCAGATTTTTACGCGGATTTATTTCCCTATCGCGATGCACAAAACTTTCTGGCGCGCGATAAAGAACTAAGCCCGTTTTCATCCACCACGCTGGGTTTGGGAGTGACCTACAAAATTCCGCCAGGTTATATTCCCTGGTTCGATAAAAGTACCGCGAATCTTTATTGGGATCATTTCAATATCGACTACGATGATTTCCGCGATGCGCGTGTCTCCCCTGAGGAATTTGCTGCGGGTGAGGAGCCGCTTTACAGCCTGCAAGCTGATGTGATCCGCTTATATTTCTCCTTCTGGTTTTAGTTTCCGGCAATTCCCCTGATCGGGCGCAAAGGTTCATCCGTAAGATGATATTTTGTGCCCCTATCTCTATAATCCCGAGCCTTTTTCTGTGTTGCCGAGAGCGGCTGCCATTGCCTTTTTGCAAATAACAAGTGAGAAAACTGTGTCCCCTGAGCCGATACTAATTGTCGATTATGATGCGACCTGCGCCGCAGGCAGCGGTATGGATGAACTGCGCGTAGCACTGGCCAATCAACGCTCCGGCCTGCGCCCCAATGACTTCCCTGGCTGCGATTTGCCGACCTGGATTGGCCGTGTGGCGGCGATTGATGAATATGTGTTTGCGCCCAATATGGCCGCTTGGCAAAGCCGCAATAACGCGCTCATTGCGCTGGGCTTGCAGCAGGGCAGGCTGCAGCAATCGCTGGCCACCCTGGTTGAGCGTTTTGGTTCGGCGCGCATTGGTGTGGTCATGGGGTCCAGTACCTCCAGTATTGACCGTTCGGAAGAGGCGTATCGCCATCTGGATGACCAAGGCCAATTGCCGCGGCAATTCCTGCAAGAAAATGTACTCAACCCCCACGCACCGGGTTTGTTTGTTGCTGAATTGTTGGGGTTGGATGGCCCTAACATGACGGTGAATACCGCCTGTTCCTCCTCCGCCAAAGTTTTTGCTACCGCTGCCCGCTGGTTGCGCGCCGGTATTGTGGATGCGGTGTTGGTCGGCGGTGCCGATACCCTCTGCCAAAGCGTGCTTTACGGTTTTCACTCGCTGCAGTTGGTGTCTGAATCCCCCTGCCGCCCGTTTGATGGCGCGCGCGATGGCATCAACTTGGGTGAAGCCGCCGGTTTTGCGCTCTTGGTGCGCGGCAGCGATGCCCAAAGCATTGCACACACCGGCATCCAACTGAGCGGCTACGGCGAAAGCTCGGATGCGCACCATATGTCGCACCCGCACCCTGAAGGCGAGGGTGCGCGTTTGGCGATTGAGCAGGCGCTGGCGCAGGCGGGTTTGGTGCCGGCGCAAATCGACTATATCAATCTGCATGGCACCGCCAGTCGCGCCAATGACCATATTGAAGGCAATTTGGTGGGAGCCATGTTTCCAAGCACAACGCTCGCAAGCTCCACCAAAGGCTGGACCGGCCACACCCTGGGTGCGGCGGGAATTCTGGAATCCATTTTTGCACTGGAGGCGCTCGCGTCTGGCGTGGTTCCAGGTACGCTGAATCTGGCGCAGGTTGATCCTGACATCGCCATCAAGATGACAGCGGCAAATCAAACCGCAGATCTGACCCATGTAATGAGCAACTCCTTCGGCTTTGGCGGCAACAACGCCTGCCTGATTTTTAGCCGTGCGGAGGTGTCAGCATGAGCCAGCAGAAGATGACGGTAGATCTGGTGGGTGCAGATCTTGTGGGGATAGGCGCTTGGGGGCCAGCATTTAATAACTGGCCTGAGCTGCAGGCGCTGTTTGCCAATCCTTCCATTGGCGAGGATTTGCAGTGGGCAACCCAAGTGCCCAAGCCGGAGATTATCCCTGCTAACGAACGCCGCCGTGCGCCATTGCCGGTACGTGCCGCTGTTGATGTGAGCTGGCAGGCGCTGCAGCAAGCGGGTTTGGCATCCAGCGATGTCGCCTGCGTATTTGGCTCGGGGTTAGGCGATACCGAAATCACTGATTATATGTGCCGCGTGCTCACCACCGCCGAAAAGCAGCTATCGCCGACGAAATTCCACAATTCGGTGCATAACGCGGCGGCTGGTTACTGGACTATTAGTACCGGCTGTATGAAATCCGCCAACTCCATTGCCGCTTACCAAAATACCGCCGGTTTGGCGCTGC
Organism: Cellvibrio sp. pealriver; assembly: GCF_001183545.1. NCBI lineage: Bacteria > Pseudomonadati > Pseudomonadota > Gammaproteobacteria > Cellvibrionales > Cellvibrionaceae > Cellvibrio > Cellvibrio sp. pealriver. The sequence goes on from NZ_KQ236688.1 coordinate 3,987,654, forward strand.
TGGAGGCGATGATCCAGTGCCAGCAGCACAGCGAACCGGTACTGGTGACTCTGTTTGATACCGCCGCGCACGATGCCTATCGCCAGATTTTCGCCTGCGAACACAGCTTTGCCGTGGCGCTGTTACTCGTGCCTGCGGGTTCGGCAAGCTCGCCCATCGCCCGCTTGACCCTTGGCGATGAAAACACCGCTGCGGTTGTGGAGCCACAATTGCCCTCTACCCAGTTGGCCGCACTTTATCGCGATAACCCATCAGCCAAGGTGCTGGGGCTGCTACAGCAATTGGCAACCAAGCAAGCGGGTCAGGCTTCTTTTGCCCTTAGCCCGGCGCGCGCGCTTAACCTTGAGGTGAGTTTTTAGGTGATGAGTGAAAAACTGTCCTATTGGGATGTGATTATCGCGGGCGGCGGTCTGGCTGGTTTGGGCTTGGCCAAACAGCTCAAGCAGGCGAATCCCGAGTTATCGATTGTGGTGGTGGAAAAGCAGGGCTTTCCGCGCCCGCGCGCCATCGCCAAAGTAGGCGAATCCACGGTGGAAATTGGCTCGCACTATTTGTCGCACCACTTGGGGTTGATGCAGCACCTCAAGGAAAACCACCTCAAAAAATTCGGTATCCGTATCTTCTTTGGTGCGCCAGCCGATGACTTTGCCCAACAGGACGAGCTGGGTGCCAGCCAAACCTTTGGTATTCCCACCTATCAAATCGACCGTGGCGATATCGAAAATCACCTCGCCGATGAGGTGCGCGCTCTGGGCGTTAGCCTGATCGACAAGGCCGATATCCTGCAGTTGGACACCCAGGCTGAAACTGGTTCGGCACATGACAAACAACTGGTAATTCGCACCGCCGATGGCGAGCAAACCCTTATCGGCCACTGGCTGGTAGACACCGCCGGGCGCGCCAGTTTGCTGAAAAATCACTTCAATCTCGCCGCCAAAAACGCGCACAAATCCAACGCCATCTGGTTTCGGGTGGATCGCAAAATTACCCTGGACGACTGGTGTGACCTCCCCGAATGGCATGCCCGTTGTATGCCCGAAGGGCGCCGCTGGCTGAGTACCAATCACTTGGTGGGGCCGGGTTACTGGGTGTGGATTATCCCGCTCGCCTCGGGTGTGACCAGCATCGGCATAGTGATGGACGATATGGCGTTTGATGCGGCGGCAATTAGCGACCAAACCTCAGCAATGGCGTGGTTGGCGCAACATCAACCGCGCTGTGCCGCGGCGATTGGCGATGCGAACTTCCTCGATTTTGTTCTGCTGCGCGATTATTCCTACGACTGCAAACAGCTATTTAGCGACCAGCGCTGGGCAGTGGCGGGTGAGGCTGGCTTGTTTGCCGACCCTTTTTATTCGCCGGGCAGTGACTTTATCGCCTTCGCCAACGGTTTTATTTGCTCGCTGATTACCGCCGAGCGGCGCGGGCAGGATATCCGTGTGCAAACGGTCGTCTATGAACGCTTGTTGCGCTCCATCTACCAAAATACCTTGTCGCTTTACACCGGCCAATACGGCGGTTTTGGCGATAGAGTGATGATGGGCTTAAAACTCTTGTGGGATTACAGCTACTACTGGGGCGTGCTCTCGCTGCTGTATTTCCGCGATGCCCTCTGCGACTTTGAGCGCATTCGCCCACTGGCGGGTGAATTGCACAAAGCCCAGCAGCTCAACCAATCCATCCAAGCCCTGTTCCGCGCGCGCGCCGAGCGCCGCTTGCAGCTGCCGAATCGCGGCGTGTTTATGGATCAATACCAAATCCCCTGCCTGCAATTTTTTAACAAGGTATTGATGGAAGAGCCCAAACTGCCACTCGCCGATGAACTCGCGCGCAATATTGCATTGGTCGAACAAGTCGCCGAGGCGGTGCGGGATATGTTGGGAGAAAATCCAGAGCTGGAGGCCAGCGCGGCCGAAACTGAGCTGTTGGGTGACTATCGGTTAAAAATTCTAGGCTGACGGTTAAAAATTCTAGGCTGAGGCTAGTGGCTGCGCAGCTGCCGGTAAAACGCCAGCAGCTTGGCGCGCGGTAATTTGCCGTTATCTTCGCGCGGTAGGGCATCCACCAGTAACAGCGGGCGCGGCATAAATACCGCGTCCAAATGCGCGGCAAAACGCGCGCTCACATCCTGTTTGCTGGCGGTTGTGGCGACCACCAAGGCGACAGGGCGGGTGACTGCCTGAGTGCCATGCTCCGGCATAAACACCACACCATCCACTACGCCGGGCGTGGCGAGCAAGAGTTTGTTCATCTCTTGCAATGAGCCGCGTTTGCCGGCGATTTCAATCATGTCGTCACTGCGCCCGAGCAGACGAAAGCGGCGGCCGTCATGGGTTTCGATGCGATCCTGCACTGGTTGCTGCTGCGGTAGGTGATCGCCGCGAATCACGCTTAACTCCTCCGCAAATTCCAAGCCTTCAAACAGCTGCCACACATCCTCTTGCGCCGTGCGGCGGCGCGCCATGGAGCCGACTTCGCTGCAGCCGTAAACCTCAAGCAATTCGCCGCCAAAACAGGTTTCAGTGGCTTGCGCCAGTTCAGTGGATAAGGGCGCGGTGGCGCAGAGCAAGTGCGCTGCTTGCGGCATGGTCACGCCGCTGGATACCAAGGCGCGCAAGTGCACCGGCGTGCTGATCAGCAAACGCGGTGCCGGTAGTTGTTGCAGGGCATTGGCCACATCCTGCGGGAACAGCGGGCGCGCATCGCTAATGCACAGGCGCGCAAACAGCGGCAGCAGTAGCGAGGTTTCCAGTCCCCACATATGCTGCGCAGGCACTGTGGCGAGCGCGAAGCGCAGCTGGCCGTGGTAGTTATCGCCCAGCATGGCCTTGGCGTTCATCCGGCTGCTGGTGACAAAGGTGTGCCAGGGCTTGAGGTTAGCTTTGGGCTGGCCAGTGGAGCCGGAGGTAAAGGCGATAGCGGCGAGCTGGTCAGCGGGGATGGTGGGAATCGCGGTGGCAGTCGTGGCGCGCAAATCCAAGTGGTTCAGGTTGAGCTGGGTACAGCCATCAAGCAGGGTTTCCAATCCATCGTGTAATACATAGCTGCGCGGATATTGATCCAGCAGCTGTTGCTGCGTGGCGAGCGCGCGGTTTTGCGGTAGCAGGTTAGTCTGCCCGCGCAGTAGCGCCGCACAAAACCCCAGGGTAAACAGGTAGCGGTTATCGCAGAGGTTGATAACCGCATCGGCCTCGGGCAAGCGCGCGGCCAAGTGCATAACCTGCCCAAGAAACTCGTCTACCCTCACTGTGCCTGTATGCTCGCCAAGGGCGGGCAAGGGCTGGTTGATCCGGGCAAAACAATCATCCAACTGCCGCTCAAGTAGCGGCAATTGACGTGTGGTTGTAATGCTTATCGAGGTTTCACAAGCCATAGCAAGGCAGCTAGTGCTTACTTACTTTTATTGGCTTGAACAAAGTCAGTAAGGGTGGCGAGGCTGGTGAATGCCTTGCGGGTGCTTTCATCTTCCGCTTGCATTTGCACGCCGTATTTTTGCGAGATGGCGAGGGCAATTTCCAGCGCATCGATAGAATCCAACCCAAGGCCATCGCCAAAAAGGGATTCATCCGGGGCAATCTCATCGGCTGCTATATCTTCCAGATTCAGTGCTTCTACCAGTAATTCGGCCATTTCCAATTGGGCAGCAGTTTGCGCAGACATAAATACCTCGGCGTTATTGTCGTTTGGTTGTGTGGAGCTAATCTTGTGTGGATTGGTGTTGAAAAGGCGCGCAGTTTAGTCCTTTTGTGCTCCAAAATCACTCGCGCTTGCGCCATGCAGCGTTAACTTGACGCGCGTTTTTGGTTACACTCGCGCCCTTTCACGCCATCGACCAAAGTGACAAGACGCTGTTATGCCCATACTTCGCCAGGAATATTTATCTGCCAACGCGGTGACGGATACCGCCCAACTGCTCGCCCAGCCCGGGGTGCTTGCGTTGGTTAATTTTGGCGACCTGTGCGAGCCCGGTGAACAGCCGGGCATTATCCCGTTGGGGATGCCGTCGCTGAGCGATAAACCCTGGGAGGTCATCCGCTACGGCGATTCGGTTGCCGAGCGCGGTACCGATGAGCACTGCCAATGGAGTGTGATCGAGGATGTGCTCTGCGTCGCCACCTGGATCGCCCCGCAAGATTGCAGCGATATAGAAGCCGCGACCGAGGTGGCCTATGGCCGCTTGTTCCGCGTCATCCAATCCAAAGGTTTTCCCTACCCCTTCCGCATCTGGAACTTTATGCCGGACATTAATCGCGGCGATGGCGACCGCGAGGAATACAAGAAGTTTTGCGTTGGGCGTGAGCGCGCGTTTGATGATTATCATGTCGCGCCACGGGAATATCCGGCGGCTTCCGCGCTCGGGCATCACGCACAAGGCGCAGTGATTTATTTGCTGGCCGGGCGCAATTCCGGTGTGCATCACGAAAACCCGCGCCAGCAACCCGCTTACAAATATCCGCGCGAGTACGGCCCCAGCAGCCCGAGTTTCGCCCGCGCAACCAGTTTGGCGCTACGCAGCAAGCCGCAGGTGTTTGTCTCTGGCACTGCCAGTATCATCGGCCACAACACCCAAGCGGTGGATGACTTGCAGCAGCAATTGGCGATCACACTCGACAATATCCAGCACTTGCTGCAACACGTAGAGCAAGCGGAAAGCGAGCTAAGTGCAGTGCGCGTGTATCTTCGCCACCCGCAAGATCTTCCTCTGGCGCAAGCGCTGATTAATGCTCGTTTGCCGGAGTCGGTCGTCAACTTTATTTATGCCGACATTTGCCGCAGCCAGTTATTGGTTGAAATCGAGGCGCTGGCTACGCCTTCTTCGCCATGAAACAACTCAATTGGTGCTGGCGTTTGCTGGCGACCGCCTTTTCCTTTGTCCTTTTTGCGATAGGGGCGCTGCTGCTTGCGATCCTGCTTGCGCCCCTGATCCGTCTGCTTCCCTGGCCTGAGCAACGTCGCCGTCAACTGGCGCGGCGATCTATCCAGCGCTGGGTTAGATTTTATGTGTGGATAATGTGCACGCTGGGGCTTCTAACGGTTGAGTTTGAAGGCGAGGATGCGCTCAGCCAATCTGGTGTTCTGGTGGTTGCCAATCATCCCACCTTGCTTGACGCGATTCTGTTGATGGCGGTAATGCCCAACGCCACGTTTATCATGAAAGCCGCAATGGCGCGCAACCCGTTTACCTGCTGGATTGTCAGCCTTGCCGGTTACATTCCTAACGACGAAGTGGGGGTGGAGCTGGTCGAAAAAGCGGCGGCAGCGCTGCGCAGTGGTGAAACCCTGATGATTTTCCCTGAAGGTACCCGCACCGATGGCGACGAGCTTAAGCTCAAACGCGGTGCCGCCAATATCGCGCTGGCGGCAGCTTGCCCGCTCTTGCCGGTGGTCATTGATTGTCAGCCCATGACCCTGCGCAAAGGCGAACCCTGGTATCGCATCCCACCTACTAAACCCCATTTCAGCCTGCGCGTGTTGCCGCTTATAGCGCTGGATGAGGCGGTCGATAAATCCCAGCCTCCCGGTTTGCAGGCGCGCACCCTCACGGCGGAGCTGCGCGATGTGTTACAAGGCAGGCAAGGCTAACTGCTTACTGGCCGATAAAACTTGTATAATCCCGCGCCTGTTTAATCCGGTTGCAAAGTGCCTTCTATGATCCATACCCGCGAAAGTCTGTTAACCCGTATCGCCGCGATACTCCAGGAACAATTTGATGTGGAGCCAGACTCCATCACCCTGGAGTCGCGCCTGCGCGAAGATCTGGATATCGATAGCATCGATGCCGTGAATTTAATGATCGAATTAAAATCCATCACCGCCAAAAAAATCACCTTGGAGAACTTTCACCAAGTCAAAACCATTGGTGATTTGATTGAAGCGATTCTCGCGTTTTTACATCAGGATCAGGCAGCCAACTAATGCAGCGCCGCCGCGAACCCAAGGCACTGCTCAGTGTGGATACCGCCATCACTGTGCCGTTTTTTGATGTGGATTCCATGAACATTGTGTGGCACGGCCACTACTGCAAATATCTGGAAGTGGCGCGCTGTAATTTGCTCGATAAACTCGGTTACAACTACACCGATATGAAAACATCGGGCTTTATGTTTCCGATTGTGGATATGCAAATAAAATACATTCAGCCATTGGTGTTTGAACAGCAGGTGATAGTGACGGCGAGTTTGGTGGAGTGGGAATATCGCTTAAAAATTCATTACGTTATCCGCGATGCGCTCACTCATGCAGTATTGAGTAAAGCCCACACGGTACAAGCAGCGGTAGACGCGCACACCAAGTTGCTGCGTATCGGCAGCCCTGATGTATTGATCGATAAAGTAAAGCAACTCTTAAATAACGCAGCTCTCAAATAACGCAACTTTTAAATAACGCGTAAAGCGGTTTTTAGAATAACGAGTTAGCCTAAAGAAAATGCACCCATGTTGATAAACCAAACGCAATTGCTAAAAACCATAACAATGCTGATGCTTGGTGTGTCAGTCTTTTGCGCTGCTGTGGTTTATGCAAATGGCAATACAAACCTGCTCGATGCCTACCTGCCGGAAACCTGTAACCAGACCGGGCTTTATCAGCAGCAGAAATCCATCGCAGGCATTAGTAAGCAACTGGAAACCAGTGGCAGTTTTGTGTTTGCCTGCGAAAAAGGATTGTTGTGGTACGCCAGTGCGCCGTTAAATGAAACCCTGGTGTATGAACTGCAAGGCAGCACTCAATTAATTCCCGCTGCTGGCGCGCCGAAAAAAATTTCCGGTGCGGTACAAAAACACTTGGGCAAAATGCTCAATCATTTGATCGGCGGCGACCATCGCTATATTGAAAAAACCTTTTCAGTTGCGCAGACCGATACTGGTGTTCGCCTGACACCGCGCAATAAGCGTATGGAAAAATTCCTGCGTTCAATTGACATCACGCGCACTGACGGGGCGGTGAGTATTTATATGCAGCATCAGGGCGAAGAATTTACTGCAATCAAGGTGTACCAATTGCAGCCATTGGCGAGTGCATCCTTTGAACAGTGCCAGCAATTAGCCCCAGAGGCCGCACCTTCGTTTGCTGTTGCTTGCCAACATTTATTTCGATAATCAGTTCTATTTCAATCACAGCTTTAGTTGAGTGAAGGCTTTATGACGCAGCATGTTTATCGTCGCTGGTGCAGCGTCGCCCTCCTGATCCTTACGTTGGTATCCCTTGTCTGTTTTTGGTCGATAAGCCGTACCGGTTTGCAAATCGATACCAACCTGCGCAGTCTTTCGCCTTCATTCTCTGTCGATGCTTCGGTAAACCAAGCGCTCAATAAAATGTCCGCCGATGCCGCACAGCAATTTATGCTGGTGCTGGTGCATGAGGATGAAGATTCGCTCACCGATGCCAGCGATTATTTGCGTGAATTAATCGAACAAGAAGCGCAGGTCATTCGTTACGTTGATCACACCGCATTGCTTGATGCCTATGCGGCGCAGTTGCAGCAGCATTCATTTCATATTCTGGGGCCGCAGGCGCAAACGGTGCTCGCCCAAGGTGAGGATGCTGCGGTATTGAAATTGGGAGAAAACAATCTCTACGGCACTGGCGGCATGCTGCGTTTGGTTCCAGTGGTTCGCGATCCACTGGGGTTCGCGAATGAATACGCAGTGAGATTATTAGATCGCATTGGCGTAAATAACAGTGACGAAATCCAAGCGGTAACACGCGCAGGGAAAGACATCTTTATTGCGCCCCATCAATTGCGCTTGGCTAGCGATGCGATGGAAATGAAACAGCAGGATCTGGCGCTAGCGGAACTTGAAAAAATTACCGCGCAATTTAAAGCAGAATATCCCGATGTTGAAATAGTGGAATCCGGCATTTTATTTTTTGCCGCCGATTCGGCCCAGTCAGCGCGGGCGGATATTGAAACCATCAGCACCGGTTCTACCATTGGTGTGTTGTTATTAGCCTTATGGATTTTTCGCGGGCCGCGTGCGTTGGTATTGCCTGCGTTATCAATCGGCTTGGGTTTGGCGTTTGCGTTTAGTATTTGCCATTACTGGTTGGGTTCAATCCATGTATTAACGCTGGTGTTTGGGTCGAGCTTGATCGGCGTGGTGGTGGATTATGCGTTGCACTATTTTTATTTTCAGGCACATCACCCGCAGGGCGAAAATCGTTTGCCGCTCTACCGCGCGCTTATGCTGAGTTTGTTGTCCAGCGTAATCGGTTTTAGTGCACTGGCTTGGTCGGGGTTAGCGGCGCTGCAACAGGTGGCCGTGTTCGCGGCCTTGGGTTTGGTTTACGCTTGGTTGGTGGTGATTTCCCTCGGCCATTTCCTCACTAAAAACGTAAAAGTTTACGATGCCGGTTTGCAAAAAGCGGTGTTGGGTGTACTGCGTTTGTTTGGCAAATTACGCGCAGTGCATGTCATTGTGGCTATGTTAATGGTGCTGGGCGCGAGCTTTTGGGTGAACCGGTTTGACTTTCCAGTTAGCGATAACCCGCGCAGTTTTTTTGCCGCCAATCCACAATTGATTGAGCAAGAAAAACAAGTCAGCGAATGGGTTGCGAGCCATGAGCCTGCGAGTTTTATTCTGGTTCACGGTGAAAATGCGCAGCAAGTGTATGATCGCATCGCGCTGGTGCAAGCCGCTGTAGAAAATTCGGCACAAGAAAATGAAGCATTGCTACCGCTGCTTGGCGTTCATCATTTTTTTCCATCACCCGCCCAACAGCAAACGAACTATCAGCTTAATCAACGTATTTATGGTGCAGATGGCCTCGCTGCAACATTTATCCAGCAGCAAGGACTCACAGAAATTTCCGCGCAAGCCTTGGCTGAGGCGTATCGCGCGCAACAGAATAATGCGTTGAACCCGGCGGAATTTTTTACCGAAGGCGCATTTTTATTACCGCCATTGTGGATTGAAAGTGATAAAGGTGTGGATGCCTTTTTAATGCTGCCCAAGTCAATGGATCTACATAAAGTGGCCGAGCAGGTTGCAGCAATTTCCGGCGTTCGTTTTTTTAGTGCGATGCAAGACGCAGAAATGGGTATGAAAAACCTGCGCCAATCTTCAATGAAATTGCTGCTGCTGGCCTTGGCGTTGATGGCTGCGCTATTGCTTATTCGCTACCCCTGGCGAACAGTATTGCAGCTGATGGCGGTGCCTGCCTTTGCTATTTCAGCCAGCTTTGTGTTGTTGGCCTTATTTAATGTGCCGCTGACATTGTTTCATGTTATGGCATTATTTTTGGTGGTCGGCTTGGGTATGGATTACGTCATCTTTATTGCCGAGATGAGCGAGAATTCGGTAGAAACCTTATCTGCCGTGGCGATTTCATCCACCACCAATCTTTTATCTTTCGGTTTGTTGGGCTTGAGTATTTTGCCTGCGGTGAGCGCCTTTGGTTTGGCCTTATTTATTGGCAGCAGCTTTAATCTATTGGGTGCATTACTTCTGGCCAGCCGTCGCTGGAAAAATCATTAGTGTGATATTTGTGTAGACAATTGTGAGTAAATAGCAATTAGCAAAGACTGTGAGCAAACAAATACGGGTAAACAACTATGAGCAAAAAACGTGTATTGGTGACCGGTGCCAGCCGTGGAATTGGCAAAGCCTGCGCATTAAAACTCGGTGCCGATGGATTCGATGTCTGTGTTCACTATCGCTCCGGAAAAACTGAAGCAGAAGCGGTTGCTGCTGAAATTATTGCCAATGGCGGCAGCGCCAGTTTGATTCAATTTGATGTGTGCGAGCGCGAAAAAGTGAGCGAGGTATTATTGGCTGATGTTGAGGCCAATGGTGCGTTTTATGCTGTGGTGTGCAACGCGGGCATCGCGGCAGACAATGCTTTTCCTGCGATTACGGGCGAACAGTGGGATTCAGTCATTCACACCAATTTAGATGCGTTTTACAACGTGCTCTATCCACTTGTTATGCCGATGATCCGCTTGCGCAAGGGTGGTCGTATTGTGACGCTATCATCCGTTTCTGGTGTGATTGGCAATCGCGGCCAAACCAATTACAGCGCGGCAAAAGCGGGCATTATCGGTGCCACTAAAGCGCTGGCAATTGAATTGGCCAAGCGCAATATCACCGTCAACTGCGTAGCGCCCGGCGTGATTGAAACCGATATGATCGAAGGCATTTATCACGACGAAGCCATGAAATTAATTCCCATGCAGCGCTTCGGTAAAGTGGACGATGTTGCGGCGACCGTGAGCTTTTTAGTGTCCGATGCGGCGGGCTATATAACGCGGCAAGTGATTAGTGTGAATGGGGGAATGTGTTGAATCCCCCAGCCCCCTTTTACAAAGGGGGAGACTGGTCTGCGCCAGATTTTAAACACTCCGCTAGATGAACTGCTCGCCCGGAATAAAACCAACAATCTCAAATTTGGCACATTCAAACTCCCCCTTTGAAAAAGGGGGCAGGGGGATTTGCTGTTAAACCCGCTTAAAAATCAGCGACGTATTCACCCCGCCAAACGCAAAATTATTACTCATAAAATATTGCGCGGTTAATTCGCGCACGTCATTGCGGATGTAATCCAGTAAGCCGCAATTTTCATCCAGCTCTTCCAAATTTAAATTGGGCGAAAACCAATTTTCATTCATCATTTCGATGCCCAGCCAGGCTTCCAAAGAACCGCAGGCACCAAGGCTGTGGCCGATATAACTTTTCAAACTGCTAAACGGAATCTGGCTGCCCATCACCTCTTGTGTTGCCAATGACTCTGCAATATCGCCGTGGACTGTGGCGGTGCCATGACCGGAAATGTAGTGGATTTGTTCAGCGTTTAATTGCGCATCCTGCAAACTTTTTTGCATGACTTTTGCCATGGTGGCTTGATTGGGGCGCACTAAATGATTGCCATCGCAATTGGTAGCAAAGCCAACCACTTCGGCAAGAATGTTAGCGCCGCGTGCAACGGCGTGATCCCAGTCTTCCAGAATTAATGTGCAAGCGCCTTCGCCCAATACCAAGCCATCGCGTTGGGTATCGAATGCGCGTGGCGATAATTCGGGCGTCGCATTTTTTAAACTGGCGGAGTAAACCGTATCGAATACCGCCGCTTGTGTCGGGCAAAGTTCTTCTGCGCCGCCTGCGATCATAATGGTTTGCTGGCCACTGCGAATCGCCTCATACGCAAAACCAATGCCTTGGCTCCCGGCAGTGCAGGCACTGCTGGTGGTGTACATGCGCCCGCAGGTGCCGAACAGCACGCTGATATTGACCGCAGCGGAATGGCTCATCATGCGCAAATAGGTTGTGCCATTTAATTTGGCCATGGATTTGTGCTCAAGCAAGCCAAAAAATTCCATCGCCGCATCACTGCTGCCGGTGGCAGAGCCGTAAGCAACGCCGGTTTCATCGCTGCTGATAATCGGATCTTTAAATAATCCGGCGTGAATCAACGCTTGCTCGGTGGCGACAACCGCCATCTGTGCCACTCGCCCCATGCCGCGCTTTTTTTTCATGGTGTAATGCGCGGGTATTACAAAATCATCCACGGGTGATGCAAGGCGGGTTTGCAATTCCGGATACTGATCCCACTCGTGCATGTAACGCACACGATTTTTTAATTGCAGAATATTTTCGCGAATGGTTTTCCACTCGTGACCCAATGCTGATATGGCACCGGCTCCGGTAATGGCGACACGTTTTGTCACGCGCTTGCTCCTGTTGTTGGTGGAATTTCCTGTTGTGCTTTTGCTTGTTCGTTCGCTTTTTCTTGCGATTGGTTTTCGTGCTCGTTGAGTGGTTTGCGGAATACTGATAATTTTGCGCGTGCCACACAGCGTTGATCGCGCAGGTTAATGATCTCGCATTGAAAATTAGCCAGGCTTTCACCGACAACGGCGCTTTCCGAACAGCGCACTTGCAATACATCGCCTGCGCAAAAATAGGGAACAAATGCCTCGTATTTGCGAGTCCCTAATAACAAGCCCAAATGCGGCGCGACTGTACCTTGCTGCAGTTGATAGCCTGCAATCAATGCTGCGGTTTGCCCCATGTATTCCACACCAATCCAACTGGGTACGCCTTTGCCCGCAACAAAAAAAGAAGACTGTTCGCTAACGGTAATTTCTGCGCAGGAAAAATTGCCAGCCAACTCAATAATACGATTGATCAACAGCATGGGCTCGCGATGCGGTATTAAATCGTAGATGCGTGAATCAATCATCTGGCAGATTCCTCGGCAGACCGGCTGCTCGCCCAATAGGGATAAAAATTAAACCATTGCAGTGGCGCACGTGCCGCTTGTTGCTCCAAGGCGTTGGCATACTGCTGGGCGTAAGCTTGCAATTGTGCGCCGCCATCTTTGCGTGGCAGCGTCACTTGTTGCGCAAAGGGAACCAATTCAAAAACAATTTTGTGCGCGCTGCGATAGGAAAACATCAGTTGCACTTCGCACTGCAATACTTTGGCGAGCATATAAGGGCCGATAGGTAATTGCGCGGGGCGGCCGAGAAAATCCACCGTGACGGTGCGCGCCTCCCCGCTGAGCGGAATCCGGTCACCGGCAATAAATAGCCATTCGCCATTATCGATTTTGGTTTTCAACTGCAGGATGAGTGGAATATCCAGTTCATTTACTTGGTAAATATGAATGCGCGACTCCGGATTAATTTTTTGCATCGCGGTGACAAAATTGGCGGAGTGTTGATCGTAAACGAGTGCATTGATCGTGCGCGCTTTATAGCGTTGCACAAAGCCGCGGCAATATTCCAAATTGCCCAGGTGGGAGCCAATAATTAATTGGCCATTGGTTTTTGCCATAAATTCGGCGAGCAGTGGTTCGTTGGCGATTTCAAAATCCTGCTCGTTGATGGGCGTACTCCAAGCGAGGAGTTTGTCCAGGATGCATTGCCCAAATGAATACATGTGACGAAAAACATCGCGATAACCGGGTGTTTTTCCTTGCCAATAATCGGGATATTTTTCTGCGTGCGTACGTAAAAATTCGAGTGATGCAGAGCGTGCACGGCGGTTAACCAGAAAAAAATACGCCATGATCGGGTACAACAATGCGTTAAAAAATCCTCGTCCGAAAATGCGTTGTATCCACAGCATGAACAAAATGCCGCGAATAGTGCCGGACTCTTGTAGTGTTGACCAATGCGCTTGTTTTTCGGCTGCAGTTGTTGGTGCTGTACTGGTGTCCAACTCTGTCATTATTGACCTCGTAAACGCTGCCATAGTAGCACCGGCAAGCGGATCAACATGCCCAGCATTAAACGGCTGTGTAATTTAATCAGCAACAGGTTATCGCGCAGGTAATTAAAGTGCGACACACTTTGCTCGGGGTAGATGACATGGGTATTGAGAAATACCAATGTGGTATTGCTCCACACCGCTTTTACCAATAGCTCGGTATCAAAATCCATGCGATTGCCGACGAAGTGGCGGTCGAGTACATCTTCAGCTGCGTGGAGTGGATACACACGAAAGCCGCACAGCCCGTCTTTAATCCGCAGTGACAAAGTTTCCAGTGCGACCCAAAAATCAGTGACTTTGCGGCCATAGACGCGCGCTTTGGGTGCTGATGTATCAAACACGGGTTTGCCACAAATAATGGCATCAGGTTGTTGCTGTGAACACTGCACAAACTTTTCAATATCGGCGACGTCGTGTTGTCCGTCGGCATCAATCTGAATGGCATGGGTAAAACCCAGATTGCGCGCAAAAGTGAAACCGGCTTTTACTGCCGCACCTTTGCCGCGGTTGCGTTGCAACGCAAAAAAATGCACGTTGGTGTAATGCGTAATCGCTGCTTCTACTTGCGCGCGGCTATCGGGATTGCTGCCGTCATCCACAATGACCAGCGGTAATCCACTCGCGACTAACTGCGGTAAAAACGCAATAAATTGGCGCTCATGGTTGTAATGTGGAATTAATAAACAATAACTCATGATGTATTACTGCGTTACCGGTGCTTGGCCTTGAAAAACCAATTTACCTTCAGAGAAAAGAGTGTCGTTTTGGCTGTAGCGAAATTTTACCGTTGTACTGCTGAAACTCAGTGTTAATTGCAAATGCTGCCCGGGCAAAATGACCTGCTGGAATTTCAGGTTATCGATACGGATAAATTCATCGCCAATATTAAATAGCGCTTTGGCGAGCTCACCTGCCCAGTGGGTTTGTACAACGCCTGCGACAACCGGTTGTTGCGGAAAATGCCCTTCCAGCCAATGCATATCATGGGCGATATACACATCGATGACGCATTGATCTTGATCGCGGCTAATGTTCTCCATGCGCGGCCAGTGCGCAGAAGAGAATTGTTCGCGCAGTTGCGCAAGGAGATTTACATCGGTCATTGGTTTTTATCGCGTGAATGCAGCCTGTTGGGTTGGGCGACATGATACTCCAGCCTGCCGTCTAACCCAATTGCCCGGTTTTAGTTCTGCTCGTTGTGTTTGCGGATGTAGTGCAGGCGATAGGCGTATTCGCACGCAAAAAACAGCGCAAAAAACACATAAGAGAGTAGCCCGGTATAGAGTGCCCAACTTTTCATGCTGGCAAACGAGGCAAGATAAAGCGCAATCAGGCCGTTACCGATGAGTAAGAAAACCCACACCAATGTCAGGACGCGAATGTAGTGTTTTGCCTTGGGGGTAATCACTGCGCCACCAAGGCGAGCCATGCGTTCAATAACAGTTTCTTTGTGACGAAGGCTGACCGCAAACAGCGCGGCGACGGACCAACTGATGATGACAGGATAAAGCTTCAGCCAATGCTCGCTGTTGCTTAGCAATAATCCGGCACTGTAAACCGACACTGCAGCGAGCAGCAGGATTTGGCTGCTGTCGGATTTATTGTTTGCACTCAAAAATTTAACCAGCCCCAAAACGAAAATAATGATCGCAAATGTGGCTGGATTAAGGTGCTGGATTCCAAAATACACCAGCACCGGATAAGCGATAGAGATGATGGTGAGCAGTAGTGTCAGTAACGATTTCATGAATGCAGCGCAGGTGGGTGACGGATAGAGCAATTCTAGTGATTGAAAGTGTGTCGATCCTGCCACAATTATCGTTAAAAGTCGCGTGATCTCCCTGTTGCCGCAACGCTCCCGATGGCTGCGCAATTGTGTACAGAATTTGAGCGTGATATAAATGACAATGTTGTCATCAGGAGTTGGTGGCGTTTTTAATCCCTATCTCCCGGCAGAATTGGCGACAAATTTTATAACAATAAAATGGATGTATTTTCTCTAGAGAACAAACGAACGTGTCGTCATTAACGTCGATTCGTTGGTAGTCGCAAAGTAAATATTCAATAAAACCTAACGCCTTTGGGATTTGTTAAGCATTTCCAATGGACGTTTTTGCCTGAACTTTTTTTCTGAGCTTTTTTTGAACCTAGAGAGGGAATCATCCAGTGAAACAGTCATTATTCGCTGTGGCGGGCTTATGCCTTGCCGCTGCATCTGTCCAAAGCCATGCGATCAGTTGTGCGGGTATCCCGCAGTGGAACAGTAGCACCGCCTATGGTGGTGGGAGCCAAGTGCAAGAAGC
The DNA here is from genome assembly GCF_001183545.1 of Cellvibrio sp. pealriver. Lineage (NCBI taxonomy): Bacteria > Pseudomonadati > Pseudomonadota > Gammaproteobacteria > Cellvibrionales > Cellvibrionaceae > Cellvibrio > Cellvibrio sp. pealriver. The sequence continues at coordinate 4,003,168 of NZ_KQ236688.1, forward strand.
CGGTAAAGCCTACAAGGCGAACTGGTGGTCACAGGGGCACAGCCCCGCAAGTTACTCCAGTCAGTGGCAAGAGTGGGCATTATTGGGTACATGCGATGGAGCAAGCTCCAGCGCGCCATCATCGGTACGTTCGTCTTCAGCGCCTTCGAGCATCGTACCCTCTAGCTCGGCAAGATCCAGCTCCGCGCCTTCGAGTATTCCAAGTTCCCGTTCATCCAGTTCAGTTGCGCCGTCCAGCTCATCGGTTGGCGGCAATTGCGCCTCATCGCAATATGTTGCGGGTACTGCGTACTCAGTCGGGCAATTAGTGAAGAATGCGGGCAATGAATACCGTTGCACGGTTGCCGGTTGGTGTAGCTCAACCGCTGAGTGGGCCTATGCGCCAGGAACAGGTGCGCATTGGCAAATGGCGTGGGAATTGGTGCGCAGCTGCGGTGTTGTGTCGTCTTCCAGTGCGATGCCCAGCTCCGTAGCAAGCTCATCGCGCTCATCCGTGAGTTCATCGGTATCGAGTGTAGGCACGAGCCGTTACCGCATTATTTCCGGTTATTGGCATAACTTTAATAACGGTTCAGGCGTGATTCCGCTAGATCAGGTATCGGATGCTTACGACGCGATTAACGTATCTTTTGCTGAGCCTACAGGTCGTGCGCCGGGCGAGATAGGTTTTGTGCTGGACCCTGCATTCAATATGGCCGCGTTTAAAGCCGCGATCAAATCCAAACAAGCGGCAGGCAAAAAAGTCATCATCAGTATTGGTGGTGCCAATGGCCAAGTGCAATTACCCACTGCTGCTGCGCGCGCGAACTTTGTTAACTCAATGAAAGCGATTATCGATGAATACGGGTTTGACGGGCTCGATGTGGATTTTGAAGGTCACTCGTTGTTCCTGAATTCGGGCGACAATGACTTCCGCAATCCAACAACACCGGTGATTGTTAACCTGATCGGTGCATTGCAGGATTTGACCAATCACTATGGTGATAAATTCGTGCTGACCATGGCTCCGGAAACCTTCTTTGTACAATTGGGCTACAGCTTCTACGGTGGCACCTGTTCAAGTTGCGATACCCGTGCAGGTGCGTATTTACCGGTGATTTATGCAATGCGTGACAAGCTCGATTGGCTGCAGGTGCAGAACTACAATTCCGGCGCGATCATGGGTACGGACAATAAATATCACTACATGGGCGGCGCGGATTTCCATGTCGCAATGATTGATATGTTATTGACTGGCTTTAAAGTGGCGGGCACTAATTTGACTTTCCCTGCATTGCGTCAGGATCAGGTGTTGATTGGTTTGCCTGCAAACGTAAATGCCGGTGGCGGTTTCACCAGCGTGGCTGATGTGCAATCGGCGATGAACTGCCTGATCAAAGCGCAGGGTTGTACAACCTATCAACCGGCGGCGGCATGGAGCAATTTGCGCGGGTTGATGACTTGGTCAATCAACTGGGATCAATTCAACAATTTTGAATTCTCCAAAAACCATCGCCAATATCTGGATCAGTTGCCAACGCCTTAAGTGTTGCAACAGCTTTTGGCAATAAAAAAACGGGGCGCAAGTTGCGCCCCGTTTTTTTATCGCTTCGATCCAATTGTTACATTCCAATTGCCGCATTAGCGGGTGATATGAAGGTAATCGTCCATTTCGCGATGTGGCATATCAGTCCAGTTATCGGCCGGTAATGCCGGAATAGGCGCGGGAGCTTCCAGGGTAGGATGTTCAATTGCGAGTAGCTCATCCAAATGAACCAGCACAGGGTCTTCAATCGCCTCGCTTGGGCTTAAAAATATATTGTGCTGGCGCGTGCTGCGACCCCAATCAAGGCTGCTTGAATAGCGCACCAGTGCCGATGCCAGCACAAGGCCGGTGATGACCGGTGTCAGCCACCAGAAAAAAACCGGCGCGTAGATGTAGGTCATGGTGCCCCAGATAATCGCGGCCGTGGTCATCTTGGAGGTGCGCGCAATACACTCACCCCAGGGCAATAAACGCCCTTCGCGATCTTGCGAATCCCAATTCACTTTGAATCCAAGCAATACTGAAATCACAAAATAGGCGTGGTAGACCATCATGATCGGCGCGATCAGTACTGCAAAAATGGTTTCAACGAAAGCGCCTTTGATGATCGCGCGCGCACCGCCAAATTGTTTGCGGCGATGAACCAACGCGACCACAACACCAAGAAATTTAGGCCCCATCAACAGCATGGTGGTGAGCAGGATCAACGCAATAATCAATTCTGTTTTGGCGATTGGCCAATTGGGGTACAGCTGGTACACCTCAGTGAAATACACATTGGAATTGATGGCGCGCACAACGGCATCTGCAGTGCTCAGCACCAGCATCAGCAGCCAGATAAATGAAGTGATGTAAGCAATTGCGCCGAGCAAAAAATGCAAGCGACTAATGGGGTGCAGGTCTTTGGTATCGACAATACCCAGATGCTGGATATTGCCTTGTACCCAGCGGCGGTCGCGCTTGGCGTAATCGATAATATTGCAGGGTACTTCTTCGTAACTGCCGTCCAAATCCGCGAGCAAAAACACATCCCAACCGGCACGGCGCAGCATCGCCGCTTCCACAAAATCGTGACTGAGGATATCGCCACCGAAAGGGGCTTTACCGGGCAGGGTAGGTAGCCCGCAATGATCGATAAAAGCGCGCATGCGGATGATCGCGTTGTGCCCCCAATAGTTGGCCGCATCGGTCTGCCAAAAGGCAAGGCCGGTGGCAAGCATGGGGCTATAGAGCACCGCTGCGAACTGTACAAAGCGGCCGAAGAAAGTGGTCTGGCGAACGGGGATCGGGATGGTTTGGATTAATCCGGTGCGTGGGTTTGCCTGCATGGCGCGCACCATTTTTACCAGACAGTCGCCGGTCATGATGGAGTCTGCATCGAGCACAATCATATGCTCATAGTTGGCACCCCAGCGCTGGCAGAACTCGGCAAGGTTGCCCACTTTGCGCCCGATGTTCTTCTCGCGGCGACGATAAAACGTTTGCTTGCCCAGATCGCCCAGGCGTTGCTGCAACAATTGCCATGCATCGCGCTCGGCTTGGGCGATGGTCAGGTTGGTGGTATCGCTGAGCAGATAAAAATCGAATTTGTCGATCTCACCGGTTTTTTCCAGCGAGCGCAGGGTCGCTTCAAAACCGGCGATAACGCGGTGAGTATCCTCGTTGTATACCGGCATTACCACGGCTGTGCGGGTGGTAATCGGTGATGTGTCTTCCAGCATGCCCTTGGTGGATTTCAAGCTCAAAGGGTCGATACGCAGCATCTGCAATACAAACCCAAACAGTCCGCTCCAAAACGCCAGGCTAAGCCAGGTAAAACTGATACCGAACAAAATCAGGATGACGGTTTCCAGCGCGGTCAGGTCATTGGCGCGCAGGATGTCGAACATGATGTACACGCCGGTTACGGCGGTCAGCACGCTCAAAAATGCATAAATCCAACGGCGTAAAGACTTGGCCGGAATTTGGATTGCATCTGCAGGTGCTGAAGAAAGGTCAGCCACGGGGCGGCTGACCTTGGGGTGCGGTGTGGGCATGTGGGTCATATCAAATTGCGTCCGGATACCAGACATAACTCCAGACTTCGCTTAAACGTTGGTCGCGCAACTTCAGGAACAAGCGCATATCGGCAACCTTATCGCCTTCAGGTTCCAGCTTGAATGATGCGCGCCAGGTGCGGCCATCGGGCAATTGGCGCACTGTCAGCTCGCTCACCGTGCCAGCGGATTTTTGCATTTCGGCCACTAAAGGTGCATCTGCAGACAAGTTGTCTAATTCACCGCCGCGGAAATCGATCACGAATTTGCGTTTGCTCGGTGGCGGTGGGTTGGCTTGACCCGGGTTTGCGCCCCAGCCGATGCGGGTGCGAATCACTTTGGCGGCAGTATTCTCAGTGACATGATCATCCATCGCGCGCAGGCGGTATTTGTAAGTTGCAGTGCTGCCCGCTTTCATGGCTTTTGCGGGCACCCAATAGGCAACGATGTTGTCATTGGTTTCGCTGTCGCTTGGGATTTCCACTAGCTCGGCGCGGCCTTTGCCCCAATTACCTTCGGGCATAATCCACATGCTTGGGCGTTTCTCGTAGCGTGCTTCCATGTCCATGTAATGGTCAAAGTCGCGGTCGCGCTGTAACAAACCAAAACCGCGCGGGTTTTCGTCCATCATCGAGGACACGCGTAATTGGCGATGGTTGCTGATCGGACGCCAAATCCATTCGCCGTTGGATGCTGCCATCAACAAGCCGTCAGAGTCGTGTACTTCGGGGCGGAAGTCATCCACAAAGCGGGTATGGTTCTCGCCCCACATATACATACTGGTCAACGGCGCTATACCCACTTTCAAAATATCGGTGCGGGCAAACAGACGTGCTTCCACGGCCATCTCGGTTGGTGCGCCGGGAATGATTTCAAAGCGATAAGCACCGGTAATCGATGGGCTATCAAGCAGGGCATACATCACCATGCGTGTATCGGTTGGCGCGGGTTTTACCAGCCAGAATTCGCGGAACACCGGGAACTCTTCGCCTTTGGGCTCGGCGGTATCAATCGCCAGACCGCGTGCCGACAAACCATATGCCAGACCCGGGCCGACCATGCGGAAGTAAGAAGCGCCCTGGAATACCACAAACTCGTCTTTGTATTCATTGCTATTGAGCGGGTAGTGGATGCGGAAACCGGCAAAGCCGATATTGTTGGGCGCTACACCGGCAAGTGGAGCGGCGGGGCCATCGTAATTGAAATACTCTTGCTTGAACTGCACAAAAGCATCGGGGCCATCGGTGGCCATATGCAGGGTCACTGGCTCACGGTAGAGAAATCCCGGATGGAACAGCTGCAGCTCAAACAAGGATTCGTTGTGCCACAGCGATGCCTCCGGACGGAAACGAATCGAGCGGTACTGGTCGTAATCCATGTTCGCCAGTGCTTCCGGAATATTGGCCTGGATAGGTTTGTATTCGCGCTTGGCCAGCAGTTTTGCTCGCGATGCAATAGCATCAAATAAAGCGGGCTGGGCGATTTCGGTTGCCGCCGCCGGCACTGCAGCGGGTTGCTGTGCATATGCGGTGCCGCTACCCAATAAGCAGCTCATCGTGAGGGTGATGATCCCCGCACCAACAAACAATCGATTATTTGCCTTTTTGTTGTTAGACAACATGCTCATCCACTCTCTCTCCGCTTCGGATTGTTGGGCTTAATTACAGTAAAAAGTCAGGTTTGTTTTGCCAGTGCCACAGAAGGTCGCACAGAGGTAAGAATTGGCGCGCATTGTAAACCATCTGCCTGTGAAAATAGCGGCTTGGCGAGCAGGCTGCCACGTTTTTTTTTTACAGTTCTTTGCAATGCCCTTGCAAGGTTTAAAGCTGCTACACTCAAAAGCAATATTCTCTGTCTTGTGCGGTTGGTATAAATGCCCGGCATTAGAAATTACATGCGTGAAAATCCCATAGCTGCGCGCTTGTTGGGGTTGATCATTATCAGTAGTTCGATCGTTACATTGGTCGCTATTTTGCTGCAGCTGCATGGCAATTTTAATGATGACATCGCGGCATTGGAAAAGCGTATTGATCAGGTGCGGATCAGTACCTTGGCTAGCATCACCAAAAGTTTGTGGGGGTTTGATCAGGAGCAATTAAATATCCAGATCAACAGCGTACTCGATGTTGAAGATGTTGTGCAGGTCAAAGTGGTGTGGCACGACTGGAACAATACCGAGCAAACTCTGGTTGCCAGCAATAACACCTATGATGCAAAAGAACTGGAAAATAAACGCAGCCAATTTTTGGTGCGCTCTTACCCTCTGATTTATGAAGACGCAAGCACCCCGGAGCAACAATTGGGGGTGCTAACGGTTACCGCCAGCCTTACCAGTATTTACGACAAGCTGTGGGAGCGCGCGTTTTTTACCGCGTTGGTTCAAGGTGCAAAGACATTAGTGATTGCGCTTTTTATCGTATGGCTGGTGCATACCTTGCTGACGAGCCACATCAAAACCATCGCCAACTATGCGCGCAACCTTAATCTGGAAACGCTCACCAAGCCGCTCAAACTCAAACGCCTGAAAGTGAATTCCCGCTCTGATGAGTTGGACAATGTGGTTAATGCGATTAATCACATGCGCGAAACATTGCTTGACGATATTGAGCAGCGCCACGCAATTGAAATGGCATTGCTTACAGAGAAAGAAGAGAAGCTCGAAACCCGCCGCCAAAAAAATGCGGCAGAAGATGCAAGCCGTGCAAAAAGCCAATTTCTTGCCACTATGAGCCATGAGATACGCACGCCCATGAATGGTGTCATTGGCATGCTGGAAATGCTGCGCGATACCCCGCTCGATGACAACCAAAAGCACTACATCGATGTTATCCACCGCTCGGGCGAAACCCTGCTTACCATCATTAATGACATCCTCGACTATTCCAAAATCGAAGCCGGGAAAATGCGCCTCGAAGAAACCGTGTTTGAGTTGGAAGAACTGATTGAAAGTTGTGTGCAATTATTCGGTGCCAGTGCAAATAAGCGCCATATAGAGCTTTTTGGTGGCATCGATTCCGACATCCCCAAATGGTTTAAGGGTGATCCTACTCGCTTGCGGCAAATCATCATCAACCTGCTGGGCAATGCGTTCAAATTTACCAGCGAGGGCTTTGTATCCTTGCAGGTAACACAGGTAAGTGCTCAGCCTGATGGAAAAATTGAATTGCGCTTCAGTGTGCAGGACAGTGGTATCGGTATTGATGCCCAAAGTGCAGAAGGTTTATTTGATTCATTTAATCAAGCAGATGCATCCACCACCCGCAAATACGGTGGCACGGGATTGGGGTTGGCTATCTGTAAAAGCCTTGCGGAATTGATGGGCGGAAAAATTGGTGTAGATAGTGAGAAAGGAGGCGGCTCTACCTTTTGGTTTACTGCTCTGTTGGAGCAGGAAAATGTGTACGACGCCAATGCGGCAAGATTGCAAGCGCACGAGCGCGTATTGGCTGGTAAAAAATTATTGTTCGTTGAAGCGAACACTCATCTGACTGATTTTATTGTCCGTCACTGCGCGGCTTGGGGCGTTGGTGTTGATGCGGTCGCCTCTGCGAAAACGGCGATGACGCAAGTGAAACATGCGATGCACTCGGGCGAACCTTACGATTTTGTCGGTTTTGATTATGCCTTGCCGGATGCCAACGGATTTGAGCTGGCGAAATGGTTGCGGGACGTTCCCGAGTTGCGCGAGCTGCCCTTGTTTATGTTCAGTGCCGGCGATATTTATCACGATCAAAGTCAAATACGCACGCTGGGTATTCATGCTGTGTTGCGCAAACCTGTTTCAATGCGGGTGTTGTATCAGGAGCTGGTGGCGCTGCTTGGGCATGCGCCTATTCCCGTGGCGATACCTGCGCGCAAAATCCAGAATCTGGATAAATTTTCACGGTTGCGGGTGCTGGTCGCAGAAGATAACCCGGTTAATCGCATGGTGATCAAAGGCTTGTTAGGTAAACTCAATATAGTGCCTGCTTTTGCGGAAAATGGAGTGGAGGCTTGCGACATAGTCACTAACGCCAGTGAGCGGTTCCACGTCATTCTTATGGATTGCGAAATGCCGGAGATGGATGGCTTTGAAGCGACACGCACTATCCGCGACTACGAGCGGCGCGAGGGGCTTCCTGCAATACCGATCATTGCGCTTACTGCCCATGCATTGCAGGAGCATCGCGACGCGGTGTTTGCTTGTGGTATGAATTATTACCTTTCCAAACCCGTCACGTTTGATAGTTTGTATGCTGCATTTGAAGCAGCAGAGCTGTTGGTGCCTGCCACTTAATCTATTTAGGTTTGCGCTGGCAGCATAGAGTCCCCCTATTGTAATGATTGGTTTTTTCTCCTTGCCTGCTTCTAAGCCAATCCTTATCATGGCCTCAACAAATTTAGGGGGCACCCCCCATTACCAATTAACCGTCAGGTTTGGAGTTTATCTATGAGTAGCGATGCTATTGTTCATATCAGTGATGCCAGTTTTGAACAGGAAGTACTGGGTGCAGATGTGCCAGTGCTGGTGGATTTCTGGGCTCCCTGGTGTGGTCCTTGTAAGATGATTGCTCCTATCCTTGATGATTTGGCTGAGCAATTTGCTGGCAAATTAAAAGTGACCAAATTAAACGTTGATGATCATAAAGAAACCGCAGCCAAATTTAATGTGCGCGGTATTCCTACCCTGATCATCTTCAAAAACGGCGCAGCTCACGCCACCAAAGTCGGTGCTGTCAGCAAACCACAATTGGTTGAGTTCGTTAACGGCGCAATCTGATTGATCATTAGGCCATCGAAAGATGGCCTAATTTGTTTTTGCACTGTGTGATTTTTGCCGCTATACTCAGCCCAATCTGATGTTTGTTCCTCCTGAATCACCTTCCCGATTCCCAAAACCAGACGAACAAACCCTAAATTCCCTGCTGTTGTTCTTGCCTCGGCCTCTGGATAACCAGATCAGCCACTCAAAATTAAAAACAGGCAATAAAATAGGACTATAGCGGCTTAATAACAGCGACAATCGCAATCCTTTTCTACAACTGGCATCGTGCCTCCGATAATTATCTGCAATAACTCACATCCATCCATAAAGTCTTTCTTATGAATCTAACCGACCTGAAAAAGAAACCCATCGAAGAATTAATTGATATTGCCCATGAAATGGGTTTGGAAAATATCGCCCGTTCGCGCAAACAGGACATTATTTTTAATATCCTCAAGCGTCACGCCAAAGGCGGAGAAGATATTTACGGCGATGGAGTCTTGGAAATTCTGGTAGATGGCTTCGGATTTTTGCGTTCAGCGGACAGCTCCTATCTTGCTGGCCCTGATGATATTTATGTATCGCCGAGTCAGATTCGCCGTTTCAACTTGCGTACCGGCGATACGATTTCCGGCAAAATTCGCCCGCCCAAAGAAGGCGAACGCTATTTTGCCCTGCTGAAAGTTAACGACATTAACTTTGATAAACCCGAAAACTCCCGCAATAAAATCCTGTTTGAAAACCTCACGCCGTTGTTCCCCAATATTCGTCTGCCACTTGAAGCAGGTAATGGTTCTACCGAGGATCTTACTGGTCGTATCATCGATTTAATTGCGCCGATTGGTAAAGGTCAGCGCGGTTTGATTGTGGCACCACCCAAAGCCGGTAAAACCATCATGATGCAAAATATTGCGCAGGCAATCACGCGCAATAATCCTGAGTGTCATTTGATTGTATTGTTGATTGACGAGCGCCCTGAAGAAGTAACTGAAATGCAGCGCTCTGTTCGTGGTGAAGTGGTTGCATCGACATTCGATGAGCCGCCAGCGCGTCACGTGCAAGTAGCTGACATGGTGATTGAAAAAGCCAAACGTTTGGTTGAGCACAAAAAAGATGTGGTGATTCTGCTCGATTCTATTACTCGTTTAGCGCGTGCGTACAACACCGTTATTCCTTCATCCGGTAAAGTGTTGACCGGTGGTGTGGATGCACATGCTCTTGAGCGCCCCAAGCGTTTCTTTGGTGCGGCACGGAATATCGAAGAGGGCGGCAGCTTGAGTATTATCGCAACCGCATTGGTAGATACCGGCTCCAAAATGGACGAGGTTATTTACGAAGAATTTAAAGGTACTGGTAATCTTGAATTGCATCTTGATCGCAAGATTGCAGAAAAGCGTATTTACCCAGCTATCAACGTACGCCGCTCCGGTACTCGCCGTGAAGATTTATTGATGAAAGAAGACGAGTTGCAGCGCGCGTGGATTTTGCGCCGTTTGCTGAACGATATGGAAGATGTTCCCGCAACTGAATTCTTGCTCGACAAATTGAAAGACTTCAAAACCAACGACGAATTCTTCCAGTCGATGAAACGTAAGTAATCGATACTCCAAGAAGATATTTGCAGGGCGGAACGTGAAACGCCTTCCGCCAATTCTACTAACGGCGGAAGGCGTTTTTGTTTTTCCGCCCTGTGAGTTTCTACCGCATGAAATATAAAGATCTCCGCGATTTTATTGCTCTGCTTGAAGCGCGTGGTTTGTTAAAACGCATCAAACAAGAAGTTGATCCTCATCTTGAAATGACCGAAATCTGCGATCGCACCTTGCGCGCAGGCGGTCCCGCATTATTGTTTGAAAATCCCAAAGGCTATTCGATTCCCGTGTTGGGGAATTTATTTGGTACCCCCGAGCGGGTTGCGTTGGGAATGGGGCAGGAATCAGTGGGGGCTTTGCGCGAGGTGGGAAAACTGCTCGCGTTTTTAAAAGAGCCGGAACCACCAAAAGGCTTTAAAGACGCATGGGAAAAATTGCCCATCTTCAAACAAGTATTGAATATGGCTCCCAAAGTATTGAGCAAGGCACCGAGCCAGGACATTGTGTTGGAAGGTGATGCGGTCGATCTCGATCAAATTCCCATTCAAACCTGTTGGCCGGGCGATGCTGGCCCGCTGGTAACCTGGCCATTGGTGGTGACGCGTGGCCCGCACAAAGAACGGCAAAATCTGGGTATTTACCGGATGCAAAAAATCGGGAAAAACCGTTTGATTATGCGTTGGCTTTCGCATCGCGGTGGCGCGTTGGATTTTCGCGAATTCCAAATCCAACATCCGGGCAAACCTTTTCCGGTTGCGGTTGCGTTGGGTGCTGACCCCGCAACAATTCTCGGTGCGGTGACGCCCGTGCCCGATACACTTTCTGAATACGGTTTTGCGGGCTTATTGCGCGGCGATAAAACGGAAGTGGTGAAATGTATCGGCAATGATTTACAAGTGCCTGCATCGGCCGAATTTATTTTGGAAGGCTTTATTGCGCCGGATGATATGGCACCCGAGGGGCCTTTTGGCGACCACACGGGGTATTACAATGAGGTGGATCATTTTCCGGTATTCACTGTGGAGCGAATTACCCACCGGCGCGATCCGATTTATCACAGTACTTATACCGGTCGTCCGCCGGATGAGCCGGCAATTCTCGGTGTGGCATTAAACGAAGTGTTTGTGCCGATTTTGCAAAAACAATTTCCGGAAATTGTGGATTTTTATTTGCCACCGGAAGGTTGTTCGTACCGCATGGCAGTGGTGACCATGAAGAAGCAATATCCCGGTCATGCCAAGCGCGTAATGATGGGGGTGTGGAGTTTTTTGCGGCAATTCATGTACACCAAATTTGTCATCGTTACTGATGATGATGTGAATGCGCGCGATTGGAATGATGTGATTTGGGCAATGACGACGCGCATGGATCCCGCGCGCGATACCGTGATGGTAGAAAATACGCCAATCGATTATCTGGATTTTGCATCGCCTGTTTCCGGCCTTGGTTCCAAGATCGGTTTTGATGCAACCAATAAATGGCCAGGTGAAACCACCCGCGAGTGGGGCACGCCGATTGTGATGGATGAGCGCATCAAGCAGCGCGTGGATGAAATCTGGGATGCGCTGGGAATCGATTCACCTGCTGCGTACTAATGGCAGGCGCTTGGTTTCCGGGTGAGGATGGGCTATAACGTTAGCGACAATAAAAACTGTTTTTAAACTGAAAAAAAGGGGAATAGATATGAGCTTTATTAAAGACTTTAAAGAATTTGCTGTGCGCGGCAATGTAGTGGATATGGCAGTGGGTATTATTATCGGTGCGGCTTTTGGCAAGGTGGTCAGCTCGTTGGTGAGCGATGTCTTTATGCCGCCGCTGGGCTGGTTGATTGGCGGCGTGGATTTTTCTGATCTGGCGATTATCCTGCCCGAAATTATTGAGGGTAAAGGTACAGTTCCAATCATGTACGGTAAGTTTATCCAGACGATTCTGGATTTCACCATAGTCGCATTCGCGATTTTTATGATGATTAAAGTCATTAACCGTCTGAAGAAAAAAGAAGAAGAAAAACCAGCTGAACCTGCAGCTCCTTCCAACCAGGAAGTGTTGCTGACTGAAATCCGCGACTTACTTAAACAACAGCAAAAATAATCACTCGTTAATATGCTGGTGATGTTTCGGGATTAAGTAACTTCCACCCTTCTAATGCGGGGTGGAAGAAACCGCACTCGCGATAAGCTCGCTCTATTGTTCCTTCCTTACGCATTTTTGCGACTCCTTTTATCAGCGCACGATAAAATTCGTCACCCAGTGGATGGCGTTTACTCACAGGCCAATGCCTGCTGCCTTTAATGGCAATTTTTACACCTTCAATCGGAACTAGCCGGATATTTTCCACCAGAATTTCTTTTGCCGGATTTTGGTGAAAAGGGGAGAGTGTAATATCGACGCGCCCGGCATTGATCATGCGTGCCATGTTGACCCAATTAGGCGTGTACATGATATTGGTGAAACCCAATTTTTCGAGTGTGGTCAGATCGGGTTTCCATTGGCGGCTGGTGACAACGCGCAGCTTATTAATTTGCTCAAGGCTTGTACTGGAAAGCGCGCGTTTATTGGTGGGCGAGGTGTAGATACCCACAATAAATTGTCCGTCCTCTACGATGGGTGGTGAAATGTGCAGCTTATTGATTTGCGGCAGTAAATCCTGATACCAGATGGTGCCACTCATGGTGAGTGTTTTGCCATCCAACACATTGCGGATACTGCGGAAATAATTTTCTTCATCGACAAAGTTGAGCGAGTGCGCGAAGCCGCCCAGCGCCAGTGCTTGCTGGAGTAGCACCAGCTCGATCACGTCGCGGCGGGCGTAATTGCCGCCGTAGTAGGTGACATCAATCGGATTTCGGTTGCCCAAAAAGAGCGTGTAGTCATTATGGATGTCGGGCAAAACAGCGATATTGGCAATGCGCTTGGCATCACTATCGTCTGCAGCATCGTTTGCAGCAAAAATGGGGCTGCACAGGAGTGTTGCTAGCAATGTACAGCAATAAAAAAAACGATGCTGATACCAAAAAGCGTTCATAGTCTGCCAAACAGTGTTGGATTATTAGGTAAGTGCGCTGAGGAAGGATAAGCCCAAGGCTTGCTCTAATTCTGGATGCGAATTTTCCAGCCGTCCAGAAAAGTTTGTGCTTTTTAACGACATGCTGGCTAGACAATCACCCTGTGGCCGCGATACATGCGCATGGGTTTTTCTGGCGGCATATCGGTGATCAATAATTCGCTGCGCTGTTGATCCTGCTGCGGTGCCTCTACCAAAATGGTTTGGCCGCGATAAACCTTGACGACTTGTTTAGGCGGTTCAACCGCCGCCGGTGTTGGTTCTAATAATTGTCGCCATTCATCTCCTGCCATAGCGAGCAGTTCCTTGATCAGGGTTTTGGTGATCGTGTCCTTGGTGGTTTGGTAGTAATCAGCCAATTCTTTAAGAACGTCGGGATTGGCCATTTTTACGCTGGGCTTCATGTTTGCATCAACGCGGCGACGAATTTCGTACACCAAATCAATCATCGGCTTAGTGTATTGCATTGTCAGTTTCCTCGAGCTGGGATTTCTTCTTGTATGTTGTGATTGAGCAAAAAACAGACCAATGGCAAATCGCCGCCATTACAGCTTGATATGAGAAGGGGATGGGCAAAATGTTGATCTGTTTTGGTGCGGGATGACTATTCTGGGGCGAAATGGCGTTTTGGATAGCAAGTTGGCATCTGCTGATACAAATGCCAGCTGCACAAGCATCAATAAACGGGCACTAGCGGATCAGATGATCCATCTCCCGTGCGGGTTGGTTGCAGGCGGTTTCGCAGATGATTTGCGCGGGAACACCCGCGACGGTTGCGCGCGCAGGCACATCTTTTAACACGACACTACCGGCACCGACTTTGGCGCATTCGCCTACGGTGATGTTACCGAGGATTTTTGCTCCGGCACCAATCAATACCCCTTTGCGGACTTTCGGGTGGCGGTCGCCTGCTTCTTTGCCGGTGCCGCCAAGGGTGACGGATTGCATGATCGATACCATATCTTCTACGACGGCGGTCTCACCAATCACTATGCCGGTGGCGTGGTCGAACATAATGCCTTTGCCAATCCGCGCGGCGGGGTGGATGTCTACCGCAAACACAGCGGATATACGGTTTTGTAAAAACAGTGCGAGTGAATTGCGCCCCTGCTGCCACAGCCAATGGGCGACGCGATAAGCCTGCAGCGCGTGGAAACCTTTGAAGTACAGCAAAGGTGTGACCAGTGAGCAGCAGGCGGAATCGCGCTCGCTGACGGCCATCAAGTCGGCCCGCACGGATTCAATGATCGAACTGTCTTTTTCCATCGCCTCTTCAATTACTTCGCGGATCAGCATGGCGGGCAGGGCGGGGCTGTCGAGCTTGTTGGCCAGATGGAAGCTCAGTGCGCCTTCCAGAGAGTCGTGATTAAGGATGGTGGAATAAAGAAAACTGGCCAGTACCGGCTCGGTTTCCGCTTGCTTGCGGGTTTGCAAACGGATGGACTCCCACAAGCTATCAGCCACGTTGGCGCTTGGCGATACGGCAGTGGCGGAGGTTGCGGCGGAAATAGTGGCATTCATGGCCAGATCCTTACGTGGGGTCAATCGTGGGGTAAATACTGACAAACAAAATCAAACTGCACATTAACGACAATTATTGGGTGTTGTTGCTGAATTTCCAACACAATTCCACCGCCGGAGCCTCAATAAATGACCAACGGCGGTTCGTTAAGCATCGCCAACTGCTCGCGCAACTCCAGAATGTGTTCGCCCCAGTAGCGTTCGGTATTGAACCAGGGGAAGTGATGGGGGAAGGCCGGGTCAGTCCAGCGCCGCGCAAGCCAGGCGCTGTAATGCATGATACGCAGGCTGCGCAGGGCTTCGATCAGCGCCAGTTCGGCCAAATCAAAATCGCAGAACTCGCGGTAGCCCTCCAGAATTTCGCTCATCTGCGCGGTTTGTTGCTCCCGCTCGCCCGAGAGCAGCATCCATAAATCCTGGATTGCAGGACCCATGCGCGCATCGTCAAAATCCACAAAGTGCGGCACGTCATCGCGCCACAAAATATTGCCCGGATGGCAATCGCCATGCAGGCGGATGGGCGTGTAAGCCACGCGCTTGAACAGGGTTTCGCAGCGCGCCAGCACATCTGCGCCCAGGGTGCGGTAAGACTCGCGCAAGCTCGCCGGAATAAAGTCATTGGCCAGTAAAAAGTCATAGCTGTCGCGGCCAAAGGTCTGGATATCCAACGCCGGGCGATGCTCAAACGCGCGCGCTTGCCCCAAGGCATGCATACGCCCCAGGGTGCGGCCGAGCGATAGCAGCGCATCAAAGTCATCCAGATTAGGCGAATGGCCGCCCTGGCGAGGGTAGAGCGCAAAGCGAAAGCCCTGGTATTCACGCAGGGTGTTGCCCGCTGCATCTGCCAGCGGCGGCACGACTGAAATTTCCAACTCTTTCAATGCGGCAGTGAATTGGTGTTCCTCGATGATCTGCGCATCGCTCCAGCGCCCGGGGCGATAAAACTTGGCGATCACCGGGCTGCCACCTTCGATCCCCACCTGATACACGCGGTTTTCGTAACTATTGAGTGCGAGGATGCGGGCATCACTCAGCAGGCCGGTTCTCTCGATTGCATCAAGTACCAGATCCGGTGTGAGTTGTTCATAAGGGTGTGTCATAAATTGGGGTTCGCAATAGCAGCCAGTGAGGCGATGGGGGCTGAGTGTACCTGTCGACGCCCGATTGCGCCTTAGTAAACACTTTTTCGCGCAAATCGCTGCATAAATTTTGAAGGATTCGGTTAAAAATGCTACAAGTTAATATTCAGGCTGGTCGCTCGGTAACTTCCTAAAAGACGGAATCCTTATGATAAAAATCGCGTTTTACAACCTCAAAGGCGGCGTGGGTAAAACTACGACGGCAGTCAACATGGCCTACATGGCCGCTGCGGCGAAGAAAAACGTCATCCTCTGGGACTTGGACCCGCAAGCGGCAGCCAGCTGGTTTTGCCAGCAGGAGCCGGAAGCTGCCAAGGCGATCAAACTGTTTAGCAAGGGCAAATCCATTGGTGAGATGGAGCTGTACAGTCCTTATCCACGCTTGATGCTGATTCCCTCCGACTTGAGTCTGCGCAGTCTGGACAGCGAATTCGACGAGCTCAGCAAAGACAAAAAGTTTCTCAAGCAACTGCTCAAACCCCTGAGCGATAAAGCCGACATTCTGATTTTTGACTGTCCACCGACATTGTCACCCAGCGTGGAGCAGCTGTTGATGGAGGTGGATATTTTGCTGATCCCGATGATCCCCAGCCCCTTGTCGATCCGTGCGATGGAACAGGTGGTGGAGTTTTTAAAAGGCAAGAAGTCGGCCCCCGGGCGTATCGTCGGCTTTTTCAATCAGGTGGATATGCGCCGCAGCCTGCACCGCGAAGCGATTGAAAACAGCAAGAAAATGCCGGTGCCGATGCTCAAGACGTATATCCCCAATGATGCTGCCGTGGAGCAAATGGGGCTGCGCCGTGCGCCCCTGACCAGCTACAATCAGCGCAGCCGCGCGGCACTGGCGTATCTTGATATGTGGAAAGAAGTGGCGCGCTTGCTAAAAGCGGCGGCGAAAGAGAACGAGTAAACCGCCGCCGTTCCCTTTATCGACCGCAATCCATCGCACCAGAACGTCTCATTTGGGCTATTTATTTATCTGAGCTATTTAAGCGTTAAACTTATTAAGAGTTACTTACAATGTTTGTATCGATCCGTTTATTGGCGCGCACCTGTGCCATCGCAGGTGTGCTCACCATCGTTGGCTGTTCTACCCAACCGCAAGCCCCGCAGCGCCCTGCGCCGGTTATTGAAAAACCCGCCGTCACCAAGCCCGCTGAACCTGTCGTTGTGCAACCCCAACCCGGTGTAGTGCCAACGCCAGCGACACCGCCAGTACAAACCCTGAACCCGGCAGCATTGAGTCTGGCCAGACAGGCGCACAGCCAATATCTGCAACAGGATTATCAAGGCGCAATTGCGACTGCCGAGCGCGGCCTGCGTATTGAGCGCCGCGCGGCAGATTTGTATCTGGTGCTCGCCCAAGCCTATGCCCAATTAGGCCTGTCGCAAAAGGCCGATATGTTTGCCCAACAAGGGCTGCGCTTTGCGCCCCAAGGTTCTGAAGTGGCTGAGAAATTGTTGCGGGTGCGTGAGTTTATGGGCAACTAGTGCGATGGATTCTCTGCAATAAAAAATGCAATAAACCCGATTGATTTCTGTGGTAAACAAAAAGGGCGCAATCATTGCGCCCTTTTTGTTGCCTGTGACCCGTCCTGAATAAAGTTGACACTTTTCTACTCTCTACTGAGGAAAGTGTTATGAATCCCGTTATTAAACGCACCCAGCGTGATTACTCTCTCGCCTTTAAATTGGCTCTTGTCGATCAAATCGAAAAAGGAGAGATGACTTATAAACAAGCCCAGTCTCGCTACGGTATACAAGGCAGATCTACAGTCTTGTGTTGGCTGCGCAAGCATGGTCAACTGGATTGGTCATTAGGTTTACCAGCAAAAGGCCTCCTCATGTCCGATAATCCTCGCCCTCAAACGCCAGAACAGCGCATCAAAGAACTGGAACAGCAGCTCGCTCTAACCCAACAAAAAGCGGATTTTTTCGAAGCGGTGGTTGATGTACTCAAGCGCGACTATGGAGTCAGCGTGGTAAAAAAGCCGCACGGAACATCATCCAAACGAAAACGTTAGCGGGTTTATCCGTTGTCCGTGGTTGCCAGCTACTCGGCATCAGTCGGCAAGCCTGGTATCAACAATGTAAGCGGGTGCGACAACGAGAAGTGCACACGCAGATACTCCTTGATGCGGTGCAGCGTGAACGTGCATTACAACCCTGCATCGGAACGCGCAAACTACAGCGCTTGTTACAACAATCCGCATTGGTTGTGGGGCGAGATCGACTGTTTGCTTTGCTGCGCGAACATCGCCTGCTGGTTCCCACCAAGCGGGCTTATCACAAAACAACGCACAGCCATCATCGCTTTCGCAAACATCCCAATCTTCTGAAGCCTGGTGAACATCAAGTGATTCCGCAACGACCAGAACATGTTTGGGTGGCTGACATTACCTATTTACCCGTGCATCAGGGCGAGGCCTATTTGAGTTTGGTGACCGATGCCTATTCGCGCAAGATTGTGGGGCATTGCGTCCATGACAATCTGAAGGCTGAGTCAGTAATCGGTGCGTATAAACAAGCACTACAGCAGCGACGCAGTGGTGATGAGCTCATCCACCATTCAGATCGGGGTATTCAGTATTGTTCAGCGCAATACCAGAAATTGCATTATCAATACGGTGTTCATTGTTCGATGACGGATGGTTACGACTGCTATCAAAATGCGCTGGCAGAGCGTGTGAATGGTATTTTGAAAAGTGAGTTTTTGATAAGGAAACCCAGGGATCTTGCAGAAGCAAAAGTGATGGTGGCCGAGTCGATTCGGATCTACAACGAACGTCGTCCGCATCTATCCCTAGAATACAAAACGCCCGATGAGGTGCATCGGGCGTTTGGATAAATCAGTGTCAACTTATTTCAGGACTGGACACTGCTGTTTTATACATCTTGCGGATGGTTAATAACGCCAGGTGATGGAGCCCATCGCGTTGAGTGGAGCTCCATAGTTGGCTTGTCCCCACTGCGGGCTTAGCAAGTATTTTTCATCAGTGGCATTGTTGATGTTCAATGCCAGACTCAGGTTTGGTGTGAGCGCATACTGGGCAAATAAGTCCACCAGCGCAAAATCCCCCTGTACTCTGGTATTCCCGACATACAGCTCACTCTGCCAGTTAATACCGGCACCCAGGCGCAGGCCGGATACAGCGGGCACTGCATAGGCGGTGGCCACTTTAAACTGGTGTTTGGGGATAAAACGGCGGGTGTCGTTGCCGTTTTCATCTTCAACGCCCACTTGGGTATAGCCTGCGCTGATATTCAGCCCGGTAAAAATTTCACCCGCCAGCTCTACTTCAAAACCATCGCTTTCAAACTCGACGCCGCGATAAATATTGAGACCGGAGGCTTCGTCGCGGGTGACCCACTCGCCAAAGTTCTCCTGCCGGGATTCAAACATCGCCAGAGTGAGCACGGCATTGCCATCAAACACTTCCTGCTTAACACCGGCTTCAGTGCTTTCACCGCGTACGGCACCCAAGGGCAGCAAGTCAGCATCAACCCAGGTCTGGGCGTTGAATACTTCGCTGTAGCTGGCGTACAGCACGGTGCCCGGCAGGGCTTCATAGGTAATACCGGCATAGGGCACGGTTTCATCATCCGCTGCGGTGGCGGGTGCGCCGTAGTTAATGCCGTCTTGCTCGATATCCACGGTGCGGGAACCCAGCAACAGCGACAGCGCGTCGGTGAGATTCAGGCGGGTCGATACGTAATAGGAGTCTTGCTTCTGGTCGATATCGGTAGATTGGGTTGCTGCATCGTACACATCAAATACCGGCAGCGCGGTTTTGCCATCTGCCCAATTAGCGCCTACCGGGGCGTAGTTCCATTCATCGGTGTAGATGGAACGGCCGGTCAGGGTGATGTCGGCTGTGTTAATCCCGGCGACCAACTCATGTTCTTGTCCGAACAGTGAAAAAGAACCGCTGACAAACAGATCGAAAATATCCTCCTGGTCATCCGCTTGGTAAAGGCTTGCATGGGCCAGTAAACCCTCTTCGGTGACCGGGTCTGGTGCGCCTGCCAAATAGAGTGATGTCCATTCACTCTCAAGTCCATTGCGAGTGTAAACGGCCTTCGCCACCCAGTTCGCGCCCAAGTCCTGCTCCAGCTCCACAAAGCTGCGGGTTTGTTCTACATCTTGATATGCCCATGCGGGCGCAGTGTTGGTGGAGGCATCGTAATGGGTCAGTGAACCATCGCTGTAAAACAGTGGCAGGGCGCCGGATGAATTGGCATCGCTGTGGCTGTCGTTGATGCTGTGCCCCAAGGTAAAGCGAGTGGTATCGGTAACCTCACCGCTGACAACGCCGTAGAAAACGGTCAATTCCTTGCCGTAGCGATCCAGATAAGAATCGCCATCCTGCTTGGCGACAACCAAACGGCCGCTGAGTGTGTCGGCAACAATCGGCCCTGAAATATCGCCATCCACACGGTATTGGTTCCAGCTGCCCCCCGAACCGGTAATGGATGCCTGCGTTTCTTGCGTCGGGCGCTTGCGCACGTAGTTAATGGTTGCAGACGGGTTGGCAAGCCCGGTGATCAGGCCGGTCGCCCCTTTCACGACTTCCACCTGCTCGTAAATGGCGGTGTCGTCATGGCCATGCCCCAGGCCGTAAGCGAAGGGAACGCCCAGGCCATCGTACTGGAAGTTAACAATGTCAAAGCCGCGCGCAGTGTAGTAAGTGCGGCCGGTCTCCACCTGTTCAACCGTAACCCCGGGAACATAGGTCAGCAGCGAGTTGATCTCGCGCAGGGAGAAGTCATCAATCTGGTCACGGGAAATCACCGATACCACCTGCGGTGTTTCCAGCACCGACAGGTTTAACTTGGTTGCGGTCTTGGTTTTTTCAGGCTCACCGTAAACATAGGTGGTTTCAATCTCGCCCTTACTGGCATCTGGGGTTTGGCTGGTTTGCGCATAGGCACTGGCACCCCAAATGATACTTGCAACAGACAGCGCCAAAGCGCTGCGCGATAAATGACGCATAACGGCTCCCTACCGGAAAAGAATGGGTGTGACTGCAAATGTGATGTTTTTCTAAATGCATATATTATACAAATGATAATAAATATCATATAGGTTTTCAAAGTCTATAAGCTGCACATCCGCATCCTGAGCCAGGATCGGTTAGGGATGTTGGGCGTGTTGAAAGGGGCGAGAGAGAAGGCGATGTAAACTGTGGGCGCTAGTTAAGTCGTTAAATGCAGGCGTTAAATCCAAAAATGAAAAGGGCGCAATGACTGCGCCCTTATTTCCAACCTAAACAGAGTCAGAAGCTAAAACTCGCGATGCGCCTGCTCAGCCTGTTTGGCTTTTTTCAATTGCTGCTTTTCTTTCGCAGTATGTTTTGCAGGTTTCTTACTTTCTTTACGTTTATCTTGCGATTTGCTCATGGTGCTCACCTCCTGTTTATCACTGTCGGTAACGCTCTTTAAGCTTAGGCGGTGTAGTGGTATTTACCAACGCGGAGATGATTAAAAAATTTATCGTCTAACTGCAGCCTCACAAGCCAACAGTTTATGGCCAGATAAACAAGCGACATGTGCAAAGGACGTTTTACCGCTTTGCTTAGTGAATATTTCACAGCTGTATTCGATGGTTCTGGATATGCTGGCTCTGCGTTACAAAACATTCACTTGGTCTTACTTATAGGGAAATTGAAAATGAAAGCACTTCATGGTTTTACTCGTTCACTCGCTATTGCCCGTTCACTGATTGTGGCTTCTGCCGCATTAGCTTCTGTCGCTGCCACCGCTGGGGATTTCCCGCTGCGCGCCGATGACATCAACCTGAACTACCGTTACACCACCGATACTCATTGGTCTGGTGGCTCGCAGGCTCATGCGTTGGATATAGTTGCCCGTCGCCATATTGGCAGCGGTAAATGGTCGCAGCTAAAGACGGATTCATCCGCGACCAACCTCAACTCCAGCTACATAATCTACGGTGCAAAAATTCGCGCAATGGATGATGGTGTCGTCGTAAATTGCTGGCGCAACGCACCGGAAAATACCCCCGGTTCCAATCACAGCAAAGTCACCGACGGTTATATCTCTTACGCCGGTAACTATTTGTACGTGCTGCAAGATGACGGCAACTACGCCCTCTACGCGCACGCACAACCAGGCACGATTCCCAGCAGTCTCTGCCCCAAGACGGCAACCTACAGTTCTACTGCAAAACCAGGATATGTACTGAATGCCGACGGCGCGGTGAGCGGCGGTGCGCGTATAACCAAAGGCCAATTTTTGGGTAACGTGGGTAACGTAGGAAATTCATCCGGCCCGCACCTGCATGTGCATGTACAAACTCCGGGCGGCAGCGCAGTGAAGTTGAAATTCGATCACGGCCAAACCACATCTTTCGCCAATCAAACTGCATCGGTTAATGCGACTTGGAATCTGTTGAGCGGTAATGCATTACCAACCGGTGAAGTGATGGTGTGGGCACCGCATTCCGTGGGCAACTGGACAGTGAACAATATTCCCGATGAGCGTATGCAAGCCTGGTTCAACCACTTTGCCGATTCCGGCGAAATGCCCAACACCTATGCCTGCACCGACAACGGCCAGATTTACAACACCAGCTGGGTTCCATCGCAAGGTGCCTGGGTTGCCTACCACGGCATGAATCTGACTACCTTCAACAACAAGAAAACGACTTTGGCAAACCAAGGTTTCTACCTGCACGGTTGGTGGTACTGCGGTTCTTACTACACCGGAATCTGGCGTAAATAATTAGCAGATTCAACGTGCGAAATAAAAAGGCAATCGCATGTGCGATTGCCTTTGGTTTTTTACATTTTTGTTTAATGCTTTTTGATTAAGGTGCCTGCTTAATCCAGTTGATGGATTGATCTATACCAGAGTCGTACCCGCCATTACGCTCTTCAGGCGTTGCAAATGGCACTGCGATATCAGCAGGAATACCAATGCCTTCGTAATTATTCCCCAGCGTATCCAAATAGGTTTCATTGCTGATACCAAAGGCGATATCGCTGGTTAAGCGTTTAATCAGAATATCGGAAAATGCACCGGCAGTTGGTTCTCCTACAATCGCCACTTGAGGTAGGGATGCCATTGCTATAACAAAGAGTTCCGCTGCACTGACGGTATCCCCGCTCACTAACACGGCAGTAGGTTTTAAATAAAGGTTTTTGTCTGCCGGTTCCAATACCACATCTTTGCGCGGTGTTTGCAATGCGCCGCTGCCGGCAAATTTGGAGTAAACAACTTGCGAGCGACTCATAAAATGGCGAACAAAGGCGATAGACACTTGGTCATGTCCGCCATCGTTAAAGCGAACATCAATAATAAGCCCATCGGTATTCGCCAGATCTTGCAATGCTTCGTTGATGGTAGCTTCCGCTATAGCAATATCAGCATCCATTCCTGAAAAAACGCCTGATTGTTCCTCGCTGTATTCGGACATGGAGTCAATCAGTAAATAACCCATATTATCTTTTGTGGTAAACCAGGCTATTTCCCCCGCAGCTCTTACTTCAATATCTGATGACGTATCCGCATAGCTGAATATGTTGCTTCGCACTTTATCAGAGTTTTCAGCTATGTAATTTTCTGCTGCAGTTATTTGGGTTGCGGTTAATTCATCTTTCGCCCCCAGCGTTTGTAAATATTCAGCCAATAATTGTTGATAAAGAGTTTCTTGCGTTTCTGTATAAAAAAGAGAAGTGCTCTCTTTGGTGAGTGCTTCCTCCAGACTTTTGTTGAGATCTGGTTTGAGTGGGGCTTTTAATAGCATGACATGAGGGTCACCTAGCGGAGCGATAACCGCACTTAAAAATTCAAATAATTCTGTCTCATTGGTGACATTATCGATTGACGTGAGTGCGTCATCATAAGCCTTATCCCAATCCATGCCTCTCAACTCAAAATAGACGTAAAGCTCATTGAATGCATTCCAGAAAATATCGAAGTCTTTTTTTGCATCAAACGAATAGCCCGCGTCTGTTTTTACTTTTTGCAGATTGTCTTCACACACTTTTGGAGGTGCTTCCAGCTTTTTAAAAGTGATTGCGGGTAAATAGTCAGGGATGTTTTGCTGCAACATTTCTGTGGGCGTGTTGGAATGCAGGTAATCCTTTTTCAGGTCAGATAATGAAAGGTTGCTGTCAACATTCTGTAATAAACAGTCCTTTGTGGTAACACTGTAGTTTTTAACGGTAAATGAATTGCTGTCAGCACTTACCGATAACACGTAACCATAGGCAGGCGCGTGCCATTGGCCTAGATAAGGTGAGTCGGATACGGACGGATTGCTGGAAGAAGATGAGCTAACTGATGCGCTCGATAGAGATGAGCTTGACGATGAGCTGGAAACCTTTCGGTCTTTATTGTTATCGTCACATCCTGTTAACAAGATGATGCTAACACATGAGGCAACGAGTAATGATTTTCTTTCGAAAAAGCTTTCTTTAATGGAGTACATAAAATTATCCCTGTAGGTGATTTGAACGGGATAAGATTAAGTTGCATCACTCTTAATAACTGTATCAAGGTTTATCAAATTGTATGCAGTTATTATCGGTGTGGTTAGGCGTGCGAAGAATGTATGCGCGGAAATGACAGTGTGAACCTTGCTCCACCCAAGGTTTCTGATGTTGCAATATCAATTGTTACATTGTGCAAATCGGCAATGCGTTTTACTAACGCCATGCCAAGGCCATGTCCTTTCTGTGCAGGTTGATGGGGGTTGCTCTCTGTATTCTTCCCACGAATAAAAGGTTTGAATATATCCTGCCGGAATTGCTTGTCTATTCCCTGCCCGTTATCTTCAATGGAAAGTAAAATATGTTTTTCATATTGCTGAACACTAACAAGTATTTTTCCTGAACCATACTTAACTGCATTGGAGAGTAAATTTTCTATCAGCAAGTTTAAATAAAAAGCATCGCCATTTACGATATAAAAATTCTCAGCCGCCGTTATATTGATTTCAGTGAAGGCCTTCTTGTCATCTTGCTGTGTAATAGAGGTAATGGCGTTGTTGCATAGCTCTAATAGATCCATTTTACCCTGCGTGAGCTGCGCGATATTTTTGTCCAGCCGCGCATATTTCAGCAAGGTCTCAACAAGGTTTGTCATGTCGGCTATCACCTTATCAAGGCGATCTTCGTAGGTGTGGCGTTTTTCTATATCGTCTTCATCGCGTAATGCATCCAAACCGAACTGCAATTTCGCCAAAGGCGCACGCAATTCATGGGAAATCGCTGAGCTTAATAAGCTGATGTCCGATACCAGATCTTCAATGCGCTGTGCCATGCGATTAAATTCGAGTTCAATATCATTTATATACGAAATATTACCCGGAGCGATTCGCGCGCTCAGATTGCCTTCACCCAATTTTTTGGCGGATGATTTTATTGTCTGTAAACGGCGAATTAACGGGGTCAGCCACATAACGGTAATGGCGATTAACAAGGCGTAGAAAAGGATAGTGAAGAGAATCGGTAACCAATTATTTTTCTTTGGTTTTGTTATCTGTGGAGTGCGCAGCACAAAAAAGCTATCTGCATTATTTGGGAAGTAGGCGCTAATAATGCTTGATGACGAAAGCGTTAGATAGCCAGTTTTTTTTAATTCCTGAATCAGCTCGGCAGGTATTTTCATATCGTCTTGCTGCACGATTTCCAATGAAATAAATGGATTTCCCTTTTGCCAAATACGTATAAATTCCTCTTTGCTTTCAATGTTCCGCAGCGTGGCTGAAAGCTGTATGCCAATTGCTTCCAATTGTGGTTGCGTTAAGCCACTATCAGGTTGATCGCTTGAGTTTAATGTGCTGTAGAGCTTGTCCAGTAGTAACCCTGCACCAATGGAGGTAACGACAATTGTGAGCAGGAGTGACAGGCTAAGTGTGCGTAGTGTCAGCATAAATAACCTTACCAGGCATCTCTTACAAAAAGGTAGCCTTTGCCCCAAATGGTTTTGATGCGATAAGGTTCCTCACCCGAATCATTCAATTTTTTTCTTACCCGTGAAATACGCAGGTCAATAGATCTGTCGAGTCCATCAAACTCATAACCCCTGAGTTCTTTCAGTAAAGTGTCACGTGTAACTATCTCGCCCGGATGCGAAGCCAAAACCCACAGGACTTCAAATTCTTTCGAGGTAAGTTTTGCATCAATGCCAGCTAAAAGGGCAGATTGCGAATAAGGGTCAATAACCAGATTATTAAAGGTCAATGTTTTTGAATGTGCTGTGATTACTTTCTTTTCGAGAAGTTTTTGAATTCGCGTCAATAACGCGCGCGCTCTTATGGGTTTAATCAGGTAATCATCTGCACCGGCTTCCAGCCCCAATATTTCATCAATTTCCTCATCGCGCGCTGTGATCATAATAATGGCACCGCGAAAAAAAGGCCTTACTGTTTTACAAACAGCAAAGCCATCTAACCCCGGTAATGCGCCATCCAATAACACGATATCCGGTTGCATATCGGTAATTAATGTAACGGCTTCCGTGCCATTTTCTGTGCAGATGCAGGTAAATCCTTTTCCGGTAAGGTAGTCGGCTATCCATTGTTGTAACTCTATATCGTCTTCAACAATAAGAATTGATCCTGCAGATTGATTATTCATTGGTTGTGTTAATTGCCATTAAAAAAGTCGCCAAGTGGAATTGGGTCTATTTGATTTTTTATGAACCCAGAAAAGATGCAGTGTTTCTTTTGCCAGAATTTCTGAGTCATCAGCCGTTGCCAGATAATAGTCTACAGGTTCATCCATCACCAGCTTCTCGGTAAACTGGCCTTCATTCTGGGTATCCCAGCAGGTCAATTTAATTTCATCCGGTGCTCGATATAGGCACAAAGAGCTGGGTACATTCGCCTTCCATTTAATGGCGACATCGGCATAACACTTGTCCCCTTCTTTGAGCACAACACATTCTTTGGGTTTCAACGATAACGTGATTGACGAGTGAAGATATTGATCGGCTGCTGTAACTGCATTCGAAAATACAAAAAGCAAAACAATACAGATGAACTGATAGTTATTTTTCATGTCAGTTCATCCTTAAAACACGTAGTTCAACAAAATGCCGAACTCGCGTTCCTGTTCGGGGTGCTTATGGTATTCACGAATTTTTTTTACCATTGGGCTATCCAGCGTCTCATCTGAATAGAGCATGTGTCTGGAATACATTTGAAATAACACGTTTTTGGTTACGGGGTATGTCAAATCAATTTGTGCTGTGTAATCAATGCCGGATGAAGGCTGATAGGCAGAAATAAATTCATCCGCCTCATTTTCTGTTACCCCCCATTGATGATCCAGCAACCCACTCGACTGGTATTGTGCGCCGACCAGTCCACTCAGGCTCCAGTTTTTAATTTGCCAGCGGTGACCAGCCCATAACGATGCATACTCAATTGCGCTATCTGTCCGAAATTCTTCGTGGTAATAGGGCAGAGCAATAGCTTGTACAAATGTATTTCCCCAGCTGCCTTGCGCTCTTAAACCAACACCGCGCGGCGGTTGGGCGGATATCTGCTTGGCTTCACCATAATAGTTATATTTAAACCGCAAGTCCGAGCCGGTAACAGCGAAAATGGCATCCAGGCTCCAGTGGTCGGTGTTATAGAAGTTGTACCCTAATGCAGGAAGATTTTTATCTCGGGAGGCATCAATAGCGGCCTCAGCAAAAAAACCCTTCCATTGATAACGGCCATTAAAAACGACCCGGACACCATCGGTTTTTTCAAACGTAGGCGACTCCAGATTGATATAGCCCGCCCCGATAGAAAGGTAATAGCCATCGCGATTATTTTCGCTTTGCGGCTTCTCTATATTCTGACTTTCTTCCGCAAGACTACAGCTTGCGATGGATGCTGTTATGAGCGTGAGTAAAAAAGCACTTATTGTTTTACCTGGTTTTTTCATAGCGGCTCCTGTCAATGACGTTTTCATTTGGCAGAGTGTAAAGAGCTACCAACCGAAGGTGTTTACCAAAGAAAGTCAAATTGTACCAAAGTGTATCCTTTCATTGTGCAGCGGGTGTTGTGCACTGAATATAACGAGTTTACGTTAAGAATATTGGAGAGTGACCGCACTATAAGCATCTATTATTGGCTGTACTTCTGCGCCGCGCTTTAGTTGCTGTCGCTGGTAATGTGCGAGCGTTTTGTTCAGGTAGCCAGACGCAAGATTAAATTCTTCCTGATTGCGACATTGCCAAATTGAATCGCCGACAGGGCTTATAGTTGAAACACCATTATTGTTATGGGGAGATGCCAGGATAATTTCATAATAGCGACGATTTTCAATCATCAAGGTTTCAGCTTTCAAACCAAGATCGAGCGCAATTAATTGTTGCCTTAACGTGTATTGGTGGTGCACAGGGCACAAGAGAAAATCGATGTCGGCAGCAGCGTTGTTTTGTGCAATTGCCTTAACCATCGTACTCATTAAATCACCGCCCACACCCGCAATAATGACTAAATGCTTTCCCTTAAATTCCTGCAATTGCAACTGACATAAATCCATACAATGCACTTGCCATTGCGAATAGGAAAGGGAATGGAAATTTGGCTCTTCACCAATTGGAAAATAACGCTTCAGTTTATTTTCCAGCTGATCCATAAGCTCAGGTACAAGATCCACAAAATGAACATAAGGCGCTGCCTTTCTGGTCACCAGCTTTGCGCCCAATAAACCATGGTCACAACAACAATCCCAAATATGATCGTATTGCGAACTCACCATGGATTCGATTTTTTGTAGTCGTTTACTGAGTTTCAATTAGCTGGCTCTGCTATGCATTGTTTGTGTAAAGCATATGGATTTATATTTTGAGAAAAGAAAGAGTTTTTCTAACAGTCAGTTGTTGAAGTTAGCTCCCAACCTACTTGCTTTTTATTTTAAAGTAGAAAAATACCATTGGAGTGAAATAGAAAAATAACCAATGACCTGAAAATCCACGAATCTCATTGACTTGCAATACTTTATATTCTGCTTCGGTAATATACCTAATAAGTTTGCCGTGGTTATGTAGAACATACTGTTCTTGCCAGATATCAGCTACGCCACCCTTTGATTTCGCCATAAATATGACAAAGTTTACGAAAATATAAAAAAACAATAGTGCACAGAGGACTGAATACTTAATAGGAATGATATTCGTAAATTCAGTCATAAAATTATTTTTAGATTTTCCATTCGCTAAATAGAAGATAAATGGCGTGAAAGTAATAAAAATGCCGATGTGTAAAAAACGTATATGCTTTGTCGCTGCTATGTCAGGCCAAAAAAGTAAGCCAAAATGAACAGTCAAAGAGCTCAAAAAACCAATTGATGATAGGAGAAATAATATTCTCAGCATAGTGTGACCTAACGTTTAATGTGGCGAAGGTATGTTTATTTTTGGATATGTTTTGGTGTTAAAAGGATCGCGTAATAGCATTTTATGCGTCGAGCTAGTTTGTTTTGGAAAAGAAAATGATCAAGCCAACCAGCGATATCACAAGTAAGGTGAAAACGCATATTCCTTTCATCATGAGTTCGAGTGCCATTTCTTTACCATCTGCTCCTTCAGTGTACGCTTGATATTCGCTCACATCGATCTTGTGAACAACCACATGATCTGGGTCACTCATCAAAAGAAGAGCATCTTGATGTTGATGATCTAGAGCAGAGAAAACACTGTATTTTATGCCGCTACCTCTTGCACCTTCATATTCCACATAAACGGCAATGCCGTTTTTTTCAAGATGTCTCCTGAGCTTATTGGCTTTTGCTTGAGTGTAAAAACTTGCGATTAATTGCATGATCTTGGTCTTGTTATTAAGGGAAAAGCATACACGCGTTGCGTTGGAAATTATTCCCATCCACATTTTCAATTTAATTTGATCGCATCCAAAACTAATCGAGGTTCGTTAACTTGTCCGCAACTGACCCTCTGCTCGGTTAAAGAACATAGCAGTATTCCCCGGTACTTGGAATTGCGTCGCCTGATACATCTCTTGCCCTCTACCCGAAAGCCGTGGCGCTATGATGTGATGTTGCTCTTTTGATAGCCAATAAGGATTGATAATTATGTTCTGATAGATTTTACAAATGGCCCGTATGGCGATACTCAATTGGCCGCTTGGCGCTTAACTCCCTAATCTGTGCCCCGTAACGTAATTAACCCACGGGCGTAGCCCGCATAGACTTAGGAGTGTGACTCATGGCAACTATCAATTCAGAAATCAAACCTTTCAGTGCACAGGCATATCACCAAGGCAAATTCGTCCATCTGACCGAGGCTGACCTGAAAGGCAAGTGGTCAGTGGTGTTCTTTTACCCGGCGGACTTCACCTTTGTGTGCCCCACTGAATTGGGCGATTTGGCGGATAACTACGCTGAATTCCAAAAGATGGGTGTAGAGATTTATTCCGTATCGACCGATACCCATTTCACCCACAAAGCCTGGCACGACAGTTCTGAAACCATCGGCAAAATCCAATACCCGATGATCGGCGACCCAACCGGCACTATCACCCGCAACTTCGGTGTGATGATTGAAGAAGCTGGCTTGGCTGATCGCGGTACTTTTGTGATTGACCCGCAGGGCAAAATCCAAATCATCGAGATCAACGCGGGTGGTATTGGCCGCGATGCTTCCGAACTGCTGCGCAAAGTAAAAGCGGCGCAATACGTTGCTGCGCATCCAGGTGAAGTGTGCCCTGCCAAGTGGAAAGAAGGTGAAGCGACACTGGCTCCGTCTCTGGATTTGGTTGGCAAAATCTAACGCAAATTTTTTCGTCACTCCCGCTTGCGGGAGTCCAGTTCTTGAATTTAAGACCTATGGATCCCCGCATGCGGGGATGACGTTCGCACGCGAATAAATCTGTTTAAAAAAGCCCGCTCACGAGGCGGGCTTTTATTAAAAAATTCTTATGGAGAACACCATGTTAGATGCCGCGATTAAAGGCCAACTCAAAGCCTATTTGGAAAAACTGCAACGCCCCATCCAACTGGTTGCAAGTCTGGATGACAGCGCAAAAAGTCAGGAGATGTATAGTCTTCTGCAAGAAATTTCTACGCTTTCCGATAAGGTGAGTGTGAGTGATCAAGGTAATTCAACCTATCGCCCATCGTTTGCGGTAGCCGCACAAAACGAAGCCGCTCGCATTCATTTTGCCGGTATCCCGATGGGGCATGAATTTACTTCGCTGGTGTTAGCGTTATTGCAAACCGGCGGCCATCCACCAAAAGTGGATGCAAAAACCATTGAGCAAATTAAAGCGATTAACGGCCAATTTCATTTTGAAGTGTTTGTCTCGCTCTCCTGCCACAACTGCCCGGACGTAGTGCAAGCAGTGAATTTACTGGCAGCGATTAACCCGAATTTTTCGGCCACCATGATCGACGGCGCGCTCTTTCAAAGCGAAGTGGACAAGCGTCAGGTGATGGCGGTGCCAAGTGTGTACTTGAACGGTGAACATTTCGGCCAAGGCCGTATGACGCTGGAAGAGATCATCGCAAAAATCGATACCGGTGCTGCCGAGCGCGATGCAAAAGCATTGAGCGAACGCGACCCTTATGATGTATTAGTTATCGGCGGTGGCCCAGCCGGTGCAGCAGCGGCAATTTATTCTGCGCGCAAAGGTATTCGCACCGGTGTT
Source organism: Cellvibrio sp. pealriver (assembly GCF_001183545.1). Lineage (NCBI taxonomy): Bacteria > Pseudomonadati > Pseudomonadota > Gammaproteobacteria > Cellvibrionales > Cellvibrionaceae > Cellvibrio > Cellvibrio sp. pealriver. Next base: position 4,034,423 of record NZ_KQ236688.1, read on the forward strand.
GTCGCCGAGCGTTTTGGCGGACAAGTATTGGACACCGTATCGATTGAAAATTTTATTTCAGTAAAAGAAACCGAAGGGCCGAAATTAGCGATGGCCTTGGAGCAGCATGTTAAGGAATACGATGTTGATGTGATGAACTTGCAAAAAGCGGTAGACATTGTTCCCGGCGATCTGGTGGAAGTAAAACTCGCGAGCGGCGCAACCTTAAAAAGTAAAAGCATTATTCTTGCGACCGGTGCGCGCTGGAGAGAAATGAATGTACCCGGTGAAAAAGAATATCGCGGCAAAGGTGTGGCCTACTGCCCGCACTGCGATGGTCCTTTATTTAAAGGCAAGCGCGTCGCTGTTATCGGCGGTGGCAACTCCGGTGTAGAAGCGGCGATTGATTTGGCCGGTATTGTTGCGCATGTCACGTTGATTGAGTTTGATTCCAAATTGCGTGCCGATGCCGTATTGCAACGCAAATTATTCAGCTTGCCGAATGTGACAGTGATTACCGAAGCGCTGACGACAGAAGTGATCGGCAACGGTGAAAAAGTCACTGCGCTGAAATACAAAAGCCGCAATACCGATGAAATAGCGACAGTAGAGCTGGAAGGTATTTTTGTGCAAATCGGTTTATTGCCCAACACCGATTTCCTTAAAGGTACGGTGCAGTTGACCAATCGCGGTGAAATTGAAATCAATGCCCGCGGTGAAACTTCTGTGCCGGGTGTGTTTGCCGCAGGTGATTGCACCAACGTTCCCTACAAGCAAATTATTATCGCAATGGGAGCAGGTGCTACTGCCTCGCTGGGAGCGTTTGATCATTTGATCCGTACCAGTGCTCCGGCTTAATTAGTGGTGTAAATAAAAAAACCGCGTGACATTGAGCTGTCGCGCGGTTTTTATGTTTTTCAAACGTTCTTAAAGAGATCAGGCTGCTTCGTCTGTGTTCAATTTCCACCCCGGAAACACCAATACCGCCGGATGGCATTTTAATGCAGTTGCTAATACTTTGGCGCGTTCGACACCAAGATTAATGCGGCCAGACTCAATACTGGAAATGGTTGATTGTGGAATACCAGTGAGTTCTGCCAGTTGATTTTGGCTAAGTTCTTGTAATTCACGAATAATACGGACAGATTCGCCGGGTGTTACCGCTATGTGCTGTTTGGCAGGAATAAAATCTTTCATCAGGATTTCCTCTTGTAATCATGAGGGGTGACTTCGACAACGTTTACGTAAAGCTCTTTGTCCTTAACCTGATAAATCACGCGATATTGAATATTTAAGCGCGACGAGCGAAAGCCTTTCCACTCGCCTTGTAAATTTTCATCTTTAAAGCCTTTGATGGCTTTCAGTCCGTCTGGGCCAGAAATTTCTACAATGCTTTTCCATATCTCATAGCGAGCCAGAATCTCGGCTGGAATTTTGCCGAGCTGTTTGGATAGTTTCCTATGTTCAAATATTGTCCACATACCTTTTATGGTATGTGGTAGGGGGGGGAATGTCAATAATGATTATTTTGCGGTTGGTAAACTAAACCAAAATACGCTGCCGCCATCGTCGGATCGTTCGTAACCGACTTCGCCGTCCAGTGCGTGGGCGATGCGTTTAACGATTGAGAGGCCGAGGCCGTGTCCGTCGGTGGATTTTTTATCAAAGCGCACAAATAAATCGAATAATTCAGCTTGCTGTTCGTCGGTTAGCCCTGCTCCAAAATCCTTGACCCAGCATTTCACTTTTCCCTCTTGGGTCGTATCGGCTCCCATCACAATCAGCGGTGATGTGCCGCCGTATTTGATCGCGTTGGATAAATAGTTCACCCACACTTCTTCTACCCATTGTTCATGGCCGAGTGCGGTTGGCCAGTTTTCATTGAATTGGATATTGGCGTGGTGTTTGTCTGCTAGAGGTTGCAGCCGATTGCAGGCTTCATGTGCGATCTGGCCAATATCCAATGGCTCGCGCTGGATTTTATCGGCTTGGCGCACGCTGGCTAATAACAACAGTGATTCAATAATTGCCTGCATTTTTTGCGCAGAGCGTTGCATACCTCCCAGCAGGATTTTTTTCTTTTCATCGGGTAGCGTTAGGTTTTCGGCATTTAGTAGCGTAGTGCTGGCAACCATATTGGTGAGGGGTTGCTTTAAATCGTGTGCCACAGTGTGGGCATAGGCATCCAGCTCGCGGTTTTGTTCGCGCAATGCATCTGCCTGTTGTTCCAGTAAATGGGTTTGCTGTCGTAAATCTTTGGTGCGCTCATCTACCAATAATTCAAGTTGCTCACGATGGCGAGTTAATTCCTGCAATAGTTTATTGCGTTTTTCCACATCGTCACGAATGCGGATGCGCATGTGGTTAATGGCTTCTGAAACAAGATCGAGTTCATCCGGTTTATGGTTGGAAGCGCGATCCAGCACTAGCGGTGTATTGAGTGTTGTTAAATCCAGTGCTTGGGCGTAGCGCGCCATTTTTTCCAAATGACGGCTAATCCGGAAATGAATGATCAATAAAATAAATACTGCGCAGATCAGCAGGGTGCTGAGTGTGGATAGCGCAATACGCTGTGCAGTACGCTGCAGGTTTGCAATGATGTGGGTGTTGACGGTTTCGGCATGCAAGAAACCGAGTAAAAATGTTTCGCCATTATCGTCGTAATGAATAGGGAATTTTGTGCGTGCGAGAGTTGTGTTTTGGGTAGGTGCATTTCGCTCCCATGTTGTGCCTATATCATCCTCCAGCGTTACCCGCCCGACATGTGGCATCTGCGCAATACTGTTAAGAAGTGCATTAATGCGCGGCTCATCCACTGACCAGAGTGCAGCGCCCAGTAATGGCAGATAATTTTTTTCGATGACAAGGGTCTGCGCTTTTGCATCGGTGACAGCAGCTTGATACGCGCGATAAATCAGTACAACGGAAATCAAACTGGCAAACAAAAGTGTACTGGCGAGCACGACAAATACAATGCGAAAACCCAAGCGATGCTGTTGTTGTATCTGTGATGATGTGTCGTTCCGTGTAAACCAGGGGAGCGGCATTTAAAAACCTCGTGCAGGGGAATACCAAAGCGCAGCATTATCCAGCGGAGTATCTGCGGAGAGTAATGGGTTATCCAAGAGGATCAGCTCGCGGTGTTGCAAATCCAATTGAGTGATGTGTTCGGAAAAGTGCTGATGAAATAAGGTTTGCATGCTGCCATCGGCAATCGCAATCAGAAGGCCCTTCTCAATGGCGGCGGCTAATTCCGGGCGCTGCTTGTTCACGAAAAAATAGACCGGTGCCGGATAATACAATGCCCATCGTGGTGCTATTGCCATGGGCAGTTGTGGGTGTGCATGTATTTCCGGCAGGATTTCTGTCGCTGCGCGCGGGAAATAGCGAATGCGCCCGCGCTTGAGCATGAGGAACAGCCCTTCGTAATTGGTAGTGGGCGTTACTTTGAAATTATTGTGGAGCAGGATTTTATAATCCGGCCAATCCTGTTCCTGGCCTGCGAGCAGTTGTTTGATCTGCTGTGCACTGTTAATCCCTGCAAAAAAATTCACATCGGATTTGTTAATCAGTAGCAAGCGCCAGCCAAGTAAACCGCGGTCGATGGGAATGCGGATTGGCAGCAAACGGGCTTCGCGTTCGGGGGTAGCGAGGGTCCAGGTAATATCCAGTTCGCGCTGTAATTCTACATGGCGCAGTGTGCGCTCCTGGGTTAAATCATGCTTGGCAGGGCGGGGATCATAAGTTCCGCCGGCTTTTTGCAGCGCCAGTGTTAGTAGCGCAACGGGGTAGTGCCCGCGCTCGTCTTGCGCGCGTGATTCCGCCCAGGAATAAATAACTGTCTCGCGAGCCAGTGCATGGCCGGGCAAGTATGGAAGGCAGATAATCCAAATCGCCAACAGCGTTCGTCCTGCCATGCCAATAGTTGCCATGAGGTGCCTGTTGTAATTTTAGCTGTTCAAACCATGGCGCAGTACGGTCACTGAGCCCAGCTAAAATTATAGCGGGGGATTATTGGCTTGCATTACGCGGCGTAATTTAATTCCGGGCTCTTGGTAGCAGTGGAATAGTGCGGATCTGTTGCTTTGTGAATGTCTGCCGTCTTGTGAGTATTTGTCGCTTTGTGGAATTGCTTCGCCTGGCGTGCGCGCTGCTTGCGTATTAAGCCCTGCAGCTCGCGGATGCCATCTGGCCAGAATCCCAGATGCGATTCACTATTGATATGTCCAACCCCTTTCAAGCGTAAAAAATCCGCTCCCCATAGCAGCGCCCAGTAAGCCGCTTTACTGTCGCTCAGCCATGGGTCATTGCTGCTGGCGATGATTTTTGCGGGTACCGGCAACGCGGTTTGCGGCAGTTGTTGTGCGATTGAAAATTTATCCGGGTCAGCGGGTGCCACTAAAAAAAGTGCGGCAATTTTATCGGGAAATTCACTCGCAATACTCGCGCTGGCCAGTGTGCCAAAACTGTGGGCAATCAGGATGGCGGGCTTATCAAGCTGCGCCAATTCTGTAGCGATACCGGCTTTCCATTGTTCGAGCGAGGGAGTTGCCCAGTCATCGACATGAATGCGTTTGCTGTTGGGCAATTGTGCTTGCCACAGGCTTTGCCAGTGATGTTCATCACTGTTGCGCAAGCCCGGCACAATGATCACAGAAAATTTTTCCAGTTGATGCGGCAACCTTAATGGCTTACCTGAAAAAATGGTTTTTTGCTGGGGGCTCACGGTGCTGCTCCTCTGGAGGAATTGGGTTTATGAATTCCGTGGTTGGATCCATCGTTGAATGAGCGCAGCTTAATGGCAGGTGATTTTTTTTAAAAAGAATACTTTTTTCTTTGCTTATTCCTAAATGAATGGCTGCGATGAATTGCCGCAACCAATGACTAATCAAATCAGAGCTTGGTAAATGCCAATGCGCCGCCTGCGAGTATCAATGCGCCACCGGATATCCAGTTGAACCAGCGTTGATGCTCGGGGGATTTCAGCCAGCGCATGATGCTATGCCCGCCCACGGCGTAGACCGTCATCCAGATTAAATCCATCAGCAGAAAAATCACGGTCAATAGCGTGAACTGTGGCGGCATGGATTTATTAATGTCGATAAATTGTGGAAAGAGTGCGCCGAAATAAACCAGGCCTTTGGGGTTGGTGACAGCAACCATAAATGCTTTGCCGAATAAGTGATGGCTGCGCACGTTGCGCGCGTACATATCGGCACTCAGCGGTGGTGCCCGCAGCAGCTGGATTCCCAAATACACCAAATAGGCAGCGCCGATCCATTTAATGGTATGGAACACGGCTTCGGCTTCTTCTACCAGTAATCCCAGCCCCAGCGCTGAGAGCAGCATCAGCGCCAAATTCCCTGCGCTTGCACCGAGCATGGTGTAAACCGATTTACCTATGCCGTAGCGCCCGGCATCGATCATACAGGCGAGCATAACGGGGCCGGGGCTGGCCGATAAAACCAGGGTGATGGTGATAAAAAGCCAGAGCTGTTCTGCGGGCATGATGCTATCCAGGGTTGCGTTGTTTTCTAGTGCGGGCGCGGAGTTTAGCAGGCTCATCCGGCAAGCTGGTTAAAGTCTTCTATACTCCAGTCATTGACTATTAGAACGGATAATTAAAGCGAAAAGGTGTGTTATGCCGAACAACAGTATCTCCTGTGCGATCAAAATTCTTGAAGACTTACTGGCAGGTTTAAGCCAAGCCTATTGGGAAGCCAATAGCCTTGATCGCAAAGATTTTTTCTTTGATTTGATCAGCGCCCTGCACGCGGAGTTATCCGAATTGGGCAAGCTGAGTGTGCAGGATCACGACCTTGACTACGAACCGGTAACCGAAGAGTTTCGCGCGGTGCGCCCCAAGCTCAGCCGTTTGCGCAAATTGGTCGATGATTTTGCGCTGCGCTCGACCACTGCCGTGCGACTGGAACATTTGATTAATGAATCGATGGTATTGATGGGGCGTAATGGTTCGTAATGGTTCGTAAAGATTTCTGGCGGGGTTTAACGTTTATATAGCCATTCTTAATCAGGCGTTTGGGTTTATCGCCAAATAATTTAACTACAGCGATAAAAAAACTGGCAACGCCTGAAAACTGAACAATACTAAAGCTACCGGTAACGGTTTCTTCCTGTAAGTCCAAGGGTGCCTGATGGTGTTCAGGTATATGTTCAGGTAACAGTTTGCTTGGCTTATCGATTTAGGAAGGCAGTACCTTACCGACGGGTTTTTTTAGCCCAGTTTGGAACTCCCCTTTATTTGTAATCTAGTATGGTCTTGGCCGGCATCTTGTGGTGTCGGCTTTTTTTTGTTTCTATTTTGGCCATTCTGTTTTTATTTTTTCCATTCTGTTTCTATGGTCATTTTTATGGTGAGTGTTAGCAATGAAAAAATACGTTGTTGTGGCTGCCTATTGGAGTGTTTGTCTGGCTTTTACGGCAGAGGCAAATAGTTGTCTTGATGCAGAAAATATTGTGCAACTGGATTTGCAATATGAGCAGGCGCTGCAATCTGGCGATGTGGCATTTTTGGATAAGTTGCTGGCACCAGCGTTTTATTGGGTGCACAACCTCGCCAGTATGAAAGAAAATAAAGATCAGCTGATCGCACGCGTGCAAAAACCGGAAGAGCAAGCCCATGCGCGTCGCTCGCATGATGTAAGCCAGCATCGGCTGGATAACACGGTAGTGCTGCAAGGCTTGAGCAGTGTCGATAAATTAAATCCCGATGGTAAAACCCTGCGCACCTATCGTTATCAATTTATGCGAACTTACGTCGAGCAAAAAGGTGAGTGTAAGTTGTTAGCGGTACAGACTATGAAGGTGTGGTCGAGTGAAGAGGGCTTATGAGCAGACATCATTCTGTGACCTACACACAGGGATGGCGTAATGCCGTCACTGCGCAAAGCATTAATTAAAAATATTGTCGTCACCGGGAAAAATACCGGCTTTTACATCGGCGACATATTTTTGCATGGCACCGGGAATATCGTTCGCTTCCAATAAAAAGTTTTTGGAAAATTTTGGCGGTTGTTCTGTTAATCCGAGAATGTCATTAATGACTAACACTTGCGCATCCACATCGCGCCCGGCACCAATTCCAATTGTCGGAATGGGAGTTTCACGCGTGATTTGTGCTGCCAGTGCGGCGGGCACACATTCCAAAACTAATAAATCAGCGCCTGCATCTGCCAGTAATTTTGCATCGCTGAGAATTTTGTCAGCACCTTCCTGATCGCGGCCTTGTACGCGGAAACCACCAAATTTATTGACTGACTGTGGCGTTAAGCCCAAATGTGCGCACACGGGTACGCCGCGCTCCGCAAGCATGCGTACTGTGTCGGCAAGCCAGGCTCCGCCTTCCAGTTTTACCATCTGTGCACCGGCCTGCATAATGCGCATGCAGTTGCGCATGGCATCTTCCGGTGTTGCGTAGGTCATAAACGGCAGGTCGCCAATAATCAGCGATTTTTTATTGCCACGCGCGACGGCTTCCACATGGTAAATCATCTGTTCCATGGTGACGGGAATGGTGCTGTCGTAACCGAGCACCGTCATGCCGAGTGAGTCGCCAATCAATACCACTTCCACACCACAGCGCTGCGCCATAGCTGCCATGTGCGCGTCGTACAATGAGATGACTACAAATTTTTCGCCACTGCTTTTTAATTTATGCAGCGTATTGATGGTGACATTTTTAGTCAGAGCCGTGTTCGCTGTAGGGGTGCTGTTGATCGTTCCGTAAGGCATGGCTAGGCTCGCTCTCAATATTCATTCAGGGTTAACGATTACAGTGCTGGCACCGGATTGTAATAGTGACGGCCGCTCTTGATGGTAAGAATATATTCCACCAGTTGTTTGAAATGGTCGCGATTTTTCGCCAGGTTTAAATCCTTGGCGTTGACGATCAATAGCGGCGCACCATCATAAAAATGAAAAAATTCAGTGTAGGTATCGTTGAGCGCTTTTAAATAATCGGCGCTGATATATTGCTCGGCGCTAATGCCGCGCTGGCGAATACGTTCAAGCAATACATCCAGCGGTGCCTGCAAATAAATCACCAGATCAGGGCGCGGCGCGTTGATGACGAGTTTGTCGTACACCTGGCGATAAATGTTCAGCTCATCGTCATCGAGCGTCACCTTGGCAAACAATTGATCTTTTTCTATCAAAAAATCGGCTACACGAACCGGTTCGAAAATATCGTCCTGGCGCAAATTTTGTAGTTGGTTTGCGCGCTGGAATAAAAAGAATAATTGTGTTGGCAGCGCGGTAGATTTTGGATCGCGATAAAAACGTTCCAGAAAAGGATTTTCCTCCGGCTGCTCTAACAGCATATCGTAATTAAACAGACTGGCGATGTTGCGCGCGAGGGTCGTTTTACCCACGCCTATGCAACCTTCTACCGCGATATAGCGCGGCAGTCTGGTGTTGGTAAGGTCAAGACCCAATTCTTCAAATACAGCGTCCACGATAACTCCTTGCGGCCGGTTAGCGGTGGTTCGGCAAACCGTTGTCTGGCAAGCGCACCAAGCCTTCAAACGGACATTGGTGCAGCAGTGCCTGTAACGTTTGGCCATCCGGCAGTTGTAAATTCGGGCTAATGTCTGCCAAAGGATAAAGTACAAAACCGCGCTGGGTGAGATAAGGATGAGGTACTACCAGCCGCGCATGTTGAATGGTTTGATTGTCGTAAAGCAGTATGTCCAAATCCAGAGTGCGTGGCCCCCAATGCTGGAGGCGAACCCGTTGATGCGCCTGTTCTATGGATTGCAGGGCATCCAGCAGCGCCAGAGGTTCCAGTTGGGTATCAAGTAGTGCCACTGCGTTGATGTAATCTGGCTGCTCGGGGCCGATTGGAGCGCTCGAATAAATAGCTGAGCGTGCAATTAAGCTGGTGTGCGTCAGTGCTGCCAGCTCATCAAATGCACGCGTTACCTGCGCCAGTGGATCTTCCAGATTGCTTCCCAGACCGACATAGGCCAGCGCCATGGGTTATTCGTTCCCGCCGGGAGCTGCATCACCCCTTGGTTTACGAGGTGAACGGCGACGGCGAGGTTTTGTTGCGCCGCCGGTTTTGGATTGCCGTGCAACCTCTTTCACCATTTGTTCGCGTTCATCTTCGGTGGCGGTTTGGTAATTGGTCCACCACACACCCAATCCATCCAGTGCTTCGCCAGCGGCTTCCCGCATCAATAGGAAATCATAAGCTGCACGGAAGCGTGGGTGATCCAATGTGCGCAGGGCGCGCATTCCCAACCGGCTGGGCAAGCGTTGTTGCAAATCCCAGATTTCACGCATGGGGATCAGGAAGCGCTTGGGAATGGCTGTGCGGGTCAGCTGCAGGTTGATGGTGTTGGTTGCAGCTTGCGTCCATGCCTGCGCTGGCGTCATTTTTCCGGAAAGCAGCTGGAATTGCTGTTGCAATGCAGGCCACAGGAGTGCGGCATAAATAAACGCCGGGGTAACCGTTTTATCGGCACGGATACGTTTATCGGTATTGATCATGCATTGCTCAACCAGGCTCGCCCCGAGGGTATCACCTGCCTTGAGCGCTGTATCCGTTCCGGGGAACAGGTGTACCAGCAGATCGTACTCACGCATCAGGCTAAATGTAGCAGTCGCTGAGCCGCCCAAAAACAGCTTGAGCACTTCCTCAAACAGGCGCGCATCAGACACATTCAATAACAAACTGCCCAGCTCGCGGATAGGCTTGGCGGTTTTCGGCTCAATGTTAAAGCCCAACTTGGCGGCGAAACGAAGAGCCCGCAGCATACGTACCGGGTCTTCTTTATAGCGGGTTGCCGGATCGCCAATCATGCGCAGGGTTCGGCTTTTGAGATCGTCCATGCCTTTGCAGTAATCGATCACTGAGAAGTCTTTCAACGTGTAATACAGCGCATTGACGGTGAAGTCGCGGCGCATGGCATCGGTTTCCAATGTGCCATAGACGTTATCGCGTAACAGCATACCGTCTTCGCTGCGGGATGAATGTTGGGATGTGTCTTCGTGATGGCCACGGAAGGTGGTGACCTCAATGACTTCGCGCCCCATACGGACATGGACGATCTGGAAACGGCGTCCCACAATGCGCGCGCTGCGGAACAGGCGTTTTACTTCCTCGGGGCGGGCATTGGTGGCCACATCGAAATCTTTGGGGTGGTTGCCAAGTAATAGATCGCGCACGCCTCCGCCCACCAGGTAGGCAGAAAAGCCGGAATCTTCTAACTGCTTGATAATTCGGATTGCTGCCTGACTGATATTTTTGCGAGAGATATTGTGTTGGTCGCGTGGAATGGCAATCGCGCCATTGGGAGCGGCACTTGATACTTTGCTGGAATCTTTTGACGTAAAGAGGTTAAGCAAGCGTTTGAGCATGTTGTCTCGCTGGTGTTTGGGCAGTCTGTTGCATGGAAGCGGCGAGTTTAGCAGAAGATCAGGGTTTTTTACGACAGACAGCCATGCCTGGAATGAGTCTCAACGATCGGTTTTAGGTCCCCCTTAAAAGCAAAACGGGAAAGCTTTCGCTTTCCCGCTGGAGGGTAGCACCAAGGTGCTGCATTCTGGCATCTCAATGGGTTGCCTCCGTGGCAAACATCCAATCTCGCGTGCTATCCCATCCCGTGCCTAGTCAGTCATCCGCTTTATTTTACTGTCTTATTGCTTTTGTCTTCTAGCGTAGGTCAATCTAAGTTATTGTTTTCGTTATTGTTATATACGTTCTATTGTTATTATTTCTTGTTGTTATTATCTATTTTTTCAGCTTTTTATTATTTCTTGTTGTTATTCGTTTTTTTCAGTTTCTTATTGTCTATTGTTGTTATTTTTAAGTTTCTTCAGTTTTTTATTGTTTCTTGTTGTTATTAGATTTTCACATTTAATTCTTATTGTTTGTTTTTGTTATGGCGCTCTAAAAGCAGTAGTTGTGCCATATTTTAAATGTTCAATAAAAACAAACAGTTATGTTTTTTGGTTCGTCTCTTATTCTTTTTTGTTATTTCGAACGGTTACATATTTATCGCTTATTTGTTACGTGTGGCAATTACGGTAACAGTATTTGTGCGGTAACACTCTCGTGGATGGGGGTAACGATTTGGCGCTGTTTACTGCAAAATTGGCGCGTTAATTTAGAAAAATGTCACTTAAAATAAAAATCCCCGATTGCTTGAGGGCTAATCGGGGGCTTTGGGGGAATAAACGTTAGTGAAATTTATTTGGCGCTACCGACAGCGGCAGAGGATTTTGATCGGGGAATGCCGAGACGTTGACGGCGCTCCCATAAGCATTTACGGCTAACCCCCAGTTTGCGCGCCAGTTCTGTTTCACTCATGGTGTCCTGATGTTCCAATACAAAACGTTGGAAATAGTCCTCCAGTGACAAATCTTCCGATGCGGCACCCGCAGAGCGATTGGCAAGGCGGGCGGGCTCCAATACGGAGCTGCCAGTGTTGTCATCCAGATCATCATTGCTGTCCATATCGATAGAGAGCAGATGGTCGCCAATTTCGGTGCTGTCCTCACACAGAATGACGGCGCGTTGCATGGCGTTTTCCAACTCGCGCACGTTGCCTGGCCAGTTGTAACTCATGATGGCATCCATCGCCGCGGAGGAAAGTTTGAGCTGGGGTTTGCCGAATTGTGCGCAATAGCGTTGTAGCAGGGATTCGGCAATATTGATGATATCCCGTCCACGCTCGCGCAGCGGCGGTAGCTCCAGTTGCACGACGTTAATACGGAAGTACAGGTCTTCGCGGAATTTGCCTTCTTTGGACAGTTTGCGCAAATCGCGGTGGGTTGCCGCTACGAGGCGGACATCCACTTTGCGCGATTCCACCGAGCCGAGCGGGCGTACTTCACCCTCTTGTAGTACACGCAACAGACGGGCTTGGGCTTCCAGTGGCAACTCGCCGATCTCATCGAGGAACAAGGTGCCGCCATCTGCCGCAGCGACCAAGCCTTCACGGTTGTTCGCTGCACCGGTAAATGCCCCTTTTTCGTAACCGAAGAGTTCGGATTCGATCAGCGTGTCGGGAATGGCGGCGCAGTTAACAGAGATCATCAAGTGATTATTGCGATTGCTTTCTTCGTGTAGTGCGCGGGCGACCAGCTCTTTACCTGTGCCGGTTTCGCCGTGGATTAACACGGTGGCATTGGTAGGGGCTACTTTGTGGATGCGGTTGTACAGGTCTTGCATCACATCGCTCGCGCCGATCATGCCGGCAATCGCGGTGCTGGCCGCAACGGTGCCTGAGGCCGCTTTGGTGGCGGCTTTGGCTTTACCGATGACGCGTTTGACGGCATTGACCATTTCATCATGATCAAAGGGTTTGGCGATGTAATCAACTGCGCCCATACGCATGGAATCTACTGCCGAGCGAAGGCTGGCGTAGCTCGTCATAATAAGAACGGGGGTGTCGCCTGCCAGCTTGATCAAATCCGTGCCGGGCGCGCCGGGCAGACGGAGATCGCTGATAATCAGGTCAAAATCCTTGAGTTGGAATTTGGAGGTGGCCTCTTTAACCGAGGGAGCCTCACTGACTTCGTACTGGTTGCGCTCAAGCAGCTTGCGCAGGGCATTACGGATGATGGTTTCGTCTTCAACAATCAGAATCTTACTCATAGCTATCCGGGTCTTGCGTTAAGTGTTGCTGGTCGATAACCGGCAGCTTGCACCTGCCGGTCGCGGATCTTTTTGTCGTTCTGTTTTTGGTTTTTACTCTGGTTTTCGCTGTTGCACCCAGTGGGTATTTGTTACGCATCCATAAAGGAATCGAGATGACGAGGTAGCGTGATCTCAAACCTTGCACCGCGATTGTGGACGGTATCGGCCGGGCTGATGATGTCCATATGGCCGCTGTGATCCTCGATAATGCTATACACCATTGCCAAGCCCAAGCCCGTCCCTTCACCTGGCTCCTTGGTGGTAAAGAAGGGTTCGAGAATTCGCTCGATCAGCTCGGGAGGGATGCCGTGCCCCTCATCGGTAACAGAAATTGTTACCGAATCTTCATCTTCGTTACTTTCAAGCATAACACGGCCTTGCTCCGGGCTGGCATCCCGCGCGTTAGATAAAAGATTTATAAAAACCTGAATTATGCGCTGCGCATCGCCTGCAACAATGGCGGTTTTAGGGATGTCGTTACAGAACAGTACCTGGGTTTTCTCTTTTTGCAGGGATAACAAGTGAATCGCCTCATTGGCGCAGTCACGAATGGAAACAGCTTCGAACTCGGTTTTGCTGGCGTGACCGGCATGGGAGAAACTCACCAGCGACTGCACGATGCGCCCGACACGGTCGGTCTGGCTAAGGATTTGTTCGGCTGTTTCCAGCACTTCGGCTGGGTCGCTGGAGTCGTATTTCAGATTTTGTGCGAGGCAGGCGATACCGGTAATCGGGTTGCCAATTTCATGGGCAACACCCGCCGCGAGGCGGCCGACGGAGGCAAGGCGTTCGGAGTGCACCAATTCCTGCTCCAATAACTGGGTTTCGGTAACATCTTCCAGCAGCATTACCTGATCGTAAACACCCGCAGTAATCGGCCCTTCGATGTTGGCTTTATGCAAGCTGATCCAGTGCGGGCGATTATTCAGTTCGATTTCGCGCCGGTAAAAGTGCGGCTCTTTGCTTTGGCTGAAATCGATTAGCAGGCTGCACCAGGGTTCGGGAATGTCCTCCAAATAAGAGCCGGTAACATCCTCGCTCGGGGTTTGGGTGAGTTCCGCCATGGCGCGGTTCCACATCAGGACTTCCATATCGCGCCCCAGTGAACAAACCGCCATTGGCAGTTCTTCCAGTGTTTTACGGTGATACAGGCGGAGTGTGTTGAGTTCAGCTGCCATACCGGTGAGGTGGTCGCGGTACTGGGCGAGGCGGTTTTCGATCAGGTTGATGTCCACCGTGCTTTGGGTTTCAGCGGTTACATGGGGGATGTGTTTGTCCATGATCTCGCTGGCGACGTGGATTCCCATCAGGCTCGAAAGATTACCTTCAATTTGGTCGCGCAGGCGGCGCAATGCATAGGGGCGGCGCTCGTCAATTGTCAGGTTCAGCTCTTTTAAGGCGAGATCAACCTCGCGGCTGGCGGTTACCTTACCGAGGGGTTTGGCCAGACGGTGTTTGAATTCCGAAGCGGAATGGACATCCAACGCTTGGCGTACCGGATGGCTGAGCTCATCGGCGGCGCAGAGGTCAGCGCTGTATTGTTCATCTTCGGTCTGGCGGGTGAGTAGCGATATCAATACAAAGCAAAAAGTGTTTAACCCGAGAGAGATTAACGTCACTTCGCTCCAGTATTCGATCCCTACCGGAATCGTCCAGCTCAGCAGCGGCAGCTGGATGTATTCCATGCCGGTCAGGATGGGCAGTAACAACCCGATCGCCCAGATACTGGTACCAACCGCCAAACCAGCGATGATGCCGCGCTTGTTACCTTTACTCCAAAACACAATGGCAAATGTGCCGGGCAGGAATTGCAGGGTTTCGATAAATGCTGTCATCGCCAGATGAGCAAGGCTGAAACGGTTATCCAATATCCAATACAGCAGGTAACCGCCGAAGAAAATGGCGGCAATCAGGATTCGACGCAGCCAGATCAGCTGGCTGTAGAGATCGGTGCGCGTGCGCAATTTCAGGCTGGGCAGCAGCCAGTGGTTCATTACCATGGTGGAGAGTGCGAGTGAGATCACCACCATCGCCCCGGTTGCGGCTGAAAGTCCGCCGATGAACGCCAGCAGGGTTAGGCCCGGCGAATCAAATAGGATCGGGATGCCCAGTGTGTAGTACTGGGGTGGTAATGGGACTGAAAGCTCGGTACCAGCCCAGAGTATCGGGAAAATCGGCAGCGCCATTAATAGTAGAAACAGTGGAAATGCCCAGGTCACCGTGTGCGAGTTGCGCATCAGCGGGTTTTCCGCCAATCCCAAATGGAAGATGTGCGGCATGGTGACGGCTGTCGCGACAAATACTAGAAGCAGGGTGTGGGCTGAATCGGTGTGGATGGGGGTGTGCAACAGCGCCAGATTTTCGGGGTGATCGAGCAGCCATTGATCCAACCCTTCCAGACCATCAAATACCCCAAAAACAGCGACCAGCCCGACTGCACAGAGTGCGCAGACTTTGATCAGCGACTCGAATGCCATGGCAGTAATCAGCCCGCGGTGTTGCTCGCGATTGGCACCGAAAGAGATCGTAAAAAACGCCAGAATAAAGCAGTAGCAGAGCGCCATTATGTCTTTGAATGTAAGCCCGGTTCCCGCCAGGGGCAGGGAAGGGTTGCCGCTTACCGTGAGGATGTGCATGGTGTCTGCAATCGCCTGGATCTGTAATGCCATCAAAGGAAGGATGCCACACAGCATGCAAAGAGTGGTCAGGGCGCCCACGCTGTGGCTGTGGTAACGAAATACCAGTAAGTCAGCGAGCGAGTGCACCTGGTGTCGCCGAGCCAACTCTGCCAGTGGTGCCAAGGCAACAGGAGCGAACAGAAAGAGCGCTCCGGTGCCAATGTAGTAGGCGAGTGCGCCATAACCGTATTGGAACGCGAGATCGATTACGCCGTAAAACGCCCAGGCGCTGGCAAAAATCCCTAGCGATAAAATATAGGTGATCGGGTGTGAGGTGACCGCTTCGGGAATCCAGCCCCGCTCGGTTATATAAGCGATACCAAATAGCAGCAGTAAATAACTGATACCGATGAGTGCTACCTGGCTGAGATCAAAAGTCATGTTGTTTTTTTATCGGTATTTTTTAGTGGTAGTAGCCAATGAATAGTTGGGGGCGACAGTTTTGGCGCCGTGTGGTCAGTCAAACTCATGATAGTTCTTGCGGCGAACTTGCATCACAAACGCGACAACAATGACCGCAATCCAGACAATAAACGGCCGATACCAGGCACCTTCCGGATTAAGTATCCAATTAAACAGGCTGGGCGAAAAAATGTAGGCTACCAACAGTAGCAGTATTACCAGGCGTTGGTTGTTCATAAGCGTTTATTCCCCATCGGTACAGCGAGCTGAGGGTTGTTATTGTTCTGTGTTTTTGGTTGTTTTTAGTCTGTATATAAATGACTAAGACCGGAAACTGCGTGGCGTTGCCAATGCTGTACAGCCCAAGCCAGTATTTCGGTGGTTGATACTCCCGCCAAATCAACTGGAGGATTCTGCCCTAAAAACATCAGTCCACGCCACAGGTTCTTGCTGGCATCTCCGGCTTCGATCGCTTTTGCATGGTTTTGTTTACTGAGCTTTTGCCCATTGGCATGTACTGCTAACGGGACGTGACCAAACCTTGGCAGTGGTGCACCTAACAACCCAAAAAAGAATAGCTGCCTCCCTGTGACTTCCAATAAGTCACTGCCGCGGATGGTATGGGTGATGCCTTGGGCAATATCATCGACAACGACTGCCAAAGGGTAGGCAAACAAACCATCGCGCCGTTTCAGGATTTGGTCACCTGCCTGGGTGCGCAGGTTTTGAATTTGTATGCCCTGGATAAGATCCTCAAACTCAATCAAGTCGTTACTGGCGCGATCAGGTAAATCATAGAGTTTCAACCGCAGCGAGTATGCTTGCCCCGGGCTTATCGGATGAGTGCGGCAATGACCGTTGTATATTCCACCCATGTGCGCCAGATCCTGACGGGAGCAGGTGCATGGGTAGACCCAATTTTTTTTCAGCAATACATCCAGACATTCCTGATAGGCCGGATGGCGTTGGCTTTGGTAGAGAACCTCGCCATCCCAATGCAGCCCGTGATCCTCAAGGCTCTGCAATATGTTGCGTGCTGCGCCTGGTTGTTCGCGCGGCAGGTCGAGATCTTCCATTCGCACCAACCATTGACCGTTGTTGGCTTTGGCATCCAGATAACTGGCGAGTGCGCTGACTAGCGAACCAAAATGCAGTGGGCCTGTAGGTGATGGTGCAAAGCGGCCGATATAGCCTGAAACCTCAGTGTTGTCAGGTTGCGAGGGTGAGGTGTGGAGGGATGGGGCTGGCATGGTCGTGGGGCGAGTATTGCTCGCCCCGCTGAATCGGCTTAGCCGCCGATTTGTTTTTCTTTGATCTCTGCAAGGGTTTTGCAGTCTACGCAGAGTGTCGCTGTTGGGCGCGCTTCAAGGCGACGAATACCAATTTCAACGCCGCAGGCATCGCAATAACCGTAATCGTTGTTCTCAATCAGCTCCAGAGTGCTGTCGATTTTCTTGATCAGTTTGCGCTCGCGGTCACGGGTGCGCAGCTCAAGGCTGAATTCCTCTTCCTGGCTGGCGCGGTCAGCTGGGTCAGGGAAGTTCGCCGCTTCGTCTTTCATGTGGCTTACGGTGCGGTCTACTTCTTCCATCAACTCTGAACGCCAGTTGAGCAGCAGCTGCCGGAAGTGCAGTTTCTGGTTGTCGTTCATGTACTCTTCGCCTTTTTTCTCCACGTAAGGAGTGAAAGGGCGTAGCGCGAAGGTTTCAGTAGAAGGTGATTTTTTCGCCATAGGTAGCGCCTCGTAAGACTTCCTGGATCAGCTTATAGTGTTGCACCGCAGGGCGGGCATAATTAGAAGGGGGAGCAAGCTATCAGATAACAAATGCGAGTGCTAGCGTTTTTTCGTGCCCTGCATTGCGCGTAGCGGCATATCCCCAAGGCTGTGACAGCAATTTATTCCCAACCCGATGCAAACCTATTCCAAACAAAAACTATAGCCCCAAATTGGCGCAATTGTGCTTCAATTTGCGCCTTGTCTGCCTTCATTTGATTGTGATTCTTTTATGGCTGTCTTGTTCCCTGCTCTGTTGCTTCGACGTTACAAACGGTTTTTGGCGGATGTTCGTTTGCCGGACGGAAGTGAAATCACTATTCACTGCCCCAATACCGGTTCGATGAAAAATTGTGTCGTACCAGAAAGTCCTTGTTGGTATTCCCTGAGCGAAAATAAAGCGCGCAAATATCCACAAACACTGGAATTGGTCACTACATCTGGCGGCCACATTGCCGGTATCAATACCGGGCGCGCCAATGATTTGGTCGAGGCTGCAATCCAATCAGGCGTTATTACCGAACTACAAGGTTATGGTTCGCTCAAGCGCGAACAAATTTATGGTGAAGAAAAATCGCGCATCGATTTTTTGTTAAGTAGCAATCCAGCAGATGCGCGGTTTTGTTACGTTGAAGTTAAAAATGTCACCTTGATGGAAAGCGAAGGCGAGGGTTTTTTTCCTGATGCAGTGAGCGAGCGTGGCAGTAAGCATTTGCGCGAGTTGATGGCGATGCGTGCGCAAGGGCACAGGGCTGTGTTGTTATTTTGTGTGCAGCACAGTGGGATATTATCGGTGCGCGCTGCCGCGCATATCGATGCCATTTATGCTGCGACGCTGGCCAGTGCGCATGCAGCCGGGGTCGAGGTGATTGCCTATGGTGCGACGATTCAGCCTGAGCAACACCTCATTGCGTTGGATCGCCCGCTACCGGTTTTGTTGTAGTGATTTTCGCCGTTGTGAAATTGACCACCGCAACGGCCCCCAAAATTAAAATAGTCGCACTGAATTCCGGCCAGCCGGGGCGCTCGCCCAATAATAAAATTCCAGACAGGACTCCAATCAGCGGTGTGATTAACGACGACAGAGAAGACACGCTGACGGGAACCAAACTGACCAATCGCACCCACGCCCAATAGCAAAACATAAAGGCGATAAACACATTGTAAAATACCCCCCAAAGCGCAAGATGCGATGGCATTTTTTGTGGTAGCCCATCAACAATCGCTGCAGCAATCAATACCGGAATGCTGGCCAGTAATAATAGCCAGCCAGTGAGCACCACGGTATTTATAGGGATTTTCCAGCGCTTCATCATCACTGTGCCCGCAGCCCAACACCAGGCGGCAACAATCATCAGTACTGCACCGATGAGTAAATTGTTATCGATTGGCCCACCAAACCAGCTGATTAATGACTCGCTCATTAATGCAAAAACACCTGCAGCTCCCAATAGCAATGCGATGCCCACGCGCAGAGTGAATTTATCCTGCAATACCCAAATGGATAAGAGTACTGTCCAGATGGGCATGGTGTAGCCCAATAATGCCGAGCGCCCGGCAGGCAATAAACTCAGTCCATAAGTGGCTAGCACATTCCATGCAATAATATTGAACAGGCATACCCAGAGAATTTTTTGAACAAATCCGCGAGGCATTTGCAGGGAGAGTCCGGAAAAACGCGCAATACCCAAAATTCCCAGGCCGCCTAAACACAAACAAAAACCGCGGAATGTCAGCGGTGGAATTTCACTGATGATAAATTTCATGATTGGCCAATTAATTCCCCAGCCAATTGCCAAACCTATCAATAGCAAAATGCCTTCCGTAGACAGTCGATGTGAATTGGGCATGGAAATTTCTTCTTGTGACAGTGCGTTTTGTGAAGGCGCATTTACTTCGCGGGGCAGCGAGATCAGGGCGCGGGCGATTAATTAATCGCCGCGGCTACAGCAAAACCGTGAACAATAAAAGGCTGCTAATAATTAATTCTCACTAAAGCTTAGCTGGGAAAATTAATTCGTCTCGTTGGAGGGTGGGAATAGTTGCAATAACCGCGTAAAACTTTCACGTAACTTCTGTTCTGCTTTTAACGAAAAATGAATTAGCGGAATTCCTTCCGCGTTGCCGCGCCACACGAGGGTATTATTGCTCGATTGGGTTATATCAATAACGATAACTCCCTCCTGCTTTCCTTGCCCCAGTGTTTGTCCGGTGCCCAATCCCACATTGCCATGACGACCGACCGGCAGGCCAATCCCTATACCGATACTGGTGTTGCCGCCACGGCTGATGCGGGAAAATACTTGCATATCAATAAGCATGTCGGCATTGCTATCTGCGGGCGTGAAGCCTTGTGCGCGCAATTGTTCATCTGCAAGCTGTTGCAGAAATTGTTTATTGGTGCCACCAATATCGATATCCACCGAACGCCAGCGGTAGGTTTTTAAATGGCTGAAATCTGTCCCGGCTTTGTGATCATCGACGTATTTGATATTGGCGCAGGCGCTCAGGAGTGAAAACACTCCAGTGAGCAATAAAATTGAAACAAAAAGGCGCATGCTGTGTCTCCTATGGAATCCTGTGTCACGAGTATAACGCTATATAGACATCGGGTATGGGCACAGAGTTTGCAAACACGAAATAATTGCCGCAGACTTGCGCCGCCGAACCATTGAGTGATTACTATTGTTTGACTAAGGAGTTGTTGTGGATTTATTGCTGATTTTCAAAGCCATCATCATGGGGCTGGTAGAAGGGGTAACCGAGTTTTTACCTATATCGAGTACCGGGCATTTAATTGTCGTCGGGGATTTGATTAATTTTCATAACGACGGCCGGGTATTTGAAATTGCTATCCAATTGGGCGCTATTTTGGCTGTAGTAGTTGAATACCGGCGCAAATTTACCCAGGTTGCATTCGGCATGTTTAGCGATCCACAGGCGCAAAAATTTATCACCAATCTGATTATTGCATTTATTCCCGCTGCCATTGTGGGGGTGTTATTCATATCGCTGATCAAAACCTATTTATTTAACGCATTGACCGTTGCCACTATGTTGATTTTGGGTGGCTTGGTAATTCTGTGGGCAGAGCGGCGAAAGCACGATATCCGTGTCACAGATGTCGATGACATAAGCTGGCGGGATGCATTAAAAGTAGGTTTATTTCAGGTGATGTCGATGATTCCGGGGACTTCCCGCTCGGGCGCTACGATTATTGGTGGTTTATTTATTGGATTGGATCGCAAAGTAGCTGCAGAGTTTTCATTTTTCCTCGCCGTGCCAACCATGGTTGCCGCCACCGTTTACGATATATATAAACACCGTGATTTATTGGAAATGGGCGACTTCCCAATGTTTGCCGCCGGTTTTATCACCGCGTTTATTAGCGCCTGGATTGCTGTGCGTACGCTTGTGCGTTTTGTCGCCAATCATAGCTACGAGATTTTTGCCTGGTACCGAATTGCGTTCGGATTATTGATTTTGATTACCGCCTATACCGGCATGGTGAGTTGGTCCATGTGACAGAAAGGTTTATTTAATCTTTCTTTACACGGCAATGCTTGAGTCTTGTGGGTGGATATTTTGTAATCGTCCCGCGTTTAATACCAATCATAAATTTACTCAACCAGAGGAACACTTCAATGCGCAAATTACTCCTGACTTCACTGGTATTATTAAGTCCATTCGCTGTTGCCGGCCCTGAGTGCACAACGGTAGAAAAATCCCAGTGGCTGGATCAAACTAAATTTCAGGATGACTTGAAGGCTAAAGGTTACGAGATCAAAGTGTTTAAAGTGACCGATGGCAATTGCTATGAAATTTATGGCTGGAACAAAGAAAAGCAAAAAGTTGAAATTTATTTCAATCCGGTGACGGGCGAGATCGTTAAAGAAGAGATCGAAGACTAATTATGTCACCTGCAATGATTACGCTATGGGACCCGCTTGTGCGGGTTTTTCATTGGTCGATAGCTATCATTTTTGTGGCCAATATGTATTTCAATGAGGCGGGTGATGATTGGCACCAATGGTTAGGTTACGCAATGGTGGCGTTGTTGCTGGTGCGCTTTATATGGGGTTTTGTGGGCAAAGGGGCTGCGCGCTGGGCGGATTTTTTCCCTACGCCAGCGCGTCTCTCTGCGCATATCGGTGCATTGGTGCGCGGTCAGGCATACCATCGTATGGGGCATTCACCTTTGGGTGCATTGGTCATGATCTTGATGATGCTGTGCTTGTTGGCGCTGGGCGTTACCGGTTTTTTGGCGCAAGAGGTGGATTATTTCTGGGGGGAGGATTGGATCATTGATCTTCACGATGCGATTGCCAACAGTTTATTGGTGTTGGTATTGCTGCACATCGTTGCAGCTTTATTTGAAAGTTATCGCCTCAAGGAAAATTTGCCGCTGTCGATGATCACCGGAAAGCGCCGTCTGGGTGAGCTGGATTCAAATCACTCTCATCCCCAAGGTTAAACACACTACACAAATCGCACAATGCTGGTGTCGCGTTCCCGACTTTTCCCGGCATTGTGCAATTTGTTCTCATACTCTTGCCAGAGCGACTCCTGATTTTTTGCCAGCTCGTAAAAATAATCCCAAGTGTAAATACCACTGTCGTGGCCATCATCAAAAACCAGCTTGAGCGCATAGTTTCCTGCGCGTTCAAGCTGGGTGATCCGCACATCTTTCTTGCCGAATTGCAGGACTTCCTGGCCTACACCATGACCTTTTACCTCGGCACTCGGTGAGTGCACGCGCAAAAATTCGGCGGGCAATAAAAACTGCTCGCCGTCAAAATGCAGCTCCAGTTGTTGCGATTGTTTGTGCAGCAAAATTTTACTGGGAATTTTGGTCATAGTGTTTTTACAACATGTAATGCTTACAGAATAAAGCGGCTTAAGTCTTCGTTTTTCGCAAGTTCGCCCAGATGTGATTCTACAAAAGGTGCATCAATTTCCACTGTGCGATTACCATCACCGGCGGTGAAAGAAACATCTTCCAGTAAGCGTTCAAGAATGGTGTGCAAGCGGCGCGCGCCAATATTTTCAGTGCGCTCGTTTACATCAAATGCGGTTTCCGCAATGCGGCGAATACCATCTTTGGTAAATGTGATTTCAACACCTTCGGTTTTTAGTAACGCTTCTTGCTGTTCCGTTAGCGATGCTTTGGGTTCGGTAAGAATGCGTTCAAAATCATCCGGTGTTAATGCTTGCAGCTCAACGCGAATAGGTAAGCGTCCCTGTAGTTCCGGAATTAAATCCGACGGTTTGCTCAAGTGAAACGCACCCGACGTAATAAATAAGATATGGTCAGTTTTAATCGAACCATGTTTGGTGGTCACTGTGCAGCCTTCAATTAATGGCAGCAAGTCGCGCTGAACGCCTTCGCGTGATACATCTGCGCCGGTTACATTGCCACGGCGTGCAACTTTGTCGATCTCATCGATAAACACAATGCCGTTTTGCTCAGCCGCTTCAATCGCTTGCGTTTTGATATCTTCATCGCTTACCAGTTTCGCTGCTTCTTCATCTTGCAATTGTTTGAAAGCTTTTTTCACCGTCATCTTGGCTTTTTTGGTTTTGTCGCGGCCGAGCGATGAAAACATGCTTTGCAATTGGTTGGTCATGTCTTCCATGCCGGGTGGAGCCATGATTTCAACACCAACACTTGCGGCTGCAATATCAATTTCAATTTCTTTATCGTCTAGGTCACCTTCGCGCAATTTTTTGCGGAAAATTTGGCGGGTGCCTGATTCATGTTTGCTCTCTTCAGAAGATAAATCGCGTGCTGGAGGTAAAAGTGCATCCAGAATGCGTTCTTCCGCGGCTTCGGCAGCGCGATGCTGTACAGATTTCATCGCTTGCTCGCGGCACATTTTGATGGAGACATCGACCAGGTCGCGAATAATGGATTCAACATCGCGGCCCACGTATCCCACTTCAGTAAATTTAGTGGCTTCTACTTTTATAAACGGCGCGTTGGCGAGCTTTGCCAGGCGGCGTGCAATTTCGGTTTTGCCGACACCGGTGGGGCCGATCATCAAAATATTTTTGGGTGTGATTTCATTGCGCATATCGGCGGGCACTTGCATGCGACGCCAGCGATTGCGCAGTGCAATTGCCACAGCGCGTTTGGCATCGGCCTGGCCGACGATGTGTTTATCTAATTCGTGCACGATTTCGCGCGGAGTCATGGAGGACATAAAAAACTCTTAAGTAGCCCGCATGGAGTGAAACGTAATGCGGGGTGGTTAATCAATTAAGAACTCCCGTATTTCGCTAGGCTCCATACGGGCTACGGCTATCAATATTCGAGTGTTTCGATCGTGTGTGTTTGATTGGTGAAGACGCAAATATCGCCTGCGATTTTCAGCCCTTTTTCAACAATGGTGCGCGCATCGAGCGAGGTGTTTTCCAGTAGTGCGCGTGCAGCGGCTTGCGCGTAATTGCCGCCGGAGCCAATCGCAATTAAATCGTCTTCGGGCTGGATGACATCGCCATTGCCGGTAATGATGAGCGAAGCGTCTTTGTCCGCGACGGCAAGTAAGGCCTCAAGGCGACGCAAGCTACGATCAGTTCGCCAATCTTTGGCGAGTTCAACCGCGGCGCGGGTGAGTTGGCCATTGTGCGCTTCGAGCTTGGCTTCAAAGCGTTCGAACAGGGTAAATGCATCGGCGGTGCCGCCTGCAAATCCAGCGATGACCTGATTTTTGTAAAGGCGGCGCACTTTGCGTGCATTGCCTTTCATGACGGTGTTGCCGAGCGAGACCTGGCCATCGCCGCCGATTACCACTTGCCCTTCACGGCGTACAGAGAGAATTGTAGTCACTGGACTTCCTTTAAGATTGACATCACAGAAGCCAGAAAAATGGGGGCACACATACCTTTTTCAAGGCATGTGCATCAAGCAGATAAGAAGGGTGGGCCTTACTTGGTTTTTGCGCGCTTGAGTACCAGCGCATTGTATTGGTTGTTGACCAGTTGGGTGCGTGCGCTTGTCAGTGCAGTTTGGGTGGCAAACGGGCCAACCACAACGCGATGCCAGATTTCCCCTTTGCGAATTTCCACGGTTTCTATGTGTGCATCGAGATTGATCAAAATTAATTGCGCACGCAATTTATCTGCATCATCCGCGCTCGGGAAAGAGCCAACTTGCAAAATGTACTCGGTTGCCTGGTCTTGCGCGGGTTTTTCTTCGTTGATCGTTTCGCTTGCGGGCACAATAGTTTCACTTTCCTGCAGCAATTTGTAGAAATCAAAGCGCGGTTTGGGCGTTTTGTTTTCCGTTACTTTCGGTTTTGGTTCTTCTTTGGGTGCAGGTTCAGCCGCAGGGTTTTTAATGAAGTAGAGGCTTGCGGCAAAAGCACCTAGCACCAATCCGGCAATAAACCACACCCAAGGCGGTGTTGCACTGTTGGTGGAGGATGTGCGGCGCGCGGGTGCACGGCCTTTTTTGGCGAAATCTCTGCTCATGTAAATCGTATATCCGGATTGAAACGAGGCGCGATTGTAAACGGGCGACAGGTTTGAGTCACTAATCGGTGTATATGACCGCGCGCGTAGGCAGTTGGTTTAACCCATTTCTTGCGGATCAACATCGATTGACCAGCGTACACGTTTGGCTTGCGATACAGCTTCCAATTGTATTGCCAACTGGCTTAATAATTGTTGCAGTGGTTTGCGCTGGGCGCTGTTGATTTGCAATTGGTAGCGGAAGCGGTCGCCGCGCTTTTCCATCATCGCAGGCAGTGGGCCCAGATACTGTAATGCCGGATGAGGTGCCTGTAATTGCTCTGCTAGCTGGCGTGCTTGCGTCAAAAAATCCATGGCTGCTTGTGCGTATTGGCTCTCGGCACGGATCAGTGCCAGATGGCGATAAGGCGGCAACTGGGTGATGTGCCGCTCCTGCAATATTAAATCAGCAAGTGCGTGATAGCCTTGCTTTACCAGTGTTTGCACGAGCGGGTGATCGGTATGGTTGCTTTGCATGATGACCCGCCCGCGTTTTTGTTCGCGCCCTGCGCGCCCCGCAACTTGTAGTAATAATTGTCCCATACGTTCGGCACCGCGAAAGTCGGTGCTGAATAAGCCGGCATCGGCGTCGATAATCACCACCAAAGTCACATCGGCAAAGTGATGGCCTTTGGCAAGCATTTGGGTGCCGACAAGAATGCAGGGTTCGCCACTGTGGACATCGACCAACAGTTTTTGCATTCCATTTTTGTTGCGTGTGGAATCCCGGTCAACGCGAATAACTTTGTGCGCGGGGAAGAGTTGCTGCAATACGACTTCGCTGCGCTCTGTGCCTTGGCCAATTGGGTGGATTTTGCTGCTGTTGCAGCTTGGGCAGCGTTTGGGAATGCCGCGTTGGTGGTCACAGTGGTGGCAGTGCAGGTGACGCGGATTCTGGTGTACGGTCATGCGCGCATCGCAGTGATTGCAGTTGGCCAGCCAGCCGCAATCATGACATTCCAGCGTGGGGGCGTAGCCACGTCGATTGAGGAACACCAGTACCTGATTGCCTTTACCGAGGGCGTCACCTATGGCATCGATACTGGCTTGGGCAAAGCCTTCATGGAGAATTTCGCCACGAATATCGAGCAGTTGAATTTCCGGTGGTTTGGCATTACCTGCGCGCGCTTTCAAGTGCAAATGACGGTAGCGGCCTTGCTGTGCATTGTGCAGGGTTTCCAGTGAGGGTGTGGCGGAGCCAAGAATTAACGGAATCCCCAATCGATGGGCGCGCACTGCAGCAAGATCGCGTGCGGAATAGCGGAAACCATCCTGTTGCTTAAATGAAGCATCGTGCTCCTCATCAATGATCAATATTCCCGGCTCTTTGAGTGGCGTGAACAGGGCCGAGCGGGTGCCGATGATGATGCGCGCTATGCCATCGCGTGCGCGCAGCCAGGCTTCCAGCCGCTCGCGGTCATTGAGACCGGAATGCAGTGCAACAATCGGCAGGTTGAAACGGCGCTGGAAGCGCTCAAGGGTTTGTGGCGTGAGACCAATTTCGGGTACAAGCACCAAGGCCTGCTTCCCTTGTCTGAGCGTCTGTTCGATGGCTTGCAGATAAATTTCAGTTTTACCGCTGCCGGTTGCGCCATCGAGCAGGTAGGCCGTGAAGCTGCTGTAATCAATTTGCGCAAATGCGGCTACTTGTTCATCGCTCAAGTTCAGGGGTTTTTCACGCAGCAGATTGTGCGGTTGCGATGCTTGGTTGGGGGCGATTTCATCGATGCGCACAAGCCCTTTATCGATCAAATTTTTAGCCGTGCTGCGCGCAATCCCTAATAAATCGAGATCAGTCCGTGTGAGCTGCTGATGGGTTTGTAGGGCGGCAAGCAAAGCGGCCTGTTTTGGCGAGCGTTTGAGTGCCCCCTCGGGTAAGCCTTTGCCTTCGGTGGTCAGTTTGAAAACAGGTTCTCCGGCCAAGTGTGCTGGTTCGCCCTGGCGCAACAAGACCGGTAGGGCAGCTTGCAAGGCCTCGCCTGGTGCGCATTGGTAGTAATCGGCAGCCCAGAGACAGAGTTCCAGGAGTTCGCTATCAAGTGCGGGGCGAGTGTCGATAATCGCCAGTGCAGAGCGCATCTTGCCCAAGTCTTGCGTACTTTCTGTCTTGATCTTGATTAGTACGCCGACCAACTCCCGGTTCCCAAACGGTACCCGCACCAATACACCGGGTTGCAGGGCGCTGGCATCCTGCCCGGGCGGCAATAAATAGTCGAAACAGCGCCTTAACGGAACAGGAAGGGCTACTTCGAGTAGTGTTGGATTTTGGGATGATGAATGTGGAGTCATAGATGGCGGCAGCAAATAACAGATGGCCAGCATAGCCTATATCGGTTATCGGATGCGTAGACTGATTACTGTGAGAGTGTATGTTGGCGGCGATTTTTTATCCAAAACGGCGGTTTTCAGTTGCGCGCCAGCGGTTTTCTGGTAGTATCGCCGCTCCCAAAAAACGCCGTTTTTTTTAACCTATGTGCGGTGCCTGGCAATTGATCAGGTGGCGGCACAGATTACGAAGGCATTCATCATGAAAGCAGATATTCATCCAAATTACGTTGATGTAGCTGTAACTTGCAGCTGCGGCAACAGCTTCAATACCCGTTCAACTCTGGGTAAAGCACTTCACGTTGACGTATGCGGTGCTTGTCACCCATTCTACACTGGCAAGCAAAAAATCGTTGATACCGGTGGCCGTATCGATCGCTTCACCAAGCGTTTCGGCAGCCGTATCGGTGGTGCCAAGAAAGACTAATTGTCTTGTCTCGCACTCCTCTGGCATCGCCAGTAAAAACGCCGGGAATGAAGATTCCCGGCGTTTTTTTATGCCTGTTAATCTCTTCGTGCTTTATTGCGTGCCCCGCGTTTGCTGAATGTGGTTTGCCTTCCGGGGATAGTGTCCAGGTTGTCAGGGTGTCTGACGGTGATACATTAAAGTTGCATGATGGACGCTCGGTGCGGGTGCTTGGGATTAATGCACCGGAAATCGCTCATGGCGCTGTAAAGGGGCAACCTTTTGGTCGCGAGTCCAAGGCTCATGCGCAGATGTTTGTTGATGAAACCAAAGGGCGCATCCGACTCGGGTTTGAAAGGGAAATCAAGGACCGTTACGGGCGGCTTCTGGCTCATGTTTACGATAGTCAAAATCGCAGTTTGGCTGCTGAACAGCTGCGTGCAGGGATGGCGCTGCAAATTGCTGTGCCGCCTAATTACTCGCAAATGGATTGTTTGCGGCCGCTGGAGAATAGTGCTCGCGAAAAAAAGCTGGGGTTATGGCGTTCGTCCTATTGGCAGCCAGTGCAGATTACATCTTTGCAGGAAACCGAAGCGGGCTTCAGGCATGTGCGTGGACGTATTACAAAAGTCAGCATGAATACCGCAATTTGGCTGGAATTTGATGGGCAGCTGGTGGCGAAAATTGCCAAAAAAGACTGGCCATTATTTATGGGGAAATTGGCTGGTGTTTATAAAAAAGCCGATTGGTTGAGCTTAAAAGGCAAAGAAGTTGAGTTGCGCGGTTGGATTACCCGACGTAAGTCCAATCCGGCGCGACAATACAAGCCTTTGATATTGCACGTGCGTGTGCCCTCATCCATGAGGGTGGTCGATCGTTGATCGGGAAAAACTAGAACAATTCTTCCGGTAAGGTTGCCTGCTCACTGGATTCATTGCCAGCCGCTGATGTGCGCCCGGTATCCTCCCCCAAAAACACTTCAAATATGGCATCAGGGTCGCCCGGCATGGCGGGTTTGCCTGTATCCGGATTGATTCGCACTGTCACTATTCCTTCCGGTTGGCGTGGCAGTTGGTCTGGAACACCTTCCAGCGCTGTGCGCATAAAATCGATCCAGATTGGCAAGGCTGCTGAGCTGCCGAACTCTCTGCGTCCCAGTAGGGTGTTTTGGTCAAAACCAGCCCAAACTGTTGTTGCTATGTTGGGGTTGTAGCCGGAAAACCAGCTATCACGAGGGCCGTTGGTTGTACCTGTTTTACCTGCAATATCGTTCCGCCCCAGCTGCTTGGCCAAGCGTCCGGTACCTTTGTCTACAACATCGCGAAGCATGGAATCAATTATGTAGGCGATTCGTGCATCAATAATTCTGGGCGCACGCTGGCTGCTGTCCATATCCGGCATCGGCGGAAGTGGGGTTCCATCATCGGCGTAATTGACCTGATTGTTTTCACACTCTTTGCATACGCGTTTGGGGTTGGCCTCGTACACCACCTTGCCTGTGCCATCTTCGATGCGGGTGACAAGGTATGGATCTATCTTGAAACCTCCATTCGCAAAGCTGGCGTAAGCGGTGGCCATTTGCATCGGGGTCAGTGCATGGGAACCCAAGGCTAATGTTAGATCGCGCGGGAATTCTTTCGGATTAAAACCAAATCGCGCAAGGCTATCCAGCGCAGTTTGCATACCAATACTGCGTAACAAGCGTATGGATACCAAATTGCGCGAGCGATACAGAGCCTGGCGCATCCGCATAGGACCAACAAATTTTCCGTCATCGTTTTCCGGCCGCCAGGCAATTCCGGTGCTGGTGTTCTCTATCACTATGGGTGCGTCGTTAATAATAGATGCAGGAGTAAATCCGTTTTCGAGCGCAGCGGTATAAATGAGCGGTTTAAAGCTGGAGCCGGGTTGGCGCGCACCTTGTATAGCGCGGTTGTAGTGACTTTGATTGAAGTCGAATCCCCCCACCAATGAGCGTATCGCACCGTCCATTGAATCAAGGGAAACTAATGCTGCCTGAATGGCGGGAACCTGACTGAAGCGCCACATATCGTCATCATCTTTGATAATGCGTACCACATCGCCGGGTTTTAAAAACTCGGTCGCTGCTTTATAGGCTGCGCCTCTGGAGTCCTCGGTGATGTAGGGGCGAGTATTTGCAAGGCCCTGCTCCCAACCCAAATCGATCAGGTCACCGTTACTCATAATCACCCGGATAGATTTTTCCTGCACATCCACAACTGCGGCGGGCTCCAAACCTCCAAGGCTGGGAATGGATTGAAGCTGATCCTGCCAGTCGATCATATCGGCATCTACTGATGGTTTCAGTCGCAGCTCAGGGCCGCGATAACCGTGGCGCTGGTCATATGCCATTAAACCCTTGAGTACAGCGGCTTGTGCGGTAGCCTGCATCGCACTATCGACACTGGTGTAGACCTTATAGCCCTCGGTATAAGCCTTGTCGCCGAAGCGGTTTAGTGCCTCTTGGCGTGCCATTTCAGAAATATAGGGCGCTTGCACTTCAAGGGTTGTGCCATGGTTGCTGGCAGTATTGGGCTCGTTGATTGCGGCCATGTAGGTGGCATGGTCAATGTGCCCCAACTCATACATTCGGCCGATAATCCAATTGCGTCGAATCATTGCCCGCTTGAGATTTGCTAATGGATTGTATGCAGAGGGGGCTTTGAGTACTCCAACGATCATGGCGTATTGAGCGACGCTTAATTGATCTATGTCCTTGCCGTAATAGATTTGTGCAGCGGCTTGCAAGCCATAGGCTCGATTGCCGAAGAACATTTTATTATTAAACAAAACCAGAATTTCTTCCTTGGTAAATTTTCTTTCAATTTCAAGGGATAAGAGTATTTCGTTAAACTTGCGTGAGAAGATTTGCTTGCGAGTGAGAAAGAAATCACGCGCCAACTGCTGAGTAATAGTGCTTCCGCCTGATTGAATGGCACCAGACTTTAGAATTTGTGATGCGGCGCGCAACATGCCTTTCAGAGAAACTCCATGATGCTCGAAGAACTCTGCATCTTCAGCGGAGAGGAGTGCTTTTATATAAAGGGGCGGTATCTGCTCGTAGGTCAACGGGGTGCGACGTTGCTCACCAAATTCACCAATGAGTTTGCCGTCGCTTGAATAAACCCGTAAAGGGGTCTGTAATTTAACTTCCCTCAACGACTCAACTGACGGCAATTTAGGGCTCAAATAAAGATATAGCCCTGCAAATGTCACCAAAGTAACGCTGAAGCCAGCCAGTAACAGCCAGAAAATAATACCGAAGATGGATTTTTTGCTGAACATTTTTTCTATGTGAATTAATGGGTTAGCGCGATTGCCGCAGGTGGCGGGCATTATACGGGCTTTTTACCTGTTTACATATTCATCGGTTTGTTGCAGGCTTAAGTTAAAGTGCTATAACATAAACAACGTCTAAGTTACGGATATAGATAGAAAAATGGGCATTTTAAGTTTCCTCGAAAAGAAGGCAAAGCCGGTGATTGGACTGGATATCAGTTCCACTTCGGTCAAATTGCTTGAACTTAATCGCGTGGGTGATCGCTATCGCGTTGAGTCCTATACCGTAAAAGCGCTACCCCCGAATGCGGTGGTAGAAAAAAACATTGCAGACCCGGTCGCTGTGGCTGAGGTTATTCGCTCAATGGTCAAGCAATCCAAAACCAAACTTAAGCATGCCGCCGTTGCAGTGGCTGGTTCAGCGGTCATTACTAAAATGATCGATATGCCAATGGATTTAAATGATGATGCAATGGAAAGCCAGATTGCGGCAGAGGCAGACCAATATATTCCCTTCCCTCTGGAGGAGGTGGCTCTTGATTTTGAAATTCAGGGCGTCTCCCCTCGTAATCCAGATCAGGTAGAAGTGCTACTGGCCGCATGTCGACGTGAGAATGTGGAGGTTCGCCAGCAAGTTCTTGCTGATTCAGATCTCATCGCAGAGAAAGTTGATATTGAAGCCTACTGTATGGAACGCGCTTTTGAATTGATCGCTGAGCAGTTGGAAGATCAGGAAGGCCAGGTAGTTGCGATCATTGATATCGGTGCCACTATGACAACGCTCAGTGTTTTGGTGGACGGAAAAACAGTTTATACACGCGAACAGTTATTTGGTGGTCGTCAGTTAACCGAAGAGATTCAGCGCCGTTATGGTTTATCCCGTGAAGAGGCTGGTCTTGCTAAAAAGCAAGGTGGTTTGCCTGATGATTATGAAATGGAAGTTCTGGCTCCTTTCAAAGACGCCGTTGTGCAGCAAGTCACCCGATCACTGCAATTCTTTTTCTCGGCCAGTCAATACAACGATGTTGACTACATTATTTTGGCCGGAGGTGTTGCATCACTTGAAGGCTTGGTTGGTCTGATAGAAGAAAAGTTAGGTACACAAACTGTTGTGGCAAATCCATTTGCGCGCATGTCAGTCTCGTCAAGAGTTAATGCGGTTTCATTGGCAAATGACGCTCCTGCATTGATGATTGTTACGGGCTTGGCAATGAGGAGTTTTGACTGATGGCCAAAATTAACTTATTGCCTTGGCGCGAGGTCTATCGGCAAGAGAAGAAGCGCGAATTTCTGGGAATCATTGTTGGTATCGGCTTGGCAGCGGCATTCGGTGCCTATCTTTGGGTCTCCAGTGTGCAGTCGTCCATTGAAAACCAGAATGCGCGAAATCAATTGCTCAATCAGGAAATTGCCAAACTTGATGCGCAAGTAAAAGAAATCAGTGAAATTAAAAAGGTTCGCGACGATTTGCTCGCGCGTATCAAAGTTATTACTGATCTTGAAGGTACTCGTCCAGTTATTGTCCGTTATTTCGATGAGCTCGCAAGAGCTATTCCTGATGGTGTTTGGATTAGCTCTGCAGAACGTAAGGGTAATGTAGTCACTATTGAAGGTGTTGCTGAATCCTACAATCGTATCGCCAGCTTCCTGCGTAACCTTGAGGCATCTGATTGGTACGCATCGCATAATCTGATTTCAGTCGATGCTGCTCCAGATGAAGGAGAGGATGCAAGTAAATTCAAAATGACCGTAGAAACTTCTGCTCCTACCGATGAAACTGCTGATGCTGCAAAAACCAATACAGCTGGAGGGGTAAAGTAAATGTCATTCCACGATACCCTTGATCAGCTCAAAGATTTTGATGTCAACAACATTGACTTCGAAAAAATTGGAGTGTGGCCGTTACCCGCAAAAATATTTGTTTGTATGTTACTGATTGCCGTTGTTTTTGCAGGTACTTACTACCTAAAGATCAGTGACTTAAATCTTCAGCTTGAAAGAGTTGTCGCTCAGGAACAAACTTTGCGAGCCACTTTCGAAAAACGCAGCTTTGAGGCTGCTAACCTTGATGCATACAAAGCGCAAATGGAGGAAATGAAGGTAACCTTTGATTCTTTATTGTCTCGTTTGCCAGCCAAAACAGAAGTGCCTGGTTTGCTTGAGGATATTGGTACTCGTGGCGGTGAAAGTGGATTGACAAATATCAATATTAACTTCCAACCAGATGTAGTTGCAGAGTATTACATTGAAGTTCCCATCACTATTTCTGCGGAAGGCGGATATCACGATATGGGTGGGTTTGTCAGTGGTGTAGCAGGCATGCCGCGTATTGTGACTTTGCATGATTTTAAGATAACGGCTTCAAAACAAAATAGAGCGCTTAGTATGACCATTTTGGCCAAGACCTATCGCTATAAATCAGTGGAGGCCGCCAAATGAAACGGGCTTCGTTATTGATTTTGAAATTGGTTTGTATTCTCGCGCTGGTTGGATGTGGCCAAGCCTCGCAACAGGATTTACGTGATTTTATGGAGGAAACGAAGCGCAGGCCTAAAGGGCAAATTGAGCCTCTGCCAACGTTTAGCCCCTACCAGCCATTCACTTACAGTGCAATGACGCTGCGTAGCCCATTTGAAAAGCCTATTCCTCTGGATGAGTCTGCCGTGAAAGGTGGACGAGCAGTTGCCCCAGATTTGACGAGAGAAAAAGAGTTTCTCGAAGGGTTTAACATTACCGCGCTTAAAATGGTTGGCACTATTAGTAAAGGGGGGCAGCTCTGGGCGCTCATTGACGACGGAGTTGGCAGTGTGGTGCCTGCAACAGTTGGAAACTATATGGGGATGAATCACGGCAAAATAATCTCCACTAGCCCATCGCAAATCGAGGTGATGGAAATCGTAGGTGACGGCTCTAATGGTTGGGTTGAGCGTCCTAGAATTATTAAATTAGAAGAGAAGGAATAAGCGGATATGCGTGCTCTATTCACTCCGGGGTTGAATATGCGTAAATTTTTCATTGCATTAGTTGGGCTGATCGTATCGCCGTTGACAGTTGCAGGCACTCTTACAGAGATTAATTTCTTTCAGTTGCCCGGCGAACGCTTTGAGGTTCGCATGTCGTTCGATTCTCCACCTCCGGAACCCAAGGGCTACACTATAGAAAAGCCTGCGCGCATAGTGCTGGACTTTCCTGATGTAATTAGTGGGCTTAAAGAGCGTCGCTTTCCTCTTGCGGTAGATAATGGTCAGAGCGCGATGATTCTGACAAGTGAAGGGCGTACCCGTCTTATTTTAAATCTTAATGATTTGGCTGCGTATTCGACTCGTACAGAAGGCAATAGCTACATTGTTGAAGTGGGTGCAGCGAAAAGTAGTGATGCGGACCAATCTGCTCGTCCGTCAATAGATGTTGCGCAAAAATCTCAATACAAAAACGATGCAATTGACAGCAATAATAGAATTACCGATATCGATTTTCGTCGTGGTGCATCAGGTGAGGGGCGCGTGATTATCACCTTATCTAACCCTAAAGTAAGTGCAGATATGGTGGGTACTGGTGCGGGTGTGCGACTGTCTTTCAAAGATGCGTGGTTGCCTCCAGAGTTGCGCCGACGTTTGGATGTGGTTGATTTTGCAACCCCTGTTTCGTTGGTAAGTGCTTCTCAGGAAGGTGAAAGTTCTGTGCTAAACATTAGTGCAGGTGGTGACTTCGACTATCTTGCATATCAAACTGATAATGAATATGTGGTCAGCATCAAGCCTCTTACAGAGCAAGAAAAGCAAGAAAAGAAAAAAGATTTTGAGTACACAGGCGAAAAATTATCTCTCGACTTTCAAGATATTGAAGTCCGTGCAGTGCTGCAGATTATTGCTGACTTTACTGAGCTAAATTTGGTGGCAAGTGATACCGTCCAAGGGCGCATAACGTTGCGATTGCAAAATGTTCCTTGGGATCAAGCATTGGAGATGGTTCTGAAAAATAAAGGCTTGGATAAGCGTCAAGTAGGAAATGTGTTAATGGTTGCCCCAGCTGCCGAGATTGCAGAGCGTGAGCGTCAAGAGATTACCACCAAGAAACAATTGGAAGAGCTTGCGCCACTGAGAACTGAATATATTCGTGTTCGCTATGCTAATGCCAAAGAAATGTTTGAGCTTTTTCGCGGTGAAGGTAGCGGTGGTGGAGGCGGCGGTGGTCAGGGAGGCAGCCGTGCAACTGGTAGTGTGTTATCTGAACGAGGTCAAGGCGTTGTAGATGAACGCACCAACTCAATTATCATCACTGATACAGCAGAGCGTATTGAAGCTTTCAAGCGTTTGGTTGATCAAATTGACATCCCAATTCGTCAGGTGATGATTGAGGCGCGAATCGTAATTGCAAATACTGATTTTGAGCGCGAGCTGGGGATACGTTGGGGTGGTGTTGGCTACAATGCCAATAGAAATCGAGTTATAGACTTTGCTGGCTCTCAGGATGGACTAGATGACGAAGATGGCGCTCGTCCTTCCCGCTGGTTCAACCCAAGCGCGGACGACGATGACAATACGCTCAATTTAACCGAAAACAATGTTGTTGATTTGGCTGTTGGTAATCCCTATGCAAGTGCTGCAATTGGTATTTTGACTGATAGTACCTACTTGGACTTGGAGCTAAGTGCGCTTGAGAATTCGGGTTACGCTGAAATTGTGTCGCAGCCCAAGGTAATTACTAGCGATAAGCAGTTGGCGATAATTAAATCGGGTAAAGAGATCGGATATCAGGAAAGTGCTCCAAGCGGTGGTACAACTACAGGCTTCCGCGAGGCAGTACTGAAGCTGGAAGTAACTCCGCAGATAACACCTGATAACCGGATTATTATGGATTTAAATGTGTGGAAAGATTCGATTGCTGCTGTAGAGGAAAGTGGTCGTCCCACATTGGATATCACTCGTTTGCAAACGAAAGTGCTTGTTAACAATGGACAGACAGTTGTGTTGGGCGGTGTGTTTTCGTTAGAGGGTACAAAAGGGGAAAACAAAGTGCCTGTATTGGGCGATATTCCTTACCTTGGCCGTCTATTTAAGAAAACGGTGGATAACCAATTCAAAACTGAATTATTGATATTTGTTACTCCCAAGTTGATGTCGGATACCCTGTCGAACTAATGCAAAAGCCAAATGTTTTTCTTGTCGGCCCCATGGGGGCCGGCAAATCTACCATAGGCCGTTTATTGGCTGCTGAGTTGAATCTTAATTTTCGCGATAGTGACCGCGTTATCGAAGAGCGGACGGGAGCTGATATTCCCTGGATTTTTGACATGGAGGGGGAAGAGGGCTTTCGCGAGCGTGAGACTGCGGTGTTGAAAGAGTTGGCCGGTGAATCCGATGCTGTGGTCGCCACTGGTGGCGGTATAGTGCTGCGTGAACAAAATCGTGAGTTGATGAAAGCTTCGGGATATGTGTGTTATCTCACTGCATCCATTGATCAACTAGTAGAGCGTACTGCTCGTGATAAAAAACGCCCCCTGTTGCAAGTTGATAATCCGCGTCAGAAAATCATAGATTTATTGGCTTTGCGTGATCCCCTCTATCAAGCGGCTGCTGATTTTGTTGTCAATACTGATCGCCGTTCCCCCAAGTCTGTTGCCCAGGAAATAGCTGCGTTGGTTCAACAAGGGCGATAGTAAACTTCGATGTCTTTGGTTGCTTCGTTTTTGTCCTGATGACCAGCAACTGCAGTATCTCTGGATTTTCACTTCTGATATCAGCCGCTGCTTTGTGATAAAGTGCGGCTGATTTCTATTTTCATTGTCAAAGGTTTTATATGCAGGTTCTAACCGTTAATCTGGATGACCGTAGTTACCCTATTTATATCGGCGAACATTTAATAGAAAGGCCGGGATTGCTAAATCAACATATTCGTGGTCGCCAGATTTGTGTTGTGACTAACGAAACGGTCGCTCCACTTTATCTGGAAAAACTATGCTCATCTTTGGCTGATTATCAGGTCGATCATGTGATATTGCCTGATGGTGAAAGTCATAAAACTCTGGGTGTATGGAGCGGCATTTTCGACACATTGCTGAATAAACGTCACAACCGCACTACAACACTGATCGCATTGGGCGGAGGTGTTGTTGGCGATATGACTGGTTTTGCGGCGGCTTGCTACCAGCGTGGTGTTGACTTTATCCAAATTCCAACCACCTTGCTTTCTATGGTTGATTCATCAGTTGGTGGTAAAACGGGCGTCAATCATCCCCTTGGCAAGAACATGATTGGTGCGTTTTACCAGCCTTTATGTGTTGTGGCTGATACCTCGTTGTTGGCAACCTTGCCTGCCCGCGAATTATCGGCAGGTATCGCTGAAATTATTAAATACGGATTGATTTCTGATTACGATTTTTTTGTTTGGCTTGAGAAAAATATGGATACGTTACTCGCAGGTGATCAAGTTGCGCTTGCCTATGCAGTAAAACGTTCATGCGAAAATAAAGCTGATGTGGTAGCTCAAGATGAGCGCGAAGGCAGTATTCGGGCGATCTTAAATCTAGGGCACACATTTGGTCATGCGATTGAGACAGCACAGGGTTATGGCAATTGGTTGCATGGTGAAGCTGTCGCAGCCGGTATGGTGATGGCAGCTGACTTATCCTGGCGTCGTGGTGCTATTACCGAGGAAGATCTTGGGCGCACAATAAAACTGTTGCAGCGAGCAAATTTGCCGGTTAAAGCGCCTTCGGATATGACACCCGACCAATTTATGAGCCTGATGGGTGTTGATAAAAAAGTATTGGATGGTCGTTTGCGTTTGGTGCTGTTAGCTGCGATGGGGCAGGCGATTGTCACTAGCGATATTGATATGGGAATGCTTCAAGCGACATTCGATGCGTGTAAGGCTAATTAAGCAAACAGGATACAGAGAAAGAAATCATGACAAGAGAGCCCCCTATGCGTGCCGAGCCTGATAGCCGTTTGTTGGATCATGGTGAATCGCAGCAAGGCTATCTATTTGACGAGGTGGATGACAATCCTGTTGGCGATCAACTGCTGGAGGATTATCGCCAGCGTTATGGCTTGTCAGAAGATCCTTTTTCGCATGATTACTCATTCCCATTGTTTACTGGTGCCGGGCGTCGTCAGTTATTGGATCAATTGCTGCACCTGTGTCAATTCAGCAACAGCGTTATGGTTGTATTGGGTGAATTCGGTGTTGGTAAAACCCGTATTGCCCACGCTTTTATGGATTCTTTGTCTGATCAGGATGAAATTTGTTTTATCAGCCTGCGCTCTGGGCAGGGGCTGGAGCAAGTTTTATTGTCCATTGTTCAAGCCTTTGGTTTACGCACCAATAATCCGCTTTCGATTGAAAACCTGTTGACCGAAATTGAGGCATTTATTGCGCAGGAAGCTGTCTCTGAAGATGATGGTTTGGCTGTCGTGGTTTTGGATAATGCGCATTTACTGGATGATCAATCTATTTCGGTTATCACGTCGTTATTGCACAATTTCCCCCAACAAAATCGTTTGCATCTGGCGCTTTTTGGTGAGCCGCAACTGATTACTCGCTTGGAACGCTTGAGTCCCGAGAGTTTATTAGTCAATGATTTTAATTTGCCGCCATTTAGTCTGTCAGAAACGGTTGATTACTTAAATTTCCGTATGGAAATGGCAGATTATCTCGGGCCGGAAATTTTTACAGAATCAATGGTGGAGCCGTGGTGGCGTCAGATGCATGGGCAGTTAAATGTGCTCCATGAGTTGGCGCAAGACCGGCTTCTTCAGTCGGTGAGCTCCACCCAGTCTGCCAGTAAACGGCCATTGCCTGTTGTGCATATCATCGCCCTATCGATGCTGATTGCAGTTGTCGGAGTGGTGTTCTTATATATGGGTGACGATGATCCCGCACCAGCGGCGGTTGCCACAAATCCCGGTGCGCAAGCTGTCACAACCACATCAACTGCCAGCAGTCAGGATACAAGAAATCTGAGTTCGACAGAGACTCCCGTGCAACCCTTGATGCAATCATTGCCTCAACCGACACAACCTAATCAGCAAGCGGCCGCAAACCCCACTGCACCTGATGCATTGCCGCGCGAGGAAGTAGTGCCGTTAGCGCAATTACCTACCTCGCCCAAAAAAGCGGAGGCAATGGCTTCGAGCACAGCGGCGGTAATGGCCTCATCCCAAGCGCCAGTGGTTGAGCAAGCGCCCGCATCTGTACCTTTATCTGAGCCGATGAAAGTGGCTGGCGAAACCCAATCAGCAAAGCCGGTCGAAAAAGTCGTTGTGCCTGAGCCGGTCAAGCAAAAAACCACCACTGTAGTCTCGACCGCCCCTGCAGGAAGCGCGCAGGAACGTAATATTCTCACGTGGAGCCCTAGTGAATTTACTATCCAGCTGTTGGGCGTCAGTAACAAAAAAGCGGCGCTCGATTTTATTGCTGCCCAGCCAAACAAAAAAGATTTATTGGTATTCCAAAGTAAGCGTCAGGGGCGCGACTGGTTTGTGGTCATTACTGGTCGCTACGCCAACTCGGCGCAGGCGCGTCAAGCAATAGCGCGATTACCTGCCGTCCAGCGCGATGCAGGGCCTTGGCCAAGGGATGTCAAAACCATCCAGAATGAAATCAAATCGGCGATGTAAACGGCGCAGCTTGATCAATAAAAAACGCGGCACAATGGCCGCGTTTTTTTATGAAGAATGTCGAGAAGCAGAATTACTCTTCGCTTTCCAACATTTCACGATATTCACTTGCATCGAGCGCTTCATCCAGCTCGGCCAGATCATCGGGTTTGACGCGGAAAAACCAGCCTTCATCGTAAGGTGAGCTGTTGACGGTTTCAGGGGCTTCTTGCAAGGCTTCGTTTACGGCGACGACTTCACCTGATACCAGCGAGTAAATGTCAGATGCCGCTTTTACTGATTCAACAACACCGGCTTCTTCGCCGATGGATACGCGGCTGCCTACTTCCGGTGTTTCTACGTAAACAACATCGCCCAAAGCGTCTTGTGCGTGATCGGTAATGCCGATGGTGACGGTGCCGTCTTCTTCAACGCGTGCCCATTCGTGGCTGCTCAGGTATTTCAGTTCTTTGCGAATATCGCTCATGGTGTTATTCCTGTGGTGGTTCTTTAAGAATTTTGTAGTGCTTGGTGTTAAAAATGATCGATTTTAAATAAGGGCTTTACCATTGCGCACAAAAGTAGGTGCCACCACTTCAACAGTGATGAGCTTGCCGCGCATATCGACCTGGCAGTGACTGCCAATAGTCGCGGGTACCCGTGCTAAAGCAATAGAATAGCCCAAGGTTGGCGAAAATGTCCCGCTGGTGATCACGCCCTTTTCATCGCTGCCATCGATACTGACAACCTGTTCGGCGCGCAAGACTCCGCGCTCACGCAATACCAGCCCTACTAATTTAGGTGCATTACCCGCTGCTTTTTGCGCTTCCAGCGCATGGCGGCCGATAAAGTCGCGCTCGCTGGGCTGCCAGGCAATAGTCCAGCCCATATTCGCAGCCAGAGGCGATACGGTTTCATCCATTTCATGGCCGTAAAGGTTCATGCCGGCTTCCAAGCGCAAAGTATCGCGCGCGCCCAACCCGCAGGGTGCGACACCGGCGCTGGCTAAAGCGTTCCAAAAATCAACGGCTTGCTCATTGGGCAGCATAATTTCCAGCCCGTCTTCGCCGGTGTACCCTGTGCGCCCGATAAACCAATCGCCTGCTGGCAGGCCTTGGAATATTTTCAGGTTAGCAATCACCTGTGCATGTTCGGCCTTCACCAGTGATGATGCGATGCGAATCGCTTCCGGGCCCTGAACGGCGATCATGGCCAGCTCCGGGCGCTCGGTGACCGTCACCGAAAATGCTGCGGCGACTTTATTCATCCAGGCGAGGTCTTTCTCGCGTGTGCTGCAGTTGACAACGACGCGGTACCAGTCGCCCAGATTGTAGGCAATCAGGTCATCAATAACGCCGCCATTTTCGTTGAGCATACCGCTATAAAGTGCTTTGCCCAGAACAGAATCCAGTTTGGCGACGTCATTCGCCAGCAAATATTGCAGATAGGCTTTGGCGTCGGTACCTGCGACATCCACAACGGTCATGTGGGATACATCAAACATCCCCGCGTGTTGGCGCACCTTGTGGTGTTCTTCGATTTGCGAGCCGTAGTGCAATGGCATGTCCCAGCCGCCAAAGTCCACCAGTTTGCCGCCCATTGCTTGATGAGTTGCATAGAGCGCGGTTTTGTTGCCCATGTTGATACCTATTGAGTTGGCTGCAGGATGCTAAAAGATGAGGTTGGGTAAAAAGGGGCGCCATTCTAGGTGCGCGCCCCGCGTGTGTCCAATATCAGTGCCGGAGGGCTATTCTTTTGGATCCGTTTTTCGTGCGTTATCAACCTTTTCTTTCAGTGCCTCCATATCATTCATGAATTCATCCAAACTGTGATCGCGGCTAATGCGCACTGCAGGTGGATAAATATTGCTCATATAAAGTTCTCCCGCCAGATGGTTGCTGGCTTGGTACTCTTTGGTCATGGCGATGGCAGAGCCGAGAATGGCGATTGCGGCCAAAACAAGTTGCAGCCGTTTTGGCTGCTTGTTGCCTGCGGTGATGAAGTGGAAATAAAGCACGACGGCGCAGATGAAAATCATCGGATGGGCGCTAAACGTTTGCAGTGATTCCCAGCTCATTGCATAGGCGAGCAGGCCGCTTCCATGCTCCCATAACTCCAGAAACGCCAAGCCGGCACTGACGATAAACAAGTGACGGCCAAAACGCGCATGGCCATTGAACAGGCGGCTGAACAAGGCCCAGACCCCGCTCCAGCCAATTGCAAACCCGAACACACTGACTAGCTCCAGCAAGTATTTACTCAGCGTGCCTTGGTTCAGATCAGCGAGCCATGTGCTCAGAAGCCCTGTCATCAACAACAGGAGCAGGCCGGTCAATGCAGGCAGCCAGCCTTCCCAGTG
Organism: Cellvibrio sp. pealriver; assembly: GCF_001183545.1. Lineage (NCBI taxonomy): Bacteria > Pseudomonadati > Pseudomonadota > Gammaproteobacteria > Cellvibrionales > Cellvibrionaceae > Cellvibrio > Cellvibrio sp. pealriver. Next base: position 4,076,422 of record NZ_KQ236688.1, read on the forward strand.
ATGGTTGGTTGAGTCGGTCACTTCAGCCGCGACCGGATAATCGGCTGTGCGGATACGCAAATGAGTGTGTCCGAGGCGATAAATATGCTCGCCATCGACCACAAAGAACCGCTCGCGGTTTTTACCCAGCGCGAGACCGTTGTAGCTACCTAGGTCTGAAATAATCAGCTCATCCAACTGGTTCAACTCTACCTGCGCGTGGTGCGCGGCGGTGTGCGGGTCATCAAGGATAACCTCGTTGTCATAGGCGCGCCCGATCCGTGCAGGCAAGTGGGTTACTTTGGTGCGGTGCAATACCTCGCCATCCGGCGTCAGTTGTTCGATAAAAACGGGCTGGTTCATGGCGCTACCTCCCCGTTTGCCGGAGCACTTGTTGGAGTGCTTGCCGGGGTGATTGTTGGCTCGTCTGTTTTATCCGCTTCAGCCCGGTCTATGCCCTGCAAAAACAGCGAAATCAATTTCATCCCGTTGTCGTAAGCAACGCCTTGTATGTTGATCATGCTTTGCAAGCTGGTTTGGCTGTCATCGGTGCTGGCGGTGATCAGGGTGAAATCGTAAAGGCCATTGAACTTGTGATAAGCCTCGGCACAGACCAGCGCGCGTAGCGAGATATTGTTGTGTCTGATGAAATCCTCAGTGCAAGACGCCGGTGTGATGGTCTCGCTCTTGGCGGTGCTGTACACCTGCCCATCAAACATATTGGTCGCGAGCTGCGAGAACTGCATGACGTTGAGCTTTTTGTTGTGCGCGTACTTGTGATGCATGCTGATGTGGCTGGTTTGCATCTCGTTGGAGACGTAAATCGCCGACTCCATAGAGCAGTTGATGCTGGCGATGGTGTACGCCTTTTTGGCTGAGCTGTCGGTATTACCCCAGCAGCGCACCTGATCGGATTCCCGCACCGGCACGCGGTAAGGTCCGAGGGATTTGATGCTAAAAGGCTCTTCCAGCAATTTATCGACCATGACGGTTTGATGCTCCAACAATTGCTCACCAATGATCGGTTTGAAATCCTCCGGTGGAGCCATATCGCTGGTGACACGGGAGAGTAGCGCCTGCACATAACGCACCGGCACCAAAAAACTCACCAGTTCTCCATCGCGCCGGTGCGCCACATTGACTCCGGCAACTTGTCCGTCTGCGGTCACGTTGGGGCCGCCGCTCATGCCGGAATTCACCGCACCGGTAAACATCAATTGGTCGGAAAAGCCGCGCGTGCTGATACCGTTATAGGTTCCCTCGGAAATGGTAAAGCCCAAATCGAGTGGGTTGCCTAATGAGTACAGGTGTTGCCCCTGATGCAGCTTTACCAGTGCTGGTTGTTCGGTATTTGCCGAAGCATGGGGCACCTTAAAGAATCCGCTGCCGTTGCGGGCAATGCGCACAATGGCCAGATCGTGCAGTACATCTACGGCCAGTAATTCGATGGAACCGCTTTTGCCGCTGGTGTCTTTGTATTCGCCAAAATAGGTTTCGGGTTCCAGCGCGATTTGCGATACCACGTGAAAATTGGTCACAACCAGATTGGAATTGCCAATCAAAAACCCCGAGCCAACCGACGATTGGCTATTGCCGTTTTTGAGCAATACGCGCAATTGCAACAAATCCTGCTGGGCAGAAGCATAGAGTTGTTGTGCGGCCGAGGAGGGGGCCGTGTTGGGTGTTGTGTTAGTTGCTGTGTTGGGGGTGTCGGTTTGTGCCGCGACACCCAAGCTGGCCATCAGCGTGAACGCGAAGGTCAGGGGGCGGTAGAAAAATCTCATGAAGATCCTTGCAGTAGTTGAGTCGTCAAGTAATAAAACCATCAAGATAAATGCGGGATTACAAGGCAGGCGCTGTGAAAGGATAGGCGCTGCAAAAGGATAGTAGCGACTATTTTGTGGCAGAGGTAGAAAGATTTGTAGTGCTGCCACCCGCTGCCGGGTTTAGCGATCAGGCGTTCGCGCCAGTGCCCAAATATCCACTTGTCTGGCACCGGCTTTGAGCAAGAGTTCACTCAGCGCGCGTGCGGTGGCGGTAGTCGTTACCACATCATCTACCAGCGCCACATGCTTGTTTTTCAGTCGGGCAATCGCTGCGGGGTTAATCCCAAAAGCCTGCTTTTGGTTGCGCAGTCGCTCTTTGCGGCCCAGGCCTTTTTGCGAATGGTGATGGCGAGTCTGGGTTGCAGCCGCTAAAACCGGAATCCCCAGTTGTTTGCCAGACCAATAAGCGAGTAGCTCGCTTTGGTTAAAGCCGCGTTGCCAGCGCTTGCGCCAATGCATGGGAACCGGTACCAGAAAATCCGGGCGCTCATGCTTGCAGTGCTCAGCCAATAGCCTTGCTAACACTTTTCCGCTGCTTAACTGGCGACGGTATTTGAACTGCTGGATTAAAAAATCAAAGGGGTAATCGTAGGTAAACGGAATGCAGGAGCGTGTGAATGCGGGTGGGTAGCGCAAGCATTTACCGCATAAGGGTGCATCGCTAGCCATCGACAGGGCACAGCATCCACACAAATAAGGCTGGTGAGATTGGTATGGCAGGGCATGGGCGCACTCAGGGCATAGCAGCGGGTGTCTTGCATTAGCCAAACCGCACAACAAGCAGGGTGCAGGCAGCAGCCGGTTGGCCAGTGTGGTAGCAAGAGCGAAAGGCGAAGATAGCAAAGCAAGCGGATTGATCGGGTGAGGCATAAAAATCCTTATCAATAAAGCGGTGCGAGTCCTTTGAAGGGCATTTTCAATAACCGGGCACTGCTTGTCAAAGCGGCGAAATCGGCCTGAAGCGTTCCGCAGTAAACCTGCGAGAGGCTTTTTGGTTGACAGCGACGTTTGCTCGGTTAAGATGAGGCCATCTGTTTTCGTCTATATGGACTTTTTATGAACGCCAGCTTTGCCCCTACTATCCGTCACGATTGGACTCGCGCCGAAATCCTCGATTTGTTTGCTATGCCATTCAGCGACCTGATGTTTCAGGCGCAATCAGTGCATCGCGCCTACTTCAATCCCAATGAGGTGCAAGTCAGTACGCTCTGTTCTATTAAAACCGGAGCCTGCCCGGAAGATTGTGCCTACTGTCCACAGTCTGCCCGTTACGACACCGGACTTGAGCGCGAAAAACTGATGGCGGTGGAAAAGGTCATCGAGGAAGCCAAAGCGGCAAAAGCCTCGGGTGCTACCCGTTTTTGCATGGGTGCGGCCTGGCGCTCACCTAAAAATCGTGATATGCCTTACGTCACCACTATGGTTAAAGGCGTAAAAGCGCTGGGGCTCGAAACCTGTATGACGCTCGGCATGCTCGATGAAAATCAGGCGCAAGAATTGGCCAGCGCTGGCTTGGATTACTACAACCACAATCTGGATACATCACCTGAGTACTACGGTGAAATCATCACCACGCGCACCTATCAAGACCGATTGGAAACGCTTGCCAATGTGCGCAAAGCAGGCATGAAAGTCTGCTGTGGCGGAATTGTCGGGATGGGCGAAGAAGAATCTGACCGCGCCGGTTTATTGCAGCAATTGGCGAACATGTCCGAGCATCCTGAATCGGTGCCGATCAATATGCTGGTTAAAGTAGGCGGCACGCCGCTGGAAAGCGAAGCCGATCTCGATCCATTTGAATTTATCCGCACCATCGCCGTAGCGCGTATTTTAATGCCTAAATCCCACGTGCGTTTATCGGCCGGGCGCGAGCAAATGAATGAGCAAACCCAGGCTATGGCATTTCTTGCCGGTGCCAACTCTATTTTCTACGGCGAAAAATTACTGACCACGCCCAACCCTGAAGCCAACAAAGACATGCAGTTATTCAACAAGCTCGGTATCAAGCCTGAAGCTTATGAAGTGCATGAAGATGAAAGCGAACAGGAAGCAGCGATTGTGAACAAGCTGCAAGAAGCTGCAATGGACTCCCTGTTTTACAACGCCTCCAAATAACACACCGCCATAATGTATTGGTTGTTTGCTGTGCAAGGGTTAACGCCAGTGCGATTTTTTATCGCGCTGGCGTTTATCTTTTTTGCAACAGGCTGCGCTCAAGTCGATAACTCATTATCCGTTAAACAATCCACCACACATGAAACTATCGCGAACCCTGTGCGCGATGAAAATGCCCGGCTCAATGCTGCGCAACTCAAGCAGTCACTGGTAGTCGATGGTGAAATTGATTCTGTTTGGGCAGCCGCAACACCCCTGAAATTCAATACTGATTGGCAAGGCCGTGCCACAGCAACCCCAACACAAGTGCGCGCACTCTGGTCGCAAGACGCGCTTTATTTATTGTGGGAATTGGAAAATGCTGCGCTGCGCAATACCGATCTTGATTTTCCGGTTGAGCAGGAACGCAACAAGTTGTATGACGAAGATTGTGTAGAAATTTTTATCGCGCCTGACTCTGCTAACCCTTACGAATATGCCGAAATAGAAGTCGGACCTTTTGGGCATTTCATGGATCTGTGGGTAGATCGCCGTCGCAAATCACATGAGTCTTCCTGGTCATCCAGTGTGAGTGTTGCAGCAACGCAAAATACATTACATAAAACGGTAGTGATTGAAATGGTAATCCGCGCTCCCGACATTACACGAGCGTTAGTCACGGGAGCGCAATTGCCGATTGGGCTTTATCGTTTGGAGGGCAATAATCCGCGGCAATATCTCGCTGCTTTTCCTACGCATACCCGCATCGCTAATTTCCATGTGCCGGACGCTTTTGGTGTGCTGGTGTTGAATCCCTAATTTTTTGTTTATCGCAGCGATTATTTCGCGCCGATAATTTTCTTGTGGTTACTTCTGTGAACATAGATCAAACACTCGCTCCTGCCCTTGCTGAACGTCGTTCAGCGCATTTGTACCGCGCACGCAAATTGTTGCAGTCACCACAAACGCCTCAGGTCATCGTTGACGGTAAACCTTATCTCGCGTTTTGCAGTAACGATTATTTAGGCTTGGCGAATCACCCCGATGTCATTTCCGCATTGCAAGCATCGGCGCAAACATTCGGTGTAGGCAGTGGGGCATCGCATTTGGTTGCGGGGCATTCCAGTGAACATCATGCACTAGAGGAAGAGCTGGCCGCATTTACCGGCCGCGAGCGCGCTTTATTATTTTCCACTGGCTATATGGCTAATGTGGGCGCAATTACTGCATTGGTTGGACAGGGCGATGCAATATTTGAAGACCGTTTGAATCACGCCAGTTTGTTAGATGCAGGCTTGTTAAGCGGCGCGCGCTTCCAGCGTTTTTTGCACAATGATGTGGATAATTTGCAAAACCGGTTGGATAAAACTGACGCGGCGAGAAAATTGATTGTCGTGGACGGTGTGTTCAGTATGGATGGCGATTGCGCGCCCTTGCCGGAGCTTGCTGCGCTGGCGCAAAAAAATAACGCCTGGCTCATGGTGGATGATGCGCATGGTTTTGGCTGCCTAGGAAAAACCGGTGCGGGCAGTGCAGAGCATTTCGGTTTGACGCAAGAGCAACTGCCTATTTTGATGGGCACACTCGGTAAAGCTGCAGGCAGTTTTGGTGCTTTTATCGCGGGCAGCGAAATTTTAATTGAAACGCTCATTCAATTTGCGCGGCCCTACATTTATACCACCGCGATGCCTCCGGCAGTTGCTGCAGCAACACGTGCGAGTTTGCGCATCATCCAGCATGAACACTGGCGACGTGAACACCTTGCACAACTGATTGCGCATTTTCGTAAAGGAGCGGCGGCGCTGGGTTTGCAATTAATGGATTCATTTTCGCCCATCCAACCGATTGTGATTGGCGATGAAGCCAAAGCATTGTTGATTTCACAGAAGCTGGCTGAGCGCGGCATTTTAATTGTTGCGATTCGCCCACCAACGGTGCCAGTTGGCAGTTCGCGTTTGCGTATTACTTTTTCAGCGCAACACGCCATCGAGCAGGTCGATCAATTGTTGGCAGTGTTAGCCGATGTTATCGATGCGGTGGGGCGCGAGGTTGCGCATGATTAATCTGGTGCTTATCCACGGTTGGGGTTGCGACAGCCGCACCTGGCAGCCGGTGTTGGAGCCCTTGCGATCTATTGCTGCAGTCACAGTAATTGATCTACCGGGTTTTGGCTCAGCTGCTGCATTGCCTGAATTTTCTCTTGATGTGGTGCTTGACGCGCTTGCAGCGCAATTGCCTGAAAAATCAGTGGTTATGGGTTGGTCGCTCGGCGGCATGCTTGCGGTGCAATTGGCCGCGCGTTTTCCCGAGCGCATCGATGCCGTGATTACCTTGGCGGCGAATGCAAAATTTGTTGCATCAATTGATTATCCAACAGCGATGCCGCGCGCGATCAATCGCCAATTCAACCAAAGTTTTGAGCAAGACCCGCAAGCTACGTTGAAATTATTTGGTGGCTTGCTGGCGCAAGGCGATGCAAATGAACGAGTCTTGCTGAAACAATTGCGTCGCATGGAGACGGGTGTCATTTCACCTGCTTGGTTGCAAGCATTACAGTTATTATCGGTGTTGGATAATCGTGAAATTTTGGCGCAATTACGCCAACCTTGTTTGCATCTGTTTGCTGAAAAGGATGCCTTGGTTCCGATCGCAGCCGCCGCCGCAATAAAAGACATAAATCCGCAACAGGATATTGTTGTGCTGGACAATACCGCCCATGCAGTGCACTGGAGTCAACCGCAACAGGTGGTAGATTGCATCGGAAAATTTTTACAGCAACATGCAGCTAGTGGCGATCTTGATAAAAAAAAGGTTGCCCAATCGTTTAGCCGTGCAGCACAAACCTATGATTCGGTTGCACAACTGCAACGCGATATTGGTGCGGTTTTGTTGGAGCGATTACCTCCTGCGTTGCCTGAACAGTCTGTGGTATTGGATCTTGGGTCGGGTACCGGATTTTTTACGCAGCACATAGTGTATCGTTATCCGCATGCGCAAGTGATCGGGTTGGATATTGCGGAAGGTATGTTGCGCTACGCATCTACACAGCATGTGGATGCGCAGTGGCTTTGTGCCGATGCAGAATATTTACCGCTGGCGGATAACAGTGTGGACGTTATTTTTTCCAGCCTCGCCATTCAGTGGTGCAATAATTTGCCACAGTTGTTTTGTGAGCTTGCGCGCGTGCTTAAACCGGGCGGGCAATTGTGCATAGCAACGCTCGGGCCGGATACATTGCATGAATTAAAAATGGCGTGGCAAAAGGTGGATAATTACGTTCATGTAAATCGTTTCCAGTCGTGTGAAAATATTGTCGCAGCAGTAGAGCAAGCGCGACTGGTTACTGACAAACTGCAACAGGAAAATCGCACACTTTATTATGCCCAGCTCAACGATTTTACGCGTGAATTAAAATCCCTGGGGGCGCACAATATCAACACAGGAAAGCCCGAGGGACTTACCGGGCGTGCGCGCTTACTCGCGTTCAAAAATGCTTACGAGGCTTTCCGCACCCCGCAAGGATTGCCCGCGACTTACGATGTTATTTATTTAACGGCACACAACATTTAACGGCGCACAGAGTTTATGGCTAAAAAAACATTTTTCATCACGGGAACTGACACTAACGTTGGCAAAACACTCATCGCTGCCGGTTTGTTGGTCGCTGCAAAAAACAATGGGCTTAGTACCGCTGCATTAAAACCGGTTGCGGCGGGTTGCGAAAAAACCGACGCGGGTTTACGCAATGATGATGCCTTGTTGTTGCAGTCGGTGATGACGGTGCCACTAGCCTATGAGCAAATTAATCCTATCGCGCTGCAAGCCGCCATAGCTCCGCATATCGCAGCACAGCAAGAAAAGCGCATTTTATCGGCAGATCGGTTAGCGGGTTTTTGTCGCGGCAGTTTGGGGCAGGCCGATTTCACGCTAATAGAAGGTGCGGGTGGCTGGCGCGTACCGTTAAACCCGCAAGAGACGCTGGCTGATGTGGCCAAGTTATTGCGCGTTCCGGTTATTTTGGTTGTCGGTGTGCGATTGGGGGGCATCAATCACGCGCTGCTCACTGTGGAGGCCATTCGTAACGATGGTTTGTTGTTAGCTGGTTGGGTCGCCAATTGTATTGATGCCGATATGCCGGTGTTGCATGAAAATATCCAGAGTTTGGCTACGCGCATTCCCGCCCCCTGTTTAGGTGTCATTCCCTGGTTGGCCGATGCGAAACCCGAAGCGGTGGCTGCCGAATTTATACCTGAATCGCTCTCTCAATTATTTTCATCATGATGCCTGTTTTTGCTATTGCATGTATTGCGCGCGCGTTGCGATTAAGCGTGTTGTCTGCCTTGCTGTTTTTAATAGCAAGTTGCACATCTGTACCTGCAAAGCAAAAAATACCTGTCGCCAATACGGAACACATTATTCATTTTGTTTATCGCGAATGGCACACCAGTATTTTGATCGATGCAAATACCGCTGCGCTTTACAGTAAGCACTTAAAAGCAGAGGCGTTGGGGCAGCGTTATATCCGCATCGGTTGGGGCGATGGCAATTATTTCACTGGGAAAAGTAAATCGGTCGGTGCAGCAACCAAAGCCTTAATCGCCTCCAGCCATTCAGCGTTGCAGGTGATTACTTACATGCAATCGCCTTTCGCATCCATTCCGGAAGAGACGCGTGTGGCTATCGCAATCAGTGACAAAGGTATGCGCAACTTGCTTCGTTATCTGGATGAGTCGTTTGCGCTGGATGAGTCCGGGCAGCCTATTCCCCTGCAGGCCTATGTTGAAGATGCGGGGCATTTTTATCGAGCGAGCGGCCATTACAGTGTGTTTAGTAATTGCAACACCTGGAGTGGTCGCGCGCTTCAAGCTGCAGGGTTGCCGGTGCGCAGCAGTTTGCAGTTAACGGCGCAGAGCGTATTCGAGCAGGCCAGTTATATATCCCATCACCAACAGGCACTTGGGTTGGTTGATCAGCTGGAATAGTCCCCGGTTATATCACTGCACTTTTTAAAGCTAACTCGTCTTAAAATCCCTATTTTGCATGGCAAATTCGCCTGTTTTTTAAGCGCATTGCGGCGTAAACTGTTAATAACAGTGGGGAAGTCTTTCTGATAGGTTTTTCCCGCGCCCCCAATCCACGTACTACTAACCGAGAGGGTATGCTGATGGACGTAGGTTCTGTCGTTAATCAAGGTTTGATTGGCATGCAAAAAAGCCAGTCATCCATGCTGCAATCTGCCCAGCAAATTGCTCAGGCAGGTACTACCCAGCGCGATAACCCGCAAGCGAACGATGTTGCTGAGCCGCTGATCAATATCAAAGTGCAAAGCCAGTTATTTGACAGTTCAGCCAAGGTAGTTAAAGCCGCCGATGAAGCCATCGGTACCTTGTTGGATGTGCGGGCCTGATACATCAGGCCTAATCGGGAGGTGAGTTGAGTGATCAATAATATCCAGTCTAACTACGCCAACACTGTTGCGCCTTTTGCGCCTGTGGGTCGTGCACCTGTTAGTCAGGAAACCACTGATCTGAAGTCATCTACTTTTCGCCCGGCCGAGCAGCTCGCGGAATCAGGGCGCGCACTTAATCGCCGCTTTCCTGATGAGCGCCCTAATGATGATGTGGAGCGTGACCGTGTCGAGCGCGGTGCTCGTAATAACGGTGATGACCCGGCGGCTCGCGAAGCTGCAGCAAAAAATAGAGCGGAGCAAGAGCGCCAGCAGGCGGAGCGTGACCAAATCGAAGTGCTCGCTGCGCGTGATCGTGAGGTGAGGGCGCATGAGCAAGCCCATGCTGCTGTTGCTGGCCAGTATGGCAGTAGTCCAACTTATTCGTTTGTGCGCGGTCCGGATGGTGTCAGCTACGCTGTCGGTGGCGAGGTTCAGATTGATACCAGCCCCATCCCCGGTGACCCCGAAGCTACCTTGCGCAAGGCTCAGCAATTGCGTCGTGCGGCGAATGCGCCCGCCGAGCCATCTTCGCAAGATGGTCGTGTGGCAGCGTTGGCGGCGCAAATGGAGCTGCAGGCGCGTACTGAATTGGCCGAGTTGAAGTCAGCAGAGGCGGAGCAGCGCCGCGAAGAAATTGCCGGTAGCGATGAGCTGCGCGAAAGTGGTCAGAGCGGTCAGAGCGATAGTGCCACGCAGCAAGCCACTTCCCGTGAGGCGAGCGATGCTGAGGTGCGTGCTCGTGACGAGCGTGAGCGCGAGAAACAGCGTATCGAAGAGGAAGAGGCTCGTTTGCAGGCGGATCAGGAGCGGTTCGAAACAGAGCAGCGCCTACTGGATCAGCGGCAAGCGCGGGCAGAGTTTTTTAATGAAGGTGCCCGTCGCAATATCGACTTGAATAGACGCTTGATTGAAATTGGTGTGCTGGGTTCTGATACCGGTATTGGGAGCTTCCTGAATAAAACAGTGTAAGGTTCATCTAATGGTCACTTTGCTGTTTTATGGTGTGGTGATTGTTGCAGTGTTGGCTTTTTGCTCGTATCGATCAATTAAACTGCCAGCCTGAGAAATATCCGACTTTAATGGCTATTTTCCTTGACCGCACCAATATCGCTCCCTATAATTCGCGGCCTCACTTGAGCAGTTGGCAAGTTTGAGTTTCAGTCGCGGGGTGGAGCAGCTTGGTAGCTCGTCGGGCTCATAACCCGAAGGTCGTTGGTTCAAATCCAGCCCCCGCAACCAAATTCTTTGCTTCTTGTTGTTTTCTTAAACAAGAAACAGGTAGAGAAAAAGGGATTTCCCGGCTCTCGCCAGAACCAAGAAGTATTGAGTTTGCTTCTCCATGAGGCAAACTCAAGTCGAGAAGCCCCTTTATGGGGCTTTTTTGTATTTGTTGTTTTCGGGGTTGGTGGTTGTCGGCATTAACCCTCCATCGTGCAGGCCTGCGCGATGACAACTGTAAACGTTCGAATGGGCCTTGTGCCCATTTTTGTTTTCTGGGCTGCCGCTTTTTGCAGCGCTTGATCTGAATGCGGACCAAAGCATGGCTTCCAAGCAAGAATTGTTAGAAAACCTTATCGCTCCTGTTGTCTCATCTCTGGGATGTGAACTTTGGGGGGTGGAATATTTGACACAGGGGCGTTACACCACTGTGCGAATTTTTATTGATGCAGCCAACGGCGTGTCACTTGATGATTGCGAGCGTGTCAGTCGTCAGGTTAGTAGTGTGTTTGATGTAGAAGATCCGATTGATGGTGAATATACCTTGGAGGTTTCATCTCCAGGGCTGGATCGTCCCCTTTATACAGAAGCGCATTACGCGCGTTATGTAGGTGAAACAATCAGTGTGCGTTTGCGTATTGTACGTGATGGCCGTCGCCGCTTTAAAGGCGTTATCACTAAAGTTGAAAATGGCGATGTGTTTTTGCAAGTGGATAATCAGGAAGTACAGGTGTCTATCGATGTTATTGATAGAGCCAATGTAGAGCCGCGCTACGAAGAATTGATGCGCGCACACAATTTAAGTGACAAAGACTAAGCGTTTAAAGGCAGCTTGTTTTTTAAACGAATGTGTAAAACGTGAGATGGAAAACGTAATTATCTAGAGCACTTATTTGTTGCGCTAGCTTGAGGAGTTAACAGAGGCAAACCAATGAACAAAGAAATTTTGCTGGTCGCTGATGCGGTATCCAATGAAAAAGGCGTTGATAAGGAATTAATTTTCCAGGCGATTGAAACTGCACTTGCTACTGCTACCAAAAAGCGTTTCGATGAGGACTCAACGATAGAAGTTAACATTAATCGCGCTACTGGCGATTACGAAACTTATCGCAGCTGGGAGTTGGTTGCTGACGATGTGATGGCCGAGCTGGGCACCCAGCTGTATTTAGATGAAGCACGCGATAAAGATGCTTCATTAAAAGTAGGCGACATTTATCGCGAAAAAATTGAGAACGCAGAATTTGGTCGTATCGCTGCGCAAACTGCAAAGCAAGTTATTGTGCAAAAAGTACGTGAAGCTGAACGTGCGCAAATGGTTGATGAATACCGTGACCGCATGGGTGATTTGATCAGTGGTACTGTGAAAAAAGTAACCCGTGACAGCATTATTGTTGACTTGGGTAATAACGCAGAAGGTGTGTTGCCACGGGATCAATTAATTGGTCGCGAAATTTTCCGTATGGGTGACCGCATTCGTGCTTTGTTGTTGGAAGTGCGCACTGAAGCGCGCGGCCCACAATTATTGCTGAGCCGCTCCAATCCACAGATGTTGGTGGAGCTGTTCAAAATTGAAGTGCCAGAAATTGCTGAAGAAGTTATCGAAATCAAAGGCGCTGCGCGCGACCCTGGGTTACGTGCAAAAATTGCAGTAAAAACGAATGACGGCCGCATTGATCCGGTTGGTGCTTGCGTTGGAATGCGCGGTTCGCGTGTTCAGGCGGTATCGAACGAATTGGGCGGTGAGCGCGTAGATATTGTGTTGTGGGATGATAACCCGGCGCAATTCGTGATCAATGCAATGTCTCCTGCTGAAATTGAATCCATTGTGGTTGATGAAGATGCCAATTCAATGGACTTGGCGGTGAATGAAGAAAATCTGGCGATGGCAATTGGTCGCGGCGGTCAAAACGTGCGTCTTGCATGTGAATTGACTGGCTGGAACATTAATGTGATGAGCATTGCTGATTGGCAAGCGAAACAAGAAGCGGAATCAGGCAGTTACATCAATATGTTCATGAGCGCACTGGATGTCGATGAAGATATCGCAGGTGTTCTCGTAGAAGAAGGTTTCACTACGCTTGAAGAAGTTGCTTACGTTCCACTTGAAGAAATGTTGGCAATTGATGGTTTTGATGAAGACATCGCGGAAGAATTGCGTGCACGTGCAAAAGATGCGCTGTTAACGCAAGCACTGGCTTCCGAAGAGCGAATTGAAGGTGTAGCGCCAGCGGAAGATTTGTTAGGTATGGAAGGCATGGACGGTGTGCTGGCCGCTGAATTGGCGCGCCGTGGAATTGTCACCATGGAAGACTTGGCAGAGCAATCCATTGATGAATTGGTGGATATTGAAGGTGTTGATGCGACTCGTGCCGCCGCACTGATTATGAAAGCGCGCGAGCCCTGGTTTGCCTGAGTGTGAGCCACAAGCGAAACCCAGTAGGCAACGAACAATCCCTGAGGAAAAACAATGGCAGAAGTAACCGTTAACGAACTCGCCAAGTCGATAGGTGCACCGGTCGAGCGTTTGCTCAAGCAGATGCAGGAAGCTGGTTTGCAACACAAGAATGCCGAGGCAAAAGTTTCTGATGATGAGAAGCAACGCCTGTTGAATTTTTTAAAGAGCAGTCATGGTGAAGCGGCTCTGGAACCTAAAAAAATTACTTTGCAGCGCAAAACCACTACCACCATCAAAACCGGTACAGGTAATGCAAAGAAAACCGTGAATGTTGAAGTGCGCAAAAAGCGCACTTACATCAAACGCGAGGATGAAGTGGCAGAATCCGCTGTTGTGGTTGAGTCTGAACCGGAAATTGAAGTGGCTCCTGAGCCAGCAGTTGTTGCTGAGGTTGCGCCTGCGCCAGTGCCAGAGCCTGTCGAGGTTGAGGTTTCTGAAGCCGTCGCCGCTGAGCCTGAAGCTGTGGATACGCCATCTACAGAAGCACCTTCACACCGTATTTCCTTTACTGATGGTATTGAAGAGAAGCGTCGCGCAGCAATTGAGCGTCGTCAGGCCGAAGAGGCTGCACGTCTTGCTGAGATAAAGGCACGTGAAGAAGCCAAGCGTGAGGCTGATGATAATCGTCGTAATTCTGCGCGCACGGAAAAGCCTGCTGATAAACCTGCCAATCAGGCTCCCGCTAAAAACACCAAACCAGACAATCGTGGTGCAGGTGGTGCGAACAAAGGTGCTAAGCCGGCAGTCGCGGTAATTGCTCCACCGGCAGAAAAAGAAGATACGCGTCATGGTCATGGGCACAAGAAACACCACCATAACCGTGATGATGATTTCGATGAAGAGGGCGGTGGTAAGCGCGGTGCAGGCAAGCCTGTTAAGAAAGGTGCAGCAACCCCGAAAAAAGCAGCAAAAATTGATCTGCTGGATTTTGTTGGTGATGACGGTGAAGACAGTGATGTATTAGCACGTCGTAGTCACATTCGCGCGCATCATAAAAAGACCAACAAGCACGCCTTCAAAAAGCCGACAACGCAAATCGTGCATGAAGTTGATGTGCCGGAAATGATCCCTGTTACCGAGTTGGCGCAACGGCTTACCATCAAAGTAAACGAGCTGATCAAACGCCTGATGAAAATGGGCGTGATGGCTTCTATGAACGAGTCTATCGATCAGGATACTGCGGTATTGATCGTGGAAGAATTGGGCCACAAAGCCAATCTTGTTAGTGAAAACGATATTGAGCATGCATTGGAAAAATCGCTGGAGACTGAAGGTGAGTTAACGACGCGTGCGCCAGTGGTAACCGTAATGGGTCACGTTGACCATGGTAAGACCTCACTGCTTGATTACATCCGCGAAGCCAAAGTGGCAGCAGGTGAAGCGGGCGGTATTACCCAGCATATCGGTGCTTATCGCGTATCAACTTCACGTGGTGAAATCACCTTCCTGGATACTCCAGGTCACGCCGCGTTTACCGCAATGCGTGCCCGTGGTGCCAAGGCGACTGACGTGGTTATTCTGGTAGTGGCCGCAGATGACGGTGTGATGCCGCAAACTGAAGAAGCAATCCTTCACGCCCGCGCTGCAAATGTGCCTATCGTGGTAGCGATCAACAAGTGCGATAAGCCATCGGCTGATCCTGATCGTGTAACCAATGAATTGGTTGTTAAAGGTGTTATCCCGGAAAACTACGGTGGCGATACCCAATTTATTCAGGTATCTGCCCATACTGGTCAAGGGATCGACGAGCTGCTGGAAGCTATTTCCTTGCAAGCAGAAGTATTGGAGTTAACGGCGGTTACTAATGCAGCCGCTAAAGGTGTGGTGATTGAATCGCGCGTCGATAAAGGCCGCGGTACTGTTGCGACAGTGTTGGTACAACAAGGCACTTTGAAGCAAGGTGATTTGTTGCTCGCAGGTCAGAGTTATGGGCGTGTTCGCGCCATGATGAACGAGCGTGGCGAACAAGTGAAAGAGGCTGGTCCATCGACTCCAGTTGAAATTTTGGGTCTGGATACTCCGCCGAGCGCTGGTGATGATTTCGTGGTGCTGGATGACGAGCGCAAAGCGCGTGAAGTGGCTGCATTCCGTGCCGAGAAAGAGCGTAAAGAGAAACTTGCGCGCTTCCAGGCTGCCAAGCTGGAGAATATGTTCTCCAACATGGAAGCTGGCCAGAAGAAGACACTGACTGTTGTCGTGAAAGCAGACGTACGTGGTTCTCTCGAAGCTATCCAGGCATCGTTGGCGGATATCGGTAACGAAGAAGTACAAGTGAATGTCATTTCTTCCGGTATTGGTGGAATCACTGAAAACGATGTGAACCTGGCGATTACCTCAGGTGCCATCATCGTGGGCTTTAATGTGCGTGCAGATGGTGCTACCCGTCGCTTGGCAGAGACCGAAGGCGTGGATATTCGCTACTACAGCATCATTTACCAATTGCTAGACGAAGTGAAAGCTGCCCTGAGCGGTATGCTTGATCCTGAGCGTGTGGAGACCATTGTTGGTATTGCCAACGTACGCGAAGTATTCAACTCGCCCAAATTTGGCCAAGTGGCGGGATGTATGGTGGTTGAGGGTACCGTGTACCGCAATAAGCCAATCCGTGTATTGCGCGACAATGTAGTGATTTTCACCGGCGAATTGGAATCGCTGCGCCGCTTTAAAGATGACGTTGCTGAAGTGCGCAATGGCTTCGAGTGCGGTATTGGTGTGAAGAACTACGACGTGAAAGTCGGTGATCAGATCGAAGTTTACGAAGTGAAAGAGGTTGCCCGTCAGCTTTAATGCATGAGGCAGTACCTGCGCCCCACCCCTGCGAGGGGGTGGGGCTTTGTTATTTTTAAATCCTCCCTAACCCTCCTTTTTCAAAGGAGAGAAATTAACTCCTCCTTTTTGAAAAAGGGGAGGTCGGAGGGGATTTTTACTACTGAGGTTAATGGCGAATGCCAAGAGAATTTACCCGTTCAGACCGCGTATCCGATGCAATCCAGCGTTTGTTGGCGCAAGTGATTCCGGCTGAAATCCGCGATCCGCGTATTGGTATGGTCAATATCAATGAGGTGACTGTCACTCGTGATATGGCTTTTGCCAAGGTCTATGTGACCTTTGTTGGTCGCGATGATGAAAAAGAAAGCCTAGAGGCGGCAGCTATCCTCAACAAAGCGAGCGGCTTCTTACGAACCTTTCTCGCAAAAGAGTTGAGTATGCGTACTGTGCCCAAGTTGCAATTTATTTATGACAAAACGTCAATCAAGGGACAGGTTTTGTCATCCCTGATTGATCGCGCGATGAAAGAAGATAGCCTGCATCAGCATGATGATGAGCCTTCATCAGATGGCGTTTCCCCATCATCAAACGATAAGGGCGAGTAAGCGGATGGCACGTAGAAAAGGCCGTCCTGTTGATGGCGTGTTGTTGCTGCATAAACCTGCTGGTATGACGTCTAATCATGCCTTGCAGCGAGCCAAGCGATTGTTTTTTGTGGAAAAAGCCGGACATACCGGCGCGCTTGATCCCTTGGCAACCGGTGTGTTGCCTCTGTGTTTTGGTGAAGCGACCAAATTTTCGCAGTTTTTGCTGGATGCCGATAAAGGCTATCGCACCTGTATTCGCTTGGGTGTCACCACTGATACTTGTGATGCTGATGGTGAGATCATCGAACAAAAGTCCACTGCAGGTATTACACTTGCCCAAGTAGAGGCTGCACTAAAACCCCTGCGCGGCGATATTTTACAAGTGCCTCCCATGTATTCTGCGCTGAAACTCAATGGCCAACCGCTGTATAAAATGGCGCGCCAGGGAGTTGAAGTGGAACGCGCGCCTCGCCCGGTCACTATCCACAAAATGGACATTCTGGCATTTCGTGCAGGTGAGGCGGCTGAAGTTGAGCTGGATATCCTTTGCACCAAAGGCACCTACATTCGCTCGATTGCGGTAGATTTGGGTGAGGCTCTGGGGTGCGGAGCCCATGTGAAAACCTTGCATCGCTCTCAAGCGGGGCTATTCACTGAATCCCAATGCGTCACCTTGGAAGAATTGGAAGCGCGCTTCGCTGCGGAACAAGAAGCCAAAGGTGATGATGCGGGCTTTGCTGTTTTGGATAGCCACCTGCTCAGTGCTGATGCGCCTGTCGCCAGCCTTCCCGCGATTGAGCTTCCTGCAAATAGTGCCTATTACTTTCGCTTGGGGAATCCGGTAATGGTCTCCAAGGTCTACCGATTTGGCGAGCAAGGTGCTATTGTGCGCGTCTTTTGTGCAGAAACCGAACAATCACCCCGCGTGTTTCTCGGGTTGGGTAGCATCACCGGTGAAGGTGGTGTTGCCCCCAAACGAATTTTGGCCAACCGCTCGGCAAACGAGGTTTAGGTTGGATAAGGATTTATCGATACGGCATTGCCCATCGATAAAAAGCCGCGGATGACATCCATTTTTTATGGAATGGATAATCACCGCAACAACCCTCCTGTAAATATGCACGGGCGGGCTGTAATTGAATCGCATATTAATGAGGAAAACATCATGGCACTGAGTGCTCAAGAAAAAGCGGCAATCGTTAAAGAGTATCAACAAGCAGAAGGTGACACTGGTTCACCTGAAGTCCAGGTAGCTCTGTTGACTGTAAACATCAACAAACTGCAAGGCCACTTCGCTGACCACAAGGCAGACCACCATTCACGTCGCGGTTTGATCCGCATGGTTAACTCCCGTCGTAAATTGTTGGACTACCTGAAAGGTAAAGACTCTTCTCGTTACGTTGCCCTGATTCAAAAATTAGGTCTGCGCCGTTAAGTTTGTCCAGTGCCCGCTCTGCGGGCACTTTTATTTTGTAACCTGATGTTCCGAGATGAAAAGTAGTAAATGGAGACGCGCTGGTGAGAAGGTGATTGGCGCAGCTGCAGGATGCACAGGTTGTTTTATTTTTATTGTGATGATGAAAAAGCAAACTTAAGACGCGTAACAATTAACGCAATTGATTTTTAGTGAAAACAAAGGATAAAAGAGTGAATCCGATTATTAAAAAGTTCCAATACGGCAACCAAACCGTAACCCTCGAAACTGGCCGTATCGCACGTCAAGCGACCGGTGCAGTACTGGCAACCATGGGTGAAGTGTCTGTACTTTGTACCGTTGTAGGTGCAAAACAAGCATCACCAGGCCAAGATTTCTTCCCACTGTCTGTGCATTATCAAGAGAAAAGTTATGCCGCTGGCCGTATTCCTGGCGGATATTTGAAGCGTGAAGGCCGTCCCTCCGAAAAAGAAACCCTGACCTCGCGTTTGATCGATCGTCCAATCCGTCCATTGTTCCCCGAAGGTTTCCTTAATGAAGTGCAAGTGGTTTGTACGGTTGTATCCACCGACAAACAATATGATCCCGATATCGTTTCTATGATTGGTACTTCAGCAGCGCTGGCGATTTCCGGCATCCCGTTTAATGGCCCGATTGGTGCTGCGCGTGTGGGGTACACCCAGGATGAAGGTTACATCCTCAACCCAAGCTTCAAGCAACTCGAAACCTCTGAGTTGGACATGGTAGTAGCGGGTACCAAAGACGCAGTATTGATGGTGGAATCCGAAGCAAAAGAATTGCCGGAAGACATTATGCTCGGTGCCGTTCTCTATGCTCACCAGGAGTTACAAGCTGTTGTGCAGGCGTGTGCAGAGTTGGCGCGCGATGCAGGAAAGCCGCGTTGGGATTGGCAGCCACCAGCGCCAAACACCGCTCTGACCGATGCATTGGTGAAAAACTTTGGCGATTCAATCGGCATGGCTTATCGCATTACCGACAAAGCCAAGCGTTATGACCGTTTAGGCGAATTGCGTTCCCAGGCTGTTGAAGAGTTGGCAACCGAAGCGACCGGCTTCTCTGCTGATGAGGTCAAAGCTGAATTCGGCATGGTGGAATACCGTTTGGTGCGCTCACGTATCGTAGCGGGCGAGCCACGTATCGATGGTCGCGACAACAAAACCGTTCGTCCAATTCAAGTAGAAGTGGGCGTACTGGGCAAAGCCCACGGCTCTGCACTGTTCACTCGCGGTGAAACACAAGCATTGGTTGTGGCGACCCTGGGTAACGCGCGCGATGCACAAATCATCGACTTCCTCGAAGGCACCAAAAAAGATTCCTTCCTGTTGCACTACAACTTCCCACCTTTCTCGGTAGGCGAATGTGGTCGCATGGGGGCAACTGGCCGTCGCGAAATTGGTCACGGCCGTTTGGCGCGTCGCGGTGTTGCCGCCGTTCTTCCTGCAGAGTCAGATTTCCCTTACACCCTGCGTGTAGTGAGTGAAATTACCGAATCTAACGGTTCAAGCTCTATGGCTTCTGTGTGTGGTTCTTCATTGGCACTGATGGATGCTGGTGTTCCGCTGAAAGCCCCGGTTGCTGGTATCGCGATGGGCTTGGTGAAAGAAGCCAACGGTTTTGCGGTATTGACCGACATTCTCGGCGACGAAGATCACCTGGGCGATATGGACTTTAAAGTAGCCGGTACCACCAGCGGTGTAACTGCACTGCAAATGGATATCAAAATCGAAGGCATCACCGAAGAGATTATGGAAATCGCACTGGAGCAAGCTCTGGCCGCACGTTTGCACATTCTCGGCGAGATGAACAAAGTGCTTGCGAAATCACGCGATGTGGTTAGCGAAAATGCACCGCGTTTTGAAACTATCAAGATTCATCCGGACAAGATCCGCGACATCATCGGTAAAGGCGGCGCGACTATCCGTGCAATCACCGAAGAAACCGGTTCTTCTATCGATATCGATGATGACGGTACCGTGAAGATTTACGCTGACAATACCGACGCATTAAACGCTGCAATTTATCGCGTACAAGGCATTGTTGCCGAAGCAGAAATTGGTGCAATTTACGAAGGCACTGTAGTGCGCATCGTAGACTTCGGCGCATTTGTTAACTTCCTGCCGGGCAAAGACGGCTTGGTTCATATCTCTCAAATCGCCGACGAGCGCGTAAACAGCGTGAGCGACTATTTGAAAGAAGGCCAGGTTGTTAAAGTGAAATGTTTGGATGTAGACCAACGCGGCCGCATCAAGCTTTCTATCAAAGAAGCCTTGGCGGAAGAATCTGGCGCAGCTCCTGCACCAGCAGCGGAAGTGACTGAAGAGTAATTCTTCTTTCTCTTTTCACTGGGTTAAACAAAAACGCCTGCATCGAAAGATGCGGGCGTTTTTATTTGCGAAGTGTTTTTAATTCCACGCCATAAACGGATTTAATAGCCGATACCAGCCGGTAAATTTCAGTGGTGCGTTTAATACGGTTAAGCAAATGCAGTCTTCATTTTGCAATGCGGTGGGGCTGTGTTTGTGGGTGGCATCGCGGGCGATGAAATCGCCTTGGGAATACACGCCCAGTTCATCGGAGAAGCTGCCGCTTAATATAACGGTGTATTCAAAACCTTTGTGGGTGTGCGTGGGAACTTTTGCGCCGGCGCTGATTTTTTGTAGCGCAACCTGAAAACCTTTCACATTAATAATTGATGTGAGATCGAACTTGCTGATTTCTTTGGTTTGGCGTTGCCAGGGCAAATCCTGTAACGATGCAGGCAAGTAGCGTAGCAATGGATTGGTATAGTGCTGCGTAATTCTGGCATCGTCCTGCACTTCCAGCTTGGGTTTCGGTGCTTGCGAATGGTCATGCGGCTCAAGCGTTGCCATGAGCGCATCAAACGCATCCTCTTCGGTGCTGGCAGGCTTGATGGTTTCCAATAATGCGCCACCCAAGTGATTGAAATTTTTCACCAGATCGCGGCATTCATGACAAAAACAAAGATGTACCGACACCGCCAATGCCTGCGGTAAGCTCAAGCTGCCCGCAGCATAGTTCATCAATGTCATATCATCGGGATGATGAGCGCTCATATCTCTTTAGCCTCAAACATAACGCGTAATTTCTGCAGAGAAAGGCGCAAACGGCCTTTTACTGTACCCAAAGGAATATTCAATTCCTCTGCCACTTCCTCGTGGGTTTTACCTTCGTAATACACTTTGCGCAGCGCGATCATTTGCTCTTCCGGTAAATGGGCAATGGCAGATTTCACAAACTTTTCAGTCGATAAATTCTGGATCGAACAAATGGTGGTATCTTCTGTTGGAATTTGCCACAACTCTTCGGTTTCGATCACCACTTCTGCGCGGGTGCGATTTAATTTACGTAACATGTCGATGCGTTGGTTGCGTGTGATCGTAAAAATCCACGTGGGAACCGACGCGAGCGATTCAGAATATTTTCCGGCGTTACGCCATACACTGGTCATCACTTCTTGTACCAGGGCTTCTGCATGTTGGCTGAAACCCTGATTGACCGCGTAGGCTTTAATGCGCGGTGCAAAATATTGATAGATCTGACGGAATGCCGCCTTGTCATCGCTCTCGGCGACGCGTGCCAAGAGTGCTCCCCAGTTGGGTGCATCGCTGTGGGCGGTAGAGTCATTCATCGACACGGCCTTGGTTGTTGTCATGTGAAGTCTCATTATCGCTTACCGTTAGGATTTATGTAGCTTTTTGCTCATAGTCAATACGCTTTGCCTCAACTGCCAGATCATTCCTGCTACTACTCCATTTGAACTTTTTCACATTTGGCCAACTTTCCTGGATTTTTAGTTTGTAAATTGATCGTTAAAAAAATCCCTCGCGTAAATCAACTCGCTAATGCTGCCCTGCACTTGCAAACCAAGTGCAGGGATTCCCTTTGATAACACATTAACAAGCTGCTGAGTTGATCAGTAGGAGGGTAAGGAAATGAAGCTAATGAAAGGCTTTTTGCTCGTGCTACTAAGCATATTCATGGTCGCCTGTGGTGGCGATGATGATAAAGATAAAGTGAGTATTTCGATCAACCCCGCTACCGCCACCATAAAGGCGGGTGCAACTCAAAGTTTCACTGCCAGTGTGACCGGCACCAAAAACACAGCGGTATCCTGGTCGGTGGTTGAAGCTAACGGCGGTAGTGTGACTTCAGCGGGTGTTTACACCGCACCTGCAGCAGCCGGTACTTATCATGTCACTGCAACCAGTGTTGCGGACAAGAAAAAAAGTGCGACTGCAACTGTCACCGTGACACCGTTGGAAAAAACCATGGTGCGCGTGTTCCATGCATCGCCCGATGCTCCCAAAGTGAATTTGTGGGTGAACGACGCGGTGGTGGCTTCTGCGTTGGATTACCAAAAATCAACTGGTTATTTGACGCTTGATGAAGGTACTTACAAGGTTGCTGTGGAAGGCATTATCCCTGGCGGTAATGCTGTGGTTATCGGCCCTGTGAATTTGTCCTTGGCGGGTAAAACAGATTACGACGTGATCGCAGTCAACAGCGTTAGCGCTATTGAACCTCTGGTGCTGAGCGATACCGGCAGTTTGAGCGATAACACCAAAGTGCGTGTGCGTGTTGCGCACTTGGCTGCAGCTGCACCGGCGGTAAAAGTATTCGTTACTGCGCCCGGTGCTGACTTGGCTTCATCTGCAGCGCTTGGGACTTTTGCATTTAAAGAAACCCTGGGTGCGGTAGAAGTAGCGGCGGGCGATTATCAAATCCGCGTGACTCTGGAAGACAACACTGTGGTGTTCGATTCCGGCACTGTAACCCTTGCCGCGGGTAAAGACTTGTTGGTTGGTGCGGTGCCTAATGTTGGTACTGGTTCATCACCCATCCAACTGGCGGTACTGGATGGTGATGCTGTGGCAATGATCAGCGACAAGAGCGCTGGTGCTGATTTGCGTGTCGTGCACAACTCTGCAGATGCACCTGCGGTTGATGTGACCGCGAACAATGGTGCAACTCCTGCAATTGCCAATTTGGCATTCCCTGAATCAACGGGTTATATCAATCTGCCAGCGGCCACTTACAACTTCAAAGTGACCCCTAACGCAGCAGCTGCTCCGGTGGTGATCAATGCCGATGTGCCACTTGCCAATGGTGCAGCCTATACCCTGATTGCAATGGGTTCATTGGCGACTATCGAGCCGGTATTGCTGACCGATGACAATCGCTCAGTTGCTACCGAAGCCAAAGTGCGTTTGGTGCATGGCTCTACCCTTGCGGGCAATGTTGATATTTATGTGACTGCCCCGGGTGCAGGTATTGCCAATGCAACACCGGCGTTCACTGCAGTTCCTTTCAAAGCGAGCACTGGTTATGTCAGCCTGGCAGCAGGTGACTATGATGTGGTGATCGCACCTGCCGGAACCAAAACCGAAGCCATCAAAGTGGATGTTGCGCTGGAAGCGGGTGGTGTTTATACCGCGATTGCCCGCGACGGTGCTGGCTTGACTGCCGCTTTGGGCGTTATTGGTCTGGATGGTCTTGCGCCCAACAAAACCCATGTGCGTGTATTCCACGCCTCTGCTGACGCGCCCAAAGTGAACCTGTGGGTGGATGGTGCTGTCGTGGCCTCCGGCCTTGATTACCAAAAATCGACTGGCTATCTGGAGTTGGATGCTGACACCTACAACGTTGCCGTTGAAGGCATTATCCCCACCGGCAATGCAGTAGTGATTGGCCCTGTGGATCTGGCACTGGAGCGCAATACCCGTTACGACGTGATCGCAGTCAACTCGGTTGCCAATATTGAGCCTTTGATCCTGACCGATATGGGCAAGCTCGCCAATGCTAACAACGTGCGTGTACGTGTCGCGCATTTGGCTGCCGCTGCGCCTGAAGTGAAAGTCCATGTGACCGCTCCTGGCGATGCCATCTCTGATGCAACCTCATTGGGTAGTTTCGCCTTCAAGGAAACCCTGGGCCCTGTGGAAGTGCCAGCCGGTACTTACCGCATCCGTGTGACCCTGCCTAATAACACTGTGGTGTTCGATTCCGGTTCAGTTGCGCTCACCAGCGGTAAAGACCTGCTGATTGGTGCTGTGCCTAACGTAGGTACTGGTTCATCGCCCATTCAATTGGCGGTGCTGGATGGTGCGAACGTAGCGGTATTGAGTGATGCAGCAGCCGGTGCCAAGTTGCGTGTAGTGCATGCATCAGCCAATGCCCCAGCGGTAGATGTAATTGCGAATGACGGTGCAACACCTGCTGTAAGTAATCTGGCGTTCCCGTCATTCACTAACTATCTGAACCTGCCTGCGGCTACCTACAACTTCAAAGTGGTACCCACTGGCACCACCACTCCGGTTGTTATCAATGCCAATGTTCCTCTGGCGAACGGCACTGAGTACACCTTGTTGGCAGTGGATGCGCTGGCGAACATCAAGCCACTGCTGTTAACTGACAACAACCGCAAAGTGGCGACTGAGGCGAAAGTGCGCTTGGTGCATGCATCAACTCTAGCGGGGAATGTGGACATCTATGTGGTGGCTGCAGGTGCTTCTATCGCTAATGCAACACCCGCATTCAGCAATGTGCCATTCCAGGCTGAAACAGGTTATGTATCGCTCGGGGCAGGTAATTACGATGTGATCATCACCCCAACCGGCACCAAAACTGAAGCGATCAAAGCCACGCTCACCTTCGCCAATGGCATGGTGTACACCGCCGTCGCGCGCGATGGTGCTAACCTGACCACACCTTTGTCTGTCATTGGTTTGGATGGATTAGCCCCTTGATTCTGACGGGCTCGCACTGAGCCCGTTATTCCGTTACCGATTCCCTCTTTTGCGCCCGGATACGTCCGGGCGTTTTTTATTTTCAGACTGGTATTTTGTTAATGGGCCGGGTTGCTGTTTTTATTTTTGTGTATTAGTGTAGTGATACACATAGATAAAAACAGGACGTTCCCATGAACCCATCCATTTCATTACAACACCTCCAGCGCGGTATTGGTGGTACCAGCATCCTTAATGGCCTTAATGTCGATGTTTATCCAGGCCAGGTTATCGCTTTGCTCGGTAAAAATGGCGCGGGCAAAACTACGTTGCTGGATACTATTTTGGGGTTTGGTTTTCCCTCGTTCGGCCAGGTCAAATTGTGGGGCGTGGATGCAACGGCTATTGCTGGCGATACCAAACAGCGCATCGGTTTTGTCCCGCAGCAGGATGAGTTGCTGCCGAGCCTTACCGTGGTTGAGCATCTCAACTTATTCAAAACGTTTCGCAGTAATTGGAATGATGCGCTGGTGAACCGTTTGCTCAATGAGTGGTTAATTCCATTGTCTACACCCGCGGGAAAAATGTCGGTAGGGCAGCGGCAAAAATTATCGATTCTATTGGCGATTGCGCACGAGCCGGAATTGCTCATTCTGGATGAACCTGTCGCGAGCCTTGACCCTCTGGCGCGCCGACAGTTTTTGCAGCAATTAGTGGATATTGCAGCTGACGAAAATCGCACCGTGATTTTTTCTACCCATATCGTCAGCGATGTGGAACGCGTCGCCAATCAGGTGTGGATGCTGCGCGACGGTAGCTTTTCGTATCAAGGTGAATTGGATGCGCTAAAAGAATCGGTCGCGCGTGTCAGTTTGGTTGCAGATGCGCCATTTCCAGAGAGTGTTAATTTGCCGCATTTGCTCACACAAAAAATTCACGGCAATCGCGCGCAGCTCACGTTTAAAGCTTGGGAGCCGGAGCGTGCCGAGCGGCTTGCGCAACAATTTTCAGCGCAAGTTGAAGTCGAGTATTTAGGTCTGGAAGATATTTTTCTGGAGATGAATACATGAGTGCGCCGTTGGTATTGCAACAATATTGGCAGCTGATACGAACACTCATGTTCCCATTGCGCGCAACGCGTTGGATGACTATCGGTTTTATGGGGTTGCTCGCACTGGGTGGTTTACTGCTATGGTGGTTTGACCAGCCGATTGTATTGATGATTGGCAGTGGTGCGCTTGTTGTGATCAGCATTCTGATTGGTGTGATGGTGCCGCCGCAAATGTTGTCGCTGGTTAGCAGCAAACAGCTGTCATGGATTCCCGGCTTGCGCAGTAAAACATTTTTCATTTTATTGTCGCTGTACAGCCTGATTGCATTAACTTCTGCGTTATTGTTTTCTTTTAAACCAAATGGGTATCCATTTTTAACCAGTATGGCTACCGCAATTACGCTGGTGGCAGTAATTGCTGCCGCAATGCTAATAACCAGTGTTTATTTTCAGGGGTTTCAGC
The DNA here is from genome assembly GCF_001183545.1 of Cellvibrio sp. pealriver. NCBI lineage: Bacteria > Pseudomonadati > Pseudomonadota > Gammaproteobacteria > Cellvibrionales > Cellvibrionaceae > Cellvibrio > Cellvibrio sp. pealriver. The sequence goes on from NZ_KQ236688.1 coordinate 4,102,515, forward strand.
CATTTATTTTTGCCTCTATTTGGCTGCTGTATTTCGCGGTAGAGCAGTTGGTACAAATTAATGCCCTTGTCTGCATTGCAGTGGGGTTGCTTGTGTGGGGCGCGCTCTATTGGTGGTGGTGCCGATGGATTCCCAAGAAATACCTTGTTAACTATATGACGTTATCGCCTGCAAAAATGCGTGAAATGCAGGAGCAAAAAGTGGGCGTGGTACAAGCGTTTAATTATTGGATGTCATCCACACCGAAAAGTCTGTGTGGAACCTTATTGATCGGCACCTCAGATGGATTAAAAGCGCAATTAAAATACGAATTGGGTCAGGTGATTGCGCTGTTGTTGATGGTGCTGCTGTGTTCATTTTTACTGCGCGGTATGACCGAGGCATTTTTTCTGAAGATGGCTCCAGTAATCATTTTTACGTTCATGTCCATGCGCAATGTACAGTTTCAGGTGCTGATTTATCGCAACCTGAATCGTGCCTGGATTTATTTTGACGGTTCGCGCATGCGTTTTTTTAATTACGTGGAAAGACAATATTTTCAGCATGTCGGCGTTGCCTATGGAGCTATGCTGTGCATTATCGTGGGCATAAATTTTGTGTTCGGTAATACCTTATCACTGTGTTTTCTAGCCACCATAGTAGTGATTAGTGGTTTATTTGCCGCACCACTATTTTATCTTGGTTGGATTATTTACCACAAAACAACTGCCAGCCTGAGTTGGTTGGGGTGGCTCTCTGGCATTATGGTTATCCTATTTATATTGCTGCTGACTTCGTTAAGTTTATTCTGGCAACCAGCCGCTGGTTTAGAATTGCAAAACAATTGGCGGCTGACTCTTGGAATGTTGATCGTATTGGTATGTATGCGTTACTGGGCAATGCGGGTGTGGAGTCGCATGAGTTTCTATCGGGTGAAAAATTAATGTTTACCCTTAACCCCCAATCCGGCATCCCCATCTATCGCCAGCTGGTAGAGCAAATTCGGCGCATGGTTGCCGGTGGTCAATTAAAAGCAGGCGATGAATTGCCTTCGGTGCGCGATCTTGCTGTTGAACATGCGGTAAATCCCATGACGATTTCCAAAGCCTACAGCCAATTGGAATTGGAAGGGGTACTGGTGCGCCAGCGCGGCAAGCCTATGCAAGTTGCCGCACAACAACACAGTGCCAATTCAGAGTATGCCCGCTTGCAGCATTTGCAGCCGCACATCGAACAATTGGTATTGGTTGCGAAGCAATTGGAAATTTCCGATAAAGTGTTGCTCGCCAGTTTGCGTGAGCAATTGGCGAAAAAATAATTCAATATTTCATAGGGATTTAGCGAATGAATATAAACAGGTTTGGCTCTGCGGCCTTGCTGCTACTGACAACACTTTATGGTTGCAGCCCCGCACCAGAGCATGCGGCAGGTAAAGCGGGGTTTATGAAAGCTTGCCCCGGTTTTGTGGAAACCGGGAAGCCGCCTTTGGTGTTTGGTGCCGAGTGCGGTGAGTTATCTGTTAAAGAAAATCCGGATGACCCTGCGAGCGCCGATATTCAATTATCGGTTCTGCGCTTACCGGCAATCAGTCCGGTGCCTAATACTGATCCATTGTTTTTAATTCAGGGTGGCCCCGGTGGTTCATCGATTGATATGGCGAACCAACTTCACGGATTTTTTGCCGATGTACGTAAAAATCGCGATCTGGTATTTGTGGATCAGCGCGGTACGGGTAAATCCAATCCATTGCGCTGCGAATCATTAAGTACAGATGACCAACTCTTGCCCGAGTCAGAACAACATCAAAAATATCTCAGCTTGTTAAAAAACTGTGCCGAAAAATACGCGGGGAGCAGCGGTTTTTATACCACGCCTTATGCAGCGCAGGATCTGGATTTAGTACGCAAGGCATTGGGTTACACGAGTATCAATCTCTGGGGTGGTTCTTATGGAACACGCGTCGCATTAGAGTACTCGCGCCGTTATCCGCAGCACGCACGCACGCTCATACTGGATGGTGTTGCACCGGTCAGCATTGCGCTGCCGAAATATTTTGCGCGCGACACCATGTTGGCATTGCACGCGGTGAATGATGAGTGTCTTGCGCAGCCGGATTGCGCTTCGGAATTTGGCAATATCGTGCAAAAAGCGGAATCCGTTTTTCAGTATTTGCAATCCATACAAGCTGACACAGGCGCTCTATCGATTTCATATGAACATCCACGCAATCAGCAAACCGAAACCCTGATGCTATCCCCGCGCACATTTTCATCACTGTTATTTATGTCGCTATATTCACGCGACCTGACCGTATTATTGCCACGTGCGATCAGTTATGCCGAACAAAAAGATTATCGTTTACTGGCTGCGCTTTCGGCATTGGCGAATGAGCAAATGCAACAAATGAATATCATGGAAGGTATGCGCTACAGCGTGATTTGCAACGAAGACTGGCCGCAAATATCCGCTGACGATATTGCCCAGAGCGCTCCATTTTTTGGGATGCACTTTGTAAAAGACATGCAGGCGATTTGTGAGTTTTGGCCCAAAGCAACACTGCCTGCTGATTATTGGGAACCAATAAAAAGTGAAGCGCCTGCACTGTTATTGTCTGGCAAGCATGATCCGGTTACGCCGGAATCCTGGGCAAAAGCGGTTGCTGAACACCTTCCCAATGCGCAGTTGCTGACAGCGAGCGGTGGCAATCATTCTATTTTTACTGAAGGTTGTATCCCGCAATTGATTGCACAGTTTATTGAACGCGCCTCCATGGAGGGTGTTAATAGCGAGTGTGTCAGCCACATCAAACCACTGCCGCTGGTGTTGGGAGCCAACCAGAAAAAATCAGCCAGCTCATCATCTGCAGGGAGCGAACAACCATGATCCGTGTTGAACATCTCAGTAAACATTTTGCGGCAAAAAAACTGTCTGGTTTTCAACTGCCGGTGTTTAAAAAATCGCATCAACCTGAAGTGATTACGGCATTGGATGATGTCAGTTTTACGTTGCGCGACGGTGAAATTACCGGTTTGTTGGGTTTGAATGGCGCAGGTAAATCGACATTGATGCGGTTGATTTACGGTTTGTTGCAGCCCAGTGCGGGCGATGTATGGGTGAATCATTTTCGGGTGAGCGATAACGCCAATGCGGCGCGCCAGCAATTAGGTGTGCTACCGGATGATACCGGATTGTATAAGCGTTTAACCGCGCGTGAAAACATTCGCTACTTTGGTGAATTGCAGGGAATGGCAGGGCAATCTTTGGAGCAAGCGATTGACCAGTTAATTGCATTGTTGGGAATGGAGTCTATCGCGGATAGGCGCGCGGAAGGGTTTTCATTGGGTGAGCGAATGAAAACCGCATTGGCGCGCGCGATTGTGCACCAGCCACAACATATTTTATTGGATGAGCCCACCAATGGTTTGGATGTGATTACCACCCGCGCGGTGCGGCGCTTGCTACATGAATTAAAACAGCAAGGGCGATGTGTGATTTTTTCCAGCCACTTGATGCATGAAGTCAGTGGTTTGTGCGACCGTATTATTGTGATTGCGCGCGGAAAAATTCTTGCCGATGGTTCATTGGCTGAAATATTGGAAGTAGGAAAATCCCATCAGTTAGAAGAGGCGTTTGTCAATCTGGTGCAACCGGAAGAGGAATATTCCCATGCGTGAATGGTTTATGAATATGCGGATCGTGTTGCGCAAAGAATGGTGCGATGCACTGCGCGATAGCAAGAGTTTGCGTATGGCGCTGTTGATGCCGGTGTACTTTGTGGGCGTTTTTGTTGCGTCATCGTTATTTATTATCCATATGTCAAACCAATCGCGCGCCACCACCAGTGAGCCGATTAAATTGGCTGTAGTTGGTGCAGAATTTTTGCCTCCCCTTATCGATTGGTTGCAAGAGCGCGGTGTCAAAGTAGACGCGGTGGATGACGATGCTTACCAACAAGTTGAGCGTGGTGATTTGGGTTATGCGTTGATTATTCCAAACGATGCACGTGAAAAATTTGCAACCGGTGAATCGATTGAGTTGGCATTGGTGTTCGATGCAACCAATAGCAAATTACAAGGCAGTTTGCATTTTGTGCGGCAACAAATCTGGAACTGGAATGCACGCATGGGCAGTTTGCGGTTGTTATCGCGCGGTATATCGCCGGGTATTACCAATCCGGTGTATATCCGCGATCTCAATATCGCCAGCGATGAAAAAATGGGATTCTTTGTGATGGCCAGTTTGCCCATGTTGTTAATTCTCACCGCATTTATTTCCAGTGTCGGTTTCAGCGCAGATATGACCGCAGGTGAGCGCGAGCGTCGCTCGTTGGAATCATTGCTGATCACACCGGCATCCTCTGCTGCATTGGCTATCGGCAAATGGTTCACCAGTTTTTCACTGACCTTATCCGTATTGTTGGTGGAAGTTGTATTGCTTGCAGTCGCGTTCGCTTACGTTCCATTTAAAGAGTTGGGCTTGCGCGTTGATGTGTCTGTGGTTGATCTTGCCTGTGTGTATGTGGTGTTGATATCGGTCGCGCTGCTGGCAACCGCGCTGCAATTTGTGATTTCACTTTTTGCGCGTAATTTTAAAGATGCCCAGACCTATATGGGGTTAATGGTGTTCCTGCCGATGGTGCCACTGTTTTATACAATGTTTAACCCAAGTGCGTATGAGGAATGGTTCCGTTGGGTGCCGGTGCTAAGCCAGCAGGTGTTGGTCAAAGATTTACTCTTGGGTGGTGATGTTGCGCCATTTCATTTTTTCCAAGCCTGGATTGTGGCAATACTGCTGGCGATACTATTTTTGTATTACACGGCAAGCCAATTGCGAAAGCCGAAAATTGTTTACGGTATTTAATCCGGTCTTTAAATAAAGCGCCTGATTAATAAACCGGTACAACATATCGCTAAAAAATACCTTTAAAAACATAACTTTAAAACATGCCAATTAAAAAGCGCAGACACCCTAAAATGTCTGCGCTTTTTTTATTGGTGTTTTTTAAGATGCATTGTTTTTTTGTTGTTAACTTTGTGGTGGTTGTGTGGCCTGAAAATGCGGATGCTGATTTGCATTCACATAAAATTGTTCCAGTGCGGGGTAAACCGAAAAATCCACTTGGTTGCGCAATTTTGCCCAGCCAATAAAACAAGCCAGGCGTATGTGCGCATCGGTGTAGGGCGCTGAATTTGGCAGTGGTAATTGGTTTAATTCCTTCAGTGTTGTATGGATGCGCGCCGCTTGCCGCTGCAGATAAGGAATGCCGCTAATATCAACGCCATCGCGTTTGATAAAAAATAAATTCACGGTGGCATCCATCAGCGTATTTACCAAACACAGCTCATCCAATTCTTTGGCTGTTTTGCAGTAATCTTGGCCAACCCGCTCGCGCAGGTATTTAATAATCGATGCAGAGTCCGTTAAAAAAATATCGCCATCCTGTAAAAACGGAACGCGTTGCGTGGGCGATTGTGCAGCACTGCCGGTCTGGTCTGTTTCAATAAATTCGCAAGCCAAACCGGTTTCCAGCAGGACTATGCGCACATGGCGTACAAACGGCGATGTATAGCTTCCATAAAGTTTCATGGTGCGTTCTCCCGATAATTATAGTGTTGTCTGCGGTGGATACTTGAATGCCTGGCGGGCGAGCAGTTTCCAGTCGCCGGATTGTTTTTGCCACACCAACAAAATGCCTAAATGAATGGTGTTTGGTACTCCGCCATCCTTGATGTCGGCTTTCAAATCGTGGCGCACCAGTGCGGTATCGCCTGAAATACGGATGCTTTGGTTACTTAACTCCATAGTGACAAAATCGGATTTGCCACTGCTGATTTTTTCAATAAATGCCTCTTGGTCTTCCATGACTCCACTTGAATGACCGTAGCTCAGTTGCGCTGCTGACAAGTTGCGCAATACCTTGCTGTCGCCGTCAATCATGGCTTGGCGCAGGGCTTCCACTTTCTGGGCAACCTGTTGGGAATCGCTTGTATCGGCCGCCGTCACAGTTGTGCAGCAAACGCTGCTGATGAAAAGTGTCCACGCTCCAAGACGCTTGGCTAACTTATTGAAACTCATATGAAAACTCCTATAAAAATCCTGCAGTAGAGTGATTGGGTGACCGAGTGATTATGCTTGTTATGGTTGTTGATTCTAGCGGCTCTTATGGTGTTTCGGGTGTTGTCATTATGTAAAAGCATGCTTACGGGCTGGCTGGATATTCCAACACGGTTTTTGACAAGCGTGATAATTCTCACGACACTGGTGTGAGGTTGGTCACACATGTTGTGATTGATGCCACTGACGGTATCAGTAGGCAGTAGCCAATAGGCAGTAACAAATAAGGGAGTTGCATCATGCCGGAGTTAAGCCCATCCAAGTCTTCACTGAAAACCACGTTAGCTGAACGTTTACAGCATGTTGTAGATGATCGGCGCGGGGGTCAAAAAGCGGTGCCTATCGATATAGGGCGCTATCTAAATGAATCCCAATTGCTCGCGCTGCACAGTCTGGAAAGTTTTGGCTGGCATTTGTGGTTTGTGCGGCGGCCGCTGTTTATGCAGCCGGTTGTGGTGGTTGCCAATGCCGAATCTACCCAGCATGCGTTGCTTGAGGAAGATGGTTCTGTCAATTTAAAACCCGCGTTGCATTTTCGCCACTGATCGCTAACAGTGCATCGGTTATGCAGCTTATGTTTATCCGACTGCGTGTTGTTTTAGTCGTGTTGTGTTAATGCAGTAGCGTAGTTTTTTATTCAGGCATCATTCAGTGCCTCGGTCATAGCATCAGCTCCATATTCCCCCCGCGGAGCTGTGTTATGAAAAAGTTGCTGCCTGCTATTGGTCTTCTGTTGTGTGTAAATTTTTTATCGGGTTGCGGCAGCGAAACAGTTGCAGCCGATGATCCGCATGAAAACTACGTCCCTGAGTTGCGCGCGTTCGATATTATCGATAGTTACGATACCGATACCGCAACACCTAACCATCCTCCGCTAATTCTAGATCCCTATCTTTACGATGGCTTGTTTGAAGTTTTTTGGGATGTCGATAGCCTTGAGGATTATCGCGTGTCTGTGCGGATCAATGATCGCAATACGATTGAAAATAGTATTGTGGTGCATTCACAGTGGTGCGGAGCAGGGCGCTCATGTGACCAAAGCGGCAATTTGATTTGTGAGTACACATCAGACTTTTTTATGTCCTGCGGTAATGCAGCGCAAGAGCGGGATATTTACCCGTTAATCGACCAAATCCCGCAAAAAGTCTATTTGTTTATTGAAATCTGCGATTACAACTCTGGTTACTGTGAATACGATTATTATCCGGTTGAATTGCATTAGCGCTTTGCGCACAAGCTGCGCGTAAAATTTTATCTTGCGCAAGGATAGCGCTGGATAAATTGCCCCCGCTTCGCCATGCTAGTGTCTTTTATTTCTTACAAAGACTGTCGGCATGATTTCTGACCCTCTGTTTTATTGTCTCGCTATTCCTGTTGTGATCCTGGTTGGGATGTCCAAAGGCGGCTTTGGTGGCGGTTTTGGTACGCTTGCTGTTCCCCTGCTGGCATTAATGATCGACCCGCGCCTGGCTGCGGCAATTCTGCTGCCGATTTTATGCAGTATGGATGCATTCAGCTTGTGGAGTTTTCGCGGTGCCTGGGACAAACTCAATTTAAAAATTCTTTTGCCTGGCGCATTGCTCGGCACCGTTGCGGGTGCGTTGACATTTGAGATGACCAACGCTGATTGGATTCGTGTGTTAATTGGTTTTTTATCGATTTACTTTGTGCTTCATTATTTATGGGGCAAAAAATTTCTGGAACAATTGCGCGAACAAAAACCCAATAAAATCGCTGGCACCTTTTGGGGTGGCGTTGCCGGCTATGTCAGTTACATCGCCCACGCCGGTGGGCCGCCAGTGGCAATTTATTTATTGCCGCAACATCTCTCTAAATCTGTGCTTGCCGGAACAACCATTTTATTTTTTGCCATCATTAATTTTATTAAGTTAATTCCCTATGTGTGGTTAGGGCAAATTACCCAGGCCTCGTTTTTCACATCGCTGATGCTTTTGCCATTGGCACCATTGGGTGTGTGGCTGGGGGTTTATCTGCATCATCGCGTGTCTGACCGTATTTTTTACTGGGTCAGTTACGGCTTTTTATTGTTGGCGGGAATTAAATTAACCTACGAAGGTATGTTGGGATTGTGGGGGTAAGCTCTCCGGCTGGAATTTATAGGCAAATTGGGTATGATGCTCACGCACATGACTGGGCGATGATGGTGGATAACAACGCTATCGCCTCAACACACATCCATTAAAGGACTCAAAAAAATGAAAAAGTGGTTAGCTGCCTTGGCGTTAGGTTTACCGATGGTTGCCGTTGCGGGTGATAACTCTACCGGCGGTTTTTATGTAGGTGGAGGCGCGGCAGATTTAAAAATGCGCTTTGATGGAGGCGGTGACTCTCTGGATTGGACAACAGGTGAGATCTTGGGAGGCTACAAACACAGTCCTTTTGTCGGTGGTGAGGCTCGTTTAGGTTATGGTTCAGAAGATGGCCTTGATCTGCTTTATACGTCTTTTTATTACCGCACCGAAAGCTCGAACGATACCGCTAAAACCTATCTTTTATTTGGCTATACCTTGGGGCAGGTTAAATTCGATGGTGATGTAGGTGAAGATGATTCTGTTAACTTGAATGGTTTTTCCTATGGCGCAGGTGTTGGTTTTCCTGTTACACCGCAGTTGAACTTTAATTTGGAAGCCCGGATGGTTCTTGATGGTGATGCCAAATTTGACGGTGACTCAGAAGGTATTGAGCTCAGCGGTGTTTCGTTGAACGTTGATTACCGTTTCTAATTCTGCTTTTTTGCACTTGGGCATTTTTATTAAGCGCCCAAGTGCACTTCCTCATTCAAGTTTTTGCGTTACAGTTGTCCGTTGTTTCCGCTTTGAACCATGTCTGCACTATTAGCTGAGTGCTCTGTGTCATTTGATGAATGCGCCGCGCTACTCGTTTGCAATGTGCAATATTGGATAATTTTCTCTTCTATTTTGGCGGTAGCACTGGAGGTTTTTTGCTGCTGCTTCCAGAATTTGCATTCCATGCTTTTTTCTTTAATCGCGCGCAGTTTTGCAAGCCGCTCTGCTTCTGCCTCGTCGATCAAGCGCTGTTCGCGGCGCGCTTCTGCTTGGGCTAAAAACTCATCATGAGTGAGCTCAGTTTGCTCTTCTGTCTGGAGTGATGTACTTGATGTCGTTGTTGTGCCAGAGATTGTTGTGTCAGCGGCTGTAGTGTCAGAAGCAGTAGTTTCAGGTGTATTGGCGGCATTATTCGCGCGTAATTGCGCTATGGCTTCTTGCATAGCGGCGGGCTGTTGGCTTGCCGTTGGTGCTGGTGCTGGTGCTGCACCAGAGTGGCTCGCCATGATTAAATAAACACTGAATCCACCCAGAAAAAATAAGCCAATTCCGGCTGCGATTGTTTTTTTACCAATTTCCATTGCGTGCTCCTGTATGCAATTGGTTTTACTTTATATGTGTAGCGTTTGTGCGCCACTTTTTTGTGATTATGCCTTTTTAACAAATTCTGATTTCAGCATCATGGCACCGTGGCCATCCACTTTACAATCCAGATTATGGTCGCCATTCACCAAGCGGACAATTTTTACTTTGGTACCGACTTTCAATACGGAGGAGGTGCCTTTGATTTTTAAATCTTTTGCGACTGTCGCGTTGTCGCCATCGGCCAGCAAATTGCCGTTGGCATCGCGCACGATTAATTCATCGTCACTCGCCACATCGGTAGCATTTTTAGGCCATTCGTGTGCGCATTCGGGGCAAATTAATAACTCGCCATCTTCGTAGGTGTATTCGGAATTGCATTTGGGGCAGTTGGGTAAAGTGCTCATAATTGTTTCTGCATTGAGATAGTGTCGTGCTTGGCCGCCATTCTCGCGCAGCGAGAATGACGACTCCCTTTTTTAATCATTCACCAAGCTCAGCTTGGTGTGACTATTGTGGACAACTAACTACTTTTTCTTCATCGCCTGTTGCAACAGAGCACCCAAACTGCCGGTGCTGGCCGGTGCAGGATTATTTTTCTGCGCCGCGCGTTGTTGGTTTTGCGATGGTGAGCGCTCGCCACCCTTTTTACCCTCTACTTTTTCACCGGGCGTATCATCCAAACGCAATGAGAGGGCAATGCGTTTACGTGGTACATCCACTTCCATCACTTTCGCTTTGACGATATCGCCTGCTTTTACCGCCTCGCGTGGGTCTTTAATAAAATTATGTGAGAGCGCAGAGATATGCACCAGTCCGTCCTGATGTACACCAATATCCACAAATGCGCCGAAGTTGGTGACGTTAGTGACAGTGCCTTCCAAAATCATACCGGGAACTAAATCGGTAATTTCTTCTACGCCATCCTGGAATTGCGCCGTTTTAAATTCAGGGCGCGGGTCGCGGCCTGGTTTATCCAATTCTTTAATGATGTCGGTAACCGTCGGAACACCAAATTTTTCGTCAGTGTAGTCTGCTGCTTTTAAGCTGCGCAGGAAGGATGAATCGCCAATCAAGCCTTTTAAATCGCGGCTATTTTTCTGTGCGATTTTTTCAACTACGGAATAGGATTCCGGGTGAACGGCAGACGCATCAAGCGGATTGTCGCCACCGGCAACGCGCAAAAAGCCTGCCGCTTGCTCAAAGGTTTTTTCACCAAAGCGTGGTACTTTTTTCAGCGCGGCGCGTGATGCAAACACGCCGTTTTGGTTGCGGAATTCTACAATGTTATTGGCGAGTGTAGTGTTCAAGCCGGATACACGTGCAAGCAGTGCAGCCGATGCCGTGTTCACTTCTACGCCCACCGCGTTTACGCAGTCCTCTACAACCGCATCAAGCGAGCGCGCCAATTGCGATTGCGAAACATCGTGTTGGTATTGGCCAACACCGATGGATTTTGGATCAATTTTTACCAATTCGGCGAGCGGGTCTTGCAAGCGGCGCGCAATAGAAATCGCCCCGCGAATAGTCACGTCCAAATCCGGAAATTCTTTCGCTGCGTATTCTGATGCTGAATAAACCGATGCACCGGCTTCACTAACGATTACAGCGCTGGCTTTGATTTCCGGATGGCGTTTGAGTACATCTTTGGCAAATTTTTCGGTCTCGCGCGATGCAGTGCCGTTACCAATTGCGATCAAACCGACATTATGTTTGTTGCACAGGTGAACCAGAATCGCTTCTGACTCGGCAATTTTATTGAGCGGCGGCGTTGGGTACATCACGCAGTGGTCAAGCACTTTACCGGTTGCATCTACCACAGCGACTTTCACGCCGGTGCGCATGCCTGGGTCTAAACCTATGGTGGCTTTTTGGCCTGCAGGTGCGGCGAGCAACAAATCTTTTAAATTGGATGCAAATACTTTTATCGCTTCTTCTTCGGCTTTTTCGCGCAGCTCACCCAGCAGATCAGTCTCCAAATGCGTGAGCAATTTTACTCGCCAGGTCCAGCGTACCACTTCAGCTAACCAGCCATCGGCGGCGCGGCCTTTATCCTGAATTTGCCAATGTTCGGCGATCATGGTTTCACAAGGATGGCCGATGCGTTGTTCTTCATCACCTACTTTAATACTGATGCTCAGTACGCCTTCGTTGCGACCGCGGAACATGGCCAGTGCGCGATGCGAAGGCACCGATTTAAGTGCTTCATCGTGCTCAAAATAATCGCGGAATTTTTGTACTTCTTGCGATGTGTCATTGGCTTTTTCGGGTACAGCACGTGCCGACAAGGTGGCTTCGTTGTGCAGGAAGTGACGCAGGCGGCCGAGCAATTCTGCATCTTCACTGAATTTTTCCATCAGGATGTATTTGGCACCGTCGAGCGCCGATTTCACATCATTAATGCTGTGCTCAGCGTTGAAATACTTGGCGGCTTCTACTTCAGGAGCGAGTGTTGGGTCGGCTAGCAGTGCTTCTGCCAGTGGCTCCAGCCCCGCCTCTTTGGCGATCTGGCCTTTGGTACGGCGCTTGGGCTTGTAAGGCAGGTACAAATCTTCCAGGCGGTTTTTGGTATCGGCGATGGATACCTCATGTTCCAGTTCCGGCGTGAGTTTTCCTTGTTCGCCGATGGATTTCAGGATCGCCGCGCGGCGCTCTTCCAGCTCGCGCAGGTAGCGCAGGCGCTCTTCCAGTGTACGCATTTGCGAATCATCCAGCCCGCCGGTCACTTCTTTACGATAACGCGAAATGAACGGCACGGTCGCGCCTTCATCCAGTAGCCCTACGGCTGCGCTAACTTGTTGTTCCTGAACGTTTAATTCATCGGCGATGCGTTTGGCAATGCTGGGTAAACTGGTCATAACGAAATGGCTCATATTGCGGCTTGAATCGGAAAGGGCACCATTATCGCCAAATAACGCGCCACTTCCAGACTTGTTTTTAGCCGGGGTTTATGGGTTGGAATCATGAATTGCCAATAATTTTTTATTGCAACTGAATCTGATTGTGCGTTCCCTGCGTCTCAGGATTTAGCTAGCGAAAAAACGCAATACAAGTCCGATAAAAGCAAATCAGGTTAAAGGCAAAAGGTGAGGGTATGAAAATCGTAGTTGCCGGGTTGTGTGTGGCAATGGCCTGCAGTGTGCAGGCCGGCCAAAGCTGCAATATCAACGTGCAGGGTGATTTGAGTATTTCCAAAGACGCGATCCGCGTTGCGGAAGAAGGGCGGCCAGTTTATGAAATTACCCGCGACAACACCCTGTTTGTGGATGGTGTGGCAGTGGTGTTGGATAGCGAACAAACCGCACTGCTGGGCCGGTATGAATCGCAGTTGCGTGCACTGGTGCCGCAGGTGTAAAGGCGTGGCGGTGGAAGGCATCAATATGGCAGTGACAGCGCTTTCGATCACCATTGATGGGTTATTGGGTGAAGGGAATAAAGTGTCGCAGCAATTGCGCGATGAACTGAATGGTTTGAAGGGTGATGTGCAGCAATATTTTTCACCGGACAATACCATCAGGTTTAACGCCAAGGGTGATAGCACGCCCGATTTGTTAGGTGATTATTTTGCAACGCGTGTTGAGCGAATAGTTGAAACATCCGTACAGGAATCATTGGGTGATGTGTTGTTAGCCCTGGGTAGGGAAGTATTGGCCAGTGGTGGCGATATGGAAGCATTTGGCGTGCGGATGGAAAAGTTTGGCCAGCAAATGGAGCAGCAGATGAATGCAAAATCAGCTCTGCTTGAAACACGCGGCGCGGCCTTGTGCGACTCCATCCGGGCACTGGATGTGATTGAGGAGCAACTAAAAGTGAAGTTGCCGCAGGCGAGCCAATTTAATCTGTTGCAGGTGGAAACGCCTGCGCAAGTACACACAATTTAAGTTCACCTAATGGTGCAATTTGTTGGTTATCCGTTGATTATTTTTTGAGGTTTATTATGTTAATTCGCTCTCTATCATTTGCACTGGTTAGCGTGTTTGTCGCGGCTAATGTGCAAGCAGAAATCGTTGCCAAAACCTATCCCGTAAAAGATTTTTCTGAATTTGTCAGCGGTGGAAATACCTCTGTTGAGATCACCCAGGACGGCACTGAGTATTTGCGTGTCGAGGCAGAAGCAGAAGTGATGAAGCGTATCAAGGTCGATCAAACCGGAAAGCGCGTCAGCGTGTGGGCAAAAGGGGAGCCGGGATTTTTCAATTGGTTTAATCACAGCAATGAGCCCGTGCGCATCGTATTGCGTGTTAAAAAATTGGAATACCTGGAAATTTCCGGTGGCGCACGCGCTAATGTAGGTGATTTACAGAGCGATATTTTCCGGCTTGGCGTGAGCGGTGCGGGCAATGTGGAATTTGCCGGCCTTAATGCTGGGGAGTTGATTGTGGATTTGTCGGGTGCGGCCAATGTAAAACTGAATGCACTCAACAGCAAACGTCAGGATTTTGATTTATCCGGTGCATCAAACGTGGATATACGTGCAGAGGGGAACACCCAGTCATTGGAAGTGACTGCCAGCGGCGCGAGCAATTTCCGCGGCAGAAAATTAACTGCAAAAGACGCTAATTTGGGTGCGAGTGGTGCATCGCATGTTGAAGCATCAGTCACTGATGTGCTCACGGCAGAGGCGAGTGGCGCATCCAGTATTGATTACTACGGCGATCCAAAAGCAAAAACCAATTCCAGTGGTGCCAGCCACGTCAATGCACATTAACCGCGTTTTGTTTTGCTGCGTACATGGCGTTATCGGCATGGCGCAGCAAGGCCTGGTCGGTGTCACCGTCTAACGGATAGTGTGCGATTCCTATGCTGGGCATGATGCGTACCATTTGCCCTTGTAGATCAAATGCTTCTTGAAAAACATCCCGGATTTTTTGCACAACCGTAATGCTTTGTTCGGGGTAATCCAGATTTTCCAGCAATATGACAAATTCATCGCCGCCAAACCTGACTACGGTATCGCACTCGCGCACACAGGATTCCAAACGGCGCGCTGCCTGCTCTAGCAGAACATCACCTGCAGTGTGCCCGTAGTTGTCATTCACGGCTTTGAATTTATCCATATCCAAATACAGCAGTGAAAAGATGACTTGATGGCGTTTGGCGCGCGCCATGGCCGAATGAATACGATCATAAAATAAGGTGCGGTTGGGGAGCTTGGTCAGTTGGTCGTAAAGCGCAAGATGCTCCAGTCGCGCCATCATTTGTTTGCGCTCAACCGCAGCGGCGATTTGTGTAGAGACAAATTGCAATAATTCCAGATTTTTTTCGCTGTAATGCTGTTGTGCAGAATAACTTTTTAATACCAGTGCGCCCAACACGCCTGAGTGTGATTTCAGTGGTACACCCAGCCAGCTTTGCAGTGCCATACGCTCATGCATGGCGTTGTAAAGACAGGCTTCGTTTTTATGTAGCACTTTATTTAACAGTTGATTGCTCGTTTCGCTGCTGTCATTGCCAAAATCCATCACCACTTGTTCGCGTGAATAAGGAAGGCTGACAGCAGCAGAAGATTTATCGCGCAATGCAATCGCGAAATTATCGGCCGGTAACAACTCACTGATAATGCGATGGATTTGCGCGAAGAGTGTGTTTAAGTCCTGCGTATTATGGGATGCCTCGGCAATCGCAAACACGGCTTGTTGAATGCTTTCGGCATGTTTGCGTCGGGTGATATCGCGCGCTACAGCTACCCTGCATTGGTCTGCTTCTGACCACCGTGCCGACCACATGATATGCACTATTTCGCCGTCTTTGCGGATATAGCGATTTTCAAAATGAGGTTGGGGTTCGCCCGCCATAATTCCGGCAACTGTGTGCAGTGTGCGTTGACGGTCATCCGGGTGCATCAAGTCCAGCATTTGCCTGCCCATCATCTCCATTTGGCTGTAACCGAAAATTTGTTCGGCACTGGGGCTCACATACAAAAAGTGACCTTGTTTATCCACCACGCAGATGGCATCAACCAGCAGGTCAACATATTTGCCCAAGGCAGGGAAAGAGGGGGCATTCATAATCTACATCCATCAGAACGGCCAAGGTAAACAGGCTGGCCTCATATTCTACATAGCATAGTCAGGCACACGGCGGATTAAAACCTGGCGGCCAACTTTTATGTTAGGCGGTGTATTGGGCTTGGTGAAATTGGGGGGTTGTTTTAATCTGTTATGGTGTTATATTTGTGTATAACACCAGTTGGTGTGAAATGTGTTGATTGGTCTTCATCATAAGGAGCGGGATATGTCGGATGTGGTAGTGGGAGTAACAAAAGTGCAGATGATATTGCTGAGGGCAATGTATCTGCTGATTGTGGTTGGGTTGGGGTTAACTATTTGGCCATCGATTATTGTTCCGGACGCGCGTATTGCTGATCCGCATTCGGTCATCCAATCCATGTTGGGCGCGTTTTCTCTATTGGCGCTGGTCGGGCTGCGTTACCCATTACAGCTGTTGCCTATTTTGTTGTTTGAATTGATGTGGAAAACCTTATGGGTGTTGGTATTTGCACTTCCAGTGTGGTTGCAAACAGGGCTTGATGAATATGCCAAAGGTGTTTTGTTTGCGTGTGTGATGGGTATTGTGCTGACGCCTTTTATTATTCCCTGGCGTTATGTAATGGCGAAGCTGCGTTAGTGTGAACGCACACGGCTGAATGAATGCGGATGAATAGGCACTTATTGCTAGAGGAGTTGATGTAATGAAGGAAATGTTCTTGTTTTTAAATAAAAAAATCAGTGTTGGCGCAAGCGTGTTTTTGTTCCCGGCAATGGTAGTTGCGGCGGATTCGTCGCATGTCGCTGATGCAGAGGCAGAAAATACCAATGCCGGAGTTCAGGCTTATCTTGAAGGGCGTTATGACGATGCCGAGCAGTTTTTTTTAGGTCATACGAAAACCGCAGCAAGTAAAAATGAGTCACTTATTTTTCTGGGCAGGATCGCCATTATGCGCGGTGATACGGAATTGGCGGTAAATTACGTTGAGCAAGCTTTGGCTATTGGCCCTAATTCAGCGGAAGAAGTGAAAATTTCTGGCGATGTTTATTGCAATCAGGCGCAAGGGGCATCGATTTTTACTGCACTGAAATTAGCAAAAAAATGTGCGGCACAATATGAGGCTGCATTACAGATAGATGCTAACAATATAGAGGCTTTAGCTGCTGCGGCACGCTTTTATCTCAGCGCGCCCTCTATTGCCGGAGGATCAACCAAAAAAGGTGCCGAGTATTTACAGCGCTTGCAGCAGTTGTCTCCTGAGGATGCAGATACTTATAAAATTCATAGTCTGGAGCAAGACGGAAAAACCGATGCTGCGCTGCAATTAGCAGATGAGTTAAGCGGTAAAACATTCAATTCGGCAATTAATCAATATGAAGTTGCGCATTTTTATCGGGATAAAAAAGTATTCGACAAAGCAAAACGTCTGTTTGAATCCGTTTCCAATACGCCCGTTAGCGTCAAAACCAAATGGCATATCCATGACAGCCTGCTCCAGTTAGGGGAAATTGCCATTATGGAAAACGACTTTGACAAGGGCATTGAGTATATTGAGCGGTATCAATCGAAGAACAAAAACCCAAAAGATCCGCATTATTTTTGGGCATCCTGGAGTTTGGCAAAGGCGTATAAGTCGGTAGGCAATACGGAAAAATATGCGCTGTTGGTTAATAAAATAAAGTCGGAGGACTATCAAAAAGATAAGGCCTTCTCCAAAGAGTTTGAAGCCAATATATAACCTTAGTGACAAGGATGTCGATCAGCCATGAGATGCAAATGACAATGAATTGGAATGATGACCAACCTATTTATCGACAGCTGCGCGAAAAAATCGCAGCGTTGATCTTATCCGGCGCGATTAAAGAAGGGGAGCCTTTACCTTCGGTTCGTCAGGTATCGAGCGATTATCAAATTAATCATATTACCGTCAGTAAAGCTTATCAGGAGTTGGTAGATATGGGACTGGTTGAAGCGCGGCGCGGTATGGGTATGTATGTGCTCGATGGTGCACAACAAAAACTACACGGGATTGAAAAGGAAAAATTCATTTCTACCGAAATTCCGGCGTTGGTGCAACGTATGCGTCAGCTGGGCGTGAGCAAAAAAGAATTGATCGCTGCATTGCAAGCGGTTCAAGGAGAATAAGGTGAATCAAGTCATTAGTGCACAAGGTGTCAGCAAGCATTACGGAAAAAAGGTAGCGCTTGATAATGTAAATTTGCAAATAGCATCAGGAAAAATCGTTGGGCTTATTGGCCCTAACGGTGCGGGCAAAACCAGTTTGCTGAAAGGTGTTTTGGGCTTGGCTCCTGTTGACGGCGAGCTTAGTGTTTTAGGAATGAACCCCCAGCGCGAGCGAGTGAAATTATTAGAGCGCGTTTCCTTTATTGCCGATACCGCCACGCTGCCGCAGTGGATCAGCGTGCGCGAGTTGATCGCTTACACCGAAGGCGTTCATCCGCGTTTTAGTCGTACGCAGTGTTTAAAATATCTTGCGGAAACTTCTATTGCACTGACCGATAAAGTCAGGTCGCTCTCCAAGGGTATGGTTACCCAATTGCATTTGGCATTGATTATGTCGATTGATAGTGAGCTATTGGTATTGGATGAGCCGACCTTGGGCTTGGATATTCTCTATCGCAAACAGTTTTATGAAAACTTGTTAAATAATTATTACGATGACCAGAAAACCATTTTGATTACTACGCATCAAGTAGAAGAAATCGAAACTATCTTGACGGATCTGGTGTTTATCAATCAGGGTAAAATTGTGTTGGATACCAGCATGGAACAAGTTGCTGCGCAATATGTGGAGTTGCATGTGGATGCCAATTACAAAGATCATGCGTTGGCGCACAACCCTATTCACAGTCGTCGCTTATTGGGCGGGTTCAGTATGTTGTTTGAACCTAATGAACAACAGCGCGAATCGCTGGCGCAATTGGGTAAGCTCACTACGCCGAGCTTAAGTGAATTATTTGTGGCAAAAATAAAACCACAGCATGTGGCGAAGGAGGTTGCGTAATGTTTGCAAAGCGTGTGGCGGTGCAGTTGAAACGTGAATACTGGGAGCACCGCAGTTTATTTGTGTTTTTGCCTTTGGTGTGTGTGTTATTGGTGACGGGTTTTTGGGTGTTGGCGGTTATTAGTGATCCCGTCATTACCCAGCAAAAAGGATCAGATTTTCATTTTCTGGATCCTCGCGTTCAGGAAATGTTAAAGCCGGACGAAACCGGTAGCGGTTATAAAATCAATTATGACAATAAATCCGTAGTGGGTTTTATTGTTGCGTTTCAGCAGTTTATAGGATGGTGGTTTTTTACTGTCATCAGCGTGTTTTTAGCCTTGTATTACTGTTCATCTTGTTTGTTTGCTGACCGCAAAAGTCGCGATATTTTATTTTGGCGCTCCATGCCTGTGAGCGAACCATTCAATGTGTTGATTAAATTGGTTGTGGCTGCAGCGAGCGTTCCTCTGTTGACCTTGTTGATGAATACACTGACGAGCCTGGTGTTATTGCTGGTGATGAGTGCGTGGTTGGGTGACTTGGGGCAATTCACTACAGCGTTACAAGCATTGCCACTTTTAGGTAGCTATTTCCTGGGAAGTGTTGGGTTAGTGCCACTGTTACTGCCTTTATTTGCCTGGGCGATGCTGGCATCGGCCTATACCAAAAAATCGCCTTTTTTAGCGGCAACGTTTATTCCGTTGCTCTTGTTGGTTGCCGATCGTTTTCTTCATTATTTTATGGGAATCAACATTCATATTTATGAATTGGTAAAAACCTATTTTAAAACGATTGCCGAAGCCATACAGATGTCGTTTGGCGATGCCGGTAATGGCTATGTGAGTTTTACGTTTAACTACTCTATAGATGTCGCAATCTATTGTGTGATTGTGGCGATGTTGTTGGGTGTAGTGATATGGCTGCGCAATAGCCGCTACGAGATTTAACCATCATTAAAATGGATTATATTTATGAGTGCATCCAGTTTGGCAAGGTTGGCAGGGTTGATTTATCTGGTGCTGATTGTTACAGGCATATTTGGTTTGGTTTATGTGCCTGCTACATTAATCGATTGGGCTGACCCGGCAGTAACGGTTGCGAGAATTAATGAGCAAAAGCAGCTGTTCCGGTTAGCGGTAGTTGCCGATGTTATTTGTTTCGTGTGTTTTATTTTTTTACCTCTAGTGTTGTATAAGTTGTTGGGGTGGGTGAATCGCCAGATGGCAATACTGATGGTTGTTTTAGCGTTGGTCAGTATTCCGGTCACAATGGTTAACGTTACCAAGTTAGTGGATGTGCTCACCTTGCTTCATGGTCATGCTTATTTATCTGCAATTGCAGGTGAACGGCTACATGCACAGGTCATGTATTTGTTGGTGTCGTTTAATAACAATACCTTGGTTGCGAGTATTTTTTGGGGTGCTTGGTTGCTGCCATTTGGCTATCTGGTATTTAAATCCGGCATGTTGCCGCGCTTTTTGGGCGTGTGTTTGGTGTTGGGTGCTGTGGGGTATCTCGCGGAGTTTATATTGAAATTTGTATTCTCCCTGGAATCTGTCCCCTTCTATGTTGGGTTGCCGGGTACTATTGGTGAGTTCGGAATTTGTTTGTGGATGCTTGTCTTGGGTGCACGGAGTGCGCCATCGCCCCCAGAACTATCAAATCACTAGAGTGTCTACAGCGGGGTGAGATACGCATTGGCGGTTCATCGATTGTATGCGTGCCCATTTCAATAGCCATTAAAAGAGGATGCGTTGTGTTGGCAGTGTGGAGGTTTAAGCCAAAGAAGTTAAAACAAGACAAGCTCAAGCAAAAATCGGCGACCTGTTTTTTGTCTGTCGTATTGTTGTATTGTTGTTCGGTTTTATCTGTAACAGCAACTGCAAACGGTGTAGAAGATTTTCGTGCTGCGCTTCCACTGCTGAAGTCGTCAACGCCGATTGTGCTTAATGCACAATTCAAATTGTTCGGTCGCAGTGGTGAGCACGACGAATTGATTGAGCGTGAAGGCTTGATTAATGTTCGTTTGGAGGATGGGGATGGTGGGTTGCGAGCAACCTATTCGCCAGAATTAATTGCGCAATTGCACACCGAAGAGCTGGCCAAGATTGACGATGAAAACGTAAAAAATTCAGCGCTAAATGCGGTCGGGCAATTTGAGTATTGGGAGTGGCGGGAGATATTGTACCCCGCAGCGCAAATGGAATTAATTTTGGGGCGCTACCATTTTGTAAGCGAAAAAATGGATAGGTTTAATGGTCTGCCTGCCCGATTGCTTACCTTCAGTATGCCCAAAGAAAAAATCGATAAAAGTTTTCGCAAGTACGTTAAAAAATATAAGAATCATTTTTTAGTGTGGATTGATGCGAATGGTGTTCCGCTTGCAAGCAAAATAACGGAGAAAGGTTCAGGGCGTGTATTTATTGTAATTGGTTTTAGTTTCAAAAATGAAATTCATACTGAGTATCGCCAACACAACGGGCGGTTGATTGCCATTAAGCGCGAAGTGAATGATGAAAGCACGGGTGCAACCATGCGCAGCCAACGGCATTTCATTACCACTGCGAGCCCCATAAATTAATCGTACAGGAGCCTTTGGTTAGGAACCTCTTGTTTATCCCCAATGTCTCACGCTACATGCACACCTCTGTGCTAGCTCCAACAAAGCTGCTAGGCTTTGCCCGCACATAAAATCTCTCTAACCCTAAAGGAACTACGCCATGTTAAAGCGCTACTCGGCCTATGCTTTCAGTTTGCTATTGCTGGGCGGAATCGGTTTGGTGGGCTGTGAATCTACCAGCAGCCCCAAACCGGTAGTACAACAACTTGAGCAGGTCACTATCACCAAAAGCCCTAATGATGACCGCCAATATGCGGCATTAATGCTGCCTAATGGTTTGCAAGTGGTGCTGGTGTCTGATCCCTCATTGGAGAATTCTTCGGCATCGCTCGCGGTGGGTGTGGGCAGTGCCCATGATCCAAAAGACCAGCTTGGACTTGCGCATTATCTTGAGCACATGCTGTTTTTAGGCACGGAAAAATATCCCGAGCCAGATGGCTTTATGAAATACACCCAAGCCAATGGCGGTATGACCAATGCGTTTACGGCTTACGATAAAACCAATTACATGTTTCAGATCAACGCCGGAAAATTTGATGAAGCCTTGGATCGTTTCAGCGATTATTTTAAAAAGCCGACGTTTGATCCGCACTTCAGCGATAAAGAGCGCAATGCAGTAAATAATGAGTGGTCGCTGCAAAAAGCCCAGGACAATTGGAATCTGTATGCATTGCAGGGATACACTGCAAACCCCCACAGCCCCAGCGCAAAGTTCACTATTGGTAATCTGGATACCTTGAAGGATAAACCAGGCTCTGTGCTCAATGATGAAATGAAAAAATTCTACAATACTTATTACTCATCCAACATCATGAAGTTGGCGTTAGTAGGTAAGCAATCTTTGCCAGAATTAAAAGCCTTGGCTGAAAAACATTTTGCAGCCATCCCCAATAAAAATGTAACGCTACCTGAAATCACTACGCCCGGTCTTACCAAAAACGAAATGGGTAAAAGTATTCATTACAAACCCATTAAAGAATTAAAAGTGTTGTACGTGGATTTTCCGGTTAAATCCAATAAAACCCAGTGGCGATTAAAGCCCAATCAATTCATTCATAGCCTGCTTACCTCTGAAGAGCCGGGTACTTTAGGTGAACAATTGCGTGCACAAGGTTTGGTGAAAACCTTGACCGCCTATTTTGATGCCGAAGCCTATGGTCCCGATGGGTTTTTGCGCGTGCAGGCCGATTTGACCGATGCTGGTTTGCAAAAGCAGGATGAAGTGATTGCAGCCATTTTTGCTTATGTTGATGTCATCAAACGCAAAGGGCTGGATAAAAATTATTATCGCGAATTGCAAGCTATGCGCACCAAAGATTTTGCCAATGCCCCCAAGCCTGATCCACTACAACAGGCAGTTGGTTTGGCGATATCGCAGTTTGATTTGCCTGTTGAAAACCTGATGAATTCAGAATACATCTACGAACGCTATGATGAAAAGTCAATCAATGCGGTACTGTCGCAATTGGAAGAAAAGCGCGCGCGTATTTGGTACGTTAATCCAAACGAAAAAGCAGACACTCCGGTTCCATTTTTTGATGGCGTTTATTCAATCCGCGATATTACCGGCGATGAATACAAACGCTGGGAGTCATTGAAGAAAAATTATGCGTTTAACTTGCCGCCGCTTAATGATTTATTTACCGATACCCAAGCGCCGATTGTTGACAATACTTATCTCAAGCCGCATCAGGTAGTGAGTCAGGCAGGTGTTGAGGCCTTCCTCGTGCATCCGGAATTTTATCGTGAAGACAAGGGTAAACTCGCATTGCAGATCAATGTAGATTTCGCAATGAAATCGCCAAGAGAGGCAGTATTGGCCAGTTTGGTGAATGACATTTATGCCAAGCAGACAATGACGTTGTCGGATCGTGCCGGGCGCGCCTCTTTAGGGATTTCAACCTCGGTAATGGATGCGGTTAGTCAGGGTATTTTTATTTCGGGCTACACCACCAAGCATCCGCAATTGTTGCAAAAGATGTTAAACGAATTTGTGACGTTAGATATTAGTGACAAACATTTTCATGAAGCTATGGATAGCTTCCAGCAGGGCATGTCCAACAAGAAAAAGAATCATGTATTCCGCCAATTGTTTGGCCATGCACAGCGCTTGATTTCCAAAACACCTTGGACCGATGAACAAATTCTGGCGGCGGCTGAAAAAATTACTAAAGCCGATGTGATTGCCTATCATCAAGCTGTTAAAGCTGATCCATTATTACGTTTGCTCGCCGTCGGCAATTATACCGATGCACAAGTCCGTGCTATGGCAGAAGCAGCGGCAGCGATATTGCCGGGCAAGCGTTTGCCGGAGTCGCGTGCGGTCAACCAATACGTCACACCTGCTGCTGGCAAAGTGGTGAGCTTTAATGATGATGTCGAGTTGGCGGATAGTGCGCTTTTGCAAGCCTGGTTTGGTAGCGCCAAATCTGACGATGAGCAAGCACAATTAGCGGTATTGAATTCGTTATTCGGCAATGATTTCTTTATGCAATTGCGCACCCATGAGCAGTTGGGTTATGTGGTGACCAGCTTTAATTATCCGGTAGATGATATTCCCGGTTTTGTGATGCTGGTACAAAGCTCCAACACGGATTTGCCAGGCATTAAGGCGCGCATGGATAAATTCCGCAAAGAATATTTAGCCAAATTAAAAACAACGGACGAAGCCGAGATTGAACAGGCAAAACAGGCATTGATAGCGAATGCGCTGGAAAAGCCAAGCGATTTCTATTCCGAAGCGGATAGATACAGTGGCGAGTTCTGGCATGGTAAATACGCATTTGATGGCCGCGACCGTTATCTGGCGGCATTGAATAAAGTCACCAAAGCGGATGTAATCAAAATCTACGAATCGCTTCTGTTAAATGAAAAAGCAGGTAAAGGCTTGTTGCAATTGCGCGGTACCAATTTTAAAGCCAAGCCATTTGCACACTGACTCTGTAAAAGTCTCTGCTGTTGGCAATCGTTGCGCTGACAGCAGAGGTGTGGCGGCTTATAATGCCCCTCTATTATTTCTTGATTGTGAGTTTTCCATGAGCACTACCGACGACGATATTTTTTGGGAATTGGTTGAAACGTTTATCAATAATGCCAACGATGCTTGTGACAATGCCGACCCGGGTATTGTGAGTGCTGCGTTGATGAATGCGGCGGCGCGTTTTAATGCTTATGCAGTTGCGCAGAGCTCGCTGGATAAAAATGAATTTGCCGAGGATGTGGAAGGGACAACCAACTACTTGACCGGTCGCTACCGTGATTTTCTTAAAGAGCATATGGAAGACTACCGCGATAACTACACAACGCTTATTGGCAACCGGGAGCTGCCCGAAGAATAAGCCTTGCGTTAGTGCGTTATGAGAAAAAAGCAGCTTCGGCTGCTTTTTTATTGTCTGCTTAATGGTTTTGGTTTTGTTTGGCGTTATCGGTAATCGTCTGCAAACGTTCAATATTTGTAAAGATCTGGCGTGGGCAAAAATCTCGGGTTTATCTTTGTCTGGTATACAAGTATATTAAATGGCCAGCATATGCTGGCGATAAGCATAACAATTCATAACGACAATTATAAAAACGAACATAACCATTAGTCTAACAACCACTACAATACCTTTACTTGTGAACCTGACTATGAACAAGCCTCTCTCTATTAATAAACAATTATTTTTACTGCTTTTTTCTGCACTGTTTTCTTTGAATACGGTTGCCGATGTGTCACTGCCGCGGTTGTTAAGTGATGGCGCAATCCTGCAGCGCGATAAACCGCTGACGATTTGGGGTTGGGCGGATGAAGGTGAAAATGTCTCGGTTACTTTTGCAGGAAAAACATTATCAGCGGTGGCGAAAGACGGACGTTGGTCGGTCACTTTTCCTGCGTTGAAAACAGGTGGCCCTTATGAATTGAAGGTCAGTGGCAACAACCAATTGTTGCGCAAAAATATTCTGATGGGCGATTTATGGATTGCGGCGGGGCAATCCAATATGGAATTGCCATTGAATCGCGTGAAATACCAATACCCGGATTTGATTGAATCGACCAACCAGCCGAATATCCGCGAATTCAATGTGCCTGTTACTTATGCGTTTAAAGGGCCGCTGCAAGATTACACCCAAGGCCAATGGAAAACCGCAACGCCAGAAAATATGGCAACATTTTCTGCTGTCGGATTTTTCTTTATGCAAAAACTCCACGCCGACAATAATGTGCCGATTGGATTGGTCACTATTCCGGTAGGTGGTTCACCTGCGGAGGCGTGGGTGAGTGAATCGGTATTGGAAAAATATCCGCACTACCAACAAAAATTGCAACCCTTTAAAGATGATGCTCACGTGCAGGCGACTATCGCAAACGATAAAGCCAACAGCAGTAAATGGTATGCCGATCTGGATGCGGCCGATGTCGGTTTGAAAAATAATTGGCAACAAGAAAATATCAACACCGAAAATTGGAAAACCTTGCAGGTACCTGGCTTTTTAAAAGAACAGGCGGTGAGTAAAGAGGATAAAGAATTTACCAATGGTGCCCTCTGGGTGCGCAAAACAATCGAATTGACGACAGCACAAGCGGCGAAAAAAGCGGTGCTTTGGTTGGGTTGTATTGTGGATGGCGATCAAGTGTATGTGAATGGTCAATTGGTCGGCCAAACTGGCTATCAATATCCACCGCGTATTTATGCAGTGCCTGCAGGTTTATTAAAAGCGGGTGCGAATAGCATCAGCATCCGTGTCACCAGCTATTCATCGAATGTGGGTTTTGTTAAAGATAAACGCTATGCGCTGTTGTTGGGTGATGGTTTGTTTGGTGATGAGGCTGTTGATCTGAAAGGCGAGTGGAAATACCAAATCGCGGCGCGCGTAAATGCGATGCAGCCGGGAACAACATTGCATTATTTGCCATCCTCTTTATTTAACGCGAAGTTGGCGCCGGCGTTGCCGCTGAAAATCAAAGGTGTTATTTGGTATCAGGGTGAATCTAATGTGGGTCGCGCTGCGGAATATCAACAACTAATGGCCGATTTAATTAGCGATTGGCGCGCGCAATTCCAACAAAAAGAATTACCTTTTATTTATGTGCAACTGGCTAACTTTTTACCTGCAGCGAAAGAGCCGGGTGAGAGTGGTTGGGCCGAGTTGCGCGAAGCTCAGCGGCAATTACTTGCGATAAATAATACCGCGATGGCGGTGGCGATTGATGTGGGTGAGTGGAACGATATTCATCCGCTCAACAAGCAAGCGGTGGGCGAGCGGTTGGCGTTGGGGGCATTGAAGGTCGCGTATGGGAAAAAATCTTTGTTGGCTTCCGGCCCGCGCCTGAAAAAAATAAAGGCCAGTGGTGAAAAATTGGAACTGAGTTTTGCAGATGTCGGTAAAGGCTTGAGCGTGCGTGGTGAGCAGCTGGGGCATATTGCGATTGCCGGTGCGGATAAGAAATTTGTGTGGGCCAAGGCGCAGGTTAAGAAGGATAAGGTGATTGTGTGGGCGGATTCTATCGCTGAGCCAAAATGGGTGCGTTATGCATGGGCGGATAACCCTGAGGGGGCAAATCTGTATAATAGCGCGGGTCTGCCTGCATCGCCGTTTGAGGCTCGCGTATCAGATTAGTCTTTGTTCCCCGCGCAATGGTTCCGGCGTTTACTCTGAGACTCGCCGTGAACCCGTCCGTGGGGGCTCGTCGCCCGCATCCCTGCGGGCTACGGTCTCCGAGTAAACGCCGGATCCATTCCGCTACCTCTGTGACGAATAGAGAATGATTGAATGCGAAAACGCCGATGTAGAATTAATTTCTCATCGGCGTTTTTTATTGTGAATCGTTTGTGGATCCTATTGTGAATCAGCTCGATATTTTTGATCTCCCTCCTGAAAAAACCGTAGCGATTATCGGCGGCGGCCCTGCGGGTTTAATGGCAGCTGAAGTGATTGCATCGGCTGGGCATAACGTCTCGGTCTACGATGCAATGCCGTCGGTGGGGCGTAAATTTTTATTGGCGGGTGTGGGGGGAATGAACATCACGCACGCTGAAGCCAAAGACGATTTTCTTTCGCGCTACTCCGCGAGCAGCCAACTCATTAATAGCCTGAATGCATTTGATGCGGATGCGCTGCGCAACTGGATTCATGGTTTGGGTATTGAAACATTTGTGGGCACATCGGGCCGTGTGTTTCCGCGCGATATGAAAGCAGCGCCGCTGTTGCGTGCGTGGTTGCATCGTCTGCGTGAATTGGGTGTGACGTTTTATCCGCGCCATCGCTGGCTGGGTTGGGGTGAATCGCAAGGCAATGGTCAGGCTCCGTTACTTTTTTCAGCGCAAGAAAATGATGCAACCCTAAACAAAACAGTAACGGCCGATGCGGTGTTGTTAGCACTGGGCGGTGCCAGTTGGCAGCGTTTGGGGTCCAACGGTGCCTGGGTGCCGCTGCTGCGCGAGCGCAGTGTGCAAGTAAATGATCTTGTGCCGAGCAATTGCGGGTTTGATGTGGCATGGAGTGATGTTATTACCAGCCAGCATGCAGGCGCGCCTTTGCATGGTGTTGGTTTGAGTTGTGCTGATGTGCATGGGCGGACGCGCACGGTGCTCTCGGAGGCGATTATCAGTGCCTATGGAATTGAAGGCACAGGTATTTATGCGTTATCCAAAGAGCTGCGCGAACAAATTGATCAGCAGGGATCGGCGTTACTGAATATTGATCTGCTGCCGGATTTATCGCGCGATAAAATTATCCAGCGCTTGAATAAACCGCGTGAAAAAAATTCACTGAGCAATTTTTTACGCAAGCAGTTGAATTTGTCGCCGGTTAAGCTCGCATTGTTGCGTGAGCTGACGGCAAAAAATACCTATGAAAATCCCGAGCTGTTGACGCTAGCGATTAAAAAATTATCGCTGACGTTAACCGCAACGCGCCCTATTGATGAAGCGATTAGCAGTGCAGGTGGCGTTGCTGCCAAAGAGTTGGATAGTTTATTCATGCTCAAAAAAATGCCCGGCGTATTTTGCGCAGGCGAAATGCTGGATTGGGATGCACCTACTGGCGGTTATTTGCTAACAGCGTGCTTCGCCTCTGGCCGCACGGCAGGGCAGGGGGTTGTTAATTTTTTGCAAGGCGGTGCGCCAATATTGAAACAGAAGGCGCAGCGATGAAACGCGCACTGATTATTGGTTATGTATGGCCCGAGCCGAATTCATCGGCGGCGGGCACGCGTATGTTGGAGCTGGTGCAGCTGTTATTGGATATGCAATACGATGTCACTTTCGCATCGGCTGCCGCGTTATCGGAGCATCGTTTTGATTTGAATTCGCTCGGGGTCGCTGAACAAACAATTGCGCTGAACTGCAGTAGTTTTGATGCCTATGTGCGGGAACTGAAGCCGGATTTGGTGTTGTTCGACCGTTTTTTTACCGAGGAACAATTTGGTTGGCGTGTAGCACAAGAATGTCCGGATGCGTTGCGCGTGCTCGATACGGAAGATTTGCATAGCCTTCGCCATGCGCGCCAGCAATTATTAAAAGCAGCGCAAAAACATGGCGCGAATGAAAAAGAAAAACAATCGGTTGCGCCAGTGATTGCCAGCAGCGAATTGCTTTACCAGCAAATGTGTGCAGATGACATGGCCGTACGCGAAGTGGCTGCTATTTTTCGCTGTGATGTGTCGCTCATGATTTCCGAATTCGAAATGGAATTATTGCAGCGGTATTTTTCAGTTCCTGCACAATTACTTTTTTACTGTCCATTCCTGTCGCAGCCAGACACAAACCTTGCATCGCTGCCCGATTTTTCTGCGCGACAACATTTTATTGCGATCGGCAATTTTCGCCACGAACCCAATTGGGATTCGGTGCTTTGGTTAAAGCATCAATTGTGGCCAATGATTCGCGTGCAACTCTCTGCTATAGGAATGGCGCAGGCTGAGCTGCATATATATGGCGCTTATCCGCCACCCAAAGCGACGCAGCTACATAACGCGAAAGAGGGCTTTCACATCAAAGGCTGGGCGGCAGACGCGCGCGCGGTCATGCAATCGGCGCGCGTGTGCCTTGCGCCTTTGCGTTTTGGTGCGGGTATCAAAGGAAAACTGGTCGATGCTATGCGTTGCGGTACGCCATCTATTACTACCAGTATTGGTGCCGAATCCATGAGCGGTGGATTGCCCTGGTGCGGCGCTGTGGCGGATACCGCAGAGGCTTTTGTTGCGGCGGCAGTTGAGCATTATCGGCAAGAGGCGCTGTGGCAGCAAAAGCAACAGCAGGGGCTGACGATTATGCGCGATTATTTCTACCGCGCCGATTATGCCAATACGTTGCAGGTTCGATTGTCGTCTCTCGCTGCCAATCTGAAAAACGAACGTGGTAATAATTTTATCGGCCAAATGCTGCGTCATCATCATCACAAGAGCACCCAGTACATGGGGCAGTGGATCGAAGCAAAAAACAAGTAATTCTTTTCTCTTTTTGTAGACCTGGTTAGCACTTTTTCTTCCCACTTTCATCGTGTAAAAGTGCGACCGACCGATCTTGCGCAATTGTTTGACAACGTTGTCCTGCAGGAATAGCCTGCTTCCGGGTATGTGGTAAAACAATAATCAACCATTCTCCTGCAAGGAGATAAACCGGTCGGGTGACTTTACTATGAGCATCAAAAAAATCCTCGGGATTACTTCCGTATTCCTGTTATCAACACAGGCTTATGCCTATAACTGTACTGGCGTTGCCCAGTATGTGGATGGACGTTCCTACAACAACAACGCAATTGTGCAGAACGCAGGTAGCGCGTTCAGCTGTAAGGTCAGTGGTTGGTGTTCTATTGGCGGCCCTTATGCGCCGGGTACGGGTTGGGCAGCGGGCGATGCCTGGACTAACCTTGGTTCTTGCGGCACGACTACTGCGAGTTCAGTCGCAGCAAGCTCAACGCCACGTTCAAGCGCCCGCTCCAGTGCGGCATCAAGCACGCCCGCAACCGGTGGTAACTGCCCTAACTGGGCGGCAGGAACCAATTACCAAGTGGGTGTAGTGGTGCGATACAACGGCGGCTTCTACCGCGCGAAGAATGAAAACCCGGGTTACGATCCGGTGATCAGTACCTGGTTCTGGGAGCCGGTTGCGTCTTGCCCCGGCGGCACTACTTCATCCAGTAGTACAGGCAATAACGGCACTTGTGCCGCTTGGGTTGCTGGCAGAATGTATTACGCAGGCAACACCGTGAGCTACAACGGCGCAAGCTTCCGCGCGAAATACGATAACCCCGGTTACGATCCGCTGATCAGTACCTGGTATTGGGAGCCGACCAGCACCTGTAATGGCACGGGTACCAGTTCCAGTGTGTCATCCAACACCAATAACGGTACTGGTTTTGGCGCAGTGGTGAGTGAAGCGCAATTCAACCAAATGTTCCCCGGCCGCAACCCCTTCTACACCTATGCCGGATTGGTTGCCGCGACCCAAACTTACCCGGCATTTGCCGGTACGGGTGATCTCCAACTGCGCAAACGCGAAGCGGCAGCTGCATTGGCTAACTTCTCGCACGAAACCGGCAGTTTTGTGTATGTGACCGAGATTGCGAAAGGGTTGTACTGCAGCGATTGGGGTAATTTGGCAACTTGTCCTTGTGAGCCCGGCAAGCAGTATTACGGTCGTGGTCCTATCCAATTGAGTCACAATGGTAACTACTGTGCCGCGGGCGCTGCCTTAGGTTTGGATCTGCGCCGCAATCCTGAAATTGTTGAGCAAAATGCAACAGTTGCCTGGCAGACCGCACTTTGGTTCTGGATGACTCAAAGTGGTTCTGGGTATCGCCCTGCGCACAGCAATATTGTGAACAACTATGGCTTTGGCGAGACTATCCGTACCATCAACGGTGCACTCGAATGTAACGGCGGAAACCCTGCCCAGGTGCAAAGCCGTATCAATGAGTTCAACCGTATCCTCCAGATTATTGGTGGAACTGCAGGTAATAATCTGGGCTGTTAATGAGCCCGGTTGTTAATGTGCCGGTTGTTAACGCACTTGTTTAATGTTGTGATTTAAAGAAAGACGCCGCAGCGATGCGGCGTTTTTTTGTGCCTGTAAAAAAACAATAAATAAAATGCTGATACAGATCGCTTGCCCTTGAAATAAACGCCTTGGCCACAAACTCCCTGACATCCCAGCGCTGGTTAGCACTATGTCAGTTCCCCATCATCCATTAGTACTCGATTCCCGGCGCATATTGCGTTGGGTGGGTGTTATGGGGATCTTGTGGCTGTTGCTATTGTGGAAGTGCGTGGGGTTTTCTGCGCAAAATTTTTATCTTCACCAGCAATCGCAACCCGCAATTCCGGTTGATGCTCATGCGCATATTTATGTCGCGGGCGATCATCAGTTTTCGCCGCGCCGAACGTTAAATGCGCTATCGCCACCTCCGCTTTCTGATTATCAGGTTCCACTTGTCAGTACGGTGTTTTTTAGCCTGCTGGCTCTTTTATCACCGCAAAAGAATTCAGTTGTTTATGCAACAGAATTTTCGTTTGCTGCACACCAGTTGCAGTTAGCGACACTGAATATTTCCCGCGCTCCACCTGCTTTCCACTAACAAAATCCTCAACCATCAATTGATAATTTTTTTGCTTTCACTATGAAGGCAGAGTGGAGTGTTGCTTATGAAATCCCTTTCAACCAGGGCGGTAGTCTACTGCCTGATTATTTTATTGGGGCTGCTGTTTGCCGCTCCCAATGTGTTGCCAGATTCCTGGCTAAAAAAATTACCGGATAGTTACAGCCAACAAAAAATCACCTTGGGCTTGGATTTGCGCGGCGGCTCGCATTTATTGCTGGAGGTGGATACCAGCGAGTTGACGCACAATAAAAATCCAGCGATGCACAACCAGATTATTCATGATGAGGTCGAGCAAAGCCTTGAGGTTGTGCGCCGTCGTTTGAATGAAACCGGCATGGTGGAGCCGATGATTACCCGTCAGGGAAAGGACAGCATTCTGGTGCAAATGCCTGGTGTAAGTGACCCGCAGCATATCCGTGAATTATTGGGTACTACCGCAAAAATGACTTTCCATTGGGTGGTAGATGCAAAAACCCGCGCAGCTACCCAGCAGATTAATGTGAAAGGTGAAAGCGAAGGTGTGAGTTATCCATTAGAGGCCCCAGTCGCGCTTGAAGGTAAACATATTAGCGATGCGCGTTTGGCATTTAGCCAGCAAAGTAATGAACCTGTGGTGAATTTTAAATTGGATAGCGAAGGCGCACGTCGCTTTGGCGATTTAACCAAACATAATGTTGGTCGCGCATTGGCAATTGTGTTGGATGACCGTGTTATTACAGCGCCGGTAATTCGCAGTGCAATACAAGGTGGTAGCGGGGAAATTAGCGGATCATTTACCAGTGCATCGGCGAATGACCTTGCGTTGTTATTGCGCGCGGGTGCATTGCCTGCGCCTTTGAAAGTAATTGAAGAGCGCACGGTTGGCCCGGATTTAGGAAGCGATGCGATTGCGATGGGCGTGACTACCGGTATCGTCGGTGCACTATTGGTATTGGCGTTTATGGTAGGGATTTACGGGCGCTGGGGATTCATTGCCTGCGTTGGGTTGGCGATCAATATCGGGCTGACAATCGGCGTGTTAAGTGTGTTGGGAGCAACACTGACGCTACCAGGAATTGCCGGATTAATTTTAAGTATTGGTATGGCAGTGGATGCGAATATTTTAATTAATGAACGCATCCGCGAAGAAACGCGCAGCGGTCAATCGGCAATGGCCTCATTGAATGCGGGCTTTAGCCGCGCCTACGCCACTATTCTCGATTCCAATCTCACTTCTTTAATTGCTATCAGCTTATTGTTTTTATTTGGCAGCGGCCCAGTGCGCGGCTTTGCGGTGACCATGGCGGTAGGCGTATTAATTTCCATGTTCACCGCTATTTCGTTTACGCGTTTGGTGATGGAGTGGCGCGTGCGGAAATTGGATAAGCAGCCGCTGAAAATTACCGGCATTCAATGGTTGGATACGCTCAGTGAAAATACCATTCCATTTATGCGGGCGCGTTATGCAGGGTTAATTGCCTCTGCGGTGTTATCCCTTGCGTCTGTGTTCTTATTTTTTAAACCGGGTTTGGAATACGGCATTGATTTTAGTGGTGGCAGTGTGATTGAAGTGCAAGCGCCTGATGTCAGCGTGGCAAGTTTGCGCGAGCAATTATCGGCAAAGGGTTTTCATCAAATTGCGCTGCAAGAGTTTGGCGGTGACGGCCATTATTTAATGCGTTTGCCGTTGCAGTCAGAGCAAGACGTTGCAACTGGCAATATCGTACAGGCTGTGAAAAACAGTGTGCAGCAATTATCGCCCGATGCAACCTTCCCGCGCACTGAAATGGTGGGGCCACGCGTGAGTGGCGATTTTGGCGATGCTACCATCCTTGCAATTATTTTGGCGGGCTTGGGCATGCTGGGTTACTTATGGGTGCGTTTTGAATCGCATTTTGCGCTAGCCGCAACCTTGACGCTGGTGTTGGATTTGACCAAAACCATCGGCTTTTTTGCGTTAATGGGCATCGAATTTAATTTGACGGCAGTTGCCGCATTGCTCGCATTAATTGGTTATTCGGTGAATGACAAAGTCGTGGTGTTTGATCGCATCCGTGAAAAATTACGTGCTGACCCAACCAAACCGCTGACGCAAACCTTGAACGAAAGTATTACCTCAACCCTGACACGCACTATTTTTACCTCGGTAGTGACCTTCCTGGCGTTGTTGCCGATGGGAATCGCCGGTGGCAGTGCCGTGTCCAGCTTTGCCTTGCCAATGTTGTTCGGCATTGTGATCGGCACCAGTTCATCAATTTTAATTGCAGCACCGATTGTGAATTGGTTGGGAATAAAACGAAGTAAAAAAGGCTTGTCACAAATACGCACTCCAATCGCACAATCCGGAGTGGACAACTTGCCATAAGAACATCAGCGCCTGCATTTGCAGGCGCTTTTTTTGGATAATCAGAATGATTTTTGGTGGGAAGCTTTTGGTTAAAAGCGCTAAAACGCAGCCAATATTTTTTCGTCGTAATCATTCACCGATAAGGTTACGCCGAATTTTTCTGCGAGGTGATCAAGCTCATGCTGTTTAATCGCCAACGCATCCAGCGTGAGTGTGTTGTCGTCTAGCTGCCACACCAATCTCGAACCTGCATAACTGTATTGCATCGCCAACATTGCATTTCTATCGCCGTTAAGTGCAGCCGCTTCCAGCTTTTGCATTTTCCGGGTTATCTTATTCAGCGCCTGCTTCAATTCCCAAACGTAAGTCACCTCACGCATGAAATCATGCTGGCGATATTTATTAAGTAGCCAACCAATTGTGATTGCACTAACGACTACTCCCAATAAGTTCCAATGAAAATGGCTACCACTTTCATCGGGGAAAATAGCGATCAATGTCTGCGACAAAGCCAAACTACCTACTGCCAAACTAACAGCGCAACCAATAAACACCATTTTTAAATGCTTGCGATAACGCGCTTTATCAATATTAATGAGCTGCATAAAATCCAGAATAAAAAGTGAAATATATAACGATTGTGAGAAACGCTGCTGATGTTTAATGGTATAGAACAATACTTCAGAAAACGACCAGAGGTAGACCTTGGTGCAAAATGTAAGTTGGGCAGCAATGCTCAGCCTACGCACTGAATTTATTGATTTCTCATGCGTACGATTACGCTGCGCTAATCGTACCTACGGGCTATTTTTTTACCGCATCGCTTGTTATGCAAGACCCCACAAAATTTCAAATAAAGAGAGTAAATAAATAATGGTGTTAAAACAAATACATTAAATGACATTCCCCATGCTGCGGTAGCGATAGGACCAAGATTAGAAAATTCTATATTGAAAAGGTAGCAAATCGGCATGATTGGAAAAAAGAAAGCCACAATGCTAATGATTAACGTCATTAGCATTAATAGGATGTAAGTACATAGAAGTCGTAGAAAACTACAACTCTTAACCCTTTCTTTAAACTGCACAATCTCTCCAAGAGGTTGCATAACGCCGCATTCAGAGCGGTATCTCCGCTGCCTTGAATTGTTAGCACAAATACCTTTAAGATAAGGAAAGCTGAACGGCTCATGCTTCTCAGTGTGTAAGTAGCCATTATTTATAGCAATAGCAAGATTTGGAATAAAGTTACTGAAATCAAAATTCGGTGGATCTTTTTTAGTTCGGTCATGATAGTAACGCACATCCATAAAAACCCTAGACCACTGCTTTAGCTCGTTCTCGAAAGCTTCTTTTCCGGATTTTGCTACCAGTTCACCATACATTTTTACAACCCATATTTTTTTATTATCAGGTAATTTCTCATACAATTTATATAGGTTGTGCTCTTTTCCGGGATCTATGCTGCATGATGCAAGAAGAGCTTTGGTATGGAGCTCAATAGCGAAAGAAAAGCAAACCATCGTGGGGGCAATATACCTGGTGTCAGTACACAAACTCCCCAGATGTACCCCCGCCAGAACAAAATCTTCAGCTGTCCCGTCTGCCATTCCGTGTTGCAATTCAAAAGACACGAGAGTGCGCCCTCCTGATAACATTATTACTAGATGGAAAATTTCCATCTATCGCGTTTGGATTTTTTTTCGTCTAAGTTTGAAAGGTAAATTTTATAGCTACTTGGTGATTTTTAAGTGGCTTTCGCGTGTGATTACCTTAATATCGTTTAAACAATTGTTCAATTACAGCACATAACTACGATAGGTTTTTAGTGGATTAATCATCGTAATGATTAAGGGTGTTCAGGCGCAGTACCCGGCGGTTGGGGTTGTGTATTTCTTTATAGCCTTGTTCAAATCCGGGGGTGCTAAAAAATAATTGTTCGAAGCTGCCATCTTCAATGGCTATTTGTAGACCTCGTTCGATTCGCTCTGCCAGGCGAGTATTTTTTTTGTTCACGAAAAAATAAATCGGTGCGGGGTAGTGAAACATCAGGGTGTCTTCAATGATAAATCCTTTGTCTGCATGGGCTTTTTGTTCTGTCCATACTTCATAAACGCCACGAGGGAAGTAATCAAAGCGTTTGCGTTGCAACATGGTAAATAATAATTCGTAGTGCGCTGATGTAACCACGGGTAATCCATTGGTTTGTAGTATTGCCGTATCTGGCCAGACACTGCCCGAACCGGCATTAAATTTTTTCAAATCTTCCAATGTGGTTACAGCACGAAATTTTTCTTTGTCTTCCTGACGGATTAAAAAAACACGATAACTATTCATGCCGCGCAGCAGGGATATTTTGACGGGGAGTAACTTTTTTTCCCGTTCTTCATCAATCATGGTCCAGGTGACATCAATAATTCCGTCATCCCTGCTCACCTCAGCGATATAACGCTGGTTGCTGAGAATGCGTTTAAGCCGTTCCAGCTTGTAGGGGCCGTGAGTGTCGCGGGTTTTTTCCAGCGCTAATTCCAGTAGTTTATAGAAGTAAATTTCGTGAGCCTGGGCGGTCACTTCCAGTGGCTGGGTGACGATATGAAGAGGTGCTTCGTCTGCGGCAAGCTCCGCTGTAATTGCAGGTGCTGTCATCGCAGATGAGCTGAAGCCCAATAGCAATAGCGTGCAATAGCGCCATGACGTGCAATAAAGCCGTGATAGGCAATAACGCCATGAAAAGTTACACAATATGTGGCCAGGTATCATTTTATTTATTGAGAGGTCGTTTTATTGGCAGCCAGATTGAAGGCTGTTGGCACATTGCCGGCACAGGTTTTTACAGGTCTTGCAGTTGAGTATAGCTGCTATTTGCGCCCTGTGGTTTGCGTTGAATGCTGTGGAGAAAGCCGCCTCGGGTATAAAGAAATGATGTCTATAAATAACGGCTATAAACAACAACGCCTGCATATGCAGGCGTTGTTGTGGGGGTTTTTCTTGATGTGCGTTAGAACGTAATAGCGCTGGAATCCTCGCCAAACCAATGAGGTTTCTCATCGCCGCGCGCATATTCCACGGTAAAGCCTGAGTTACCAAAGCCCTGGAAGTAGGAGATGTTTACTTGGTGCTGGCCTTTGCTTAAATGGATCATGCAGGGCTGTACCGAGTAGGGGCGATCCCCCAAGTGTTCGCACACCAGTTTTCCATCAATGCTGAGTGAGAAGCCATCATCACTGCCCATCAAGAAGCGATAGTTATCTGCTTCATTCACGGTAATGGTGTGATTAACATCGACAAAAAAATCATCGCTGTACGTCGCAACATTACCTAATTTTGGGTGGCTGAAACGGTTGCTATCGATCAGGTTGAGTTTGTCCACCATCACTTCGCGCGTGAATTCAATATCGCGCGGTTGGTAAATGTTGCCGATGGATACACGATTTTTGCTGATTACCAATTTGACGACCGGATCGACACTTACTGGGGTGATGCGCACCAGAATAATAATCGTGACCAGTGCAATCAGCGCAGTGAAAATACTATTTTTATTAATAAGCTGTTGGATATTCATGATTATCTCACCACCTGCAATTTCCAGAAGCTATACCAGTTGCGCAATTCAAATTGGTCTTCGGTCAAA
Source organism: Cellvibrio sp. pealriver (assembly GCF_001183545.1). NCBI lineage: Bacteria > Pseudomonadati > Pseudomonadota > Gammaproteobacteria > Cellvibrionales > Cellvibrionaceae > Cellvibrio > Cellvibrio sp. pealriver. The sequence goes on from NZ_KQ236688.1 coordinate 4,140,149, forward strand.
CCAAATCCATAAGTAAAGGGGGAGAAGAATGCGAACACTGCAATCACAAGCAGTGCAAACAAGCTGGCGTTAATGATGGTGTGTTTATTGTTGGCGATGACGTCGTCGCGATAAATGTAAGTAAATACCAATGCAAGATTAATTGCGCCGAATAACAATGCCATTAAATAGTGGTAGAGATACATTACCCGTTCAATTTGTAGTATCGACAGCATGTAAATGATGTACAAACTGGTGAATGCGCAAATCCAATAAAACAGTTTTTCATCTTTAATCGGATTGCCATACACATAGCGGCCGATAATCAGACCAGCCGATAAAATAATGCCGCCAATTACCGAGAACCAGACAATAGGATTACCAATCAAGTATTTGTATTTGGTAACGGTTTTGCCGTCGATCACTTCGCGATCCCAACGGTAGCTGATGGTTTTGCTGCTCAATGGCCAGTTCATCACGTAACTGCCATTTTCATCGGGTTTGCATTCATCCAAACGCGGTACGCCGTCTGCGTACTCCGACATGTATTTCCAGTTGTCGCGCATCCCCAATGAAAACGTTTTGAGTGACCAGGTATCGCCCATGCGAATTTGATTAAGGTATTCGGGGGATGCTTTATAGGTGCGCTCTTGATATACCTTTTCACCCAAGCCGATATGCACGTAAAACACGCCCAAAAATACCAGTGCAACAGGCACTACCGCCGCAGGCACTGTTACCGCAAGGCGCTTTGTGAGCGCTAACCAATTCCAGCGCTTGATGTTGCTCCATTGGTCAACGCCGTACAGCATCACAAACAGCACCAATAAAATGGCGGCCGTCACTTTGACGCTGGTACCTAATCCAATCAACACGCCGAGCAATGCGTATTGCTTCCAGGTGATGGGTATCTGGTGATTGATATGGCGAGTGATAGCGCGGGTGAAGTAATACAGCGCGGCAAGTACAAAAAATAACTGGATGCCGTCCAAGTGCACGGCGCGGGAATGGATCACCAATGCATTATCAAAAATCACCAGGCTCGTGAATGCAGCCGCAAGCCAGGCGCGTTGGGTAATGCAGTTGAGAATGCCGTAAAAAAACAACACCGATAGCGCCATCATCACCGTTGACGGCCAGCGAAATCCTTTATACGTCATCTCGGGTGGTGCGTTATCACCGGTGAGATAATCCGTTTCCAGCAATTTGGTTTTATTGACGCTTTCATTACCGCCAAACAATGACTCACCCACCGCCATCAGCATTTTGCCGAGGGGTGGGTGAGGCTCCATATACATCACGTTATCAATATATTTTTGCGCATTGGGAACGTGATAGTTTTCATCCCAGAACATCGCTTGTGGCGAGCCATAAAAAGGAAAATAAACTCCCAGCGAAATGACCAGAATGACAGCTGGATAAATAAATTGCGCGTATTTCTTTAAGAAGCTCTGTAAGAAAATTTTCATAATGTTATTGGTTATGGTTGATGTTGTTGTGAATTTTTATTTTTTGCGCAAACCCTTTCCGGTCGCTGCCCAGTAAAGCCCGCCATAAATGTGCTCAAGGAATAGGGCATCACTGTAAGTGGCAGGCATGTGCCCCAGTGCAGTGTAAAACGCACGTCCGCCATCGTAATTGTGATACCAGGCGATAGGGTGGAATTTGCCCATGCCATTACTTTTTTTGCTGCCCCAATCTGCTGCGGGATTAAAGGTTTGTTCATCGACAGTCAAAATATAGTTGAGGCCTTTGGTGCGTTCTGCACCGAATTCATACCATTCATCAGTCCACCAAAAACGGTCGGGCATGCGTTCGAGCCCGGGAAATTTACGGTCGGTAACGGAGAGCTCTGCGGTTTGGATTTCAGGGTGAATATGGAAGGTGCGCCCCACCATTTTGGTGTACCACTCCCAATCGTATTCAGTGTCTGATGCGCTGTGTATGCCAACAAACCCTTTGCCTGCACGAATGAAGCGCTCCATTGCAGCTTGTTGCTCATCGTTGAGGATATCGCCGGTGGTTAACAGGAATATGATGGCGTGATATTGCGTGAGTTTTTCATCGCTGAAGATGGAGGCATCTTCATGCCAGTCCACGGCGAAGTGGTGGCGAACTGCCAATTGGCGGATGGCATCAACACCTTCATTAATGGATTGGTGGTGAAAGCCATTGGTTTTAGTAAATAGAAGCACTTTGAATTGCTGTGCATGGGCGCTGAGACAGGTGAGGCTGAGTGCGCAGATAAACGCCAGGGATAATGCGATCCGGTTAAGCATGTTATTTCCTCGCTGATGGTTTGTTATTGTGTCCCTGTAGTCATCGGCTCATTCCATAGTCGGCCGTCATCATAAGCGATACAAATATATAGGCAATAAAAAAGGGCGCTGTGTGCGCCCTTTAGTGAATCGATTGGTGAGCCTGAATTAAGCTGAACGACGACGCGCAACAACCAAGCCTACCAAGCCTAACATCAACAGGATCAGTGAGTTTGCCTCGGGAACTTTTACTGTTTTCGCTTCAAACGTGACTGATTTGAGTTTGAAGTAGTCATTTTTTTGAGTCAGTTTATTGGATTGGGTTGGTGCACCAAACGCCGCGTTGTAAGCACCCACCAGCCAGTACTGGGACTGTATATCCGCTGGATTCACCGCGAAACTGCCACTGCCGTTGCGATTGTAGTTACCTACAACACTCCAGCCGTTACTCAACAATGTTGCCCAGTTGTTGCCGAGGCCAGCCAAGCTTCCGGAGAAGGGAGTTGCACCGGTATAAGCAAGAACAGACACATCAGCATCGGTTTGTGCCCAGCCAATCGCCAAGCCGCTTACATCAACGATTTTGCTAAATGAAAACAACACGGCATCATAGTCGCCCTTGGAGTTGTCAATTGCATGCTCGGGGCTACTGGCATTTTCTACTCCGATGCCAGAGCCTGACCATCTGCCGATCTTATCCTGCACGATGTTTTTGCTACCGCTGGAGCTATTAGACCAGCCGGTTACAGTGAGGTTTGCTTCGGTAGAGGTGTAGCTAAATGACCACACGTTCGTTGAGGTATTCGGTGCGAGGTTAATGGTCACCGGTAATGCAACCGCGTTCATAGCGAAGCCAGTGCTTAATGCGATTCCTGCAATAAACGATTTAATGGATGGCATGATGTGTTGAGTCCAATAGATTTGAGTGAGTGACATTTATGACTGTTAACAGTCGTTTACTATCGGCGAATAGCAAATTGTGCGCCATGTCTCATAACTTGTTGATTATCCATCTGTAGTTGATTTTGATGAAAAATGATCGAAATAGTTATGTCAGATTTTTCGACAATATATGTACCTATATTAGATACAAAAAAGCCCGAACGAGTCGGGCTGAAAGGGCATAACGCACGGTAAGGAGAGCTAATGCAATATCAAACGGTTTGGGGTTTTGCGGGTTACTGTGTTTCTTCTGCGCCAACTGCGGCAAGTTCACCCGTTTCACGAGCGCGTTTACCGTAGACGAGCTCAAAGAGTGGTGATGCCATCAAAGTGGTAACAATCGCCATCAGCACCATTATGGAAAAAAGTGCCGGGCCAATAACGCCGGCTTGCAAGCCAATATTGATAATAATCAGCTCCATCAAGCCGCGCGCATTCATCAGTGCGCCAATCCCCATCGCTGTACGGTTGTCAGCACCGCACAGGCGGGCTGCCCCCCAGCAGGCAACGCCTTTGGCGAGGATCGAACCCACTAAAATTACCGCTGCAATCGCCAGCAGCTCCATGTTGTTAACCATAGTGAGTTGGGTATTAAGGCCTGAGTAAGTAAAGAAGATTGGGATCAGCGCGATTACGACGAAGGGCTCCAGTTGGCGTTTGACTTCTTGCGTCAGTTTACCGCGCGGCATAATCGCGCCGAGTAAGAATCCACCAAACACAGCATGCAGGCCAATCGCGTCCGCGGTAAAAGCGGACAACATAAAACACATCAAAACGATAGCGAGTAATGTTGGGCTGAGCGTTTGCTGTTTTTCTGCAGCGCGCGCTAGAGGTGCCAGTAGTTTGGGGGCAACCAGAATCATAAAGGTGGCGAAAATTATCCCCCCGATGATGGTTTTAATGGCCAACTCCGCACCCGCGCCAAATGTTGCCAATACAATCGCCAGCACACACCAAGCTCCTGCATCGTCAATTGCGCCCGCTGATAGTGACAAGGTACCGAGCTTGGTTTGGCTAAGGCCGCGCTCGTGGATAATCCGCGCCAGCATAGGGAAGGCGGTAATCGCAATGCATGCACCCATAAACAGGGTTGCACTGAAAGCGGTCGCTTTTTCAGAAAAGAGTCCGGGCACGCTCATCAGCCACGGAGTAATGGCAATCGCCACCAAAAACGGTGCTGCCATACCGGAGATGGAAACGGCAGCTGCACTTTTGAGATTGGCCTTGAAGTGATCGCCGCGAAAGCCAAGCCCCACCAAAAACATATACATGCCCACGCCCAGTTGTGCGCCTACATAAAGAACGCCTTTCATCTCGGTAGGGAAGATGGTTTTTTGGAGTTCCGGCATTAATAAGCCAAATAGTGATGGGCCGAGGATAACCCCGGCAATCATTTCCCCGACCACTTGGGGTTGGTGAAGGTATTTTTGTCCAATCCAGCCTACCAAACGGCAAACAGCAAGGATGACGAACATCTGTAGGAAAAACACTACGGAGAGTTGGGCAATTGACATGGCTACATCCAATTTTTATTGATTTAATCGTTGTTACTACTTGCCCAGCGCAAGGCAATTTGTGGCTGGATATTTAATGTGAGGCGCGCGCAGGGCGGCAACCGGAATGCCATAGACATTATCTATAGTGTTTGCGGAGCGATTTTTTTAGCGATAGGTTTTTGCCTTGCACGCAAGATATGTGCACACTGATAGCTGCTTTTCCTTTGGTGCCTTACCCCTATGACCCTTACCGAACTGCGTTACATCGTTGTCCTTGCCGAGGAGCAACATTTTGGCCGCACGGCTGAGCGCTGCCATGTGAGCCAGCCGACCTTGAGTATTGCGGTCAGAAAACTGGAAGAGGAATTGGGTGTGGAGCTGTTTGAACGCACCAAAACCTGCGTCAAACCTAATGAAATTGGTGGGCAAATCGTAGCGCAGGCAAAAGCGTTGCTGGCTAATGTGGCGAGTATCAAAGCGCTTGCCGATGCAGGCAAAGATCAGCTTGGTAGCCCTCTTGCTTTGGGTACTATTTTTACTATGGGGCCTTACCTTCTGCCCCAGCTTATTCCGCACTTGCAAAAGCAGGTTCCGGAAATGCCGTTATTTGTGCAAGAAGACCTCACGGAAAGCTTGCGTAAAAAATTACGCGATGGCGTGTTGGATGTGATTCTGGTTTCCCTGCCGTTCAATGCGCCGGATGTGGTTACCCAGGAGTTATTTGATGAGCCGCTGGTGTTGGTTATGCCCTACACACACCCATTGGTGCATCTACAGGAAATCACATTGGATGATATAAAACAGCAGCAGCTATTACTGATGGGCCCTGGGCATTGCTTGCGTGAGCAGGTGCTGGAGCTGATTCCGGGGCTGCGCGAGCAAGTGGCTGATGCCGCTTATCATTGTGCAGAAGCAAATAGTTTGGAAACGCTTCGCTATATGATTGCGGCAGGTCTAGGCTTAAGCATATTGCCACGCTCCGCAGCAGAGGCGAGTCTGTGCCAGGCGAATCGATTGGTGGCGCGTCCGCTAGCGATCCCCGGTAGCCAACGGCGTTTGGCACTTGCATGGCGCGCCAGCTTCCCGCGTTACAAAGCGATTGATGTGTTGCGCAAATCCATACTGACATGTAGCGGAGCTTATTGGAGTTTCACCACTGAACCCGATGAAAATGTGCAGACTATGCTATCGGTTCATTGGTAACTATTGAGTTGTTTGTGAGTAAGAAAACATTATGACCGCCAGCATTAATCCACTTAAAAAAATCGTCATCCTCGGCGGTGGTACATCCGGCTGGATTGCAGCCTCCATGCTTGTCGCACATCTAAAGCGGGAGCTTTGCGAAATCGAATTGGTTGAGTCGGAAGACATTAGTTCGATTGGTGTCGGTGAATCAACAATACCACCGGTGGTTCGTTTGGTGACCAGCCTGGGAATCGATGAAGAAGAATTTATCCGCGAGACACAAGCCTGTTACAAACTCGGCATTAAATTTGTTGATTGGCGGACGAAGAACCAAACCTATTTTCATCCTTATGGCGCGCTGGGTAAACGCATCGGCTCGCAGGATTTTTATCAATGCTGGCTGAAAGCAACCAAAGAGGGCGAGGATTACAATCTGCAAGATTTTTCCCCCTGTGCCGTAATGGCCGCGCAGGAAAAGTTTTTCTTACCTTCGCAGGCAATGAATACACCGATTGGCGGCGCAGGTTATGCCGTGCATCTGGATGCTAAATTAGTCGCTGCCTATTTGCGTCGCTATGCTGAAGAGCGCGGCGTCAAACGCAGTGAAGGCAATTGCGTGAATGTGTTGCGTAAAGAAAATGGTTTTATTGAGGCGTTGGAATTATCGACGGGTGAAAAAATTGGTGGCGATTTTTTTATTGATTGTTCGGGTTTCAAAGCGCTGCTGATTGAAAAATCATTGGGCGTAGAATTTGAAGATTGGTCGCATTATTTACCTTGTGATCGCGCATATGTAGTGAAAACAGAAAAAGCGGGATCGCGCATGCCGTACACCACCGCAACAGCACGCAAATCCGGTTGGGGGTGGCGCATTCCATTGCGCAATGGCACAGGTCACGGCTACGTATATTCCAGTAAATTTTGCAGCGACGCTGAAGCCAAAACGACCTTATTGAAAAATTTGGATGCGCCGCGCATCAGCGATCCTCGCATGATTAGTTTCAATACCGGTCGGCGAAAAGAATTCTGGCGGGGCAATTGTTTGGCGTTGGGGTTATCGGGTGGTTTTGTCGAACCGCTGGAGTCAACTGCCATCCATTTAATTGCGCGTGGTATGGATTTCTTTTTGCGCTTTTTTCCTGATGCAGAATGCGAGCGCAGCCTGCAGCGAGAATACAATCGTCGCATGGCAGCCGATTATGAAGAGGTGCGCGATTTTATTGTGCTGCACTATTGCACGACCGAGCGCGATGACAGCGAATTTTGGCGCTGGTGTAAAACCATGGATTTGCCTGAGTCATTACGTGAGCGTATAGAGTTGTTTCGTGGGCATGGCATTTTGCGCGAAGACAATGATGAATTGTTTCGTGCGGCCAGCTGGCAATCCGTCTTTGAAGGAATGGGGATTCGCCCGCAAAAATATAATCCGCGCGTGGACAATCTGGATTACCAGCAGATCAGTGATACCCTGAAGCTTGCGCGCTCAGCCATCTTCAATATGGTTAAAAGCCTGCCCAGCCACGATGAGTATCTGGAGGAGCATTATGGAATGGTGACTGTCTCTGCAAAAGACTAATCGCTTTGGTTGGTGAACTCAGGCGTGAAATGCAGGTCAACATTAGCCGATCTTTTTGTATTGTGGGCGCGACTAAAACTTCAAGTCATTTACATTGCGGAATAAAAGTGGAATAAACCGATGGGCAAGGCCTTTGTTGTAGTGTTGATGATTTTCATTCTAGCTGGGTGCAGCAATAGCGGGCGCAGCTATGTCGATACCGAGATGACAGAAACCCTTGAGGTGGAAATCCTGCCTAATGCCAGCAAGATGTTTACCTATCGCCTGCGTTGGCCTGAAGAGCATATTCCCAGCCATATCCAGATTGCGCGCAATGGCAATAATCCTGAACGCGGTTTTGCCCAAGGCGGTGTTGATGTGGGGCGCAGCACCCATGAGCGCTTGCTGGCGAATACAGCCTATGTCGTCGAGCGTTCAGGGTATTGTCGGGATGGTTTTTTCGAGTTGGATCGCAGTATCTCCCGCTATCATCTCTGGGTGCGCGGAGAGTGCAAAGATAGCGCGACAGACGCTGACCGCCAGTCATTTGGTTCAGGGCAGACGTTGACCTCAGGGCGCTGGGGAAAGTCTTGAGCCTAGCTCCGACACAGTTCAGCTGGCGCGCAGAATCCTCTAATTCATCGGTCTTGCAGCGTATTATCTCCCTATAGTTCGATCCTTGCCCTTCCGGCCTTATCTTGCTAATACCCCTCCAAGCGGGTAATATCCTGCGCCCATTTGCCTAGCCCCTACAACCTCAGGGGCTTTTTTGTCTGGGATGTGAATTGGCGCAGCTTTCGCATAAATGCTTGCCGCATGAGTGCATAAAAATTGCTCCTTTAACTTGCAGCATATTCCTTGATAGTGATTTTTGTTGAGAATCAGCCTATGACCACTGGCCTCTACCAGATAGACGAGTTTAAAGATAACTGCGGTTTTGGTTTGATTGCCCATTTAAAGGGCAAAACCAGCCATCGTCTGCTCAAAACAGCAATCGAAGCCCTGACGTGCATGACCCACCGTGGTGGTATCAATGCAGACGGTAAAACCGGTGACGGTTGTGGTTTGTTAATCCAGAAGCCGGACAGTTTCTTGCGCGCAGTGGCAAAAGAAGCCTGTGGTGCAGAGCTGACCGCGATTTATGGTGTAGGCTCGATTATGCTCAGCCGTGATGCGTCGGTTGCTGAGTCTCAACGCGCAATTTTGTCTGAAGAGTTGGCCAAACAGGGCTTGGTGGTTGCTGGTTGGCGCGAAGTGCCAACCGATCCTGAGTGCTTGGGGCCTATTGCCCTGAAATCGCTGCCAGCCTTCAATCACGTATTTGTGAACAATACTGACCTGCCAATTGAGCAGGTTAATGCCAAATTATTTGTCGCACGCCGCAAAGCGGAAATCCGTTTGGCGGGTGATAAGAGTTTCTATGTTGCGAGTTTGAGCACCAGCATTCTCTCCTATAAAGGGTTGATGATGCCGGTAGATTTGCCGCGCTTCTTCTCTGATCTGGCCGACGAACGCCTGGAAACGGCTATCTGTGTTTTCCACCAGCGTTTCTCTACCAATACCATGCCGGTATGGCCGTTAGCGCAACCGTTCCGTATGTTGGCGCACAATGGTGAGATCAACACTATCGTCGGCAACCGCAACTGGTCGGTTGCGCGTACCCCAAAATTTATCACGCCATTGTTGCCTGAGTTGCAAGAGCTCAAGCCGCTGGTTAACCGTACCGGTTCAGACTCATCCAGCCTCGATAACATGCTGGAAATCCTGTCTTTGGGTGGCATGGAATTGCACCGCGCTATCCGTATGCTGGTTCCGCCTGCATGGCAGAACGTGGAGAATATGGATCCAGACTTGCGTGCGTTCTACGAATACAACTCTATGCACATCGAGCCTTGGGATGGTCCCGCTGGCTTGGTAATTACCGATGGTCGCTACGCGGTTTGTACTCTTGATCGCAATGGTCTGCGTCCATCGCGTTGGGTAATCACCAAAGACGATATGATCACCGTGGCTTCGGAAGTGGGTGTGTACGCCTATGATCCGGCTGACGTGGTGGCTAAAGGCCGTCTTGGCCCAGGCCAGATCATGTCGATCGATACCCTGACTGGTACTTTGCACAACACCCAGGACATCGACAATCAACTCAAGTCGAGCAAGCCCTACAAGCAATGGCTGAAAGAGCGCGCATTGCGCATTGAATCGACCCTGAATACCGATGCCAAAGAAAACGGTTTGGAAGGTATTGAGCTGAAAGCCAACATGAAAATGTTCCAGGTCAGCTTTGAGGAGCGCGACCAGTTGTTGCGCCCATTGGCTGAGGGTGGTCAGGAGGCAGTTGGCTCCATGGGTGATGATACGCCCATGGCCGTGCTTTCCCGTCAGCAGCGTTCGCTGTACGACTATTTCCGCCAGCAGTTTGCGCAGGTAACCAACCCGCCAATCGACCCATTACGTGAAGCGATTGTGATGTCGTTGGAGACGTGCCTCGGTCGTGAGTTATCTGTCTATGAAGAGCACGCAGATCACGCAGATCGCGTCATTCTCAGCTCGCCTGTGCTGTCACCGGAGAAGTTCCGCGGGCTGATGGCGCTGAAGCGCCCGGGTTACGAGCAGCAAAAGTTCTCGCTCTACTACAACCCTGAAACCACCAACCTGAAAACGGCATTGGGCAAACTGTGCGATGACGTAGCCGCTGCAGTGAAGTCTGGCAAGGTGTTGATCGTGTTGAGTGATGCCGGTTTCAGCAAAGGCCAATTACCGATCCATGCCCTGCTGGCAGTGGGTGCTGTGCATCAGCATCTCACTAATGTTGGTTTGCGCTGTGAATCCAACCTGATTGTTGAAACCGCTACTGCGCGCGATCCACATCAGGTAGCGGCGCTGATCGCCTATGGTGCTACCGCTGTTTATCCATACCTCAGCTACCACGTTCTCAACGATTTGATTGAGACTGGCGAGTTGTTGAGCGATGTGGATTCTGCTTACAAGAATTACCGCAAGGGTATCGACAAGGGCTTACTGAAAATCTTGTCGAAAATGGGTATCTCTACCATTACTTCTTATCGTGGCGCACAGTTGTTTGAAGCAATTGGCTTGTCCGAAGAAGTGATCAATACCTGCTTTGAAAGTACCCCAAGCCGTATAGGTGGCGCGCGTTTTGAAGATCTGGAAGCGGATCAGAAAATTATTGCCCAAACCGCATGGTTGGAGCGTAAGCCTATTGTCCAAGGCGGTTTGCTCAAATATGTGCATGGTTCTGAATACCACGCATACAACCCTGATGTAGTGCAAACCCTTCAAAAAGCTGTACAGAGCGGCAACTACGCCTTGTGGCGCAACTATGCCGATATTGTGAACAAGCGTCCGGTCGCTATGCTGCGTGACTTGTTGGCGATTCGCGAAGATGTTTGTACGCCTGTGCCTTTGTCAGAAGTTGAGCCTATCGAAAGTGTGATCAAACGTTTCGATTCAGCAGGTATGTCACTGGGTGCTTTGTCACCCGAAGCGCACGAAGCTTTGGCTGAAGCCATGAACCGTTTGGGCGGTCGTTCCAACTCCGGTGAAGGTGGTGAAGATCCGGCGCGTTACGGCACCATCAAAACCTCCAAGATCAAACAAGTGGCTTCTGGCCGCTTTGGTGTGACACCAGCGTATCTGGTGAATGCCGAAGTGCTGCAAATTAAAGTCGCACAGGGTGCAAAACCCGGTGAAGGTGGCCAGTTGCCCGGTGGTAAAGTGAATGCGTTGATCGCGCGTCTGCGTCACTCGGTTCCCGGTGTGACCCTGATCTCGCCACCACCGCATCATGACATCTACTCAATTGAAGACTTGGCGCAGCTGATTTATGACTTGAAGCAAGTCAACCCTGATGCGTTGGTCTCGGTGAAACTGGTATCTCGCCCAGGCGTAGGTACTATCGCTGCCGGTGTAGCCAAGGCTTATGCGGATTTGATCACCATCTCCGGTTATGACGGCGGTACGGCGGCGAGTCCGTTGACCTCCATCAAATATGCCGGTTCGCCATGGGAGTTGGGTCTGTCCGAGACTCACCAAACCCTGCGTGCCAACGACCTGCGCGATAAAGTTCGCGTACAAACCGATGGTGGTTTGAAAACCGGTCTTGACGTTGTAAAAGCAGCAATGCTCGGTGCGGAAAGCTTCGGCTTTGGTACTGGCCCGATGGTAGCTCTCGGTTGTAAATACCTGCGTATTTGCCATTTGAACAACTGCGCGACCGGTGTTGCTACCCAACAAGATAAACTGCGTCAGGATCATTACATCGGCACCGTTGAAATGGCGATGAACTTCTTTAAGTTTGTGGCCGAGGAAACTCGTGAGTGGATGGCGCGTTTGGGCGTGCGTACTTTAGGTGAATTGGTTGGGCGTGTTGACTTGCTCAAGATCCTGGAAGGTGAAACCACCAAGCAACAGCAGCTGGATTTAAAGCCAATTATCCATACGGATGATTATTTGGCGACCAAGCCACAGCTTTGTGCAGTAAGCAAAAACGAGCCGTTCGATAAAGGCGAAACCGCCGAAGCAATGGTTAAAGTGCTGCTACCGGCTATTGAAGCGAAAACGGGCGGTGAGTTTGAATTCCATATCACCAACTGCGATCGCTCAATTGGCGCTCGCATCAGTGGTGAAATCGCCAAGCGCTACGGCAACCTGGGCATGAACGACAAACCAATCAAACTGAAACTCACCGGTATTGCTGGTCAGAGCTTTGGTGTGTGGAATGCCGGCGGTCTTGAAATGTATCTGGAAGGCGATGCCAACGACTACGTCGGTAAAGGCATGGCGGGTGGTAAGCTGGTGATTCGTCCACCGCGCACATCGGAATTCAAGTCCAACAAAACCAGTATTATGGGTAACACCTGTTTGTATGGTGCGACTGGCGGTAAATTGTTTGCAGCGGGTACTGCAGGTGAGCGTTGTGGTGTGCGTAACTCCGGCGCGCATGTGGTTGTTGAAGGTGCGGGCGATCACTGCTGTGAGTATATGACCGGCGGCGTGGTGACAGTATTGGGTCAAACCGGCGTCAACTTCGGTGCAGGTATGACCGGCGGTTTTGCTTACGTGCTCGATGAAGCGAATGACTTTGTGGATCGCTACAACCATGAGTTGGTTGATATTCACCGTATCAATACCGAAGCAGTTGAGGCGCATCGCCACCATTTGCGTACGGTGATTGAAGAATTTGTGCAAGAGACCGAAAGTGCATGGGGTCAACACTTGCTGGATAACTTCGATGATTACATCGGCAAGTTCTGGTTGGTCAAACCCAAGGCGGCAGCTATCGGCGGCCTGTTAAACAGCTTCCGCAAGCGCGGCGAATAAGGCGAGGGGAATCCATCATGACTCGTTTAAATAATGACTTTCAGTTTCTCGATGTGGGTCGCCAAGATCCCGCCAAGAAAGATATCGAAACCCGCAGACGTAATTTTGTGGAGATCTACCAGCCTTTCGCCAAAGAAGAGGTGGAAGGGCAAGCACACCGTTGCCTTGAGTGTGGTAACCCTTATTGCGAATGGAAATGCCCGGTGCACAACTTCATTCCTAACTGGTTGAAGCTGATTTCCGAAGGCAATATTTTTGAAGCTGCCGAGCTCAGTCACCAAACCAACTCTTTGCCAGAAGTGTGCGGCCGTGTATGCCCGCAAGATCGCTTGTGTGAAGGCGCTTGTACGCTGAATGACGGCTTCGGTGCGGTAACTATCGGTAATGCTGAGAAATACATTACTGACACTGCTTTTGCGATGGGCTGGAAACCGGACATGTCCAAAGTCGTTTGGACTGACAAAAAAGTCGCCATTATTGGCGCTGGCCCAGCGGGTATCGGTTGTGCGGATATTCTGGTGCGTAATGGCGTTAAGCCAGTGGTATTCGATAAGTATCCCGAAATTGGTGGTCTGCTTACGTTCGGCATCCCTGAGTTCAAGTTGGAAAAATCGGTGATGTCACGTCGCCGTGAAATTTTCACCGAAATGGGTGTGGAATTCCGCTTGAGCACTGAAGTGGGTAAAGACATTACTATGGAAGAATTACTGCGCGACTACGATGCAGTATTCATGGGAATGGGTACCTACAATTACATGAAAGGCGGCTTCCCTGGCGAAGACTTGCCTGGTGTGTACGATGCTCTGCCATTCCTGATTTCCAATGTGAATCGCAATCTTGGCTTTGAGAAAGATCCTGCAGATTTCATCAGTGTAAAAGGCAAGCGCGTTGTTGTTCTTGGCGGTGGTGATACCGCGATGGACTGTAACCGTACCTCAATCCGTCAAGGTGCCAGCACGGTAACCTGTGCTTATCGCCGCGATGAAGAAAATATGCCCGGCTCCAAACGCGAAGTGGCCAACGCCAAAGAAGAAGGTGTTCAATTCCTTTACAACCGTCAACCAGTTGAAGTTGTGGGCAACGGTAAAGTTGAAGGTGTGAAAGTGGTCACCACCAAGATGGGCGAGCCAGATGCCAAAGGTCGTCGTAGCCCTGTAGTCATTCCCGGTTCTGAGGAAATTCTGCCTGCGGATGTTGTATTGATCGCTTTCGGTTTCCGCCCTAGCCCGCAGCCTTGGTTTGATACCAACGGTGTGAAAACTAACGACTGGGGCGGTGTAATTGCGCCTGAGCATCAGCAGTTTAAATTCCAGACTACCAACCCGAAAGTGTTCGCGGGCGGTGATATGGTGCGCGGTTCTGATCTGGTGGTCACTGCCATCTGGGAAGGTCGTGAAGCTGCCCAAGGTATCCTGGATTATCTGCAAGTCTAAGTTTCACAAATCCAATCTGGCGCAATAAGTTAGATTTTGGAATGCACTACACTTCATTAGCCCCGCAAATGCGGGGCTAATGCTATCTAGCGTGAGAATTTTTGCTAATGCCTGTGAATAAGGCGCATTAGAACCAGAGGAATTAAGAGAATGACAGAGCTCAAGAATGATCGCTTTCTGCGTGCACTACTCAAGCAGCCAGTGGATGTGACTCCGGTATGGATGATGCGCCAAGCCGGGCGCTATCTGCCTGAGTATCGTGCCAGCCGTCAGCGCGCGGGCGATTTTATGGGGCTCTGCACCAACCCCGAGATGGCGTGCGAGGTAACTTTGCAGCCCTTGGATCGCTACCCCGGGCTTGATGCAGCCATTCTTTTCTCTGACATTCTTACCATCCCCGATGCCATGGGCTTGGGGTTGTATTTTGAAACTGGCGAAGGCCCGAAATTTCACAAGGCGGTACGCACCGAGGCGGATGTCGATGCACTCAAGGTTATCAATCCCGAGCAGGATTTGCCCTACGTCGTCAATGCTGTCAAAACTATTCGTCGTGAACTGAATGGCCGCGTGCCATTGATCGGTTTTTCCGGCAGCCCTTGGACCTTGGCTACTTATATGATCGAAGGTGGTTCCAGCCGCGATTTTCGTCGCGCCAAAGAGATGCTCTACAATCAGCCGCAAGTGATGCATCGTTTACTGGATGTATTGGCTGACTCTGTCACTGTTTATCTGAATGCCCAGATTAAAGCGGGCGCACAAGCGGTACAGATTTTTGATACTTGGGGTGGTGCGTTATCCCATGCTGCCTACCAAGAGTTCTCGCTTAAGTACATGCAGAAAATCGTCTCTGGTTTGATTCGCGAAAATGAAGGTCGTCAGGTACCTGTGATCCTGTTCACCAAAGGGGGCGGGCAGTGGTTGGAGTTTATGGCAGCGACAGGGGCAACTGCATTGGGGCTTGATTGGACTACCGACATCGCCCAAGCTCGTGCCCGTGTGGGTAATCAAGTGGCGCTGCAGGGCAATATGGATCCCACTATTTTGTATGCGTCACCTGAACGTATCCGCGCTGAAGTGGGTAGTATTCTTGCTGCTTATGGCAGTGGCTCGGGACATGTATTCAATTTGGGGCATGGTATTACGCCCGAGGTTGATCCGGCGCATGCCGGGGCATTTATTGATGCAGTGCATGATTTATCAGCCGGTTTTCATCGCTAGTTTCCCTGTATGGGTTTTATTCAAGTGTGCTGTACCCCACCTTGCAGGATGATTTAGCTGCCTTTAGTCCTGCGGCTCTGGTGTGGCATCCATTTCTTGATTACACTCGATCAGGTTAGGGCTTTTCCAGAATGGGTGGGTATTCGCAATCAAGGGTTTGGTTGCGCCCCCTGCAATAACAACAGTGGATAACGGGCACCGAGTGGTGAGTGGGGATCAAGCGTGGGAATCAAGCAGGTTAAAGTTGACGTCAATGAGTTAACTATCGGCATGTATGTCTCGGGTTTGGATCGCCCTTGGTCGCAAACCCCATTTCCCCTGCAAGGCTTTTACTTGCGCGACCTCGGTGAAATCAATCAGCTCAAAGCCCTCTGTAATTACGTTTTTATCGATGTTGAAAAAGGCCGAGGCCCCATTGCCGCGAACCTTAAAACCATCGCTCCCTCCGCTAAGAAACCCAGTACCCGCGAGCGTGTCAGCTCATACAATGAATCCGTTGCGCCACTCAAAATCCAGCGTGGGTTGTATCGCGGTGTAGAGCCACTCCAGCGTGAGGTTAAAAAGGCTCGCCAGCTACATCAAAAAGTGTATGGCGCAGTCGTGGAGGTAATGGATCAGCTCGAAAAAAATCAGTTTGATGGTTTGGACTTGGGTGAAACCAAGCGGGTCGCGAGTGAGATGGTCGATAGCGTCTTGCGTAACCCGGATGCCTTGACTTGGCTCTCCCGTGTTCAGGAAAAAGATGAATACACCTACAGCCACGCAGTGCGTTCATCGGTATGGGCGATACTGTTTGGTCGCCACATCGGCCTACCCAAGCGTGACTTGGATGTACTGGCGATGGGTGTGTTGTTAAAAGATGTGGGCAAAGTGCAATTGGAAGCTGCACTGCTGTCAAAGTTGGATCGCACTCCGGAGGAAGAGCGCCTGTACGAGACTTTTGTGGAGTTGGGGTGCGAGATTCTGCGCAAGACACCAGGTGTAGAGCCGCGCGTAATCAGCGTGGTCAAAACTCACTGTGAACGATTGAACGGCAGTGGTTATCCGCAGGGTTTATCTGGCGACAAAATTCCTTTGTTGGGCAAAATTGCAGGCATAGTCACTTACTATGATCACGTCACCAATCCGCGTGGTTCACGTCATCCCATCGCGCCTTCCAAAGCGGTTGCCAAGCTCTATGAGTTGCGCAATATCCAATTTCAGGAAGAGTTGGTGGTGGAATTTATCCGCGCCATCGGGTTGTATCCAACGGGCACTTTAGTGGAATTGAGCACAGGCGAGGTGGCCGTTGTCGTTGAGCAGAATTTTGAGCGCCGCTTGAAGCCCAAAGTAATAGTTGTATTGGATGCCTACAAACAGGCGCTAAGCGAATACTTGCTGCTGGACTTATCCGAGGATGATAAGCGCAAACAAGAACTGCTCGATTCCGGCAAAAAATCGCGCTATGAAATTGAAAAAATCGAAATTGCCCGCGATCTTGAACCCGGCAGTTACGATGTTGATATCGCCAGCATTCGCGATCACTATTTAATGAAAAATGAAAAGAAAGGCTTAATGGCGTTGCTGAGCCGTTTAACCACGCGTGGTTAAATTACGCCGTTTTGGTTTTCGGTTGTCCTGTCTCATTTGTACCTCGTCTGTGTGCAACCTCCGTTCTTTCTTCATTTGCATTAATTATCCAACCTCATTGTGATAGAGCCATAAGCTGCTGATACAATTCCGCTCCCTGCAATACAGCGTGCGGGCGTTAATGCCAAACATGGCCAGCATATGTAGCGGCTGCTGTATGGTGTACATCACACAAATCAAAGAGAGTTTATATGTTCGAATGGATAGCAAGCCCCGAGGCGTGGGTTGCATTGGCAACGCTAACAGCGTTAGAGATTGTATTGGGGATCGATAATATTATTTTTATTTCGATCCTCGTCGGGCGTTTACCAGAGCATCAGCGTAAGTTTGCACGTAATGTGGGTTTAGGCTTGGCGATGCTGACGCGCTTGGCATTATTGTTCTCACTGGCGTGGATTATGGGGCTGGTCGAGCCATTGTTCAGTGTGTTTGGAGAAGAGATTTCCGGGCGCGATATCATCCTGATTGGCGGCGGTCTGTTCCTGATTGCCAAAGCGACCCATGAAATACATGGCAGTCTGGAGGGAGCCATAGAGTCAGAGCGCAATGTTGCAGCGCACGGCCTGATGGTGGTGTTAATACAAATTGCGATTCTGGATATCGTTTTCTCGCTTGATTCTGTAATCACTGCGGTAGGCTTGGTTAGCCAGGTACCGATTATGGCGCTGGCAATTATTATTGCTGTCGGTGTTATGTTGTTTGCTGCAAAGCCGATCGGCGATTTTGTGGATTCCCACCCAACTATCAAAATCCTCGCGTTGTCATTCCTGGTGATTGTTGGCTTTACGTTGTTGGTGGAAGGTTTCGATGTAAATGTACCGAAAGGCTACATCTACTTTGCGATGGCTTTCTCGCTGGCGGTAGAAATGATCAACATCAAAATGCGCAAGCATCAGGATAAACCGGTGGAGCTGCGTAAAGACTATCCGGGCGACCAGCAGTAGTTGTCCAGCAACTAGTGAGTTGCCCTAAAACAACAAAGCCGATCATTTGATCGGCTTTGTTGTTTTGGATGCAGAAAAGGCTATCGCTTACTGCCCATGCGCTCGCCCATTTTGGTGGGCGTGGTGGCCGCAAAACGGCTATCCCATTGGATTTTATCTTTGGCAAACAGGATGATGGCGGTAGAGCCCAGCTTAAAACGGCCCATTTCATCCCCTTTATTCAGGACGATGTTTTGGTAAGGGTAAAGTGATGTCGCTATCTCGCGGCTGGCAAAAGGTGCTACCTGCCCATCCCAGACAGTTTCGATACCCGCCACAATCATTGCGCCAACCAATACCACGGCCATTGGCCCTATGTCGGTATCAAAAATGGCTACAACCCGCTCATTGCGTGCAAACAGACGCGGTACATTTTCTGCGGTCACGGTATTCACTGAAAAGAGTTCGCCGGGAATGCTGATCATGGTGCGCAATTTACCGCCATAAGGCATGTGCACACGGTGATAATCACGCGGGGATAAATACACAGTGGCGAAATCACCCTCGGCAAATTCAGCCGCGAGCGCTTCATCGCCCCCAAGTAATTCCTGTGCAGTGTAATCCTGCCCTTTAGCCTGGAAGATACGACCATCGATAATCTTGCCTAGCTGGCTGATGGCACCGTCTGCAGGGCTGACGATCGAATCTTGTGTGCTATCGACAGGCCGTGCACCGGGTTTGAGGGCACGGGTGAAGAAATCGTTAAAGCATCCATAGGCGAGCGGGTTTTCTTCAGCGGCAAGGCTCATATCTACGTTGTAGCGTTTTACAAACCAGCTGATAAACGTATTTTTAACGAACTTGTTCGGTGTGCTGGCCAGCCAACCCGCTGCGCGCGACAAGCCATGTTGAGGTACCAGGTGTTGTAAACGGATAAACAATTTTTCATTCATGTATTTTTATATTCCCTGCTGCCAACAGTTGCGGCGAATAGATGGGGCGGCAGTGTAACAAAACTCGGTAAAGCTTTGGTGCAGCATGGGAGTCTTCTTTCCGGCTGTGGTATCTTCCCGCTGGCCGCGATGTTGCGGACATCACAGTGCGCTCGGTAGGCAAGCAAAGGGTAGACAATGTCAGAGTGGGTCGATCTGAAGAAGCATACATCTCCATCTCTCTTGGGGGTTGATTTGGGGTTTGATTTCACTGTCGCCCGATCAGCCCGGCGACGCAGTATCAGTATCGAAATTCGTCATGCAAAAGTCGTCATTCGCGCCCCAATGGGCGTCGCACAATCGGTATTGGTTGGCTTTGTACATCAAAAAGCGGCGTGGGTTCGCGCCAAGATCAACGAACAGCAGCACCTGCTTGCGGCACTGCCGCAGGCGCGTACTTACGCACAGGGCAGTCAACTTCCTTTTATGGACGAAATCCTGACATTAACTATAGGTCGTGGTACGCGTGCAGCGGTTGCGCGGGTCGATCATCAATTGCATCTCTTGCTCTCATCCCGCTCGCGTTTAGGTGACGAGGCCCAGATTCGCCAGTTGTTAGAGCGTTGGTATCAACAGCAGGCGCTTGCGCTGCTTACGCGTAAAACACAGGCGCTTTGTGCACAGCTGGGTTTGAATTGTACGCAAGTCAGTGTACGGGCGACCCGCTCAAAATGGGGTCATTGCACCAGTCGCGGGGCGATCCAATACAACTGGAATATACTGCTGGCTCCTGAGGCTATAGTCGATTATCTTGTCGCCCACGAAGTTAGCCATCTGCGCCACCAGAACCACAGCGCCGATTTCTGGGCATTGGTTGCCAGCATATGCCCAACCTTCAAGGCCGACCGTGCCTGGCTTAAAGCCGAAGGTGCCCATCTCTGTTTATAAACCTCAAAGGCGTTTTAACATGAATGACACAGTCACAATCGAACCGCTTGGCGATGATCCCGCTGAAAACCTTGACCGCTTTATTGTAGAGGCGATGGAGTTGGGATGTGTGTGGGGGCTGGAGGGGCCGGATGGTTGGGCATTGAGTGCATCGGAAGATCATGATGAAGTCGATGTTATGCCGTTTTGGTCGCAGGAAAGTTTTGCCCGCGCGCATTGTGTAGATGACTGGAAAAGCTATCGTCCGGTTGCCGTTGATTTGATGGAGTTTCTCGAAGAATGGCTGCCCGGTATGCACGATGATGTACTGTTAGTTGGTATCAACTGGAATGAAGATCTGGAGGGAGAAGAAATCGAACCCTTGGATCTGCTGGAAGAGTTCGAAATGGAGATGGGGGAATAACCGGGAGCGCTAGTAGAAACCGCGCTCCTGAAAGTGGTTAAGTTCCTCATCGTCATCGCCGAATAAATGCAGATGCAATATGTCAACCTCATAGCGCTTGGCGTAATCATTCAGCATTTTCAAACTGACCATGCTTGGCGTCATGCTGTACCAATAATGGGTTGAATCATCGTGGACTGCCAACACAAACTCCAATGCGCCAGGTACCATCTTGCGGGTC
Organism: Cellvibrio sp. pealriver; assembly: GCF_001183545.1. Taxonomy (NCBI): domain Bacteria; kingdom Pseudomonadati; phylum Pseudomonadota; class Gammaproteobacteria; order Cellvibrionales; family Cellvibrionaceae; genus Cellvibrio; species Cellvibrio sp. pealriver. The sequence goes on from NZ_KQ236688.1 coordinate 4,160,610, forward strand.
AGATGGCTGAAAATTTTGCGCTGTAGCTGGAGCACTGAAAAGTTAAAGTCCGCGCACAGTCGCATCAATTGCGGGTACTGACTTTCACGCCGGTCTTGTATACGAATATCGCGGCTGGCGAATAATTCGTCCGGGTCGATCAGTAGCTTGTGCGGGGGGCGTTGCATAGGGATATATTCAGTTGGCATTTTTGTAGAGTAACTTTCGCTAAACATTTTACCGGTACAGGGAGCGAGTACTAAAGATCAATAGTCAGTAAAAAGAGTGCGGATTAGATCACATAAGTGTGAATTTACGAGTGTCTGGGATCACAATTTTACTGTTGAATAGGGCGTCAAAATGACTTTTGTTTTAAATAATCAATTACGTGGCCTGTTGTTATTCTTTATCGGTCTTATATTGGCCGGTTGTTCAAACTTACAACCAAAATTGGAGCAGCCCACAGTGAAAGTGGCAGGGTTGCAATTACTGCCTGCGCAAGGATTTAGCCAGCCGATAGAAGTTAGTTTGCTGATTGCCAATCCCAATGATCGCGATTTGCATCTGCGTGGCATGTCGTACACCATCGGTATTGAAAATTTTGATGTGCTCAGCGGTGTGAGTGATCAATTGCCTACGCTTATGGCCTATCAGGAAACACCAGTGAAAGTCGTTGTGTCAGCGAACGTATTGCAACTGGTGCGGTTGATTGAACATTTTGGCCGCAATGGTGTGAAAGAAAATGTGAATTATAATTTTTCGGCCAAATTGGATTTCAGTGCGTGGCTCCCCGCATTGCGTATTAACGAGGCCGGCAAAATTCCACTTGCCGCCAAAAAACGATAATCGGACAACATCGTTTTCAACACAAAAATAGCGTTGTTTAAATATCTGTATCTTCAGGATCTTCAATGAGTGACGAAATAACCTTGGCTGATGCCGATGAGCGCATCGCGCTTAAAGATTACACCGAGAAAGCCTATCTCGATTATTCCATGTACGTAATTCTCGATCGCGCCCTTCCGCATATTGGTGACGGTCTCAAACCTGTGCAACGTCGTATCGTGTATGCGATGAGCGAACTGGGTTTAAAAGCCAGCGCCAAATATAAAAAATCCGCGCGTACTGTTGGTGATGTCATTGGTAAATTCCATCCGCATGGCGATTCCGCTTCCTACGAAGCCATGGTGTTAATGGCGCAGCCTTTTTCCTATCGCTACACGTTAGTCGATGGTCAGGGTAACTGGGGTTCGCCGGATGATCCAAAGTCGTTCGCGGCCATGCGTTACACCGAATCGCGCCTCACCAAATACAGTGAAGTATTGCTGGAAGAATTAGGGCAGGGCACGGTTGATTGGCAGCCTAACTTCGATGGCACACTGGAAGAACCAATAGTATTACCTGCGCGCGTCCCCAATGTATTGTTGAACGGAACAACCGGTATTGCAGTAGGTATGGCGACGGATATTCCGCCGCACAATTTGCGTGAAGTGGTCAATGCGTGCGTGCATTTGCTCGATAACCCGCAAGCAACTGTGAGCGATTTGTGCCAGCACATTCTTGGCCCCGATATGCCCACCGAAGCAGAAATTATTTCACCGCGCGATGAACTCATCAAAATGTATGAGACCGGGCGCGGCAGCGTGCGTATGCGCGCCGTCTGGCAAAAAGATGAAGAGTCGGGCGATATCATTATCACTGCGCTGCCGCATCAAGTGAGCGGAGCAAAAATTCTGGAACAGATCGCCGCGCAAATGCAGGCGAAAAAATTGCCGATGGTCGCCGACCTGCGCGATGAATCGGATCACGAAAATCCAACCCGTTTGGTCATTGTTCCGCGCTCTAACCGTGTTGATCTCGAACAAGTCATGCAACATTTGTTTGCAACCACAGAGCTTGAGCGCACCTATCGCGTCAACATGAACATGATCGGCATCGACGGTCGTCCAGCGGTTAAAGCGCTCAATAAAATTTTGCATGAGTGGTTAAGCTTCCGCACAGTGACAACGCGCCGCCGCCTGCAATACCGCTTGGAAAAAGTGGAAGAGCGTTTGCTGCGCCTGGCGGCATTAATGATTGTATTCCTCAATGTCGATGAAGTGATTCGTATCATCCGCGAAGAAGAAAATCCAAAACCGGTACTAATGGAGCGTTTCAACTTAATTGAAATGCAAGCGGAATATATTTTAGAAACCAAGTTGCGCCAATTAGCGCGTTTGGAAGAAATGAAAATCCGCGAAGAGCAAGAAGCGCTTATCAAAGAGCGCGATGGCTTGCAAAAAATTCTGGATTCCGCAGTGAAATTAAAAAATCTGGTGCGCAAAGAATTAATCCAGGTTGCCGAGCAATTTGGCGATGATCGTCGCTCGCCCATTGTTGCACGCGCAGAAGCACAAGCACTGACAGAAACTGAGCTATTAAGTGTTGATCCAGTTACCGTTGTCATTTCCGATAAAGGTTGGATTCGCGCTGCAAAAGGCCATGAAATAGACCCTGAAGGTTTAAGTTACAAAGCCGGCGACAGTTTTAAATTTGCGTTGCGCGGCAAGAGCAATCAGCAAGTGATTCTGATCGACTCAACGGGCCGCAGCTATTCATTGCCCGCACACAACTTGCCTTCTGCGCGCGGTCAAGGTGAGCCACTAAGCGGTCGCATTAGCCCACCGAGTGGTGCCACCTTTGAAGGTGCATTGATGGGCACCGATCAGCAGCGCGTGCTATTGGCATCCGATGCGGGTTATGGATTTATCGCCAAGCTGGAAGATCTCATCAGTAAAAATAAAGCCGGTAAAGCATTGCTCACGCTGCCAGAAGCTGCACAGGTTTTACCTCCACAATTAATTGATAATCCCGAACAATCATTGCTAGCTGCGGTGAGTAACGATGGCCGCTTACTGGTCTTCCCCGTTACAGAATTACCTGAACTGGCACGCGGCAAAGGCAACAAAATCATGAATATTCCGTCTGCCCGCGCGGCAGCGCGTGAGGAATTTGTTGTTTCGGTGAATATTGTTGGCGCAGGCCAAACCCTCACATTACACTCAGGTAAACGTCACATCACCTTGAAAATGTCAGACCTTGAACATTACAAAGGCGAACGTGGCCGCCGGGGTAATAAACTTCCACGCGGATTCCAAAAAGTGGATAAAGCAGAAGTTACCGACAAATAAAATAACAGGGCGGATTATTTCCGCCCTGTTATTTTGGGATGCTGTGATTTGCCTATGTCGAATTGTGATTTAACAAAATAATAATAGGAGTATTTATGAGTTCAAAAGACAAGCGCCGTCACGTACGCACTGCATTCGCTTGCCGCATTAAAATCGCACACGACTCCATCGGTGAACTTTTAGTAAAAACCCGCGATATATCCGACGGTGGAGTCTTCGTCGTACTGGAACCCGAACACATCCCTCCCGTTGGAACACACCTACAAGGCCAAGTCCAAGGCCTAATGGAAGATGCCCCAGTACTCATGATGGAAGTCGTCCGCGTAGAACCCGCCGGTGTCGGATTGCGTTTTGTTCAGGATGAGTGATTCACTGGGGCTGTGCGTTAATCCGATTTACTCTTCGCTAATTTTATCTTCAAATCGAAACGCGAATTTATCAATCCAATAATGTTTATACGCTGAATAACTTTTTATGTGACTGAAGGTTAAGCAGCGTGATGTTGTTGCAGAAGATGTGGGCGAATATCCGAAGGCAAATGCGATTCGCTCGTAGGTATGGATTGAATAAATTCAAAAAAATCGCGTTTTTTTATGTGGGTATCATCAATTGCGCCATAACGAATCAAATGGGGGCCTTGATAAACCCAAACTAGAGGGATGGTTTCAGGAAAAAAATCCCCTAAAAATTCGCAGTGGGTCTCTAGATCAAGCCAAAGCCAATGCACATTGGTTAATTTCTTTTCAGAGAATTGGGAAATAGCTTTTTTTACGGGATCGCATTTGTGACACCAAGATGCCCCAAGTGCAATAACGATGGATTCATTGCTATTGTTTAATATATTTTTTATTTTCACAAAATCGCTCCATGCATCTAACACATTACTGTTATCCATAAACTCAGTTCCTTGATTAGTATATGAAAAATGGTTTGGGGAAACTCGCCCATTCCTGCGATTCTTTTGAGAGAGTTGAAAGCAAGGCTCGTTGCCAATGCTGCGGCATAGCGCAAGATGAACTTAATGCTGGTAAAACATTATCAACTGATATGCCGTTAAGAAGTCTTCTTTTCTCTGAGTTGTGGGGTGACTGATCAGATAACCACTGTTTAACGGCGGAAGCCGATACCGTACTCAAGCCTTCCACTTCTCGAAGGAGTTGTTTGATGTGTGGCGGATAATTTCCTTCCTGATCATCGCGAGTGTCGGCGTCAGATTGAATCTCACGTATGTCATCGAAAGAGTCAAGATTGATGCCGGTAATGTGGTGAATCGCATAGGCAGCGAGTGGCGCTGCAATTTTATGATCTAGCAAAATTATCAGGCGTTCCACAGCGCTACTGGTGCCGCGAAACGCGTTTGCCCAGATATAATCGCGTAAAGAGGTGCTAGTGTTGAAAGTGGGGAGTGAATGTTCAAAGCTTTGTTCTGAGCTGGTTATACACCATGTTAGCAAATATTTAAGTCGTTCATTTTTGCCAAGTCTTGGTATTAAGTTAACAGTTTTTTGTTGGTGCTCCGGCCTTCCTAAAATAGCAAGAGAAGCACTTGCAGCGAGTTGGCATAAAGGTTCATTATCGTTCAGCGCGTTCATGAGAGCAGGAATATAATCGCTAAGTTGATATTGGCCTATTGCTTCTAAAGCCTTAATTCGAAGTGATAAATTCGACGATTTAATTGCCATTGTTAGCAAAAAGTCGGTATTCATTTCTGGTATTTGTAATGCTGTGCAAATGAGTGCATTTTTTAATGAATCTGACAGTTGCCAAAAGAACTGAATTGCAGTGATTGCTTTTTCTTTATCTCCGAGTAAAAGTGTCCATTGCAATGCGCTGGAAAGTCCCGCAGATGAGCTGCTATTTGATTTCACAACCTTGGCAATCGCATGCAACTGTTCATCTCGGCCAGTTTGAATCGCAATGTAACTAGCCGCAAATAATTCGTCAGCAGTTTGCCATCGGTTCATTCTCTGGAGTGCGTAAGGCCATGCAGTATCGACCGCAAGGCGCAGCCCTTCCAGATTGGCATCAAGCCGCTGTTCAATTCGATAAAACTGATTAAGGTTAATGTTCGGGCTCCAAAGTGAGTCTTCCCTTCTAAGCCAACAAAATGCAGCTTCTTCAACGTGTTGCTCGACTATAGTGTTGAGTGGACTGCGAGAAATTTTTATTGCGTTTGGTAATTCCACAGTAAGAAAATCCTTTGTCTTTTATTGATAAGGTGCAACCAAGCACTGCCATTCATTGCCATTAAATGCATGCACTTCATAGTTGCTGGCAACAACGAGCAATCCATCGTAGGCATCCATATGACCGTTGTAGGTAATGAGTTCGCCGTTATGTTCCGGAGTTTTTAGTTCTTTTCCATCCCAAACTTTTAATTGGTAACCAGAGCAGAGCCAGAGTTGGTTGTTGAACCATACGCTGTCATTGAATAAAACGCTGGAGTAGCCTTTTGCGATTTTTTTCCAAGTGTTTTTTTCGCCAACCCATAAATTGCCGCCTTCACCGCTGATGTAAACCTCACCGGTTGGTGCAACCGTAACTGTGTTGAGTTGCTCATTACTGGGGAAGTCGCACTGGTGCCAGCGAGTACCATCGTAGCGCCATACATCGCCGTGACCGCCGACAGCATACATGTTGGATTCGTTGTGGCCGTCGAGATCTTCAAAACCAAAAAATCCGTTGCGTATTTGTTCGGAAGTTAATTTCGGAAAGCCATTCATTACTGGTTCCCATTTTCCAATATCAACGCGCTTGTATATATCGCGAAAGGAGCCAATCGCATAAGCCCAGCCGTCAATACACTTTAGTTTTTGCGTGGCAATACCTTTGCTAGGCTCGGTTTTACCGATGGGGGTTATTTCTTCCATTTGCTTTAGATCAGCGTTAACGGAGTAGACCTGACCAATTCTGTTTCTAGACGCTGTGAGTCCTTGAATTACAGGTTTCCTAGCTACTCCTGCGCGAGGAAATGCGAAACCATTATCAAAATCTGCATAGCCTATACGACTAAATTCTAGGTTTATAGTTACCAATCGTGTGGGTACTTCACTATCCCAAAGCTTAGAGAGTTCCTTGTCATTAAGGTCTTTCCTTAGGATTAGGTTAACCATTTTATTTGTTCTTAATGCACAATCACTGATAAGCCATCTATTAAATGTTTCATTCCATTTTTCTTTCGAGGTAAAAATATTTTGATTATTCATGATTGTTGTCTCTATTTGGTGCTTTTACAGGATTGCCAAGTTGATCAACAGCATTAACTTTCGCGTTCGGGCAAAGTCCGTTGTAGTAATCTTCAAGCTGCGCCTTTATGCAATCTTTGCCGCAACCAGAAAGCGGAAACGTTTCTGTGTGTGATTCAGCTGCAGCATCGATTGCATCAGTCATGCTCATCTTGCCGTGTGTATCAATGGCGTTATCTTTAGGTTTTTTATCCAGTGCTTTATCAAATTTATTGTGAATCCTTTCATGGCTTCCGCCACTGCCGCGTCCACCTTCAACACATACCACTGGTGCGTCACTATCTTTATAGCCGGGGCAGCAACCGCGTCTACACATTTTTGCGATCAGTTTTGTTGGGTTTTGATGGCTCTACATTGCCTGCGCTGTTGCCTTGTTTTTTGTGGGGAATCAGGCTGCATTTGTGTGCGCGAATATGGGAGGGTAATGTTGCCATCCTTGGTTAATTCCTATCGATAGTTATTCATAAGGTGCAACCAAGCACTGCCATTCATTGCCATCAAATGCATGTACTTCATAGTTGCTGGCAACAACGAGCAATCCATCGTAGGCATCCATGTGGCCGTTGTAGGTAATGAGTTCGCCATTATGCTCTGGGGTTTTTAATTCTTTACCATCCCAAACTTTTAATTGGTAACCAGAACAGAGCCAGAGTTGGTTGTTAAACCATACGCTGTCATTGAATAAAACGCTGGAGTAGCCTTTTGCGATTTTTTTCCAAGTGTTTTTTTCTCCGACCCATAAATTGCCGCCTTCACCGCTGATGTAAACCTCGCCGGTTGGTGCAACCGTAACTGTGTTGAGTTGCTCATTACTGGGGAAATCGCATTGATGCCAACACGCACCGTCGTAGCGCCATACATCGCCGTGACCGCCGATAGCGTACATATTGGATTCGTTGGGGCCATCCAGATCATTAAAACCGTAGTGACCATTTTCAATCTGTTCAGGTGTTAGTCGTGGAAAGCCATTCATCACTTTTTCCCAGTGTCCTATATCTACTCGTTTATAGATTTTTCTGAACATTCCAATGGCATATGCCCAGCCATCAATACACTTGAGTTTTAACGTGACTATTCCTTTGCTGGGATCGGTTTTTCCTATAGGAGTTATTTCTTCGAGATCTTCCATGCCTGATCCGATAAAACCTATTGTTCCTGATCTCGTTCTTGATGATGCCAATCTTTGCATAACTGGTTTTCTTGAAACGCCAGCTCTTGGAAAGCTCATCCCATTAAATCCAATGTGTCCACTTTTTTCAGGGTTGTCATCAATAAAAATTGTAAGTAATCGTGTTGGTACTTCGCTGTCCCAAAGGGTTTCTATTTCTCCTTCTGGTATATCTTTGCGAAGAACAAATGCAATTTTTTCTTTTGTTAATACCGCACAATCTGTTATTAGCCAGCCTTTTGCTGATTCCAACCATTCATTTTTTGGCAAATAAATCGGATTAGCCATAATTATGTCCTGTAATTAGTCTTTACGACGTTTTTTGTCATCGTTGTTATTAATTGGATTTCCATTTTGGTCAACAGCATTAACTTTTGCATTCGGGCAAAGTCCGTTGTAGTAATCTTCAAGTTGCGCTTTTATACAGTCTTTACCGCAACCGGAAAGAGGAAAGGTTTCGGTGTGTGACTCGGCGGCCACATCAATAATTTCGTTTAATGACATTTTTCCATTTGCATCAACCTTTTTGTTTTCTGCTTTTTGTTGCAATGCAATGTCGTAGTTATTATGAATCCTTTCATGACTTCCCCCACTGCCGCGCCCACCCTCTACACACACCACCAGTGCATCGCTATCTTTATAGCCTGGGCAATCTACACCTTTATTGTGAGCTTTTATTTTTATTCATAAGGCGCAACCAAGCACTGCCATTCATTGCCATCAAATGCATGAACTTCGTAGTTGCTGGCAACGACCAGTAATCCATCGTAGGCATCCATATGGCCGTTGTGGGTGATGAGTTCTCCGTTGTGTTCCGGGGTTTTTAATTCTTTGCCATCCCACACTTTTAATTGGTAGCCGGAGCAGAGCCAGAGTTGATTGTTGAACCAAACACTGTCATTGAATAAAACGCTGGAATAACCTTTGGCGATTTTTTTCCAGGAATTTTTTTCGCCTACCCATAAATTTCCGCCTTCACCGCTGATGTATACCTCACCCGTTGGTGCAACGGTTACGGTGTTGAGTTGTTCATTGCTGGGGAAGTCGCATTGGTGCCAGCGAGTGCCGTCGTAACGCCACACATCACCGTGGCCGCCTACTGCGTACATGTTGGATTCATCGGGGCCATCAAGATCATCAAAGCCAAAAAATCCGTTGTCAATATCATCATCTGTTAGTATAGGCAATCCCTCTGCGATTCGTTCCCATTTGCCAATGTCTACACGCTTGTATATTTTTCGAAATAGTCCAATCGCATACGTCCAACCATCGATACATTTTAGTCGCATCGTATCGATGCCTTTGCTGGGTTCGGTTTTTCCGATGGGAGTAATTTCTTCAAGTCCTTTTATTTCTGAGGATGCAGCCCATGTTCCGCCCGTGCGCCAACGAGTGGTCATTAAGGTTTGTAGCACTGGTTTACGAGATATGCCGATTACGGGAAATGAAAACCCGGTATCAAATCCACTACTTCCTAATAAATTTTTTCTTATATCAAATGAGGTGCAACGTGTTGGCACCTCTCCATCAAATAATTTGTTGAGTTGATCATTTTGGATATCTTTTCGTAAAACAAAGCTCACAATATCTTTTGTTCTTATTGCACAGTCTTTTATGATCCAACCTTTAAATCGTTTCTCCCAATCTAATTTGGTAATAAAAACCTTATTCTGATGGCTTAAATTAGATATCATCTTTTTCCTCATTAGTGTCTTTTACTTGTTTACCATTTTGGTCCACAGCATTTACTTTTGTGTTTGGGCAAAGCGTATTGTAGTAGTCTTCCAGTTGCGCTTTTATACAGTCTTTACCGCAACCAGAAAGGGGGAATGTTTCTGTATGTGATTCCGCACCCAAGTCAATTGCTTCTGCAATGCTCATTTTACCGTTTTCATCAATCATATTTTTTTCGATTTTTTTCTTTAAAGCTCGGTCATACTTATTATGAATCCTTTCATGACTTCCCCCACTGCCACGTCCACCTTCCACACATACCACCGGTGCATCGCTGTCTTTATAGCCTGGGCAATCCACGCCTTTCATGGTAGCTTGGGGAATTAAATGATGCCCTTGTTGGCCGGTACAGCAACCGCGATCTACACCTTTATTGCGATCAGTTTTGCTGGGTTTTGACGGCTCTACATTGTCTGCGCTGTTGCCTTGTTTTTTGTGGGGAATCAGGCTGCATTTTCTTGCGCGTATACAAGGGTTCAATGTTGCCAGTAACTCCTGAAAATCACCGGTAATACGGCTTAATTCCTGATCGCTAGCGGTAAGTTCGCCTTTTGAATTAATCAATGGATTAATTTTTTCAAAAGCTTCGCTGGCATTTTTATAAAGTTGCTCGGCCGCTCTGGCATTTTGAATATTTTCCGGCAGGCGTGAGATAGTGAGAATGGCATCGCCTACCGATACTATTGTTCCCAGAATACTACCTATGCCTGCTCCTGGCGCTGCGCCTGCTCCCAATGTGGGTGCTCCAGCTACAACAGCGCCCATTGCTGCACCCGTAGCAATTTTTGCACCTGTACGTGCGGCGAGTTTGCTCGCGCCTTCTATCGCTGCATCTGATAAGTAACCCCAGAAACCGGATTTTATTGCTTCCATTTCTTGTGCTGCGGTATCCAGTATGGAATTTAGTTCAGTGCGTAATTGGGTTTTATTCGGTGTGTTAGTGGGAATATTTAAGCCATCACAAAACTCTTGTGACCAGTGGCCGGGTTTATCATCTGAACTAAGCTTTTTCTTTTTGCGTGACTTTTTAGCTTCGCTATCGGAGCAGGCTTTATTGATGCGCTTCTCTTGTTTTTTGCATTCATGCCCGCCTAAAAAGTTGCGCGATAAAAATGGAAACAGCGCGGTGTTAGCCGGATTGGAGTGGTTGTGGGTTACTGTATCCATATCCCTTGCTACACCTTCCCCCTCGATCTTTACATTCATAGACCAGCTGGTAAAAAAAGCACGCCCTTCAATGTTTCCGGATACGATGCCTTTCTTCAGCGCTTTTGTTGCACCTGCATCACCAATACTTTTGTGAAAATAGGATTTGTTGGAAAGTGCAACTTCTTTACCTGCAATAAATACGGTCCGGCTACCATTGCGAATATCTTTGGCAAATACTGTATTGGGGTAGGGAATGGGGATACCTGTTGCGGGCGGAGTAGGTGGCGTAAAACAAACATCACCCATCGCATTGCTTTGCCCATCGGATGAGCGAGAGGCAATTTCGTGACCGTTGGCGTAAACGTGGTGTGCGCTCATTTCAACTCCTTGAAAGGCTGTTTAATACAAAAAACGGCTGCACCGCGCGTTGTTTGAGCGGATGACAAGTGCATCAGTATATAGTTAGCCTTTAAGCGATTACTGCGTAATAGTTGCCACATATACGCAATAATAATCAAACCTAAAGCACACCCTGGATGGCCAATGTTCGCTGCAATCGTTTGATGTGAAAAATCAGCGGGTGAAGCAACTCTTAATACTCTGGCCCAAGCGTAAGCGGCTTCTTCGAAAAAATATTGTTCACCACTGATATCACTCAAGCGTAAATCAATTTTCTCTGCTGATACGCCTGCTTGTTGAAGTGCTGATTTTATCGCTCCAGCAAGTCCGGCACCATACACAGGCTGATCACTCCTTAAAGTGGCCGGTTCTTCTGCGCACCCTAAACCGCAAACAAATATTTCATCCTTATGTTCAATCGATTTGGTAAGTAAGCAAGCCGCGGCACCTTCTCCGGGGATAAATCCAGTTGCTGAGTCAGATGTATTTAGACGGCGATGCTGTAAACAATGTTCAATATCAGAAGTGTTTAACCAGGAATCAACCGCAAGCAAGATTGCATAAGTTTTTTTAGTTAAATAGTTGTTTGCAGCGGCCAAGGCATAAATACAGCTGCTTTCGCCGTGAGTAAATACTTGTATATGACGTGTTTCTGATGGGGTGAAAATAGATTTATCGCTAAGCATCTCTTGGATAATTGTAGTGATTGATTTAGGTCTGGTGTCATCACTTAAAGCGAAAATTGCAATGTCAGCTGGTAGTGGCAATACCAGTCCTGCGTTTGCTGCACATTCTTCAATGGCGAATTTACACATTTTAATAAAATGTTCATGGCCTCCTTCCCGGTAGCCGTTTGTATCTACTGAAAAATTTATTTTTACAGGAGCTGCTACCAGTGGTTCGTTAGTAGTGTCCTTAAATTCGGACATTGTAAAATTATCCAAACCGGCACGAATCGCCGCTACAGTGGTTGGCGCGTCCATTCCCAGGCTGGTCACCATTCCTGCCGATACGACTTTAAGATTTTCCAATTCCATTTTTTTGTTATCCATGCCTAACCGAAGAAAGTGTTGTTTCGCCACAGCAGCCACCCTGCTGGCGTTGATTGGCTTTCCAAAGATTCATTCCTTGGCCTATAAAGATGCCAGTAATTTCTCGAAGGGATCTTTTAATAGGGAAACGCGCTCGCCAGCTAATAAGTATTTTTTCTGTTGTTGCATCAATCATGACAGTATCGACGTTTGAGGCTAGGTTATGCTCAACCCCCTTTTCGCAAATAACATGTATGGGAAGGTTGAGATTTGGCAGTGAAAATTGGATTTCAGAACGGGTGGGGTGCAGATTCCACAAGGAGAGTATTTCACCACCCTTTGGATATTCAATCTGCTGATCTTTGGGCGCCGCCTGATAATAACGTTCATCCAAATCGCCAGGAGGTAGTGGAAAAATGTTGTCTTTCCAGTGATCATCGTAGGTGCCTGCAAAGGCTACACGCGGTTTCCAACTTCTTCCAATTGGGCCGAATGACATCGGACGATAATTGGCCGCATAAGTTTCAATGGAATTTAATGGCTCGCTTAAATTGGGAAGTTGCGTTCCATTCAATTGTTTTGTGTATTTTCCTTTAGCAAAGCCACAGCCGACGGGATTTTCCTGATAACAAATAGACTCTGCTGTATTCTCATCTGTCCATTGTCCGCCAAATGCTAACCCATAGTGAATTGGCATGCTTGTAAACGGTTCTGGCCTTGAAGGCGTAAGTCCGAACAAGCTCTTTTTCCAGAAGCGATTACCGGTGATAAGAATTTTTTTATTGCAGTCACCTAATTGGAATCCAACGATTAATTCTTTTTCAGGCTTACTATTTTTTGTAAAAGCATTTGCATGAATAAGAATGTCACAACGCAGTTTGTGAGGTACTAAATCCGATTCAAATAGCGGAGCAGATAAGCCAGGCTCCGCTATAAATACGTCACTTAGAAATAAATCGCTTTGTTGCTCTGCTGGACGTGCGCGACTATCGTTATTTTCTGGAAATAAATAAGTTGCCTTTACCACAATAGACGCAAAAAGCTGCCCGCGACTATCCATAGTTTGATAGAGCTTTGCTGGGTATTTAGTATTGTTGATCAATTCCATGATGTTGTTTTAATTGATCCTGACAGATGCTGCTTTTATTCGATGGACTTCGCTTGCCTGATTGATAATACGTGTGCCGCGTATTTCCACCTTCCCATCCGGGTTTAACGTTAATGAAGATTCGCCACAAGTAATTCGTAAGCCGTCAGGGTAGTGTATTTCTGTTTCTTCATTCGAATTAACTGTTGATTGCATTGCAAATTTGGCAACAGGATTTTGCAGTAAGCCGATAACCACTGCATTAAACGTTAAAGTTTCGCTGAGCATAAATGCACATTGTTTGTTTAAATCATTCTCACTTAATGAGCATGCAGCAATTGCTGAGAAAATATCGCCTTCTAATGAGCGGATTTGTATTGCATTCTGATCGGCCTGGATCACCGTCCCAATTAAAATGCCGTGAATATGAGGTTGCTTGCGAAGGGCAGGGGTTCCCAATAATTCTGAGAATGGAGAGTTGGTTTCGGCGTCTGTTGTATTCTCTACAGTGACATTAAAGTGGTTGTCCATTATGGATTCTCCAGTACTTTTTTAGCTTTCAAGGTGATTTCACCTTTGGCTTCGAAGATTTGTTCTTCACTGCTCATAAGATTAATATTTGCCGCTTTCATAGTGATTGTTCCATCGCCAAGCATTTCTATTGTCGATTTTCCCACTGTGAAAATAATGCTGTCTCCGTCAATACTGATATTGGCTTTTTTGCTTACTGTGAGACTGTAGTCATCACCTACTGAAATGGACTCACTTTTGCCCACACTGGAGCTTTTGTTCATAAGTACTTGTTCGGTTTTGCTCAAACCGACTAATGTGTTCATGGCTGCGCCCACGTTCAAACTGTAGGCCGCACCAACATTATCCATTCTTGCCAGTAATACATTTTGTGTACTGGTTTTGAGAATGGTTTCGAGCTTGTGACCGCCTATATCGCGTGTTTGGTTTTCACCGATGCTGATGATTTCATTTGCACCGACATCTTCCGTGCGATCGTTACCAATCGTTATGGTTTCATTGTTATCCACAGTTTCTGTACGATTACGTTTGACGTGAACGGTTTCATCGCGGTCAATGGTTTTGCTTCTGTCATTGCCCACCCAGTGGGTTTCGTCGTGCTCGACTTCAATATCCTGATTGCGCTGGGCGTGAATCCAGATTTGCTCTTCGCCGATTTTGTCTTCAAAGCGAAAGGCGTTGGCATCTTCTGCGGTGCCCTTGGGTGTTGATCGGGTGAGAAAACCGGATTGGGTCGCGTTGGCAGGTAAACCCCAAGGGTGTGGTTGCAAATTGTTGTATACGCGGTTGGTGATGACCGGGCGATCAGGGTCGCCGTTTAAATAATCCACCAACACTTCTTGCCCGATGCGCGGTACATGCACACCACCAAAACCGGAACCAGCCCAAGGGTGTGATACGCGAATCCAGCAGGAAGAGTTTTCATCTTTTTTGCCATATCTGTCCCACTGGAATTGCACAATCACGCGGCCAAATTCATCAGTGTGAATTTCTTTACCGGCAGGGCCGGTGATAACGGCGGTATCTGGCCCTTGGCTGATGGGTTTTTCAGTCAGGCGCTGCGGGCGAAAGGGTTGGCTGCTGGGTTGGGCCTGCAGCTGAATATCCATGATGAATGGTGTGGTATTGGCATCGGCTTCGTAATCGTTGGCTTGAAATAAATAAGTGCAACTGATGATTAAATATTCTTTATTCAATGCCGCTTGCGTGTGTTGCGCGAGTGTAAACAAACGCCCCGGAGCAATACCCCGAGCGGCGGCTTGGCCAGTGCAGCGCTGGTGTTGGCTGTGCAATTCCTCCATGCGAACTTGCGCATAGGTATCGCCTTCGCCTGCAAGGTAATAGCCACCGGGGTAATCAAAAATTTGTAAATCGCTAAAAGGGTGAGCTGCAGATTTTTTATGTTGGGTGTCTAGCAACGCACTGGCTTCTTTGAACGAATAATCGCGCGCGGCGTAATCGCCGGAGGTCACACTGCCTCCACTAAACCAACCGGTGACGAAATCTTCATTTGGATTGCCTTGCCCGGAACTGCGATAAGGCAAGCTCGCACAACCGGGGGCAGGGCTGGCAAGGCCGATATCATCGGTAATCACAAGTGCGTGTGATCCTGCTTTGTGATCAAACCAAAACCAAATACCTTCATGCTCCAGCATGCGCATCACAAAATTGGCATCGGTTTCGCGGTACTGCACGCAGTATTCCCATGCGCGATAATTTTTGCTTAATTCCAAGCGCAATTCAAAACCGTAGGTGCCCAACACTTCCTGCACCATTTCCGGCACGGTCTTATGTTGGAAAATACGATAATCCTGTCTGCGTGTGGCATACCACAACCAAGGCTGAATTGTAGCCTGATAAACATAATGACGGCCGTGCTTTCCGGTACAGATAAAATGACTACATTGGCCGTTGATATGGCGCACACCGCCTTGCATTGCAATTTCCACTGTGAGTGGTTTGCCAATCATGTCCGTTGGGTTGATATCACCCCGAGGGCTCTGTAGTAAAAGATTCAAGTTAAACAGTTTGGAAATTTCTTCCTCGCCACTGAGTTGGACAAAACGTAAATCCTGGGGTGGTAAGTGGCTTAGCAAATTGTAATTGCGTTTCATGGATGTGTGTCCTTTACACCATTTCCGGCGTGTTTTCGGTAGCCGTAATTATTGGTTTTGCAATGATCATCTGATCCATTGCTGGAAAAAATTCAAACGCAAATTCATTGGTATCGGTGATTGTATTAACGTACAAATGAATATGAGTGAGTGTGCGGTTTTCACTTAATCGTGCAAGTAGCTCGCGGCTAATTATGGGCAGAAGGTAATGCGTAAGAATGGAATCAATCATTCGCCCGCCGGATTCCAACTCGGTGCAGCGCTGAATAATAAGATCCACTGCGGCCGGGTCGTACGTGAACTGCATTTGATGCTGCTCCAGCGTGCGTTTTTGGATGCGCGCAAGTTGCAGACGCACGATATTAGCAAGCGTTTCATCTGTAAGTGGGTAATACGGAATAACAACTAATCGGCCTAAAAATGCCGGAGGAAAGGCGTTCAACAGCGGAGCACGCAGTGAGTTGGCCAATGCTTCTGGCTCGGGCAATAATTCAGGGGCACGAGTAAGGCTGGTCACTAAATCGGTGCCCACATTGGAGGTCAGCAGTATGACCGTGTTGCGAAAATCAATCGCTCGACCTTCGCCATCTTCCATCCAGCCTTTATCGAATACTTGAAAAAATAATTCGTGCACATCCGGATGCGCTTTTTCAATTTCATCCAACAAAACAACTGAGTAAGGTTTGCGCCGCACTGCTTCGGTAAGTATGCCGCCTTCGCCGTAACCAACATAACCGGGTGGTGCGCCCTTGAGCGTAGAAATACTGTGCGCTTCCTGAAACTCACTCATGTTGATGCTAATTAAATTTTGTTCGCCACCATAAAGTGCTTCTGCTAACGCGAGTGCAGTTTCGGTTTTACCAACACCCGACGGCCCGACCAACATAAATACGCCAACAGGTTTGTTGGGATTATCCAAATTTGCACGTGCGGTCTGTATGCGGCGACTGATTAATTCCAGTGCATGGCGTTGGCCTATGACACGTTGATCCAAGGTATCAACCAGCTGCAGCACATTGTGTAATTCATTACGTACCATGCGGCCAAGTGGAATACCTGTCCAATCAGCCACTACAGCAGCAATTGCCGTTTCATCCACGGCTAGTAGCACCAGAGGGTTTTCCCCCTGTAACTCACTTAGTTTTTGCAGGGTAATCCGATGTTGTTCTTGCAGTGCACTCACTGACAAGGATTGATTGTTATCTGCATTGTTGTGGTGAGCAGAAAATAGTTGCTGGCGCAGATGCAATAATTGTTCAATGTATTTTTTTTCTGCTGTCCAGCGCGCTAGTAATTCTTGCTCTTCCGTTAATGCGTTTGCTAATTCGGCTTGGCATCGTTGCTGTTCGTTGTTGTCCACTAATCCATAAATGGCTTCACGCGCTAGAATTGCGCTTTGCACTTTTAATGCTTGAATGCGCTTTTGGCAATCCTCCAGGGCTGCAGGTGTCGCGTGTTGACTGACAGCAACGCGAGCGCAGGCGGTGTCTAATAAACTAATGGCCTTGTCTGGTAACTGGCGCGCAGGAATATAGCGCTGTGATAATTTCACTGCTGCGCTGATAGCTTCATCCAGTAGCAACACCTTATGATGATTTTCAAGATTAGCGGCAATGCCGCGCACCATGGCAACCGCTTTTCTCTCATCGGGTTCATCAACCTGGATTGCTTGAAACCGACGTGTAAGCGCAGGGTCCTTTTCAATATATTTTTTATATTCGCTCCATGTCGTCGCGCCAATAGTACGCAGGGTTCCGCGCGCGAGCGCTGGCTTTAATAAGTTGGCTGCATCGCCTGTCCCGGCCGTCCCTCCGGCACCCACGAGGGTATGAATCTCATCGATAAATAAAATTATCGGAGTGGGGCTGGTTTGCACTTCATCAATAACCTGACGCAAACGTTGTTCAAATTCGCCTTTCATACTGGCACCAGCTTGCAGTAATCCAATATCAAGCAATAACAAGCGAACATCTTTTAGTTGCGGTGGTACATCTCCCTGGGCTAAGCGCAATGCAAAGCCTTCGGCGACGGCAGTTTTTCCTACGCCAGCTTCACCGGTGAGCAATGGATTGTTTTGACGACGACGCATCAGAATATCGATGATCTGACGAATTTCCTCATCGCGCCCAGTGACGGGGTCTATTTTTCCATCGCGCGCTTGTGCAGTTAAATCAATTGCAAAACGATTAAGTGCTTCTTGTTTACCTAGCGCGCCTGGTGCCATTGCGCCGCTAAATTCACCTGGTGCGCCAATGTTGAGAAGTTGATCGCTGGCGCTGAGATTTTTTTCGGGCGATTCAGCAGTAATTTGTGCAAATTTCTCAGCCAGCTGTTCTGCATCTACTTTGGCAAGTGATGGTGCAATGAGCGAAAGCTTGTGGCGTAGCTCGGGGGTTTTTAATAAGCCCAAGAGTAAACTGCCGGTGCGCACCTGCGGTTGATTAAGCATCAGTGTTGCGTACACCCAAGCGCGCTCAACGGCTATTTCAATGGTGGGGGACAAGTCATTAATGATGTTGGCTCCACGCGGGAGTCGCTCAAGTGCTTGGGTGAGCTCCTGAGCGATATGGCTCGCATCCAACTGATAGTGACGCACAATACGATGCAGGTCACTATCATCCAGTTGCACTAATTGATGAAGCCAGTGGGTTAATTCAACATTGGGATTGCCACGCAATTTGCAGAATACGGTGGCACTTTCAATTGCCTTATAAGCAATGGCGTTTAGTTTGCCAAACAATGCAGTGCGGCTTATTTCACGCATAAAAAATCCTTTTCTATCAATTAACGTTGAGTGACTGGTGTTGCCTGATTTTTCCTAATTTTTTTGTTGGTACTTTTGTTTTTTCTGCCGCCTTGCTGTTCTAGTTTTTGCTGCATGGCGAGTTGTTGGGCTTTGTAAATATCAGTTGGTATACGCGCACCTGTGAAGTAGTGTCCACGGCTATCTAGCTCATCAGCGATAGGCGTGGATGTTGTGGGTGATAACGTCCACAACGGGCTATCGACATTTTTGCTGAGCTTGTAAGAAACGGGTAATTCATTTTCCTGCGTGCGCGTAATGCCGTTCCGATCTAGATTATAAAGTAGGATCTCGTAAGCAATAATAGTGTTATTGGTATCCCAGCTTGAAGGCACCAGACGCGCATAATTTAATACCGGTGAGTTAGGCAGGCGGCCCAGTACACGTTCCCCTAAATGAGCATCGGCAAAAACCGCATAATGTTGAGTGGTGTAGCGGTTGCGCCCCATGTCAAATACATGAATAAACCGATAGCGTTGATAGTCAGTGGCTGAAAATAATCCTTCACCTTGGCCAGAGAATACTATGTATTTTGTTTGGGGGATGGCGATTTCAAGCAGGCGAATTGTGTCGGGATTTAATTGAGGGAAATTTCCCCACTGGGATTGGATAGCAGAGTATTTTTTGCGGCGATATTCCACCTGCGCGCTTTCGTAAGATTCGCGTAAATACACTGGTGAATCTTTAGCGTGAGGCTCATGACGTAAAACGCCATTTTCTGCATAGGTGTCCACTCTGTCTGTTATCAGGCTGGTTGCGCTCCGCTCCATTTTCCAAATTCCATCAAACGCCTGTAACAGATATGGATCTGGTGTAGTTATTTGCGCATGTGCACTTGTGCCGAAAAATAGTATTGTCGCAATAAAAAATAGCTTTCTCACTAAGAGTGCTTGTAATTCTATATGGCTCATAAAATGTATCTTCTATTAAGGTTAATAATGGGTATGGATTAACAAACGGATTCGGGATGAAAAATGACACTGGCAGTGTGATTTGTGGTGCTTTGGTTTTCGTTTCTATTTCCAAGCCAGGAGTTCCAACCCAGATATTTTTCTTTTCCCAGCGATAAACCAATATTTTTAATTGATTTATTCAGTATCAGACAAAGATCCCATGTGAATTCAACTCCGGCATAACTGCGTACCCAATCGCGCAGCTGAGTAAATTTTGCGGTATTAGGTAAAAATTGGTTATATTCATCGAGCGTAAGTGGCCCAAGCTGAATTTGAAAGTGTTGCTGTCTGGTCATTACTTTGCGACCTAATATCGCATCAAAACCCAGTTGGGTTCCCTTTATGTTACCCAGACGAGTCTGTTCGTCTGTCGGCAGTGGTAGCCAGTGCGCGACAAATTCCTGAATGTGTACAGGTACTTTAAAAAAGCCGGAGAGAATGCTTTTTAATCCATTGGCATTACGCGATTGACGCAACAAGTGGCCAGCATTGTGCCATCGGGCATGAGTGGGAATTGCATCAGTTTGGTGTAAAGAAGAAAGCCCGGATGCGCAAAGACTGGCGATATATCGAGTAAAATTTTCTTCACATTTATCCAAACTTGCACATGAATTTGCATCAGCCCAAGCACGATAAAACAACATAATCAATCTGTTGTGAAAAATATCGATAAAGTCACTGAGCGCATAATCGTTGTGATGTGCCATTCGCTCTTTTACATATTCAGTAAACACCAGTGGCATTGCACCATTAGGGCCAAATAAACCAAAACTGTGAATAGCTAATTTAGGTTTTCTGCTACCCGAATATTGATAGAGCTTGGCAATGCTTGCGCTGGCAAAAATAGACGATGGCTCTTGGCCGAATTGCAGTTTTTCATCGCGATATTTATTGGCATAACCCCATTTTATGGCGTTACTACCGACTTCCAATCTGCGCATAAGTGCAAATAAATCTATCGCATAGGGTTTACTTGCTATCGCTTGCAGCATTTCATCCAGAATGGATGGTGGTGTTACCTGAATGTTCACAGGCAACCTCGCTCGCCAAAGCGCGCTGGCCACTGTGCAATTAATCCTCGTTGGGAGCTGATTAGTTGCATTTCGGTGAAAGAATTAATACTGGCGTGATGAGCCAGATAACGCTCCAGAACTGCACCAAACGCGTAAGGGCTCGCGCCAGCAAAAGGAATTTCATCCACCTCAATTTTTATTGCAGTTCCCCGGCCAAACACCAACGGACCTTTTCCTGGCATGCGGCGTGTAATAGGGTTGAGATTACATTGGATCAGTGCTTGGCTGTAACGCCCTAACGTTGCGTCGCCCAATGCGGTATATAAGCCTAAAAGTTCACGCAATGTTTTTGCACTTTGTTCCGGGTTTGGTTGCGCGAGGCTTTGATAAGACAGATGAAGGTGGCTGATAAAACGCCAATGCATTTGGCCTTCATCGATTGCTGCAACCGGACGAGTAGGGCCGCTCATAATGCGTATGCCGTCTATAGGCAATGAAGACACTGAGCGTAAATCCTGATTGGACCCGGTTGGGATAAGCAGCGGTAAATCGCGATTGGTGGCTAATAGGTCTATCCCCAATTGACGAAGTTGGAAATCGTAAGGTGCATCGTTTTGATCAACCAGTGAAACAAAGACTTCCGATCCTTGATAGGTTGAGCGCGCACCATTTTGTACAATATTTTCGGATGCTATACGCGGTTCGCGACGAATAGAAAAATAAGCACCGTGATTATTGCGATCATCGGCATGGGTGGCATAGAAAGGGCGAAATTGGCGCTGAATGCGATGATCCCGATCAAATCCATCTGCCGCACTTACACTGTAAACTTCATAATCCAGTGGTCGCTCTCTATCTGGAACTACATGAAATTCGTTGCGATTATCTCCCAGTGGAACACGGTCAGCTCGCATGGATATCAAATTAATCGCAGGTGTACAAAACAGTGAAAATTGATTTTCATCAACTTTCTTTTCCAGATCTGATGTTGCTTGGTCGAGTAGTATCGCTACCTCAAATGTGCGGCATTTTTTATTGTTAGCAAGAAAGCGCTTGATATGGTTTAGTGAAAAAAAATGAAACCGGCCAGGTAATGCGAAATATTCATGCAAAAGTCTATACCCTTGAAAGCTTTGGCTTTCGTAGGGGAGAAGTGCTTCTTGTTCGGTAAAGCCAATTGGGGTAATTCCATTAGGCTCAAAACACCAGTTAGCATTTTCAATATCTGTTGCCCGCAGTGCTATGCCTATATTGTGCCCCATGATGACTTCATATAAGCGCGAGGCTAGCTGCAAATCTCCACATAAATGAATGGGAATAGAGTCATTGTTAGATTCATCAAGTTCCAACGGAATACTCAATGTAAAGCGCAGATGCAAGCAAGAGATGGCGGCTTTCTTTTCGCGCGCATGAAAATATTTTAACTCACTGCTGGCGGGCGAAAAGCCGACTCCGTTGAGCTTGAGTGGCAGCAGTTCTACTTCATGTGCGGTACGAAACTCACAATAGCTTGCGCCGGGGATTTGGTTGGATCTCAAGCGTGAGCCTTTCGGCGCAAGATAAGAGCTGCGTTGATTGCGTACTAGTTCCCCTGGCTCAAAACGGACAATGCACATCGAGGGAGTGGGTGCCAAGTAATTGGGATAAGTCACCTCAATAAGACGCTGAATAAAGCGAGGAAACTCTGCATCCATTTTTAACTTGATGCGTGCGGTTAAAAAACTAAAACCTTCCAGTAATCGCTCAACATAGGGATCGGCCACTTCTGACCCATTGAGTGTAAGGCGCGCTGCAATTTTGGGGTAATGCTCGGCAAATTCCGCGCCGGCTTCGCGCAAATATGTTAATTCACTGTTGTAGTATTCCAGCATCTTCTCGATCATGGCGTTTTATCCATAAGATCGGTTAGCTGTACTAAACCGATTTCCAAATCGATATGACTACGTAATATAAATTCCAATGGGTAAGGGTCTGCCCACAGATGACCTTTTATTTCCAGTGATAATTGATTGCGTGCTGCATAACCCTCATCGATTGGAAGAGCATTGACTTGTAAGCTCGTTGGTACTATGCGTGGTTCATAATGCAAAAGCGTTTGAGTGATAGATCTGGCAATAATAGACCGATCATCATCCACTAAATATTGCCCCGATAATGCAGGCACCCCGAAATTCAGCACTGAACTTTTGACTAAAGGTAAATGAGCAAATTCTATTGCTGAATCGATATTGGTCGAATTTAAGAGCCAGCTGATATCCCGTAGCACACTCGCACGATAGTCACGTTTACTCATGCCCGTTACACTGATGGCTTCACGTTTTTGCTGTGGCTGTTCATCGGTGAGGCGATCGAGCAAGCTAGGCGTTAGTCGATTACTCCGCGCCATGCGGATTGTCATAGAGGCATGTTGCGACACAGTTATTGGCTCACTGCTTGGGTAATCGTTCTAACGGAGAGAAGTGGATACTCAATCTGGTCTGTTATTAACATTTTTTGCCCCACACCAGACCAGCAATGTTCACTGAGTGCTTGCCATTGCGTCAGGTTGGCAAGGCTCAGCTGATCGTTATCATGCTGATAACTGCCAACATAACGGCTTGGCAAAAATCCGAAATGACGGGAAAAATCAGTCAAGGTGATTGTGGCGGGAATCCATACTAAATCGCGTAAGTCTTGTGGGTGATCAATATTCATTTGCTGTATTTGGTTAAAAGGCAGCCAGTAATAGTTACCGTTAATAAATACTTCGCAAACGGGGCCAAGCCGTGAATCTCCATCGGCCAACCACTCTACTTCATTCTCATTGATAGAAAAGGTTAGCGCTGGCGCATCGGCATAAGCTTGTTGCTGGAATTTTTCGCTTGCATCGATTTGTTGGTGGCTGCGGGCGATCAATGCTTCTGCCAATAAAATCTGCCAATCATCGGGCGTAGTAAAAAATTGCGGCTCTACCTTCCCCTGGAAAACATGTTCGCGCTGTATTTCTGCTTGAATCAGTGCGCGATAGGTTTGTGCCATCGCCACTGCTTTTTTATCTAGTTGGGCAGCAGTTTGTAACTGCTGCAGTGCTTTTTGCCATTCACCGGTAACCATCAGTAGCTGTGCTATATGAATACGATATTCGCAACGTCCAGGATTTTTTCGGATGAGCGATTGGAGATCTTGAATCTGGATATTGAGTGGAGTGCCATAGCTATGAATTTGATGTGCGGTAGCTGCTTGCATTGCATATCCCTGTTTTTTAAACATGACTTCTGAGTGCTTAGTTTATGGTTGATCAGTTGTTTCCTGTTTTGAATTGGATCAGTTGCCTGAGTGCAGGCAACTGATAGGAAAATTAAGCAGCTTTGTTCTGCTTAACATCCCATGCGCCAGTAACGGCGGCACCCATAGAGCCATTAGCATTTTGTTCTTTTACTTCCACCTTAATTTTGGAGTAAGAGATGCCAACTTCTTCCATTACGCGCGGACTGCTTGCATCACCAGTTGGGCGTACATGAGTAATAAGAACGTCATTCAACACAACTTTCATATACTCTTGTTGGCCATCTCCTACTTTGCAGCAAGACAATTCAACGCTCGGGATGTGTTTACCGCTAGCGCAATACTTCATCAGATTTGGAGTTGATTTATCAATGTAGTGGGTAAATACCAATTCACTAAAGTGGGCTTTACCAACACCGCCTCCACCGCCTGTATTGGTAGAGGATGATTGGCTAACGGAATAACCCCAATTAAGCACGTCAATTTGCCCTTTATGGCTTGAGTCTTTTGATTCGCCAGCAATGCCGTCAATTTTGATGAAAAAATCCTGCAGAGATTCATGTGCAGACATAGTGTGTCTTCCTTAGTTAATACAACATCAAAAAATAAATATCACCCTCATGGTGATATTCGCTTTATTAAAAGTCTGGCTTCGAACGCCAGATTTTTAATATTTACTGGCCACCTGTTTTTATAGATGGCAATTTAGAGACCAAACGTAATGAAACGGTGAGCCCTTCTAGTTGGTAATGAGGGCGTAAGAAAAATTTAGAGGTGTAGTGCCCTGGGTTTCCTTCCACTTCCTCAACATATACTTCTGCAGCTGCAAGGGGTTTTAATGCTTTGGTTTGCTGTGACGAGTTGGCAGGATCACCATCGACATAATTCATGATCCAATCATTCAACCAGCGCTCCATTTCTTCCCGTTCTTTAAACGAGCCAATTTTGTCGCGCACTATGCACTTCAAGTAATGAGCAAAACGGCAACATGCAAACAGATAAGGCAAGCGAGCGGCGAGATTGGCATTCGCTGTTGCATCAGGATCAAAAAAATCCCCGGGTTTCTGCAGTGACTGTGCACCGATAAAGGCTGCAATGTCAGTATTTTTGCGATGAATTAATGGCATGAATCCATTTTTAGCGAGCTCCGCTTCGCGGCGGTCAGAAATGGCAATCTCTGTTGGGCATTTCATATCAATGCCTCCGTCATCTGTTGGAAAAGTATGGGTAGGTAAATTGGGAACCGCACCACCTGATTCGACTCCGCGAATGGAGGTGCACCAACCATACTGTTTGAAAGAGTTATTGATATTGACCGCCATTGCATAGGCGGAGTTGGCCCAGCAATAGCGTGAGTGGTCAGCACCCTCAATACTTTCTTCAAAATTAAAATCGTCCACCGGATTGGTTTTTATTCCATAAGGTGTGCGTGCCAAAAAGCGTGGCATGGTTAACCCTAAATAGCGGGCATCATCTGAATCACGTAGGCTGCGCCATGCAGCGTATTCTGTGTTTTCAAAAATTTTGGTGAGGTCGCGTGGATTTGCCAGTTCTTGCCAAGATTCCATTTGCATTACGGCAGGGTCAGCAGCAGAAATAAACGGACAGTGAGCCGCGGCAGAGATTTTTGCCATCTCGCCTAGTAACTCTACATCCGGTGGTGAATGGTCAAACGTGTAATCGCCGACGACACAACCATAGGGTGATCCTCCCAGTTGATCATATTCCTGCTCGTATATTTTCTTAAAGATTGGACTTTGATCCCAGCCTACACCTTTATGCCGGCGCAGGGTTCTGTGCAGTTCTTGTTTGGTGATTGGCATAAAACGGATTTTTAACATTTCATCCGTTTCTGTATTGTTCACCAAATAGTGTAGTCCCCGCCAGGCGCTTTCCAGTTTGAGAAAATCCGGATGATGAATAATGGCATTGATTTGTTCGGATAATCGCGTATCTATTTCTGCAATAATAGACTCAATTGATTTGTACGCATCGTTGGTAACCGTTACTGATAGCGACAACGCTTGCTGGGCAAGTGTTTGTACAGCAAATTGCACTGCGGATTTTGCTTCGTCAGTTTTAGGTTTAAATTCTTTCTGCAGCAGGCTGGAAAAGTCATTGAACTGGTGACTTTTTTCATAGCTTCTGGTGATTTCGCTCATCTCCATAGAGAATGCTCCTTTAATAATTGCCTGATTACATTGCGTCGGCAGTTTCTTTGGTTTCAGTTGTTTCGCTGGGCAATGCCAGGCTCTTCAGAAGGGTTGGGTCTTGTAGCACTTTGCTGATGAGATCTTCCGCGCCTGTTTTTCCATCCATGTAAGTCAATAGATTGTTGAGTTGAGTGCGCGCTTCTAATAATTTAGAAAGTACATCGACGTTTTTAGCAATAGCGGAAGGGGAAAAGTCTTCCATGCTATTGAAAGTTAAGTCGATAGATAATTCGCCTTCGCCTGTCAACGTGTTTGCCACCGAAAAAGCAGCTCTAGGTTTTAAAGCTTTCATGCGATCATCAAAATTGCTTACATCAATCTCTAAAAACTTTCTATCAGCTACGGAAGGCATTTCTTCTTTTTGTTTTCCTGCCAAATCGGACATAACTCCCATAATGAATGGGATTTGGATTTTTTTTTCAGAGCCGTAAATTTCCACATCGTATTCAATTTGAACGCGAGGTGCGCGATTTCGTGCAATAAACTTCTGACTGCTTTGACTGTTACTCATAGTTGCTCCCCTGCACATAACGCAGACGTTGTTGATTAAAATTGTGGGCCGGTAATATGCTCAGCTTGGGCGACCGCATCGGGTGCTAACTGGCTTAAAATAGTATAGAAGTCTTGGCCAATCATGTTTCGTGCGCGGTTGATAAGCATTGGCGCAGGGTTGGCAGGGTCGTTGCGTTTTAGAAATTCGCATACTATGTCTAGTGCATTAATAGCATCATCGCGCGTCTGGATAAACGTTGGAGTTATTTGCGTTTTGCTATAGATATGAGACGTACTGGCTTCAGTAAAATCACCTGTCCCATCAATTTCTGCAATTTGCTTTTCGCCTGTCATAACACTGATATTGGTAAGCATAGATTTTAATTGGCTAAAATCTGGCTTTTGTTCGCTGGCTAAATATTGGGATAGTAATTTTTCCAATTCAGAAATTTTACTTAATAGTCTGGATATTACAAAAATTTCACTTTCGGGTGACAGTGCGTCATCGCGACAAATTTGTAGTAATTGGTCTCTTGAAAATTCCTCGTTTTCTGATCTTCCGCTTAGTATTTTCTCCATTCTATTTATCGATAATTTTATTGTGCTTCCTAGTCTTATATCAGTATGGCGAAGATCTCCAACCAAACCCGTCATGGAGTTTAATTCAGCAATAGCATTGGATCTTGGAAGGAAGTCTGTTTCGCCATCGAAAACAATAGCCGGAAATGCATAGCGCCAACAATTCGCTGTCAGCAAATAAATAGTTTCTATTCCCTTTAAGGTTCCGCGAATCCCATGCTTATGAGTAAGCGCACGCGTAATAATGCAACAAAGTCGATAATCTTTGCTCTTATCTAAAAGCTCATAGGCTTTACTAAGGGCGCGCGACCAGTCAATAGGTGCTGCTGGAATAATGGTGTTGCCATATTGCTGATCCATTTTAATAGCGATCATATTTTCCAGTTCAATGAATTCCGGGTCGTAATCTATCTCTATTCCCTGTTCTGCATTATTGAGTAGCTTGCTTTCCATTGTGTCATATGAAAAATCGATACTGTCATAGTCCATTGCCGACTCCTGATGGTGATCAGTGAAGTAGATGTCTAAATAGAGTTACTGTTTTCCTAGACCGCTCTGTGCAACTATGAATTCAGGGCCCCATAATGGATGCGTGCTTTCTGCAGGCGTTAATTCAAATTCTGGGTTTAACTGCAGCGCTTTGTAAAAAGAGTGACGGCACAGCGTGATTCGCTCGGTAACACAATAGATAAAAGCAAGATATTTTAGTGATTCGACTTGCTCTGACTTGTCGCCTTGCCAAATGGCGCTATCGAGTAAATTTGTCTCTGCAATGCCATATTCCCCGTTTTGGAAATTGTTTTTTCCTATTTCCAGTTTTATTTGAGCGGGTGATGCTTGGGTGGGTTTTGTTTGGGTTGTGCTGCATCCTGTAAAAACACAGAAGGAAAGTGTGATTACCACCGCCAGTGAAAATTTTCTGTATAAGAAAATTAAAAAAATTGTATTTGACATAAAGGTTATCTCACATTATTTGAATTGATGCTCGATGGGCATGTTAAGTGGATCGTTTGCACTGATGACGATTGTCTTGGGCGCATAATTGGGGTGGCGAATCTCAATGCTGTGATTGCCCGGTTTCAGCGCTAATTGATGTAGTGGCGGTGTAACTCCTACCATTTTTCCGTCAATGTAAATTTCACCCCAAGGTAAAACTTTAATATTAAGTGTGCGCTCATGTGTGATAGCAGTGGCCGTAGATGGTAAATGTGATGTCTCTGGTGTGATGGTGTGTTCATTTGCTTTTGATGGTTGATTTTTGCCTGCGGGTATTTGATTCGCAGGTGTGTCTGTTGCCTGGCTATTGTCTGCGGATTCAGGTGCAGAAAAGTTATGATAAATTGCTGGGTTTTCACCTTCACTAATAGTAACGGTGCGGATGTGTGCTGGCAGCCCTGGGTTGCGTAGTTCAACGCGATAAGTCCCTGGCGCTAGTGATAATTCTTGTACAGGCGGGCTAACGCCATAACGTTGATTATCCACCCACACTTCTCCCCATGGAAGTAGCGTGAGTTTTGCTGTTCCCAGTATGATTTTCTTGTCAGTCAATTTCTTCAATTGATCTTGCTGTATAGCGTTATTGCGCTGATTATTTTTTGGTGATTCGGAATTAATAGCGTTACTGGTTTTATTGTCGGATTCGATAGTGATAGATGAGCGCATTGAGATGTCTTGCGCTTTGGATTCAATTGATTCGTCCGTTATAACAGTTTGTTGCGCCGGTGTTAATTGAGCTGCTTGAGCGCTTATGTTATCGGCGTTATCAAAATCATTGAGTGTTAAATGGGTTGTTGGTTGAGAAAGTGAATATTCATCGGGAATATATACATCTATTTGACTGTCCGTGCTTGCGGTGGGTGTTGCTATGGTAGTGTTTTGTGCAGCTGCAATACTGGACGAAGGCAGCTGGCTCTCGCTCAACTCGTAGCTTTTAATGTCGCTTTTATTCAGTAGATAAACAGTTCCCGCAAACAGTGCCAGAAAGGTGCCGCAGCCAATAATTAAAGGAAGTGTCATTAACTTATGAGCTGACGATATTTTCTTTGCTGTTTTTTTCGCAGCAGGATTACTCTGTAACTGAGTTTGTGGTGTTACTTTGGTGCTTTTTGAAGTTGCGTTGCCTGGCTTTTGAATAGGCTTCTTTTCAAGCAGTTCTTTTACGTCACCGAAACTATTAATGGATTTTTCCCTGACTTCAGGAGAGTTAAGTAAAACATTCTCATCTGATTGTATTTTTATCGGCATCGATAAAGGGGCTTGTTGACGCTGATTTTTACAGGATAAGGTATTTAGCAGCTTCTCTTTAAACTGATTGATCTCGTCTTCAGTCAATATTTGGGTTATTTCATCATCGTCATTATTTTTTTCTGTCAAACCGGTTTTATTTGATTGCCATGCAAGTGGCGCATTCTGTGTATTGAATGAATCTAATTTTAAATTTTCGCGAAATTCAGAGATGGTTTGGAATCTATCTATGGGGCGCAATTGCAGCGCTTGATTAATCGCAGTAAGAAACTCCTCGCTAAATTGCGGATGGTCTTGCTGTGTTAGAGGTTTTAGTGTGTCGCGCATCATACGCGATACTGAAGCGCTGGGTGCGGCACCAGTAATTGCAAAATACAGGACTGCACCTAACGCATAAATATCTGTCCAAGGGCCTTGATCCTCGGCGGTATCTTCTGTGTATTGTTCAATAGGGGCATAACCAGGTTTTACCACCACTGTCAGTGCGCTTTGCATGCCAGCAATAACACGCCGTGCGGAGCCTAAATCCAGTAATACGGGTCGATTATTATCTTGAATGACAATGTTGTCAGGTGCGATGTCGCGATGATAGATATTGTTTTTATGAAGAAGTTCTACTGCATTCAAAATAGGGGACAGGATTTTTTTAAGCCAGTTTTCGGTACATTGGCTTTTGTTTTTTCGCAAAAAACTGCGAAGCGTTTGCCCGGAATAGTGAGGCATGACCATATAGGCGGTGTTATTTTCTTCCCAGAATCGCAGAATTTCAACCAGAGCTGGATGTTTGAATTGCGCAAGAAGTCGCGCTTCGTCAATAAATCCCTGCATCCCTGCATCGAATGCTTTCTTGTGGCGTGTAGAGCGTACATTAATATTTGATGACGCCAAACGATTGGCAATAGAAGAAGGCATGTATTCTTTGATAGCTACATTGCGATTTAGAAGAGTATCTTCCGCGGCATAAACAATACCAAAACCACCTTCACCAATGACCCCTGTGATTCGATATTCTTTTAGTTTTTTTCCAATGGAAAGCGCTGATACGTGTGTAACCGATGTTTCAATGTGGTTTTTTTGTGAAGTGGATATTGGGGTAATAACGTTAGCGTCCATGCGTCATCCGCTTGAGTAAATGTGATCTAACTATAAATTTAAATGCTAAACACAACACAAAAATAAATTTTAAGGCGTGTTTTTAATGAGTAATTTGTGAGGGGTGATTCTATTTATAATTCATATGTATCTTTGTGATCAAAATCTCCATTTGCGAATTGTTATGTAAAAAAATATCGCTATCATGGCGCTGTAGTAATCGCGATATTGTTAGTGTTGATGACTTTAAGTCGTTTCGTCTAATTATTTTTTTGCTCCTTCTTCTATATGGACATAGGAACTCATGTCTTTCTCTCAACAATTAAAATTAGCTGTTGTTAGCCATAGCAATCAGCCTACTGAAGTTAATAAACACAGCTATCAGTTTTCTGCCAATGAGAATATAACCATAGGCAGAAGCAGTAATAATCATTTAACGCTGATTGATCCATTGCGTATTATTTCTCGAGTTCAGGCGCGAGTATTATTAAAAGATAATGCATCTGCTTGGGTAACTAATGTCAGTTCATCTACCAGTATTTTTATTAATGAGAGCGAAATAAAGCCAGGGGATAGTGGTGCTTTCTTATGTGAAGACTTCCTGCTAATAGGTGATTATGTATTGAAGTTAAGTCAATGTGACTTGATTGAGAATAGTGCAGTAGGTAATTTCCCGACGGATACCGGTTCTCCCGGATCGGGTGTATTTATTCCGAAAGAAATGGATTTCTTCTTGTCAGATAGTCAAATTGAAAATAATTATTTTGACGTAAATAATCTTGCCGAAGTCGATATTTCATCGCCAGAGAAGGCTGCATGTGAAAGTGTAATGCTTGAGCGTTTGTTGGCCGGCGGTGATGCTGATTCAGGATTATCCTCCGACATGCTGGGGCAGGTTCAGCACGATTATCTTCCTGAAATAAACTCTTTATTTATTCCTCCGCGTGCAACTAACTTACAAAAAAATAATTCCACCGGAGAAGATGCACTCGCCGTTGCGGCGGACTCGCTAACAGACGATTTTAGAAAAAATGATGATATTGCACTTGAGTGCAGGCAGGCATTTTCTCGTGCGCTGGGAATTGATTTGCAAAAGTTGCCTGCTTTTACGCCGGCCTTGTGCGAGCGACTGGGCAGTATTTTATTATTGCTGACGGCAGGTACCGTCAACATGGTTCATGAACGCGCAAAAATAAAACATGAAATGCGTGCTGATGTAACCATTATTGCGGCATCAGGCAATAATCCACTGAAGTTTGCCCCTGATGCACAGTCTGCAATTGCACATTTACTTGCTGACACCATGCCTGGATTTATGTGTGCAAAAGACGCTATTAACGATGTGTTTGACGATTTGCTGGCGCATCAAATCGGGTTGCTATCGGGTGCACGGGAATCTGTTTACGATGCAGTAAGAAATTTCAGTCCGGAGCGAATACAAAAATATATCGCCACTAAAAATATTGTTGATGCACTGGTTCCCATGTCGAAAAAAGCCAAGCTGTGGGAGTTATATGAAGTGCATTATGCCGAAGTCGCTGGGTATGCGCGCGAAGAGTTTGAGTTGCGTTTTCAGCAGGCCTTTGCTCAAGCATATGAGCTTGCAATAGATAGAATGTGTGAGGCTAGGGAGGTTGCATGAGTAGCTATTGTGCGCTCTCAGGTATGGTGGTTGAGTTTGCCACTCTTTCGCGCCAAGGGGCTCGTGACTACAACGAAGATGCTTGCGGTTATTGGACATCCGATAATGGAGCATGTTTTGTAATGGCTGACGGTGCGGGTGGTCATGGTGGTGGCGATGTCGCATCAGAAACGGCGGTAAAAACGTTTTTGCTGGGTTTTTCAGCGCACCCCACAATTGAAAAAAAATTTGTAGACCAGCTGCTGCATCAGGCGGACTCCGCTATTCGTTATGGACAGACGTTAGCGACGCAGTTAAAGAAAATGAGCACAACGGTAGCTTGCTTGCTACTAAATGATAACGCCAGTCTTGCGCAGTGGATTCATTTGGGCGACACACGCATTTATCTGATCCGTCGTCGGCAGTGTCAATTGCTGACCAGAGATCATAGTTTATTGCAGCGGCTACTGGACAATAAAACGCTTGATGAGAATGCGGCTCACGCCAGTGTTGCTCGCAATATTCTTTACGCTGCGCTGGGAACTGGCGAAGAGATGTATTACGAGTCTCTTACGTCGCCTTTTTCATTGCAAGAGGGAGATGCATTTCTATTGTGCTCTGATGGATTTTGGGAGGCGGTTGATCAGGATGCGATGGTGTCGGCCTTGGGTATAGCAGGGTCGGCGGAGGAATGGTTAATCCGCATGGAGCAGATTATTGTTGAAAAGAAATCTGTAACTCAAGATAACTATAGTGCAGTTGCTGTTTGGGTTGGCGGTCCTAATGATATTACCGTAAACCTTGGTGCATCGGGTGTTTCTGATTTACTAGGGGCGCACCGTGCTGGAGGCGAACAGTAAATGATGCTATTCGGGGTTGGCTCGTTAAAAATATTCATACGTTTTACGAAATATGTATTGGTTATTTCACTGATCATTTTTTTTCTAACGTCCTGTGTTACGTCTACAGATTCCAAAAAGACAGTGTTGCTAACCTTTATCGTCGCACAGGATTTAAATCCTGATGTTAATCAGCGGCCTTCACCTGTAGCAATCACTTTTTATCAATTAAGTAATAGCTCTTCATTCCGCAAGGCGGACTATTTATCGCTCGCAGAGAATAGTAATGCTGTCTTAGGGCGAGATTTATTGGCAGTCAATACATTGATATTGCAGCCGGGACAAACCTTGACAGTAAATTACCCTGTAAGTGAACACGAGGCTGCATTTGGATTGTTGGCTGGGTATCGAGTGATCGATACAAGTGGTTGGCAGTTGGTCTATGAGTATCCACGTGATAAGACTGGATTTTGGTCCAGCTTTAATAGAAATGGGATATTTGATCAAAAAATCCTGGTTGGAAAAAATCGAATTCAATTTGACTCTTCGTCTAATGGAAGTCAGTAGGAGTTTTTATGGACGCTTTTAAAAAAGTTGTTTGGTGCGAAGGAATGTTTTTGCGTCCACAGCATTTTCAGCAACAAGATCGCTATTTTGAAAAAATTAATCATCAGCGAGCACAAGCCCCTGCCAATTATTATTGGGGATTTAGAAAGCTACAAATTGATAATTCGGCCTTGAGTCAGGGTATCGTTTCAATAATCGAAGCTGAGGGAGTATTTCCCGATGGTACTACCTTTGTTTTTTCTTCTCCCCATGAAGCGCCGCTACCATTAAATATTCAGGAGGGAGTTGCTGATCAGTTGGTTTATTTGGCGATACCCATTCTGCATGGGCAGAATGAAGCTATAGCATTTGATCCGCAAGAGAAAAATATGGCGCGCTATGGCGTTCAGGATTTTCTTGCAGATGACATCAACTCTGTAGCGGGCGAACCTGCTGAATTACAAGTTGCAACACCTCGATTACGTTTGCTACTGCAACGTGAGCTTACCGATTCGTGGGTTGCTTTGGGTGTGCTGCGTATTATTGAGCGTCGTATTGATCGGCAAGTAATTGTAGATAACCAATACATTCCAGCGCTTATTTCCTTGCTCGCGTCGCCTTCGCTAACCCATTTGGTTAATGAAGCGTTGGGCTTGATTCGCCAACGGGCAGATGTGCTTGGCTCACGCATGAATCAGCCTGGAAGGGGTGGGATTTCTGAAGTTGGTGAGTTCCTCATGTTGCAACTACTGAATCGCAATGAGCCTTTGGTTGAGCATTTGCTGCATGGGCGCGGCGCTTGTCCGGAGACCGCGTATCTCCATTTGGTTGCTTTGTGTGGTGAGCTGGCAACTTTTGCGAGCGAAACCAGACGTTGCGAGAACCTGCCTGCATATTTTCACGATGATGCCGAAAAATCATTCAATGGCTTGATGCAGTTACTGCGCCGTTATTTGTCAACCGTGTTGGAGCAAAATGCGATTGAAATTCCTCTGGTAGAGAAAAATTATGGTGTGCGACTTGGGCAGGTTATCGATCGCGAGCTATTTCATTCTTGCCAATTTGTATTGGCGGTGCGGGCAAGCGTACCGGCGGACATATTGAAGCAAAATTTCCCACGTCATATAAAAATTGGTTCGGTGGACCAAATCCGCGATTTGGTGAACCTACAATTACCAGGGATACTGATACAAGCTATGCCGGTCGCTCCGCGACAAATCCCTTATCACACTGGCAGCCATTATTTTGAAATGGATACTACGTCGGATATGTGGAAAGCTTTCAGGGTAAACGGAACTATCGCCATGCATATAGCGGGTGACTTTCCTGACTTGGAAATCCAGTGTTGGGCGATTCGTCGCTAATCGACTAAATGAAGGGAATTCTTATGCTCGATATAAGTAATGTTGGAGAACATGAATCGCGCACATTTGTAGTGCCTAACCCAGGCGGCAAGCGAAGACCTTCCGTTGAGCCGGATTCAACTGCGTTTGGTGCCCAGGGTTCTGATGAAATATTGCAGGCTTCCAGTCTATTACTGCGTTCGGCGAGTCCATTGCTCAATATCATATATCAGGTTCGCACCTTGGTGCATAACCCGGATCCTTCACGTTTGCGAAGTCATTTAATTGATGAAATTAAAAAATTCGAGCTGCAAGCAAGGGCAGATGCCGTTCCGGCAGAGACCATTGCGGCCGCGCGTTATTGCTTGTGCACAGTAATTGATGAAACCGCTGCTCAAACCCCTTGGGGGGGCGGAGGCGTTTGGGCTAAATACAGTTTGTTAGTGACCTTTCATAATGAAACATGGGGTGGCGAAAAATTTTTCCAGATTTTAGCGCGCGTCACTCAAACACCTGCAGTGCACCGCGACTTAATTGAACTGATGTTCTTTTGTATTTCCTTGGGTTTTGAGGGTAGGTACAAAATAGTGCCCAATGGGCAATCGCAATTGGAGTTGTTGCGCTTGAAGCTCGCGGAAATTGTCGCCGATTTAAAAGGTGAGCGGTCAAAATACCTGTCACCTAATTGGCAGGGAATTATTAAGCCGAGACCTCCGATTTGGACGTTGTTGCCTTTGTGGGTATCCGTACTGTTTTGTACTATTGCAGCCGCCATGTTGTATATCGCTTTTGCGTTAAAACTCTCTGACGAATCAGATCATGTGTTTACAAAGATGTTGCAAATGCCTGTTCCATTGCTTAAAGAAAAGCCGAAATCTGTATCAGTAGATGGAAAAATTACGGCGCTATTGCAGGCTGAAATTCAGCAGAAGTTGGTAAGGGTGCGTGAGGCTTCGGGTGTTGCAGTCGTGACATTGATGGGCGATGGTCTGTTTTCATCGGGCAGTGTTTCACTCAGTCCAGCTTATATTCCTGTGATAGAAAAAATTGGCCGCGCTATTAATGAACTTGGTAAGGGCGCAGTTGTATCAGGATATACCGACAATGTTCCCATTCGCAGCGCGCGCTATCCATCCAATTGGCACTTATCGGTTGAGCGTGCTCGTGTTGTGGCGCTCGCTCTTGATCCGTATCTGCTACCCCATCAATCATTAGATGTGCAGGGGTTGGGTGAGGCAGAGCCATTGATGGCCAATGACACTCATGAAGGGCGAGCGATGAATCGGCGGGTTGAAATAAAAATTCTCTTTAATTCAGCCAAATAGCCAAAGACAAGGAATTCGTATTGTGTTTCGAAAACTAATTACTTTTTTAATTCATCCACTGCTGTTGAAATTTTTTCTGTTTGTTATTTTAAGTTTGGCTATTTGGTTTATTGGGCCTTTGTTTTCATTTGCTGACTTTCGGCCTCTTGAATCTAAAGTGCATCGATTATTATTAATTTTTTCTATACTCGCATACTGGGTAATAAAAAAATTGCTTACTTTCTGGCGGGGGCGGCAGTTGAATACGCGGTTTATACACGCACTGTCGAATAAAAATATCAACGATCGCCAAGCCAACTCTGCTCTGGATGAATTAGGAAAGAATTTTGCGGTGGCAATGACCCATTTGAAGAACTCTACGATGAATACACGTAGCGGCCTTTTCAGCAGTTTACGTCAGCGTTTTGTGTATCAGTTTCCATGGTATGTTTTTATTGGTGCGCCTGGCTCTGGTAAGACCACTGCGCTAATTAACAGTGGCTTGCAGTTTCCATTAACCGATGTGCTAGGGCGCGAATCCTTGAAAGGGGTTGGCGGAACCCGCAATTGTGATTGGTGGTTTACTGAGGATGCGGTGTTTATCGATACGGCGGGGCGTTATATCACTCACGAGAGCCATGCAAGACAAGATAAAGATGAATGGATTGGTTTTCTGGGATTATTAAAAAAATTTCGACCAAGGCAGCCGCTGAATGGTGCGATCTTGACCATTTCGGTTGCAGATTTGTTAGCGGGAACAGAGCAGAACAGGAATCAACATGCTGCCATTGTGCGTGCGCGCTTGGGTGAGTTGAGCAATTCACTCGGAATTAACTTCCCAGTATATATTTTAATAACCAAAGCAGATTTATTGGGGGGCTTTTCAGACTACTTTGGCGCTTTATCCAAAGAGGACCGCGATCAAGTGCTGGGCTTTAGCTTTTCAGAGTACTCTGCATCCACTCAGAACTTGTCTGCTCTGGTTAGGCAAGAGTTAGAGATTCTGGCGCGTGATCTATTTGACGCGTTGCCAGATTTGTTGGTTCGTGAAACGGATACTTCCCGGCGCGCTCATAGCTTTGCTTTTCCGCAAAACTTCACTAATTGCTTGCCGCTGATTGTTGACTTGATAGATAAGGTTTTTGCTGGGGTTGATGTTTCAGGTGTGCAATTGCGCGGTGTATATTTTGCCAGCGGCACTCAGGAGGGAACGCCTTTTGATCGCGTATTGAGTGCATTGGGGCGCAGGTTTGGGGTGAGCTCTAATATCAATCTTGGCAACCGCTCGGCAACCGGACGCAGTTACTTTTTAAAGCATTTAATTACACGTGTAGTGCTGCCTGAAGCGCATCTTGCTGGAAAAAATCAGCACGAGGAAAAAAAGCAATTCTGGTTTGGTTTGGCATCGCATAGCATTATTTTCATAACACTTTTAGTGTTTTGTGGTTTTTTGGCGGGAAGCTTTTTAAAGAATCGTGCCTACCTAGGTGTAGTAGATGAAAAGGCTGCCCGGGTTTCTGCAGCGGTTAGTCAGCTATCCGCTGCGGAAATGAAATCAGTTGTCGATTATTTGCCGCTACTTAATTCGCTTTGTTGTATTGCCAATGGCGACTACTTTGCGGTTGCTTCACCACCCGTGAATATGACCTTTGGTTTGTATCAGGGTGAAAAACTGGATGCTGCAGCGCAAAAGACATATGCGCGTGGCTTACAGGGAATATTACTGCCTTGGATTGGGCAGAGGC
The DNA here is from genome assembly GCF_001183545.1 of Cellvibrio sp. pealriver. Lineage (NCBI taxonomy): Bacteria > Pseudomonadati > Pseudomonadota > Gammaproteobacteria > Cellvibrionales > Cellvibrionaceae > Cellvibrio > Cellvibrio sp. pealriver. The sequence continues at coordinate 4,198,268 of NZ_KQ236688.1, forward strand.
TGCATCAATTACTAGTCGGCAGCGGTAATCGTGATATGGATTTCACCTATCAGGCCTTAAAGGCTTATCTCATGTTAAATCAGCCAGAACATTATAATTCCGAGCAATTACTTGCATTTATTGAGGCTGATATAAGTCAGCATTTTTCTGCAGACATATCGCGTGATCAGCACGCCGCACTGCTATTTCATGTCCATCAGTTATTGAGTGCGGAAGTTCAGGTATCTCCTTTCGCGCTGGATGAAACATTGGTTTTGTCAAAGCGTCGTGAGTTAAGTGGCTTTTCATTTTCCGATCGGGCTTATCAAACAATAAAAGCAGATCTATTGCGGCATACAACACTCGCGGATATTTCATTTTTAACCGCTGGTGGTGCTAGAAGCAATTTTGTTTTTGAACGTAAAAGTGGAAAGTCATTGAGCGATGGTGTTCCGGGGTTGTTTACTCGCAAGGGCTATAAGGACGTATTTTTACCCGCTGTGCAGGATCGTTTGAGAGCAGCGGTTGAGGAGGAGTCCTGGGTGTTGGGAAGTTACGCGTCCTTTTCGTTAGATCAGTTAACCGAAGAGCGTATAGCTGATATAGCGCAGATTTTGGTGCGACTATATCTACAGGACTATGCCAGTATTTGGGATGCATACCTGCTTGATCTCCGTCTGATTTCCACTCGCTCCATGTCAGAGTCAATCGATGTGGCTCGTATATTATCGGCCAATGACTCACCGCTGTGGCAATTGGTAAACAATATCGCACCGGAATTAAGCCTTGGGAAAAATTTATCTGCACCTGCGCAGATTGCTGATAAGGAAATTAAGCGGCGGATCGCGAATAAACTATCGGGTTTTGATCAATCTCTCCAACAGTTGGCTACAGATGTTGCCCATCCGGATTCGTTGGAGTTTATGGTGGATAATCGCTTTAAAGAGTTGACCGAATTGACGCACGGAGAAAATAAAGAAACTGCAAAAATCGCATTATTGAAGTTGTTTAATGATGTGTATATTGGGCTATCCAATGCTGATTTTTCTATTCGTGGTGGAGCACGAAGTTTGGACAATAATGATTCACTCGTAAAAGTTCGTTCAGAGGCTGCGCGTTATCCAGTTCCTATCCGTACTATTCTTGAGGGAATTTCTGATGAGGGAAGCCGTCAGGCGGAAGGTGGAATCCGCGGTGCACTAAATGCCGAGTTTAATAATTCTATCGGTGAATTTTGCCGTATGGCGATCAATGGTCGTTACCCGTTTGATCGGCGCTCAACCCGTGATGTTACCTTTGCGGATTTTTCTAAAATGTTTGCTCCACAGGGAATGATGGATCGCTTTTTTAATGAAAACTTGCGCGCGCTTACTGATAGCAGTGGAAAGGTTTGGGTTGCGCGGCAAACAGTAAGTGTTCCACTACCCATTCGATCTTTCCAGCAAGCAGCGCGGATTCGTGATGTATTTTTTCCTGCTGCGACCGCTAGTCCGATGTTGAATTTCGAATATAAAGTACTTGAGATGGATGCAGGTATCAATCAGCTGTCTATGGATTTTGATGGCCAGCTTTTTCAATACGCACATGGGCCGCAAATACCGCGAAGTGTGGTCTGGCCTGGTCCATTGGGAAGTAATCAAATACGTATTGAGTTAAGCGGTAATCATATTGATCGTAAATCGTTAGTCGTGGATGGCCCTTGGGCGATCATGCGCTTATTTGATATGGGGGAACGCCGGCAATTGCAACCTGAAAGATTTATCACCACATTGAATATTCATGGGCAGAAAGTGGTGTTGGAGATCACCGCCAACAGTGTGAATAATCCTTTTTATTTATCTGAGTTAGCAAGTTTTACTTGTCCTGCGCTGCATTGACCAATAGGTATTGTTTTGTCGACATCAAGATCCTTGGCATTTTACGGAAAGTTACCTTGTGCTGGTGATTTTATTGGACGGAATCTTGGGTACTCCACGCGGTTGTGTGTGGATAAATGGCTTGCTGAAGGTTTTGAGGCTTTTCAAAAAGCAAACGCTTTTTGGCTGGATCGCTATCTTACTGCTCCTGTATGGTGTTTTGTGTTGCCAGCGAATATATGGGCGGATGCTCCAGTTGTGGGTGCTATTATGCCCAGTGTTGATAAGGTAGGACGTTATTTTCCGTTCGTAAGTTTTTTTGAATGCACGCAATCTGAGTCACTACTTAATTGTTGTGGTCAGGCGATAAAAATCGCAATGCTCATGCCTGAATTACTGGCGATTGAAATCTCTATTGATGATGTTCTTGGTCATCTTGATACACCCACCGAGGAAGCAATTCATATTGCTTCAAAGGTTCTTGATAGTGAGGCAATCGCACTAAGCCTGACATCAGATATAAGTTATTGGTGGCGGCCAGATGAAAGGGATATAAGCTTCTCTTGTGGCTTTGCTGATTCAGCGCACATTTTTTCACAGCTGTTTAGTTGCGAAGTTGCTGTAGATTGATCAGTTTTTATTAGCAGTAATATCAAAGTCGTTACAAAAAAATGGCCGCTACAAGCGGCCATTTTTTTGAGTTTTTTCGTCAATTAGACGTTAAACAAAAAGTGCATCACATCGCCGTCTTGTACGATGTATTCCTTGCCTTCTTTGCGCGCTTTGCCTGCGCTTTTTGCGCCTTGTTCGCCGTTGTATTGTACGAAGTCTTCATACGAAATGGTTTCGGCGCGGATGAAGCCTTTTTCGAAATCGGTGTGGATGACACCGGCGGCTTGGGGTGCGGTGGCACCGACGGGGATGGTCCAGGCGCGGACTTCTTTTACGCCTGCGGTGAAATAAGTTTGCAGGCCGAGGAGTTGGTAGCCTGCGCGGATTACGCGGTTAAGGCCGGGTTCTTCCATGCCCATTTCAGCGAGGAATTCTTTTTTGTCGTCGCCTTCGAGTTCGGCGATGTCGGCTTCGAGTTTGTTGCAAATGGGTACTACGATCGATTTCTCTTCTGCGGCGATTTTGCGCACAACATCCAGATGCGGATTATTTTCAAAACCATCTTCTGCCACGTTGGCGATATACATGGTGGGTTTGAGTGTGAGCAAATTAATTTCTTTGAGCAGTGCGATTTCTTCTTTATCGAGCGGGAAGGAGCGCAGTGGTTTTGCTTGATCCAAATGCGGTTGGATTTTTTCCAGTAGTGCTTTGATGGCAACAGCGTGCTTGTCGCCGCCTTTTGCTGCTTTAGCGTAGCGGTTGATGGCTTTATCTACGGCTTCCAGATCGGCAAGTGCAAGTTCGGTGTTGATGACTTCAATATCGGCTGCAGGATTTACACCGTTGGCAACGTGAATGACGTTGTCGTCATCAAAGCAGCGTACAACGTGGGCGATGGCGTCTGTCTCGCGGATGTTGGCGAGGAATTTGTTGCCAAGGCCTTCGCCTTTGGATGCACCGGCAACGATACCGGCGATGTCGATAAACTCCATGGTGGTGGCGATCACGCGTTCGGGTTTTACGATTTCGGCGAGTTTATCCTGACGTGGATCGGGTACGGTTACGATACCGGCGTTGGGTTCAATGGTGCAGAAGGGGAAGTTTTCTGCGCTGATACCGGCGTTGGTGAGTGCATTGAACAGTGTTGATTTGCCGACGTTGGGCAGGCCGACGATACCGCAATTGAAACCCATGATGCTATTCCGCTTATGAGATGTGTGAAAAAGGGATGAAAATCGAGAGGGCGCGATTATACATGGCCGAAGCAGATTAGACGAAGCTCAGGCCAACTGGCGTGGATTAAAAATCGACAGTGGCGGATACAACCAGCGTGCGCGGGTTGCCTTGGGTTAGATAGCCCGCGCCGGGAAATCCGCCAACAGATGCCCAGTAGTCATTACTGGTGGCATTTTCCAGAGTGGCGCGCAGGGTCAGCGTTTGTGTGGAGAGCCTTGTGGTGTAGCGTGTGCCCAAGTCCAGCCTTTGCCAGCTAGGCACTTTTTGGGTGTTGGCGAGATCTGCATATTGGCTGCCGGTGTACATCCAATGGCTGTTGAGGGTCAAGCCGGCGATGCCGGGTACGTCCCATTCCAGCCCCAGATTGGACTGTACTTTGGGGGCACCTAGGGTGTTTTTGCCGTATTCGTCGGTATCAAGAAAGCTGATGCCGCCGAGAAGCTTAATGCCGGGGGCAGCTTCGCCGTAAAGCGATAGCTCCAGCCCGCGATGGGTTTGGTCATCAATCAGTGCCAGTGCATTACGACTGTTATAGCCTGCCAGCGGTTTACGGATCTCAAAGACGGCGATAGTTGCTCCGAGCGACTTCCCCAGATACTTGATCCCCGCTTCGGTTTGTTGGGTCTGGTAAGGCCTTAGCGCTTGACCGCCATTGGCTACCGGGCCATCGATGTTGGTGGTGGGCGCGATATCGCCTTTGAGTAGCCCTTCCATGTAATTGATGTAGCCGGAATAGCGCGGAGAAAATTTATAGAGCGCTGCAAATGCTGGTGTCAGGCGGGTTTTATCGTAGATAGATTGGAGAGCGCCTGAGTTGTAGTCAAAGTTGTATTCACGGATTGTCTGTTGGCGGGCACCCAGTGTCAGCAGCAGGCGTTCGTCCAGTAGAGACAATTCATCGGCCAGTGCCAGGCTTCCGGTTTTAGTGGTGGTGGTGATCAGTGGGCGGCGGAGATCGCCACCGCCAAAGACCGGGGTTTCTGGTCGTTCTACGGCTGTTGGATGGTAAAGATTATTGGTGAACCCGTTATAGATGAGATAGGCATTGCGGCTGTCATTCTCATAGGTATTGGCAGAAAGACTCAGTTGGTGGGTTATCTCGCCAGTGTTGAATTCGGTTCTCAAACCCAGTTCGCCGGTGATAACCGAATCTTTGTGGACGACATCAAAACGGCTGGCCGAGTAATCTCCCATTAGGTTGGTTGTGGTTAAAAAAGCGCTGAAAATGGAATCCTCATCCCCTTCGCGTGCGCCCAAGGCCAGCCAGCCGGTCAACTGTGGTGTGATGTCATATTCAGCGCGCAGGGTGCCAAAGAGATCCTTGGCATCCGAATAGGTCCAGGGTTGCCCAATATTGTGATCAGTGTCGGGTGCTGTTGGGATGGGAAGGTCGCTCGCCACAGTAACACTGGGTGGGCTGGCATCCAATTGCTGATCCTGATAGCCGAAATCGGCTGAGATACGTAGATCGTTGCTGTGAAAGTCTGCGCCCAGTGTCAGCAGTTGAAGAGCGCGTGCTTCGCCATCGATATCGGTATCGCCTCTACGCTCCACGCCGTTGACACGAATACCAAAGCGGCTGTCGTCTGAGCGATGGGATAGATCGGCTGCTGCATAATATTGGCTGGCGGATTGGGCTCCAAGGGTAATCCGTGAGAAGTTCTGTTTTGGTGCCCGCTTGGGAACCGCGCCGATACTCCCCCCAAGCGAACCACTTACGCCGGGAGCGGCTCCATTGATAAATGCATTGGCACCGCGCAACACCTCCACCCGCTCAATCAATTCGGCCGCCAGATATTGCCTGGGTAAGATTCCATACAGGCCGTTGTAGGTCATGTCATCAGAGAAAATAGGAAAGCCGCGCACCCGGTAAACCTGCTGGAAATTGCCAAAACCGCGTGCCAATTGCACGCTGGGATCGTATTGGAGTACTTCTCCGATACTGGCGGCCTGATGATTTTGTGCGAATTCCTGTGTGTAGCTGGTAGTGGAGAAAGGCGCGTCCAAAATGGTTGTTGAGCCCAGTATTCCCAACCGCCCGCCATCGGCAACTTGCGCGCCAGCGAGTGGGGTGCTCAAACCTTTGGCGGAGGCATCGGCACTGGTGCCGACCTGAATGGTCATCAGGGTGGCCAGATCCAGATCGAACAGCTCTGTGTTCTCTTCGGCAAAAGCTGCTATCGGTTGATAGGCAAGCAGGATTATTGCCATCGAAGAGAGTGAGAGAGCACCAGCCTGCATAAGCCCTAAACCTGTTTATTGTAAGGAGACTTATGCAGTGTAGTTCAGGCGTGCCTATTTCTTTGGATCGGTGTGCAAGTTTTTCATCGCGGTATTCCAGTCGCCTTTTAATGCATCGGGTGTGCATTTGATGGCGCGGGCAATTGCATCATCAATAAGCTCTTGCTCGCTGGATGGGGCGCGTTTAAGGACAAAATTGGCGACCATTGCGGCGCTACCGGGGTGGCCAATTCCTAATCGCAAGCGCGGAAAGTTCTGGTTGTTGCCAAGTGCGGCGATGATATCGCGCAAACCGTTGTGGCCGCCGTGGCCTCCGCCTTGTTTGAAGCGGGCAATGCCCGGCGCTAGATCCAGCTCATCGTGAGCGACAAGGATTGCGGAGGGTTCGATCTTGAAAAAGTTCGCCATAGCACTGACCGATTGGCCACTGCGGTTCATATAGGTAGTGGGAATCAGCAGGCGCAGGTCGCGGCCTTGATAGTTGGCGCGCGCGGTCAGGCCGAAATATTTGTTGTCGTTAACCAGCGATACACCCAGCGTGCGGGCGAGTTCCTCCACAAAATCCTGCCCGGCGTTGTGGCGTGTGCGTTCATATTCGCTGCCGGGATTGCCCAGCCCAACGACTAGCTGTATTTCGGTTGCCATGATTAACCTTGCGTTATTACGTGTTGAATAAATCCTAATCGCCGCTGGTGCAGCGGCTGGGTATTGTCGCCGCAATCAATCCAAGTGAATAGTGCCGAGCTCGTGGCAGAGTATTTGAGGCGAAAAAAAACCTGCCATGCAGCAGGTTTTTGCAAACACTATTAATTTTGCAATTATTTTTTCAATCGGCGTGAGCCAAAAAGACCGAGTAAGCCAAGCCCCACCAAAATTAATGATGATGATTCCGGTACTGCTGTTTGAATGCTATTGAATGTGAAGTTATCCATTGCGAAGTGCTCGCCTTCGCCAATAGAGGCATATACCGCGTTGGCTATACCACCAAAGGAATGAAAGTGCAGGGTGTCGATACCGAAAAATGTGAAGTTAAACCAAGTTGGTCCACTGGTATCAACTACCACTGTTTCTGTGTAGAGACTTAAGCCATTTTTTGAGCCAGTCAGAGTAATATTTAGGCCGTCATTCCACGCGGCGGTAAAATACGCGCCAGTAAAGTTAAATAGGCTACTGCTTACCTCTACATCATTGGCCGAACTGTTAAATGCGGTATTTAACCCAGAGACAGCGGCATTGGCGTAGCCACCTGATCCGCCTAATGACCCCGTAGTGTAGAGGTTGTTCCAGCTTAGACCGGCGTAGTGGGTGCCCACCTCGGTTCCATGGGGTAAATCATCAAAGGTGATGATTGTGGCATTGGTAAGGGATGCCAGCGAGAGTGCAAGGCAGGTGGCAGTGGCTTTAAAAAAAGAAGTTATTTTGCGCACTTAATTCTCCTAATGATAGATGTGGAACTTCCTATAAAAATCGGGCGCATGATATCAGGATTCGTGTCAAATAAAAGCAGTGTAAAATCAAGATCGACAATCCGTGCGCGATACGAAAAAAAAAGGGCTGACTCCGAAGAGTCAGCCCTTCTTTCAACCGGGAAGAGGCAATTAAGCTTCTTCGCTCTCTGCGCCGCCTTTTGGCTTAACGATAGTCGCAACAGCCAGGTTGTGGTCAGCACCTTTTTGCAAGTCAGCAGACACTACGCCGCCAGGCAATTTCAGGTCAGAAATGTGGATGATGGTACCCACTTCTGCATTTGCCAAATCAACTTCGATAAATTCTGGCAAGTGTTGTGGCAAGCAGATGATGTCCAGTTGGGTCAGGTTGTGAACCACTTTACCGCCCTGGATTTTCACGCCTTTTGATGTCGCTTCATTAATGAAGTGCAGAGGTACGTGAGTGTGAACCTTGGTAGCTTTGTCAACGCGCAGGAAGTCCAAGTGCAGCACAACTGGCTTGGATGGGTGACGTTGAACATCTTTCAGGATCACATCTTGTGCAGTGCCATCAACGTTCAGGCTGATGATGTGAGAGTAAAAAGCTTCGTGTTCCAAGTGCTTCATCAACTCGTTAGCAGTCACAGAAACACTCGCAGGGGCTACGTTGCCACCGTAAATAACAGCGGGAACTTGGCCAGCCAAACGACGCAGGCGGCGGCTCGCACCTTTCCCCAAGTCGTTACGGGCAGTTGCATCTAATTTAAAGTCTTCAGACATTTTATCGTCCTCAATTTTCCGTGTAGATCCGCGACCAGAATCTACCGGGTTTCAGTAACCACATTACCTTATGTAATGCGGCGGTTTACCAGAGGCGATGTTTCGCTTAGCGGAACCTTTAAAGGCTCCTAGCGGAACATGGCACTCAGGGATTCTTCATTGCTCAGGCGACGCACAGCTTCGGCCAGCATTTTTGACAATGTCAGGCTACGGATGCGCGCGCAATTTTTAGCTTCATCACTCAGTGGTATAGAGTCAGTGACCACAAGTTGATCCAGCTCAGAGCCGTTAATATTTTCAATCGCCTTACCTGACAATACAGGGTGGGTACAGTAAGCGATAACACGCTTGGCACCGTGTTGTTTCAAGGCTTTTGCTGCGCTGCATAAGGTGCCGGCGGTATCGATAATATCGTCTACCAGCAAGCAGGTGCGACCTTCAATTTCACCGATAATATGCATCACTTCGGCCACATTGGCGCGTGGACGGCGTTTGTCGATGATCGCTAAATCGATGCCCAATTGTTTTGCCACTGCACGGGCACGAACTACACCGCCGATGTCAGGTGATACTACAATCAGGTCTTCAAATTTTTGTTGCTCAATATCTTCCAGTAGTACAGGTGAGCCATAGACGTTATCTACCGGTACATCAAAAAAGCCCTGGATTTGCTCAGCGTGTAAGTCAACCGTCAATACGCGATCAACACCAACGCCCACCATCATGTCAGCAACGACTTTTGCTGTGATGGGCACGCGCGCTGAACGCACGCGGCGATCCTGGCGTGCATAACCAAAGTAGGGAACCACAGCGGTAATGCGACCTGCGGATGCACGACGCAGGGCGTCAACCATCACGATCAATTCCATCAGGTTGTCGTTGGTGGGGGCACAAGTAGGTTGCACCACAAATACATCGCGGCCGCGCACGTTATCGTGCAGCTCTACCGCAATTTCACCATCAGAAAATTGCGAAACAGAAACGTTGCCAAGCGGCATGCCCAAGTGATCCACAATTTTTTTCGCGAGATCCGGGTTTGCATTGCCGGTAAAGACCATTAAGTCAGTCACGTCAGATACCTTTAGGTGATGGCTGGGGTGATTGCTGGTGGTTAAAAGCCAGAGCCGATAGTTGCCGCCTGCGCAAAGCAGTGTTTTTTACCCTAGGGAATTCCTGCGGGTAATGCATTATCGAAAGCAGTAATGGGTAATTATAATGAATGGTCATTGTTGTGCTGTTCGTAATCGCGTTGTGGATTGATGGTTAATCACACTTGAAACAATGACTGAAAATAGATGGCAGGGGCGGAAGGACTCGAACCTACGAATGGCGGGATCAAAACCCGCTGCCTTACCACTTGGCGACGCCCCTATTGTTTCTCGAATATTCGAAAAAACAGTACTTGATTAGCTTGACGGCAGTAATTTGTAGAGTGGTGATTTGTTAATCCCCTGCGCTACAAAAACCGGCAGATTTTTTGGCGCTAGCGCCTGCACCTTTTGTGCTTCTTCTGCTGTATCGAAGCTTGCAAAAACACAAGCGCCGGTACCCGTCATCTTTGCGTTGCGATCAAATTTTTGCAGCCAGATGAGTGCTTTATCAACTTCTGGATAGAGCTTTCTCACCAAGGCTTCGCAGTCATTTTGACCACCCCGCTCAAGGAAGGCCGCCACTTTAATGGCCGAAGTATCTCTTGTCAAATCTTTGTGAGAAAAAATTTCTGCGGTGGATACATGGCAATCAGGTTGTGCAACCAGAAACCATTTTGGCTGCATTTCGATAGCGTCCAACTGCTCTCCGACCCCTTCAGCCCATGCGGTTTGGGCATTGATGAAGACGGGTACATCGGCACCTAGTGTAAGGCCAATTTTCTGCAGCTGGACTTTACCCAGATTGCACGCCCACAAATGGTTCAGGGCGACCAATGTTGTCGCGGCATTGCTGCTGCCTCCGCCAATCCCTCCGCCCATAGGGAGGCGCTTTTCCAGCTGGATGTCCACCCCCGCAGTCGCAGGTGCGAAGGGTGCTAATGCGCGTACGGCTTTGATAATCAGGTTTTGCTCAAAGTTAACGCCCGGTAAATCCGGTGCCAGCGTGATACGTGCTTCGTCATTCGTAGTAAATGAAAGGGTGTCGCCGTAATTGAGTAATTGGAACAGGGTTTGTAAGTTGTGATAGCCGTCTGCCCGGCGGCCGGTGATATGAAGGAACAGGTTGAGTTTGGCGGGTGATAGCAGTGTCAGACTGGCCATGATGAATTATTCCTGCGCGCCCAATTGCCAGTTGCGGATGGCAAGTATCAAGCGCACGTCTTTGTATTCGGCGGTGATTTTTCCGGGTAATGGGAGTGTCAGGCCGTTGTAGTGATGATCGCGATAATTGCTGTAAGTGATGATCCAGCCACCTTGATGTAATTGGTCAAGCAGGCCATTGGTATTTTGTTGGAAATGGGTAATTCGTAGCTTGGGGGCGGGCACGCCGCGCACCCAATAGGCGAGTTGTGCGACGGGGAGCGTCCAGCCAACAGATTTTTTGATCAATGCCTCTGCGGTTTTGGCTTGCTGCATGGGTTCGCCTGTTTGTTCCAGGCGGACGCTGCCGGGTTCACCGGTGATAATCATGCGCTTTTGCCCAAGTGGGCCGCTCAGGTTGATTTGGTAGCGAGTTGCTTGTTGATCCCACTTCAGGCTGGCGCTACCACTCTCGTCGCTGGTGCGGACTCCGAGTTTACCTGTGAGTTGCCAATCGCCAATATTTTGCAGTTGGCGTTGATGCTCAAGTACATCCTGCGGTGGCGTGAGTGATCCGCGGTGGACACAGCCGATAATGGTGAGCAGGGAAATCAGGAGTAAACAGCGTAGCATCATGTTCTGGCCTTTTTATTTTGAAGCTCATAGTTCAGCACTGAGGCATATAGTTCAACACTGAGATAGCTCAACGCTGAGGCTTATAGCTCAACGCCGAGGCGATTCAGTGTTTCCAGAAGCGTCGGGTCGGTGGGAGAGAGCTGGATTCCCTCGCGCCAAATGCGTTGTGCCTCTTCTTTATCGCCCAAAACCCAGAGGGCCTCCCCCAAATGGGCGGCAATTTCAGGGTTGGGCGCTGTTGTGTAAGCGCTGCGCAGATAGCTAAGTGCCTCGGTATAGTTGCCCGTGCGGTAGTGCAGCCAACCCATTGAATCGAGGATCGCCGCATCATCCGGGCGTAGTTGCAATGCTTTTTCCAGCAGCAGGCGCGCTTCGCTAAAGCGTTGGGTGCGGTCGGCCAGTATGTAGCCGAGCGAATTTAGCGCTTCAACATTGTCGGGTTGTAATTTGAGAATGCTGCGCAAGTCGCGTTCAGCGGCGGCCAGTTGCTGGCGCTGGTTGCTTAGCATGGCGCGGGCAAACAACAGGCGGGTGCTGCGGGCAAATGTGGCCAACCCTTCGCTCAGTACGGCATCTGCTTCTGCCAGATGTTTGTGGCGGATCAATGCTTGCCCGTGCAGCACATAGAGTGCTTCGCTTTGATCGGGAAAGCGCAAACGTACCCGGTTCATGTGTTGTTGGGCGCTGAGGAAATCTTCCTGACGGATAAAAATATTCAGCAAGCTGATGGTTGCTGAAAGGAAGTCATTGCCGTTTTCTACTTGCAGGTAATGGATGATGGCTTCCGGATAATCCCGGCGCGCCTCCGCCATGCGCCCGAGATAATAGTGGGCGGTAGATATATGCATATCGCGGTCGAGCAGCTGCTCAAAGGTGTCGCGTGCGGTTTCCAGATCTTTGCGTTCGAGCGCGATAATCCCCAGCGCCAGCAGCATATCGCCATTGTTGGGGAGCTGTTTGGTGAGGATAGTGAACTGCGCTTGCGCTTCTTCGATGTTGTGATGGGCAAGGATGCGCGCGTACTGCTGGCGCAAGCTGGTGTTGTCCGGGTAAAACTCCAGAAGCGCGGCCATTTTGGTGAGTGCTTCCTGGTCGCGTTTAAGCTGATGCAGCAAATTGGCTTCTAAAATGGCGGCCGGAATGCTGCGCGGATGCACTTTAAGCGCCTGATGGGTGATATCCATCGCCTCCTGATATTTGCCCTGTTGCTGCAGCAAAATACCCGTGCCGACCAGTAACTGCTCATCTTCAGGATGAGTTTGCAGCAGGTTGACGAAGTCTTTAAGCAAGGTCGCGCGCGCCTCTTCATCGAGGCTTGCCGCATTGGCGGCTATGTTCTGAAACAGTGGCTCGCCACCTTCATCCAGCAAGCGGCGGGAGAAGTCGAATGCATCGCGCAATTGTCCGGTTTGCATATAGGCCATGGAGGCGTTTGCCAGCGCTTCTTCATTGTGAGGTGCAGCATCTACCCAAATCTTGACCATTTCCAGTGCGATAACATGGTTATTCATGTAGCGGGCAATCAGGGTGGCGCGTTCGGCAATCTGTGGATCGCGGGTTTCGCGCGCTTGTTGGGCGTAATTGCTCAGCGCCAGATCATACTGCGCGCGGCTGCCGGCAATTTCAGCTGTGAGCAGCGAATACAGGGTTTCTGTAGGGAATGGGCGCGCAGGTGTTTGAATCCGTATTTCGGGTTGCGGTGCCTGCTCTGGTTCCGGAGCCGCCACTGTCCGTGTGGACTGCAAGCTGCAACCGCTCAATACCCAATACAGGGTCATGCTCGACAAAATGATAGGGCGGTGTTTGATCATGCGTGACCGGTTGTAGATGGATGCTCTGGTTGATTGCTGCACAGGGCGAGCGTAGCAGACTGCGCGGCCGGACATCATAAACGCGCGGGCGATAAACGTGAAGGTAAGGTAGTGCAAAGATCCGGCGATGCCACCTGTTTGATGGCGGCGGCTGATTTACAGCCCCTTGAGTTTTGCCAGTGCGGGCTGGGTGTTCACCAGATTGCGTGTTTCCAGGTAAGTTTGCTGGATCAGGTAGGCATCGCCACTGGCGCGGTGGCGTTTGATATCGAGCCGCTTTTCCAGCCGCTTTTTGGTTTGGTCCCAGAGCAGCAGTTGAGCTTCGCTGGCGATCATTTCAATCGGGCTTAGATGGAAGCTGGGCTGTATGCGGCCGGCAAAAAACAGGCGGTTTAGCCAGGGGCTGTCGTGTGTCCAGGCATCGCTGTAGGCGGTAATTTCACCGAGAAACTGGTTGAGTTCGATGCAGATGTCGTGCGGTTTGCGCCCGCGGCTCTCCAGTAGCCCGCGCGAAATACCGTGAATTGACTGGGCGCTTTCACTCCAATGATCCCACTCGGGCGGTGGCTCAATCAGCGCGCAATAGCGATCCCCGTTGGTTTTCACTACGCCAATCTCAATGGGATAGCTGCGTGAACCAAAGCCGGAGGCTTCGATATCGATGATCGTAGGGTTGGGTAATCTGCGCATGGAAAATCCTTGGATTGCGTCTGCGATTGAGTATAGATGCTGATAGATCAGGTGAATGAGTAAGAGGCAATAACATCCCTTTATGACAGGATTGCACGCTAACCTCTTGTCATGCCCCCGTTGTGACCGGACAATACCGCCCTTCAAACTATACCGGCCTGAAATTACTCGCCCCCATGACCCTGTTAGCCTTCGGCATCAACCATACCACTGCTCCTCTTGCCCTGCGCGAGCGGGTTGCCTTTGCGCCCGAACTGCTGCAGAAGGCCATGCAGGAGGCGTGCGCCCAAGCGGGTTTGAACGAAGTTGCCATACTCTCAACCTGCAACCGCACCGAAATCTATGCCGCGAGTGAAGGTGAAGCCGGGGCAATCCAACAGTGGCTGGTCGATCACACGGCGATTGAAGCCGCTGATCTGGCCAATAGCTATTACTGCTATCAAGGTCAGGATGCTGTGCGCCATATGATGAAGGTCGCCGGTGGGCTGGATTCACTTGTGTTGGGTGAACCGCAAATTTTAGGCCAAATGAAATCGGCCTTTGCCCAAGCCAAAGAAGCGGGTACGTTGGGGGCAGAGCTGCACGTTGTTTTCCAGCAAGTATTCAATATTGCCAAGCGCGTGCGCACAGAAACGGCGATTGGCGAGAACCCGGTTTCCGTTGCCTATGCGGCAGTCAGTTTGGCGCAACAAATTTTCTCTGACCTCAAACAAGATACCGCGCTCCTCATTGGTGCAGGTGAGACGATTGAATTGGTAGCGCGCCATCTGGCAGAGCAGGGCATCAAAAAAATGATCGTCGCCAACCGCACGCTGGACCGCGCCCAACGGTTGGCGCGTGAGTTCAATGGTGAAGCGATTTTGTTGGCCGACATCCCCGAGCAATTGCACCGTGTTGACATCGTCATCTCTTCTACCGCCAGCCAATTGCCTTTGCTGGGTAAAGGCGCGGTGGAATCGGCGCTGAAAAAACGCAAGCACAAACCCATGTTTATGCTTGATATTGCGGTACCGCGCGATATCGAAGAGCAAGTGGGCGAGCTTGATGATGTGTATCTGTACACCGTCGATGATTTGCACGCGGTTATTGATGAAAACAAAAAATCCCGCGTTGCGGCTGCAGATCAGGCGGAAGAAATTATTAATCAAGGCGTGGAACTGTTTTTGCGTCAGCAGCGCGCATTGGATGCGGTTGAAACGGTAAAAGCTTATCGCCAAAAAGCAGAGCAACTACGCGACCAGGAATTGCAAAAAGCCTTGCGCAGTTTGCAAACCGGCGGCAATCCCGAGCAGGTGTTGCAACAGTTTGCGCGCAACCTGACCAATAAACTCATTCATTCACCGACCACCGTTCTAAAAGAAGCGAGCGCGAGTTCGCGTCATCATGTCATTCAGGTCGCACAAGAACTGTTTGCGCTTTCGCCGCAAGAATCTGTTAACCCGGCTGCTAACAATAGCAGCGATGCAAGTGAGTCATAATGAAAGCATCTATTCTAGAAAAACTGGATCGCCTTAAAGAGCGCTACGAAGAAGTCAGCGCGCTCTTGTCAGAAGCCGAGGTCATCAACAACCAGAATAAATTCCGCGATCTGTCAAAAGAGTATGCGGAATTGGAACCTGTGGTTCAGGGGTACAAAAGCTACCTGCAATTGTTGGCAGATATTGAAGAGGCGAAAAATCTTCTCGTGTCTGGCGATGACGACATGAAAGAAATGGCAGAAGAAGAATTAAAAGAGTGCGAAGCGCGCCTTGAGCCGATGCAATTGGAATTGCAAAAACTCTTGCTGCCAAAAGACCCGAACGATGAGAAAAACTGTTATCTCGAAATCCGTGCTGGTACCGGTGGCGATGAAGCTGCAATTTTTTCCGGCGATTTATTCCGCATGTATTCCCGCTTTGCAGAAACGCAAGGTTGGCGTGTGGAAGTGTTGAGCCAGAACGAAGGTGAACATGGCGGATTTAAAGAAATCATCACGCTGGTGAGCGGTCAGGGTGTGTATTCAAAATTAAAATTTGAATCGGGTGCGCATCGCGTACAGCGCGTGCCGGAAACTGAATCCCAAGGGCGCATCCATACTTCGGCCTGTACTGTTGCGGTAATGCCGGAAGCGGATGAGATGGAAGAAATTAATATCAACAAAGCGGATCTGCGCATCGATACGTTTCGTGCATCCGGCGCTGGTGGTCAGCACGTTAACAAAACCGATTCTGCAATCCGTATTGTGCATATCCCAACCGGTTTGGTAGTGGAGTGTCAGGACGAGCGTTCGCAACACAAAAACCGCGCACGCGCGATGAGTTTGCTGGCGACCAAATTAAAGCAGCAGCAAGAAGATGCTGCGCATAAATCCATGGCCGATGAGCGTCGCAACCTGGTGGGTTCCGGTGACCGTTCCGAGCGTATTCGCACCTACAATTATCCGCAAGGGCGTGTGACAGACCATCGCATCAACTTAACGCTGTACTCGTTGGATGCGATTATGCAGGGTGATTTAAATCCAATTGTTGAACCGCTTGCGCACGAGTATCAAGCTGATCAATTGGCGGCGATTGCGGATTAATTTTTAAATCTTTGTACCAATGTAGGTTGGGCAGCAATGCCCAACATAAAACCATCTTATGAATTTTCGTTGGGCATTGCTGCCCAACCTACGTGGCTCCCTTATGAGCAACATCACCGTTGCGCAATGTTTACAGCGTGCAAGCGAGCTGGAATCCGTAAGCGATTCCGCTCGCCTCGATATCGAATTAATTCTTTGTCATATCCTGCAAAAAAATCGCACCTGGCTTTTTACTTGGCCGGATAAAACACTCACTTCCGATCAGCAAACAATGTTTGATGATTTTTTTCAGCGCCGAAAAAACGGTGAACCGATTGCACATATTATTGGTCAGCGCGAATTCTGGTCACTGCCGTTGTCAGTGAATAATTCCACCTTGATTCCCCGCCCGGATACCGAGCTGTTGGTAGAGACAACATTGGAATTATTTGCCAACGATGCACCGGCACAGCAGCGGCGTTGTTTGGATTTGGGTACGGGCACGGGAGCAATTGTATTGGCGCTGGCCAGCGAAAAACCGCATTGGCAATTGCTGGGGGTGGATTACTCGGCAGATGCTGTTGCATTGGCAGAAAAAAATCGTCGAGCTTTAGAATTTGGTCATGTAAGCATCCTGCAAAGTAATTGGTTTTCTGCTGTTCCCGCACAGCTATTTGATGTGATTGTCAGTAATCCACCGTATATAGATCCACAGGATTGTCACCTCGAACAAGGCGATGTGCGGTTTGAGCCGCGCTCGGCGCTGGTCGCAGGTAATCATGGTCTAGCCGATATTGAATTAATCATTCGTGATGGCTGGAATTATGTGGCGGAAGGTGGTTGGTTGTTGTTAGAGCATGGCTACGATCAAGGTGAAGCTGTGCGCAGGTTGTTACACGCACGCGGGTTTATTGCGGTAGAAACCCGGCGCGATTTTGGTGGCAATGAACGCGTATCGCTTGGCAAAAAGAAGGAGCAATCGTGAACGACGAACAATTATTGCGTTACTCGCGCCAGATTATGTTGCCTGATGTCGATATCGACGGACAGGAAAAATTACTGGCGGCGCGCGTATTGATTATCGGGCTGGGTGGATTGGGTTCACCGGTGGCAATGTACCTTGCAGCAGCAGGTGTTGGGCATTTGGTGTTGGCCGATTTTGATGCGGTGGATTTAACCAATTTGCAACGACAAATTGCGCATACTAGTGCGCGCATTGGCATGAACAAATCGGCCTCGGCGGCGCAGGCGTTGCGCGAGTTGAACCCCGAAGTGCAGATCGAATGTATCGAGCAAGTATTGGATGCAGACAATCTTGCCGGGCAAGTTAAACGCGCTGATGTTGTGGTGGATTGCACCGATAATTTTGCCACGCGCTTTGCAATCAATGCCGCCTGTGTGGCAGCTGGCGTTCCGTTGGTGTCGGGTGCTGCAATCCGTTTGGAAGGGCAAGTCGCGGTGTTTGACTCGCGCCAACAAAACAGCCCGTGTTATCGCTGCCTGTACGAAGAAGATAGCGATGACCTGACCTGTGCCGCTAATGGTGTATTGGCTCCGCTGGTGGGTGTTATCGGTTCAATGCAAGCGCTTGAAGTCATCAAGTTGATCTGTGGTTTTGGAACATCCCTTGCCGGGCGTTTGTTGTTGTTAGATGCACGCCATAGCCAGTGGCGTGAGATGAAGCTGCCCAAAGATCCCGAATGCCCAGTGTGCAGCCTGCGTAAGCCTGTGTAAAAAACTTGTTTTTTGCAATGGCATCTTTATATTGGCGCCATCGGTTTCTGACTCTATTTATTTTCATTTATGCAAAGGTGTTTTGATGAGCGAAGTTCCTTCCGGCTATAAAACTGGATTTCTCCCGGCATTAATATTCAGCTCGCGCTGGTTACAGTTGCCTTTATATTTGGGTCTGATTATCGCGCAGTGCGCCTATGTGTTTCTGTTCTTGAAGGAACTGACGCATCTGGTAACCGATGTCGCCTCGATGAATGAACAGCAAATTATGCTGATCGTGTTGGGCTTGATCGATGTGGTGATGATTTCCAACTTGTTGGTGATGGTGATTGTCGGTGGTTACGAGACCTTCGTCTCGCGTCTTCGTCTTGATGGTCATCCCGATCAACCTGAATGGTTGAGCCACGTTAATGCAACGGTATTGAAAGTAAAATTGGCAATGGCAATTATCGGTATCTCTTCTATCCACTTGTTAAAAACATTTATCGAAGCGGGTTATATCGGCATTCCTTGTGAAGAGCTGATGAAGTTAAAACAATACGCCAACAACCCAAGTGCTTGTGCAAAAATTACTGAAGCCGGTGTGATGTGGCAAACCATTATCCATATGGCATTTATCGCATCGGCGATTGGTATTGCGTATACCGACTGGTTAATGCAGAAAGTCAGTGATGGCGCCAAAAAGCATCACTAATACTCGGTTCGAAGTAATACGGTAATTCAAAAAAAGCGGCAATGCCGCTTTTTTTGTAATTGATTTATTGCAGGGTGATGGATGTGACAATCAAACATAATATTGTGTATCGCATCAATGGTTTTACCGTTAATGTCACCCAGCGGCAAGTTGTTACTGCACAAGAAACGATAAATGTCAGGCCTAAAACGTTTTCGTTATTGCTGCTGTTTCTTGAAAATCCTTTGCAGGTGTTAGCAAAAGAATTTTTGCTAAACCAAGTGTGGGATGATGTCAGGGTTGAAGAGCAGGTTTTGGTGCAGTCCATTCGTGAGTTGCGACAATTATTTTCCCCGCTGGATATTATCCAAACACATCCACGCAAAGGTTACGCCTGGGTTATCCCTGTTGAAAAAGTCGAACAACTCCCCGCGATTGAAACGCTACAAAAACCTTCCCGTCTAAGCATAAAAATTCCCAAGGTTGTCGTGGTTTTGGGTGTTGTCGTGTTATGTGCGCTGGGGCTTTTTGTATTCAAGCATGTTGCTGTTAGCGATCCAGCCAATAAAAATATTATTACGGTGTTACCTATCGAAAATCGCACCGAAGGTTCCAATTTATCCTGGGTTCGCTTGGGGATGATGGATCAGTTGATCCAGTCGTTGCAGCTGTCGCCTGACGTGCAGGTATTTGATGTTCCCTATGTGCTGCACTTGTTGGATGTGTCAGGTGAGTCGGGTGTCGATACCCGTAATCGGATGCAACTGGTGAACCGCATTTTTGAAATATCGGGATCAAGTTTGGTGTTGGATTTGGAACTGGCAGGTTCAGTCAATGATTACCGGTTGCTGTATCGCCTGTATACACCTACGGATCAAGCATCGGGTGTCATTATGGAGCATCAGTTAGATCAGGTGATAGAAAGCCTGGCCAAGGTGATTGCCACAAAAACCAATGCGCGTTTGGATTTGTCGCACCTGAATGCGGAATTCAATTCCAATGTAGTGGCGCAAGCTTGGGATAAATGGAATCAGGGTCAGGCAGATGCAGCGATTGCCCTGTTAAAAACCGCTGTTACTTTAGAGCCGGATAATTTTCTGGCCTATCAACTGTTAATTGAAGCGGAACTGCACCAGCAGGATTGGGATCAGGCAATTGATCATGCAAAAAAGAGTATCGCTACTGCTGGGCAGGAGCATTATTCCAGACTCTATGTGTTTTATTATTTATTAGCCAAAGCGGAATTTGCGCGTGGTGATCTTGAACAGGCGCGGGCCAATTTATTGGTCGCAGAGCGATTGGCCAAGGAAGCGTTTGATAGTTTGTACCAAGCCTATATCGCCAGTGTGTGGGGTGATATTGCATTCGCATCCCGGCATTTTGATGAGGCTGAAATCGCCTATCAGCGGGCGATGGGGCATCATCAGACAATCGCATGTCCAATTGGTGTCAGCATGGCGCGTTTAAAATTGATCGATCTTTACCATCTCCAAAAACGTAAAAGCCAAGTGCAAGAGCAACTGGATCAGCTTGGTGTTTTAGTAAAAAAGCATAAGTTGCCAATCGAATTGCCAACACTGCCGGCAAAGTAGTCATTTCATGACCACAACACCTATTCCATCTAATTAAGCAGTAAGTATTTACCAGTGCGTCATCCCCGCCTGCGGGGATCCATAGGTTTTAAGGTCTACAGCTGGACTCCCGCGAGCGGGAGTGACGATGAGTTATGTAGCTGAGAAGACCACAATGCAGTGATTTTCATAAAATTTTATAAAGTTTCATTGGTTTTTAACCCTGCAAACTCGCGAAAGTAGCCCGACATTATTTATCGGGTGAGTTCTATGGCTTCCAATCCAATCCGCTGGCGCAGTTTTATTAGCCTGTCTGTTTTCTGTGGTTTAACCGTTCTTTTCATTACGTCACTGTTGATGTTTTTACAGCCGCATCAGGATCTGGTGGCATTGCTGCATACGATTTTTGGTTTTTGGATGTTGCTGCTGTTGCTCTGGCATATCAAAAATAACTTCAAACCCCTCAAAAATTATGTCAAAGGTACCGGAGCTTCAAAGGTCAATTCTGTTGCCTGGGGGAGTGCGGGTGTCTTTGTGTTACTGCTGGTTCTGGTTTATCACCAGACTGCGCCTTTTGCGCAGTTTTATCGCTGGGGGCAAACGCAGCGTGCGGCAACTGAAAATGTGATGGATGAGCAGCAGGTTTACCAAATCCGCAAGGTGCAGCCCGCTATCGCACATGGAGAAACACTGACGGTTGAGTTTCGTAAAGGACCGTTTTTTATGTGGCCGCAATATGCCATCTGGCTTGAGACGCTAGAGGGGGAATTTATCCAGCCGTTGTATGTGACCGGAAAACTGGCGAGCAATAATTTTTCCAATAAAGTCACACAAAAAAATCCACAGCGGGTATTTACCGAAAATCCTTTTGCGACGGGCGAAGATGAAAACGATATTTTTGAATATCAATGGGATACCGCCAGTAAAAATGACCGTATGCGCCCTGAGTCCCTGCCGGTGTTTTTACACGCGCTGGGTTTGCAATCATCCGGTGGTGCAATGGTGCCGGAAGAACCGACTCCGGAACTGGATGCGTATTCTGGTGCGACCCTGTTGGAAAACTTTTCACTAACGACCCGATCGATTGCGAAATTGCCGGAGCAATTCCGCATCCGTTTTGAAATCAACCAGTCGTTTGATTTTAATGACTACTACTCCAGCGACCGTTTTCCCGATGACAGCATTTACTCCGGCGATGGCTATTCCGCCCAGCCATCGGTTATTTATGAGGCGGTGGTTGACCGCCGCGATAAACACCCGGTTTATTTATTGACGCTGGCGGGGCAAGGGCATCACTCCGGCAGGGATGGCCAGATTCATCCCGACACAAGCAAGCTCACTACGGCAACGCAATTGGTCGATAGGATCATGATTGAGTTTCATCCTTGAATGGGGAATGACTGGTGCAATTGATCCAGAACAATGATTGGCTTATTTTCAATCTAAATGCTATTGATAGTAATTATCATTATGATATTCTGGCGCTCAAATTTTCCTGAGAGCCAGAATTATGTTGTCCTATCGCGTTAAAACCGGTTTCAAAACCTTGCCGCTAGTCGCTGCGATACATGCAGTCTGTGTTTCTGGCGCTGTCTACGCCCAGGACAGCGTTGAAACCGTGCTGGTAACTGGCCAGTACACGGTGGCCGACAAGGTGGATACGGCGACCGGTTTGGGCTTGACCCTGTTTGAGACCCCCCAGTCGGTTAGTATCATGACTGAGCAGCGCATCATCGATCAGAATTTGAATTCCGTTGCCGATGTGGTTACCCAAACGGTGGGCGTTTCATCCAATAATCTGGATACCACGCGCAACACCTTCAATGCGCGCGGTTTTGAAATTGATAAGTACCAGATCGACGGTGTGCCCCAAGCTTGGAGCCTGGCCGGTGATTCCGGCGAAACCATTGCCGATGTTTCTATCTACGAACGTATTGAAGTGGTGCGCGGCGCGACGGGTTTATTGACCGGCGCGGGCGATCCTTCTGCGTCTATTAATCTGGTGCGCAAGCATGCAACCGCAACGGAATTGACCGGCTATGTGAACGCCGGTGTTGGCCGTTGGGATACCCGATTTATCTCTGGCGATCTATCAACACCGCTGACGGCCAATGGTGCAGTGCGTGCGCGCATCGTGGTCAAAAAGGAAGTTAGCGATACCTACATGACAATCCCTGAAGACGACCGCGGCATTATTTATGGTGTGATTGATGCGGACCTGGGGGCAAACACTTCGCTGAGTGTTGGTAGCAGCTATCAGGAAAGCAATCCAAAAGGTTCTACCTGGGGGGCATTGCCTGCATGGTTTAGCGATGGCACGCCAACAGATTGGGATCAGTCGGTCACTACCTCTGCTGATTGGACTTACTGGGATACCACCAACGAAAATAGTTTCGTCACTCTGGCTCATCAGTTTGCCAATGGTTGGGAAGCAAAGGTCAGTTATAACCACACCAAAAATACTGCAGACACCAAGTTGTTGTATTTATCAGGTACCGTGGATAAGGCAACCGGCGAATTTTCCAATGCACCTTTTCCTTACATGAGCGCTGGCTACAACAAGCAGGACAGTGTTGATGTGCAATTGAAAGGCACTTACAACCTGTTTAATCGCGATCACGAATTTGTCGTGGGTGCGCTGGATAGCAGCTACGAAACAGAAACCGCCAACTTTACTGCGCTGTCGTTCCAGCCGACGACGGGCAATTTCTTTGAGTGGGATGGCAGTTATCCCGAGCCGACGTTCAGTGCGGATGGTTTCGTTGCATCCCAGTCCACAACCGATCAAGACGGCTACTACGCTGCGACTCGCTTATCGATAAACGATGATCTCAAATTCAT
This sequence comes from Cellvibrio sp. pealriver, assembly GCF_001183545.1. NCBI lineage: Bacteria > Pseudomonadati > Pseudomonadota > Gammaproteobacteria > Cellvibrionales > Cellvibrionaceae > Cellvibrio > Cellvibrio sp. pealriver. The sequence continues at coordinate 4,221,125 of NZ_KQ236688.1, forward strand.
CGCCGGTGGCCGTGTTTCATCCTGGCAGCAGAACGGTTTTGATTGGAGCGGCACCAAAAGTTACGGTAATGATGATGTAGTAGTTCCCTATGCGGGCCTCACCTATACCATCACTGAACGCCACAATGTTTACACCAGCTTCACTGAAATTTTCAAACCACAAAATGCACGCGATGCCGATTTGAATTTTCTTGATCCGGTAGAGGGCACCAACATTGAGGCTGGTTTGAAAAGTAGTTTCTTTGATGGAGCGCTGCAAACAGCAGTCGCGGTTTTCCAGATCCAACAAGACAATGTCGCCCAGGTCGCAGGGTTTTTACCGCCAGTTGGCAGTGCGCCGCCTGAATTTTTCTACCGCGGTGCTAAAGGGGTTGAAAGCAAAGGCTTCGAACTTGAGGCGGTGGGTTATCTGACACCCAATTGGAATCTCTCGGCAGGCTATGCGCAATTCAAAGCGGAGGATGCCGCAGGCACCGAAGTGAATACCGATAGCCCGCGCAAAAAGCTAAATGTATTTACCACCTATGAATTCACCAATGCCTTGGATGGTTTAACGATTGGTGGTGGCGCGAGCTGGGAGAGTGAACGTCGCGGCAGTGGTGGAGAAGGTTTGCCCGCGTTGGTACAAGATGCTTACACACTGGCAAGTGTGATGGTTCGCTACAACCTGACTGACGATTTTGCTTTGCAATTCAACGTGGATAACTTGACCGATGAGCATTATTACGGGCAAGTGGGTTTTTACTCCGAGTACACCAATGCGGCACCAAGAAACTACACGCTAAGCGCAACTTACTCGTTTTAATAACGGGTTAATGCTAAAAACAACAATGCCGGCAACTGCCGGCATTTTATTTATTATCACTACCGCTTGCGTTATCGTCACTCCCGCTTGCGGGAGTCCAGTTCTCGAACCTCAAGCTTGATCCCCGCAAGCGGGAATGATGTTCAGATAATTAAAAAAATCCGTCCATCAACTCAGCGTGTTGCTCTGGTTTCAGGCGCGGACCAAATTGTGATACGACTTTTGCGGCTGCTTTGTTAGCGAAGGCAGCGGCCGTTTTAAAATCTTTGCCGTGATTGATTGCGTGCAGGAATGCGCCTGCAAACATATCACCAGCGCCATTAGTATCGATGGCTTTTACCGGTGTGGCTGCGACGTTAATTAATTCGCTGCCATCAAACACCAGTGCGCCTTCGCCGCCGCAGGTGATCGCAAATTGTTTGCAGTATTTTTTTAGCGCTTCAATGGCATCTTCAATTGAATGGGCTTGGGTGAAGCCGATGGCTTCGTCGCGGTTACAGAAAATTAAATCTACGCCGTCACCAATCATTTCCAGCAATCCATCGCGAAAAAATTGCACCATTGCCGGGTCCGATAAACTCAATGCGGTTTTGGTGTTGTTCGCTTGCGCTTGTTTGCGCAACTCAATGGCGGCTGCACGGCCGGTGGGTGATGTCACCAGATAGCCTTCGATATACACATAATGGGAATCGGCGATGGCTTGTGTATCCAATTCATTCACCGACAGTGTTTCGCTGATTCCTAAAAAAGTATTCATGGTGCGTTCGGCATCAGGCGTAATCATCACCAAACATTTGCCGGTAATGCCTGCTGGCGGCGTGATATGTGCAGGTGTTGCAACGCCAGCGGCTTTGAGGTCATTCAAATAAAACACACCGTTTTCATCGTTGGCAACTTTGCAGGAATAAAAATTATTACTACCAAAATAACTGGCGGCCACGATGCTATTGGTTGCTGACCCGCCACTGGCGCGATGTGATGCAACCAGGTGGTTTTGCAAATAACCAATGAGTGTGTTTTGGCGCTCTTCATCCACCAATGTCATAACGCCTTTGGCCACTGCCATTGTGGTGAGGTCGTTATCGGTAAGGGTGATTTCAGTATCGACCAATGCCGCGCCTATGCCGTAGATGTGATATTGCTTGCTCATGGGAGTGTCCTGTTGGATGCCAGATCCGAAATAGCGCGATCTGAAAAGAAAAAGAGAGATCTGGAAAGAGAGATCCGAAGTACAAAATGTGCTGCATTATGCAAAATTCGCAGCGACCTATAAAGCGACCATTACTCTGCACCGGAAATTGCCGGTTTTTACCCTCGCATTCACACAGTGCGAGGGTTAAACTGGCGCGCAAATTTTTGCGCATAGCGCGCAGCCTTCCTGTTACACAATCCACCAAAAAAGATGTGCCCATGACCAAGCGCCGTTCAACTGCTCGCCGTACAAAATCTCCATCTACCCCCCGCCGTGGTTGGGCGCTGGCGCGGCTGTGGATTTTCTATGGATTGTTATTGGCGGTGGCGTTGCTGGGGATTTGGACGCTCTATCTGGATTCGGTTGTGCGTGAAAAATTTGAAGGCAAAAAGTGGTCGCTGCCTGCGCGGGTGTATGCGCGCCCACTGGAGCTATACCAAGGGCAATCTTTGACCCCGGCGCTGTTTGAACAAGAGTTGCGCGCACTGGGTTATCGTTTTGAAAGTAATGCAGATGCGCCTGGTAAGGTTCTGAAAAAAGTCAGTGCCGCATCCCATGAAGTGACCTATCACATCCACAGCCGCGGTTTTGCGTTTTGGGATAAAACCGAACCCGCACGCAAATTTATGCTGCGCGTCGGCAATAACGAGGTGCAGGGGTTGATCGATCTGGCCGGTGCTGATTTGCCGATTGTGCGGTTGGAGCCGGAAGAAATTGGCGGGTTTTATCCAGCCGATAAAGAAGATCGCTTGCTGGTGCGCCTTGCGGATTTGCCGCCTCTGCTGGGTGAGACCTTGTTAGCTGTTGAAGATAAACATTTTCTGGATCATCACGGCGTATCGCCACTGGCCATCATCCGTGCGGCTTGGGTCAATGCAACCAGCGGCGAGGTAGTGCAGGGCGGTAGTACCATCACCCAGCAGTTAGTGAAGAATTTTTATCTGACGAATGAGCAAAGTATTTTGCGCCGCAAAATTCCGGAAGCGATTATGTCGGTACTGCTGGAAGTGCATTACAGCAAATCGGAAATTCTGGAAACTTACATCAACGAAGTCTTTTTAGGCCAAAGTGGATCGCGTTCTATCAATGGGTTTGCACTGGGCGCGCAGCATTACTTCCGTCAGCCGTTAAGTGAATTGGATGTGCATGAATTGGCGCTCTTGGTGGGCGTAGTAAAAGGGGCATCTTATTACAACCCCTGGCGCAATCCGGAGCGCGCCAAAGAACGTCGCAACGTTGTGCTGGCCGTTATGCACAAGGAAGGCTTGATTGATGCACAGCAGCTCAAACGCGCGCAAGCAGCACCCTTGGGCATTGTGGCTGAAGGTGAATCGCGCACTACGACTTACCCGGCTTTTATGGAATTGGTGAAGCGCCAGTTAAATCAGGATTACAAAGAAAGCGATCTTCGCAGCGAAGGCCTGCGCATTTTTACTACCTTGTCACCCATGGTGCAGCGTCAGGCGGAAAAATCCATGAAGCTGCGTGTGGATCAACTGGAGAAACAATTCAAAACCAAAAATGTGCAGGGCAGCATGGTAGTTACCTCTGTTGGCGGAGGCGAAATCCTTGCCTTGCTTGGCGACCGCAATCCGCGTTTCTCCGGTTTTAACCGCGCACTGGATGCCAAGCGCCCGGTGGGCTCGCTTCTGAAGCCGTTTGTGTATTTGGCCGCTCTGGAGATTCCACAGCAATATAATTTGGGCACGATCATTAGTGATGCGCCGGTGAGTTATAAATCCGGCGGCAAGTGGTGGGCACCGCAAAATGCTGATAAAAAAGACCATGGCGATATTCCGCTCTACAAAGGGTTGGCTTACTCCTACAACCAATCCACCGCGCGCCTCGGTATGACCATTGGGTTGGATCGCGTTGCCAAAGTGGTGAAGCGCGCCGGTTATGAAGGCAAGGTCCCTGAATTACCGGCAATGCTGTTGGGGGCAGTGGATATGTCGCCGATGGAAGTTGCCGGGATGTATCACACACTGGCAGCAGAAGGCGTTTATACACCGCTGCACGCGATCCGCGAGGTGCTGGCGGCTGACGGCAAACCGCTCAAGCGTTATCCATTGGAGTTGGAGCAGCGCTTTGATGCTGAATCCATCTTCCAGTTGCAATACGCCATGCAGCGCACCCTGCGCGAGGGAACCGGGCGCAGCGCCTACAACCAAATTCCATCTGCTATTGATCTGGCCGGTAAAACCGGTACCACTAATGACCAGCGCGATAGCTGGTTTGCAGGCTACAGTGGTGAGCATCTGGCCATTGTATGGCTCGGGCGCGACGACAATAGCGCAACACCACTTAGCGGTGCCGGTGGTGCCTTGCAGGTCTGGACAGATTTTATGAAGCACCTGCCTACCCGCAGCTTGTCGCAAGAACCCCCGCCCGGTGTCAGCTTTGACTGGCTGGATGAAAAGACCGGCAAGCTCAGTGCAGAAACCTGTGAAGGTGCGGTCTGGCTGCCATTGCGCGACGATTTCCGTCCGCTGCAATCGGTAGAGTGCGAGCTGCAGAATAAAAATCCGATCAAGAGCTTCTGGCACAAGCTGGTCAATTGATCGCGCTTCCAGCCTTTGATGTATCAAAGGCTGGAAGCTTGTCGCAAAAATAAACCTCTCCAGTGAATCCGAAGCTCACTAGACTGTGTCTTAGTCTATGAGTTGGGGCATTATCGATTGAAACATCCAATCCTGCCCGGATTACCCTGAGAGGCTTAACCCATGATTTTACGTTCACCCTCTATGCACCTGCTGGGCTTCGTGCTCGGTTGCGCCATCCTTATGCCTGTGAGTGCTGCCGAACTGGAAGGTACTCCGGTTCCGGTTGACTCCACTCCTTCTGTTCCTGTCAGTGCCCAAGCGCCTGCCACGCCTGATCCATCTACCCCTGCTGTAGCGCCGGTTCCGGAAGAGCCCCAGCAATGGGAGCAGGAGCAAAAAGACCTTGAACGCGAGCAGGAAGTGCAGGCTATAGAACAGCAAGCCCATGCGGTGGCGCAGGAGGCGATTGCGCGTGATCACGAACGGCGGATGCGCGAACACCACGACTGGCAGCGCGACCTGGATAAAGGCCTGCAAGAGGCGTTTGGCAAACCCAATTTTGATGAAGAGGATATTGGCTTGGCACTGTTAATTCCATTATTTGCAATTGTGTTTATTTTTGGCGGGCCGATCTTTTTATTGGCGTTCCTGCTCGTGCTTCGCTACCGCAGCAAGGCGCGTCGCCAGCAGGAAATCAATAACAATATCGACAAACTGCTTGCGGCAGGGCGCGATATTCCAGTGGAGCTTTTGCGTGGCGATGAGCCTAAAAGCGCAGGCGAAACCGGTGATCTCTCCCGCGGTATCCGCAACCTGTTCCTCGGCATTGGCTTGTTGATCTTCCTGACCGCATTGGTAGGGTTTGATATCGGATCGGTCGGCTTTATCTGGATCGCCTTCGGGTGTTCGCAAACCCTGATCTGGTACCTGAACAAACCCAAAGCGGGTTCTGTTGAACAGCAGGGGCAGCAGGACTAATCCGCATGTCCCTTTCCGATCAGGAATTGATTGCGCGGGTCGTTAGCCGCAAGGATCAGCACGCCTTCGCGCAGCTGGTTTTGCGCTACCAGTCGCCATTGCGTACATGGGCAAGACGCCTGTGCAATGGCGATACCCACCTCGCGGATGATCTGGCGCAAGAGACCTTTATGAAGGCCTACGCTGCGCTGGGCGCATTCCGTGCAGAAGCCAAGTTCTCCACCTGGTTGTACCGTATCGCCTTCAATATTGCTGCCAACCGCTGGCGTGCGAAAAAGATCGAATGGTGTGAACTTGACGAGAATGAAGAGATCGAAGCTGAGCAGTGCAGCGTAAAGCAATATCATGCACAAAAAGATGTGGAGGCCGCCATGCAAACCCTGAGTGCCGGGCAGCAACTGGCAATCCGTCTATGCTTTGAAGATGGCTTTTCCCATGAAGAAGCAGCGACTATTATGGGTATACCCTTGGGCACCGTGAAAACCCACATCAACCGCGGCAAGCAAAAATTGCAAACCCTGCTGGCCTCCTGGCAGGACGGTCTGCCCCAATGATGGTCGGGATAAAAGACAAAAGTGAGGTTGCGTATGAGCATCAGTAACTTTAATGACAATGATTTTGATAGCTTCCTGCGCAAGCAGCTGCAAGCATCCAATAGCTACATAGATGATGACGGGTTTACCGCGCAGTTAATGGCGAGCCTGCCTGTATCCCGGCGTTTGAATCGCTGGTTGGAGTTATTGATTATTGCCGTACCAGTAACACTGATCGCGCTGTTGGTAGCGAGCCAATTCCCGGTGCGTGAAGTGGTTCAGCCAATTTACGCCTGGATATTAACGATGGATGCAGCCAGCTTTGCGACTATGTGTGTAGCAGCTGCAACGGCCATGTTGTTGGTGCCTGTGTTACTGATATTCAAACCAAAGCCATTGCTGTAGTGAATGAGTTATTGAATATTGTGCCCTGACTGATTTCCTGTTTTCCTCGCTTTTAAATTCGCTTTTGCATTCTCGTTTAAATCGCCTAATTGCCAAGAGTAATTAGGCGATTTTTTTTTGCTCCCGAAATGTCAATAAGTGGTTCTACTCAAGCGTACTTGGCGCGAGAAGTTTGCGCATTATATGTGCGACTGCTATACCCAAATGATTATTTCTATCGGACTGGGATTGTACGCATGCTTCGGTTGACCATCGCAAAAAAATTAATGTTATTGGTAGCCATTTCTCTTATTGGATTTGTTATCAGCCAAGGTTATTCACTTTGGGTTGAACGTGCCAACAGTGGCCGCTTGGCTGAAGTGGAACAGCGTATTTATCCCACGCTGGAATTAACGACTATTAATCTGGGATCACTGCTGTTAATGGAGCAGCAAATTAACAGTTCAGTCACAACGGGTGATGAACAAGTATTGGAAGATGCAGATAAACATTATCAAGAGATTCGCAGCAATCTTGAAAAGCTGTCGGCCCTAAGTAGTGATTTATCCGTGCAAGTAAATGATATAGATGCGCAACTGCAAGACTGGTACACCACAGCAGTGCGTATCGCAAAAGGTTTTATTGCAGGAACAGTTGATTTCAATCAAGTGGGTGCTGAAACCGCTGCTAATGCAGATAAATTAAAAAATTTGCGCAAATCACTGTCGGCAATGAAAAGCCAAACCGCAAAACGTTTTAATCTGGCGATCAGTGAAACCATAGAGTCATCGCAAACTGCATCGAACATTGCATTGATTATTGCGATCTGCGCGATAATTGCGTTGCTGATTATCAGTTTGATTATCAGTCGTTCAATCACATCCAGCATCAACGAAGTGACAGAATCCCTGAAAGAAATGGCGTCAGGCGCGGGCGATCTCACCAAACGGATTCAGTATCCCGGTCACGATGAAATTCGTTATCTGGTCAAATATTTCAATGCATTTGTAGAAAAACTACATGGTTCATTTGCGCATGTCAGTCAAGATGTCACGGGCCTTTCACAAGTGGCAACGCGCCTGACAAATTCCAGCAGCCAAAACATGGTGCGCATCAATGAGCAGGCGAACGCAATTTCCAGCATGCGCAGTTCAATCGAAGACCTAATGAAAATGGTCAGTGAAATTGCAGAGTTTGCAGGCAATGCATCACACCAAGCACAAGATGCAAGCACAGCAGCAGCACGCGGAAAAGAAACGCTCGCAGCGAATGTATCGACTATCAGTACCCTTGCAGAAGAAGTGCGTAGCGCGGCCAATGTGGTTAATCGTTTTGAAGAATTTTCTGCTGATGTTGGCCAGTTGCTTAACACAATCCAGACCGTTGCAGAACAAACTAATTTGCTTGCGTTGAATGCGGCTATTGAAGCGGCGCGGGCAGGCGAGCACGGGCGTGGTTTTGCGGTCGTTGCGGACGAAGTGCGTGGGCTCGCCGTGCGCACGCGTCAGGCAACGGAAGAAATTCATAAAGTCATCAGTGAGTTGCGTCAGGTTTCTGCAAGTGCGGTTACCGCCATGCAAGGTAGTGTTGATCGTGCCAATCGTGGAGTAGAAGCTACAGTAGCCTCGGGTGAAGTGCTCAATTCCATTTTAAATAATGTGGAAACAATCAGCAGCATTAATGAGCGCATCGCAGCAGCCACACACGAACAAACGGTGACATTTTCCCACGTTTCCGAACACGTCAATGGTATTTACAGCAGTACCCAGTTGGTTACCAGCAGCACCAATGAGTTGAACGAAATCAGTCATGACATTGGGCACATCAGTCAGGAACTACGCAACGTCGCCAGCCAGTTCCGCGTCTAACAATTATTTTCACAGGAATAAATACAGCGGTTTTTACGGAGCATATAAACAGGACGTTATTAACTTAGGAGCGGAGTTACACATGAAAAAAATGAATCCAACACACAAAAAAAATCGCCTGGCTTGCGCTCTGGCGATATGTATTGCAGCACCTTGGGTGCAGGCTGCCGATGTCAATGTCACCGGTTTTTTATCGGTCGGTGGCGGCTTTGTCGATGATGAATACGAAGATGCTGCCAATTATGGTGGTTATGAAGAAGATCTGACGTTTGATAACAACTTGCTCGGCTTGCAAGTGAGCGGGCAAGTGAGTGAAAAACTCACCGCCACCGCGCAGCTGATTGCGCGCAGCAACAGCGATTACGATGTGAATGCTGAGTGGGCATATCTGACCTGGCAAGCAACGGATGACGTTAAATTGCGTGCAGGTCGTTTGCGCACGCCATTTTATTTATATTCCGATTTTCTTGATGTTGGTTACGCCTATTCATGGATAACGCCACCGCGCGAAGTGTATTACCTGCCGTTTAATAACGTGGACGGTATTGATATCTACGCGACGAAAACCCTCGGTATTTTTGATACGACGTTCCAAGCCTATTTCGGCAGTTTTAATGATGAGTTCTCGCTGGATGGTGTGCAAACAGAAGCTGAAACACGCAACCAGGCCGGTATAGCGGCAACCTTGGGGAAAGATTGGTGGACGCTGCGTGCGGCTTATCATCAAGCTGATCTGACGGTGGATGTCGCAGGAGCTGTTCTTGATCCTGCAACCGGTTTTACACTGGGGCAATTTTTGGATTCATTGCCAACAACACTGCGTGGTGTTACCACCAACGTGCTAGTGGATGAAGACAAGGCCACCTTTGCGCAAATTGGTCTCACGATTGATACCGGCACATTTGTAGCTGCCGCAGAGCATGTGGAATTTGAAGCAAAAAATTCGATGCTCGCTAAAAACGTTCGTGAATACGTGATGGGTGGTGTGCGCACAGGTAATTGGTTATTCCACGTCACTGTTGCGCGTTCCGATGATGAGGCCGCGAATTTGGCAGCCGGAATACCTGTTGCTGCACCCACACTCCCGGTCATTGGTGTGCTCAATCAAGTCGCTGCATCGCAATCAGATAAACGCGATGTCATTTCTCTGGGAACCCGTTGGGATGTTACCAGCGGTAGTGCACTCAAATTCCAGATTGATGACGTTGATGATGAGGTTAACGGTGGACAAAAAGTCTATTCCGTTGCCTTGCAGACCGTGTTTTAAAAAGGAGCTGCAGACATGAAAAAAATCATTACATCTTTCGCTGCTACGCTTGCATTGTGTGTCTCGGCCATTAGTTGGGCTGAAGTCGCGGTTATTGTCCACCCATCTGCTGGTTTCGATTCGCTGACCGAAGATGATGTATCGCGCATTTTTCTCGGTAAAAGCAAAAGTTTTCCAGGCGGTGCACAGGCGGTGCCGGTGAATCAAAACGAAGGCTCTGCTGCACGCGATAAATTCAATGAAAGTGTGTGTAAGAAAAATGCCAGCCAGTACAAAGCCTATTGGTCGCAATTGGTATTCACCGGCAAAGGCACTCCACCAAAGGATGCAGGCGATGATGGCGCTGTTAAAGCCCTTGTTGCTGCCAACCCCAATATGATTGGGTATGTCGATTCCAGTGCGGTGGATGCCTCGGTAAAAGTCGTCTTTAAAGTGCCTTGATTTTCCGCTACTCATTCAGCTGTCAGCCCGCCTTGTGCGGGCTTTTTTATGACCAATAAAAACCCCTCTCAGGCTGCCAATTAGGCTAAAATGCGCGCCCTTTACGTATCTATATGTGATGCATCTATCCTTTGGTGATGTATCTAGCCCGTTAATCGTTCAGCCGCAGAGAAATTACCCGTGATCTCCACCGCCAATATCACCATGCAATTTGGTGCCAAGCCCCTGTTTGAAAATGTCTCCGTTAAGTTCAATAACGGCAATCGCTATGGTCTGATCGGAGCCAATGGTTGCGGTAAGTCCACCTTCATGAAAATTCTCGGTGGCGATCTGGAGCCTTCTGCAGGGCAGGTTATGCTGGAGCCTAATACCCGATTGGGTAAGCTCAAGCAGGATCAATTCGCCTACGAGGAATACTCGGTGGTGGATACCGTCATCATGGGGCACACAGAGTTGTGGGCGGTGAAATCCGAGCGCGACCGCATCTATGCTTTGCCTGAAATGAGTGAAGAAGATGGTATGCGTGTGGCTGAGCTGGAAGTAGCGTTTGCCGAAATGGATGGCTACACCGCAGAATCGCGCGCAGGCGAATTATTATTGGGGCTGGATATTCCTATCGAACAACATTTTGGTCCTATGAGCGCAGTCGCGCCGGGCTGGAAGTTGCGCGTGTTGCTCGCGCAGGCATTATTTTCTGATCCCGAAGTATTGCTGCTCGATGAGCCAACTAACAACCTGGATATCAACACCATCCGCTGGTTGGAAAATATTTTGGTTGAGCGCAACAGCACCATTATTATTATTTCGCACGACCGTCACTTTTTAAATTCGGTGTGCACACACATGGCCGATCTGGATTACGGCGAGTTGCGTGTTTATCCTGGCAATTACGACGACTACATGATGGCGTCTACCCAGGCCCGCGAAAAGTTAGTCAACGAGAACGCCAAGAAGAAGGCGCAGATTGCAGAGCTGCAAGCATTCGTTAGCCGTTTCTCGGCTAACGCATCCAAAGCAAAACAAGCCACCTCGCGCGCACGTCAGATTGATAAAATCCAGTTGGATGATATTAAACCCTCAAGCCGCGTAAGCCCTTACATCAAATTTGTACAAAACAAAAAATTGCACCGCCAGGCCGTCACTCTTGAGCAAGTGAGCAAAGCGTTTGATCGACCTTTGTTTACCGATTTAAGTTTGCAAGTGGAAGCGGGTGAGCGCATTGCGATCATCGGCCCTAATGGTGCGGGTAAAACCACACTGTTGCGTTGTTTGTATGGCGATTTGCAACCTGACAGCGGTACAGTGAAATGGGCAGAGCAAGCGGAGATCGGTTATTTCGCCCAAGACCACGCTGCGGATTTTGCTGACGATAGCAATTTATTTGATTGGATGAAACAGTGGACCAGAGGTGACGAACAATTGGTGCGCGGTGCGCTTGGGCGAATGCTGTTTTCCAATGATGACGTAAAGAAAAATGTAAAAGTATTATCCGGTGGTGAAAAAGGCCGCATGCTGTTTGGTAAGTTAAGTCTCGTGAATCCCAACGTATTGTTAATGGATGAACCCACCAACCATTTGGATATGGAATCCATTGAGGCGCTTAACCTGGCACTGGAAAATTATCCCGGCACATTAATTTTCGTCAGCCATGATCGTGAGTTTGTATCTTCTCTCGCCAACAGAATTATTGATATGCAGCCAACAGGGCTGATCGATTTCCATGGTAATTACGAAGACTATTTGCGCAGCCAGGGAATCTATACCCAATAAGACATTAACTGCTTTTTGCTGTTGAATATAGAGTGTTTGTGATGCATAAACAAAATAATATTCGCGAATCTTTTTTAACAGCAATGTTTAGTTTATTGGGCTATGTATCTAATTGTGATGGCCCAATAAACAAATCCGAAGTAAAGCGCGTAAAGCTTTACATGAAAAAAATGAACTTGTCGGAGGATGAGCACAGTAAAGCCCTTCTGTTGCTAAAGTCAGGCGCAAGTCCTGACTTTAATGCAAACGAAACGATCCAGAAATTTCTTGAATCCACAACACCAAAGCTAATACAGATTTTATTGGTTTATTTGGTCACTGTTGCGAAATCCGACGGCTATTTGGTTGAAAAAGAGTTGCATGCAATACAGTGGATAGCGCGCAAATTAAATTATAAAAGCATTGTATTTAATCATTTATTAAAAATGCTTTATGAGCAGGATCAAATAGCAGCGAGTCGCAACCCCCAGTCAATTGATTCAGTAATGCCGCAAGACACTTCTGTTTCATCCCAAAGAAAGCAGGCAGGAAACTATTCAAATAGGGAAGACCTTAACAGTGGCCCCTATGTTGAATCCAATTCCCAAAATCAGGATTTGCAGAAGTGCTACAGGGTTCTTGGTGTTAATTCAGAAATGACAGATGATGAAATAAGAATGGTTTATAAAAAGCGTGTGAACCAATTTCATCCTGACAAATTAGCAAGCAAAAATCTTCCACCTGAACAGTTGAATGCTGCAACTGAGCACTTCAAGAAAATTCAAGTTGCATACGCATTTATCAAAAAACATCGTTCAATTTATATCGCTGGCTGATTTATCTAAGTAATGAATAAATCGAATGGAATGTTTTTTTTGCTGAGAGAATTATTTTGATGGGATTGGAGTGGTAATAATGGTGGGCCCAGCTGGACTTGAACCAGCGACCTGCCGATTATGAGTCGTCGTTAAACATATAATCCAGTGTAACACAGTATCACAATATATAACTAAGTTATTGTTTTTAAAGAATTTTATATACATAAAGATCACCCTATGTAATATAAAGTCTTATTGTGATGTAACCCCAGTGTAACCCCGGAGCGCATGTGGAACGACAATTCAATTTCACCAAACAAGCCATAGAAGACCTGCCACTTCCTGAATCTAGGATTGAATATCGTGATGAGAAGCTGCCCGAGCTTCGCTTGCGGGTAACATCCAGTGGAGTTAAAAGCTTTTCTGTTTTTAAGCGCGTTTCAGGTGGTAGTCCGGTGCGGATAACCCTTGGTAAATACCCTAGTTTGTCACCAGTAAGAGCTCGCACTCTGGCGCTAAAGCATTTGGCCGATTTGAGTGATGGGGTGAACCCCAACGAGCAGCGGCGCGTCGACGCAATGTCAGCTGTGACACTTGGCGAAACCTTTGAAGCGTACAAGCGCTCCCGCAAACTCCGTGTAACCACTCTCAGAGGGTACGAGGGAGTATTAAGAAATCATTTGCGCAAGTTTATCTCAAAACCGCTAGGTGAAATTGATCGCCGCGTGGTTATTGATATACATGCTGGTATTGCCTCGGAAGCTCAGGCAGATCTGACCATGCGTGTGTTGCGGGCAATATTTAACTTCGCCAAATATGAGTACTGTCGTCAGGATGGGACTTCGATTTTTCCCGAAAACCCAGTCGAGATATTGTCCCACCGTAAGCAATGGAACAATGTTCGGCGTAGGCAAACACATTTACGCCCCGGGGAGCTTTCGGTCTTTTATCGAGCCTTACAGGAGGTTCGTGATCAAGAGACACCGACTGGTCAATCTATTTGTGATGCGATGCTGTTCGCTTTGTTAACAGGGCTTCGGCGTGGAGAAATATTTGGATTAAAGTGGAAGGATGTGGATCTGCGAGCTGCAATCTTCACCGTCTATGACACAAAAAACGGGTTACCGCTGGAACTGCCAATCACTAAACACATCGATCAATTATTTAAGCAGCAGAACGGCAGAGTTAATTCGGAGTTTGTATTTGCTGCTGATAATGAATATGGCCAGGTACGCGAACCCAAAAAAGTGGTGGCCAAAGTTAAAACGCTCTCTGCCGCCCATTGTGACTTTCACGATCTACGGCGCACTTTTGCCACCACAGCGGAACATCTGGATGTCGGCAATTACAAGATCAAACGATTGATGAACCACTCAACTGGTCGGGATGATGTGACGGCTGGCTACATAGTTTTAACAGCTGAAACGCTTCGATCTTCAGCGGAAAAAATACAGAATTATTTTTCAAGTAAACTGAAAAATTCCAATATTGTTGAAATTAGAAAAGCAGTTTATTGATATGTATCGAAAATCCTTTTTGAATAGTCATTTTTTTACTCCCTTGCTTGTCTTAATAATCCATCGTGCATTTGGATTGCACGATGGAAAATCCTTTCATAAATAACTTCACTTTTCGACAGTTTTTTGCTGAAAAAACTGTTGACAGTCACGCATCATAACCCTGCGCCATACGACGAAACGCATCGTCATCAACGGAGGGTAAAAACGTGCAAATAACTTCAGAAAAATATTTAACCTACGAACAAGCCGCGGGCTTGCTATGCATGTCTACCGGCGGCCTTAGGAACAGGTTGTGCAGAGGCGAGCCTGTCCCCCCATCCATTAAGGTGGGGCGCCGGCGATTGTTTCCCGAATCTGAGTTGCATCGATGGCTGGCTCAACAGGGCGGCTTGGTCTGTCAAGGAGAGCATTAATGGCAATTGACATCATGTCAGCGTTTGAGAATGAGCCTCCACAATTAGATTTTATTTGGCCTGGTTTTTTAGCCGGAACGGTCGGTGCATTGATTGCTCCAGGTGCTACAGGAAAAAGTTATTGGGCGCTTGAGGCGGTGATGTCAATTGCATGTAGCGTCACCTGTGGTGATTTATTAAAAATTGGGCCAGGCCAAACGGGAAGGGTGGTGTATCTCGCGGGGGAGGATCCGGAAAGTGTACTAATCGGGCGTGTCCACGCTATCGGTAGGCATTTTAATGCTCAGGCTCGTATCGAGATCGCTAAAAATCTTATGCTTGAACCAATCATGGGGCGCTGCTTTAACGTCATGACTACTAAAGACAGCGAGTGGTTGATTCAATTGGCTATGGGAGCAAGGTTGATCGTGTTGGACACATTAAGTCGCACTCATTGTTTGGATGAAAACAGTAATGGTGATATGTCGCGACTTATTTCAATCCTGGAGAGCATTGCAGTGAAAACTGGAGCTGCTGTTCTCTATTTGCATCACGTTAGTAAAGGCTCGGTGCGCGAAGGGCAAGCAGATCTGCAGCAAGCTGCTCGAGGTGCTGGCGCTCTTGTTGACAATGTTCGCTGGTGTGGTTTTGTTTCGCGGATGTCAGCCTCAGAAGCGAAGGAATTGAGTGACCGCACTTACGACCGGAAACCAATTGGCGATCGAAAAGGCTTTTTTGTGAGGTATGGGGTTAGTAAGCAGAATTACGCTTTAGTGGAAGCTGATAAATGGTATCAGAGGGGGGAGGGTGGCGTACTTTTGCCTGTAGATCTAGCGGCGTGCAAAGGCGGCGATTTTGGAAATAAGGTTGCCGCTTTCAAGGGGAGGGAAACAGATGAAGAGTGGTAACTTGGTTGCGCCAACCAGCACAATCACGCAAGCCAGGTTGATGCTATTCCAGCCCACTCAACGCCCAAAATATCGTGAGGGGGAGTGGCTGGAAACTGCCCATGGGCGTTGCCGTGTTTTTGGTAGATTGGGTCAGCGTCACGCTGATCTTTTGGAAGCTATTCTTTACTGCGCAGAGGATAGTCGAGCCATTAATGATGGTGGAATTGAGTTATTGGTTGATCCTGCTCGTATCCGAAAAACGCTTTCAGACAGCCAGTATAGCTTCACGCAGATGGAGAAGCTTCTAATTGAATTGTGCGCAGCAGTTATCCATATCAAAAAGCCGCAGTTTGACGTCCCGATTATAGGCAATTTAATTGATCACCGTGACCCCTCGCTTAAGCCCCGCCGTGATCCTCTCACTGGTGGTGTTAGAAATCTTTGGAAGGTGCGCTTAGGAAAAGCTCTTTTGGAGCTTCTTGAGCGGGATCTGGCTCTGTACTACGACCCCGCTCCAATTGCTCGATTGCAGCACGGTATCGCTCAGGCGGTGGCCCGGCACATTCTGACCCACCAAAACGAACCTGCTGGAGGCTGGTATATGGATACAGTGATTTTGGCTGTCGCCGGGCAGATTTCAGGAAAAACCTTGCGCGATGCCCGCTTCCGCTTGAGGGAGGATGCTGCTCAACTAAAGCGAATTGGAGTTGTTATTGAAGGGGGTAGGGTTAGAAGAGTGGTTTCAGACTGTCGCGCACCCGCCCGATAGCGTCGCATACCCGCCCGATGGCGTCGCGCACCCGCCCGGAAGCGTCGCACACCCGCCCGGAATTGGCAGGATATACAGGATATTCAGATTCGGCTCAGTCGCCGCTAGGCGCGGCAGCTGACCGAAACGCATTAAGTGGAAGGGGCGCAGCCCCTTCAAACATCCCCGCAAACAGCCGTGTTTGACCCTCGGGAGCAGTCGCCGCTGCGCTATGCCTGCCCCTCTGGGAGGCTGTATGACCCTCCAATCTGTCAAGGGTGCGCTGCGCCGTAAGGCTCACCCGTTCGGTGCTCAGTCGCTACGCTCTTTGTGCTCCGCTGCGGCTTCCGCTTCCGCCCTTGACAGCTTTTCGAATCTTAATAACAAAATATTATTTGCGTTAGGTGCTAACCATTATATAATGATTTCATGAAAACATGATTGAGGAGTGATCTATGATGAATATTTACGGTGGTTTGGCCTGCGACCTGTGCGAGTCAGAAAATGCTGCGCAAAGCCATAAAGGGGATATTGATGAACTGGATAACCCAGAGTGGCTACCAAAGTGGCAAAGTGCTGGAGTTATTGATTCTTCCTCTTCTGTTATCTCAATCTTTCATAAAGATGGGGATAACATTTACACCCATTTAAATGGGCGCAGGGAAGGGCAGGCAGCGTTCAGGGATAATGGAAAATCCATTGATTGCTGTACAACAAATCCTTGGGCGCTCGCGGCTCAGTTGGAACTCGCAAAGCAAAAATTAGATGCAGGTGAGTGGGAGCAAATATGGGTATTTGGGGGGGAACAATTCCAGAGGGCAATTCTCATGCAGGCCCATGATATGAGAATCCGTGTTTTCTCCCAGGATGAGGACAATATAAAAACATTGATAATCAAAAAACGCGGCCGCAAGTGGTTTGAATGTTTGATTGGTGGTTATAGCGCCAAGCTTTTGATCAACACAACAAGCGATCATTTACAGCCCGACCATGTGGTTAAACTGCTGGTTCAAGACACCAGCAAACGTACAGATTTTGGGAGCGATCTTTCATTCACGCCTCTTAAAATATACGAGATCCACGATGCAGCAGAACTCCGCCAGTTTGCTGATCAGCTAAAAGCTTTAGAAAAGTGGTTAGGTTTGGCCGATAAAGATGTCAGCGCAGGCTTCATAAATTCAAACGCAATATCTTCATTACTTGGATGTTGGAAATCACTAAAAGATGCTGTACCGGCCACTGAGCGTGGCGCGAATAGGCACATTGAACTTGCCAATAAAGTTCAAAATCTTCTCTGCAAACTAGAAGGCAATAAGGCGGCCGTGACCTATTTAAACGTGCCTTTTTCCAAAAAGGATTTTGCGAAAAGATTAGGTGCGCATTGGGATGCCAGTGTCAGATCCTGGTATGTGGTTGGTGCTGTGAAGCCTGAGCTGCAGGAATTTGTGAAGAATTTACCTGACAACATGGAAATCCTTGATTGGCTTTAGCGTTAGAAGCTAACCAAAAACACGGATCATTAAATAATGAAATCATGAAAAGGTGATTTATGGCAAGGCCAAGACAGGGCGTGACACTGGAAAATGCTGCAGGTGTTCATGCGTATTTTCGTGAAGCACTGTCGGACTATTCACGCGCCGATAAACTCTTGTTCGATCCAAAAACATCGTATGCAGCAGTAAGGGCGCTCAATGAAATCAACCAAGTGCAATACTGCAATATTGAACGTTACTGGCGAGCTATTGAGCTGGCCGATAAAAACCCGAAATCACAGTTTATGGTCGAGTACGCTACTCGTGGCCATTCAGTCCCCGATCCAGACGAACTAGAAGGATGGGTGCTTAGGTTTGTCAGCAAAGATGGCTGGAAACAGTGCCAAAATAATCTGCGCCAAGCGCGTTATGCAAACGATGCAGGTAGAGAGAAAATACAAATAAAGCTGAATCGATCCTTGGTGTCTGGACTAAAAAATTTAGCTGAAGAGAGGGGAAAGTGTCTTGATGAGCTACTGGAGGACTTTTTAAAAAAAGAACGGGGATATTAAATCGTGATGCATTGATATGACTTTTTATTGTTAGCACCTAACAGTTAAAATCGTCCCGAATGAATGCGGACACATTCATCCGAGACTAACCACAACCACCTGTTTGGAGGTGATTTATGGCTGATGCCAATTGTACACAAATACATTCACGGGAGTTTATCCGCGTGTTGCCACTCATAGTCGCGCTGGAGCGTATCGAGCGGCCAACAGTGACCAATTTGGCTACTGACACTGGCCTAACAGAAAAGGAGTTGGAAAGTCGTTTGCAGGCGCTCCAGGGTGATTACCAAGTGTTAGTTGAGAAATCTGGGGATGCTGTGTACCAGGTGGCCAGTTGGGGACTGCTGCCACGCCATCCGCGCAGTGAGGTGGAGAGAGGTGTTTTTTCAGTCAAACGCGACAACCCACAGGATGAACAAATCACATTTGATATTGCAAATAATCTGCTCCGGATTTACGGCCACCGCATCGCTTATACTGCACCCCTTGATACAGTGAAATTGATAAAAGGATTTTCAGGCGGGCAGTTAAGGCTGGATTCAGGAGGTTTCTGCGCAAATGTGCAGTTATCAGTTGTGGAATATTTTCAGGCTGAACATTATTTCCTGGTCATCAAAAAATCTCAGGAGACCATGAAATGACAACAGGTAAAAAAGTAGCTATTGCAATTCATTGTGCTGGCGTCACGCTCGCGGCGTTTTTAGTTCTGGGAGCGGCAAAATTATTGATGGGTACTGTGTCCACCTCAGTGATTTTGGCTTCCGCAGTTTTTTATTTTGGAACGGTAGCATTTGCCACAGCGCGAGTTTTGAGCGGGACTGATGAGAAGGCAGAGAGGCTGGCGAATTTTATTGATGGGAAATAATAGAGAGAAAAGGCGATGGAAACTTTAATGAATGCGCGAGAGTTGGCTAGGTGGTCGGAGAGATTGGCCGCAGATGACTGGAGCCGCCAAACATGGGAAAACTTCGCCATGGGAACAGTATGTGGAGCAGCCTGGCTGCTCTGCATTTTTTTGCTGGTTGCGTGTCTGGTTCCACCACTGCGTAGAAAATTCCATTTATGGACAGGTGTATATCTGCCCTGGAATATTTTTGTAGCGTTGACGATTGTTACAAACCTAGTTGGAATTATGGGGCACCCAGCAATCTTTTCAACCGGGGTGATTGCATACTGGGTCAATACAACAGTGCCAGCATCCCTGCTGGAGCCCACTGCGCGAGCACTAGATTTTCTGGCTTTTGCAGGATGGTTTTCACTGTAAATTTTTAATTTTTAGTGCTCAGCATTTTAGACAGTTTGCTCATCCCACTACTGGCTGCACCTGCAGCATTTTTAATACCACTACCCGCAGATTCCGCCATTTCATTAGCACCAGAGCGGGTTTTATTTCTCATTGTGTTTCCCGCACCACTGGCAACGCGAGCAGCTCCGGCTACAAAAATTGAGCGGCTCTGTTGCTCATTTGATGCCTCACCCAGGTTTTCATTCCCTCCGCCGATATAGCGGAGGACCTTATCCGGAACCTCATGTATTAGGCCAAACGCGCGGTGCGCAATTTGAATTACGACTGCTGTAAAAATTCCGAGCATGGCGAATGCAGTGACCACGCCGCTCACGCTATCCCCAATCATTCCGCTCATGGCTGGCAGGAACAAAAGCATCAAAACTTTTAGCATGACGATCACTAAAAGCATTCCAGCAAAAAAGCCTAAAACCGCTAATGCTGGCCGCAAAAAAAGAGAAAGCATGACCATGTATCCCGCTTTGGCGCGCTCGCCAATGAAACCGTTGCCCTCAGGCATGGCATGACTTGCCGCCCATATGGGTGCTGCAATCACCGCTTCAATTAACATCACAAACCAAGCCGCAACCCCCATGATCCACAGAATCAGAGGCATTGCTGGTAGGTAAAACGCGAGCATTAGCGCAATTGGTATTAACAGCAAACCTGCGCCTACCAATGCCCAAAGTGATTTATTTGTGACTCTGCACAGTGTACTGGTGACTGGGCGAGCTGCCCCACCAATCAGACCGCCCACCGCCTCACTTGTATCGTCTGCAACACACGCTGCTAGATCAGTCAAAAATGCAGCAGCAATTGTGATTTCAAACGTACCTATGATCGTGTGCCCAACGTTGGCCAATCCCGCTACTGGGTCAGGCTCACTGAGCGCAAAATTTAATACTGACTCAACACGATTCATAACAAATTCCAGCCCGATATTATCGTCACTGTAGGTGCTGCGCTCCATGGCATTCACTGCCACGCCACTCGCAGGGTCAGTAACCAGCATTTTCTCCTGGTAGGTTTTCAGTCCATCGACGAATGTTGAGTAGTCATTGTGTTCCAGAACGGCCTCGGTCGGTCCTGCCAGCTCAGCTTTTACCGAAACCATTTTTTGCGTTTCAGCGTTCACCCTTTGCAAATCCCAATACCATGCCCCCACCGTGATCCATCCAGCGTCTCGGGCGCC
The DNA here is from genome assembly GCF_001183545.1 of Cellvibrio sp. pealriver. Taxonomy (NCBI): domain Bacteria; kingdom Pseudomonadati; phylum Pseudomonadota; class Gammaproteobacteria; order Cellvibrionales; family Cellvibrionaceae; genus Cellvibrio; species Cellvibrio sp. pealriver. Next base: position 4,241,774 of record NZ_KQ236688.1, read on the forward strand.
TATGGTGGTGCCCGCAGTGTCGGGGTTACCTGACGCCCACTTGCTCACTCGCGCAGTCGCAATCTCACTAAGCGCGTCATTTATGGCTTTTTGATAATCAGCTTTGAAAGAATTTACCGAATTGTTAAACGCATTTTGGTCAGGCTCCGCCGCGTTTTCGTCAACTGAACGAAGCACTATTTGCCTAGCCAGAGGATCCAGTCCCTCATCAAGATCAGCGTGCGCCTGGATCACTTTATTTTGGAAACTTCTGACAGGGACATCTATTGCTGTGCCTTCATCAATTTCTGCAAACTCAAGCGAGATGGATCCGCATGGATTTGCACCGTAACTGCGCGGTACGCCATTAGGAAAATCAGATGCCCACGCCGCGCCATATGCTAGTCCTGCGCTGGCGATATTGTAGCTGCTGTCATAACGCTGCATGACTCTATGCTGCACCGGCACCAGTGGCGCACCAGTGGCACCACTGGTGCGCAGATTAACAACCTGATCATCGTTAATAACCTCGATAGGCTTTTCTTGAATATTCTGATGACGATCAGCAGTATTTATGCCGTGCATACAAACGCGGTTTTCCAAAATCCTTTTTGCTGTTTTTTCATAATCCACCGTGATTTGTGGTGGATAAAGAGTGCCTTTTTGCTCAATTTGATTAAGGGCAGCATTCCATGAGGAATTGGCTAGCCCAATCCCATGACCAGCCATCCATAAAACTCCAATTTGCATCGCAGAATAGCCACCAGAAAAAGGCAAAACCAGTGCAAGAGCAACCACCATCCTCAGCGGTATCCACATTGTTGAATACGCTTTTCCCAACGGGTTCCCTTCATGTGCTGAATTCAGCACTCCAGTTAAAAATACATATCCAATAATTAATCCAGTAAAAACGAGCATTCCAGTGTTCAAAACCTGGGACATTGCCCCAAGAACTGAATCAGGGCTTGCAGGTCCAGTGCCACCCAAAATGATGTCCACAACACTGCCAAAAATGTAGCGTAGATATTCAACACTTTTATCTGTTGGTTGCACATCAGTGATTGATGCAAATGCCCCACTGCTAAGCAGTAACAGCGGGAGCAGAAGCGCTATTTTTTTCAGTTGTTTCATGTTCAAACTCCCAGCCAAAGGCTTTTAAAAATTCAATATCACGTGAGGCAGTTAAATGCCGTTGCAAAACTTTTTGTAAACCGGCCTTGAAAGCTGGATTTACCATCGCCTCATTTATGAGAGCGGCACCCACTAAAATTTTTTGTCGCGTTGAATCCTTTTTTGCCCTCTCGCTGGCCTGACGCATGAGATCAATTGCGCGCGCTTCCTGCTGTTCAATTTCTTTAAGAATTTGAGCTGCAGCCCCGCCCGGATTTTTTCTCGCCTCTTCTTCCAAAAGTTTTCTTTGCCGTGTTTTCAACATTTGCACCTCCACTGAATTTTTTAAAAAAATCACTACACAGTGAGAATATGACGTGCTAAATTTATTTTCAAGATTTATCCTTATTTATCAATGGCTTACGTGCTGCTGAACTGCACGTTGGGCGTGTAAGTAGGGTGAGAGTGAGGGGGAGTGATGTGGCACCGAGCAAAGCCCCCCTGGCTTCAGAAGGGCGCATTTACGACTTGTGCCAAGTCATGCGTTTTTCGCGCAGCGAAAAAGAAAAAAAGCGAGGTAGGTTTTCATGGCCATTTTTTATTGCCCAACAACGCTGATTGCTCGTTCCAAAAGCAGAAGTGCAACTGCTTCTGCAGCCTATCGTGCAGCTGAAAAAATCGTTGATGAAAGAACGGGAATCGTTCATGACTTTAAGCACAAAACAGGTGTACTGGATAGATTCCTTTTTAACTGTGGAGGATTGTCCAGAGCGGAACTGTGGAACCTCGCTGAAAAATCAGAAAATCGCTCAGACTCCAGAGTTGCCAGGGAGTGGACTCTAGCGCTTCCTCATGAGTTAAAGCGAGATGCACATCAGCGAATTATTGCGCGATTTTCACAATCGATTATTGATAAATACCACGTAGCAATTGATGTCTGTGTGCATGCCCCCGGAAGGGGTGGGGATCACCGTAATCTTCACGCTCACTTATTAATGACAACACGCCCAATGCACGAATCTGGATGCTTGGGAAAACGAAAAACCATTCTTGAGTGGAGTGACTCAGAATTAAAAAAAAATGGATTACCGACTGGGGCTGAGCAGATAAAAGCGATCAGAGAAAAATGGGCTGACGTAGTTAACTTTGAACTGGAAGCAGCAGGTTTGTATGAGCGCATTTCTCATCTCTCATTAAAAGAGCAGGGGATAGAAAAAATCCCACAAATCCACGTTGGTCCATTGAACACACAATTGGCTCGGATGGGCTACATCGAGCGGGCTTCTCGGTGGCAGCTGAATGAAAAAATAAAAGCTCAGAACAATTTGTTTGACCTAACCAAAATGAGGATTTTACGTATGCAACAAACTCAAACAACATCCCTCCAAGATGATGCTATTACATCTAAAAAAGTGAACACCCACGGTGGATTAGCGGCTACTTGGCAGGCCGCTGAAGACGCCGAACTGCAGGCAATAAAACGCCTAGAACAGCACCACAAAACAGAGATAGAAGAAATAAAGAATCGCGAAGAATTAAACAACTGGAAACCCGCGCAAATCGATCCTGAGAAAGGGTCTGTGATCGCAATGTTTCAGCAGGATGCGCAAGGCGTTTATCGCTGGACGAAGGGCCAAAATGAGGGGCAAGAGGCGTTCAGAGACGCAGGCAAAGCCATTCACAGCCAAACCATCAACAGTTGGGCGCTAGCGGCTGAATTGGAGCTGGCAAAACAGAAAGTGGATGCGGGCGACTGGAAGGAGATAAGAGCATTCGGAAGCGAGCAGTACCGGCGCGCAATCTGGATCCAGGGGCAAACCATGAATATCCAAGTAAATGGCTACACACCAACAAAAGAGGAGTTGGCCAAATATGGCCAAGCCCCCTCGCAAGGCCTGGTCGGTGATGAAAAATCAATACCAAATCGCTTTGCGCAAGCTTCAAAATTTGAAAACAAATTTACTAAAAACACAGGAGGAGAAAACAGCCCAGATCAACCGAAAACAACGCCAACCCACAGTCAAAAAATATAATCAGTAAACAAAGGTAAAATCACCATGAGCGACAAATATATTCAAGAAATAAAAAATCGAGTGGAGCAACTGCAGGAACGCTTGGGTTGCCAGCTTCAAGTAACAATTTATAAAGATACTCTCAACACGGCCGACGATCTAAAAAAGGCCGTCAATGATTGCCGTATGAGCATCATAAATGCTGGCTATACACCCGGCAAAAAAGAAGATAACCCCACTTATGCTGTCCGCGTGGTTGCAGAGGGAATCGGAGAAATTCCTTATCCGTTAATGTGCAATGAAGTTTATCTGGTAGGCCAAAGTGCGCAGGAGAAAAGTAATGAGTGACGATGCAAATCCCTTAACAATCCTGGATACGATCTATGAGGCTCGATGTAGTCCACAGCCCATACAAAAAACTATTGCGAGGGTAAATGACTTGGATCAGAAAGCTATTAATGATTGGAGAGCCGAAAATGGCCACAGTGCGGTTTGCGGCAGCAATTCACCAGAACTGGAGGATTTATCTAAAATGTTTGATGACTAAAAGCGCATTAGTGCGGTTTTAGTCATTATTTTCATTCAGTGGGCGGGATTCAGTGCGCTTTTCGGCACTGTCTCGCTCTTGATGAGGGCAGCAAAAATTTGCCGGGAGGGGAATAGGTTCGTCCGGCACCACTAAATAGTTGTAGCGCAATCTCTCTTCTGCAGAGGCAGCATCATATACCTCTTGGGTCACCATAAAGCGGGGTCTGAACATAACGAACTATCTCCGATACGGGAAAAAATCTCGAATATCTTTACAGTGGCCACCTACCTGCATTGTTTGAAAATGCACCCAATGCACTAGATTTTTATAGATTGGATTTCCAAAGCCTGACTGGGGGCTACCGTACTGAAGTTGGTCTTTGCCTGGCGCGCAATTTTTAGGGTCACCTACCGCATGAAAAGTTCGGCAAACAATAGGCCTAAACTGATAGATACCACATTGCCCATCGGACGCTAAAAAAGGGCAAGGTTTTTCATTGTTGAAGGTGTGCGATGTGTCTGGATTATGGGGTATACCGGTTTTTAAATAGATGTACTCAGCCTCAAATGAAGTAATTTGTACATCGTAATGGCAGCAGTAGTTGCAGCCCTTCTGGCATGTCGCAAAAGTGGCAACATATTTGCCAAACCCATCCAGGTAACTGTAAATCCTTTCAAGTGTCTGAATTAGGTTAAGGCCGGGCTTCCGAAAATCGAGATAGAGTTGATTCGCCTGATCAATGAGCGGTTGAGGGATCTCTGGTAGTTCAATGGTGGTAATTCTTTCCATGATTTTGTTCTACGTTTTTAGCTTCTTTTCTTTACGGGTGTATTTTTTTTAATGTCAGCGAGAGCTTTCGATACTGCTTGGCTTGCCTTTGTAAAAGCATGTTCGGGAGCAGTTTCATTGGGCAAAACTGTATACTGCTTTTCCTTTGGTGTAAGTGGTCTATTGTTGCTCATCGTCATAATCCTCTTCTAAATCGATAATCATTTTTCCATTCTTGTCTGTAGCGCCAGAGGCTAACCCTTTAGGCTCTTTAATCGCTTTTTGGTTGGCTTCCATTTCTTGAGCCAGTTTTTTTAATGCAGCTTTCACGCGCTCTTCTTTAGTTTGGCCTTTCAATTTTTCATTGAACGCGGAATCGAAATCTTTAATTTTGTTGTTCATCACACAATCCTCCGGATGCAGCTATTACTTTTCAGGTCATATTTAAAGCCTTTTTGCTCGTAATAGTCGCGAACATCTTTATTGATTGGGTTCATGATCTTAACGTGAGTTGCACCTAACAAAGTTGCATAGGCGTAAAGGGCAAGATAGGTCAGATCTAAATGTGGTTCACTAGCTTCTGGTGACTTTTCAATGTAATCCAACCTAAGTCCAGTAGCCTGATAAGTGGGTCTACCCATAGCGAAACCTATCAGTCTATTGCCTTTCCAGGTGGCGCACTCAAAACGCTTTGGATAATTCATTTTCCAGCTCATCCAGGATGTTGGCCAGTCCCAATCCACTAGCCTGTTCGGGCTATTTTCCCAGCGTCGAAAAGCTTCATAGGAAGCCCCGTCAACAAGTGTGAGCCTTGTGTTTGGCATTCTCAGTGCTTGGTTTGCCATCAATATTGATTGTCTGCGAAGTTCGCCATATCTGCGTTCAAGCTCTTCGCGCATCGCTAGTTTGAAGCCGGTCATATCACATCCTTTTGGGAGTCACGAATTAAGTCTCGGGATCTTAATCTCGTCTGAGTGCAGATGCTACGCCGTATTTCACAGTAAGGAAAATGGAAGCTTAAGTTGATACGTTGCTATTGAGATAAGTTGGCAGGAAGCTGGCGCAACAGAGGCAATGTAACCCCAGTGTAACCCCAAGTTTTTCTAGTTTTTGGGGTGATGGTAGGTTTGGGGGCTAAGTGGAATCAGGGTTACACACATTAAAACCCCCGCAGGGGAAGAGTTAGGTATTAAAAACTTCGTAACTCTTTGATTTTAATGGTTTAAATGGTGGGCCCAACTGGACTTGAACCAGTGACCTGCCGATTATGAGTCGGATGCTCTAACCAACTGAGCTATAGGCCCATTAAAACTTTCTGCCCTTGACCCATTGATTATGAGTCGGATGCTCTAACCAACTGAGCTATAGGCCCTAAAGAAAACTGCGCAAGGAATTTACATATACAGAAGCTATGGTAGCGCAGTGCGGGCATTATAGTGAGTTGTGAAGTGTGTGGCTAGAGATTATGAATATTGGCGGCTTAAAAAAATAAAACCCGCATATGCGGGTTTTATTTCGAGTGATGATTAATCATCAAGGAAGCTGCGCAAGTGATCTGAACGCGAGGGGTGGCGCAATTTGCGCAACGCTTTTGCTTCGATCTGACGGATACGCTCACGCGTTACATCGAATTGCTTGCCTACTTCTTCCAGTGTGTGGTCGGTGTGCATATCGATACCAAAACGCATGCGTAACACTTTGGCTTCACGTGCAGTAAGGCCAGCCAGTACTTCGCGTGTTGCTTCCATCAGCCCTTCCATTGTTGCTGATTCCACCGGAGAAATAATGGTGGTGTCTTCGATAAAGTCACCCAGATGCGAATCTTCATCGTCGCCGATTGGCGTTTCCATGGAGATGGGTTCTTTGGCGATTTTCAACACTTTACGTACTTTATCTTCTGGCATTTCCATGCGTTCGCCGAGTTCTTCAGGCGTTGGCTCGCGTCCCATTTCCTGCAGCATTTGACGCGATACACGATTGAGTTTGTTGATGGTCTCAATCATATGTACCGGAATACGGATAGTGCGTGCTTGGTCGGCGATGGAGCGTGTAATCGCCTGACGAATCCACCATGTGGCATAGGTAGAAAATTTGTAACCGCGGCGGTACTCAAATTTATCTACTGCTTTCATCAGGCCGATGTTGCCTTCCTGGATCAAGTCGAGGAACTGCAAACCGCGGTTGGTGTACTTTTTCGCAATCGAAATTACCAGACGCAGGTTGGCTTCAACCATTTCTTTTTTCGCACGGCGCGCGCGCGCTTCGCCAATAGACATGCGACGGTTGATGTCTTTGATTGCAGCGAGGCTCAAGCCACTCTCGGTTTCAATCTGTGCAAGCTGTTGTTGTGCCGTTTGCACATCGGGTACTACGCGTTCGAGTTTGTCGGCATGCTCAACTTTACCTTTCAGAAAATCGGGTAGCCAAGCTTCGTTGGTTTCATTTCCCGGGAATTCTTTGATAAAGGTTTTGCGTTGCATCTGTGCTTTGCGCGTACACAAATCCATGATGTGACGTTCTTGCTTGCGAATATTGTCGAGCGTATCGCGCGCTTTGGAATAGATTGGATCAAATTGACGTGCGGGTAATTTGAAAAACTTAAACAAGTCACCCAGCGCAGACAGTTCTTTCTCAGCTTGCTTGCTGCCGTAACCGTGTTTGGCGAGTGCTTTGGCGGTTTTATCCTGTTGCTTTTGAAGTTCTTCAAAACGCACGCGAGCCTCTTCAGGATCTACACCTGAAATGGCTTCTTCTTCGTCTTCGGATGATGACTCTTCATCTTCATCCTCGGTTTCCGGTTTTGCGCCAGCGACAGCGACGGGAATTTCTTCGTCATCAGGCAAGGTTGCAGGAATATCTTCAACTGGATCCAGCCAGCCAATAATTACATCGGCAAGACGACGTTCTTCTTTTGCAACCAGTGCATACTCATCGAGTACTTGTTGAACCGCGCCGGGCCAGTAGGCGATGGCGTGCATTAATTCGCGCACACCTTCTTCGATGCGTTTGGCAATAACGATTTCGCCTTCGCGGGTGAGCAATTCAACCGTGCCCATTTCGCGCATGTACATACGTACCGGGTCTGTTGTGCGGCCGGTTTCGGTCTCTACCGCTACCAATGCGGCTGCGGCTTCTGCAGCGGCAATCTCATCGGCGGCAGAATCGCCATCGGTCATTAACAGGGTATCGGCATCGGGTGCAGTTTCATACACGCGGATGCCCATGTCGTTAATCATCTGGATGATGTCTTCGACCTGATCCGGATCTGAAATGTCCTCCGGAAGGTGATCGTTAACCTCGGCATAGGTCAGGTAGCCCTGTTCCTTACCGCGTGCGATCAATTCTTTAATACGGGACTGTTGCTGTTGGACGTCTTCAGACATTCGAAACCCTATTTAAAACCTGATGAGTGAAATGCAAAGCCCGAAATTATACTCCACTTGCCTGAGTGGATTCTAGGCAGTCGGGTTGAGACACTAAAAACTCTCATCATTTACTGAGAGGTTGCGCAGCTTTTGATCGATTTGGGTGGTGTTAGTGCTGCGATTTAGTCGCAAGAGCGGCGCGCACCAGTTGTTCGCGCTCTTCTTTGGATAGTTGAGTAAAGTCGGTATTCCTAAGTTTTGCCAAAGATTCTGCTGTTTTTTTCTGATTTTGTTGGAGCCGCAGTTTTTCGATTGCATCGCAAAATGCCCGCTCGCTGTCGTAGTCTGCTTTTGCGGGTTTATCCTCCCGGCCCTGGCTCAGGGCATTGGCGGCTTGCAGTAAGTCGTGCCCGGCAATTGTCGCAAGCTTCTCTGTATCGTCTGCGCCATAAACCCCCCGCCAATAACCAATCAGGTGGGAGAGGTTGTAATGCGGTCGTTCATGCAGCACTTTAAGAAGCCGCCCAAGGGTAAGGCATTCGCTGCTGGAATCCTCTTTTAGCCATTCATCATGATCGGGGGTGAGGATTGCAAGGCTGGGGTACGTGAGCAGTAATGCAAGTGCTTTGCGTGCTGGTGGCATCAGGTAACGGCTTGCTGCGCGGGCTTGTAATTCCGGCTGGTATTGGCGACGGTTTGGCGTGCGCGCAATAGGCTCTTCGTAGTATTCGTGATAATCCGGTGGCGGCAGTTCTGCAGGAAAATCACCGTAATCCGCCGGAAGCATGGTGCTGTCAAATGGGGCGTTATGACTGGCATAGTTTGTGTGGTTGTCAGGCCTGTGACTTGTATGTTGGGCGTTACCGGACTGCGCAGCCTTTTCCTCCATAGGTGCGTTAATCGATGGTGCGTTTATCAGTGTTTTAGCAGGAGATGGTTGTGCAACCGGATCTGCCTTTTGCTGCTCAAGCACTAGTTCCTGTAACACTTTGCGATTTAGACCTGTGCGGGTTGCCAGGTTCTCAAACATCAACTCCCTGAATACTCCCTTGGGGAGTCGATCCAAAAGGGGCGCTGCGCGCTTGCTAAATGTGGCGCGCCCTTCCATTGTGCGGATATTCAAGCCTTCAGCGACAGCATCAAACAGGTAATCTTCGAAGGGTACAGCCAGTTCGACCATTCGCTCGAATTTTTCCGGACCTACTTGGCGTACCAATGTGTCCGGGTCTTCGTTCTCCGGCAGAAACAGGAATTTCACCGTGCGACCATCGGTCATGCATTCAATAGATGCTTCCAGTGCCCGGTGTGCCGCGCTTCGGCCTGCTTTGTCGCCATCGAAACAAAATACTACTTCGTTGGTGTATTTGAAGGCTCGGTCCAGATGGTCGGGGCCGCATGCGGTTCCCAAGGTGGCGACACCATAACAAATACCGAACTGGGCGAGGCTCACTACGTCCATGTAACCTTCAACTACCAGCAGGCGCGGCAGCTCGCGATAAGCAAGGCGCGCCTCGTAAAGCCCGTAAAGCTCCTGGCCTTTGTGGAAAACTGGCGTTTCCGGAGAGTTGAGATATTTGGGTTTGTCGTCACCTAAAACGCGGCCACCAAAACCTATAACCCGCCCGCGTGTATCGCGGATGGGGAACATGATTCGATGGCGAAAGCGGTCGTAGAGTTTCTTTTCTTGCTCCTGGTGAATCAGCATTCCGCCTTCAATCAGCAGGTGCTTGTCTTCATCGTTCTGGGCGAGAGCTTTGAGTAAATTGTCCCAGCCAGGTGGTGCAAAACCGACACCATAGGCTTTGGCTGTTTTGCCGTCCAGGCCACGGTTTTTTAGATAATTGACAGCGAGATGTTTACTGGGGTGATGGCGCAATTGCTGCTGGTAAAACGCATCGGCTTTTTCCAGTAGTGTATAAATGCTGCGCTTCTCTTCTTCGCGTTTTTGCTGGGCTTCGGTCTGTACTTCGCGCGGCACCTCAAGCCCTGCTAGGCGAGCAAGCATCTCTGTCGCTTCGGGGAAGCTCAGGCGTTCGTAATCCATAACAAAGCCGAGTGCATTGCCGCTCGCGCCGCAGCCGAAACAATAAAAAAACTGTTTCTCTGGACTAACAGTAAAAGAGGGTGTTTTTTCGTCGTGGAAAGGGCAGCAGGCGCTGTAGTTTTTGCCGGTTTTTTTTAGTTTTACGCGACTATCGACCACATCGACAATGTCGAGGCGGTCGAGTAGATCATCAATAAAGCTTTGTGGAATTAGTCCGGCCATTGAAGCTGTCGCCTGAGGTTCGATTGCCAGAAGCTAGCAGTGAGCGACTAATTGCCCAATTTAGCCTTAAGCAGTTTGCTCACATCGCTCATGTCGGCGCGCCCTTGCACCTGTGGTTTGATCAGTGCCATGGCTTTGCCCATATCGCGCGCTTCGGTGACGCTGGCATCGGCTATTGCCTTAACGACAATGGCATCCAGCTCTGCAGCTGTTAATGCAGCGGGCAGGAATTCCTGTATTTGGCTTATCTCGTAAGCTTCCTGGTCGGCAAGCTCGGGGCGATTGGCATTGCGATATTGCGCTTCGGAATCGCGGCGCTGTTTGACCATTTTATCCAGCACGGCCAGTACGCGGGCATCATCCAGTTCGATGCGCTCATCCACTTCGATTTTTTTGAATTCAGACATCACAAGACGCAAAACCGCGACGCGCTCTTTTTCTTTAGCGCGCATCGCGGTCTTTAAGGCATCATTTATGCGGTCTTTTAGCGTCGTTTGACTCATGGGTTCACCAATAATCAATCATTTAAAACGCACGGTTTGCTAGCGAAAAGATGCAAACTAACTAACAAACAGAACCGGTAAGCACTAATTGCTGTGTTATCCCTGATGGGCACAGCGGACTATTAGTACAGACGGGTAAACTTTTTGGATTCGCGTTGAACCTTTTTAGCATGACGCTTAACTGCAGCAGCGGCATCACGCTTACGAATAGTGGTTGGCTTCTCATAGCATTCGCGAGCGCGAACGTCAGCCAAAATACCGGCTTTTTCACAGGCGCGCTTGAAGCGACGCAGGGCTACATCAAATGGCTCGTTTTCTTTGATTTTTACTGAAGGCATGTCGTTACCTTTAAATTAAGTGCTTAAAAATGATGTCTTGAGGAAATTGGACTGCGCAATGCGCGGCCAAGTATCCAAGGGGTGCGGATTCTATACGCTTCTCGTTGCTGCCGCAACCTTGGCTGGGCGATGGCGCTGGGTTTTCCCGAGGCCAGCCTTTATCATAGCGCCACTGAAATTGTTGATTGCTGCCTGATAAGGTGAGTAAGGGGTTGGATTATGCGTGTATTAGGCTTGGAAACATCCTGTGATGAGACTGGCGTTGCGGTCTACGACAGTGAGCAGGGCTTATTGGCGCATGTGCTCTACACCCAAATTGCCCTGCATGCTGAATACGGTGGCGTTGTACCGGAGTTGGCCTCGCGCGACCATGTGCGCAAGCTCTTGCCTCTTATTAATGAGGTAATGGATAAGAGTGGCTCCAGCGCTGCTGATATCGATGCTATCGCCTACACATCAGGCCCTGGCTTGGTGGGTGCCTTGATGGTGGGTGCATCGCTCGGGCGCTCCCTTGCTTATGCATGGGGTATCCCTGCGATTGGTGTGCATCATATGGAGGGGCACTTGCTCGCCCCCATGTTGGAGGCGAATCCTCCCGCATTTCCTTTTGTTGCACTGCTGGTATCGGGCGGGCATACGCAGTTGGTAAAAGTCGATGCGATTGGACAATATGAATTGTTGGGCGAATCGATTGATGATGCAGCTGGTGAAGCGTTTGATAAGGCAGCCAAAATGCTCGATCTGGATTATCCCGGCGGTCCGCAAATTGCCAAACTTGCAGAGCAGGGTGTTGATGGGCGATTTAAATTCCCTCGTCCTATGGTAGATCGCCCTGGATTGGATTTCAGTTTCAGTGGGTTAAAAACGGCGACGCTCACGACGGTCAATGCCAATAAGCAAGCGAATGGCCTGCCTGATGATCAAGCCTGTGCCGATATTGCCTGCGCATTCCAGGCAGCCGTTGTTGATACATTGGTGATTAAATGTAAGCGCGCGCTTGAGCAGACGGGTATGAAAACGCTGGTTATTGCAGGCGGTGTTTCTGCGAATAAAAAATTGCGCGCCGATTTGGATGCTGAACTCGCCAAAATGGGTGCAAAAGTATTTTATGCCCGCCATGAATTTTGTACTGACAATGGTGCAATGATCGCCTATGCGGGTTGCCAGCGATTGCTTGCGGGGCAGCAAGAAGGTTTGGCGATCAACGTGAAGGCGCGCTGGCCATTGGATTCGCTCAACCCTCTGTAACATAATGGCTTTGTTGAAATCATCGCACCGCTAGAATAATCACATCACAATTAACACCACGGAAAAGAATCTATTTATGGATATTGTTTACATCCGCGATTTACGTATCGACACTATTATCGGTATTTATGATTGGGAGCGCGAAGTGCGCCAAACCGTCAGTATTGATTTGGAAATGGCGAGCGATATTAGTAAAGCTGCTGCAACTGACGATATTCAATATGCATTGAATTATAAAGCGGTTTCCAAGCGGTTAATTGCTTATGTAGAAAATCGCAATGCGCTTTTGGTGGAGACGCTTGCTGAGGAAATTGCACAGGTAATTCGCGCTGAGTTTGATGTGCCCTGGTTGCGCCTAAGGTTAAGTAAGCCCGGGGCTGTGCGGGGTGCTCGTGATGTCGGTCTGATCATCGAGCGCGGGGTCAAGCCTGCATGACAATGATTTATCTGAGTCTCGGCAGCAATGTCGATCGTCATAGGCATATTGCAGCGGCATTGAGTGCGTTGAACTATTTGTTGGGCGAATTGCAGATCTCATCTGTGTACGAAAGCAAATCAGTGGGTTTTGAAGGCAGTAACTTTTTTAATTTAGTGGTTGGTGCGGATACAACCCTATCAATTACTGAGTTATCAGAGAACTTAAAGCGAATTGAAGATAACAATGGGCGTAAACGCAATGGCCCAAAGTTCAGTCCGCGCACGCTTGATATTGATATTCTGACCTACGGTGATTTTGTTGGGATAGAAAGCGGCGTTGAGTTGCCGCGTGCAGAAATTACCAAAAATGCATTTGTGTTATTGCCGATGGCAGAAATTGCTTCACAGGCTAAGCACCCTCAGTTACTGCAAACCTATGCGCAGTTATGGAGTGAGTATGACCAGTCATCGCAGCAATTGTGGGTGATTGATTTTGTATGGGATGGGAAAAAAATTTCGCAGGCCCAATAATCCTACAGCCATTTCTTGTAGGCAACCACACCAAATCCTGCTGCTATTACCAGCATTGCACCCAGTGTATAAAAATAACCGTTAGGGGCATGCAGTTCTGGCATGTTGTCGAAGTTCATTCCATAAATGCCCGCGATAAAGGTCAATGGGACAAATATCGCTGTGATGACTGTCAACACTTTCATGGTGTTGTTCAGTTGATGTGAACTGATAGATAAATATCCGTTGATTAAATCGCCGCAGATTTCATAGTACATGGTACATAGCCCATGTAAACGCTCGCAGCGTTCAAATAAATCTTGCAGTGCGTGTTCAATATCGCCGTCTTCATCGATCAGGCGTTGCGGTATGTCTTTTAATAAATTGGTTACCAGTTTTTCGTGATAGCTAAAAATGCGTTTGAGTTTGCGCAAACGTGACTGGTAGGCGATGAGTTCACGCATAACTTCATCGTTGGGTTTTTCTTGCATTGCATCTTCAAGTTCATTAAGTGATGGCTCAAATGCCAGTATGGCTTCCAGATAGCGGCCAACCGAAAAGCGCATGATGCGCGATGCAAGTAACCCTGGGCTCACCAATAAATTTTCATGACGCGCATTTTCCCAATAGTGTGCAATGCCCATGGAGTTGCGTGGATGACAGCTAATGAGATGGCGCTCACCGGCAAACAATGCAATGGTCATTTGTTGGATGGTGAGGTCTTTATTGAATTCGGTAATGCCGCGGTACAGTATTAATGTGTGATCATCGAAGGTTTCCGTTTTTGGGGGGTGACGAAAGCGCTGCACATCCTCAACTGCCAATGGGTGGCAGTTCATCGATAATAAAAAGTGTTTCTCTTTGGCTGGGTCTTCCCCATTTAAATCTATCCAGATATAGCTGTTTTGGTCTGCGCGCCAACGCGACACTAACTCTTCATTACCAGTAAGCCATTCGCCACTTGAGGTTAATAACTGTGTTTTGATCATACAGAATAAAAATCCATGTTGATGGGTGGCGATTAAATAGTGATGGAGCGTCCACCGTCTACATTCAGTATTTGTCCGGTCACATAGGGTGCTTCGTTGGCGAGAAATAAAATGGTGCGCGCAATATCGGATTCATGTCCGCGTTCTTGCAGGGGGATTTTGGCAAGCATCTTTTCTTTATTTTCATCAGAGAGCTGGTCTTCCGGTTTTTTATGGCTGTCATCTGGCCACAATATTGCACCTGGTGCAATTCCATTGACCCGAATTAATGGTGCCAGTTCCAGGGCGAGGGTTTTGGTGAGCATGACATTGCCTGCTTTGGCGATCGAATAAACGCTGTGTTTTTTTAGTGGTTTATCGGCGTAAATATCTGCAATGTTAATAATGCAGCCGTGCTGTTTTGCCAGAGATGGAGCTAGTGCTTGCGCCAGAAAAAAAGGCGCTTTCAAGTTGGAGTTGATAATGTGATTCCAGTCTTGTTCGTCGGTTTTTCCGATGGGAGTTGGAAAAAAGCTGGAGGCGTTATTGACCAACAAATCAATTTTTTGCCATGCCTCATTACTGGTGTGCGCCAATTGCATGATTTGCGACATATCATTCAAATCTGCTTGTACGCTAATAGCAGAGTTACTGCGCTTTTCGTTTAGCTCCTCTGCAAGCTCTTCGGCATCTGTTTTGGATTGGTGATAGTGAGCGATGATGTTGAAATTGGCTGCGTGCAGTTTGCGTGCGATCTCTGCACCTATGCGCTTGGCAGCTCCGGTGACCAGTGCAACTTTTGGATATGTTCCCGACATATTTCTGTCCTCTTTATCGGAATTGGTTATCGACATTGGTCATCGGCATTCGATTTATTGGCCGATTTTCACCATGTCATTAGCCAGTGGCCGATAAGCTATTCATTTTTTAATGTAAGCAGATTGTGTAATCGTTGTTGATTGACTGCATCGCCAAAGGCTTTTCCGGTGAGGTTCTGCGCCTGGATGGCTGTTATATCAATATTCTGTGCTGCACTGAGCGCGGCGCGAAAAAAATTGGCCTGCGGATAATGGCGATCTTCAAAGCCTGTGCGCCCGCGGGCATCTGCTTCACAGCATAGCAAAAACTGTTCAAATCGCTCGGGGCGACGGAATGCGTCGTTTGACTGCAATACTTTTAATATCGTGGCCGGTTTTAATTCCAATGCGCGATGACAATGGGTGTGCCATTGCGCGACCATCAATGCCAGTTCTTTGTATTCTTTCGGTGCGGCAATGCGTTCACATAATTGCTTTACCAGCGGTAAGCTGCGGTCTTCATGGGCAATATGGCGCGGCCACTCATGGGGTGGTGTTTTGGCTTTGCCCAAGTCATGCAAAAGCGTAGCAAAGCGTACGGATGTGCTGGGCGATAATTTAGCGGCTTGTTGCAGACTCATGAGCGTATGTACACCGGTATCAATTTCCGGATGATGCAGTGCGGTTTGGGGAACACCAAAGAGTGCATCAATTTCTGGAAATAATCGCGCCAGTGCCTTCGCATTGCGCAACACCTCAATAAAAACGTCCGGGTTTTGCTCACCGAGCGCGCGCTCGGTTTCTTTCCATACTCGCTCGGCAACCAAGTGATCGACTTCGCCGTTATCGACCATCATTTGCATCAGCTGAATCGTCTCATCGGCAACGCGAAACCCTAAATGGTGATAGCGCGCCGCAAAGCGAGCAACGCGTAATATGCGTACCGGGTCTTCTGCAAATGCAGGTGATACATGACGCAGGATTCTATTGGCGAGATCTTGTTGGCCATTGTAAGGGTCGATGATCTTGCCGGTTTCATCTTCGGCCATGGCGTTGATGGTCAGGTCGCGGCGGATCAAATCCTCTTCCAGTGAAACTTCGCTGCCGCAGTAAAAACTGAAGCCGCTGTAACCGTGACCGGTTTTGCGTTCGGTGCGGGCGAGGGCGTATTCCTCTTTGGTGTGAGGATGGAGGAATACGGGAAAATCCTTGCCTACAGGTGTAAAGCCAAGGCGATGCATTTCTTCCGGGGTGCTGCCTACCACAACCCAATCTTTTTCTGTTGCCCCGCGGCCTAATAATTTATCGCGGACAGCACCGCCTACCAGATAAGTCTTCATGTAACTCTCTATGTACTATGTAGCCTATGTGGCTCTTCATGAGTTTTTGTCATTAAAAAATATGTAAACGAGTATAAGTGAGTTATTAGTCAAAAGGCATTAATAAAAAGCGTGAATAAAAATGCAAAAATAACTTGTCGAGTGTAAGAAATTAAATTAACCTCGGTTCTCTTTTCAAAAACCTTATAAGCTTAGACCAATTAATTATGTACCCAATTTATATCGCCAAGCATACCGCCCAAGCACTACGACCAATGATTTGGTTTGTGGGCTGTGCGCGCTGCTTGGCGGAATTTGTTGATTAATTAGTTAATCGTTGTAAACAAAGGCCGCAGCATAAAAACTGCGGCCTTTTTGTTTTTGGGTTTCAGTTTTGTTTTTCCGATGTTGGAATTTTTCCAGTATTGGATGTTGCGGCCATTCTCTTGCACTTTGCTCATTGGGCAATAAGGAGCTATGCCGTGGCCGTGATATTTTCGTATTTTTCAGTAGTGCTGATATGGGCTACTACTCCGCTCGCTATTCAATGGAGTAGCGATAGTCTCAGCTTTATGCTGGCCGCTGTGGCACGCATGTCGCTTGCGTTAGCAATTGCATTGGTTATTCATGCGTTGCTGCGTCAATCGCTGAAAACCTATTGGCAGCATCGTGCGATTTATTTTGCTGCATCTATCGGTATTTTTCCCAATATGCCGGTGGTGTATTGGGGTGTGCAATTTATTCCGTCTGGTTTGGCGGCGGTGCTCTTTGCCATGTCGCCTTTTGCAACTGGCGTAATGACGCTGCTGCTGTTAAAGCAAAATCCATTTTCGGTTAAACGTGTGATTGCGTTGTTATTGGCGCTTTCTGGTTTGGTCATTATTTTTTATCACCAAATGAAATTCGATTTGCGCTCTATCTATGGTATCAGTGCGATGTTGTTGTCCTGCGTACTTTTTAGTTTCAGTAGCGTGTGGGTAAAAAAATTAACGCAGCAAAAATCGGTCACTCTGGATGCATTCCATCAAGCAAGCGGTGCATTGATATTTGCATTGCCAGGTTTGTTGCTGTGTTGGTGGTTGATGGATGGCGCAGTACCGCAGCAGGTATCAACCAAATCCGCGTTATCGATTATGTACTTGGCGGTGATGGGATCTTTGGTGGGCGCTGCATTGTTTTTTTACGTGTTGCAGAGGATGTCGGCAAGTGCGGTGTCACTCATTACCTTGATGACACCGGTCTTGGCGATTGTGATTGGGAAGGCATTGGCAGATGAGGCGTTGTCATCGCAAACACTGATTGGTGTGGCAGTGGTGCTGTTTGCCTTGTTGTTGTATCTGCCCTGGACGATCCGCTCTGCTATCGCCTCGTTGAACGCGTGGTTGTTGCGCAAATTAGCTGAGCCGCCCGCTTATGAAGGTGGAACCAGCGTGCAACAGGAATTACAGAAAATTAAAGAGTACGTTATTCGGTTTAAATGAGTTGTTTTGGTGCGTGCCCGGGTGGCGAGCTTGGTTTTTGTGCACCATGCTTGTGCCTGGGCGAGTTTTGTTTTGGGTATGCAATCTTGTATTCAATGTGTAACGTTTTGATTTTAAAGTGAAAAATAAAATTGGCTTGGTACCTGCAATATCCCCGTCAAGCTAGTGTGAATTATCAATAGCTGCCTCAAAACTAACTAGTAAAGACCATTGAAGAGGAAGAACTCATGAAAATGAAACAAAAATTAATTGCTGGTGCCGTAGCTCTGTCGGCGTTTGCTGGTTTCTCTGTTCCAGCAGTTCATGCTGAGGTGGCTGCCAGTGTGGGTGTTTCCAATATGTACTATTGGAGAGGATATGATTTGGGCGGCGGCGCGGCATTGACTGCAGATATCAACGTAAGCGGCAACGGTTTCTTCGCGGGTGCCTGGACCTCTTCTGGCGATGAAGCCTTGGGAACCGAATACGACCTGTACGCAGGTTACGCTGGTGAAGCTGGCGACTTTAAATACGGCGTGAGCGTAGTGTCTTACAACTACCCAGAGTTGGGTGGTGAAGAAAAAATCGCTCCGGGCGACTATGTAGAAATCATCCCAATGATCGGCTACGGCCCATTGAAAGTGACCTATTACGATGCAGTAGCTGCAGAAGTAAGTCCTTTGGACAACAAAGACTACTCATACGCAACTGCAGAATTGATTTTTGAAAAATTCGCAGTGAAGTACGGCCAACACATGGATGATGGCGATACCACTTCTTCTCACTTGGATCTGACCTACAAGTACAACGACAAGTTGAGCTTCACTGTAGGTACTTTGGTTGATGACGGTGATGATCCTGAAGCAGATGACGCTACTTTCGTAGTGAATTTGTCTCTGCCAATCGAGTAAGTTTTAGTTCGCTAAAATCACTTCGCAAAAGGCAAGCTTCGGCTTGCCTTTTTGTTATCTGAGTTCTTATCTGAGCTGTTATCTGGATTTCTGCTGCGTCTATTTGTCACTACACCTTAATAAAATAATAATTATATGATTTAATAAAAGATTCTTTCCTAGCCCTTATACTGCCGCCCGAACTCTGGTTCAATGCGCCGGCAATGGCTCACATCTTTATAAGGAATCTTGTATGTCCCGTTCCCCCATTCTTGTAACAGGCGGTGCCGGTTTTATCGGTAGCCATGTCTGTGTTGAATTGATCAATAGTGGTTATTTGCCTGTCGTGGTTGATAACTTGTGTAACAGCAGCGCCGAATCGCTCAAGCGCGTCGCCCGCATTACCGGTGTTGAGCCCGTGTTTTTTGAGGTGGATATCAACGATAAAAACGCGCTGCGCGAGGTGTTCCGCGCTTACAACATCAGCGCAGTGATGCACTTTGCCGGTTTGAAAGCGGTGGGTGAATCCAACCAGATTCCGATGAAATATTATCGCTACAACGTAGCGGGTACCTTGTCATTGGCGGAGGTGATGGAAGAGTTCAAGGTGTGGAAGCTGATCTTCAGTTCATCGGCAACTGTGTATGGCGACCCCATTTCGGTGCCGATTGATGAGACCTTTGCCACCTCGGCTACCAATCCTTATGGCCGCAGTAAGCTGATCGTAGAAGAGATCCTTTCCGACATGGCAAAGGCGCCCGGCAATCAGTGGAATTTTTCGTTGTTGCGTTACTTCAATCCGGTTGGTGCACATGAAAGTGGCTTGATCGGCGAAGATCCCGCAGGAATCCCCAATAATCTGCTGCCTTATGTGGCGCAGGTAGCGATTGGAAAACTGAAAGAGCTGAGTGTATTTGGCGATGATTACGACACCGTCGATGGCACTGGTGTGCGCGATTACATCCATGTAGTGGATTTGGCGCTGGGCCATGTGGCTGCATTGCAAGCGCTGGAAAAAACCGGCGTTGGGTGCCGCGCGTATAACCTGGGTACGGGAATGGGCTATTCGGTGCTGCAGATGGTGAAAGCTTTTGAAGCCGCGAGCGGGCGCGCAGTACCGTACAAAATAGTGCCGCGCCGCGCGGGTGATATCGCCAGTTGCTACGCTGAACCGGCCAAGGCCAAAGCTGAACTGGGATGGGAAGCTAAGTTTGGCCTTGAGCGCATGATGCAGGATGCATGGCGCTGGCAGTCGCAAAACCCCAATGGTTATGGCGATTAAGCTGCACGCAACATTTGCGATTAGCCAAGAAAACCCGCTGCGTTCCAGCGGGTTTTTTATTACAGGTCATCATTGCGGGTATTTTATTGATGTACGCCTGCACACCCGGACTGTGACCCGTTGTGCACAAATCCCTCTCACTTTTTACTGTTTTAAGTGAGATGCCCCAGCTTTGGGCGGTTTTTCAAAAGTGAGAAGAAAACTGTCCCCCTCAAATCGATACTGCCGATGTTGATGCTTACTAGTGTGCCAGTGCGTCACGTAGTCCTTATGAATGAATAATCAATAACAAGACAACCAGCCATTTTCTGATCGGCAGCTCTCGCATTTACAACAATAAGATCTCGCAAGAGGCACGGAGGGCGCTGTCGGCAGGGAACCCAGTGGAGACAACTCTATGCAAACCAACCAGATAGGCAGGCTGCTATGCCTGTTTTGTGCGTTATTGCTCAGCCCCGGCCTTTTGGCCCAAACCAACCTTGCCCAGAACAAAACGGCGACAGCCAGTACCGCCATGACCCCGGCCGCCAATGCGGTTGATGGTAATGGTGGCACCCGCTGGGAATCGAATCACGGTGTTAGCCCATCCTGGGTGAGTGTTGACCTTGGAGCCTCCTACAGCCTGTCATCGGTTGTGATCGATTGGGAGGCGGCCAATGCAGCTAACTATGAAGTGCAAGGTTCAGCTAACGGCACCAGTTGGACAACACTTGCTACCCGTACCGGTGGCACATTTGGCACCCGTACCGATACGGTCGCAGTGACGGGCTTGTATCGCTATGTGCGTGTGTACGCGACCCAGCGCAGCACTGGCAATAATTGGGGTTATTCGATCTGGGAACTAAAGGTCTATGGTGCGGTGCCTGCCAGCAGCAGTGCGGCGAGCCAGCCGGCTAATCTCAATCTGGCGTTAGGCGCGACGGCTACTGCCAGTACGCAAGTACAGCCTGCTGCACTGGCGATTGATAATAACGGTGGTTCGCGCTGGGAATCGGCTATCAATACCGACCCTTCATGGATCAGTCTGGATTTCGGCTCGGCCAAAACCCTGAGCTCGGTGGTGATTGATTGGGAAGCGGCGAACGCAGCGAACTATCAGGTACAGGGTTCAAATAACAACTCGACCTGGACGACCCTGGCTACCCGCACGGGCGGCACCTTTGGCAACCGTACCGATACAGTTGCGGTAAGCGGTTCTTATCGCTACCTGCGCATTTACGGTACTGCACGTAGCACCGGCAACCAGTGGGGCTATTCGATTTTTGAGCTGAAAGTCTATGGCTCCAGCGGTACTGCGAGCAGTGCGCCAAGTAGTACTGCTCCAAGCAGCGTAGCGCCCAGCAGTACTCCTACCGCATCATCGACACCTACCGTGCCTTCATCTAGCAGTGTGGCGGCAAGCATTCCGGCGAACCTGACCTATAACCGCCTGTTCCCCAACCAATTCTCGCCAGAGGTGTCGCGCAACTGGCGTATTGAGCCGGATGGCACCATCGTCACCTTCGGCAGCGGCCGCGCGCGTTCACGCCATGAAGCAGAAAGTATCTTCTATACCTTCCCAGCGTTTTATCACGAGCACCGCACCTTCAAGTTTGAAGTGCACGACCACACGCCTAAAGGCGAATCGCGCGTAGAGATTTTTTACGAGCCGGAGTACGCCAACTTTAACGATATCGGCTGCCGCAAGAGCTTGTTCAACCCCTATCGCTCTTACTTTGGGGACAACGGCGGCTTTACCCGTATTGCAACCGCTGACCCTGCGACCGGTAAAGGCGAGCGCTGGCGCTGTGTGGGTACCCGTTTTGTACCGGGTGAACGCGAAGGCCAAACCACCTTGCGGGTTGGTGAGTTCTACGATTTTGAATTCCAGCAATGGCTGGGCTTTACCGAGACAGATCCGCGGGTCAGCGCACAGCGCGTGTATTACACCGATACGTTCCGCATCAAGCTGGGCAGCCCGGGTTTGTATATCGTGAATAACGATGAGTTGAATGCCAAATTATCATCCGGTGGCGCTGCGACCGCTCCGCCTGTGCGCGCCTTTAAAGGCATCGCACCGGAAAATGTCATCAGTACATCGGGTGTGTTGGTGGATTCCAGTGGCCCAGGCTATATGCCGATCCGTTCGCCACAAGCGATTGCCAAAGGTTACCAAAAGCCGTCTTACCTGATCAGCAATCCGGCTAACAATGCGACCGTAACCTACCGTGAGGGGAACCAGACGTTCACTGACCAGGTGTTGGAATATACGCCGGGAGCGGCAAGTGCCTTTGTTGTGGAACGCCACGAGTACCAGTGGACATCGTTCTTCCGTGAAGCCCTGAACACCCGCTGGGAAACCCATAATGGCTTCCTCAATGGCCGCCGCTTGTTCCATACCAGTTTTGTGGATGGCAAACACTTTGAGCCGGGCAACCCTGACTTTACCGAAATGGCAAACCTGTCTACTGGCCTGACGATCAACAATTCCTGTGTGGCATGTCACGTCAATAATGGTCGCGGCACCGCACCGGTAAATGGTCAATTGCCGGATACCATGGCAGTAAAAGTCAGCTCTGGCCAAACCAGTGCGACTGGCAATGCCTTACCTCACGCTTATTTTGGCAAGGTGTTGCAACCGCAATCGCGCAATGGCGGTGTTCCCGCAGAGGCCAATACCAATGTGAATTACACGACGGTATCCGGCACCTTTAACGATGGCACGCCGTATCAATTGCAATTGCCTAACTACTCAGTACAAGTGTTGGATCAAGCCGGTGGTGCGGTGAGCTTCTTCTCGCCCCGTATGGCGCAAACCATTGTTGGATTGGGCTTGCTGGAAGCTGTGCCTGAGGCGACCTTGTTGCAACGCCATGACCCGAACGACAGCAATGGCGATGGGATTTCTGGCCGCGCGAATCAGGTGTCTGACCTGAAAACCGGCGAGCAGCGCATCGGCCGTTTTGGTTGGAAAGCGACTATCGCCACTCTTGAGCAATTCACTGCAGATGCATTGCATGAAGATATTGGTGTCAGTACTACCATGCTGCAGGGGCCAGCCTGTGGTGCTAACCAAACCGCGTGCCGCAATGCGGGCCCTGCCGGAGTGGAGCTGAGCGATGCGCGCGTTAACCTGTTGGCTGTGTATATGCAGGCGCTGGGTGCACCGGCGCGTCGTCCGGAAACTGTGAATAACGCTGATGTTGCACGTGGCGAGCAAGTGTTCGCTAACCTGGGCTGCGGCGGCTGCCATACACCAAGTATGACCACCGATTACGGTCACCCCCTGGCGGAGCTGCGTGGCCAAACCATCAAGCCCTACACCGACTTGTTGTTGCACGATATGGGCGCGGGCTTGGCTGATAATCTCACCAATAGCGCCAGCCTGAATCGCGAGTGGCGTACCCCTGCGCTTTGGGGCCTGGGTTTGACCGAAGCGGTCAATGGTCATAGCCGTTTATTGCACGACGGCCGCGCGCGTAACATTAACGAGGCGATCTTGTGGCATGGCGGTGAAGCAGCGGCAAGTCAGGCGGCCTACCGCGCTGCATCTGCTGCGCAGCGCAACGATTTGATCAAGTTCCTCGAATCGCTATAAGTATCCAGCACGGTTAATAAGCCGAAACTCCCGTCAGGCAACTGGCGGGAGTTTTTTGTTTTTCCCATGCTGTACCCAGCCAAAGTGGCACGTATCTATTTCATTCTTGAGTTGATGTGGGACGATTTTCGCGCCAATCGATGTGAGTATCGCCGCGCCTGATTGCCAGTACGGCCAGTAGAGCCAGTACAAACTAGTCGGGAACGTCACGCTAATAATAATCATCGAGGCTCAAATGAAATTCTCTCTCCCTCTGATCTCCTACATCAGTGTGGTGTGTATTGCACTCACTGCCTGTGGGGGTGGTTCCTCTGATAACAAGAACACTAGCTCCAGTAAAGTTGCCCAAACCGGTAGTTCCGCGGCAGGTGTGGCTGAATCATCCATTAATGCCAGCTCAAGCCAGCCTGCTGCAACGGTTGTATTGAGTGGCCGGGTAGCCATTGGTGCTGCAATACCTAATGCCACTGTGGTTGCACGTTGCGCCGATGGCAGCGGTTTTACCGCGCCAGTCGTCACCGACATTAACGGCGGTTATCAAGGCACTATTCCGGCCACAGCCAGTTTGCCTTGTGCATTACAGGCTCGCGGTGGCCAACCGGAAGTGGTGTTGCACAGTTACGCCACTAGCGCGGGCAACGTTAACATCACCGTGTTGACCGATCTGATCCTTGCCGGTGCCAGCGGTCAATCGCCAGCAACCTGGTTCGACAGCAGCGATTGGCAGTCCGTCGGGGCGACTCTGGAGTCTACCCAAGCCGAGTTGGCGCGCCAGTTAGCCCAATCTGGCTATACCCTGGATAGCGAAACCTTCTCACCCTTTACCGTCAGCTTTGTGATTGGCGATGCCCATGACCAAATCATGGACCGTTTGCAGGAAGCGATTGCTGCGGATGGCGATCTGGACAGCTACGAAGACCTGCTCGAACAAATAAAATCTGGCGAAGGGCTGGGAGTGATTCCACCGGTTCCTGCAAGCTCCAGCAGCAGCTCAAGCAGTGCAGCACAAACCTCATCGGTGCAGACTTCACTCGATGCGGGATCATCCTCCAGCTCCAGTGCTGCCAGCAGTGTTGCATCGAGCACTACTGTAGTGGTGCCCGCCCCAAGTTCTGTACCTGCCAGTTCAGTGGCACCGAGTTCTGTTCCAGCCAGTTCAACAGCTCCGAGTTCGGTGCCTGCCAGTTCGGTAGCGCCCAGTTCTGTGGTACCGAGTTCAGTGGCACCGAGTTCTGTACCGGCTAGTTCAGTTGCCCCAAGTTCTATCCCGGCAAGTTCAAGCTCAGTCGAGTCAAGTTCTGTTGCCAGCAGTTCTACTCCTGCAAGCAGCTCAGCAGCCAGCTCCAGTGCACCGGCGTGGAATCTGGTGTGGGAAGACGAATTTGAAGGCACCAGTATCGACTCCACCAAGTGGGAACACGAAGTTAACTGCTGGGGCGGCGGTAATAACGAGGCCCAGTGCTACGTTAATAACCCGGCCAACAGTTTTGTTACGGATGGCCTGTTAAATATCAAAGCCATCAGAGGTCATGTATGCGGCCCAGCGAAGAATCAGGAAGACCCTGGCTATAACCCTGCGGATACCTCGGTATGTAAGGATTATTCATCTGCCCGTTTGCGCACCAAAGGCAAGGCGGATTGGAAATATGGTCGCATGGAAATCAGGGCGAAAATGCCATCCATTGGCGGCGGTGTATGGCCTGCGATTTGGATGCTGCCTACCGATACCACCAAATATGGCGGTTGGCCGCACAGTGGCGAGATCGACATTATGGAAGCCTTCCAGCCAGGCGTGTCAGGCCCGCAACCAACCGGTGCTGCCAACGAAATCCACGGCACTCTGCACTATGGCTATTCATGGCCTATCAACCAGTACAGCGGCGCGTCTTATGAACCACCAACCAATATTTGGGATGATTTCCATACCTACGCGGTGGAGTGGGAAGAGGGCGAGATTCGCTGGTATGTGGATGACGTACTCTTTGCGCGCAACAGCGGTAACTGGTTTATCTATTACTGGGGTGGTCAGGAATTGGGCTATCAGGTAGGCACTGGTGCCCAGCCGTTCGATCAACCTTTCCACATGATTTTGAACGTGGCATTGGGTAATGGCAGCTATGTTCCTTATCCAACCTTCGGACCTTCTGACAATGTCACCATGGAAGTAGACTTCGTTAAAGTCTACGAATGCTCTGCTGATCCGGTGACCGGTAAGGGTTGTGAAACACCGACTGCTGACCCCAGTGTGGTAGCAACCGAGATTGCCAAAGACACACCGCCACCGGCTACCTGGGATACCCGCTGGTTGTACAAAGACGGTTTGCAAACGCTGTCATTTGATATCAATGGTGCACAGGTACCGGGGCCAATGTCTCTGGGTAGTTATGCTTGCCCGACGTGGGAAGGTTGGTGCCCTGCCGGTTCAAGCATCACCGTCACTGAACCAAACATTACCGATGGCCCTGGCGGCGAACCGGCTAAAGTGTTGGATCTTGCATTTGCGGGTATCAGCAACGCCTTTATCATCTTTGGTGAAGCCGGATCAGAAGATGCGCTCGACTTTGGTGGTTCCATCACCGAATACGGCCGCGCTGCGAACCTGGGTGAGATCAAGTTTGATATGCGGGTATTGGATATCGATGCCAACACCAAGTTGCGCATCAAGCTGGACAGTGGTTATCCAAACAACAGCTACCACGAGATCGAAATCCCGGCGGAAAATGAATGGGCGGAAGTGTCTGTGCGTCTTTACACCTTGCTGCCCAATACCAACGAAGGCTATGCATCACCGGTGAATTTCAAGAGCATCAAAAACCCCTTCGTGATTGAGCCGGTTGGCGGCAATGCGCACGTGCAGCTCAACAATATCCGCATCGTCTGCCAGGACAGCGAAGAGTGGGGCGATTGCAATATCAAGCCGGTAGTTCCGCCAGAGCCGATCACCGAAGATATGGATGTTTTTGTGGGTGGATTGTCAGCAGACTGGGGTAACCCAGGGTTTGGTGTATGGCAGATCGATGGTCAAAATATCCAGATTGACGCGACCGTGAATGATCCGGATAAAGGTACGGTAACGCAGGTTGCATTTACCTCTACCGGCATGGGCACCTTCTACATCCAGGGTGGTGCCAAAGACCTGAGTGCGTTTGCCGAGGGTGATCTGGTGTTTGATCTTAAAGTGGTAAGCAATACAGGTAATACCAGTGGCTTCCTTGTGAAGGCTGATTGTGGTTTTCCTTGTGTAGGTGAGGAAATACCTGTTCCTCTACCGGCGGATAACAATTGGCATACCATCACAGTGCCTATTGCGAGCATTGCAGCTAAAGCTGGTTTTGACATCACAAAAGTAAATACACCTTTCTCGCTGTGGCCGGTATTTGGTCAACAAAATGTCACTTTCCAAGTGGCAAATGTTCGCTGGAGGCTCCCGCAATAAACGTCTGTTGTAACGATGGACTAAAATAAGCATTGAGCGAAAAACAAAAACGCCCATCAGGTAACTGATGGGCGTTTTCATTTTTCATGAGGATAACTTTCAGAAGGGCTCCGGTATTTCATCGGAGACCGTATGCAGCATGGATACTGCATTCGAGCCTACAGGGACGTATTTACGGCGAGTCTCCGAGGGAATACCGGAGCCCGTCCTTTGAATATTCACAATAAAAAATCAAACCAAATCTTTATCAGTAGCAAATGACAGCGCGAAAGATTTTGGGCCTACGTTGATAGCGCCCGTCATGCTCATCATCGACAGCATGGTTTTTACATTGTATTGCTTACAGAATTCACGGAACTCCACCAGAATCGGTTCGTCTTTGATTTCTTCCAGCAAACCGCCGTAACTCATCGCGACTACTTCACTGGTCAAACCCTGTTGAATTTGTTTTTTCACGTGCGTGAGCAATTTTTCCAATGCACCTAAAAAACCTCTGCCGGTATCGATTTTTTCGGTATTGCCGCGATGCAATTGCACAATCGGGCGCAGGTTTAAAGCGCTCGCCAATTTAAAATTGATCCAGGAAATATTGTTGTCACCTTTGCGCAAATGGCGACGCTCACGCATGTACGACAAATCGTTCGGAATTAAATAGCCATAGACTTGATCGCGCATATTGTCGATTTCGCGGATCGATTTATTCAGCGGCAAATTATCAACTTGAATGCGTTTGACCAATTCGTACACCAGCAAAGCATGGCCAGTGAACATAGACATTGAGTCATATAAACGGATACGAAATGGCGAACGGCCTTCGCTTTTTTCCATCTCGCGAAATTTGGGTTCGTTCACCAGCGCAGCTTCTGACACGCGCTTGAACACATCACTTTTTTTACTGTTGATGGTCACCACTTGCACCAGATCGTATTTCGGTAGCAAGCGATCTCTGAGAATGTCTGTCATGTCATTGACGGAAAGTGGATCAGACTGCGCCAAGCCGTACACATCGCGTGAATGGTTTTTGTAAAAATTCAGCATGGTTTGTGGATCGCGATAATCCAGTTCCTGGCCTTTGGCGTGCTTGATGTAAATCGGCAGCACTTCAATGTTGTGTTGCTGGATAAATTTCGCTGGTAAATCGCATGTTGAATCGACAGCAATACACGTCCTGGATGACATTTTCAAAACCCCGTAATTTGGTAGCATTTTTTGTGAGTGCCGTCCCGGGCGGTTGTTTCCTGTCGCTCGCGCTGTTTTCTTGCGTACAGCACCTGAGCCGATGGTGCCAGTATCCGGTGTGCGCAAAAAAAGCAGTAGTCGCAAATTTCCCTGAAATCTGTGCGGCGTTGCGGAAGTTGTTGTGAGGAATAACCGGTACGCGTGTGAGCTTTGGCTTACACGATGGGAGACTTTATCGACAAAACAGGGGGGGGACTGGCTGGCATTTAATCGCTGTTGGGTAAGATTGGCAGGGTGATACTGAAGCAAGCACCGCCCAATTCCGAACGGTGAATGCTGATATTGCCCTCGTAACTGCGCACAATTTCCGCCGCTACTGCAAGGCCAATGCCCTGCCCGGGAATGGAGGTATCGAGCCGCTGGCCGCGCTCAAGAATACGTTCAGTCTGGTCTTCCGGAACGCCGGGGCCATCATCTTCAATATCAATCTGCAAGAAATTGCCTGCAATCTGCGAGCGCATACGCACTTGTTTGTTGCCGTATTTGAACGCGTTTTCCAGCAGATTTCCCAGCAGTTCCATCACATCCTGCTCATCGCCTGCGACGATGGAATTGGGGGTGAGATCCAGCTCCTGCTCCATGCGTTTTTGCGCATAGACTTTTTGCATCGCTGAAAATAAACGCTGGGCGATGGGTTCAATCCGTGTGCGGCGGAAGGTGCCTTTTTGCTGGCTGGATACAGCGCGCTGCAATTGATAAGTCACGACCTGATTCATGCGCGCTACTTGCTCGCTAGCAATTTGTTGCAGCTCGCCATCACTTGCGCCGCCGTCTACCAACTTACTTTGCAGTACTGCCAACGGGGTTTTCAAACTGTGCGCAAGGTCGGCCAGACTGTTGCGATAGCGCAAGCGTAAGGCCTGCTCGCGCTCCAATACCTGATTGAGATTGTTGACGATTTTTTGCAGCTCTTTGGGGTGCTCGCCTTCAATATTGCTGGTATCGCCACTTTGCATGGCTTTGAGTGCTTGCGCGAGTTTGCCCAGCGGGCGTAAACCCCAGCGCAAAATCAGTGTCTGGGCAATCAATAAAAATACCCCTGCTGCGCCCAGCCAGCGCCAGAGTTCATTGCGGTAGGCTTTGAGCTCTGCCTGATATTCCTGGGCGCTATGAACCACCACGAAATGAAAGGGCGTGGGGTTGCCGCGCGCGTCTTCCCAATTAACGGTATAGCGCGCAATAAAGTGCAATTGGTTATCCAATGTTTTGGTGCTGAACAGCATTTTTCCGGGGGTGTCACTTTTGGCGATGCTGTTGTATTTGGGGGGCTTGTTCAGTGCAGCAGAGTTGGAGTGCCAGACAGCTTTTGCCTGGCTATCAAATACATAACCGTAAAGTCCCGAGTTGGGGTGTTCGAAATCGGCCTCGCTTAATGTGACCGGTAAACGCAGCCCTACAATGCGGGAGTTTTTACTCTCCGGTTCCGCAACGCTCATCAACAAATTCACGTGACCACGCAAGCGCGAGCGCTCGGCAACTTCCAGGCTGTTTTCAAATGCGCGATCCAGAAAAAAACCGGTCAGCCCCAAAAACAATGGCAGCAGCAGCGCCGATGCCAACAGCAGGCGCGATGCAATAGAGGAAAACCGGGCGACTCTCACTGTGCTCTCATCACTACACTCTCACTACTTGCTGGGGTTACTGCTTATCGAGATTAAAGCGATAACCCAAACCGCGCTGGGTGCTGATGAGGTTCAGGCTGCCGTCCGGATCGAGTTTCTTGCGCAAACGGCCGACAAATACCTCAATCACGTTGCTGTCGCGGTCGTAATCTTGCGCGTACAAATGCTCAGTCAGTTCGCTCTTGGAAATATTTTTGCCTGCATGCAATGCAAGGTAAGTCAGCGTGTTGTACTCGAAACTGGTCAGATCGACTTCGGTGTCATCGCGATGTACGCGTTTGGCGTTGGTGTCGATGGTAATGGGGCCGTAGCGCAGTACCGGCGATGCATGACCACTGGCGCGGCGCAATAAGGCGTGGATACGTGCGCGCAATTCTTCCGGGTGAAAGGGTTTGGTGAGGTAGTCATCGGCACCCGCCTCAAGTCCACTGACCTTATCTTGCCAGTTGCCGCGGGCAGTCAGCACCAGAATAGGGAAGTTGCGCTCTTTGCTACGCAATTCGCGAATGAGTTGGGTACCGTCCAACAGAGGAAGCCCCAAGTCGATAATAGCGAGGTCATAGTCGTATTCACTGCCGAGAAACAAACCTTCGCGGCCATCAGCGGCAGCATCGCAGGCGTATTTTTCAGTCGCCATCAAACTGAGGATTTGCTCGCGCAGGGGTTTTTCATCTTCAACAATCAGGATACGCATAGGGCTTTCCTAAAAAGAGTTATTCCTAAAAACGACACACAGGGTAGTGTTTTACCCTTATTGATTCGCGATTTATGGGTTCAGTAATTGGCCGTTCTGGCCATCGACACGGATGACACGCATGCGCCCAGCGCTCAGTACCTTAACGCCATAGACCACACCAGAGTCATTTTGTTGGGTACTGACGCTCATCACTTGCCCGCCTACTTTCCTGCGCACCAGATCAGCGGCTTCGGCAGGGGACAGTTTGGGTGGTGGCGGCGATGGGGTATCGTCCTCATTGGCCTCGAATATATTATTGCCGCTGGCGCTGGATGAAATGCCCATGTCGCTGCCAATTAAGTCTGGCTCGGCCATTCCGGGTTTGCTCACCAACAACACAGTCAGCAGGCAAACGGATATCGCTAACATCGTGATCCAGTGAGTGGAGCCGGAGCGAAAACAGCAGCGTTTTGAGTACAACATGGCAAATCCCAAACAAGAAGGCTTTCAATCGTCAGTCGTTTTGCCTTCACTATCGCCCGTGTTTGGACAAAGGTCAATTTGACCTTTGCCCATGACGGTTGCGCAATTAATGGCGACCTCTTACATGAACGATGCGGTCGCCTGGGTGATGGCGTGTCTCAGTATGGTAGATGCGGCCATCATAGCGATAACTCACATCGTAACCCACCAGTTCGCGTTGGTATTCAGTGCGATAGCGGGTGCTGCATACTTCGCGGTCTTCATAGCGGGTCACCCTGCGGCTACCACCGGCAATATCGTTACCAATGGCTGCGCCAATCAATCCGCCTGCAGCGGTAGCATGGCCGCTGTGGCCAATTTCCTTACCAATGGCTGCGCCAATCAATCCTCCCACGACAGTGCCTTTGAATGAATCCCCTCCACCGCGACGTTCGCTGTAGGCGACAGTTTCCACGCGGCAGGAATCCACAGGAACCTCTACTGCAATGGTGCGGTAAATCGGTCGGCTGGATACGACGCGTGCATATTCTGTGTATTCAACCACTTCATAGTGACGCTCATAGTGGCGGTCATGATGCTTGTGATGATGTTTATGGTGATGCTTGTGATCAGCCAAGGCGTTGTTAGCCAGCAACAGGCTGCTGGCCAGGGTGCTGATTAATAACAGGCTTTTCATGATGGTTATCTCGTGTTGGTAAGGGAGGCCCCAGTGTTGTCTGGAGCAAGTTCAGACTATGCCTTTCAATCTGAACAAAAACTGAAATGACAATAACCAAAATTGCGGCCTGTTTCGCAAAGCCTGTAAATGGCGATCCGCACAATAAGCCAGTCAAGTAATGGGGCAAGAAGCCTGTGAATTGCTGAAATAAAGCCAGTGCTAGCCCCAAAAACGGGCGCGACTCGGGTTATAATCGCCGCTATTTTTCTGAATTGTCCGCACAGGTTGTTTCATGTCTGAACTGAACGTCAAAGAATACATGGCCGATGTTGGCCGCAAAGCGCGCGTTGCCTCCCGTGTAATTGCCGCCGCGCCAACTGCGCTTAAAAACAAAGCGCTACTGGCGATTGCCGATGAATTGGATAAATCCCGTATTACGCTGGTGGCTGAAAACCAGAAAGACCTTGCTGCTGGTAAAGCCAATGGCCTTGATTCCGCTATGCTTGACCGCCTCGCAGTCAAGCCAGGTACCATTGATGGCATGATCGAAGGTTTGCGTCAGGTTGCTGCGCTAGCTGACCCTTGTGGTGCTATCACCGATATGAGCTATCGCCCAAGTGGTATTCAGGTGGGCAAGATGCGCGTGCCTTTGGGCGTGGTGGGGATTATTTACGAATCGCGCCCCAACGTGACCATCGATGCTGCCAGTCTCTGCCTGAAATCCGGCAACGCCGCAATTTTGCGTGGCGGTAGCGAAGCAATTCATTCCAACCGTGCGATCGCCAATTGCCTGCAAGCAGGCCTGAAAGCCGCCGGTTTGCCTGCAGATGTGGTGCAGGTCATCGAGACCACCGACCGCGCTGCGGTGGGCGAGCTCATCACCATGCCGCAATTTGTGGACGTGATTGTGCCGCGCGGTGGCAAAGGTCTTATCGAGCGCATCAGCAACGATGCCAAAGTACCGGTGATCAAACACCTCGATGGTATTTGTCACGTCTATATCGACGATAAAGCCGATCTGGATAAAGCGTTCACCATTTCCATGAATGCCAAAACTCATCGCTATGGTGTGTGCAACGCGATGGAAACTCTGCTGGTGCACGAGCAAGTTGCGTCTGCAATTTTGCCGCGTCTTGCGGCGGCTTATACCGAGAAAGGTGTTGAGCTGCGCGGTGATGAAAAAACCCGTGACATCATCAAAGCAAATGTCGCGACGGATGAAGATTGGGCGACCGAATATCTCGCGCCGATTTTGTCGATCAAAATCGTTGCAGGTTTGGATGAGGCGATTGCGCACATCAACCAGTACAGCTCACAACACACCGATGCGATAGTCAGCGAAGATTACACTCGCGCGCGCCGCTTCATTAACGAAGTAGATTCCGCATCGGTAATGGTGAATGCGTCAACCCGTTTTGCCGATGGTTTTGAATACGGCTTGGGTGCAGAGATTGGCATCTCGACCGACAAAATCCATGCACGCGGGCCGGTTGGTCTTGAAGGCTTGACCTCGCAAAAATGGGTTGTATTTGGCGATGGGCACATTCGCCAATAAATGCGCTTCGCTCATTTGTGTAAGGCAATCCGTTTAGCGTCATCAAGTTAGAGCAGTCAGTTGAGAACAATCAGGTTGAATTGTTATGCGTAAATGCATCGGGTTTTTCGGAGGGACTTTTGATCCGATTCACCTTGGGCATTTGCGTTTGGCGCTGGAGTTAAAACAGCAGCTGCAATTCGATGAGATGTCGCTGGTGCCCTGTTATATCCCACCGCATCGCGCATCGCCAGATGTGAGTGCGCAGCAGCGTTTGGCGATGTTGCAGCTGGCGCTTGCTGATTGTGCGGAGTTGCGTTGGGATGCACGCGAATTACAGCGCGAAAAGCCTTCTTATACCTACGACACCCTGAGTGAATTGCGCGCTGAATTGGGCGCAGAGGCCAGTATTTGTTGGTGTATGGGGATGGACAGTTTTGTCGGTTTGGAAACCTGGCATCGCTGGCAAGAATTGCTTGGGCTCGCGCATCTGGTTGTAGTGGCGCGCCCGGGATGGGAATTGCCGGTAAGTGGAGTGTTTGCAGAGTGGGTTGCGCAGCATTCAGTTGTGAGCGATGACGCTGTTGGCGCAATACATAGCTCACCAGCAGGGCATGTGGTTATTCTGCAGCCGCGGTTGTTGCCCATTTCCGCAACCGAAATTCGTGCACACATTGGTGCGGGGGTATCGCCACAGTTTTTAGTGCCAGATGCAGTGTTGAATTACATTCGCGCAGAAGGTTTATATCGCTAACAATCCATTTGATGGTGTTAGCAACATTGTTTTTTTATTTTTTGTATAGGTAATTGAATGTCAGATTTAAACAAAGCCATCATCGACGCCCTTGAAAATCTCAAAGGCAAAAATATTGTGACGCTCGACGTTCACGAGCTCACCGATGTGATGGATACCTTGATTATCGCCAGCGGTACTTCCAGCCGTCACTCGCGTTCACTGGCTGAAAACCTGGTAGAAGAAACCAAGAAGGCTGGTTTCCGCGCATTGGGTGTGGAAGGTCTTGAAACAGGCGATTGGGTATTGGTGGACTATGGCGATACTGTGGTGCATGTGATGCAACAGGAAACGCGCGATTATTATGAGCTGGAAAAACTCTGGTCGATGAAACCAGCGAGCCGCGGATAATATTTTGTGCAGAATAAAATAATGTTCTGTGCAGGATAAATAACGGCCATGCGCATTCGCATTATTGCTGTGGGTACCAAAATGCCCGATTGGGTTGAAGCGGGTTACGCGGAGTATGCCAAGCGTATGCCGCGCGATGTCACTGTAGAAATGGTGGAATTGCCGCTCGCCCAGCGCAGTAAAAATAGCGACATCGCCAAAGCAATGGAAAAAGAAGGCGAAGCTATGTTGGCGATGATTGAAAAGGGCGGTAAAGATGAACAAGTCATCGCCCTTGATGTCAAAGGCAAGCCCTGGAGCACCGAATTACTGGCTGAAAATCTCGCGGGCTGGAAAATGAGCGGCAATAATTATTCGCTGCTGATTGGTGGGCCCGATGGTTTGGCTCCTGCGTGTTTAAAATTGGCCACAGTAAAATGGTCGCTGTCACCGCTGACATTGCCGCATCCTTTGGTGCGCATCCTGGTGATTGAACAGCTTTATCGAGCCTGTACGATTTTACAGAACCACCCTTACCATAAATAAAAATGGTTAGATCAACCATCAACCCGATTGACGTGAACCGCCGGCCCGATAATGCAAGAAGCCCAACAGTTTAAAGACCATCAACGCGAGGCAAAAATATTTCGCAATCGCGTACTGGTGATGGCGGCATTTATGCTTCTGTTGGCATCGACGCTGTTGTATCGCTATTACGATCTACAGATAGTCAACTACGAAGAATACGCCACCCAATCAGATCGTAACCGCGTGCACGTACAACCTGTACCGCCAACACGTGGACTTATTTTTGATACCAACGGCGAGTTGCTTGCAGATAACAAGGCGAGTTTTACTTTGTCTGTGGTAAGTGCAAGCCAGGCTGAGCTTGACAGCACCGTTGAATTGTTAAAGTCACTGATCGAAATTACTCCGTCGGATCTGGGTAAATTTTATAAAGCGCAAAAGCAGCGCCGCCATAAACTCGATCCTGTTCCTCTGCGTTACCGCCTCACCGAAGAAGAAATTGCACGCCTTGCCGTAAACCAGCACCTGCTTGAAGGTGTTGAAGTGAATGCGGAGCTGGTGCGCAATTATCCATACAAAGACATGTTTGCCCACGTGATTGGTTACACCGGACGCATCAGTGAAAAAGAAATGGATGCGTTCACACCTGAGCAGTTGCAAAAATATTCGGGCACTCATGCGATTGGCAAAATCGGTATCGAGAAAAGCTACGAGGATATCTTGCTTGGCCAGGTGGGTAGCCAAAACGTTGAGACCAATGCGCGCGGTCGCGTTATGCGGGTATTGGATCGAATTGATCCCAAACAGGGCGGCGATTTACACCTCTATCTGGATGCCCGTTTACAAGAAACGGCAGTTGCTGTTATGCAAGGCCGTCGCGGGGCGGTAGTCGCGATTGATGTCAAAACCGGCGGTGTGTTGGCCGCTGTCAGCAACCCCGGTTTTGACCCCAACTTGTTTGTAACGGGTATTAGCTATCGCGATTACAAAAATCTCAATGAAGATATAGACACGCCATTATTCAACCGCTTCCTGCAAGCACAGTACCCGCCTGGCTCTACGGTTAAGCCTGTTATCGGGTTAATCGGGTTGCAAGAGGGCTTCACCGATGTGCATCGCACCATCGCTGATCGCGGCGTTTTCACCTTGCCAGGCAACTCCCGCTTGTGGCGCGATTGGAGCCTTAAAGTCACCGGGGGTGGGCATGGTCAGGTGAATCTCAAAACTGGCATCTCCCAATCTTGCGATGTCTACTTTTGGGACTTGGGTAATCGGATGGGGATCGACCGGATGAGCGAATATGGCCATTATTTCGGATTGGGAATCCTGACCGGAATTGATGTGCCCAGCGAGCGCCGTGGTATATGGCCTTCGCGTGAGTGGAAGCGAGCCGCTAAAGGTCAGGCGTGGTATCCGGGCGATACGGTCAATGTGTCGATTGGCCAGGGTTTTATGCTGACTACACCACTACAGTTGGCTGTGATGACCAGCACTATCGCCAACCGTGGAATGCGCCATCGCCCGCAGTTTGTGAAGCAAATCGGCAATCAACCGATTGAGCCAATCACTGAGGATACCTTTGATACCAAGCCGGAATACTGGGATGCGATTTTTGATGGCATGGCCGAAGTGGTACATGGCCCGCGTGGTACCGCCAATCGCTACATGAGCCCGGGCGCGGAATATCGTATGGCAGGTAAATCCGGTACCGCACAGGTTGTTGCTATCGCCCAGAATGCCAAGTACAACTCTGCTTTGCTCAAAGAGCGCCACCGCGACCACGCGTTGTTTGTGGCGTTTGCTCCCTTGGAAGCCCCTGAAATTGCAGTAGCGGTAATGGTGGAAAACGCCGAGGGCGGCTCCAGTAAAGCGGCACCGGTTGCGCGCTGGATAATGGATGCCCATCTGCTTGGGTACTATCTCAAGGCGGATGAATTTGTGCCGCCACTGGGGTTCCATCACGCGGCGATTATCAAACGCGCCAACAACTACATTGCCGAACGCAAAGCAGCAAGAGAGGCAAAAGAGGCTGAAGCAGCAGCCAAAGCGGCTTTGGAAGCGGGTGCTTTACCGGCACCGGCAGCAGTGACTGAACCAGAGGCAAACCATGAGTAGACAAGATTTTTTACGGCGCATGCCGGAAGCCGCCAGTGCTTTCAGCCGTCGCGCTCGTCTTGCCGAGCGTTTGCATATCGATTTTTTCCTGCTGGTGTTGCTCATGCTCTTGACCCTGGTGGGGTTGACTGTGCTCTACAGTGCGAGCGGCCACAATCTGCCCAGCGTGGAAAAGCAGGCCAGTTTTTTTATGATTGCCTATGTCACCATGTTCATTGTTGCGCAAATTCCCGTGGAATTTATGCGCCGGATGGCTCCAGTGGCTTATGTAGGAGGCGTTCTGTTACTGGTGGCAGTAACCATTTTTGGTGACATCTCCATGGGGGCGCAGCGCTGGCTGCAAATTGGGAGTTTCCGTTTCCAACCATCGGAAGTGATGAAATTGGCGATGCCAATTGCCGTTGCGGCTTATCTTAGCCGTGGCTTTTTACCCCCACGTTTTACCCAGGTGATGGTTGTTCTTGTCCTGATTGGTATTCCGACCGCATTGATCATTGAGCAACCGGATTTAGGAACTTCTATTCTGGTGGCAACTTCAGGGGTGATGGTGCTGTTTTTTTCCGGGTTGCTCTGGCGCTATATCGCGGCGGCGGCGGTTATCTTCGGTGCCAGCCTTTGGCCGATCTGGCATTTTATGCTGCATGATTACCAGCGCCAGCGGGTGCTAACCATGCTCGATCCAACTCAGGACCCACTTGGGACGGGGTGGAATATCATCCAATCCAAAACCGCAATTGGCTCCGGTGGTTTGTCAGGTAAGGGTTGGATGGAGGGCACCCAGTCGCGCCTGGATTTTCTTCCTGAAGGTCACACTGATTTTATTATTGCAGTCATGTCCGAAGAATTCGGTTTGCTGGGTGTCATACTGCTGCTGTCGATTTATGCGATGGTCATTATTCGCGGCTTGGTGATAGCAAAGAATTCCCAAAACAGTTTTGGCCGCCTGTTAGCCGCCAGTGTCAGTTCAACATTTTTTGTATACGTATTCGTCAATATGGGTATGGTATCGGGCATGCTGCCGGTAGTGGGAGTGCCACTGCCGCTGATCAGTCAGGGCGGTACAGCGATTGTGGCGCTCTTTGCCGGATTCGGCATTCTGATGGCGATATCCACCGAGAAAAAACGGGTAATGACTCCCCAAGCGTAATGCTTGGATGATTACAACACTTGAGGTTTTATGTTGTCTTTTTCAAATAAAATGACCAAACACGCGATGGCGTTTTTTGCCGGAATAGGGTTCAGTTTTACTGTGGCTGCAGATTACAGCAATCATCCGCTGGCGGCCGGATTTGTCGATGAAATGGTACAGAAGCACGGTTTTACCGCTGCAGAAGTGAACCAGTTTTTAAGCAAGGCACAAAAACGCCAGCCTATTTTGGATGCAATTGCGCGTCCTGCAGAAAAATCCAAAACCTGGAAAGAGTACCGGCCGATTTTTCTTCAGCCACTACGTATTGATAACGGTGTTGTATTTTGGCGTGAGCACCGCACTGCACTTGCGCGCGCAGAAAAGGCATACGGTGTTCCTGCAGAAATTATTGTGGCGATTATTGGTGTAGAAACCAATTACGGTAAAAATACCGGTAGTTGGTATGTGATGGATGCACTGACAACTCTCGCATTTGATTATCCTCCGCGCGCGCCATTTTTCCGTTCGGAGCTGGTGAATTATTTAATCCTTACGCGCGAGCAAAAACACAACCCGTTGGAATTTAAAGGCTCCTATGCCGGTGCTATGGGTTACGGTCAATTTATGCCATCGAGCTACCGCAATTATGCAGTGGATTTTAGTGGCGATGGATTTACCGATATATGGAATAACCCAACCGATGCAATTGGCAGTATCGCTAACTATTTTGTAAAACACGGTTGGAAAACCGGTGAAGCTGTTGTTATTCCCGCTAAGTTGACGCGTGCGCGTGAACAGTTGTTGGCGAATGAATCATTCAATACCGTGGTGCCACCGGCAATCAATATTAACGCCTGGAAAAAAGCGGGCATTGCTCCTGCAATTAAGGTCTCCAAAAATGCTCCGGCAATTGCGATCGAATTTGATGGTGTCAATGGTTTGGAATACTGGTTTGGTTTGCAAAATTTTTACACCATTACACGTTACAATCGCAGCCCTATGTATGCGATGGCAGTTTACGATTTAAGTTTGGAAATCAAGCAAGCTATGCGTAACGCAGATAAAACAACTGCAGGGGTGACTCGATAATGTTGATGCATCGATCAGGCTATATTCATAAATGTGCAGGTATTGTGTTATTGCTGTGTTGTGCATTGATGGTGGCCTGTTCGAGCAAGCCGGTAACAAAAAAACCGGTTGCTAATGAACCCTTCAATCCCAATGAAGGTCGGTATAAACACGACAAAGACTTTGGCCCCGATGAAGATGTGGACTTATCCCACATTCCCGATGCTGTCCCACGCTATGAAACACGTACGCGTGCAGGCAACAAAAATCCTTACACTGTACTCGGCAAAACGTATCACCTGATTAAAGATGAAAGCTCGTACCGCGAGCGTGGTTATGCATCCTGGTACGGGAAAAAATTTAATGGATACAACACCTCAAACGGTGAGCGCTACGATATGTACGCAATGACCGGCGCGCACAAAACCTTGCCAATCCCCTCGTATGTCCGCGTGACCAATTTGGATAATGGCAAAAGTGTGGTGGTGCGCATCAATGACCGCGGGCCCTTTCATCAGGGGCGCATTATCGATTTAAGTTATGCCGCAGCGCAGCGCATTGGTATCCATAAAACCGGAACGGGCAGGGTGGAAGTGGAAATTGCGTTGCCGGGTGATGCCGCACCCATTCCGCGTCGCCCCGATGCAAAAGCAGTGGCTACCGTTGAGTCGGCGCTGCCAGCGGGTACTTATTTGCAAATAGGGGCATTCAGCCAGAAAGCATCTGCCCAACAATTTTCCGGGAGTGTTGGGGCCAAGCTGACGTATCCGGTTATCATCAATTCAGCAAACCAACCCAAGCAAGTTCATCGCGTGCGTGTAGGTCCATTTAAAGACGCAAAAAGTTTGCAAGATGCGCGTGATCAATTAGCCAAACTCAAAATTTTCGAAGCACATGTTGTCTATCAATAAGTGCTACCTGTTTCTTTTTTGTTTTACAGAGTGTTGATCCATGATTAAAAATATTGTTTCCAGTGTTTTACTCGCGGGCGCTGTTATCGCCCATGCCCAACAACCTGCAACGCCTGTTCCTACCTCAACGCTGCCAACACCGGTTCCCGGCCAAGTGGTAGAGCAAAAACCGCAAGCGATTCCTGCCCCGCCCCAATTGGCGGCGACAGGTTATATTCTGGTGGATGCAACCACCGGCAGTATTGTGGCGGAATACAATTCCGAGCAGCGGTTGCCACCTGCGAGCCTGACCAAAATGATGTCCAGTTATTTGGTGGTGGACGAATTGGAAAAGGGGCGTATCACTGAAGACACTATGGTTAACATCAGCGTAAAAGCCTGGAAAATGGGCGGCTCGCGTATGTATGTGAAAGAGGGAACCCAGGTTTCGGTGATCGATTTGCTGCGTGGTGTGATTATCCAATCTGGAAACGATGCCACAGTGGCACTCGCTGAATTTATTTCAGGTAATGAAGATGCTTTTGTGGATGCAATGAACCAAAAAGCAGCGCAACTGGGCATGGTTAATACGCATTTTGAAAACTCTACCGGCTGGCCAGCTGAAGGGCATTTGACCACTGCAAAAGATTTGGCTGTGCTTGCTCGCGCTATTA
This sequence comes from Cellvibrio sp. pealriver, assembly GCF_001183545.1. Lineage (NCBI taxonomy): Bacteria > Pseudomonadati > Pseudomonadota > Gammaproteobacteria > Cellvibrionales > Cellvibrionaceae > Cellvibrio > Cellvibrio sp. pealriver. The sequence goes on from NZ_KQ236688.1 coordinate 4,282,287, forward strand.
TTAATGACCACCCTACACATTATCCTCTGCACGCCGAAAAACATTTTTTCTATAACAACATTCGTCAGCCCAACCGCAACTTATTATTGTTCCGCGATGAAACGGTTGATGGTTTGAAAACCGGTCATACCGAAGAAGCTGGCTATTGTTTGGTTGCTTCATCCAAACGTGAAAATACCCGTTTTATTGCAGTGGTGATGGGCACCGAGAATGAGAGTGCCCGTGCAGCAGAAACCCAAAAGCTGTTGGCGTATGGTTTCCGTTATTTCCAAACCCAGCAGTTATATCAAGCAGGGCAACAAGTCAGCACATCGCGTGTATGGGCGGGTAAAACGCAAGAAGTGACGTTGGGAATTCCTAATAATATTGTCCTGACGTTGCCTAAAGGCCGCGAGCAAGCATTGCAAGCTAATATGCATATCAATGAAATCATCAAAGCGCCTATTGCTGCAGGCCAGGAGTTGGGTAATCTCACTGTTGAGTTGGATGGACAGCTTTTGGTGAATACCCCAATTGTGGCGTTACAGGCTGTCGAAGAAGCCGGCTTTTTTGCACGCTTAATGGATAATCTAAGATTATTCTTTCGCAATTTATTTAGTTGATCGTTAGAATCCTTGATCTGGTATTTGCCTTGCTTGGGAAGGCAAATACCGGAAATCTCAAATAACAGATCAAGGAGCTTGTTGTGTCTACTAATCCCTACCAAACACCCGAAGGTCAATTGTCCACTGATGACCAATCATTCGGCGAAGTAAAATTTTTCTCTCCATCCTCTCGTGTTAATCGCTTACGTTATTGGGCTCATGGTGCCTTGCTTGCGTTAGCTGCGTACGCAATTCTGGCTATCGGCGGTGCATTAAGTTATTTCGTATCTCCTTGGGCTGGTATTCCGGTGATGGTAGTGGCGTACATCGCCATGCTGGTATTTAGCGTAATCATCATGATCCAGCGCTTGCACGACCTGAATAAAACCGGCTGGATGTGGCTGTTGGCCTTGGTGCCCTTCGCAAACATTTACCTGATGATCATTTTGATTTTTTTCAAAGGAACTCCAGGTCGCAATAATTACGGTTTGCAAACACCACCGAATAAAACCTGGCATTGGGTATTGGCGTTGGGTTTCCCAGCCTTGATGTTGGTTGTGATTTTTGCAGTTGCATTGCCTGCATACAACCAATACCTGCAAACTATGCAGGCAGCGCAGAGTTATCAATTTGAAGAGCAGACACAAGATACTTATCCATCTGAATACACCGAAGAAAGCACTACCGATGAATCGCTCTACACCGATGAGGCTATCGTAGACGGCTTGCCAGTTGATGAGGAAATTACTGATGAGCCAGTTGAGGAATCAACAGAGTCAGAAACCCCGCAATAATCATTAGTGATTATTTTGCAAAAAAAGCAGCTTCGGCTGCTTTTTTTATAAGTCTATTTTCTGTGAATGCATACGTATTCATATTGCGGTACATCAGGGTTAAATCCTATTCTATTGTTGAAGTTATCTTATAAATATTGCTTTAAATATCAAAAATTAGTTTATACAACAATAAATAGCGAATTCAGTATCACCCGCGCCAATAAGGTGCCTTTTAAATACTCTTACATCGAAAATTGTTTCAGTGGCAATGGCTGCACCTATGTTGTGCGGCCAGGGATCTGCGCGATTTTTTGTTCAATTGGAAAACCACAGCGAATGGGTTCAGGTGCATAACGCATCGACTGGTTTGCTTTGCCATCCATAACTCACATTACATAACAATAATATTCCGGGCGTTGTTGTACCTATCGCCTGGCTGGCCTTAGGAAACATGCTATGCATACTTCATCATTCCTCATCGCGTGGAAATGGCAGCGTTATTTCATTTTTCTTTTTGTTATCGTATTTGCGTTAGTTTATGCACGGGCAAGTCATGCACAGGCTTGGAGCAATAGTTATTTTCGCGGTACACCCAATAACTGGGCTGCAACTGCGATGACAAAAAATGCATCAACAGGCTTGTGGGAAACCCAGCAGGCATTTGCTGGAATCAATCCGCGTTTTAAAATCAGCCGCAATGCAGATAATTGGAATGAAGCCTATCCCGCACAGGATTTTTTGATTACTGGCGGCGATGGGGATTATAAAATTACGTTTAACGATACATCCAAAGCAATTACGGTAACAAAACTTCCTATTTCAATTCCTGCCAACAATATTTGCTTTAATAACCCCAATAATTTTGCTGCTCCTTACATTTATTTTTGGAATCCTCTGCCCGCTGGCGCAGTGACCCCTTTGCCCGCTTGGCCCGGTAAGAGTATGACCAAGCGTGGCACTTTTTATTGTTACGATTTCACCGCATCGATACCTTCCGGCATGCAAATGCCGACATCGCTGGATGTTATTTTTAGCAATAATGGTGCAAACCAAACCGCCAACCTTAAATACACTGGCGCAGCCTGCTATGAAAATAATGTGTGGAAAGCTCTGTCTCAATGTGGTTTTACTGTTGCTGTCAGCTCATCTTCAGCGAGTTCTTCCTCATCAATAGTGTCTTCTTCTGCTGGGAATTCGTCATCCTCAATTTCTTCTTCATTGGCGGCATCTTCGTCGGTTTTATCTTCTTCTAGCGCTTCGTTAGCGTTATCCAGTCAGTCATCAATTGCAGTAAGTTCGTCTGTCGGCTCGATTGCCGCAGCAAAAACAAAAATTTATTTTAAAAACACGGCCAATTGGGCTTCGGTCAATATCCATTATTTTAATGTTGTGCCAGCCATGACAGCCTCTACTTGGCCTGGCCCAGCGATGATTAAAAATATTGCTGCGCCAACATTTTTCAGTCATGAATTTGCGAGTACGGTTAACTCGGCTGGCATAGTATTTAGCGCGAATGGAAACCCTAAAACTATCGATTTAAATTTTGTTGCGCCGAATAATTGTTATGACTTTGGTACAGCGAGCTGGAAAACCGCCAGTGCCTGTGGTGTGCCTGCAGAGTTAGTGGCAAATGCCGGAGTGGATCGCAAAGCCAATATCAATACACGGCAAGCGTTGTCTGCGGCAGCGTCAACTGGTGATTATGTTACGGCGAGTTGGACAAGTGCTGCATGGACAGGCGCACTATCAGGCAAACAAATTGTTACACCGATATTAACAGCAACAGGCAACATCACAGTAACCCTCACCCTGACCGCCGCAGATGGCAGTACAGCAACGGATACGATGGTGATTAACGTTGTCGCCGCGACACAAGCATTGCCCGAGCGTCCGTTGCTGGATGCACCTTTGGGTTTTCCAATTACTGGTACCGTCAGTGCGGGTAAATATCGCTTCGTAAATGCATATCCCAACTTAAATGAGTTTTTCTTTTCACCGGTAATGGTGACCAACGATGGTGTTAACGATCTGGTTTACGTAGTCGATAAAGAAGGCGCTATTTACGTATTCCCCAATAAAGAAAATGTACTCGCATCGGAAGTGCGTAAATTATTGGATATTAAATCCACCGTGCTCAATAAAAATGAAAGCGGCATGCTCAGCATGGCGTTTGACCCTTATTTTGCGAGCAACGGTTTTATTTACGTGTATTACATTTTTGGTGAGACCGATAATTTTTATCCGCGTACGGATGGCATAGTCGGTGGAAAAACCGGTGATGCGATTATTGAACGTTGGACGGTGGATAATCCTGCAAACCCGACTTCTGCTGGCGCTAAAGTGGAGGTGTTACGCATTCCGCAAATTGGTGAAGATCATAAAGGCGGCATGATGCAATTCCACCCCACAGAACATTATTTGTATGTGGGAATCGGTGAGGGCGGTTACGGTCACAGTGCGTTTGCACAAAACCCTTTGCCAAGTGATCCTTACAATCGTCGCACTAATAACAGTGCGCAGGACCCAACAACCTTACGTGGAAAATTTATTCGCATTGAGCCTTTGGCGCAGGCGGTGAATGGAAAATATTATCGCGTTCCTGCTGATAACCCTTTCGTTAATCGCGCCGGATATTTACCGGAAATCTGGTCCATGGGGCATCGTAACCCTTGGCGCTGGTCGTTCGATACCGATGCGCCTTACACCTTGTGGGAAACGGAAATCGGGCAGGATACTGACCTTGCTTACGAAGAAGTCAATATCATCACCAAGGGGCAAAATTACGGTTGGCCTGTGTGTGAAGGCATACGTAACCGCGGTGCATTAGGTGGCGATGCTGCAAAAAATTGCTCGACTGATTTTGTGCCACCACGTGAGGGTTATGGGCGTACGTCGGGCGTTTCAATTATTGGCGGATTTGTCTATCGCGGAACGGATTTGCCCAATCTGAACGGCAGTTTTATTTTTGGCGATTACGTGAGTAAACGTTTGTGGTCAGTAAGTAATGACGGCCAAGCCAAAAAATTAATCAGCGAAGCTTTTCCGCACTACATTTCATCAATTGGCAAAGACCTGAAAAAGAATTTACTGATTTCAAGTCACGGGCGTGAATTGGGTGGCCCTTCCAGTATTTTTAAAGTGGTGGATGATGACGTTGCCTCCGCACAAATTCCGCCGACGTTATCATCCACGGGTTTGTTTGCTGATGTCGCCAATGTTATTCCGGCACAAGGTGTTATTGAGTATCAGGTGAATACCGGTGGTTGGTTTGATGGCGGCAACATGCGGCACTTTGTTGTAGTGCCTAACGCAAGCAAAATCAGTTTTGATCCAACCAATGTGTGGAATTTGCCGGTAGGTTCTGTCTTGGTGAAACACCTGTCTGTCGCTACATCGGCTACTGCAAAAAAACCGTTTACGACATCCGTGTTATTCCGTCAGGAAACCGGTTGGCAAGCGGCCAATTACCGTTGGAACTCTACCGGCACTGATGCAACACTCGTGACTGAATCATCAGTAGAACCTGATGGTGGTTTGGTAAATGTGGTGCGCAAAGTAGAAACGGGCAGTAGCTGCGCCGGTTGTCATAAAAATGCCGAAGGACAACTCACACCACTCGCGTTAGATACACGGCAATTGAATGGCAATTTTAATTATCAGGGTGTGACACGCAACCAATTGGATGTGTTGAACACAATTGGTTTATTCACTGCGAGTATTGGCAATGCCACCACTTACGAACAATTTGCGGCACCTGATGATGCAAACCAAAATTTAACGTTGCGGGCAAAATCCTATTTGCACACCAACTGCGCTCATTGCCATTCCGGTTATTCGGGCGGTATGGATTTGCGTTTTTCAACGGCGCTTGAAGCGATGAAAATTGTGAACGAACACAATCGTATCGTTCCCGGTATTCCAGCCAACAGCAATATTTATAAATACCAAACCGGTGCAGGCATGCGCATGCCGTACGGATCGGTTGCCACTAATCCCGCCGCAGAAAATGTATTCCGTAATTGGATAAATGCATTGGGTGTTGATGTTGTCCAGACAGGAATTGAAATTGCTGCGACCACAGTATCGCCAGAGGTTAATCAGGTGGTCGGTTTGAATCTGGAATCGGTTTATAGCAACGGCACACGCCTGGCTGCTGCGGGTTCTATTACCTGGAGTTCAAGCAACCCTGCAGTCATCTCCACACAAGGCAAAACCGGTGCAGCGATTAACCTGACTGCATTGGCCGCAGGTTCGGTGACGATCACGGCAACCAGTGATGCTTACACTGCGAGCATTACACTTGATGTAATTCCTGCATCGAATCCGGTCACCGCATTGGCAATTACCGGTACAGCAAATTTGCGCATTAAAGCAGGCGAGACACAACAACTGGTTGCGGTCGGTACTAATAGCGATGGCTTGCTAGGCATGACATCGCAAGTGAATTGGACGAGCAGCAACACCGCTGTGGCGAGTGTTTCTGCAACAGGTTTAATTACAGCGGGCGCATCCGCCGGTACAGCAATTATCACCGCGACTTACGCTACGCTCAGCACAACTTATACCGTCACCAGTTTGGGTGCTGGGCAATATGTCTATGTGAAAAAGCCTGCAAACTGGGCGACGGTTAATACCCATATTTGGACCAACCAAAATGGAGTTGAAACCAATCGCACCGGTGGGTGGCCTGGCCCGGCCGCAACAGAAGTTGCAACAAAATACGGTGCTGGTTGGCTGCGTCTTTTTATTCCACAGGCGTGGGCTAATACGGCAGGCAACACCAATATTATTTTCAGCAACAATGGTGCAAACCAAACCGCAAATTTAACCGTGAGCCAAACCAATCCAAGTTGGTATGACGCTGCGTGGTTAGCGGCTGAACCAGCGTCTGCGGTTGTGGAGGCCGGTACGCAAATCCAGGTGGGCAATGGCACGGCCACTATCGCAAACAGCGCAAACCTGAGCGGAAAATTATTTGTGCCGGGTACGCTTGTGGATATCAAAGCGAACGCTGCGGGCCCCGGCATGCAGTTTGTTCATTGGGAAGGCACAGGCGCAGCGTATTTGTTGGATGCCAACAGCGCGATCACAAAAATGGTAGTGGGCAATGCGGCATCGCTCACACTGCTTGCGGTGTTCGATAGCATCACCGACCAACATCAGGTCGCGCGCAGTCATTACCAAAGCCAGGGTTGTATTGGTTGTCATGGTAGTGATGGCAATGGTTCGCCTTCATTGCTGGATCTGCAAACGCGTTACACACAAACCAGCCTTGCGAATTACATCGCGGCAAACATGCCGAAAGGCAATGTGGGCAGTTGTACCGGCACTTGCGCAAGCAGTATTGCGGCGATGATTTTTGCCGAAGCATTTATTCCACCGGCAGGCGTTTGCGATGCGGAAAATTTGGATGACCTGATTCCGCAAGACCGCAGTTTCCGTTTGTTATCCACATTGGAATACAACAATTCAGTGCGCGATTTATTAGGGCTTGCGAATAATATTGACGTGACCACTGGCCGTATTCCTGCCGATTTGCCAGTGAATGGTTTTAAAACCAATGCCAACACGGTATTCACCAACGACTACGCAAAAGGTTATGTGCTGGCAGCAGAAGCGGCGGCGGCCATGGTGAGTAATATTTACAGCCTCACGCCGGGCTGTAGTAATGCCACCTGTTTTGCGCAAACGTTTGGCAAGCGCGCGTATCGTCGTCCACTCAGTGCAACGGAAGTGAATAAATTAGTTACGTTGCAATCGGCGCAAGGAAACCTTGCATTACTCACGGCGATATTGTCCTCACCTTCAATGCTGTATCGCTCGGAAGTGGGAGAATTAAAAGGTAATTATTACGAGCTGACCGATTACGAAGTCGCTGCCATGTTGTCGTACACCTATTGGGCAACCACGCCGGATGCTGCACTAATGGCAGCAGCGGATGCAGGCCAATTAAGTACGCCGCAGCAAATTTCTTCCAAGGTCGCGCAGATGTTGCAAGACCCCAAAGCGCAAGTTGCATTTGAGCGTTTTATTCGCGGTTGGTTGGATTTGGAGAAAGATATTAAATCCACCGCGATCAGCGACAGCCTCAAAGCCGATATGAAAAACGAAACCATTGAGATGGTGAAGCGCACTGTTTTTGGTGGAGGCAGTTACAACGAATTACTCACCGCCAATTACAGTTATATGAGTCAACAACTGGCTGCGCATTATGGATTGACATGGCCCGGCGGCAGTGGTGTGCAACGTGTGGATTACAACGCAGCAAATGCAGAGCGCCGCGGTATCTTGGGTCACGCAGGTATTCTTGCCATTCAATCGGCATCGGAAAAAACGCATCCGGTAAAACGCGGTTTGTTTGTGCGCCGCAATCTGATGTGTCAGGACTTCCCTCCGCCACCTATCGGTGCTGAATTGAAACCGCAGGAAGATCCAAGCCTGACAGTGCGTGAACGTTTTGAGCACGCGCACTTAAAAGAAGGTTGTGAAGCTTGCCACCAATACATCGATGGCATCGGTTTCGGTTTGGAAAATTACAATGCGCTGGGGCTGTATGTCACATCGGAAAAAACCGACAACGGTTTGATTAAGGCGATTAATTCGCTAGGTTATATCGGCAGTTTGAATTCAGCAGAAACCTATCTGTCCGAATCAGAGCCTGTGGTGCCTTATCACGGCATGGATGAATTGGCGGGTTTGATTGCAGGCAGTTCCAATGCCAAAGCTTGTTATGTGCGCCAGTGGTATCGCTACACGCGTGGGCAACTGGAAGATGTCACCGACAGTTGTACGTTACAGGTTTTTGGTAAAACATTTAAAGAATCGAGCAATGCCAGCATGTTGGATTTGATGATCCAATTTACCCAAACCAAAAATTATATTTTGCGTAAATAATCGAGGCGGGCATCACTATGAATCTATTAAAAAATAAAATGCAGCGTCGCGATTTTTTGCGCACTATTGCCAAATTGGGTTTGACTACGGCATTCACTAGTCAGTTTATGTTGTCATCGAATGTATTTGCACAAACGGCGGGTGCAAAACGGTTTGTGATGGTGTATTACCCTAACGGGTGTGTGCGCGATAAATGGCATTCATACAATGTGGGTGCTTTAGGGGCGAATAGTTTTGCGACCAGCCCGTTACAACACTTGAATGCGCATATCACAAAATTAGTGCCGATCAAAAATTTAACCTACAACGGTCACGGCGGCAGCTCCGGTCACCCTGAAGCCTGTCGCGGTGTGTTTGCCGGTGGGCAGGAATACGCACCCACATTTGATGTTGCCATTGGTGAAGCGCTTGGTGGGCGGTTAACAAAAAACATGCATGTAGGTGTTTGGTCGAGCAAAGCAAAGGGTGCGGAATACATGCCCTTTACCGATAAAAACCGCAATAAAATTCAGGTGTCAGATAATCCACAGCAGGTGTACGACGCATTGCTCGCCGACGTTGTTGGTAGCAGTAGCGGAACGCCGGACCCCGATGCTGCGCGCCGCCGTAAAGTGTTGGAAGCCTTGCATGAAAATTTGGATGTATTGCAAGCCAATACATTGAACGTAAAACAACAAGGCAAATTATTAACGCACGAAGAAGCCCTGAATTATTATCAAAATACATTATCGGGCACATTGGATATCGGCAGCACAGGTTTTGCCCGCCCCACCATCGGCATGACCGGTATTGACGACGATGCCGATGCAATTGCCAAAGCGCAAATGCGTAATATCGCCATGGCATTTCAGGCAAATATCACACGCACAGCGAGCTTCCAATTTATGGGCGCGCAAGATGAGTCACTTAAAATTAATTTCCCCAGTATTCGCCCTTACATGGGGGATTACGGTTCCGGTGAAAAATTAAATTACAACGAAACCCGCAGCCATGTCAGCTCACACAATGAATCATCATTGTTCGATGCACAAACCCGTTGGTACAACATTATGGTTGCTTACTTAATGGACGAACTTGCCGCCCGCCCCGATGTAGCCTACGGCGGAACTTTGCTGGATAACACCTTAATTCTAGTAATGTCCGAAGTCGGTGGTGGCAACCACCAACAAGAAAATCCCGGTATTTATGTCGCAGGCGGTGCAGGTAATGCCCTCCGCTCCGGTACTGCAATCGATGCAAACAACACTGGCATGTCAAATTTGTATTTGGATATTGCCAAAGCATTTGGTTTGAATTGGACGCGTTATGGGAATAGTTCGGGTGGTATTGCAGGGTTCTTGCGTTAATTTTTATTCCTTCATGTAAAAGCTATCTGCTGTTAAAGGTGGATAGCTTTTATTTTTTAGTGTTGTTTATTTTCAGGTCTTTGATATTCCCAAGGAGCAATGATGCTTTTCGCGAACCCCAAAAATTGGTCTGTATTTTGTGTCCCATTTTGGGTATTGGTTTTGAATGGCATATTAGTTCATTCGTCTTATGCGGCCACCAATAACCCCGTTGAGGTTAATGGGGCTTATGTATTTGTTGCTGGTAATGGTGAGCGGCTTCGAATAACCCCTTATGGTGAATTTATCGTTCGTGTACAGCGTATTCGTACTGGCGAAAACTTCCTACCGGATGATCACTATGAAATGGTAGAGCGCCACGATTGGTCTCGTGATTTTCGCATGCAGGAGTTGACCGAAAATTGGAATCTGGTTAGCCCTAAAAATCCAACATTAAAAATTACGGTTGATAAAAAAACACTGACGTTAACTTTTTTTCGGAAGAAAAAAACAGTGCTGCAAGAGGAGAAAGCATGGTGGCAAGGGCGTCGAATGGGGATACATTTTGTACCAGATGCAGCGGAGCATTTCACCGGCCTTGGGCATAGTTACTACGGAAGGGAATCCAGTATTGATTTGCGCGGAAAAGTGGTTGGTCGCAATTACGGTAAAGCGCAAATCCAGCAAGCTCCATTAATCGTTCCTTTTTATTTGTCCAGTAAAGGTTATGGAGTTTTTTTAAATTCTACGTTTAGTAATCAATTCAGTTTTTCTGCGAACACCGAAAGCCATCGCAAATATGATTACAGCATAGTGCTGGATGATCATGGGTTTGGTGGGCAGCTGGATTATTTTTATATAGATGGCCCAGAGCTAAAACAGGTTTTAAATAATTACACCCAACTGACTGGTCGCCCACGCCTACCCATGAAAGCAGTATTTGGTTTGCAATTGTCCGATAAGGGGCATGATCACGATTCATCCACGCCATCGGATCAATCCTGGTGGCAGGAAAAAATAACCCATCATCGCAAAGCAGGTTACCCACTGGATCATGTGATTAACGATAACCGCTGGCGTGCTGGTGGTGGTAAACGTTGCGAGTCGCGTATGGAGTGGGATCAGGAGCGTTATCCGGATCCAAAATTATATGCACAGTGGTTGAAAGCGAATGGCTTAATTAGCACGCTGGATATTAACCGCTGCATAGCGCAATTCAGTCGCGGCTGGAAAGCGGAATTTAATATCCAAAACCCTGAAAATATCGAATTCAGTAGTAGCGCTCCGGATTTGACTAACGCTGAATTTCGGAAATGGTTTTGGAATATTTTTTATCAGCAATCATTAGATCCACAATTACAATTTCCCGGTGATGCATTGTGGATTGATGAATTTGATGAGATGGGCGCTGCGCCAGACGCGATGAAACTTGCAAGCGGGCGATCCTGGGCGGAAATGCGCAACTATTGGTTTTTTCTGATTTCCAAAGCACTGGTACAAGAGGGGTGGGACAAGTCTGCATTACGCAATAAACGTCCTTATGTATGGGTTCGAGGTATGACGGCCGGGGCTCAGCGTTATGCCAGTTTATGGAGCGGTGACATATATCCCAATCACAATGACATGCAAGCGCAAATTCGGGCAATGCAATTAGCGGGAATGTCCGGGTTTCCATTTTGGGGGCACGATGCGGGAGGTTTTTATGATTGGAATAATAAAATGGGACCAGATGAAAATCTTTATGCAAAGTGGGCGATGGCTTTTGGCAGTTTTGCGCCTATCTGGAAACCTCACGGTATGGGTCAGTCGCGTTGGCCTCTGGATAGATCGTTGAAAAATCAGGAAATTGCAAAACGATATACACAACTACGTTATGAGCTAATGCCATACATATACACAGCTGCTCATATTGCTACAGCAACAGGGGGGCCTATGGCGCGCCCCATGTTATTGGATTACCAAAATAATAAAAATGCATGGAAATACGATTTGCAATACATGTGGGGCGATAGTTTTTTGGTTGCTCCACATGCGGACAGCGGTAATCAAAAAGAACTCTGGCTTCCGCCGGGCTCATGGTATGACTTTTACAGTAAAAAGGTAGTCCGTGGTAATAGGGTTATTAAACTCGAAATACCTGAAGGTTTTTTGCCCCTTTATGTGAAGCTGGGAGCAATTATTCCTCGTTACGATTACGCACTATCAACTGCATTTGCTAACAAAGAAAAATTATTTTTGGATGTTTATGTTGGTGCGAATGCCAGTGCAGAACTGATTGAAGATGATGATCGCAGTGAGGGTTACCGCAACGGAGAATTGCAGCGCACCCAGTTCTTTTATGACCATAAAGGTAAATCACTGCGTATTAGCGAAGCTCAAGGTGATTATATGGGAGCGCCAAAAAAACGTAGCTATGAAGTTCGCTTTTATGGCGAAACGAAGAGCTGCTGGGAGTTAAATGGGAATCGATTGGTAGTAGAGAAAATAGGTGGGCAATTAATTATTAAACTGCCTTCACTTCCGGTAAGTGATCCTGTAAATATTAATCAATGCTCTGAGTAAAAAAACGGATGACTGTTAAGTCATTTGAAACTATTTGTAATAGGCCTGCTATTGCCTATTACTGACTGCTTTACAAAACTCCCGCACTCTTAATTTCCAAATAAGCATTCGATACCCGCACGGCTAATTCGTTAGCTGTGCAGTCAATGGCATATACACCCGCAGAGGTGAGTTTTTTATGGGATTCATTGCGCTCGTGTAAAAAGCGGCGCACGCCAGCGTAAGTAAGCGCATCATCAAAAGTGTGCACCGGTGTGTTGTCGAGTTGGTCTAGAATATGTTCGCGGATGTTGGCAACCATCACCAAGTGGCGTTTTTTCAATAGATTCACCGCAAGCAATAATTCACTGTTGTCCTCATCGCGCGAGTTGGTGACAAGAATAACCAGAGAACGTTTGGGTTGCAGAACCGAGAGTTTTTCGGCAGCGGTTATGTAGTCAGCAGTGGATTGTTGGGCGTGCAAATCGTAAATGCCATTCAATAGCACCTTTACACGATCAACGCCTTTTTGTGGTGGAATCCAACGATGGCGGTTGTTGGCATCGCCACCAAAACTCATCAGGCTGACGTTATCGCCTTGGCGTAAAGCAATGTAACTAACAAGCAACAATGAATTCAGTGCGTGATCAAAATGGCTGAGCTCATCGTCTTTGGCGCGCATACGGCGGCCACTATCAATCATTAATACAATTTGCTGGTCGCGTTCATCTTGATAATCGCGCGCAATTAATTTTTGTCTGCGCGATGTGGCTTTCCAATCAATTTGGCGCAGGCTATCGCCTTGGCGATATTCGCGCAGTTGGTGAAATTCCATGCCCGCACCACGGCGTTGTTTTTTCTTAATACCCATTTGACTGGTGTGATTTTCAGTCGCGAGAATCGCGTAATTCGCAATAGCAACAAAATCAGGGTACACCTTGGCAGTTGTGGGTTCTCCTGCCCAATAGCGGATATTCCATAATCCCAACGGGCTGTTGAATTCGATATGGGTTTTATCCAGTTGCAATGAGCCGCGCACCAAAGGACGCAATAGATAATGCGTATCGCTGATCTGGTTAGGTTGTAATTCAATTGACAGCGGCAAATGCTGGTAATTGGCATCGCTGGGGACGCTATCAAAAATACGGATCTGGCGAGCTTCAGTAAATTGATGGCGAATGCGCAATTTCACTTCAGTCCATTTATCCACGGCTAAATTGCCTGGCATCTCCCGTGAAATTTCAACCGGTGGCAAACGGCGCGATAACAACCAATCCAATAAACTTACAACAACGAGTGCAATCAGTAATCCTTGTGGCAAATACCCCGGCACACCCAGTTGAAAATAGTGAGTGCTGAACGCGTTGATAAATACCATCGCCCCTAGCAGGGCGAAAGTGATTATCAAGCGTGAATTGGGAATCCATTGTCTTTTCATAAACGTGCCATATGCGAAGCGGTTGCGTATTAGTGTCTGGGAGCTTCAACTTGCAACAAAATATTATGCAGAATGCGCTCTGCGGCCACGCCTTCAATCGCTAATTCCGGGGATAACAAAATGCGGTGGCGCAGCGCAGGAATGAACATGGCTTTTACGTCATCCGGTGTTACAAACGAATTACTATTGAGCAGTGCGTAAGCGCGCGCGGCTGACAGTAGTGCGATACAAGCGCGTGGGCCTGCGCCACGAGAAATGCCTGACCAGCTGCGGGTGGCGCGTACCAGTTTTACCACGTACTGCAAAATTTGGTCATCTACGGTAATTTGTTCTGCAATTTTTTGCAGGCTTAATACATGTGCCGGTTTTAACAGTGTACGTATCTGCTCCAAACCAAAACCGCCTTGTGCTTGTGAGCTGACCTGGCGCAACATAATTTGTTCATCATTCTCGCTCGGATAATCAATCATCACTTTCAGCATAAAACGATCAAGCTCTGCTTCTGGCAGCGGGTAAGTTCCTTCCTGTTCAATCGGGTTTTGCGTAGCCAATACCATAAAGGGCTCACCAGTTTTGAACGATTGCCCTTCAATGGTAATTTGTCCTTCTTGCATTACCTCCAATAATGCTGCCTGGGTTTTGGCGGGCGCACGGTTAATTTCATCGGCTAATAATAAATTGGTGAACGCAGGGCCGCGACGGATTTCAAATTCCTGTTTTGCCATATTAAACATGGCGTGACCAGTGACGTCGCTGGGCATTAGATCGGGTGTGAATTGCACGCGGGTAAATTGTCCGCCAAAGCATTTTGCAAGGCTGCGCACCAGCAGGGTTTTTCCTAAGCCAGGCACGCCCTCAATTAATACGTGGCCACGCGCGATTAATGCAACCAGCACTTGTTCGATGATTGCATCCTGACCGATCAGATTTTTTTTGATTTCATTTAATAAATTATTGGCAACCGTGCTCGCTTGTTGCAAACGGTTCTGCAAGCTTTCTTCCGTGTCCGTACTTTTGTTATCAATGCTGTCGTGGGTGTTATTTATGTCAGTCATAGTTGCTTCCTGATGGTTTGCAAATGTGCGATAGCGGTTGCGAATTCTTGTGGGTGCTGCAAATTGTCGGCAAAGAGTGCATGTTTAATTGCGCCCGGTGCCAAGCCAGTGAGTTGATGCAAAAACTCAATACGTTCATCACCTTGGGGCTGGCTGAGATTGGGGTGTTGCTGTTCGATACGCTCTAAAATGTCGGAGCGCAATAATGTTAATAACTGCGGGTGTTGCTGTTGCCGCCAGAGCAGCATTGCTCCTGCGTAAATGTGTTCGGCAAGGTTGCGTCGCCCGGCTTTTTCCAGCGTAAATACCGGGCCAAAACGCTGGCTTTTTGCCCACAGCCAAAATACCAATGCGAGCAGGGCTGCTATTACCCCATAACTGGCATTGCGCCAGATAATGGCGGCAAGCGATGGTGCATCCTGATTTACCACAAACCACACGCGGCCATCGGGGTTGACTAAACGCCACAGCGCAAAAGCGTGATCGCGGCAGTCGATGCGTTTGTTTGCCCAGATAAAATTGTCGCTGGTGATGGTTATACCGCCTTGGCCTACATCGAAATACAGCAGATGTTCGTGTCGTTCTTTGTATTCGCTATCTTCCGTGTCACTGTCTGCTTCACTATATTCATCACGATCTTCATCGCTGTATTCACTTTCTTCCTCAGGTTCACTGGTGTTGTCAGTGTGCTCGGTATAGTCGTAATAAATAAACGGTGTGGCTGAACTAAAATCAAATTTCAATGGCTTCTCTTCGCTGTGAAAGTTAACCAGAGTAGGGTCTTTGTGTAATCCGCAGCGATAATAGTATTCGGGCTTTTCGGTTTTTTTGTTTTTAGTGTTGGCGTTTTCCGCCATTTTTTTGGTGTCTGTATTTTTATTACCTGCATCTTTATTGGTTTTATCACTCTCGTCCTGATGCTTGTCTGCTTTTGTGTCGGAATCGTTTTTATCTTTTTCGCCTTCAACGGCTTTTTCCAATTCGTCGGCCAGTTTTTTCATTGGGTCGAGTGTATCGGCATCCCACTCTGGCACGCCGGGTTCAATATTAAAATCGTCCAGCAGTAAATCATTTTCATCGGTGTGCGCACCGATAAAAGGATTTTGGGTTGAGGTAATTAAGGTGCCGCCGTTTTCGATCCATTCATAAAGTGCGTCGTAGCGTTCCTGATTCAGAATTTTATGGCCATTGATCAGGATAATTGTGTCTTGTTGTCCAAGTTTGAGGTTGCGCCAGCTGTGTTTGTCCAACAGGCTTTGGCCTTTAACGGTAATCGCCTGTACACCATGTTTGCGCAGAAAAATTTCAGCAGCGAGAAAATCGTTCTGCAGTGCTTCTTTGGAATAGCCTAAATCAATTTCTTTTTCTTCCCACTCCAGTGTGGTGTACCACCAATAACCCAAACCAATAATGAGGGCGAGCATTGCCCCAATCACGATTTTGTGTTGCACAGGCATGGTCTGCGGATGCTTATCTGTCATTGTGCCGCTCCTTGGGTGTTGCTATCGCGCAACCAACAGTGATTCCAACTGGAGCAAAGCTGTTCCGCCTGTTCTGCATCGGGTAACAAATGCCCGTATGCCAAGCGTTGCCATGTGCGAGTGAGGCGGGAAAAATAATCGACGCGCGCTTGCGCTGGTTGGTTATTGGCAAAATGCTCGCACATTAATTGCGCGCATTCACGCTCGGTATGGCCATCGTGAATATCAACGCCGGTGTGGATTAAATGAAACAAGCTTGCACGGTAGAGCAATGCGAGTGCCGCGCGTGTATCGCCAGCGCGCAATAACTGCAGTGCATTTGCACTGATATCATCCGGCAGCGATTCGCGTGTGACATCCATACCAAATAAGGTTGTGGGTTTTTCCCGTTGTGGTGCTGCAGGTTTTACGCGCACAAAGTTTGCAGCTAGCCAGTGGCGGTAGCGATAAATAACAAACGCAATAAGCGCGATAACGGCGCACCACAACAAAATTTCCAGCAGGCTGGCAGCAGCCAGAAAGCCTTCAAAATTGCGCATAAAATCAAATACTTTTTCCCAGAACTCGGAGGGTTCTGTTTCGGGGTCTTCCTCGTCGTCATCCAGTTTTAAGGTGCGGCGGGTTTCTTTGCGGCTAAATTCTTCCTGTTGCATCACCGCTTTTATCGAATCTTTGGCTTGCGTGCGATTAATCTCGGAAAATTCTCCCACCGGTTTTTCAATGACGGGTTCGCCTTTATAAACGTCGGTATTATTTGCCTGGTCAATACTGGGTAATTGTTCATCCGCATAGGCATGGCGTTGTGCATCCAACGAAAATGATCCAAGACCCAAACACATCGCAAATATGAGGCTGGCAAGGTTTGTAGCAGTGCGGCGTTTATTGGCTATGCGGCGAAATGCAATATCGATATCCCAGGCTTCTAATTTAATGCGGCGATTCAAATACAAGGCAAAACCGCATGCGACATAAAAAGGCGCGGTAAACGCCAGTGCGATGTACCACACCGCCAGTTTGAGGCTGTTTAACTCAGAATCTTCTTGATCAAAAAAGACATTAGCCCACTCGATATGAATCTCATTAGGAATGAGCGCCCATAGCAATCCGATCATGCCAATCCATAACAGGTTTTCCATCATCAGCCCCATAAAACTGAGCCAGCTAGCGGGTGATGAATCTTCCCGGTGCAACACACTTAAACGGTCTTGTCGGCGTTCGCCGCTTAATCCTTCCAATTGCAGCACGGGTAAATCCATTGAGCGGGTAGGGCTGAAGCGACGCCAGGTCAGACTGGAAAATAGTTGTTTCACTGCAAGCGTGGGAAATAATTTTAACGTGCTGCTTGTATTGGGCAGATCATTAAAAACCCCATGGCTGATAAGGTGCAGCAACGGGCGCTCATAAATGGGTTTGAACCACCATAAAAATAATCCGCCCCACAACCAATTTTCAGTGGGAATTAACAGCGCAAGAATAAAAAAAGGAAAGCTCACCAGCAGCCAGACTTTCATCATGGCCCACCACCAATGGCGCGTCATGAGAATTCCCAGATCGACAGCTTCCCATGCACTGCGAGGGCGAATCTCGATAGTGACCTGATCCAGATTCATTGCGCGCCTCCCGTATCACGGGAAGAATTGGCTTCTGCGCGCGGTGCAAAATTGCGCCCGCTAAAAACAAAATAGCCAATCACAATCGCCCATAAAAAACCGCCCACTGTGTATTTTTGCCAAGGCAGCAAAATATTGTTGGATGACCAAAAGGCTTCAATAAAAGCCGCAATCACCAACATGATAATGACGCCGTAAACCAGTTTGATTGCGATTGCCGCTGCGCGCTTGAGTGATTCAATACGGGTGAGATTTCCCGGTGCCAGCAATGCATGGCCAAGCAACAAACCGGCTGCACCGGAAATACAAATGGCCGTTAATTCAAAACTGCCGTGGCCAACCACAAACGTAAAAAACGTTTCAGTGAAACCGGCGTTGGTGAGATGGCCAGAGACTGCACCCATCAACAGGCCGTTGTACACCAGAAAAAAAATCGAACCTACGCCAAATAAAATACCCGATGCAAAAGTGCGGAATGAAACGCCGATATTGTTGCTGATATAAAAACCAAACATTTCAATATTGGTCGAGGATTCGCGCGCGCTACCGAGCGTGCGGTTTTGCGGATCGTACATGTGTTCAAAACTGCTGACTTGATCCGGAGAGGTAACGGTGTACACCAAATCCGGCTGCCATAAAATGGCCAAAAAAATCAGCAGACCCGGTACATATAAAAGTGCTGTCGCCCACCAGATATAGGCCTGATGTTCGCGCACCAACTGCGGAAATCCCGCCACAATAAAACTAATGAACTGTTGCACAAATGGTTGTTTGCGGCGATACAACTGTTGATGGCCGCGCACCACAAGATCGCCCAACTTATCCACCAAATGGCTTGAGTAATGGCGGTCTTTGGCTAGCGCATGGAAATGGCACAGGCGGCGATAACGGCTGGCAAAGCTCGCAAGCTCTGCACCTTTTAAACGGCCATCGGGTTTTTCCAGCTCGATAATTTGCAGCTCGATAACTTGCCAGAGCGGTTGGTAAAGTTGTTCGAATTGTCCTTGTTTCATTAATACGTTCCTGACTTACTGCTTGCCAACCATAGTGTTCGCCATTTGTTTGATGGCGATAACAGGATCTTTGGCATTAATCACGGGTTGGAGAATCACGGCGAGTTCGCTTTGGCGCTCGGCCGACAAAAATTTGCTGCGCTCGGCAAAGGCGAGCAGGGCGCGTTGTTCATCGGTAGAAAAATCAGCAGGCACCGGCAATTGCCCACGCACTTCAAAACTGGGTTCACGCGCGGCGGGCGCTTCGTAAATCACCATGCTGCCAGCGGCTAAATCGCCCAAGCGTTTGAACTGGCGGTTGCACAGGCTGGCGATAATTCCGGTCAGGTACATCATCGGCAAGAAATCCACCACGCGCAGCAGGTTGCGCAGCAGCGATGGGCCAAAAGTAATCGGGGTACCATCGTCGTTGACCACACGGATTCCCATCCATTTTTTACCGGGTGTGCGGCCATTGCGCGTCACTTCAAAAAAGACGGGGTAAAACCATTCGAGTAAAAACGTGAGGATCAACGCGATGCCCGTACCCATGCGGCCGAGCAACGACAACACGATGAAGATCACGGCGGTGATGCCGAAGCGGATCAGAATATCCAGCGTTTGCGCCAGAATCCGCACCCCGAAACCAGCGGGTGTCAGCGGCAACAATGCGCCCTCGGGCGTTTCCAGCGAATGGCGGGTATCGAGTAACAAGTCCAGTTGTCCTTCTACATCAGCGGGCAGCGCACCAAGTGGGCGATGTCGTGTAAATTATTGTTGGCGGGTAATCATGCAAGCGGCGAGGATAGCGGATAAGGGTAGGGATGAATAGCCAAACAGGCAGCATTTGAGGCTTGTCAGACGGGATTTTGCCCCCATCTAAGCGGTATAATTTGCCTCTCGCTTACAGGTTCCGTTTATAGGTTTATCAGGTTATGTCCCAGCAAGAACCCCCAAAAATTGAATTTCCCTGCGAAAACTACCCGATCAAGGTGTTGGGTGATGCAACGCCCGAGCTGCATACCTATGTGGTGGAGATTATGGAGCGCCATGCGCCCGGTTTTGACCAGACCCGCATTACGGTGAAAGAGAGCAGCAAAGGCAGCTTTCGCTCCCTGACGGTGTGGATTACGGCTACCGGTGTTGAGCAGCTGACGGCGATTCATGAAGATTTGCGCCTCAATCGTATGATCAAGATGGTGATGTAACTTGGCAGGTTTAACCCTTGAGGTTGTTCGCCTCGGCCTGCAGGATTACCAAACCAGTTGGCAGGCAATGAGCGATTTCACCAACCAACGCACGCCCGATACCACTGACCAGCTTTGGTTGGTTGAGCATCCGCCGGTGTTTACCCAAGGGCAGGCGGGTAAGGCGGAGCACTTGTTGTTTCCGGGCGATATTCCGGTGGTGCAAACGGATCGTGGTGGCCAAGTGACTTACCACGGCCCCGGCCAGCTGGTGGCTTATCCTCTACTCGATTTGCGTCGCCTGAATATCGGGGTGCGCGAGTTGGTGACGCGCATCGAGCAAACCATCGTTGCGACCTTGGCGCATTACGGCATTGAGTCCGCTGCCAAACCGGATGCGCCGGGGGTTTATGTGAATGGCGATAAAATTGCCTCGCTCGGGTTGCGCGTGCGTCGCGGCTGCAGTTTTCATGGTTTGGCCTTGAATGTGGATATGGATTTGTCGCCTTTTGGACGAATTAACCCCTGTGGTTATCAGGGCTTGGCGATGGCGCAAATGCGCGATCTTATTCCCAATCCACCCACTCTTGCGCAGGTTCAAGACCAACTTGTTACGGAATTTGCGCGGAAATTGGGCTACGAAACCTGTACAATGCGCGCCACGTAATTCTGGTCGGGAGCCGGGCAAGGGCTTGTGCGACACGCCGTGAATCCCTCACCCGACTTCCTCTGTGCCTCCGATGAGGCAGAATCAGTAAAGAGCTTCTTTATGTCAGATCTACCACCCGTATCTACCTTTGTCCCCGAACTGCAACCGGTCAAACGTACCGAGCGCTACAAGCAGGGCGAAAAGCTGCGCGATGCCGATAAAGTAGAGCGCATTCCGGTAAAAGTCATTGCGACTGATCGCGATGAAGTGCAACGCAAGCCTGACTGGATCCGTGTGCGTATTCCCGCATCGCCAGAGGTGGATCGCATCAAATCCATTCTGCGCAAAAACAAATTATCGTCAGTATGCGAAGAAGCCAATTGCCCAAATTTGGGTGAATGTTTCAGCGGTGGTACAGCCACCTTTATGATCATGGGCGATATCTGTACCCGTCGCTGCCCCTTCTGCGATGTCGGCCACGGCAAACCCAATCCGCTCGATGTGAATGAGCCGCGCCAATTGGCAGAAGCCATTGCGGAAATGCGGTTGAAATACGTGGTGATTACCTCGGTAGACCGCGATGATTTGCGCGATGGCGGGGCACAACATTTTGCGGATTGTATTCGCGAAGCGCGCGCGCTTAGTCCGAATTTGCAAGTAGAAGTGTTGGTGCCTGATTTCCGCGGCCGTATGGAAATCGCTTTGGATATTCTGGAAAAAGAAGCGCCCGATGTGTTCAACCACAATATGGAAACGGTATCGCGTTTGTATCGCCAGGCGCGCCCAGGTGCTAACTATGAGTGGTCATTGGAATTGCTCAAGCAATACAAAGCGCGCCGCCCGGATGTGTTGACCAAATCCGGTTTGATGGTGGGTTTGGGTGAAACCAAAGAAGAAATTATTGAAGTGATGAAACACATGCGTGAGCACGATATCGATATGCTCACCATTGGCCAATATTTGCAGCCATCAAAAGATCACTTGCCGGTTGCTCGTTACGTTCATCCGGATGAGTTTGATGAGTACACTAAACTTGCGGAAGAGATGGGTTTTAAACACGCGGCTTGTGGGCCATTAGTTCGCTCGTCTTATCACGCCGATAAACAAGCCCATGGCGAAGAGTTCAATATCAACGCCTTCGCCAAGGCTTAGTTTTTTTAATCAATTTACACATTGAGAGGTAAAAATTTCTCTCAAGAAATGATTAAGGCTGTGCTTCTTCTACGCAGCCTTTTTCCCCCTCCGGTAATTTTTCCAAACGAATGTTGGTAATACTCACGGTAAATTTTCCGTCAGTTGTTATGGAAAATGGGCTGGCGATTTTACTTAAATCAAAGTTATCGCTTTTAAAACAATTAAGCGGAATGGGTAGTGAAAACCACTCACCTTTGGGCATGGATTTGATCATGCCGTTAATCGAAATATCGGCTTGGCAAGGATAACCGCAACCCATTCCAATTCTCACGTCTTTACTCGGTTTAACATCCACCTTCATGTCGATGGTGAGTGACACCGCATCTTTGAATTTGGATAAATCGACAGTGCTTCCGGATAGCGAAAAGTTGCCTACGTCTTTTTTACGCGGCGACCATGTGATTTGAATTGCATCGCCTTTGCCTTTGAAGTCCGTAGGTGACACCTCAATTTTTCCACTTGCCGACTTTCCTTCTCGCCCGTTCAGTGGGGTGTACCAATTACTGGGGTCGCCCAGCGCGATACTGCGCTGGATTAATTCACCTTTCACTAAATAAAAATAGTTGGGGTTTAGTGCTGCATTGTCTTGCGCTTGGCTCACCAGCGGTGCCATCAGGCCGCAGGCAAGTAGCAATACTGTTGACGCTGTATGACGAAAAAGCTTATCCATAGTTGTTATCTCTCTGGGCAATTATTATTAGTCAGCAAACGGGAGTTTTGCTGCGCGAATAATATTCACCTAAGTGTGATAAAAGTCAATTTTTCTCATGAGCAACATGAACCGCAAAAGAGCATGTGAAAAACAAAAAGCCCGAACAGAAAAATCTGGCCGGGCTTTTTGTTGTGCATAGCCTGTATTGTCAGGCAGTAAATCGGTTTACTCGAAATAGGCATCCACAGTTTGGATACTGCCGTCGGCATTGTGCACCAATTCAGTCACTTTAATATTGCGCAAATAGGTTTTGCCACCCGAGAGTTGCGAATCGTGATAGAACAAATACCATTTACCGTTGTGCTCAACAATGGAATGGTGGTTAGTCCAACCCAGCACTGGCATAAGCACTACACCTTTATAAGTGAATGGCCCGTAGGGCGACTCACCCACAGCGTAAACGATCTTATGGGTGTCGCCTGTGGAGTAAGAAAAATAATATTTGCCGTTGTATTTGTGCACCCATGCCCCTTCAAAAAAACGGCGCTCTGTATCGCTACTCAAGAGCGGATTGCCTTGTTCATCAAGAATCTGAACATCTTTTGGCGCTTCGGAAAATTGCACAAGGTCATCACTCAGGCGTGCGATTTTAGGGCTGAGTGCAGGTTCATTTGCAGCGGGGTAATTATCGTCCGGGTTGTAAGTGCCGGTTGTCCAGCGCTGTAATTGGCCGCCCCAGATGCCACCAAAATATAAGTAGTAAGCACCGTCATCATCGTTGAATACCGCTGGATCGATACTAAAGCTGCCGTTGATTGGCTCAGGTTCTGCGGTGAAAGGCCCGGTGGGTGAATCACTTATCGCAACACCGATTTGAAAAATATCGCTTTTATTTTTTGCGGGAAAATACAAATAGTATTTGCCATTTTTTTCCGTTGCATCGGGTGCCCACAACTGGCGGCTTGCCCAGGGAATATTTTCCAGTTTGAGCCCTTCACCGTGATCGGTAATCGCGCCGCCCACTTCATCCATGGAAAAAATGCGATAGTCTTTCATATCGAATTTATCGCCTTCACCGTCGGTGGTAATACCTGAATCAATGTCGTGCGACGGATAAATATAAATCCTGCCATTAAAGACATGTGCCGATGGATCGGCAGTGTAAATGTCGGTGATCAACGGCTGGGTAAGAAATGATGATGTATTGGTTTCAGGAGCAGATTTATCCTGACATCCTGCCAAGGCAAGCAGACTTGCGCCTATACCTAAAGTGATAATCATTTTTTTCATAATGCACTCACTATTAATATGTAATGGACGGGTGTGCCCTGTATTTACCAATGCCAGAGAGTGCCATCTTCCAAACGGTTGACAGGTAGACACGCGCGTTTGTAAGGATATTTTGCTGCGAGTTTTTCATCGATATCCACACCGTGGCCAGGTGCTTCACCGGGTGTGAAATAGCCGCGGTCAAATTGATACGCATGCGGAAATACTTCTTCCATTTGTGCGCTGTGCGCCATGTGTTCCTGAATACCAAAGTTGGGAACCCAGTAATCAAAATGCAATGCAGCACCCATGCACACCGGTGATAAATCGGTCGCGCCATGAAAACCGGTGCGCACATTAAACAGGCTGGCAAAATCCGCAATCCGACGCACATGGGTAATGCCGCCTGCGTGCACAATGGTCGTGCGGATGTAATCAATTAACTGGTTCTGGATTAGCTCGCGGCAATCGTGAATGGAATTAAATACTTCGCCCACCGCGAGTGGCGTGGTGGTGTGTTGGCGAATCAATTTAAACGATTCCTGATTTTCCGCGGCTACTGCATCTTCCATCCAAAACAAACGGTAGGGCTCCAGATCTTTACCCAAACGCGCCGCTTCAATGGGTGTTAAACGGTGATGCACATCGTGCAATAAATGAATATCGTTCCCGAATTCTTTGCGTACTTCGGCAAAGACTTCGGGAATAAAATTCAAATATTTTTCAGTTGACCAGATTTCGGTTGCGGGTAAATCCGAATCTGCTGGCTCGTAACTTTTATCGCCTTTGGAAACGCCGTAGGTTTTTTCAATGCCGGGAATGCCGCACTGGATACGAATGGCCTGATAACCTTTTTCACGCGCCTTGCGTACAGCATCGAGTGTGGAATCCAGATCTTTGCCGTTGGCATGAGTGTAGGTGAGGATGCGCTCGCGGCTTTTTCCGCCCAGTAATTGATACAGCGGCATATTCGCCATTTTGGCTTTGATGTCCCAGAGTGCAACATCAATTGCGGCAAGTGCGGTCATGCCCACTGGCCCGCGACGCCAATAAGCGCCGCGATAAAAAAATTGCCAGATGTCTTCAATTTGTTGCGGGTCGCGGCCAATTAACGCGGGGATTAAATAATCCTCTAAATAAGAGACCACACTTTTTTCGCGGCCGTTGAGTGTTGCATCGCCAATACCGTAAACACCTTGGTCAGTAGTAATTTTGAGCGTGACAAAATTTCTGCCGGGGCAGGTGACAATTACTTTTGCATCAACAATTTTCATTCAACGGCTTCTCTGCTGGTTAGCGCGCGGCTTGCACCGGCGCTTTAATCAATGGCTCTATTAATATCGGCGGTTTTCCTCCGGCCCTAAATAACTGGGCAAAAGACCTCCGGTATCAATCACTATTTTTTGCAGGGTTACACCCGGATCAAGGCTGTAGATACGCAATGTATGCGCGCCTGCGGTAATGGCTTTGTGTGTAGATCTGGTGACGCGTACATCGGTGCGCACGGTTTCTTCCCAGGTGGCGTTGCTCATATCGGCAGTCAAACTCACCACTTGCGGTGTCTCATCGTCAATCGCAATAGCGTAGCGCAGTTCTTGTCCGGGCAGCATGGGCCAACTGGGCGCAAACACGCCGTCTATGTTGAGATCGGTTTTATCTAATGTGAAAAAATCGTATTCAACGTAAGGGGCATCGCTTGCATTGGCAAAATGGTGGTCAGTGATGGGATAGACCGACAGTGATGACAGCGTTCGCCCATGCTGGGGAATTTTTTCCCAGCGCAGTGTGCGGCCATCATCCAGCGTCACTGTGTTTTGCCGCTGGAAGTGTTCCGCTTCTATGGCAACAACACCATCGGCCTCCACAAAACCTTTGCCTTTCAGTGCAGTGGTTTTGATGCCTGGATTAAATGCGCTCACACCAATACTCGCACCGCCCCAGCCAGTTCCGGTGATCTGGATACGGCCGGTGTGCTCACCTTGGGGGAGCTTGCTCCAATCAATGCTGACGTGCAGCTGTGCCTCAGTATCAACTTGTACACTAGTATGATTTATTATAATCCAAGGATGGCTGGTTTGGGCAAGAGCCTTAAACGATTTTTTACCCTTATTGAAAATAGTGAGTGTGCGCGATTGTTTGCCAAAAGGATCAAAACGCCCCAACTGATAATTACCGGCGCTCGGCCAGGCCGATGCCATGCCTTCAACGGCGATGCCCATTTCTTCTGCGCTGTGAGGCTCGTAAATGTGCACAACGGGCAGGGTATCTTCCGGCGGGTTGTTCCAATTGCTGTAACCAATATGTGGCTGCGACATAAAGTGATTCCACTTGCCGCCGTTGAGCGCGTGATATTCCCGTTCCAGTGCGGCATCTGCTGCAAATAATTCGCGCACTTTTTCTGCGTAGGTATTGGTAGTGGCGCGCGCTTGTTGCGCATACAAATGGTTTTTGGCTTGGGTATCGTAAAGCGACGTAATTGTCGCGCTGGCTTTGGTGGGGAATAGCACTAATTGATAAAACGCATTGCGCTTTTCTTTGGGGAGTTGCGCGTAAATTTTTTCGGCGCGAGTTGCGTAGGATTGTATTTCAGCGGTGATGCGATCCGCTTCTGCATAATGTAGTTGACTGTAAATCGTTGCATCTTGCAGCTCTGGTTTGCGGCGCAAATTGTGGCGGGTATAACCCGTCATAATGTCGGCAATCTCTTTCGCGAAAGCGTTTCCAAATTCGCGCTCGGCCCAGAGTTCTGCAAAGTCCGGAATACGCTCTTTAGGCCAGGCTTCTGGGTTCCATGCCATGCGCAGGAAAAACTCAATCGGATATTCCATGGGTTTTAAATCGCCCACATTTACGATCCAGATTTTATTCGCCTCATAGGTGTAAGCCAGATGCATTTGCTCCCAAATTTTGGCGATGGAAACGGTATTGATCCAGCGATACGAACGCGGCCCGCCCACATAATCAAAGTGATAATAAACACCGGCACCACCGGCGCGCTTACGCTCCTCCGGTGATGGCAGCCTGCGGATGTTGCCCCAGTTGTCATCGCACCACAGCAAAATCACATCATCAGGTACGCGCATGCCGCGCTCATAAAAACCCTGCACTTCTTTGTACAGTGCCCAGACTTGCGGAACTTGGGTGAGCTGGTTTTTGCCAAATTGATTGGTAAGTATTTCGCGTTGGTCGCGCACAATTTTTTCCAGCAGGCCGATGTTTTCCCCTTCGCTCATGGGTTCATCTTGCTGGCCGCGCATGCCGAGGGTGTAAATGCTTTCGTAAGGTTTGTTGCGCTTAACACCATCCACCCAAAAGTTATATAAATTTTCCGGGTTTTTGGAGTATTCCCACGGGCCTTTGCCGTAGCGGTTCCACTCTTTGTCGGCGCGCATCATAGGTTCGTGGTGCGAGGTGCTCATTACAATGCCGTATTCATCGGCGAGGATCATGTTTTGCGGGTCATCATCGGCAAAAGCATTGTTCCACATCGCGGGCCATAAAAAATTGGCTTTTAAACGCAGCAATAATTCAAATACATTTTCGTAAAACTTATGATTGTAATTGCCGTATTTTTCAGCGACCCAGTTGCTGAGTGCGGGCGCTTCATCGTTTAGAAAAATACCGCGGTATTTCACTTTGGGCATATCAACGATGTGCGTTTTATTATCGATAATCAGTTTTTCTTTTTTAGCGATAGGTACATCTGCCCACCAATACCAGGGCGATACGCCGATCTGTTCGCTCAAGCTGTAAATGCCGTACGTAGTCCCACGTTTGTTTGCGCCAATAATCACCAGCGCACGCTGCACCTGAGGCAATGGTTGTTCGACCACTTGTATCTGGTAGGCATCCCACTGGTTGCGAATATTGCTCACATCCACTTTTTTTGCAGCAACTAATTGATCGATCAGTTGGCTTTTGCCCAGGGTGCCAATAATGACGGCCTGGATATTCTTGCCGTTTGGCTGATGATTAAGTGGAAGTGTTTGGCCGGTGACTTTTGCAATATCACTTTGCAGGTTGCGCGCAGCGCGCAGCACACCCGGAAAATCATGGTTGTCGATAATTAATTCGGCAACCACTTTTTTGTCCGTCAACACCACATTGTTGTGCGCGTTTTCAGTGAGCCAGGATTTCTCCCCCAGCGCAAAACAGCTGGGGGAAAGTAATAGGATTAACCATAAACAGCATAGTCTGCGCATTATTCTGCCCTCGCGTGGATACCCAGTAGTGTTCCGACAAATCCGCCAGCAACTTCAGTGCTCAGGATTTTTGCATCGGCATTTTCCAGCACCGGTTTTTTATGGCCATCTTTATTGTGGTAGTAAAAACTGATCTTGCCTGCATCGCCTTCTATCGCCAACTGCAAAGGTTTGCCAAGATCGGTGGGCGATAATGTGCGGATGACTTTCGGTGCACTTTTATTGGCTTGTTCAATAAACAGCTGCGTTTTGCCATTGATGGTGGTTGCACCAAAATAATAGTGCGCCGTTTCGCTTTGCAGTGCGACGATTCCTGCTGAGACTTTGCCAGCCTGATTTTTTTCAGAAGGTACATCCAATTGGGTGCTGGCACTAAAGCGAGTGTGTTGTTGGCGACGGCCCAGAAATGCCGGTTGCTCCAGTTGATCCAGTGTTACGTTTAATGCCTGTAATTGAATGCGATTATTTTTCAATGCATAAAAGGGCGAATCAGCAGTGCGTAAACTGACCCAATGATGCTGCAATGCGCTGCCGGAAAAATTATCCTGCCAGATAAAATTTCCGGTCATAGGTTCAATGTTTTTGTTGTTGGCCGATGTTGCAGCTGACATTTTGGGTTTATCAAGTTGGTAGGGAATTTCTTTGCCTTGTTCCAAAATCATGGGCCAGCCGTTTTTCCAATTGACCGGCAATAAAAAAGTTTCGCGGCCAGTGTTGTAGGCGGTTTTATCGTAAGCACGTGTTGCTAAAAATACGGCCCACCATTCACCTTCTGTGGTTTGCACTATATCGGCATGGCCAGCGGTGGTGATGGGGTTGGGGCGATTAATATCCAGATCGCGTTGGGTCAGGATAGGATTGCCTTTGTAAGGTTCAAACGGTTTGCTTAAATCTTTGGTACGGAATATCACTGCACTGTGTTCGTAACCGGTGCCGCCTTCGGCGCAGAGCAAATAATACCAACCGTTAATTTTGTAGAGGTGTGGAGCTTCAATCCAAATCGGTTTTTTGGCTAGATCGGTACCGCCATTTACAATCACGCGGCCAGACTCTTTGATAATTTTTTGCTTCTCAAGGTCAAATTCCCACAACCAAATTGCGCGGTGGCCTTCATAGAGTGGCTCACCTATGGGGGCGTCGTTATGCGCGATATAAACGCGGCCATCATCATCGAAAAAAATATCCGGATCTATGCCGCCAACTTCCGGCAGCAAAATGGGCTCAGACCAGGGGCCAGCGGGATTTTTTGCTGTGACAATAAAGTTGCCGCGTACATCAACCAGGGTGGTGATCATGTAAAACGTTCCCTCGTGATAGCGGATTGTGGGTGCATAAATGCCGCGTGAGGTTTTTTGCTTGTAGAGTGGTAATTGCGAAGGGGTAACCAATACATGGCCAAGCGATTTCCAATTCACCAAATCCTTGCTGTGAAAAATGGGTACGCCGGGTGAATACGAAAACGAAGAGGTCACTAGATAATAGTCATCGCCCGCGCGGGTAATACTGGGGTCGGGATAAAACCCGGCAAGCACCGGATTTTGAAATTGGCCTTGTGCTGGTTTTTGTGCAAAGACAGTATCTTTTCCTTCATAGGTAAATTGGTAAAAATTTACCGTTGGCGAATCACTCGCAAATGCACTTAATGAAAAAACATTGGCGATTAAAAAACAGCTCAGTGATTTGGTATTCATTTATTTACCTCATGCGAAGAAAAAAATGGGCAATCACTTGCATGATTGCCCACTGTGAGAGTGTTTAGTGCAGTGCTAACAATTAATTACACGCACTGCCCTGCAATGCATCGGCATAGCCGCGCAGTGCGGGTTTGTCGTTGTAGTTGTTATCGAACAGCAATGGCCAGGCAATTGCTTGGCCGTTGTAGGCTGCGGTCGCGGTGGTTAACCAGGTGCTTGCATCGGTGGTACCCCACACAGTAATACCACCGCGTAAATTGGCAGGTACTGTATCCAGATAGGCTTTTACAATTTCGCAATAACGTTTTTTCTGTGCGAGTGCAGCCGCTTCAGTGAAGGTGGTAATTTTGTTGCCCGGCCAGCCGCTGTTGTACGGATTATTGACAGCTACATCCAATTCCGTAATTTTTACCTTGAGGCCTTTATCAACCACTTTTTTCATGGCTGCACTGATATTGGCGATTGATGGGTAATCCATAAACACAT
Source organism: Cellvibrio sp. pealriver (assembly GCF_001183545.1). Classification (NCBI taxonomy): domain Bacteria; kingdom Pseudomonadati; phylum Pseudomonadota; class Gammaproteobacteria; order Cellvibrionales; family Cellvibrionaceae; genus Cellvibrio; species Cellvibrio sp. pealriver. The sequence continues at coordinate 4,312,316 of NZ_KQ236688.1, forward strand.
GCATTTGGAAACCTACGCCATCAATAGGAATGTTGCGCGCCTGGAAGTCGGTCAGCATTTCAATCATCTTGGTGGTTTTGGCGTTGTTCTGGTCGATGTTGTAATCGTTGTAATACAGCGTTGCATTAGCATCTGCTGCACGCGCGGCTTGAAATGCCTTTTCAATGTATACCGCACTGTTGCCGCTTTTGGTGTAAAACGCCGAGTCGGTGCGGAAATTTGCCGGGCTGCTGTCATTGATCGCTTCGTTCACTACATCCCAGCTGGTGACATTGCCTTTCGCTTCAAAATGATCGACTACGGCAGTCACATGCGCTTCAACCGCGGTAATAAAATCGGCAGCGGAACCTGACCAATTTTTCATAAACGATGGCACTTGATAGTCCGAATGCCACACCAACGCATGGCCATGTACGGTCATATTTTTACTCTTGGCGTAATCGACAAATGCATCGGCATTGGTGAATGTGAAGTTGCCCTGCGTCGGCTGCAAGTAACTCATTTTCATAATGTTGCCTGCGGTCATTTGATCGAAATGTTTTTCCACCACCGCTTGTTCAGAGGCGTTGGTCAAAATGTTGTAAGTGGCGGAATCGGTATTGGATACCGCAGCACCAATCGGGAAGCTGGCAAGATCGCGCAGGCTGTTAACACCGGCCGAATAAATGCTGCTGGCGGTTGAACTGGTTGCTGAGCTGGAACTTGCAGCCGTTTGCGCGAGCGCGATGGTGACGCTTTTGATGGTAACAACGCCGGCGGGTGAGCCTTTGGCTTGAACACCGATTTGTACGTCGTTATCGGTTTGGTCGAATTTTTTATCGGCCTCGCTGATGGTGCAGGTGATAGTGACATCGGTACCGGCAGTGAGTAATTCATTGCCTGACCAGCAGCCCCATTCTCCCGGCCAGCTTCCCCCTTTGATTTGCGCGAGTGGTTGCAAACTGGCACCGCTGGCTTTGAATTCACTGCTGACATTTACCACCATGGAGATGACGGCTTCTTCCAGCTTGATGGGCTTGGCAACATCGGTGACTGCGCCAATATTGTCGCCACTGGCGGTAAAGCTGACTCCATCGCTATTAAACGTGACACCGGAGTTTCCCTCGCCATTGCCGCGCCAGCCGCTGGTCATATCTACGTTGATAGTTGTGTTAGCGATAGAGCTTGAGCTGCTGGCCGGTGCAGAGGATGCCGGTGTGGAGCTGGGTGCAACTGATGAGGTGGGCACGGATGAAGGTGCCACTGAAGAACGTGCGGTTGATGATGGAGCCACTGAACTTGCCACCACTGAGCTTGCCACCACTGAACTTGGCACTACTGACGATGCAAGTACAGAGGCCGCGCTGGAGTTGGTTGATTTACTGCCTCCGCTTCCACCACCACAGGCACTTAGCCCGATAGTAATCAAAAAGAGAGGTATTAAACGTTGGATTTGTTGCATGGTAAGGTCCCTAGTTATGGTGTTATTGTTGTAGTCAATTAAACCATAACCGTGGAACACTTGTATACCAGTGAGAGCCTGATTTATATCGGCTACTCACAACAGATGTGGCAGGGACTGCGATGCTGAATCAGGTTGCTTGTGGTAGTGCGCGGCTGACTTTGTCGGGCAATCTTTCCAGCAGTTTGCGGCTCATGCGTTGCAACGGCATTTCTACATAATGGGATGCGATCATCGGCAGTAACACCCCTGCAATTCCCAGGGGTATCCAGAGTGGCGCGTACTCTTTGTGGTCAAGCCCAAGCCAGTGGGCACCGTAATAAAACACCAGTACATGCATCAGATAAATCGAAAAGCTGGCCTGGCCAATTTTGCGCATGGGTGTATTGGCAAACAGCAGCGATGTCCAGCGGGAGTCAATCGAGAGCAGATAAATTGCAATCGCAAACGCAATGCTCATCTCCACAGAATCGTAAAGGGCGGGGGTGCTATCAACGAGCATCATGGGCGAGAAAATGACGGCCAAGGCGGTGAGCTGCAATAGGTTCAGTGCAACCCGGTTGCGGGTTCCCTCCCACTGCCAGCGCGGTAAAAGCCCTGCAACCGTTCCTGCCAAAAAGTAATGCAGTTTGTTAGGCACGCTCAAGTTGGGCCAGTAGTCGTGTGTGAGTATCAACAATGCGCACGCAAAAATCCCCAGCGGCATTGCATAGGTCAGGCGGTTGCGATTGGCAATGCACCACCACACAAACAGAAAAAATACGTAGTACTGCACTTCTAACGGAATTGACCAGAAAATACTGACGTTGCCACTGAACAGGTAATGGCGGGCGATATCGGTCGAGCCTTCAATCGCCAAGGGGAAATCGCTGGGAGCGAATTGGGTTAGCAAGATACAGATACTGACGACCAGCCAGTAAATCGGGGCGATACGCGAGAAACGCGCAATCCCGTATTTAACTACCGCGTTGCTGTCGCAGTCGCTGCGCGCGTAAAGGTAGCCCATCAAAAAACCGCTAAGCACAAAAAAAACGCCAACCCCTACGGAGCCAATCAGCCCTATATAAGTTGGCCAAGGCATGTGGGAAACAATAACGAAAAGACAAGCCAATGCGCGTATGCCATCCAGATTGGGCATTTTGTCCTTAGGTCCCGTATGCGGGATGGTTAATGAGCGGGTATCCATAGCGGGCGAACTCCCATCGCAGTGTGTGAATGCAGGCAAATAACTGAAGTTCAGGCTTCAGTCATTGCTGGTTAGATCAATAAGTCTGAAGGGATGAAGCAAAATACAGTCCAGCCGGATTGCTCAACGACGTGCTGAAACCAAAATTGTGGATTTGTACCCGAGTACAAATGTTTTGGACGACAAAAGCAGTGGCTGAATGTTTGGATAATCAAACGTGGCGATATGACGGGGATTCACAAAAGGGCAGGTGCGTGCAGCAATGGATGATTTGTGGGCAGCATGCGGAATTAAAAAATGTGGATCAAAATAGCGAGCAATAAAAAGGCGAACCGAAGTTCGCCTTTTGGGTATTTCAGGAAAGTCAGGATTAGCCTTCCATTTGCTCCAGCTCTTTGCCTTTGGTCTCTTTGATGTACCACATCACGAAGAACACCGAGAAGAGCGAGAAGAAAGTGTAAATGCTGTAAGCGCCCGCCAAGCCAATCGCAGATGCCAGCAGCATTGGGAAGGTCCAGGTGATGAGGAAATTCGCGCCCCATTGCGCCAGACCGGCAATAGCCAGGGCAGAACCGCGCATTTGGTTGGGGAACATTTCACCCAGCATGATCCACACCACTGGCCCCCAAGACATATTGAAGAACACCACATACACGTTGGCCGCAATCAGTGCCAGCATCCCGTCGGTTGGGGAGAGTTGCAGCTTACCGGCTTCGTCGGTTGGTGCACCGGAAAACGCGTAGGCAACCAGTGCAAGGGTGATGGTCATGCCGATAGAACCGAACCACAGCAGGGGTTTACGGCCGATTTTATCCACCAAAAAGAAGGTCACCAGGCAGGCACCGATACTCACCGCACCCGAGATCACATTGGTAAAGAGTGCATCGCTCTCAGAGAAACCGGCCGCTTGCCAGAGTACCGAACCGTAATAGAACACCACGTTGATGCCCACAAATTGTTGCAATACCGCAAGGCCAAAACCAATCCAGACAATCGGGCGAATTTTGCCGGTGCTTTTGTTCACCAAATCGCGAAAGCTTGGTTTGTGATCATGAGCCAGGGTGTTGTAGATGTCTTTGACTTTGTCATCGGCTTTGTCGCCATAGAGTTTGGTAAGGACTACTTTGGCTTTGTCATTTTTACCATTGGCAACCAAAAAGCGCGGGCTTTCAGGGATCAGGAATAGCGCCAGGAAAAAGATACCGGCAGGGATCAATTCCATCCAGAACATCCAGCGCCAGGTTTCATAACCCCACCACAAAATAGACGTTGAACCGCCAGCGGTTTCGGCCAGTTGGTAATTGCTGAGGAAGGAGAAAAACAAGCCGCTGATAATCGCAATTTGTTGGATGGAGCTGAGTTTGCCGCGGTACTGCGCAGGTGCCACTTCACTGATGTAGGCGGGGCAAATAATACTCGCTGCGCCTACTGCGAGACCGCCAATCACGCGGTAGATGATGAATTCAACCGAGCCGGTTGCAATGCCTGAGCCCCAGGCAGAAATAATAAACAGAATGGATGACACCATCAGTACCCACCAGCGGCCATATTTGTCGGCCCACTGGCCAGCAAAGAAAGCGCCGACGGCGCAACCGAGCAGCATGGAGGACACGCTAAAACCGGTGCCCATGGAATCGGAATTAAACGCTTTTTGCAGGCCATCAACGGTGCCGTTAATTACACCACTGTCATAGCCAAACAGAAATCCACCAATGGTGGCGATCAAACTAATGAGTACGACAAACGACATGTTTGCCTGGGTAGGGCTGGAGGTCTCGTTCATGGTAATACCTGTTATTGAAATTATCGTGTGCCTGTCTTTGATCGGCAGGCTTTTTTATTGCCGCTAATTCGACGGCGCGACCATACCACAATTGCCGTGTGGCTAGCCGTCAAATCTCGAAGGCGAAACCGGATTCGCTCAGGTGTTTGTAGGCCTCGGCATCAAACCGGTAAAGGCTTGCAGCGCGATGTGGAACGCCTTGCTGTTTTTCATTGCACGGCGACAGCAGATTCATCTTCATAATCTTGCGACGGAAGTTGGGCTTGTCCAGCGTGGTGTTGAGGATTGCCTCATACAGCGCTTGCAATTGCAGCAGGGTGAATTTTTCCGGGAGCAGGTTAAAACCAATCGGTTGATGGCAAACCTGATGGCGCAACACCTTCAAACCATGCGCAATGATTTCCGCGTGGTCATACACAAGTTCAGGCAAGTTATTCACGCTTTGCCAGTTCACATCGGCTGCACTTTGGCCCGCCACTAATGAAAATTTATCGGCGCTTACCAGTGCGTAATAAGCGATGGTCACAACACGCTCTGTGGGAAAACGGTCAACCCGGCCAAAGGTTTTCAGTTGTTCCAGATACAAATCACGTACGCCGGTCAGTTCTTCCAGCAGGCGATAGGCTGCATCGCGCAGGTTTTCATCGTAACGGATCCAGCCCCCGGGCAGCGCCCATTTACCTTGATGCAGAGGGTCAGTTTGCTTGACCAGCAGAATTTTCAGCTCGTTATTTTCCAAGCCAAAAATCAGGTTATCGATAGAAAGTGCCTTGATGACATCCTCAGCCAAGTTGAGGCTGCTATGGGTTGGTTGGCTGCCGGGAATGTGAGTAGTGGGCACGTTCAATGTCCTCAGGATAACAAAGGTTATTGTTTCTATTAGTCGATAAAGCCTGTTCGATAGGCTGGTTTAATCGGCATTGTATAAGCCAGCGTCACAATGGTCGAGAGCTGCGCGGATAGGATCAACTTACGCGACACAAAAGAAATTTCATAGATATTGTGATTATGACCTTAATATTTACGTTCCTTTATCTTGTTGTCACATAGACAATAAGCTATTCTATGCTCATGTCAAATAACGGTGTGCAATTTATAACCATAAGTGCGCATTGTTTAGTTCTCTCTCTATGTGTTGGCTGCAAAGCCTAAGGTGAAAACCGCTATGTTGTTTCTTGGCATTGATGTCGGCAGTTCTTCCGTCAAATTGTCGGTATTGGATGGTGCTACAGGCAAAAGTCTGGGCGCGCTGTCCCATCCTGAATCGGAATTGGCGATAGAAAGCCCTGCTGCCGGTTTTGCCGAACAAGACCCGAATACCTGGTGGGATTGCATTCGTCAGGGTTTTGCACGTTTGGTGGCGCGCGGCAGTTTTGACCCGCAGCGTATTGATGCAATCGGTATTTCTTACCAGATGCACGGTTTGGTTGTTGTGGACAAAAACCAGCAAGTGTTGCGCCCTTCTATTATCTGGTGCGACAGCCGTGCGGTGCCGCTGGGCAATAAAGCACTCACCGATCTCGGACACGATTACTGCTTCGGTCATTTGTTGAATTCCCCTGGCAATTTCACGGCAGCGAAATTGCGCTGGGTGCAAGAAAACCAGCCAGAGATTTTCGCGCGCATCCACAAAATTATGCTGCCCGGTGATTTTGTAGCGATGAAATTATCAGGCGAAATCAACACGACCGCGTCGGGTTTATCAGAAGGTACGCTGTGGGATTTCAAAGAAAATCGCGTTGCCACTGAATTGCTGGCGCACTGGGGAATTGATGCGGCAGTGATTCCCGATGTAGTGCCCAGCTTTGGTGTGCAATCGGTCGTGAGTGATTCGGTTGCGGCGGAATTAGGTTTGCGTTCAGGCGTGAAAATTTGTTATCGCGCGGGCGATCAACCGAACAATGCATTTAGCTTGAATGTGTTGGAGCCGGGCGAAGTTGCTGCAACGGCGGGAACCTCGGGTGTGATTTACGGCGTGACCGATCAGCCCGCGGCTGATACTGAATCGCGCGTAAATACATTTTTACATGTCACCAGCACCGAAGAGAAAAAACGCAATGGCGTGCTGGTGTGTGTGAATGGTTGTGGCCGCTTGTATTCCTGGTTGCGCCAAACCATCAGTGCGGCCGGCGCAACGCCATCTTATCCGCAATTGAATGCGTTGGCGCAAGCCGTGCCAGTGGGCAGTGATGGTTTGTTGTTCCATCCGTTTGGCAATGGTGCCGAGCGAATTTTTCAAAATAAAAATCTGGGCGCGCAATTGCGCAACCTGGATTTTAATCGCCATGGTTTGGGGCACATGGTGCGCGCCGCACAAGAAGGCATAGTGTTTTCACTCAATCAGGGTTTCGATGTATTGAAATCATTGGGTGGCAGTTGCGAAGTGGTGCGTGCCGGTAAAGGCAATATGTTTTTAAGCGATGTATTTGCGCAAACCTTTGCGAATACAACGCAAGCTGCAGTCGAAATGTTTGAAACCGATGGCGCTGAAGGCGCAGCGCGCGCAGCGGCATTGGGTAGTGGTTATTACGCTTCAGCGAATGAAGCATTTACTGGGTTGACGCGCCTGAGTGTGGTGGAGCCACAAGCAGCACTGTTTGCCCAGTATCAGGATGCTTATCAACACTGGGTTGCACTATTGCCAAAGTAACTTAAAAAATATTTTGGTTTGAGCCCGCTTGCGATAAACAATTTTTTGAATGTGTGTTAGTAAAAAATCCTCAAGGTGAAAAATATGAGTATTGTTCTTGGTAGCAAAGAATACTTCCCCGGTATCAGCAAGATCGGTTACGAAGGCCCGGATTCTGATAATCCATTAGCATTTAAATACTACGATGAAAACCGCGTAGTTGCCGGCAAAACCTTGAAAGAACATTTCAGATTTGCCACTTGCTACTGGCACAGCTTCTGTGGCGCTGGCCATGATCCTTTTGGTCCAGGCACCAAAATTTTCCCGTGGATGGCAACGCAAGATCCTATCGCGCGCGCGCGTGAAAAAATGGATGCCGCATTTGAATTCATCACCAAGTTGGGCACTCCATACTACTGCTTCCACGATGTGGATCTGGTAGATGAAGGTGCATCACGTGCAGAAACCTCCAGCCGTTTGCAATCTATTGTTGAGTACGCAAAGGAAAAACAAAAAGCATCTGGCGTGAAATTATTGTGGGGTACTGCCAACCTGTTTTCTAACCCACGTTATATGAACGGGGCATCTACCAATCCGGATTTCAACGTAGTGGCTTATGCCGGTGCGCAATTGAAAGATGCGATTGATGCAACCATCGCACTGAACGGTGAGAACTATGTGTTCTGGGGTGGCCGTGAAGGTTACATGAGCTTGCTCAACACCGACATGAAACGCGAACAAGAACATATGGCGCGCTTCCTGACCATGGCTCGCGACTACGCGCGCTCACAAGGTTTTAAAGGTTGGTTCTTTATCGAACCAAAACCAATGGAACCTTCAAAGCACCAATACGATTTTGATGCCGAAACCGTAATTGGTTTCTTGCGTCATCACGGTTTGGATAAAGATTTTAAATTGAATCTGGAAACTAACCACGCAACGCTTGCTGGCCACACCATGTGCCACGATATGCAAGCCGCAGCAAATGCTGGCATGTTGGGTTCATTGGATGCTAACCGCGGTGATTACCAAAACGCGTGGGACACCGACCAGTTCCCTTACAACATCAACGAAACCGTAGAGATGATGTTGGTGTTGTTGCGCGCGGGTGGTTTGCAAGGTGGTGGTGTGAACTTTGATGCAAAAGTTCGCCGCAACTCTCCAGACCCGGTAGATATGTTCTACGGCCACATTGGTGGTATGGATACATTTGCACGCGCGTTGATTATCGCTGACAGCCTGATTCAACAATCACCGCTGGAAGGTATGCGCAAAGAGCGTTACAGCAGCTTCGATGCAGGCAATGGCGCTGCGTACGAACAAGGCAAGCTGACTCTGCAACAATTGGCAGAGATCGGTAACAAAGGTGGCGAAATCACCTTGCAAAGCGGCCGTCAGGAGCTGTACGAAAATATTATCAACCGTTACATCCGTTAATCGTTTTTGAGTTAACAATTTTTCTAGCAAAGCCTCTGGCCGCCTATGATCATCCCAGCAATGGTGTGATAACTGGCGGCCTTTTTTATTACCAATAACATAATAAAAACCAAGAATCGCAATCGTTAAATCAAACATCGTAATTGTTAAATCAAGTACCACGTTCGCACAACCAAAAATACACCAGTAAAAGAGGGCAACACTATGCAACCCTTATTATCCCTACGGTTAAAAAATTGTATTGCCAGTGCATTGTTATTGGCACTTCCGTTTAGTGCACACAATGTCAATAGCGCAGACGATTCGAATAAAACAGGCGCTTCACACAAGCCCGGCACTTCTCACAAAACAGTTCCGGTTTATAAAAATCCCGCCAAATCAATCGATGCACGCGTCAATGATTTGCTCAAACGCATGACGTTGGAAGAGAAAGTTGCGCAATTGCAAACCGTGTGGGTTGCGCGGCAAAAATTGGAAACAGAAGCGGGTGAATTTACCGCAGAGCATGCACAAGACATTATCGGGTTGGGTATTGGTCAGGTTGCCCGTCCGGCAGAAAATAAAGCAGTGCTGTCTCCCAATAAAACACCGGCACAAACATTGGCGTTCACCAATGCTGTGCAGAAATATCTGGTTGAAAATACCCGCTTGGGAATTCCTGCGATCTTTCATGAAGAGGCATTGCACGGTCACGCTGGTCGCAATGCCACAAGCTTTCCGCAATCGATTGCTCTGGCAAGTACGTGGGACCCAAGCGCCATTGAGCAGGTGTACACCATTGCCGCAAAAGAAATGCGCGCGATAGGTACGCACCAGGCGCTTGCGCCTGTACTTGATGTGGCGCGCGACCCGCGCTGGGGGCGCATTGAAGAAACTATGGGCGAAGATCCTTATCTGGTATCTGAATTGGGCGTAGCAGCCGTAAAAGGTTTTCAGGGAGCCGGCAAAGACATTGGTAAAGAGCGCGTGTTGGCGACCTTGAAACATCTTGCCGGGCACGGTGAACCCACCGGCGGATTAAATACCGCGCCAGCGCCGATAGGTGAGCGCAGTCTGCGCGAAAATTTTCTACCGCCTTTTGAAGCGGCGGTGAAAGTGGCACATGCACGCAGTGTGATGGCGTCTTACAATGAAATTGATGGCATCCCCTCGCATTCGAATGTGGATTTGCTGCAAAATATTTTGCGCGGCGAATGGAATTTTAGTGGTGTTGTTGTCAGTGATTATTTTGCGATTGCCGAATTAATTAACCGTCATCATCTTGCGGCAGATAAATCTGATGCCGCACTGATGGCAATGGCTGCCGGTGTCGATGTCGAAACACCCGACGGCGATGCTTACAAAACATTGGTTCAATTAGTTAACGATAAAAAAATCAGCATTAAAAAAATTGATCAAGCCGTCGCGCGCGTATTGCATGAAAAGTTTTCACTAGGGTTGTTCGATACGCCCTACACCCCCGTCACTGATGTGGATGCATTTGTCGGAAATCCACAACACGCGTTGCTTGCGCAACAGGTTGCTGAAAAATCTATCATCCTGCTGAAAAACGAAAAAAATATTTTGCCGTTAAATAAATCAGCATTGAAATCCATCGCGCTGATCGGCCCGCATGTCGATGAAACCTTGATTGGTGGCTATAGCGATGTACCCAAAAAGACAGTCAGTATATTGCAGGGTTTAACGGAATATCTTGGCAGTGCAGTGAAAGTGCATCACGAGAAAGGCACATTGTTAACCATTGAAAAATGGCCATCGCATCCGGATTCTGCCGCTGCCAACAGCCGTTCAAAACAGCGTTGGCACACCGACGAGGTAGTGTTGGCATCACCAGCTGATACCAAAGGTATGATTGAAAAAGCAGTAGCCGCTGCGCAAAAAAGTGATGTTGCTATTGTGGTTGTGGGCGATAACGAAGCAACCTCGCGCGAGGCTTGGAGCGATAGCCATTTGGGCGACCGGACCAGCCTTGAATTATTGGGCGAACAGCAAGCGTTGGTTGATGCTGTATTGGCAACCGGACAACCAACGGTGGTGTTGCTAATAGGTGGGCGTCCATTGGCAATCAGTAAGCTGGCAGAAACTGCGCCCGCGATTTTGCAAGGTTGGTATTTGGGGCAAGAAACGGGGCGCGCAGTTGCCCGCGTGTTATTTGGCGATGTCAATCCCGGCGGCAAATTGCCGGTAAGTGTTCCGCGCTCTGCTGGCCATTTGCCGGTGTATTACAACTATAAGCCTTCGGCTAAACGCGGCTATGCATTTGAAAAAACCGACGCGCTTTATCCTTTTGGTTTTGGTTTGAGTTACACGCAGTTTGCCTACAAAGATATGCAGCTGGACAAAACCACGCTGGGTGCAAATGAAGTGGTTAATGTCAGTGTCACAGTGACCAATACCGGCAAGCGTGCGGGCGATGAAATTGTGCAGCTTTACACCAATGACCCGGTGGCGAGCGTTACCCAACCGGTTAAACAATTGCGCGGTTTCAAACGCGTAAATCTTGCTGCTGGCCAATCGGCGCGCGTGGTGTTTACCCTGTCGGCCAATCAATTTGCGTTTTATGACCGCGCGATGAAATTTATGCTTGAGCCGGGAAAAATCAATGTGATGGTGGGCGGATCATCTGCCGATCTGCCATTAAAAGCAGAATTAAACGTGACCGGTAAAGCAGCGGATGTCAGCCGCTCCAAGGTCTACATCACACCGGCAGCGGTGAGTTATTTGTAATCGGTTTAGCTGGAACACCCTGTCAGCCCACTGCGGTGGGGGTATCCCCGCCGTAGTTTTTCAGGTCCTTTTCTTTTATTCTGTTGCACCCACCGTCGGCTGTGGGTGACTAATAGGATACCTAAGGACTTCACTGTGAACGAATCATCTTGCCCCGCAACAAAAACGGCAGCCAAGGCTCATGCCTTGCCTTTATTCTCATTATTGCCAAAACGGCTTTCATCCCTTGTTTCCCTTTGCGCTTCTGTACTTCTGCTCTCATCCTGCGGTGGCGGGGGAGGTGATGGCGGTGGGGGCGGCACACCGGGGCTTATTTCCGGCGGCAATAATACTTGGCAAGCAGGTGTGTATAAACCGTCGGATAACTTTAAAAATTACTGCGAAAAACCACGTGTAGGCGCAAGCAAAATTACCGGCATTCCTTTCCCTGACCGTAAAGGAAACGCCACACAAGAAAAGAATTTTTTGCGCTCATGGAGTTATGAAACCTATCTTTGGTTTGAGGATTTACCTGATGTCAATCCTGACAATAGTGATACGCCACAAAATTATTTCAGACGTCTGGTTTCCGATAAAAAAACACCCTCGGGCTCTTATAAAGATAATTTCCATTTTTATGAGCCGACCGAAAGTGAAGAGGCATGGAGTGCGGGCATCACTTATGGTTACGGACTTCATTTAAAAATTAATTGGGAAGTACCGCGGACTATCCAGGTTGTTTACGCCGATAGTAATTCACCGGCTGCTAATAACAACGTTAAACGTGGTGCAAAAATTATCGCAGTGGATGGATTGAATATATCCACCATGAATGCCAATGCATTATTTGATGCGCTTTATCCGCCACAAATTAATGCGGTACATGAATTTGAAATTCAGGATGCCGGTACCAATAACACCCGTAAAGTCATTTTGGAATCAGCCTCTTTACCAACAGAAGCTGTATCCATTGCCAAAGCGATTGATCATAACGGCAGTAAGGTAGGTTATATTCAATTCAATACTTTTATTCCAGATGCACAGGACCAATGGGTGACGGCAATAAACTCGCTTAAAAATGCGGGTGTAACTGATTTGGTCGTGGATATGCGCTACAACGGTGGTGGATATATTTCAATTGCGGCGCAAGTCGGTTATATGATTGCTGGGGCCAACACCAACAATAAAGTGTTTTACCAGAATGTCGCCAATTCAAAAATGCCTAAAGAAGATCCTTGGGGGTTCGTCGATGTTGGTTTGTATGGCTTAAATAAATCGTTAAATTTGCCTACACTGAATTTGCAGCGCGTTTATGTGTTGGCAACAGAAGGAACGTGTTCCGCAAGTGAATTGGTCATCAATAGTTTGCGCGGTATTGGTGTCAGTGTTTATTTAATTGGTGATACCACATGCGGCAAACCCTATGGATTTTTGCCGGAACCGAATTGCGGCACTACCTATTACACCATCCAATTTAAAGCAGTAAATGCCAAAGGTTATGGCGAATATAGCGATGGCTTTATACCGTCCACAACCGATAATGGAATGGATAGAGTTAAAGGTTGTAGTGTTGCAGATAATCTGACCTATCAATTAGGTGATTCAAATGAACCTTTACTTGCGGCTGCACTGCAGTTGCGTGCAACGGGGATATGTCCAACTGCATCAACTCGTGGCCAGCAGAAAGTGTCGGTGGATGTAGAGCAAGGAGAATTGATGTTGCCGCCCACCAGACGGTTGATGATTCAGGATCGTTAATATCTGATCAATAGCGAATTAATGAAAGAAAGGTGATATGCGTTGCAAAAGGCTCCTATTAATGGAGTCTTTTGTTTTTGTGGTGGTCAGATTGTAAAACCGATATAGTGGCGGCTCTGCTTTACACAGAGCTACTGTGAGTTTCCCCCCTTCCTTACCTAATGCGTTAAATGATTGTGAATCCTTCTCGTTCTATTGCTACCGCTGTTGATATCGCACTTCTGGAAACCACACCAGAACACTTCCTGCAGGTTGCACAATGGCATCATCAGGAGTGCGAGCGCCAAGGCGTAAAATCGTCCCTTGCGTTGCGCCAACAGCGTTTGGTATTGCATGTGCAGGAAAGCCGCATTCCCAAAACACTGGTTGCGCTGCTCGATGGAAAATTGATCGGCTGCGTAAGCCTTGTTAATTACACCTATCGCAGCAGCGAGCGAATGCCCAAAGTCGCGAGCGAAAGCCCGGTGTGGTTAAGCAATTTATTTGTGCTGGAAAAGTACCGCCAGCAGGGTTTTGGCAATGCATTAATCGATGCAGCAAAACACTACGCGAGCGATTTGGGGCAGGATGAATTATGGCTCTCGGCAACAGACTACACCGATTATTATCAAAAACGCGGCTGGGAAATTATCCGCCGCACCCGCTTGGCGGGGCGGCAGGTAAATGTGATGCGGGTGGGATTGTAAGCGTTATATCTGGAATTGTGTTTAGAGTTGGGCACAGGCTGATAATGCGCCCACTGCGGCAAGTGCAAAAATAATTTTAGGCAGCCGTTTTGCGTTTATTGTTTTAGTAATGCCGATGGTTCCCGCGATTATCAGTGCAGTAGAAATAAATTCTGCCTGGGTAAAACTCATTCCCCATAGGTGATATTCGCTGTTGATGCGGATCTTCTCAATTAATAAACGTTCGAATCCGCTCAACAACAAATACACAGAAAAAAGAAATCCCGTTTGGTGATGATGTTTGCGGATGCGCCATAAAATCGCGAAGATAAAAAATGCCGCAAGCGCTTCGTAAAGTGGTGTTGGATAAACGCCCGGTGCGGGAATAGCTATGCCAGCAACATTGTTCTCGTAAGTTTGCGCCCAAAACCAATTAGGTAGCCACTCAGGTTTGAGTGCCATGTTGGCTGCTGTGCCCCAGTCTCCGTCGCCGGATATTTGACAGCCCAAGCGGCCAATTCCGTAACCTAGAATCATCGATGGCGCTAGCGCGTCCAGCATGGGTGTAATAGCTACTGCGCGTTTTTTTAAAAATATTGCGCCAGCGATAGCACCTACAATCAGTCCACCATAAATGGAAAATCCATCGCGTGAAAAAATCATTGCAGCTGGATTTTGTATAAATTCACGTGGGTATTCGAGCAGATGAAATAAACGCGCACCTATTATGCCAAAAATTGCGCAGATCACGGCCAAATCTGAAACCAGTTCATGAGTGGCAGTTTCTTTGTTGCGATATTTTATGTGTGTTGGTAGCAAGCCACATTGCTCAAAACGAATAACTTCTTTTTTACCAATCCACGCTGCGGTAGCAATAGCGAGCGCGACAAATGCGCCGAACATCGCAATTGGAAGATGGATGTTCGTGCCGAAAATGTCGTTAATTAAATCGCTTAAATAAGGGTAAGACATTAAATTAATTTCCTTGTCGTCACGTTATAGTTGGGGGATTCAATCAATGCAACTTCAAACGTGGGCGCAGCCAGCGGTTTAATCGTCCGCCCAGCATAATTAATCCGGTGCGGATTAAACCGTGAATCGCGATCTGGTGCATGCGGTACAGTGATATGTACACCATGCGCGCCAGACGCCCTTCGATAAACATACTGCCTTTGCTTAAATTACCCATCAAATTTCCGACAGTAGAATAACTTGCTAATGAAATGAGCGAGCCGTGGTCGGTGTATTTGTAAGCTTGCATAGGTTTATTGTTGAGCGTGGCAATCAAGTTTTTATAACAAGTGCTTGCCATTTGGTGCGCAGATTGTGCGCGTGGCGGAACACGGCTGCCATCTGGATTAGTAAATTGTGCGCAATCGCCAATAGCGAAAATAGTGGCATCGCGTGTGGTTTGCAAAAATTCATTTACATGAAGTTGATTGATGCGGTTAGTTTCAAGCCCCGCGATATTCGCCATAAAGTCGGGCACTTTAATCCCCGCTGCCCACACCATAATGTCGGCCGAAATTAATTGGCCATCTTTAGTGTGCAAGCCTTCTTTGGATGCCGAGGTAATCATAGTGTTGAGTTTGACATCGACACCAATTTTTACCAATTCACTGTGCGCTGAGCCGGAAATACGCTCAGGCAGTGCAGGCAAAATACGTGAGCCAGCTTCAACCAGTGTTACATGAAGGTGATCGTTTGATACCGCATCAAAACCATAATTGTGAATTTCATGTACCGCGTGGTGCAATTCTGCAGACAGCTCAACACCAGTTGCACCGGCACCGACAATCGCAATGCGCACGTGTTCGTTTGAACCGCTTACACGTTGAATGTGCAAAAATTTATTCAGTAACTTGGTGTGGAATTTATGTGCTTGGGTGGGGCTATCAAGGAACAGGCAATGTTCTTTAACGCCAGCTGTGTTGAAGTCATTGGACATGGAGCCGAGTGCAATCACCAGGTAATCGTAAGGAATTCGTGTTGAGGGTAAAAACTCCACACCGTCTTCATCTTGCATGGGTGCCAATACAACTTCACGCGTTTCACGGTCGATATCAATCATGGTGCCGACACGAAAGAAAAAATGATGCGCGTTGGCGTGGCCGCGATAACTCACCGCATCAACATCTTCATCCATAGTGCCCACCGCAATTTCATGCAGCAATGGTTTCCATAAATGCGTGGTGTTGCGGTCAATCAGGGTGACTTCCGCTTTGTTTTTGCGGCCTAGCTTATTGCCCAGTTTGGTGGCGAGTTCAAGCCCGCCAGCGCCGCCGCCAACTACCACAATGCGCGGTTTGGTTGGCGATGTAGTTGATGATGTTTGCATGGTGCTACCTGCATATTAAGTGGATAAATCGTCTGACGGCACAGCGAGCCATCTGCCCGCTGTTAATGATCAAGGCCGTTTAAAAAATGTTTTGCCAGTGGCCGCTCGATAAAGCGGTAGGTGTTTTGTGCCAGCGCAGCGGAAAAAAGTTTGCGCGCTGAGGGCAAATTTCCAGCGCGATAATCGCGATAGCCGGAATAAAAAAAGTATTCAGTGCGCTCACAGCGGTTGCTGGCATTTTGCCTGAATTGATTGCGCGACATTTTGTTCGTCCAATAAGCATAGACGGCTGCCTCCCATTCGCTACGGAAACCCAGTTTTCGCTGCGTGATCAGGCTGGAAAAATCCAGGTCAGCTTGTTGGCCAATAATGTCTGCTTTGGCGACATCATAAACGCTGATATTTTGTTGGGATTGTAAATAGTCTGTAAAACTCAGGGCGGCTTTCTGCCAATCACCGGCGTTCATGTAAATTTCGTGATGCGATGGGTCAGTATTGGCCAAGCCTTTTTGCGTGGCTTGTGCGAGCAGTTCGTAAGCCTTTCCATGATTGCCTAGCATGGAATAATTTTGTGCATGGAAGGCGATATTGTCGGCGCTGGGGTCCAGCTCAATCAAAATGCCGGATTCATGCAGCGCCAATTGGTACTGGTTTTGATCGAGGAATAAGCGCGCCAATGCGTAGTGGAGGCTTGCATTGTCAGGCGCAAACGGAACCGCTTGTTGGTAGTAATTGATAGCCTTTTTAAGGTAAGCATTTTTTTCATAACTACAGCCACTCGCCTCTGCGCTGGCCTCATAAGTGGTTGCTATAGCTTCGTACAAATCTTCAGACGGTTTTACTTGCTCTTCACCCAATTTGAGTGTTGCCAGTGCGAGCGGATAATAACTGGCCTCGCGGTACATGCGTGCCAGTTGAACATAGGCTTTATCCATTTCCGGTTGTTCATGAATCGCTGCCAGCAATGCGCGATGAAGCGGTTCGGGGTTATCATCTCCCGATTTTTTTTGTTCCAGATACTGTTGTAAAAATACACCCAGCGAAGGTGCGTTAACTTCAAGCCGGTGAGCTGCTGACATTTGCATAAAAATATTATGCGCTTTTGTATAGGCATTATCTTTGCCTGCGACGACATCTTCATAATAGAGGTTATACAGCAGCTTTAACGTGGAAGGATTCCCCGGCACTAAATGTAAAATATGGCGCAAATGTTTTTCGGCTTGTGCGCGGTAATACGGATTTTTTTGCTTTTCATTTTCGGCCAAATACGCAAGGCTCAATTCATAGAGCAGTTCAGCATTGTCAGGCTCTGTTTTGATCCGCGTTTCCAGCGCAAGCAGTTCGGCGGTTTTATTTTCAATGGCCAGATTGGCAGCGGAATCAGTAGTGAAAACCGTCGTGCTCTGATTTTTTACCGGCGCATTATGCGGTACCTGACTACAGCCAAACAGCGCACTGGCGAGCACTGCACAAACTAAACCGGTGCGCAGGAACGGTATGCCGCAGCGTATAGAATTCTTACCGTCATAAGCCTTTAATTGCATTGCATCCACCTCAGAATTGATAGCCCAAGGCTTCTGCTGTTTTAAAGGAGGCATCGGATTCTGTTAACAGCTGGTTGTATCCCTGTGCCAAGCCCAATATGTAATAAGCTTCTGCTTTTTTGGGCGATGCTTTTACCGCTTGCTGTGCAATATCCAGCGATTTTTTGTAGTCGCCATTTTTGATGTGCAATTTGGCCAGTGCAATCAAGCTGGCAACATCGGATTTACCATTGTTGTTCAGTGCAGAATTTTCCAGTGCCAATAATTCGGCAGAGGTTTTGTTGTACTCGTAAGACAATAACCAATCATTGGATTCCTGCAGTGCATTGGTTTTTTGATAAAAGTCGGCGTAATCAGCCACAGGTACTTGCACCGTTTTGGCGGTGAATGTTTGGTTGACGATATAGCGATTTTTTTCCTCGCTGCCAGTTTGCACCAAACGGTAGTACGCGTTATCGATATTTTCGCCCTGGGTTTTTAACAGCAGGCGATGTTCCGGGCTTGGGCTGTTGAACACAACACGCGAGCGCAGCGTGAAACCCGGGTCTACGGCATAGGGTTGTTTGCGGTCTTGCGGTTTGTGCAGGTTGCGCAAATCAGCAAATAAATTAGTGAGCTGGGTAATGCTGAAGGAATAATTGATGGGTTCTTTTTTTCCGCCCCAGACATTAGTGAAAACAAAACGCCCGTGAATTGTAAACGGCTGCCACATATTATCGGCGTTGCTTGCAGTTAATTCGGTCACTTCAGCCGAGTTGTAAATCTGGCCAATCAATTCGCGGAAATATTTATCGCGCTCATGGGAGTATTGCCACATGCTGCGCAAGCGCTGCTCATACATGCCGCCTAATTGTAATTTGAAACTGGCAGAGGCATTGCGACCATCAAACTTATCAAAAACCAATTCAAGATCAGCAAGGTGTTCGCGTTCATTTAGTTCGGGCAGTGTGCTAATGGTTTGCGTATCGCTATTAACGACCAATGCAGGCTGGCCTTCGATGCCGAGTGAAAAACCGGGGTACAAACTGGTTTCGCCGGTGGTGTCCATCCATATTTCCGGCTGGCCTTGTTGGGCGGGAATATGCACGATCATATGGTCAAAGCTCACGCCGGGTACGCGCATATCGGGTACACCGCGGCCACGGGTAATAATCAGTGCCGGGTCGGCTTTTATACCCAGTTTGCGCAGCAGCATCACAGCTAATACGGTTTGGTCTTTGCAATCACCGTAACCATTTTTTAATACTTCAAATGCATCGTGGGGTTCATAACCACCGCGGCCTACGTGGGCAAATACGTAGCGCACACGGTCTTGTATTGCGCGATAAACTGCCTTGGTTTTTTGCTCGTGTGTGAGCGCGGTCTTTTTGATCTCGGCAATCAATGC
This sequence comes from Cellvibrio sp. pealriver, assembly GCF_001183545.1. NCBI lineage: Bacteria > Pseudomonadati > Pseudomonadota > Gammaproteobacteria > Cellvibrionales > Cellvibrionaceae > Cellvibrio > Cellvibrio sp. pealriver. Next base: position 4,331,190 of record NZ_KQ236688.1, read on the forward strand.
ATCCAATTTTTCATCGCTGATTAAATGCGGTTCCACCAAGGCATCGGCCCAGCGCGCAACATCGTTCCATTTACTGGTGGTAGATACACGTAAATAGGGCGCATAGTCGTGCGTGCGCGGCATATTGTTTTGCAATTCAATTTTGGCGAGATTTTTTCCTGTCCAGGTAATGGTTTGTTGGTCGCCTTTGGTGCTGCGTTTTTGGGTGATGGGAAAACGGCTTTGGTCAAATGCGTTGGTATCGCTGCTGGTGAGCTGGATTTTTTTCGGCGCGGTGATTTGCAACTCGCTAATGCTGATAGCATCGGCGCGCGAGCCTTGGCCAGCCGCGCGGTCTTCCCACCAGTGAAAACTGAAACTGTCAAACCATTGGTCGGGCACCATTTTTTTGATGTCGGTGTAGCGATATTGGAATTCAATAATCGATCCTTTGCGCACATTGGGGAGCGAAAACAATAATTCCTTGCGGTCGTGATAAAAATTTTCGTCGGTCGGGCTTTGGATTTGTGTCGCATCGGCTTTGATGCTATCTATCTTGCCATCCGGTGTGCGCACATTGGCAAATTCCAGTGCGATGTCTTCATAAAAACTGTTGAAGCTCACACTAATCTGGCTGTAATCACGCACCGCTTCATCGCTGTTGATATACACCGCCACATAGGATGTAGCATGGCTCATCAGTTGCTCATCAATATGCACATGGGTTTTGCGCAAAATAACCTGAGCTTCTCCGGCTTTGTTTGCATCAACACTGCTCGCCAATGTTTTTAATGCAGGTGCAATACGATGGACTTTTTTATCCTCTGCATTCGCATGACTGCTGCTTGCGGCCAACAATAAACTGCAAATAGCGATTACATGCAGGTATCGGCTGAAGAAAAATTCTGACACTCGCGCTCTCCAAAGATGTAACGGTGATGTGTTATCGACAACAAGGCCTATATTCAGATGATTATTAAACCCGAACCCAACGGCGCTCTGCAGCACTTTGAAAAATGGCATCGATGCAACGCATATTAGCGATGGCATCTTCCAATGCGGTCGGCACCGGCGTGTTATTGAAAATGCTCAAGGCTAATGCATCGCCCATTGCGCCGTAATGGTTATTATCCGGCACTTCAATTTCCTCAACTACACGGTTACGGGTGATGCGGATTTTTTGCACCGGCAGGCCGCTGTCGTTATAAAACGGGCGCTCGATGTAAAGGCTGCCTTGATCGCCAAATGCTTCGGCGTATTGCTGCGCTTCAATTTTGGTTGCTGCGGTAAAGCTCGCGGTACCTGCCGGAAATTCCATAATGCCAGAGGTCAGGCAATCCACTTCTTCACCGGGCATAGGCGTAATCTGGCCGAGTACATTGTTGGGCTCTTCATTAAATAACCAGCGCGACAATGAAACGGAATAACAGCCAATATCCAGCAGCGCACCGCCGCCCCATTCAGCTTTGTTGCGAATGTTATCCGGCTCGCGGTTGTTGTAAGAAAAATGCGAATGCACGGCGTAGAGTTTGCCAATTGCACCCTCATCAACCAGTTTTTTTGCCAGCTGCCATTGTGGGTGAAAGCGATACATAAACGCTTCCATGACTTTCAAGTGCGGATGCGCACGCGCGGCATCTACCAGGCGCTGCGCATCGGCGGTATTTAACCCGAGCGGTTTTTCACAGAGCACATGTTTGCCTGCTTGCAGCGCTTTGATCGACCAGTCCACATGCAGGTGATTGGGCAGCGGATTGTAAATCGCATCAATCTGCGGATCGGCCAACATATCTTCGTAACTGCCATAGGCCTGTGCGATGCCTAATGAGTCAGCAGTAGCGCGAGCGTTTTGCAAATCGCGTGAGCAGATAGCAACGACTGCATTGTGTTGGGAGGCCTGCAGGGCAGGGATAACTTTTTCGCGGCCAATTTTGGCGGTGCTGAGCACGCCCCAACGGAGTTTTTGCATAAGGGTTCCTGAGCTAAAAAGCAGATTATTGTGCGGATTTCAGCCTGGCGTAAGCACCAGTGCCTTAGTGAGTAGTAGTGGGGAGCAGTGTAGCGCAAGCGCGGCTCAGGGGGTGAGCCGCGCAGGGTTTTTGGTGCGGAAAAAGCGGGGAATTAACAGTAAAAAAACAGACTACCAGGGCAGCAGATCGCCATTGGAATGCCAGAAGCTGCCACTGTTCTCAAGAGTTAATCCATCGATGCGTTGGCTCAGGCGCTGCGCGGATACATCGGCAGAAATATCGCCGCCAAAATTGACCATCGCGGTTTGCACGTAACCCGGGTGGAGAATCGCCACGGCAATGCCGCGCGGTTTTAAATCCCGCGCGAGTGATACCGCCGCCGCATTCAGCGCTGCTTTGGACATGCGGTAGCCGTAATAACCGCCCGAGCTGTTATCGGCAATAGAGCCCATGCGGCTGGTAATAAAGGCGATTTTCGCACCGGCAGCCAGATTGCCCAGTAGTGCCTCGGTCACCCGCAGCGGTGCTTCGGCGTTGACCAGAAATTGCTGTTGCACGGATTGGTAATCAATATCGCCCAGGGCTTCATGCAGAAAAATACCGGCGTTGTTAATCAGCAAATCAATCGATTTACCGTCTAACCGGTCGGCCAGCTGCGCTACCGCCTGCGCATCGGTCACATCTACACCGGCCACTACCAGCGCGCCGGATTCCGTTAACTCCGGTGATGCGGTTCGGCATACGCCAATCACGTTCCAGCCCTGCGCCAAATAGGTTTTGCACAATGCCAAACCAATCCCGCGATTCGCGCCCGTCACCAATACTGTTTTCATTTTGTACGTCTCCTCAAGGCCATAACGATAGCGCCAAAGGGTAATCCATTCGCTGGTGCACGGGTTAATTTTTTACCGTGTGCTTAACCAGCAGCATCACCAGCGGGCGCACCAACAAAATACAAAAGAAGGCCGATGGCATGGCAATGCTATAAGCGTGGACGACCTGCGCCAGATAGTGATCAGCAATGCCGCTATTGGCTGCCACGATAATCAGCGACATCAAAAACGCCATGATCGCCGACATATAAAACGCGAACACAAGCGGCGTAAAGCGGGCGGGCAGCTTGCGGCTGTTGGTGGGTTTAAGGGTGATGTTGATATTGGCTTCTTGCATAGGATTTCCTCGGAAATAGGGTTCTCGGTTCGCTAATACAGGCAAATTTGCCTGCCAGTGAATGCACTTTACGGCGAGTCTGTTGGGCGCGGTAGATGGTCAATGGCTTCTGCTATATTAAGTAAAACTTACTAATCAATTTATTTATTCGGAAGTTATGGCGATGGATACATTACGCGGTATCGAGTGTTTTGTACGGGCAGTAGAAGGCGGCAGCATTGCGGCGGCAGCGCGACGCTTGGGCATCAGCGCCGCGGCGACCAGCCAGAATATCGCCCGTTTGGAGTCTTACCTGGATGTGCGCCTGCTCACCCGCACCACCCGCAGCCTGGCAATGACCGATGCTGGCCGCGTTTATTACGACAAAGTCGCGCTGTTAATCCATGAGTTGGAACTGGCGCGCGCCGCCGTAACCGATGCGCAGCAAGAACTGCAAGGCCGGTTATGCATCGCCTCCACCGCCGCGTTTAGCCGTCATGTACTCGCGCCCCTGATTCCCGCCTTTAACCAGCGCTATCCACGCTTGGAAATTGAAATCACCTCAACCGACCGGCGCGTGGATCACGTGCAGGAATCGGTGGATGTCAGCATCCGCATCAAACAGCAATTGGATGAAGGTTTAATCGCGCGCAAAATCGCCGCCATTCCCACCATTTTTTGTGCATCACCTGCGTACATCGCCCGTGCAGGCCGCCCCAAAACCCCAGCCGATTTGCGCGATCACGATTGCCTGGTATTCCGCCTCGCCGTTGACGGGCGTTTTTTGCGTTGGGGATTTGTAGAAAACGGTTTGCGTTTTGATGCCGAAGTGCGCCCCGCCATTATCAGTGACGATATCGACGTACTCGCGCGCCTCGCCGTTGCAGGCGGCGGCATTACCCGCTTGGCCGCCTTCGTCGCCAACGATTATTTGCGCCGTGGCGAATTAAAAGAATTATTCACCTGCGACGAATGCACCGGCTTTAACGCAGAAATCGAACCACTGGATATTTACGCCTGCGTGCGCGATCGCCACCAGTTAACCCCCAAAGTGCGCGCGTTTATGGATTATTTGGCGGAGGCGCTGCCTGCGGAGTGGAGGGTGGGGTAGTTGTAGATGGTTATCGAAAGCAAAGTGCATGAATTTTTAATAAAAATATTGGCAATTTGGACTGTGTTGTGTATTTTGTGTACAGGTGAGTCGAATATTGGGTGCGAATATGTCCGCATTGGATGAGTTAAAGCAGCATTTGGAGCAGGGGCAGGTATACCGCAGGGGTGATCTGGCGCAGTGGAGTAATGCTGTTGATCGCCACTTGAGGCTGCTAGTAAAAGATGGAACCTTACAAAAAGTCTCCCAAGGCGTTTACGTCTGCCCCAAGAAAACGTCTTTTGGTAAAGCGGTACCAGAGGATCACAAACTGGTGGAAGCCTTCTTAAAAACGGACGATTTTTTATTGTTTTCTTCAAATGCCTACAACGCATTAGGTGTTGGGACAACCCAGCTCTACAACGAGCAGGTTGTCTACAACCGCAAACGCCACGGTAAGTTCAAGCTGGGGAACCGTACCTTCAACTTTCAAATGAAGCCTTACTTTCCCAGAGAAGTTTCAAAAGAATTTCTGTTGGTTGATCTGGTGAACAATGTAAATAAATTGGCAGAAGACCAGAGTGCGGTGTTAGAGCGTGTTAGTCGCGTCGCCGCCAATATGGACTTATCTTCTTTAAAAAATGATGCTCAACTGTATGGTGGTGTTAGAGCCAAAAAACTATTTGCAGAAATTAATAATAAAGTAGTGACACATGCCGCTTGATTATTTGCATCACCATGAAGATTACAAAGATCTCATTCGCACGGTTGCTGAAGAAAAAGGCATAGCGCCTGATCTGGTAGAAAAAGACTACTGGATCATGCACTGCCTTTATGGCCTTGCTCAGCAGGGCTATTCATTTGAGTTAAAAGGCGGGACGAGTCTGTCGAAAGGTTTTAGGATTATTCATCGCTTCTCTGAAGATATTGATATTCGTATTGAACCGCCTGCTGGAACTACCGTAGCTACCGGAAAAAATCAAAACAAAGACCAGCACTGTGAAAGCCGAAAGGCTTTTTATGATCAGCTTGCTAAAGAAATTGTTATTGATGGGATTGATGAAGTTGTAAGAGATCACAGCTTCGATGATGAAAAATTCCGTAGTGCGGGTATTCGCTTGAAATATTCCAGCGCTAATCCGATTTCTGTTGGTATTAAAGATGGTGTGTTATTGGAAGTAGGGTTTGATACCGTAACACCGAACAGGCGAATCGATATCAGTTCATGGGCGCTGGATTTTGCCAAGCAGCATGACCTACCGGTCATAGATAACCTGGCCACAGCGATCCCCTGCTATGAACCGGGTTATACCTTTGTCGAAAAGCTACAAACGATAGCGACTAAATATAGAAATCAACAAGAACGCGGCGGTATGCCTAAAAACTTTATGCGGCATTACTACGACGTATATTGTCTGCTTGAAGATGAAAGTGTTAAGTCATTTATCGGTACAGGTGCATACCACGCCCACAAGCTTGCACGCTTCCCCGAAAAAGATTATCAAATACCAATCGCTGCGAATGAAGCTTTTATTTTGTCTGATGCTGCTACGAAGAAGTTGTACAAAGAAAACTATCTGGCAACATCGGCTTTGTATTATCAGGAGCAACCGAGCTTTGATGTGTTACTAGAGCGAATTCGTTCGGTGATTGATGAGTTGTAAATATTTTTCGCGGTTATGTTGTGTAATGGAGTTATCTGCAGATAAGTGATATTCATTGCCATTGTGCTAGTAGGTTGCTAGAGAGCTTGCGAACCGCAACAGTCTAAAGGTCAGCAGTGTTCTGCCTTTCGTTCCCTCAGCATAAAATGACTGCCGAATGAAAGCCAGTAATGACGTGTGACTGGAAGATGTGTTATTAAATTACCACCCTTAAAGCTTAGACAGAAAAATTCCGTAGTGAAGTACGGAAAAGTTCCATCTAATTACATTGTTAGAGATAAGGAGTAAAAATGAGCAATTGGTATTTTAAAGAGCTGGGTGATGGAGTTGCTGCATTTGGACCTAGCACTAAAATTCATGAGGTTTTTATTCAGCTAGCCCAATCAGGAATGGATATGATGGAAATAGCTGTGTTCTCACATTATGACTTAAAACGAAATATGGTCACTCTTTACTTTACACCAGAAGCGGAAATACTAGCTCGGAGTTATGGTGCATCTACTTGTGAAAAGCCTGAGCCAAAAGAAGGGTTCTCTCTTTTGGTCGGGGAATTTGGTATTTTGAAGAAACACTTTCCAAACTACAATTAGCGTTTTTAAAAAGTAATCTCTAACAAATCGCGCCCCTGCGCTCAGCGTTATGCCTTTATATATGAGAAATTAATACTATGAAGTTATTACTTGCACTATCTATTTTCTTTATGTCTGTCTGTGTTTTTGCTGATACTGAAAGGGGTATTAAAAACTATAAAGCAATCGTTACTGGTGAGAAGAAATACGAGTCTCTGAGTAAGCCAGAGATTGCAGAGGTAGATAGAGTTGTTGCAATGATTAATTCTGGTTTTTTAATTATTCCTGCGGTCCCATTTAAACCATCTGAGGAAGAACTTGATGATGGTTATAGTGCTGCAGTCACGTATGCAAATGGATCCACGATTAATGGGCAAAAAGCAGATCCGTGCATCCTTGCAAACTTAATGGCTGGAGACAATATGCGAGGAGATGGAGCTGCTAGGGCGGGGTTTCAATCCTGTATTGTTGGTGGCGGTGGAGTAATTGGATCAACCTACAAGGTTCAAGCGGTATCAAAAAACTCTTCGGTATTTGTTGTGGCTGATACTGCTTATTTTGCAGCTTCATCATGCCCCGGAATCAACGAAGGTGATCAAGTAACATTTGTGCCTGACGCTTATTCCACGTGTGCAGGTAGAACTTTTGTAAATGTGCAAAAAGAAATCATCTGTCGCTTAAAATGCAGCTAATAATTGTTTTGCCTAACAAGCGACTGTGGTAAAAAATAAATTGATTTGATATCAAAATCACTCTTCTTTTTTGTTGTGCACCGTGCCCCAATGTGTGCAATTGGCCGATCGCTGGCATTGATCTTCAAATAGTTTTGAACAACGCGTAGGTTGGGCATGGCTGCCCAGCCTGCATAAGCGCAACATTTCCTTCTTCCCATGTATCACTCTCCTCACCTGTCCGCTCCGTTCAAATTAATCGTAGCGGACACTTTCTGCGGACACTTTCCAATTACTCAACATCGCTACGCGAATAAAAAAATTCTTATAAAACATTGGGTTAAAAATTTTCTGCGCAGTTGGTACGGGCTTTGAACTACTAAAGCAAAAGTCCCTGAGTGATGTTGTATGAATATGAAAATTGCTGATACCTCTGCGCAGGATCTTATGCTGGGTCAAGCGAGCCGCAAGAACAGGCGCATTGTTATTGTGGGCGCAGTGGCGTTGTTGGTTGGTGTTGTTGTGTCGGCGTTTATTTATGTGGCCGATGTGTCTATGTCGGGGCTGGTGGTGGAGCGGTCTGCGATTCGCGTGGCGACAGTGGAGCGCGGCACCTTGGTGCGAGAAGTGGTTTCACAGGGAAAGATTGTGGCAGCCAATAGCCCCACTTTATTTAGCCCCGAGCAGGGGTATATCGATCTGGCGGTGAAAGCGGGCGATACGGTGGCGCGCGATCAGGTGCTCGCCACTATTGTTAGCCCGGATTTAAATGAATTACTCGCGCGGGAAATGGCCAACCTCACACGTATTGACGCTGATCTTGGCCGCCAAAAAATAGAATCAAAACGTCGCAAATTGGAGCTGGAGCAAATTATCGCTATGGCGTACGTGAGCGAAAAAGCCATGATGCGCGAAAAGCTGCGTGCAGATGAAGCCATCAGCAAAAAACTTATCCGGCAGCTGGATTACGAAAAAGCAGTGGATGATCTGGAGCGCGCCAAATTGGAGTTGATACAAGCCAAACAAAATGGCGAGCTTGCGAATGAGTCACTGGGGTTTGATGTTGAATCGTTGGAACTGCAACTCAAAAGCCAGCAGCTTTTGGTGGATGCGTTACAACGGCGTGTGCATGAATTAACGATTAAATCGCCGGTGTCCGGCATGGTGGGGAATGTTCAGGTGATTAACAAGCAGGCTGTTGCCGCTAATCAAGCGCTGATTACTGTTGTTGATTTGAGTGCGTTTGAAGTGGAGGCGATAGTGCCTGAAGGTTTTGCAGATGACATAGCGCCACTCATGCAAGCAGAAATTACCTTGGGGGGAGCAGCTTACCCCGGCATGGTTACCGCTATATCGCCTGAGGTGGTTAACGGCGGTGTCAGTGCGCGTATTCGTTTCACCGATGTGTTGCCTGAAAATCTGCGCCAGAGTCAGCGTTTGACTGCGAAGATTTTTTTGGAAAATAAACCCAATGCGCTCATTGTTAATCGCGGTTCATTCTTTGATGGTTTCCGTGGCCATGTTTACAAATTGCAAAATAATAAAGCGCTACGTGTGCCTGTGGTGCTCGGTGGCTCAAGTCTAAAGCACATTGAAATTATGGATGGTTTGCAAGAAGGTGACAGCATCATCATTTCTTCACTTGCGACTACAGCCACAGACGAACAAATTTTGGTAACAGATTAATTTCAGGAGAAAGCTCCATGTTGAAAATGCAATCCGTAAAAAAAATATACCGAGCCGACATGATTGAAACCCATGCCTTGCGCGATTTTAATCTGGAAGTAAAAGAAGGTGAGTTTGTTGCCGTGACTGGGCCGTCCGGTTCCGGGAAAACCACTTTTCTTAATATCGCCGGATTATTGGAAACCTTTGAAGAGGGGCGGTATTGGTTGGATGGAAACGATGTCAGCCAGTTAAACGACAATGTTCGCTCAAAATTGCGCAATGAAAAAATCGGATTCATTTTTCAGGGGTTCAACCTGATTTCTGATCTCAACATTTTTGACAATGTGGATGTTCCGCTGCGCTACCGTGGGTTTTCTTCATCAGAAAGAAAAAAACGCATTAATAACGCACTGGAGATGGTGGGGCTGGCCGCGCGTGCGCGCCATTTGCCGTCACAATTATCGGGTGGGCAACAGCAGCGGGTTGCCATTGCGCGTGCGCTTGCCGGTGAACCTAAATTTTTATTGGCGGATGAGCCAACCGGAAACCTTGATTCGCTGATGGCGCGACAAGTCATGGAGATGCTTGAAGAGATCAATAAAAACGGAATGACTATTGTGATGGTAACTCACGATCCGGATTTGGCGCGGCGTGCGCACCGCAATATACAAATCGTAGACGGGCAGGTCACTGATTTTAAAATTTATGAATCTTATGTTGATTCGCATGGCACGGCTAATTCAGATAGCGCAAAACATTTGACGGCAAATAGCCTTTAGCCTTGATGACATCAACAAAAGCGGAAGCGAAAAAAATGTGGAAATATTATTTGCGATTGTCGTTGCATAGCCTGCGTAAAACACCTGTCTTGTCGCTACTTATGGTGCTTGCGATTGCAACGGGTATCGCTGCCAATTTGACAATTCTGACCATGCATTCCGTGGTGTCGAGCAATCCTTTGACCCATAAAAATGATCAACTTTTTGCGCTACAGCTCAATTCATGGGACCCCGAACGGGAATATTTTGACCTCAACGCTATTCCGCCGCAATTGACTTATCAGGATGCCAAGGCTCTGTATGATGCAAGCATGGCCAATGAAATTACCATCATGCGTAAGGCGGGTGTGGCTATTCAGCAGCCTGAATCCACCGAGCCACCCACGACCTACCATACACGTATGACCACGCGTGATTTTTTCAGCATGTTTGATGTGCAATTTATTTACGGTGGCTCCTGGAGTAAAAGCGCAGACGACGGTCCCGAACAGGTGGTTGTCATTAGTGAGGGGCTAAACAATAAATTCTTCAAAGGTGAGAATAGTTTGGGCCAAACTATTTTGATGGATGGTGAACTCTTTACGGTGATTGGTGTAGTCAGCGAGAGATGGCAGCTGGTGCCCAATGTTTACGATTTGAATAATCTGCCGTTTGAAGCAGCAGCTGATGCTTACATTCCATTCTTTTTTTCTGCAGCCAAGCCTTATCAAGGCTGGGGCAATTTTCAGAATTGGGCAAATGAGGACATACGAAATCATCAGGATTTTTTACAAAGTGAGACTATCTGGATACAAGCCTGGGTTGGCCTTAATTCGGCAGAAAATCGTCAAGAGTTTACCCGGTTTTTGGAAAATTATATTTCCACCCAAAAAGAACAAGGCCGATTCAAGCGATCACCTGGTTATCAACTCAATACACCGCAAGAATGGTTAAACATTAATAATGTAGTGTCAAAAGACAACAAACAGCTATTAATCATCTCCTTCGTATTTCTGATGATCTGTCTGGTAAATAGCACGGTGTTAATGCTGGCAAAATTTCTGCGCAAAGCACCGGAGGCGGGTATTCGGCGGGCACTCGGCGCGAGTCGTCACTCGATCTTTTTTCAACACTTAACAGAAGCATTTGTTGTGGGCACTGCGGGTGCTTTGCTCGGTTTGCTCATGTCGCTCGGCGGGCTCGCTGCTGTGCGCGCGCTTTATAGCAACTATGAAAATGTTGCTGTCTTTAACGGTGTGACTATCGTCGCCGCCATGTTGCTCGCGTTGGCAGCAACGCTGTTGAGTGGTTTTTTACCTGCCTGGCGAATTAGTCGCGCAGCGCCCGCAAAATATCTCAAAACCCAATAACACCATCAGGATAATGTTATGTTAGACCTCATTCCGATTTTGAAAAGTTTGTGGCGAAATAAAACCGGGCCGCTGCTGATTATTCTTCAGCTTTCGCTCACCATCGCTGTTGTCAGTACGGCATTATTTGTTGTCAGCGAGCGCATAGCAAAAATAGAGCGGCCCAGTGGATTGGCAGAGGAAGAAATATTCAAGTTGTGGATGCGACAAAATGCTTCCGATTCAGATATGGAGAAAATCGTGAAAAGAGATATGGAGATTATTCGCGCAACACCGGGCGTTATTGAGGTTACACCTATATCAAGCCTGCCATTATCAGGGGGCGGATCTTCTTCATCACTCTACAAAGATCCGGACAATAAACTCGCGGATTTTCCCTCTGCAATTTATGAAATGAGCGAGCATGGACTAGCGACACTCGGGTTAAGATTGCTAGAGGGACGAAATTTTAATGCAAACGAAATCAATTTTTTTGCACAAGAGAATACGCCTGCACAGAGCGTCGCGCTTATTACCCAAGATCTTGCCGAGAAGATATTTCCCAGTGAATCCGCTGTAGGCAAAACCGTATTTATGGGGAATCTACAACTGACCATCATCGGTGTTATTGAGCGCTTGATGGGCCCATGGCCTGACTCGGATTTTGCTACCAGCGCAACCATTCTTCCCGAGATTAGTAAAGACAACTCTATCAATTATCTGGTGCGAACCAATCCTGAACAGCGGGATGACATTATGCATTCTCTGGTTGAAAAGTTACGGTCAATCGACAGCACACGCTTGATTGGCGATGAAAAATCGATGGAGCAAATAAAACGCGAGACCTACACCAGCGATTATGCAATGATCAAAATTTTATCGTTCGTTATATTTTTACTGACGTTCGTAAACGCCTTGGGGATTTTTGGCCTGACCACGTTTTGGGTAACCCAGCGTCGCAAACACATTGGTATCCGGCGTGCGCTGGGTTCTACCAAGGCAGGTGTCATGCGCTATTTCATGCTGGAAAATGCCACCTTGGTGCTATGCTCTGCAATTATTGGTAGTGTTATCGCTTATGTGAATAGTAGCTACATGGCACGAACCCAGGGAATGGAATTGCTGCGCATGGAATATGTACTGATAACCATAGTTTTTATATTGTTGGTTACCTTGTTGGCTGCTTATTCGCCGGTTAGAAAAGCCGCGCAGATTTCACCTGTTGAAGCTGTCTCCAATGTTTAAATGTGTGTGGGATGTATGCCAAAAGAATCCGCTCAAAAAATTCTGATTGTTGATGACAATCCCGCTGTTGGAAAAGCACTTCATTTGTTGCTTGACGTGCATGGTATTGCTGCTGAAATTGCGCTGACACCACAAGCAGCGACCAAACGCTTGGAAGAAGATGGCAACATCGCTTTGGTTGTACAGGATATGAATTTTTCTGAGGACACCACCTCGGGGCAGGAGGGTAAAGCGCTGTTTTATAGCCTCAGGCGAATTCGGCCGGATATTCCCATCATTTTGATCACCGCATGGACGCAACTTGAAACCGCTATAGAGTTAGTGAAGAGCGGTGCCGCTGATTATATCGCCAAGCCTTGGGACGATATTAAGTTAGTAACAACCATTAAAAATTTATTGGAACTGGAAGACTTGCAACAGCAGCAGCGATTGCAAGCACAAGCCTTACTGACAGAAAAAACACGCTTGTCAGAAACCGCGAATCTTTGTGGGCTTGTTTACCAAAGTACTGCAATGCATGCATTAGTCAGCCTTGCGGTAAAAATTGCCCGCGCGGATGTACCGGTACTGATCACTGGCCCCAATGGTTCCGGCAAGGAAAAAATTGCGCAAATTATTCAAGCCAATTCGCGCGTAAACACCGGGCCATTTGTGTGTGTCAATGTCGGTGCATTACCGCAAGAGTTAATAGAGGCGGAATTGTTTGGTGCAGAAGCGGGTGCTTATACCGGTATCAGCAAAAAGCGTATCGGTCGTTTTGAGGCAGCAGATGGTGGTACTTTATTTCTTGATGAGTTGGGCAATTTATCTGCATCGGGGCAGGCAAAATTATTGCGGGTTTTACAATCCGGAGAATTTGAGCGGTTGGGTTCCAGCGAAACCCGTCATTGTCATGTGCGGGTTATCAGCGCCACTAACACTAATCTTGAACGCGCGATTAAAAACGGCGAATTTCGCGAAGATTTATTTTATCGCCTGAATGTATTTGAATTAAAAGTGCCGCCGCTAGAGGAGCGCAAAGAGGATATATTGCCGCTCATACACCATTTTCTTCGCGGGCAGGCGCAACTGGATCATTCGGTCTTGCACGCATTGCATTGCTACCCTTGGCCAGGGAACGTTCGTGAATTAGAGAATGCTTGCCAGCGCGCGCTGATATTGAACGAGGGAGGAAAGCTGCAGCTCAGCGATTTTGGTTTGCCCATCAATGAAACCACAATTGACAATTACAAACCCGTGATCGCTGAGCCTTCGCGCGAGGTTATCGAAATGGTGCTAAAACAAAATCAGGGTGTTGTTGCCCAAGCCGCGCGACAATTGGGTTTTTCACGTCAAGCTCTCTACCGGCGATTGGAAAAATATCAGATTGAACACAACCAATAGAAAATTCTCCCTCGAAGGAAAACTCAGCGCAATAGTGGCGCTATCGGTCACTCTTGGCTTGTGTATTCTTGTTCTGTTTTCAATATTCATCGATGAGTTGTTGATAGCATTGATAATTGCTCTGCCTATCTCGTTGGTGATTTCGATCTGGCTTGTGCGTAAATTAGCGCAGGATCACAATATCAAAATTGCAGCCATCCATAACGGCATGCTGAACCTGATGGATAACGACTTCAGCGTAAGCATCGCCAATACAGGGAAGGACGAGTTAAACGAAATCATCGCCATTTTTAATCAGCTATCTGAAAAATTGCGCAATGAGCGCCAGCATGTTTATCAACGCGAATTGCTGTTGGATATGGTGATTCAACATTCCAATATGGGTGTGGTTCTTATTGATCAGGAAGATCGCGTTATTTATTCAAATGGTTTTGCAAAAGATATTCTCAACGCCGGTAAGCCCATTAATGGGCTGTACTTTTCCGATGCTATCAAGCTGACATCTGATTTGCTGAGGGAAATTATCTCCCAGCGCAAAGAGGGTTTATTCAGAGTGAGAGAGAGTTCGGGGGATGAGCTTTATCACATAACGACCGGCCGATTTATTCTCAACGCACGCAAGCATGAGGTGTTGCTGATTAAACGAATGACCTTCGAGCTTCATCGCCAGGAGGCTGTGATATGGAAAAAAGTGATTCGCACTATTACCCATGAACTCAATAATTCATTAGCGCCCATCTCTTCAATGGCACATTCCGGGCAGCTTTTGGTGGAGCAGGAAAAGTACAATCAGTTGAGCGTCGTTTTCGAAACTATCGGTGAACGCGCCCAGCATCTTAAGCACTTCATCGATGGCTATGCGCGAATTGCCAAACTGCCAATGCCTGAAAAGAAAATAGTAGATTGGTCAGAATTTATAAAAAAATTGTCCGTAGCCCTGGAGTTTTCTTTTGACGGAAATATGCCAGCAAGCCCAGGGTATTTTGACCCGGTACAGATCCAGCAAGTGATTACCAATTTACTAAAAAATGCACACGAATCCGGCTCAGCTGCTGATCAAATATGTTTGACTCTGGAGCAAAACACCCAATGCAGTGTGCTAAAAGTGTTGGATAGGGGCACAGGTATGTCTGCCAACATAATGGAAAATGCGTTGTTGCCTTTTTACACCACCAAACAATCCGGCAGCGGAATCGGTTTATCTCTCTGCCGTGAAATAGTAGACGCCCACGGTGGACATATTTCCCTTGAAAACCGCAAAGGTGGTGGGCTTTGCGTGAAGATATTACTGCCGAACGCCCCTGCGACCAGTTAATACCGAAGGCGCGGGCATTTATGGACTATTTGCTAGTGAAGGGAATTACTTCAGTTATTGATGTGTTATCAATATTCAGCTCGGTTATGCCGTGTAATTGAGTTGTTAGAAGGTTGATGATATTGGTGATGCTGGAGTGTGCCCGTAGGTTTGGGGGAGTCGCGTACTAATAATATTATGTGTAAAGAATGGGGCTTTGAATGGAAATAATACTAAAAATTGGAATCGGCTCGATTCGGTTTGGGATAGGCGAGCCTGAAGCATTGGAGATTCTTGGTGCTCCAGATAAAACGTACTTTACTGAAAACGAATGCAAAAGGATTCAGTTCAATAATCATCTGTTAGAGCTATCCTTTGAGCCTGAAAATGAAAATCGGTTAGGGTGGATTGAAATTTATAATCCCAATGCAACTATTTTTGAATACAAAGTTATAGGATTAGAGCAAAAGTTAGTTGTAAATTTGGTTTCTAGCCAAATCACAGAAGTTCCCGAAATTGAAGACTATGGAAAGTTTATTTCTTATTTTTATAGAGAAAATATGTTCGAGCTTCAGTTTGAGTTCGGCATATTAAAGTGCGTAAATATTGGTGTTCCGTACAATACCGAAAATCTACCTGTGTGGCCAAGCACATAACATGCGTACGATTACGCTGCGCTAATCATACCTACATAAATAGATTACTTCAGTAATATGCACCGGGCTGGTTAATCCAACCAGCCCGCGTAGTTTTTTTATTGCAAATATTTAATTCCGTTTCATCGCAGGCAACAACACTGTCACTATCCCGATCAGTGGCAAATAGGCGCACAAATCAAACATATATTCAATCGATGTCGCATCGGCAATTGCGCCTAAGCCTGCTGCGGCAATTCCGCTAATGCCGAACATCAAACCAAAAAACACGCCGGAGATCATGCCGATTTTGGTGGGGACTAATTCTTGTGCGAGTACGACTATTGCCGAGAAGGCGGACGATAAAACCAATCCGATCACGACTGACAGCACAGCCGTCCAGAATAAATTGCAGTAGGGAAATAGCAGTGTAAAAGGCGCAGCGCCGAGGATAGAAATCCAGATTACGGCTTTGCGCCCAACCTTGTCACCAATCGGTCCACCGGCAAAGGTGCCGACGGCTACGGCGGCTAAAAATACAAACAACAATAATTGTGCATCGGCGACGGAGGTGGAAAATTTTTCCATCACATAAAACGTGTAGTAGTTGGTGAACGCTGCCATGTAGATGTATTTGGAAAATACCAAAATCGCGAGCACCGTTAATGCTCCGGCGATTTGCTCTCGCGATAGATGTGCGAAGTGTGGATTTTTTTTAGTGCTCTTGAGCGATGCGCGTGAGCGAATGGTCCAGCGGCTTACATTAAACAAAACTGTAAAACCCAGAATCGCAAATAGTGTAAACCAGCCAATTGCACCTTGACCTTGCGGCAAAATAATTGCGGCCGCGAGCAGCGGGCCAAATGCAGAACCGGCGTTGCCGCCCACTTGGAAAAACGATTGTGCAAAACCAAAGCGCCCGCCCGATGCCATGCGTGCAACGCGCGAAGCCTCCGGGTGAAAGGTGGATGAACCCAAACCAATCATGGCTGATGCAATCAACAGCCAGGTGAAATTACTGGCCAGCGCCAACATCACCAAACCGCACAGAGTGAACAGCATTCCGGTGGGCAGCAAATAGGGTTTTGGGTGTTTGTCGGTGTAGAGCCCAATGCCCGGTTGCAGCAGCGATGCGGTCATTTGGAAGGCGAGGGTGATCATGCCGATCTGGGTAAAACTCAGGGCGTAATCGCTTTTCAGCAGCGGGTAGATCGAGGGCAAAATCGCCTGGATCAAATCATTCAACAAATGCACAAAACTCACTGCACCTATAACCGGCAACACGGTTTTAGTGGGGTCAAATTCGACTGGCGTGAGGGGCTGTGTAGAAGGCTGTACAGGAATGGATTCCATTTGACTCATGTTGGTTGCTATCTCCGCGAATACTGGCTTGGGCATATTGGCCTTTGGCAGTATAAAGTGCTGTGAAAAGCAGAAATGACATAAACTATCGAATAAGTGACAAGCTGTTGTGATCCAATGATCGTCCAGTTAACCCGAGGGTAATCCATGACAAATACGGTTATGCCGCGCAGCCCGGAAGCCTTGCAATATGTGCCGCGCCCCATCGTCGCTTGGGGCGGCCACTATGCCAATGGCGATGAAATTCCGCCGCACACCCATCCGCGCGCGCAACTTTTGTATGCCGTTGAAGGTGTGATGCGCGTGATTACGCCCAACAGTGTGTGGACAATTCCCTCGCACCGCGCACTTTGGGTGCCGCCAAATGTGGAGCATCACTCGTTCATGATGAGCGACCTGGAAATGCGCACACTCTATGTGAGTGCCGATGTTCCTTTATCGCTCGGCAAAGAATGCCGCGCAATTTCTGTGTCGGGATTGTTGCGTGAATTAATTTTAGGTTTGCTGCAAGAACCTGCGGAATATCCTATTCCCGGGCGCGGCGAACATTTAACCGCGCTGATTTTGATGGAGATTGAGCGCGCGGCAACGCAAGCGGTTGAAATCCCCTGGCCACAAGACCGGCGCTTACAGCGTGTTTGCCAATTGGTGATGGATGAACCCGGCATCAAACGCACGATTGAAGAATTGGCCGATAGTGCAGGCGCGAGCGCGCGCACATTAATTCGTTTATTCCCTAAAGAGACAGGTTTGAAATATCACCAGTGGGCTCAGCAAGTGCAGTTGGCAGAAGCGCTCTGCCGCTTGGGGCGCGGTGAAGGCATTGCCCGCATCGCCAGTGAATTGGGTTACGCGAGCCCCAGTGCATTTTCCGCCATGTTCAAACGCAATTTTGGGGTAACGCCTAACCATTATTTTTCCAAACACGTGCAGCCTTAACGAACAATATCATTAAACATTCAGCGCGCTTGAAAAACCTCTGCAGGAACTTCGGCGAGCGCTTCAAACGCGGGGCGTGCAAAATAATAGCCCTGGAATAATTCAATGCCCATATCGCGCAGAACCGAAAATTCCTCGTAGGTTTCTATTCCTTCTGCAACAACGGTCATATTCAGTTCGCTGCACACTTGGGTAATGCCGCGGACGATAATTTGGCTTGAACGGCGTTTATCGATATCGCGCAGCAATGCCATATCCAATTTCATAATATCGGTCTGGATCTCTGCAAGCAGGTTTAACCCGGCATAGCCCGCACCGAAATCATCGATAGCAGTTTTAAAACCGCGTTGGCGATAGTGATCAACAATATTGCGCAGATGCGCAAGGTCATCGACCTTTTCACTTTCGGTAATTTCAAAAATAATTTGTTCAATGGGGAAATGGTATTTTTCTGCAGCGGCAAGTGTTGCACGAATACACAATTCAGGCCGATAAACCGCATTGGGCATAAAATTAATACTGAGCAACGATTGCATACCCAATTCAGCCGCTAATTTGATCGCCTTGGTGCGGCAGGCCTGATCAAACCGGTAGCGGTTTTCATCATTCACGTGCGCAAACACAGCACCAGCGCCTTCGTTGTTTAAACCCCGCACCAGCGCCTCATGGGCATAAATCTCGCGCGTGCTGCTGTTAATGATGGGCTGAAATGCCATCGTAAAATCAAAGTCCAGGCCTTCGCCATTAGTACATTCTTCACAGCCCATTGGGCGACAGGATGATTCAGGTTTCATAATGTAATGATATTTAGCTCAATAGTGTTGCATGATTGTTGGCGCTACTGTTCGTGCTCGGCTACTGTTCAGTGCTCGTTGGCATTTACGGCGCACAGGCTTTAAAAGGAATACTGCCTGTGGAACCTATACCGCAGTATTTATGGAATTGGGGGCACGAAAAACGCAACTCGCAAAGGTGCTATTTGAAAGACCCTGTTTGAAAGTCTAGTCATAGTTTTGCGTATTGGCCAATTAGTGGGGCTAATTCATTGAGGGACGGGCATTGCAATCGGCAGGTTGAAGCCGTGGAAGTAAAAGATTGTAAAGTCAGATTATGCTTTCCGCTTTACAGGGGCTCCTGTCCATTTTTTAAAAGCGCGCCGTAAATTGGCGACATCATAAAAGTGCAGCTTGTGGGCGATTTGTTCTGTTGACCAGCCCCCTTGTTCTAACCACATGAGCGTTAGATCTCTGCGCACCTGATCATACTGCGCTTGAAAATGGCTGTTATGTTTTTTCAGTTTGCGCTTAAAACTGGCGCTGCTCATGCCGAAATCTGCTGCGCTTTGGTCGAGGTTGGGTGCGCGGTGAATATTATTGTGCAGATAATCGTAAGTCTCTGCTAAAAATCCTTGCGCCGAATCAAGCTTAGCCAGTTGTTTTTCCGCTAATTGTTCTGCGCGGGTAAACACATCCGCTGAAACTTTTTGCCAAGGTGTATGCAAATATTCCCGTGCAATTGACATGGCATTGACCGGTGCATTGAAGTGAATCTGGCCGGGTAAGTGCACCTGGTATTGTTCTATATGTTCGGGTTTATCGCAGCAAAAATAAAATTGCCACGGCAGAGGTTGCGCCGATTTCCAACGCGAGAGCGCGCTGAGTGAGGTCGCCATCATTTCAAGCAAGAAATGTTCACTGCTCGCTGCACCGCAGCTATCTTGCCAGTACATCATTACCCGGTCTTGCTGATAATCCAAACGCGCTTTTAACAGTGGGCTGATCAAGGTGTTGTAGCGAATAACAATATCCAATGCCTCTTGCAGGTTGCGTGCATGGGTGAGTGCAATCTGTGCAGGTGTGGGATTATCCAACAGCAAGCGGCTGCCAATTAAAAACGACAGATCGCGATGCAGATTATATTTTTGGATATTGGCAATTAATTGAAAGCACTGCTGTGGTGACAGCAGAATATTTTTTTGTGCAATATCATCGCGAAAAATTCCGGTGCCGCGCAGTAGCTTGTGTTCTTCGATACCGCGATTTAACGCCAGCTCTATTAATGTGAGTGGCCAGCCCTGTGCGGAAACCAGCGGCGTATCAATTTCAATATAGGCTTGTGGTTTGTAGGCTGCGTGTGCATCTGCTGTAGCCATAATGGTAATCCTGTTATCAGGCCACATATGGCAACGTAATTGATGGTTCTTTTGCGCGTTTTTCTTTCTGGTGGAGCAGGGCAACCGTTGCGCGCTCGATCAGTGAACAGGCTGTATCCGCCACGGGCTGGTCGTTATTGGTCAGTGCAATACCAATACTCACCGAGTGAAACAGGCTTTCGTCGTGATTAAACGGTTTGTAAGCAAAATGCTGCACGGCATTGGCAATTTCGGCTGCGATTTTCTCTGCTATTGAGCGGCCAGTGTTAGGCAGAACCAAGGCAAACCGGTCACCAGCGTAGCGGCACAGTAAATCGTTGCGGCGAATATTCAGCAATATCAATTCACTCAGGCACTGCAACAAATGATCGCCTTGCTGATGCCCGTAGTGGCGATTGGTGTGGCTGAAATGATCGACATCAATCAATAACAGTGCGAGCGATGTTTCGGTTGCCCGTTGTTCTGCCAATGAGTGATTGAGCTGTTCCCGTAAATAGCGGGCTCCGCTTAAGGTGGTCGTGAAATCCAGACCGCGATGCTCGCGAAATAAACGCTCGCGTTTACGCAGTTGTTCTGCCAGCAGCAATTGTTCTTTGTGCCAGTGGAAAATGCCCCAGGTTAATAAAATTAATCCGACCGGCATAAAACCGGACTCCAACCAGTGATCCCATAATGCGTTATCGGGGAAGTGAATAAATTCATCCAACCAATCCTGAAATCCTGCAATAAAGATTGCCCCTAAACCCACACTCAATAATTGAGTGACGCGCCCGGTTGGTCTGCTGTGCAAAATTAATAGCAACCAGACCAATGCCAGAAATGCCAATCCACCTTCACCCACAATGTCCAGCCAATTCCATTGGTCGTAGGGTTTTATATCGCCACTGATCAAGCTGCCAACCAAGGCAATATTGGCAGCGAGTGCGAGGCAGAGCAGTTTCCATTTATGCAATCTGAGCATTTTGGTTATCCGGTTTAGCAACATGACGGGACACCCTTAACAAATGGATGTGACATTTTTATTTCAGCAGCAACCTATTTTTGCTTTTCCATGAAAGAGGCAAATCAGCTCAGGCTATTTAGCGATAGCGGCAAAAGAGGTAACAGAAGTGTCACAGAGCATCCCTAGTTTGGTGGCAACTGAAACCACTAACCGTGCTTGGGGAATGATTGTGAAAAAGTCTGCAAACAAAATCGCCGTGAAAAAAACGATGTTGGCAATCGCTATTGCGGGTATGGCTGCGCATGCAGTAGCCGATGGCCGTATTGAAGGCCAAATCAAAACCACTGAAAAAGGGATTGCATTACAAGGTGCAAAAATTCGTATTCAGGAATTGAATCGCGAAGTGGTGAGCCAACGCGATGGCCGTTTTGTTTTTTTGGATGTTAAGGCAGGTAACTACACTCTGGTAACCAGCTATATTGGTGCCGACAATATAGAGCGAAAAATTGTTGTACAAGACCAGAAAACCACACGTGAAAATTTCAATCTGATTGGCGTATCCGGTTTGGTTGAGAATGTGATTGTGATCGGCCAAGCCGCAGGCATTAATAAATCGCTCAATAAGCAGCGCAGTGCAGACAATATTATTACTGCTGTGTCAGCAGATTCGATTGGCCAATTTCCGGATACCAACGTATCGGAATCCTTGCAGCGTTTGCCGGGCTTATCCATTGAGCGCGATCAAGGTGAAGGCCGTTATGTGCGTGTGCGCGGCATGAGCCCGGATTTTAATGCGGTGACAATTAATGGTGTTGGTGTTCCCGGCCCGGATGCAGATCGCCGCGCAGTTGCGCTTGATGTCATTCCTTCTGATCTTCTGGAAAATTTGACCGTCACCAAAAGTGTAACGCCGGATATGGATGCCAATTCATTGGGCGGCAGTATTGATGTACAAAGCCTTTCGGCATTTGATCGCGATGGATTTTTTTATCAATTCACAGCAGAAGGCAGCTTTGATGAAAACACAGAGCAGACCAGCCCGAAATTGGCTGCAACCGCCAGCAACCAATTCAGTATTGGCAATGGCGAAAATAATCTTGGTGTGGCCTTGGGTGTGAGTTCATTCAAGCGCGAGTTTGGTTCCGATAACGTGGAGACCGGAGGCAGCTGGGATTTTGAAGACGGTGAAGCGCGCCTGGAAGAGTTGGAGCAACGCGATTACCGCATTACCCGTGAGCGCTCGGGCGTAACCTTAAACCTGGATTACAAAGCGAGTGACAGCACCGATCTTTACTGGCGCAACCTGTACAGTGAATACACTGATTCCGAAATTCGTCTGGCCAACGTTATCGAATTTGAAGATGCGGTTGCCGAGGGTGAAACCGGTAGTGCAGAAGTACAGCGCGAATTAAAAGACCGTGTAGAAACGCAAAAAATTCTGTCTACCTCGCTGGGCGGACAAACCCGTTTGGATAAATGGACGGTGGATTATCGCGCGGCATACAGTAAATCCAGCGAAGACGAGCCACAAAATATCGCCGGTGCAGTTTTTAAAATTGATGACGATGTGATTGCTGATGAAGTATTTGATCTATCGCTATCGGGCACGAAAAAAATTCACCTCACTGCGCCCGCCGAATATTACCAAAGTGCCAGCTATAAATTGGATGAAGTTGAATTGGGGGCGACCAACACCAATGACGAAAGCACCAGTGTGAATGTGGACTTCACCCGTGAATTGGAGTGGGGTAATAACCCTGCGCAAATTAAATTTGGTGCAAAACACACTGAGCGTGAAAAAGATAATGATGTTGATATCTGGGCATCGGAAGATTTTATTGGCGAGACTTCCCTCAGCAACTTTGCCGGTAGCGATGTTGATTACACGCTTGGCCAATTCGGTTCACAGATTAATGCCAAATCGGTAAAAGCGGCGCTGGGCGAAATAGAAGATGACGAAGTGGAAAGCAATATTGGCGATTATGCAGTAACGGAAGATACCAGTGCGGCTTACATCATGGGGCGCGTGGATATTAACGATTGGCGCATACTCACCGGTGTGCGTTATGAAAATACCGATTTTACCGCGCAAGGTTTTTCTTATAACAGTGAAGACGATGAAATCAGCAGTCAGTCATTTAGCAATTCCGATGATTATTTTTTACCGGCGTTGCACATCCGCTACAGTATTGACGATAAAACCCAAATTCGCGCGGCATGGACTAACTCGGTCGTGCGCCCTGGTTTTGCGCAATTATCTCCCGGCCGTTTAATTGAAGAAGATGATGGCGATATTGAAGCCGAATTTGGTAACCCGTATTTGAAATCGCTGGAGTCCAGCAATATTGATGTGGGTATTGAACATTATCCCGGCGTAGCCAGTGTGCTATCTGCCTTTGTGTTTTACAAAGACATTGATAATTTTGCCTATCAAACCGATTTGGGCGGCACAGCGGGTTATGAAGAATTTGATAAAGCCTTTACGTTTGTGAACGGGAATTCTGCCGAGTTATTGGGTATTGAATTGGCCGCATCCAAACAATTTACCCAATTACCTGCACCTTGGGACGGCTTGTTGATTGGCGGTAATGCGACCTTCGTTGACTCTACTGCAGAAATTGGTGGTTATGACGATGGCGAATTTATCGCGCGCGATATTCCGCTGCCAAGCCAATCCGATACTTCTGCGAATTTTATGATTGGTTATGAATCTGAAAAAATCAGTATGCGTTTATCAGCCAATTATAAATCCAACTATTTGCTGGAAGTGTTGGAGCCTATGGAGGCGGATTATGACGCTTATGTGGACGACCAAATGCAATTGGATTTTTCGTTGCGTTATTACCTGACCGATTCCATTAAGTTGCATTTTGAAGCGCTTAATCTGACCGATGAAATTTATTATTCCTATGTGAAATCACCAGGGTACAACGCGCAATACGAAAGTTACGGAGCGACTTACAAGCTCGGTATTACGTTTATGCAATTTTAATCCTGAATTAAGTATTGCTTTGTAGCATGGATGCTTCTGTTGGGCCTTAATGGTTAAGGCTGTATTTCATAAAAAGGTTTTGATTATGATCCACTTGCGTACGTTGTTAACTGCCTGTGTGCTGGGCGCTGGTGCAACAGTAATGGCTATTACTGCATCGGCAAATACACTTAATAATATGCCAGCGTCATTCGCGCCGGTTTTGCATGCGCCGTTGAATGTGCTTTATCAGCAACAACCAACCTATTTGAGTGTGGGCAACACTATTGATTGGCGCGATGCCCAAGGGAAATCCGTTGCCCAATTAAAGCAGCCTGCGGAATTTCTTGACTGGCGTTACCCGGTTAGTGTCGAGTCAAACGGAAAAAAACAGGATGTACTGGTTGCCGCCACCGTTTTTTTACCTGAGCAACAACCGGGCTTGGTTGTGCTCGATCCTGTTACCGGTGAATTACGCGAGCTTCTGCGTGTGCCGACACCGCAATTTAAAATTGAAAATATTTGTTTGAGCCGCGCAGTTGGCCAGCATTTGTCATTGTATTTATTGGATGAGCGCGGCACAGCAGAGCATTGGTTAGTAGTAGATGCTGCAGGTAATGCCAATGCCAGATTACTGCGCCGTGTGC
Source organism: Cellvibrio sp. pealriver (assembly GCF_001183545.1). Taxonomy (NCBI): domain Bacteria; kingdom Pseudomonadati; phylum Pseudomonadota; class Gammaproteobacteria; order Cellvibrionales; family Cellvibrionaceae; genus Cellvibrio; species Cellvibrio sp. pealriver. Next base: position 4,355,628 of record NZ_KQ236688.1, read on the forward strand.
CGGTAGCGCCCAACAGTAAAGCCTGTGCAGTGGATGATGAACAGGATCTATTATTTATTGCTGAAGAGGGTGTTGGTATTTGGGCGCTCGGTGCATCGGAAGAATCGCAACCTGATCGTAAAATTGTGGATATGCAAAAACCTTTCGGGAAATTATCGGGTGGCGTAGAAGCGCTTGCTGTTTTGCCGCAAGGGTTGGTGGCTGTTATCGCAGAAGAAAAACAATTGGCTGTGTATTCCACTACCAAGGCCGCGTTTGTACAGAAGCAGCTAATCGAATTACCGGAAACCGATGAACCGGAAGTGCTAAAAGCGGTTTATCGTACAGACAAAAAATCCGTATCCATTATTGTTGGTGATGAAAAAACCGGTAACCATCACGTTGATTTGCCTTGGCAAGCCACAGTGTCGCCGTCGCTTGTCTATCCCGTTGTGTCGGTGATGCCGGATGCGCAAACCGAACCCATGTTGCGCTTTGGCGATGCGGCGGACGACCCGGCTATTTGGATCAATAAAAAACATCCGCACAAAAGCCGTGTTATTGGCACGAACAAACAGCAAGGATTATTTGTATACGATTTACAAGGCAAGGAAGTCCAGCATTTCAATACGGGCAAATTAAATAACGTGGATGTGCGTTATGGCGTTGCTGTTGGCAACCAACGTGTTGATATCGCGGTGGCAACCAATCGCGATGACAACAGTTTGGCGATTTACACCATTGACCCGCGCTCGGGAAAGCTCACCTTTTCCGGTAGTGTAAAAACCGATTTGGAAGAAATTTACGGTTTTTGCTTGTATCAATCACCTACGCAAAAAACCTATGCCATTCCTAATGGCAAGAGTGGTGAATTCCAACAAATTGAATTAACCGCCGTTGCTGCGGGTAAAAATAAAATCGAGTGGAATGGAAATGTTGTGCGCCGTTTTTATGTTAAAAGCCAACCCGAAGGTTGCGTGGCAGATGATAAAAACCAGCGTTTGTTTATTGGTGAAGAGGATGTTGCACTCTGGACGCTCGGCGCTGAGCCTACCGCTGGCAATTCACCGGAATTAGTATTGGCTGCGGGCGATATTCTGGTGCCGGATGTAGAAGGTGTTGGTGTTTATCACGGCAAGCAACACGCGTATGTGGTGGTATCCAGCCAGGGCAATAATACCTTTGTGGTGATGGATGCATTGCCTCCATTCAAGGTGCGTGGTCGCGTGCGTATCGATATGGATGCGGATAAAAATATCGATGGCGTATCAGAAACCGATGGGCTCGAAGTGAGTTCTGCGAACTTTGGGAAATCGTTTAGTGAAGGGCTGTTGGTAGTGCAAGACGGTCACAAGGTCATGCCGGAAGCACCGCAGAATTTCAAATATGTGGATTGGAAAAAAATTCGCGAAGCATTGCAGTTGGATTAATTTCCCCCAGCCCCTCTTTTTCAAAGAGGGGGGCAAGCTCTTCACTTTGAAGCGGGCGCGTAGCCAAGGGAGGCTGGGAGGGTATCAATTTCCTCCCTTTCTAAAAGGGAGGTCAGGAGGGATTCATCCGTTTTGTGCCGGTAAATACCACTCCGGCTTCAACGCATAACCTTTTTCCACATCGCCGCGGAAGCCTAATTTTTCGTACACCCTGTGGGCTTCTACTCGCTGCATTCCTGACAGCAACATCACTTTGTAACAATTTTTTTGCCATGCCAGATCAATTGCAAAACGCAGCATGCGTGTACCAAAACCTTTGCCGCGGCAGTGGCTGTTAGTGATCACATGTTCGATCATTGCAAAAGGGCGGGCACCGTTGGTCAGTGTGGGAATAAGCCCCAACATGCAACTGGCAATAAGCTGTTGGTTTTCCTCTACCACTATGAGAGAGATGTTGGGGTTACTGAGTAACTCGTGCAGTGCATTGTCTGCTTGCGCCACCGATAGTTCCGGATCATGCGGGCGTAGCTCGCGGTAGAGTGCAAGCAAACCCGCGAGGTCTTCGCGGGTTGCCAAGCGAATCATATCCATTACTGACCTTTTACTGAGCTTTTACTGAGCTTTTACTGGCCTTTGCGCGATTCGCGAATATAAAAACGCGCGTCTTTTGCCTGGTTATAGCAGTTATCGAAATTTTCTACGGTTTGCATGGTGCGCGCAGAGGTGATCAAACCAAAGGCTTTGGTGTAACTGATAGTGCCGCTAAACCCTTCTGCTTTTGCAATGGATAATTCACTCCACGCCGCTTCAAGTTCTTTATCACACGCGCTGCGATATTGGGTTTTGGCTGCGCAGGCTGAAAGCAAGAAGCTGGTGATCAATAGCGTGCCGGTCAATACACGTTTGGTGTTGGACATTGCTGACTCTCCGTTAAATGAACCTTGTCGATAAGGTGTTTTACCTGACTATTTTGATAAGGTTCCCGCTTAAGAGTTCGCATTCTCGCTTGTGTGATGGTTAATGCCAAGCCTTGGATTTGCTATTCATAAAATGCACTGTCCACAACGCTAATTGCGTGAGCAAGTACGTGTTCAAACGGTGCGCTCACATCAATGATGGCCACATCACTTTCCTGAGTGGGATCTTCCAGGCTATCAAACTGGCTGTTCACCAAACTGGGTGACATGAAATGGCCTGCGCGATTATTAACGCGTGTTTGTATGGTGTTTTTGTCGCTGTGCAGGAATAAAAATAATGTTTTCAATCCCGCTTTGCGCAGCTCATTGCGGTGCGCTTGTTTTAATCCCGAAAAGGCCAGTGTGGAATGCTGTTGGGTGCGCGCCGCCTCGCGGAAATAGTCACGCATGCGGATCACCCACGGCAGGCGCATGTCATCGGTGAGCGGTTTGCCGCTCGCCATGTGGTCGCGCGCTTCCTGACTGTGAAAGTCATCCCCATCCCGATACTGGTAGCCATAGTGTTCTGCCAAGGCCTTGGCGAGCGTTGTTTTTCCGCTACCAGAAACTCCCATCAGAATGATTAGGTGGGTATTGGCATTGGGGTTGGATAAAAGCAGTGGGTGAGGCATTGGCGATAAATTCCGGAGGTTTGGTGCTATGTGGACTGATAATATCATGATAGCGCAATCATTTTGGCTGTGCTATGGTGGCGACAAAATAATGGCAGATGCAGATATTGCCCATGAAAATAGCGAAAAAAGACAGCGTAAATAAGAAAATTACCCTGACCGATGTGGCTGACCTTGCCGGTGTTAGTGCTATCACTGTATCGCGCGTGATTAACCAGCCAGAGAAAGTGTCTGAGGCGCTTCGTGCCCAGGTGCAAAAAGCGATCGACGCTTTGGGGTACATACCCAATCAACACGCCAGCTCGTTGGCATCGTCCCGCTCGCGGGTCATTGGCGTGGCGATCCCTTCGTTGAGCAACATTGTATTTACCGATGTGTTGCGCGGTATTTATGAGGTTATGGGGAATACCGGCTACAAGGTGCTGTTGGTCGATACCCATTATTCGCCGTTAGAAGAAGAGCGGATGATCCGCACCTTGCTTAGCCAATCGCCGGAGGGGTTGATCATTACCGGTGGTGACCAGACCAAAGCCTGTCAGCAATTCCTGCAAAAAGCGCGCATCCCTATCGTACAGATTATGGAATTACTGCCCGATGCAATCGATATGAATGTCGGTTTTTCACATTCGCAAGCGGGCTATGACGTAGCAACGCATTTGTTGGCGCAGGGATATGAACGCATCGGGTTTATCGGTGCGCGTATGGACCCGCGCGTACAGCAGCGGATGCAAGGTTACAAGTTGGCGCTTGAGCAGGCGGGCAAATATGAAAAACATTACATCGCCACAACGCCTGAGCCTTCATCGATTTGTGCGGGCGGTGAATTATTTAAAAGTGTTATGGCATTAACCAATGGAACGCTGGATGCGATTTTTTGCGCGAATGACGATTTGGCATTAGGCGCTTTATTTGAAGCCCAGCGCATGAATATCAACGTACCGAAAGATCTGGCTATTTGCGGTTTTAACGATACAGAAGCCGCCGCTTATGTGAATCCATCCCTGACCAGTGTGTCTGTTGGTCGTTATGAGATGGGAGTCAAAGCAGCTGAGATGATCATCCGGGTGTTGGATGAGCAAACCATCGAGTCAAAACAAGTGGATATGGGATACACCATCCGCGAGCGCGCATCCACCCAGCGATTGGCGTAATGTTTTGCGCGGCGATCACAACATAAAACGTTTATAAAAAACACCACAACTACACACCTGACCATTTTATTGCGGCAAGTCAATTTGCCGGATAAACATGCATTTAAAAACTGGAGAGCAATGGTGAATACGCAGGAATCCCATGCAATAAATAATGATCGTCTTGCAAAATTACGCTTGCGTGAGCGGATTGGCTATGGTTTGGGCGATGCCGGATTTAATTTTTATTGGGCGATTATTGGTTCTTATCTCGTCTTTTTTTATACCGATGTTTTTGGCATTGGTGCCGCTGCCGCAGCGACTATGGTAACGGTGACAAAAGTTATCGATGCGATTACCGATCCCATCATTGGCGGTATTGCGGACCGCACCAATACGCGTTGGGGAAAATTCCGGCCTTATTTATTGTGGGGTGCCTTACCCATGATGGGTGCCGGTGTGCTCACCATGAGCACGCCGGATTTGGACGAGACCGGAAAATTAATTTGGGCCTATGCGACCTACAGTTTATTAATGCTTTGCTACACCGTGTTGAATATGCCGTACAACTCGTTATCGGCAGTGCTTACCGGCAATGTGCAAGAGCGCAATACACTCAACAGCACGCGCTTCTTTTTTGCGTATTTCAGCAGCATTATCGTGGGTGCGGCCACGCCGGAACTGGCGGAATATTTTGGCGATGGTGATCGCTACTCGGCCAAAGGTTGGCAATTAACCATGGCGGTGTATGCGGTGATTGCATCCTGTTTATTTATCGTCACTTTTTTAACAACGCGCGAGCGCATTCAGCCGGCCGCTCATCAAGAAAAAACCAATCCTCTGAATGACCTAAAAGATTTATTTGTCTGTCGCCCCTGGATGATTTTATTTGTATTGGCATTGGTATTCATGATCGCCATGACCCTGCGTGGCAGTTCAGCCGCTTATTATTTCCGTTACTTTGTTGAGCGTCCGGACTTGTTAGGGAATTATATCGGTTTGCAAATGGCAGGTTTGATGGTGGGCGCAATGATGGCATCGACCGTGACCAAATACATTGATAAACGCAAACTGATGATGTGGTTGATGTGTGTGGTTGCCGTGTTATCGATTGCCTTTACGTTTGTTCCAAAACCGGATCGCCATGGTGTGGTGGATATTACCGTTAATGAAGCGGTGCAGTTGGATGCGCAAACATTACTGGGTTCCGCACATGAAGATGGTGACCGCTATCAATGGCTGCGTCATGACAAAATTTTCTGGATTATTAAAGAGCGCGTACCTCTTGCTGAAACCGGTGCAGGGCTCACGCTTGAAAATGCCAAAGGACAAGTGATCAGCGTTATTCGCACTCGTGTTAATGGCAGCGAGCAAGACAGTGCGGACTTGCCCGGCGAAATTATATGGATGTTTGCGCTCAATATTTTGATCAGCATTGCGCTCGGGTTTAAGCCTCCTATTACCTGGGCAATGTATGCCGATGTGGCGGATTACAACGAGTGGAAAAATGGCCGCCGTGCAACGGCTATGACATTTGCGGCAACGACATTTTCACAAAAAATCGGCAGTGCAGTTGGTTCGGCGCTGATGTTATCAGTGTTGGCGGTGATGGGTTATCAAGCCGGGCAAATGCAAGCCGGCGCATCGCTCGATAGTATTGTTTATATGCAGACTATTGTGCCGGGAATGTTTGCATTGCTTACCGCGTTGTCGTTGGTGTTTTACAACCTGACAGACAAACAAGTTGAAAATATTCAACACGAATTATCGTCTCGAAATAATTAATCGTCTCGAAATAATTAATCGTCTCGAAATAATTAATAGGTTATTGGGTTTTTAATCATGACTAATTTGCTAAATCCCACTGATACTGGTGATCGCTACGAATTGCACAGCCCCACCGCTATGCCGCGTGCAGCGGGTTTTTTATGGAATCAGCGGATGATGATCCAATCAACCTGCCGCGGTTATGCGGTTGCGCAATTTATGCAACCCGAACCTGCCAAATATGCGTATGCGCCCAACCTGGAAGCAAAAACATTTATGCAGCCAGAGCAGCCCTATTATGCGCATCATCCCGGGCGATTTTTTTATGTCAAAGATGAAGAGACGGGAGAGATTTTTTCAGCGCCTTACGAACCGGTGCGCGCAGCGTATGACCGTTACGTATTTTCAGTAGGCAAAAATGATTTGCGCTGGACGCTGCAAACACTCGGCATTGAAATTGAATTAACGCTGTCTCTGCCTGTGGCAGATGTTGTTGAATTATGGGAAGTGAATGTTATCAATCGCTCCGGGCGTTCGCGCCGTATCAGTGTCTATCCCTATTTTCCGGTGGGATATATGTCATGGATGAATCAGTCCGCGGAATATCGCGCTGATGTGGGCGGAATTGTCGCAAGTTGCGTCACGCCCTATCAAAAAGTGGCTGATCACTTTAAAAATAAATGGTTCAAAGACAAAACGTTTTTCCTGCATGAGCAAACACCAACAGCCTGGGAGGCAAAGCAGGAAAGTTTTGAAGGCGAAGGCGGTTTGCATTATCCGTCTGGTTTGCAGCAAGAGTTGCTGTCTTGCGGTGATGCGCGCTATGAAACACCGGCTGCCATTTTGCAATACCGCGAAACATTTTTGCCTGACGATAAAAAAACCTACCGTTTTATTTTTGGCCCGGCATTTGATGATGTGGAAATCAGCAAGCTGCGTAATACCTATTTAAGTGAGCATGGCTTTGCCAAAGCCCGCGCTGAGTATACGGCGTATGTTGCGAGCGGAAGAGGTTGTTTGCACATTGAAACACCGGATGCCGAGCTGAATAATTTTGTCAATAATTGGCTGCCGCGCCAGGTGTTTTATCACGGTGATGTAAACCGTCTGACAACGGACCCGCAAACGCGCAATTATCTGCAAGACAATACGGGCATGACGTTTATCAAGCCCGATGTTACGCGCGCGGCGTTTTTACATGCACTCAGCCAGCAGGAAAGTTCAGGCGCAATGCCGGATGGAATTTTATTGGTAGAGGGGGCAGAGCTTAAATACATCAACCAAATTCCTCATACTGATCACTGTGTATGGCTGCCGGTGTGTTTAAAAACCTATCTGGATGAAACCAACGATTACGCGATTTTGGATGAGCTGGTGGCAGGGCATGATGGTAAAACCCTGAGCGTATTTGAGCGAATCAGCAACGCGATGGATTGGTTGTTGCAGGCGCGCGATTATCGCGGCTTGAGTTTTATCGCCCAAGGTGATTGGTGTGATCCCATGAATATGGTGGGATACAAAGGAAAAGGTGTTTCTGGTTGGTTATCTGTCGCAACTGCTTATGCGTTGAATCTGTGGGCGGAAGTGTGTGAAAAAATATCACGCAAAGATTTGCAGCAAAAATATATCGCAGGTGCGGCAGACATTAATGCTGCTGTGAATAAACATCTGTGGGATGGCGAATGGTTTGGTCGTGGCATCACAGATGATGATGTAGTGTTCGGGGTCAGCAAAGATAACGAAGGGCGTATTTTTTTAAACCCGCAAAGTTGGGCGATTCTTGGCGGTGCGGCAAGCGAAGATCAGCGCAAAAAAATGATTGCCGCAGTAGAAGCGCAATTGGAAACACCTTACGGTGTCGCCATGTTGGCTCCTGCATATACCGCTATGCGCGACGATGTAGGCCGCGTTACCCAGAAGCACCCTGGCTCTGCAGAGAATGGCTCGGTCTACAATCATGCGGCGATTTTTTATATCTACAGTTTGTTTACGATTGCAGAAAAAGATCGCGCCTATAAATTATTGCGGCAGATGATTCCGGGGCCAAGTGAAGCTGATTATTTGCAGCGCGGCCAACTGCCTGTCTATATCCCCAATTATTATCGCGGCGCTTATCATCAGTATCCGCGTACCGCTGGCCGTTCATCGCAGCTATTTAATACCGGGACTGTATCCTGGGTGTATCGCTGTTTGGTTGAAGGTGTGTTTGGTTTGCAGGGGGGCACCGAAGGTTTGTGGGTCAATCCGCAATTGCCGTCAGCGTGGCAAGAGGCGAAAGCGATACGCGAGTTTCGCGGTGCGCGTTTTCATGTGAGCATCAAGCGTGTTGCGATCGATAAGGTGCAGTTGTATTGCGATGGTGAGCTGCTGGACGACAATTGTGTGCGCAGTATCAAGGCTGGAAGTGAATACCATCTGGAGGTATTGATCCCCTGATATTCGGTTGAAGGTTTTTCGTTTGTCCAGTCCTGAAATAAGTTGACACTGATTTATCCAAACGCCCGATGCACCTCATCGGGCGTTTTGTATTCTAGGGATAGATGCGGACGACGTTCGTTGTAGATCCGAATCGACTCGGCCACCATCACTTTTGCTTCTGCAAGATCCCTGGGTTTCCTTATCAAAAACTCACTTTTCAAAATACCATTCACACGCTCTGCCAGCGCATTTTGATAGCAGTCGTAACCATCCGTCATCGAACAATGAACACCGTATTGATAATGCAATTTCTGGTATTGCGCTGAACAATACTGAATACCCCGATCTGAATGGTGGATGAGCTCATCACCACTGCGTCGCTGCTGTAGTGCTTGTTTATACGCACCGATTACTGACTCAGCCTTCAGATTGTCATGGACGCAATGCCCCACAATCTTGCGCGAATAGGCATCGGTCACCAAACTCAAATAGGCCTCGCCCTGATGCACGGGTAAATAGGTAATGTCAGCCACCCAAACATGTTCTGGTCGTTGCGGAATCACTTGATGTTCACCAGGCTTCAGAAGATTGGGATGTTTGCGAAAGCGATGATGGCTGTGCGTTGTTTTGTGATAAGCCCGCTTGGTGGGAACCAGCAGGCGATGTTCGCGCAGCAAAGCAAACAGTCGATCTCGCCCCACAACCAATGCGGATTGTTGTAACAAGCGCTGTAGTTTGCGCGTTCCGATGCAGGGTTGTAATGCACGTTCACGCTGCACCGCATCAAGGAGTATCTGCGTGTGCACTTCTCGTTGTCGCACCCGCTTACATTGTTGATACCAGGCTTGCCGACTGATGCCGAGTAGCTGGCAACCACGGACAACGGATAAACCCGCTAACGTTTTCGTTTGGATGATGTTCCGTGCGGCTTTTTTACCACGCTGACTCCATAGTCGCGCTTGAGTACATCAACCACCGCTTCGAAAAAATCCGCTTTTTGTTGGGTTAGAGCGAGCTGCTGTTCCAGTTCTTTGATGCGCTGTTCTGGCGTTTGAGGGCGAGGATTATCGGACATGAGGAGGCCTTTTGCTGGTAAACCTAATGACCAATCCAGTTGACCATGCTTGCGCAGCCAACACAAGACTGTAGATCTGCCTTGTATACCGTAGCGAGACTGGGCTTGTTTATAAGTCATCTCTCCTTTTTCGATTTGATCGACAAGAGCCAATTTAAAGGCGAGAGAGTAATCACGCTGGGTGCGTTTAATAACGGGATTCATAACACTTTCCTCAGTAGAGAGTAGAAAAGTGTCAACTTTATTCAGGACGAGTCAGTTTGCATAAAAAAGGCGCTTTTGGAAAGCGCCTTTTTTACTGGTGTTGCCGGTTATTCCGCTTTTGCAGTTTTAGTGGTTTTCTTGGCTGCTTTTGCTGGCTTGGCTTCATCGGCAGGTTGTTCAGTGTTGGATTCCGCGGCGGCCTTGGTTTTGGTCGTTTTGGCTTTGGTGGTTTTTGCCGGAGCTGAAGCCTGCCGTGCTTTTACAATTGAGAGGTATTTGATCCAGGCCTGTTCGATTGGGCTTTTTGGTGCACTTTGGTTGGATATGACTTTGAGTATATGCAGATCTTCAGGAGTGGGGTCAGAAACTTCATCCATGGACAGTGCATTGACCAGTACCCCTTGTTTGCGTATCAATCTGGCCTGGATATCCGTCAGGCCTCCTTTTTCAAAGCCGTCAGGAAAGTTCACGGCATCCTGGAAGGTTTGTTTCAGATAATGTTCACGCGGCAACATAGGTATCTCCATTATTAGTATGTGCTCTTTTGGCTACACCGGAAGACACTTCCGGACAAAAGTCGCTGCCGAAGATAATCTGTTTTCATGACACTGTATAGAGCCAAGCCTGGGCTTTTTGGTGCTTGAAGAAGCAGTTTGGATAAATGTCGGGCATAAAAAAACCGGCCTGAGCCGGTTTTTTATGTTTGAAGCGATTCAAGGTGGATTAGGCGGTAGCCAGAGCCTTGATTTTTGCATTCAAACGGCTCTTGTGGCGAGCAGCTTTGTTCTTGTGGATCAGACCTTTGTCAGCGATGCGGTCAATTACCGCAACAGCTGAAACATAAGCAGCTGTTGCCGCTGCTTTGTCGCCAGTAGCGATAGCTGCCAGCACTTTCTTGAGGTAGGTACGCCCCATAGAGCGCATGCTTGCGTTGTGCTTGCGAGCTTTTTCATTCTGACGCGCGCGTTTTTTGGCTTGGGGTGTATTTGCCACCTTAGTGCTCCTATTAAATTCTGTAAAAACTGTCTAAAAAAGGGTCGGGATTCAAGGACGCGACATTATGCCGTGTTCGATTTGTTTGTCAACAAAAGATGCTGGCTTATTTCAATGTCGGAGCCTCCCGTCGCTGTCCTGATCCAGTCCCTCAAGATTGGCTGGCATGTTAGTATTGATGCTTATAAACGCGCCAAAACTTGGGGGATTTCCGTGTCATGACAGATGACCATCGCATCGCTAAAGGTAATAGCGGTCAGGGTGCTATTCAGGATGATGCAATAGACAGCGATAAAACCCGGTTTCGCCCCGGCGACACGATTATCGCTGATGCACCTCAATCGCCTGATCTGACGGTTACCCACTACAGCGCATCCCATAATCATTCTGCCGGCTTTGCCCAGGCACGTGAGCTTGTCAAACAGTCCCAAAGTGGTAAAGGTACTCTCCTCAAAAAGCGGTTTTTGTTGGAAGAGGTGCTCGGGCATGGTGGTATGGGCACTGTTTACAAAGCCAAGGATTTACGCAAAGTCGAAGCGGAAGATCCCGACCCCTATATTGCCACCAAAGTACTGAATCAGGATTTTAAAGATCACCCCGATGCTTTTGTCACATTGCAACAGGAGACTGCAAAGTCCCAAACGCTTGCGCACCCTAATATTGTGACTGTCCATGATTTTGACCGCGATGGCGACATTCTGTTTATGACGATGGAGTTGCTTGAAGGTAAGCCGCTCGATCAATTAATCAAAGCACATCGGCGCACAGGTTTGCCCAAAGAGCAGGTGTGGAAAATTACGCGCGATCTTTGCGCTGCGCTTGCGTATGCGCACCAACGCCAATTAATTCATGCCGATTTCAAGCCGGGCAATATTTTTGTTAATAACGACGGTCATGCCAAGGTGCTGGATTTTGGTATTGCGCGTGCTGCCAACCGCGAAGCGCAAAAGCACCGGTTCGACGCAGGGCAGTTGGGCGCGTTGACCCCGGCGTATGCCACTGTCGAAATGGTAAAAGACGAGCCGCTCGGTTTTAGCGATGATGTGTATGCACTGGCGTGTGTGGTATACGAAATGTTGGCGGGCCAGCACCCTTATAATCAGCGTTCTGCCTTTGAGGCGCAGCAGCAAAAATTATCCGCCAAACGTTTGGATAACCTGAGTGCGCGTGAATGGAAGGCGTTGCATCGCGCGCTCGCATTGGATAAATCCGCGCGCACGTCCAGCATCGCGCAATTTGCGGATGAATTATTTCCCAAGCGCAGCCCGGTGGTGTTGACGGCGGCGTTGGGGCTTGCTGTTGTTTCATTGGTGGGCGCGGGGTGGTTTGGATACAGCCAGCATCAAGCCAAGCAGCAAGTACAAAAAACGGTGCAGCAAAAAATAACGGCTGCGCAATTATGTTTTGCCCAAAGTGATTTTTCCTGTGCGATTGAGCAGGCATTGGTAGCGGTCAATCTTGATTCTGCGAACAATGTTGCCGCGCAGTTATTGCAGGCCGCGCAAGTCGCGCAAACGGCGCGTGAACAAGAGTCCCGCTTGCAAGAGTTGCTTGTACAGGCGCAGGAATGTGTTGCAAAACAAGATTTGGATTGTGCCGTTTTATTTGCGGATAAATTGCGTGAGGCCGATGCTGATTATCCAGCACTGCAATTGCTTGACCAGCAGATCCATTCTGCGCGTGTCCAAGGCGAACAAGCTGCAGCGGCGCAACAAGAGATGATTAACCAACAATTGGCAGTCGCGCAAAATTGTTTGATAAAAAATGATTACGCGTGTGTGCAGGAGCAGGCATCGGCAATTTTGGTGCTGGAGCCTGCCAATGCCCAGGCGATAGAAATACGGCAGCAGGCCAATTTGGCGCAACAACAGCAAAAAGAAATTGCGGTAAAGGTCGATAAGTTGCTTGCCGATGCCAATAATTGCATGACCAAAAAAAATTATTCCTGTGCAATAGCCAAAGCCGAATCAGCCATGGAGTTGGATGCAGGCAATAAACAGGCTGAAGCGCTCAGGGTGCGTGCAATGGACACCCAGCGTAAATTGAAAGAAACCGGTTTTACTATCAAATAATTGTATGCAGCAAGGTGGCTTTATGAAATCCAAATGTCTGGTTTTGCTCTTATCCCTCGCTATGGCTTATCCGTCCTACGGATTTGATTTGAAAGATCTAAAAAATAATATTGATCGTTCACACAAGTGTAAAAGTGATGATCAAGGGTGCAAAAATCGCGAGCGTTTAAAAGCGGTGGCACGAGTGGCGGTTGTAGCAGCTGCGGTAACATTAATTACCAAGATGGCGATCAAACACCGCTCCGAACGTATTGCTCGCGAAGAGCAGGTAGCCGATGAATACAAAACCCAAAATAGCAGTTTACCTGCTGAACCCATAGCGACTGAGTACATCACCAAAACATTGCCGGGTAATGTGGTGGAGCCTGGCAGTGAAGTGATTATTCAGTCGGATATTGTTGTGGTGCCGGGTACCAAACAGAAAACGGCATTGATAGAAGAGCGCATTGCGATTTACGACAATGAAGATAACACCAAAGAATTAAAAAATTTCACCAAACCGGTAAATGGAAAAACCAAAAAAGGTGGACGTTACCAAAATGAATTTTCATTTACGTTGCCCGAAGGTTTGCCGCAAGGTGTGTATCCGATCAAAACCGAGCTGTTGTTAAATGGCAAAGTAGTGGATACATCGGATACGGATATCCAACTCGTTCTGCAAGTCAATAATGTGGGTGAGATACAGCTGCTAGCGATGAATTAAGTGCGCATTATTGCGCAGCAAAAAGGGCGCGTTTAATCGCGCCCTTTTTATTGTTAACGCGGGTTTTCCAAATAGCGATTCAGCATTTCCAGCCGTTCAGGTGTGCCTACATCGCTCCAGTGCCCGCGATGTACCTGTCCGCTTAATTGTTGATTGCTGATCGCGCTCCGCAGCACTTCTACCAGCGGAAATTTTTGGCGTAGATGCGGATACTGCGCAATCAATTCCGGTTTAAGCAGGCTGATACCGCCAAACGTGAAGCGTTGGGGGTGAATCTTATCGGTGTCCTCAACCAACAAATTATTTTGGTCTAATGCAAAATCCCCATGTGGATGGAAATCGGGATTGGGTACCAGCAAAAGATGCCCCAGTTGCGTTTCGTCCAGTGGTGTTTGGATGAACGGGGCAAATTCGAAGTCACACCACACATCGCCATTGACCAATAAAAAAGGTTCATCGCCCAATAGCGATAGTGCGTGAAAAAGTGCGCCGCCAGTTTCCAGTGGTTCAGGCTCTTCTGAGTAATGGATTTGCAAGCCGAATTGTTGCCCATCACCTAAATGCGCGCGAATTTTATCGCCCAGATACGCAAGGTTGATAATCACATCCTTAATACTGGCGCGCGCAATATTCTCCAGATGATATTCAATCAAGGGTTTGCCGCCGGCGGGCAATAAGGGTTTGGGAGTGTGATCGGTAAGCGGGCGCATGCGATTACCCAACCCGGCAGCGAGGATCATGGCTTTCATGGTGCCTCTCCTGTCGCATTTCCTGCTGAGCGATAATCGCTGTACCAGGCTTGTTGCTGTGCACGCGGTAGAAGGGTTTGTTTGAACCAGTCTGAAAATGGTTGCAGCTCCGGGTATTGCTCGGCAACTTCCAGTGTGTAGCGAATGACGAGCGGTAAATCCTGCAGGTAGCCCTGCTTGTTATCGCGCAGTGATAGGCGCGCAAAAATACCCAGCACTTTGATGTGCCTTTGTAAGCCCAGCCAGTCGAACCAACGTAAAAATTCTTGTTCGCTCACAGCGGGGATAATTCCTTTGCTAATCGCCTGTTGACGATAATCCAATGCCCAGCGTTTTACCTGTTCGGCAGGCCAGCGGCGATAACAGTCGCGCAGCAGCGACACCAGATCGTAAGTGATCCCGCCCCAGAGCGCTCCCTGGAAGTCGATGACGCCCAGCGTGCCATCATCAAGCAATAATAAATTGCGCGAATGGTAGTCGCGGTGCACAAAGCCTTGCGGCTGGTTGAGTGCATTGTCTTCCAGTTGCACAAATAGCGCGTCCAGTCGCTCCCGTTCGCTTTGGTTCAAGCTGTAGCCCAGCAGGTGTTGGACGAACCATTCGCTGAAAATCCCCAGCTCGCGGCGCAACAATTCGCGGTCATAGCGGGGGATCAGCGAATGATTATCGGCGGTGCGATGCAATTGCAGCAGGGTGTCCATGGCCTGCCGGTAAAGGGTGTCGGCATTATCCGGCGTAAGTTCGCGCAGAAACAGCCGATCGCCAAAGTCCTCTACCAGCAAAAAGCCCTGGGTGATATCGGCAGCGGCAATTTGCGGGCTGCGCACATCTTGTCTGGCAATCAATTCGGCTATCGCCAAAAACTGTGCGCTGTCTTCGGTTGCTGGCGGGGCATCAACCGCCAGCCATTGCGATGGTTGCTGGAAGCGAAAGTAGCGACGAAAGCCGGCATCGCTACCCAGGCTGTGCAATACAATCGGGTGCTGCTCTTTCGGAGTGTGCTGCGTTACCCAGTTAGTGAGTGCTAGCTTTCGGAGGTCAGTTATGGGGCGGTTATCGCTGGCTGTTTCGGGTGTTGTGGGGTTGGTCATGCGGCGATCCGGTAGGGATGTGATTATCAGTAGTGCGCTGGATTCTACCCCAGCTTGTGGATTTGCCCCAATTCATTCCCAGTGCAGGCGGTTTACAGTAGAATCGCTGCAATTTTTTCGGTGATAAAACCGATCGCCCATTTGAGATTGCGGTTAATGGCTCCAACCCAACAGCGACACATAACACAATATCTGCGCAGTAAATTCCTCCGTTCCCGCCTAGCCCTGTGTATTGCAGCCCAGTGCGCGGGGATTTTGCTGTTTGCCAACCCGGCGTTGGGAGCAGACCCGGCAACAAACACCGACCCAAACGAAGAATTGCGTGAGCTGGATTGGGTGCCCCTTGAAGAGTTGACCGCGGAGCAAAAAGCCCAGGTGCCTACTGCCTGCTGTGGCGCTTATGTTGCGCCTGAGCGCGATGATGCGGAATCAGAGATGGATCCGGAAAAGGCGAACATCTTCGGCACTGCAGATTATTCAGAATCAGAAAAGCAAACCAAATTTATCATGCGCGATGATGTTCGCCTGACCCAAGGTCGGCGCTCATTCCGTGCAGATACGTTTACCTTCGATAAAACCAGCCGCGAGGCAGAGCTAGACGGCAATATCCAGGTGCGTGAGCCGGGTGTGTTGCTGCGCGCTGACCGCGCGTATATCGATACCAATACCGGCGATGCGCGTCTGGATAATGCCCGTTTTGTATTGTACGAGACCCGCGTGCGTGGCCGTGCTGAGAACCTGCAGAAGTTTGGCGACAAGATTATCAGCCTTGACCAAGGCACCTTTACCAGTTGTGAGCCGGGTGATAACACCTGGGCGATCAAGGGTTCCAATATCACCCTTCACAACGACAAGCACTACGGCACCGCCAAGCATATGCGCTTGCACATCAAGGATATTCCGGTCGCCTATGCCCCTTATTTTCGTTTTCCTATTGGGCCGGATCGCCTGACTGGCTTTCTCTTCCCTTCGGTGGGTTTTGATGAAAATGACGGGATTGGTGAGTTTTCAGCGCCGTTTTATTGGAATATCGCCCCCAATTACGACGCGACCTTCACCCCGCGCTATCTGTCTGAGCATGGCTACATGCTGGCGACTGAGTTTCGCCATAAATCGACGTGGTTTGATACTGAGCTAAGCGGTAGCGTGCTGAACAATGACCGCAGTGGCGATACCGGCCGCGCCGATGATGAGATTGATGCGCGTTATTTGGGCAAAGACCGCTGGCAATACAATGTGCTGCAGACCGGTGGCCGCAACCAGCCTTGGTCAACTGAGATTGATTACACCGATGTCAGCGATGCCGATTATTTGCGCGATGTGGATGGCAGTGCTGTGGATTTGAATCGCCAGGCTTACATCCGCCAGCGCGCAGCAGCCAGCTTCAATACGGGGCACTGGCAAGTGGGTGCCAAGGCGGAAGAGTTCCGCCTGCTGACCAGTACACAGCTGCCTTATCGTGAGTTGCCTCGCTTGCACGCTGACGGTCAGTACCGCATTAATGATTGGCAAATTGAGTTGGATCATGAGTTCACCAACTTTGCGATGAACCGCTACTTTGAAGAAGATCCGGCCAATGCGCTTTACAAAGCGGATCTGATCACCGGCGAGCGCTTGCGTACCAACTACAAACTGACATGGGATAAAGAGTTCACTGCGGGTTATCTCAAACCCGGTATCGGGGTGAAAACCCTCGGCTATAAACTTGAGGCGACCAATCTGCGCGATGACATCGACAGCAGCCAGCAGTTTGCCGCGCCGCAAGGCTCGCTCGATATGGGCTTGTATTTCGAGCGCGAGAAATCGCTGTTCGGTTCCGGTTTTACCCAAACTCTGGAACCGCGCGCGTTCTATCTCTATCGCGATTATGAAAACCAGGATTCACTCTACGGGCTGACATCAGCTTCAAGCTATGTGAACTTTGATACATCGGATTTGGTCTTTACCTACGAGCAGCTGTTCCGCGATTCCCGTTTTTCCGGCGGCGACCGTATTGACGATACCAACCATCTCGCGCTGGGTTTGACCAGCCGCTTTGTGGAGGATGGTTCGGGAATTGAGCGTTTGCGGCTGAGTGTCGGGCAGATTACGTATTTTGAAGACCGCGAGGTCAGTATCCTCAATGATGACGATGCCTACGCCAACACCCGTACCAGTTCAGCGGTTGCAGGACAATTAAGTGCGCAGTTGGGCGATCATCTGCGTATCAACAACGATGTGCTTTACGATCACCAACAAGAGAAAATCAATACTGTCAGTACCAGCCTGCACTATATGGATGAGCAATACCGTATCCTGAATGTGGGTTACCGCTACAGCCGCGATCCGGTATCCCTTAGCCCCTTGGAAACGGTGCCTGCGATAGGTAAGTCGCTCAACCAGCTGGATGTGACGACGCTCTGGCCAGTCTCCAACCAATGGGCGTTGATTGCCCGCGCCAATTATGATTTTACCTACAATGCGGAACTCGATACCTTTGCCGGGCTCGAATATACCGATTGTTGCTATCGCGTCCGCGTACTGGCTCGCCAATGGGTGGATTTTGATTTTAGCCCAGACTTCATGGAAGGGCTCAGCAGTGATGATTATGACCGCGGTGTCTTTATTGAAGTGCAGTTGCGCGGCTTTGGCAGCCTGAGTCAACGTATCAGTAACCTGCTCGACAAGGCCATGTACGGCTACGGCGAGCGCGAAAAATCCCTACAATAAAACAGTGATTGAATTATGAGTAAGAACCAAAACAACCTGCATTCTGTACGCATGGGCTGGAAAGTATTACTGGGCGGCATGGTATTGCTGACCAGCCAGCTTGGGTTGGCGCAGAGCAATGCTGTATCACTGGATCGCGTAGTGGCGATTGTTGATAAAGATGTCGTGCTGGAAAGTGAATTGAATGACCGCAAGGCCTCGATCATGGAGCGCTTGCGTGGGCAATACCAACAGCTACCACCGGAAGATGTGCTCAACAAGCAAATTCTGGAGCAGTTAATTCTCGAACGCATTGAATTAGGCATGGCCGAGCGCTACGAAATTAAAGTAGATGAAGCAGAAATTGATCAGGCTATTGGCCGCATCCTGCAAAAAAACCAAATTACGTTGGCGAGTCTGGAAGCAGATCTGAACGCCCAGGGGCTGACGTTGGATGGTTTGCGTAAACAATTGCGCAATGAGCTGACGATCAGTCATTTGCAACAAGGGTTGGTGAATAGCCGCATCAAAATTACCGATCAGGACATCAATAATTTCCTCGCCTCCAGCGATGGAAAATATGCAACCTCACCCGACTTTCACATTGGTCATATTCTGATTGCTGTATCCAGCAGTGCAGATGAGGCAGCCGTAAAAGAAGCTGAAGACAAAGCCAATGAGGTGTATCAAAAGCTTCAGGGCGGAGCTGATTTCTCGCAAATGGCAATCAGTTATTCAAACGATCAGGCTGCACTACAAGGCGGTGATATAGGTTGGCGTAAACTGGCGCAATTGCCAGAGTTATTTGGCAACCAAATGGCAAATTTGGTTGTAGGGCAGGTATCCAAACCTTTCCGCAGTGGTGCAGGTTTCCACATCCTTAAGAATATCGAGCAGCGCGGCGGCGGTGAGCAACTGGTTGAACAAACCCACGCGCGTCATATTTTGGTAAAAACATCCGAAATTATGGATGATGCACAAGCGCGCCAAAAATTGCTCGGCCTTAAATCCCGCATTGAGAAAGGCGAGGATTTTGCTGCACTCGCACGCGAGCACTCTGAAGATACGGGCTCAATGTTGAGTGGTGGTGATTTGGGCTGGTCTACCCCTGGTATGTTTGTGCCCGAGTTTGAAGAGGCAATGAAAAATACTTCTATTGGCAATATCAGTCGCCCCTTCAAGAGCCAATTTGGCTGGCACATCTTGCAAGTGATGGAGCGCCGCAAAGAAGATATGAGTGATAAAATGAAGCGCAACCAAGCTGCCAACGTGCTGCGCTCACGCCGCTTCGATGAAGAGTTCCAACTCTGGTTGACCCAAATCCGCGAAGAGGCTTACGTCGAAATTAAACTCTAGATTCGTGTATTGTTATTGAGCCTGTTTTACACAAAAAACGGCGGCTAAAAATCGGGTTGTGCTTTTGGCTTTATTATTGGCTATCAGTTGCAATCCAGTTTTTAGCCGCTGTGTTTTTTAGGGCTGTATTTTTCGTTTATTTCTTTTTGGATGCACAGATACATGAGCAATGTTTACCGCATCGCACTCACTCCCGGTGAACCGGCTGGTATAGGCCCGGATTTAGTCATTACCTTGGCGCAAGAAGCGCAGCAGCATGAAATTGTTGCGATTGCTGATCCGCAGTTATTGCAAGCTCGCGCCCAACAATTGGGTTTGCCTCTGCGTTTGCGTGAAATTAATCTGCACGAAAAACCGCGCACGAGTGTTGCGGGCGAGCTTGCGGTATTGCCTATCGCACTTGCGCAAACAGCTGTACCGGGCAAGTTGAATGTCAGCAATGCGCCCTACATTTTGCAAACACTGGATGCTGCAATTACCGGTTGTATGGCAGGGCATTTTGCTGCGCTTGTGACTGGCCCTGTACAAAAGAGCGTGATCAACGATGCGGGCATTCCATTCAGCGGTCACACTGAATATCTTGCTGAAAAAACCAATACCCCAAAAGTAGTCATGATGTTGGCGACCGAAGGTTTGCGTGTTGCATTGGCGACCACACATTTGCCGCTCAAAGATGTCGCCGCCGCCATCACTGACGACGAGCTCACGCAAGTAACTGAAATTTTACAGCGCGATATGCAGTTGCAATTTGGTATCGAGCAGCCGCGTATTTTAGTGTGCGGATTAAATCCCCACGCCGGTGAAGGTGGCCATCTTGGGCGCGAAGAAATTGATGTGATCGAACCGGTGCTGGAAAAGTTGCGCGCGCGCGGAATGAATTTAATTGGCCCTTTACCGGCAGATACTTTATTCACGCCCAAATATCTGGATAAAGCCGACGCGGTGCTTGCGATGTATCACGACCAAGGCCTGCCTGTATTGAAATACAAAGGGTTTGGTCAAGCTGTGAATATTACCCTTGGCTTGCCAATTATTCGCACCTCGGTGGATCACGGCACAGCGTTGGATTTGGCGGGCACAGGTAAGGCCGATTTAGGTAGCTTGCGCACCGCGCTTGCATATGCACAGGCGATGGTTGCAGCAAAACACGCGCGCTAATTATTGGAAACATTGTATGAAAAAAAATTCTGGTTTGCCTTTGAGTGCCAAGGCGCACTCAAATACAGAGTCACAACACAAAGCGCGTAAACGATTCGGGCAAAATTTTTTGATCGATCATGGCATCATTCGCGAAATTGTCCGCGCTATCCATCCGCGTAAAGATGATTTGGTAGTAGAGATCGGGCCGGGCAAAGGTGCTATTACCCAGCTCTTGGCTGATGCTTGCGATAATTTGCATGTGATCGAACTGGACCGTGATCTGGTGCCTTGGTTGAAAGTTAAATTTGAAAAGTACCCTAATTTCCAGTTGTTTCAAGCCGACGCATTGCAGTTCGATTTTGCCCAATTAATCCGCGATGAAAAGCCGCTGCGTATTGTGGGTAACTTGCCCTATAACATTTCTACACCGCTTATTTTTCATTTGCTGTCTTATGCCGACAAAGTGCAAGACATGCACTTTATGTTGCAAAAAGAAGTGGTGAAACGTATGGCCGCACAAGCGGGCGATAGCGCGTACGGTCGTTTAGGAATTATGGTGCAATATTATTGTGCCGTAGAAGATTTATTTGACGTGCCGCCAACATCGTTTGACCCAGCACCGAAAGTTGATTCTGCTATTGTGCGTTTGGTGCCTCACACAACGCTGCCCTATGTTGCAAACAATGTGAAAACATTGGAAACGCTGGTGAATGTTGCTTTTCAGCAGCGCCGTAAAACCCTGCGCAATTCACTCAAACAATTACTTACTGCAGAACAGTTAGAAGGCTTACCTGTCGATTTACAACTGCGGCCGGAAGACATTAGTTTGGCTGAATATGTTGCTATCAGTAATTTACTCGGCGATCTTTCAGTGCAGCATCGTCCGACCGAAGAGGCTGAATAATATGTCTGCTATTCAGGTGAGTGTAAAAACAACGTATATTGCAGCTCAGTCTGTGCCAGTTGAAAATCGATATGTATACGCCTATACCATCACTATCGCCAATAATAGTGATGAGCCTGCACAGTTGATTAGCCGTCATTGGCGCATCACCGATGCCAATGAAAAATTACAAGAAGTGCAAGGTGTTGGTGTTGTTGGTGAGCAGCCTCACATAAAACCGGGTGAAAGTTATACTTATACCAGCGGTGTTATTCTTGAAACCGAAACCGGAATCATGGAAGGCACATATCATATGCGCGCTGATGATGGCGCGATGTTTGATGCAGAAATTCCTACCTTTGCATTGGTTCCTCCTCACGCTATTCATTAATTCGGCAGACTTTTTATTATGGCGACATATGCAATTGGTGATATTCAAGGTTGCCTTGAGCCCTTGCAATGCCTGTTAAAAAAAATTGCGTTTAATCCTGCACGTGACAAGCTTTGGCTTGCGGGTGATTTGATTAATCGCGGGCCGGATTCTCTGGCAACGCTTCGTTTTTTATATAAGTTGCGCGATTCAATCACCATTGTTTTAGGTAATCATGATCTGCATTTCATCGCGGTTTATTACGGGTTGCGAAAGCAGGGCAAAAGCGATTCTCTTGATGAGTTGCTGATTGCACCGGATCGTGCAGATTTGGTTTATTGGTTGCGCCATCAAAAACTGGTGCATCACGACCCTGACCTGGGGTTTACCATGGTGCATGCAGGAATTCCCCCACAGTGGAATTTGACAGATGCAATGGCGCACGCGCGCGAAGTAGAAACGGTATTGCAAAGTAATAATCCAGAAAAATTGTTGGCCGGTATGTACGGTAATACACCTAGTGAATGGAATAATAACCTGACAGGTGTTGAGCGCTTGCGCATTATTACCAATTACTTTACACGCATGCGTTTTTGCAGTGCGAGTGGTGAATTGGAGTTGCAAACCAAAGAAAGCGCAGAGGCTGCTCCTATCGGTTTTTCACCGTGGTTTTCTTTCTCTGAACGTAAAACTCGCAATGAAAAAATTATTTTTGGGCACTGGGCCGCGCTTGAGGGAAAAGTCAAATCCAATAAAGTTTTTGCCTTGGACACTGGTTGTGTATGGGGGGGTTCGCTCACTGCATTGCGTTTGGATGATGAAGAAAGGTTTTCATGTGATTGTCCCGCATAATTGAATAAAAATTGTGCTTTTGTAACAGTTTGTATTATTCAGTTTCAATTCAATTTCATTTTACTAGTATGCCCTTGGACATTCTTGATGATGTCAGTGTATTTATCAGAGGACAGATTATGAAAATGAAATTACTTACCGCTATTATCGCCGCTACGGGTTTTGCTGCTGCACCTTTCGCATTTTCTTCCACTTACCAAGGTGAAGTTACCGCTGCCTATTCTGATGTTAATCCTGATGCCACATCGACAGATGCTTATGAAGCAGGCATACAAGGAAAATATTATTTTTCTCCTGTTGATACGAGCCAGCACCCATTGGCAGAAGCAGCTTTTCTGGAAAAAGCGAGCAACATTTACGTATCCGCAGCTACCAAGGAATGGAAAGGTGATGGATTTCGTTCTGATATCTATGCACGTGAAATAGGCATAGATTTTTATATTCCGGATAGTATTTTTTATCTCGGAGCCGGTGTAAGAGAAAACAAAAATCAAACTAAATTTGCTGCTGATCCTGATAATGGGTCAGGTGAGGTACGTTTTGGAATGCCATGGCAATCTCAATGGTTTGTCAAGGCGGGTGTCTCTCCTGTTGATGGCTTATTAGTGTGGTCTGAATTTGTGGAAGATGTTGATGTATCCGAGCAATGGAACATCAATGGAAAATACGTAATAGCCTTGGCGGGTGAAAAGGCGTTGAACTTCGAAGCCAGTTACGAAAATTCCGATGATTTCTTTCCTGCAGAAACCTGGAGCGCGGCAGCCGATTTTTACTTTGATCGCCATTTAAGTGTAGGGACTGGTTTTACTCATGAGACATTTGAAAACGATGGCTTGATTCAAGGGAAGGATGCTACCGATTATTTTATCCGCGCACGTAATTATTTTACCGATAACATCGGAGTGGAGTTGGAATACACCTCTGGTGAGTTTGAAGATGCGTTGACTCTGGGGGCCAGTATTCGCTTTTAATGTGATTGCCTAAACAGTAGTTCTACATTTTCAAAAAACTCTATATTTTTTGAAAAAAGCGCCAAGCCGATAACGCTTGGCGTTTTTCATTTTCGTTATATAAAACACTATGTTTAGTTTATAAATTTTGTTTGTAAATAACGGCTTGCGTTTTATACGCTGCGGTTTATAGTTAAAACGTTAAAGTAAGTGCCAACAACTTAATTTTTGTTGTTTGTGGGTTGTTGATTGCAATATAGAGTTCAAATAGTGAGTTGGAATTTAGGTGGCCGGTAATTCTGTGTAAGAGTCTGGTGCGTCCTGTTTTCTGGCATTCTCGTCTGTAGCCAGTTGGCTGTTCTGTTGTCAGGTTGCGCCTTGGTCCCGGTTGTTTAAGCGGGCAGTTTCACCTGATTCCTCTGCTGGAATAGATCCAGCGTTTTTCCGTTTTAGATGATTTAATTTTCTCAAAGCGGATGCTGATGAAAAGTAGTTATGAGCAATGGTTTATTCCTGCCAAAAGTCTGGAAGGGGTTTGCTCATCTCTTCGTTGCGATTTCCACAAGCAATAAGCGAGAAAAAGGAGTCCGCAGTGAAACTTAAGCCCTGTTTGCCGAATAACAATTTGCATAGGCTGTTTTTGATTTTGTTGCTGTTGCCAGTTTCAGCATCGGCTCAAGATTCAAAATACAATATGACTCGTGGCGCAACGGACATCAGCCAGCAAGTGTATGACTTGCACATGATCATTTTTTACATCTGTTGCGTTATTGCTGCCATCGTATTTAGCTTGATGTTTTGGTCAATCATCCATCATCGAAAATCCAAAGGGGCAACGCCAGCGCAATTTCACGGTAGTTTAAAAGTAGAAATTCTGTGGACGGCAATCCCCGTCGTTATCCTTGTGGTAATGGCTATTCCTGCCAGCAAAACATTAATTGCTATGGAGGATGCATCCAAAGCGGATCTCACTGTGCTGGTGACGGGTTCGCAGTGGAAATGGCATTACAAATACATGGAGTATCCCATCGAGTTTTATTCTTTGCTTGCAACGCCGCGCGACCAAATCGAAAACCAGGCAGAGAAAACCGAGCTCTATTTGCGCGATGTTGATAAACCATTGGTGTTGCCCACCGGTAAAAAAATCCGTTTTTTAGTCACCGCTGATGATGTGATTCACTCCTGGTGGGTGCCTGCATTTGCGATTAAAAAAGATGCCAATCCCGGGTTCATTAATGAGACATGGACCAAAGTGGATAAGCCTGGAATTTATCGCGGCCAATGTGCCGAGCTGTGTGGGAAAGACCATGGGTTTATGCCGATAGTGGTGGATGTGAGAACGCCGGAAGATTTTGAGCGATGGACGCAAGAGCAAATTGAAATTCAAGCACAAGCATTGGCCGCTGAAAAAGAGGCGGCAGCGAAAACCCAAGGTTTGGATGAATTGATGGCGCTTGGGCAAAAAGTGTATGAAACCCATTGCGCTATGTGTCATCAGGTGTCCGGTGATGGGTTACCTGGTGCTATTCCTGCACTCAAAGGCAGCAAAATGGTAACGCAGGATATTCCTGCTCATATCCACATAGTGGTTTACGGCAAACCAGCAACAGCAATGCAGGCGTTCGGTAAGCAGTTAAGTGCCAGTGAATTGGCAGCGGTGATTACCTATGAGCGCAATGCCTGGGGCAACAATACCGGTGAGTCAGTGCAAGTGGCGGATGTAGCTGCCGTTATCGATGCAGGAGAATAACAATGAGCGCAGAAAATTCACGTCCGCTAACCGATTCCGCTCATGCGCATGACGAAGCGCATGACGAAGCGCATGATCATAAACCAACAGGGATCACTCGCTGGTTATACACCACCAATCATAAAGATATAGGCACACTTTATTTATTGTTTGCACTGCTGATGTTGTTTATTGGCGGCAGTTTGGCAATGGTGATACGCGCTGAATTATTTCAGCCGGGTTTGCAATTTGTTGATCCGCATTTTTTTAACCAGATGACAACGGTTCATGGTCTGGTGATGGTGTTTGGCGCAATCATGCCCGCCTTTGTCGGCTTGGCAAATTGGATGGTTCCTTTAATGATTGGCGCTCCAGATATGGCATTGCCACGCATGAACAACTGGAGTTTCTGGATACTGCCATTTTCATTTTTTATTTTATTGTCCACTTTATTTATGGAGGGTGGTGGTCCGGCAGCGGGTTGGACTTTTTATGCTCCGCTTTCGACAACCTACAGCAATGACAGCACTGCATTTTTTGTGTTTGCGGTGCATTTATTGGGTATCTCTTCAATCATGGGCGCGATGAACGTTATCGTCACCATATTTAATTTGCGCGCCCCCGGCATGACCTGGATGAAAATGCCCTTGTTTGTGTGGACTTGGCTGATCACCGCGTTTTTATTAATTGCAGTTATGCCAGTGCTGGCAGGAACTGTGACTATGGTGTTGACCGATAAATATTTTGGCACCAGTTTTTTTGATGCGGCAGGCGGTGGTGATCCGGTGCTGTTCCAGCATATTTTTTGGTTTTTTGGGCACCCTGAAGTCTACATTATGATTTTGCCCGCTTTCGGTATTATTTCCAGCATCATTCCTGCTTTTTCACGTAAGCCATTATTCGGTTATGAGTCCATGGTGATTGCCACGGCGAGCATTGCATTCCTCTCATTTATTGTGTGGGCTCACCATATGTTTACAACGGGAATGCCCGTGGCCGCTGAATTATTTTTTATGTACACCACCATGCTGATCGCTGTGCCTACAGGAGTAAAAGTATTTAATTGGGTGGCAACTATGTGGCGTGGCTCAATGACATTTGAAACGCCAATGATGTTTGCAGTTGCTTTTATTGTGCTGTTTACGATTGGCGGATTGTCCGGCCTGATGTTGGCTATTATCCCGGCTGATTTCCAATATCAGGATACCTATTTTGTGGTTGCGCATTTTCATTACGTGCTGGTGACGGGCGCGCTCTTTGGAATTATTGCTGGTGTTTATTTCTGGATTCCAAAATGGACCGGTGTGATGTACAGCGAGCGTTTGGGGCAGTGTCATTTTTGGTGTTCATTAATTTCCGTCAACATGTTGTTTTTCCCCATGCACTTCGTTGGGCTCGCTGGCATGCCTCGGCGCATTCCGGATTACGCTTTACAGTTTGCCGACATGAATGCCTTTATCAGTATTGGTGGTTTGTTATTTGGTTTGTCGCAGTTGTTATTTGTCTGGGTTGTATTTCGCTGTATGCGCGGCAAAGGTGAAAAAGCCACAACCCAAGTGTGGGAAGGTGCACAGGGATTGGAGTGGGAAATTCCATCGCCTGCTCCTTACCACACATTTGAAACACCTCCGCGAGTGAAGTGAATGCTAAGTAGTCGATAAACGGGAGCAAAAAATGGCATCGCATAAATTGCTCGTACGCAAGCTGAT
Organism: Cellvibrio sp. pealriver; assembly: GCF_001183545.1. Classification (NCBI taxonomy): domain Bacteria; kingdom Pseudomonadati; phylum Pseudomonadota; class Gammaproteobacteria; order Cellvibrionales; family Cellvibrionaceae; genus Cellvibrio; species Cellvibrio sp. pealriver. The sequence goes on from NZ_KQ236688.1 coordinate 4,382,504, forward strand.
CGTGGTGTGTATCGCCATGTTTGGTTTCGGGTTTGCGTTAGTGCCTTTGTACGATGTGTTTTGTCGCTATACCGGTATTAATGGAAAAACAGAAAATACCGCTGCACCTGTGTCAAAAAAAGTAGATGAAAGCCGCGAGGTTTCAGTGGAGTTTCTGGCTAACCGGGACCCAGGTATTCCCTGGCGTTTCGCGCCGGAAATAGAACGTATTGTTGTTCATCCGGGGCAAATTAAAATCATTCATTTTGAAGTGGAAAATTTGAGTTCAGAGGCGATGATCGGGCGCGCAGTGCCATCAGTATCCCCGGGTGAAGCAGCGCGTTATTTTAAAAAAATAGAATGCTTTTGTTTTGTTGAGCAGCCTTTGGATAGTCGCGAACATAAATCAATGCCGGTGCAGTTTTATATCGATCCGGAACTGCCTGAACGTTTTACAACGATCACTTTGTCGTACCGTTTGTATAAGAGCACGCTGCATACCGCTAATCGCTGATGCATGTAAACAAAAGAATGCAGTCATCCAAACCGGCACTGCCGGAAAATATGGAGGTAGATCATGGCAAATGGTTACCAGAAATATTATGTCCCTCACCACAGTAGTTGGCCCATTGTGGGAGCAATTGCCTTGTTTATGATTGGTTATGGCGCGGCCTTCTGGATTAATGCCTTGGCCAAAGACCAGCACGGCATAGGCTGGTTTTTATTAATTATCGGTTTCGCGTTGCTGTTCTATATGTTGTTTGGCTGGTTCAGCAATGTGATTGACGAGTCGATGGACGGGCTTTATAGCCAGCAGATGGATCGCTCTTTTCGGCAGGGCATGAGTTGGTTTATTTTTTCTGAAATTATGTTTTTCATGGCATTTTTTGGCGCGCTCTTTTACGCGCGCATGATTGCAGTGCCCTGGTTGGATGGTGCAAGTAATAATGCTATGACGGCAGAAGTTCTCTGGCCTAATTTTGATGCTGTCTGGCCTTTGGTCAAAACGCCCGGTGGTGTAGAAACCCAGGCAATGCCATGGGAAGGTATTCCACTTTACAACACGCTGATACTGCTTGCGTCATCGGTAACCCTGCAGTTTGCGCATATCGGCATAGAGCAGCGCAAATATACCCAACTCGGTTTTTTCTTGCTGATGACAATTATTCTTGGGGTGATTTTTTTATGCTTACAAGGTTATGAGTATGTCCATTCTTATCAGGAGTTAGGCCTGCGTTTGGATTCCGGTATTTATGGCAATACGTTCTTTTTATTGACCGGCTTTCATGGTCTGCATGTAACGCTAGGTGCAATTTTCTTAACGGTGATTTTTCTACGTATTTTAATCAAAGGCCACTTTACACCTGAACGCCATTTTGGTTTTCAGGCAGCGGCCTGGTATTGGCATTTTGTAGATGTGGTTTGGCTTAATTTATTTATCTTTGTCTACGTCTTGTAATTTTTCTGAGACAGCGATTATTTAATTAATACGGGCGTGGGTTGGGTGTAATAACGCCTGTTAATAACAGAATAATCAGTAACAAAATTACTGCTGCAGAAAAAATCAGGCGACGGCCTAAAAACTTGGACATCTTGGGTGCTGCTTCATCGTTTTTTAACATCACCAGCAGTGCCTGAAATAAACTGAAAACAACAATTGCCAATAACACAACAAGGATGATTTTAATCAGCATAGGATCACCATTGCGGGAGTGAGTGTATGACTATTATAGCGTTCAATCGCTATTGGGTCGTCCGGTGGCCGTGGGTATGCGTAAATTTTCTGGCAGTGCTGCTGTTGCTGGGGTTATCCCTGTGGCAATGGCAGCGTGCGCAAGAAAAATACCAAACCCTGGAGCGCATTGCTGATTGGAAAAAACTAGGTGCCGCCAATGTTTTCAGTTTATTAGCAACGAGTGCGGATAATCGCGATGGTGTGTACATGGAATTTTCCGGGCGTTGGTTAGCGCCTGCGGTATGGTTGCTGGACAATCGGTTGGTGAATGGTCGTGCAGGTTACGATGTATTGATTGCCGTTAAAGATACTTCATCACCAGAAACTACACCTGCGATTTTGTTAAATCTTGGCTGGGTTGCGGCTCCGGCTTCGCGCGCATCGCTTCCCGTAATTGAAGTTCCTCCTGTGTTAACGGTGCAAGGCATTTTCCGCACACGCACAAAAGGTGTTTTGTTAGGTACAAATATCGAAAATAACGATCATTGGCCCATCCGGATTCAACAGGTAGATTCGTCCCTTTTATCCAACGCTATCGATACATCGTTGGTGCCTGGTGTTGTTTATCAGGAAAAAAATTCTCCGTTTGTTATTCATTATCGCCCGGTAATGCTGCCGCCAGAACGCCATAAAGCCTATGCATTGCAATGGTTTTTATTAGCTTTAGCCGTTGTGGTCGTTGCATTGGCGGCCAGCGGCGGTAAAAAAATACAGGAGCCACAACAATGAATAGCCGTACGTTTTTTTTACTTTTTTGCTTGTGTGCAATTGTGCCTTTGGCGGCGGCCAAGTTGAGTTTGACCATGGGTTGGTTTAGCCATTCAGGTACCAACAAAGGTATTTGGATGGAAAAGGAAATACAGTTATTGCCCGACATGACAAACCTGCAGGGCAACACGTTTTCCAGTGCTGAAGTTCATTGGCGATTGGTATACGTGCAGGCAGAAATATGTGATACCTACTGCGAGCAGGCGTTACTGACATTACAGCAGTTGTATTCCGGACTTGGCCGTAAACAACTAAAAATAAAACCTTTGTTGCTGGCTCCTCCGCAATCGAACGTTAAGCAAACCGCGCAGTTACAGCAATGGCCCAATATTGATTGGCAACCTGCATCATTTGTTGTTCCTGAATTGCAAAATCACATTGTGATTGTCAATCAGCGTGGCTTGGTATTGTTGCGTTATCCCATCACCGCTAGTCCTGAGCAGATGCGTGACCTTGCAAAAGACATACGCACAGATTTACTGCATCTGATTAATTATGATCGGAGCGGAACATGAAAACATTTACTGCCCTGATTAATTGCACGATTTTACTGACGCTCATGGTTATTGCGTTGGGTGCATATACCCGTTTGACGGATGCCGGACTTGGTTGCCCGGACTGGCCGGGCTGCTATGGAAAACTCACCGCGCCTTTGCATGATGGGCATGTTGCTGAAGCGCAGCAAAATTTCCCTGATGCCACGGTTGAACCACACAAGGCCCATAACGAAATGATGCATCGTTACATTGCGGGTTTGTTGGGTTTGTGTGTGCTGGCAATAACTTTTTTTTGTTTCTGGTTAAAGCAGTACCGTATTGTTGGCATAGTGATTTTGCTGTTGGTAATTTTTCAAGCTGCCTTGGGAATGTGGACAGTAACATTGAATTTATTGCCGCTGGTTGTGCTGGCGCATTTGTTGGGTGGTTTTACGCTGTTTAGTTTGCTGGTATTGCTGCGCGTAGAAATTGCATCGCAACAAAAACAATTGGCGACAGAGCCTGCATTGGGAAATCTATTGCCACTGGCCTATTTCGCACTATTGGTATTACTCATCCAAATTTCATTGGGTGGGTGGACTTCCAGTAATTATGCAGCCACCGTGTGTTATCAATTGCCTTTCTGTGAAAGCGGTTGGCAGGAACGATTTTCATTCCAGGCTGCGTTCAGCATGCCACTGGGTCATGATACTTATGAGTTCGGTGTTTTATCGTACGAAGAGCGTATGAGTATTCATGTATTACACCGGATGGGCGCAATTTTTACCTTATTAGTGCTAGGAACATTTGTGTTTTTATGTTGGCGGCGTGCGGTTAGTAAAATAATGCGTTTTATGACGTGGGCGATAGGTTCATTGTTGTTACTGCAGTTAACGCTGGGGCTTATTAATATCCTTGCCCAGTTACCGCTGTTGAATGCCGTTGCTCATAATCTTGTGGCTGCCAATATGTTAATGATGTTGGTAGTGTTTATCCGGCAAATACATTTGCGAAAAACGGAACAGTATAAAGCGCACACACCCATCATCGAAAAAGAGCGGCCAATCATTAGTTAGCATGCGAATAACATTTTTTTAAGACGCAATTTCGGTTGCAGCATTCGTAGGGAGAAAATTGCAATGGCTATTATTAAACATGCTGTTTCACCTGCATTGTATCGCCTCACCCTGTTCAATTATTGTCGCCAGTATTGTGGCGATTATTATCAGCTCACCAAACCTAAAGTGGTTGCGTTATTGGTTTTGACAGCATGGGTGGGAATGATGCTCGCAACACCCGCCGTACCGGATCTGTTATTGGTTGTAGTTGCTTGCCTCGGTATTGCAATGGTGTCTGCGGCTGCCGCTGCTTTTAACCATGTGCTTGATCAGAAAATTGATGCACAAATGGCGCGTACTTATCATCGCCCTTTACCTAAAGGCCGTTTATCAACTGCCGAAGCGGTAGTCTTTGCTTGCGCATTGGCATTGGCAGGTTTTTTTATTTTATTTTTTGCGGTAAATGCGCTCACCGCTGTGCTGACGTTATTAGGGTTGTTTGGCTACGCTGTGATTTACACCTTGTTGCTCAAGCGCGCAACACCACAGAATATTGTGATAGGTGGAATTGCTGGTGCTTTGCCTCCGGTGCTTGGCTGGAGTGCCATGACCGGGCAGGTGAGTGGTGAATCGCTATTGTTAATGATGATTGTATTTACCTGGACACCTCCGCATTTTTGGGCGCTGGCCATTCATCGTGTCAATGATTATGCGCGCGCGGGTATTCCCATGTTGCCTGTTACCCACGGCATTGATTTCACCAAAACATTAATTTTGCTGTATACCTTTTTGTTGTCTGTTGTGTGCTTGCTTCCTTATCTTGTGGGAATGAGTGGTGTTATTTATTTACTGGGTGCTGTGGTATTGAGTGTGAAATTTATTGCCCACGCATGGCAATTAAAATTTCGTGCGGATGCTACAGCGGCTATGAAAACATTCCGGTTTTCGATTGTGCATCTTATGGTGTTATTTCTTATTTTACTGGTGGATCACTATGCCTATTGGAATTGGCAAATGTTATCGCCTTGAATATAAGGCGATACTCTTATCGATGACCATGATGTGTTTCTGCAATCCGTTGTGGGCAGAAACGGCGTCGCTATTACAGATAAAAAATGCATGGATAAAAATGGCTCCTCCGGGATCAACTGCCAATGCGGCCTATATGGAGTTGTACAACCCTGACAATAAACCGCTGGTTATCACCGGCTTATCTTCGCCCTGTTGTGCGGCGCTCATGCTGCATCGCACTGTATATAAAAATGATAAGGCGATGATGGAGCACGTGGATACATTGACAATCCCCGCTGCAAAACAGATTGATCTGAAACCGGGTGATTTACATATAATGTTGTTACAAGCTGAGTCACCTTTTCTGTTGGGAGATAAAATTGCCATAGAACTATTATTCTCCGATGGGCAACAACAAACCGTTTATTTCCCCGTGAAGGTAAATGGCAATGACTAGCCAGCGGGTGGGGCTGATTCTGGCGGCAATTTTGTGCGTGTTACTGGGTGTTGTCAGCGCCAAACATTTATTTGCCGCACTGTCTTCCAAGCCTCTTGTGTTGACGAGCGTACAGTTATTGCCAGAGCCAAAACCATTGCCCTCTGTCATGTTGCGCAATGCCAATGGGGATGCTTTTGCACGTGAAGACTTTTATGGGCGCTGGAGTTTGGTTTTTTTTGGCTTTACGTCATGCCCGGATTTTTGCCCTATGGAGCTGCAAAAACTCAGCACATTATTAAAGCTATCGCAGCAATCAGATAATCATGTACAGGTTGTGTTTGTGAGTGTAGACCCAGAGCGGGACACAGCCGAAAAGCTCGTGCAGTATGTTGCTTTTTTTCACCCGAATATTATCGGGTTGCGTGGCGATAATCCGGCGATAGCCAGTTTTGCCCGCTTTCTCGGCGCAGCCTATGATCGCTCTACCGTTATTGATAAAAAAGTTGTAACTATTCCGGCGGGAGTCGCGATGCCGGTTAACGCAGGCGGGCAGTATCTGGTCAATCATTCGACCCGTGTATTTATTATTGATTCACAGGGTAAATATATAGGTTCGATCGCCAATGCCGAAGCGCCGCAAATGGTGTGGGAAGATTTACAAAAATTGTTTTAGCGTTAGCAGTTATCGTATGAACTGTTTTGAATTGCATTTGGTCTAATGCATTAGGTGAAGTCGGCCGCGCCAACTTCTATACTCATAGCACAATCCAGGTTCTCGGAGGCAGTATATGATTTCCCATGTTGCTGGTCTGTTTACCCATCCCCATAAAGAATGGGAAGAAATTCGCGATACGCAAGAAAGCGTTTCCCATTTGTATTTTGCCCATGTGCTTTTTCTTGCGTTAATTCCTCCTGTCTCCATGTACATTGGCACCACTAAAGTAGGATGGACGATTGGCAACGGCGCGCCGGTTATGCTCACCGAATCCAGCGCGGCAATTATGAGTGCACTGATGTACTTGGCTATGCTCAGCGGCGTGGCGGTTATCGGCATGTTTATCAACTGGATGGCCCGCACCTATGATTCATCCCCCGGACTTGCCCGCTGTATTGTGTTTGCCGCATACACCGCGACCCCTTTATTTATTGCCGGACTTTGTGCGCTTTACCCTAATGTCATACTGGCAATGCTGGTGGGGATAGGTGCAATTTTTTATACAGTCTATTTGCTCTATATGGGCATTCCCATTTTTATGAAAATTCCTGAAGACGAGGGATTTATTTATTCAAGCTCAATCCTCACGATTGGCTTGGTCATGTTTGTATCGATTATGGCAATCACTGTTTTGATCTGGAGTTTCGGCTTCGGGCCTGCCTATACCGGTTAATTGCTTTTTTGGAGTCGGCCGTACAAAAAATTACTGGACACTTAATCCTATTTCCTATCAAATTCCTCCCCCAAAGAGTCGCCTTTAGACTCGCTCAAACTGGGCTCAATATGCGTTCGAATGCATATTGAGCTTGTCTCGTTTCTGGCATTTCAATTCGTATATAACTTGGAGAATCCAATCTTCAGGGTAATTTTTTGCTAAAGGGTAAGTGTTCTTATGGATTTTACTGTAATGAGGGATGCGTGTATTAAGCGTCTACCCGAGATCTTTATACTTGGGTTGATGGCAGTTCTGCTTTGGTCGAACCTTTCTTTGCTTTTAACAGTGGATGTTTGGCGTAATGATTCAATGTATTACGTCAGTAGTTATGACGATAAATTATCCGATGAGGGACGTTGGATTAACCATCTTTTTTTTCGCTTTTTGCAACTTGTGCCAAGCGATCTCGCCATATTGATTAGCTATTTTTGCGTCATTATTTTTACTGCTGTGGTTGCTTACCGGGTAACCAAGAACATATTTTTCTCTACAGCGTTTGGCATTTTATGTGCGCTTACCCCTGTGTTACCTGTTCAACTTGAGTGGCCTGAAACCTTACTTTTTGGGTTCATTACATTGGCGCTCTCACCGATGTTGCAAACAAAACTGCCAGAGCGATACTTTTTTCCTGTGGTTGCCATTTTATTTATGGGAACGTTTAGTGCGTTTTATTTTTTAATGCCGCTGTTATTCTTAAGTGGGATGAACTATTCACGGTTTTGGCGGTTATTGTTAGTCTGGGTATTGGCGTTCGTGATGGCATACGTTGTTACGAATTGCTTGATTTATGCGCTGACCGGAAATTTTATTCAGCTAGCGAGCTGGAGAAATCCACACTATCTGCATAGTGTTGACGATCTATTGTTAAATCTGGAAAACATACAGCGCGCTATACACATTCATGCAGAAAAAATGGAGTCGTTCCTCAAAAAAGGCGTCCTGGCGTTACTACTCCTGGCTAGTGTTGTTGTTTCGATACGAAAGAAGCAATATTGGCTACCTGTAATTGCAATCATTTGCAGTTTGGGTGTTTACGCATCTACGCTTCCTGTCGGAATTTATATTCAGGATCGAACTACATTAACAGCCTTTATCGGTTTATTTGTTGCTCTATTTCTAGCGCCATATACCTCCAGAAAAGCGCTTTTGGTAATAATGATCATTATGTTTATATTGGCCGTTCGCATGGCGAAGGTCGGGCATGAGGGGATTAGTTGGTATAAAAGTTATACTGAGATGCTGACCACACAGATAATGTCAGTTATTGCTGCTCCACCGGAAGAGGCCTGGCGCGTATTTGTTGTTGCAGAGATGGCTGAATCACAAAAAATGTTTAGCATGATTGATCGCAATATTGCTAAAAAAAATCTGTACTCGGAAGGATTTTCCCACCCTCAGTATTGGGTGCCTGTCATGAAAAAATTAGGTTATACACAATTTAGGGTTTGCCCTGATTTACAAGGTTGGGATTGTGACCAGATAGCATCTAGTTATCAGGAGAGAGAAAAGTTTCAGCGTGAACAAGGCTTATTTATCAGTCGCCGCTTACCGGGTGGTGATGTGCTACTTATGATTAATCCTCTAGCAATCAAATAAGTTATTCCCCCCCCCTTTCGCTCAAAGAAGCAAAGGGGGGTATCTATTAAAGTTGTTTGAACGTCTCTGCTGCTGCTGCCAGCGTCTTATTAATATCTTCATCCGTGTGGGCAGCTGACATAAAGCCGGCTTCATACGAAGCGGGTGCCAGATAAATTCCTCGTTCTAACATGCCGTGGAAAAATTTATTGAAGCGCGGAATATCACATGCCATCACTTGTTTAAAGTTGGTGACTTTTTTCTCGCTGGTAAAGAAGAAACCGAACATGCTGCCGACGTGGTTGGTGGTGAATGGAATTCCGGCCTCGTCGGCGAGTTTTTGTAAACCTTCTACTAATTGTGTGGTGCGCGCGCACAGGTGTTTATAAAAATCCGGTTGTTCCAACAGCTCTAACGTTTTTAAACCGGCAGCCATGGCAACCGGGTTTCCGGATAATGTTCCCGCCTGATACACGGGGCCAGAGGGCGCAATCATTTGCATAATATCGCGACGGCCGCCGAAAGCGCCGACGGGCATACCACCGCCAATCACTTTGCCGAGCGTAGTGATATCGGCCTTGATGCCGTAATGACCTTGCGCGCCTGTGTGGCTGACGCGGAACCCGGTCATGACTTCATCCAAAATTAATACGCTGCCGTATTGATCGCACACTTCGCGCAGGCATTCCAAAAATCCGGCAACCGGTGGAACACAATTCATATTGCCGACAACGGGTTCGACAATAATGCAGGCGATCTGATCACCCAATTTTGCAAAACACTCGCGCACTTGTTCGGCATTGTTGTAATCGAGTGTGAGCGTATGGTCGGCCAACACCGCAGGCACACCGGGTGAACTGGGGACACCGAGTGTGAGTGCGCCTGAGCCTGCTTTAATTAATAGCGAATCGGAATGGCCGTGATAGCAGCCTTCGAATTTAATAATTTTGTCGCGCTTGGTGAACGCGCGTGCGAGGCGGATTGCACTCATGGTGGCTTCAGTGCCGGAGCTGACAAAGCGCACCATATCCATGCCTGGCATTAATGTGCAGAGTTTTTCTGCAAGGGTTGTCTCGCGCTCGGTGGGCGCACCAAAACTTAATCCATGTTTTGCTGCTTCAATCACTGCGTTGATAACCTCGGGGTGCGCATGGCCTAATACCATTGGTCCCCAACTTTGTACGTAATCGATATAGCGTTTGCCATCGGCATCCCATACATAGGCACCTTGGGCTTTCTCAAAAAAAATGGGTGTTCCACCTACCGCTTTGAATGCGCGCACCGGTGAATTAACTCCACCGGGAATTGTTTTTTGGGCTTGTAAAAAGAGTTCTTCGGAGCGGCTCATAATGAATCCTGATCAATAAAATGTAATCTACAGATTAATAAATTTTCTGGCGTGTTCTGTGATGTCACTTGCTGAAAACAAGCTGTGGCAAACGGCGAGCATATCGGCACCGGCATCCAGCAGTTGTTTACCGTTATCCAGTGTGATGCCGCCAATCGCCACAATCGGTGTATTTCCAAATTGCGCGCGCGCCTCGCTGATTAACGATATAGGCGCAGGGCGCGCATCGGGCTTTGTGCTCGATGGAAAAAAACGGCCAAAGGCAATGTAGTTGGCGGTGTCGTTAATGGCTTGCTGAGCCAGTGCAAGTGAAGCGTGGCAAGTTACACCGATAATGGCACTGCTGCCTAAAATAAGGCGTGCTGCTACGGGGTTTGTGTCGTCTTGCCCCAAATGCACACCATGCGCGCCACTGTTTTTGGCGAGCTCTACATCATCGTTAATCAATAATTGCGCCTGACATTGATTGCAAAGCGTGAGTAAATGTTTTGCTTCAAATAAACGGCGAGCATGATCCGCTGATTTATCGCGGTACTGCACCCACTTGCAACCGCCTTGTAATGCAGCTGCTACCGCACTGAACAGTGAGTCACCGGGCAGTAATTGTGAATCGGTAATCGCGTAGAGTTTGCTTGTCATATTAAAACGGCCTTACGACGACCATGATCACGATGCCAACCAATAAAAACACCGGTAGCTCGTTAAATACACGGAAAAATGTATGGCTTTTGGTGCAGCGATCATCGCGCAGTTGTTTCCAATAGGCGATGCATGCATGGTGATAACCTGTCAGCAAAACGACGAGTACTATCTTGCACCAGAACCACATTTGCGTTGAGTAATAACCCCAGCCGAGCCACACCATCCAGATACCAAAAATATAGGTAGCGCCCATCGCCGGGTTGGCGATACCGCGCAATAGTTTTCGCTCCATTATTTTGAAACGCTCGCGGCTAATGTCATCCTCACTCATGGTGTGATAGACGAATAAACGCGGTAAATAAAATAGTGCGGCCATCCAGCTAATAACGGAGATGATGTGAAATGCTTTAATCCAGAGCATGTGAGCGTCTCAATAAAATGATGTCGTAGCTAGACGTCAGATACGGTAATAGTCGTTAATTTTGCTGCGTGTGATTATACCCAAGGGCTGGTGCGTATCGTTAAGGGATTCTACCCAGAGCGCATCCAGCTGTTGGTGGTTCATCAATTCAAGTGCTTCAAACAAATTGGCATCGGCAGGAATACGTGCAAGGTCATAACGGCGCGCCGGTATTTCTTGCAGATTGAGCTTGTCGTTGGCATCGATGTCTTGCAAGTGCGCGTGGAGATCGGCCGGTTGCAGCAGTTGGCTGCTTTCGCGCAGCAAAATCCAATGCGGGTGGTGGCTCAGCAATTGTTGCGCTGCGTTTGCATCGAGGAGGTTATCACTCACGACTAAATGGCGATCCATAATGCCACGCACACCCGTGCGGCTCAGGAGTTGTTCCATCGCTTCCGCACTGCGGAATTTCCCTTGTATGCGCAGCACATGCTGGAATAATCCATCGCATTTAAAGACCCAGCGCGTGGTCAGGCAGGCGGCAATCACCACCAACATGCTGGGAAAAATAATATTGGGGTTATAGGTGAGTTCGAGAATGGCCATCATGGATGCAAGAGGTGCATTCAGTGTTGCGCCCATCATCGCCCCCATACCCAATATCACATAGAACCCAATAGCACTGGCGGAATTGGGCATGAGCCACTGGGCTGCGCAACCCACTGCGCCGCCAACACAGGCTCCAATAAACAGGAGCGGGCCAACAACCCCGCCGGGCATTCCAACACCAAGACTGAAAGACGTGGCGAAGAGTTTGGTGACGGCAATAGCTAGTAACAGCGCAAAGCCTATCTCGCCACCAAGAGCGCTGCTGATAGTGTCATAACCAACGCCCATAATCTGTGGAATCCACAGGGCACATATTCCGGTTAATAATCCTGCCAGAGCAAAGCGCAGTGCGATGGGGCGGTTTAGTGCCCAGCGGCAGCTCGCACCGTGAAGGCGGATATAGGCAGCGGCAAAGATCGCGACCACCAAACCGACGGCAGCCATGAGCGGTAATTCACGTAAATCGCCCATGACAGATTGGGCATTCATAAAGGCGATCTCAGGGCCGAAGGCGAGTCTGGTCATGGTTGCACCTGCAACGGCGGCGAGTGTAACGGGGATAAAGCCGACGATGGTGTACTCCAGTATCACCACTTCCATCGCAAAAATAACGCCGGCCATCGGCGTGTTAAAGCAGGCTGCGATAGCCGCAGCGACACCGCAGCCAGCGAGCGGCCGCAAGGTGTTGGCAGGCAATTTTAGCCACTGGCCAAGCAAGCTGCCGCTACCAGCGCCCAAGTGCACAGCAGGGCCTTCGCGGCCTACCGATTGCCCGGTGAGCAAACAGGTAGCGCCGCCGAAGAATTGCGTAATAACATTGCCCAGCGGCATCCGCCCCTGATGATTTTGCAGGCGGTCCATCACATGACCGATGCTGGTAGCGTGATGGCGCTTGTCAACCAATTGTAGGACGACCCCCAAGAGCACAGCTCCCGCCACCGGCAAGACAAAGTGAGTTATCGAACTGACACCCTCAAAGTTTTCAAAGTTATCGGGCAAAAAATAGCCGAGAGGGATTTCAACTAGCCAGCGGAATAACACAATCACTGCACCTGCGATAACCCCAGTCAGTAAACCCAGTAGAGTCAACAGTGGCAGTGAATCGGCTCCGGCGAGCTGGTCGCGCAGTGATTCGGCGCGCAGCGAGAGTCGTGTGGTGGGTTGGTTAGTGGATGTTGGTTCAATCGACACGCTGGATTCCTATTCGGCTATTTATCCGGTTTATGAGAATGACGGGCAGCTTTTTCTTTCGATTTATGGACAAGGCTCTTATGATAGCCGTCTTTCGCTATTCGCTATAAGTGCGATCACATTGAACAAATTTATCGAGTGTTAGGGGGTTGAGGTGACTGGGGTTAAGGTAATTAAGGCAGCCATCGTCGGCGGAACCGGTTATACAGGCGTCGAACTTTTACGTTTGTTGGCCAAACATCCACAGGTTGAAGTGACGGTAATCACCTCCCGCGCGGAAGCGGGCACTAAAGTTGCCGATATGTACCCCAGCTTGCGCGGCCACGTCGATCTGGCGTTCACCGAGCCCGATGTTGCGGTTTTGGGTGAGTGCGATGTAGTGTTTTTCGCCACTCCCCACGGTGTTGCGCAGAACATGATGGGCGCGCTGATGAATACCAAGGCGCGCATTATCGATTTGTCGGCAGACTTCCGTATCCGCGATGTACCTTTGTGGGAAAAGTGGTACAACCAAACCCACGGAGCCCCTGGCCTTGTTGCACAGGCGGTCTATGGTTTGCCAGAAGTGAATCGCGACAAAATTCGCACTGCGAAATTGGTCGCGTGCCCTGGTTGTTATCCAACAGCGACCCAGCTGGGCTATTTGCCGTTGATCGAAAATAATCTGGTTGACCCAACTCGTTTGATTTCGAACGCCGCAAGTGGCGCAAGTGGCGCAGGTCGCCAGGCAAAAATCGATAATCTACTGATGGAAATTAGCGATAGCTTTAAAGCCTATGGTGTTGCCGGGCACCGCCATTTACCTGAAATTGAGCAGGGGCTTCGCGATGTCCAACCAGCAGGCGTAGCACCTGTTTCGTTAACCTTTGTTCCGCATTTGTTGCCGATTATCCGCGGCATACACGCTACCCTGTATGCAACTGCGCTCGATGTAAACACCTTGCCGGATTTGCAAAAACTCTACGAACAACGTTACGCCAATGAGCCTTTTGTTGATGTATTGCCGGCAGGCGAGCTTCCACAAACTCGCTCGGTTAAGGGCTCTAACGTTTGCCGGATTTCGGTTCTGCGTCCGCAACAGCGCGATACGATTGTGGTGTTATCTGTTATCGATAACCTCACTAAAGGTGCATCCGGCCAAGCCATTCAGAATATGAACATTATGTTTGGCTTTGATGAAAAAGCCGGACTGGATGTTGTTGCACTATTGCCTTGATCCTTCTACTCATCATGGGTGTGGCCGCATAAAGGTCACACCTAATTACTGCTAATAATAAATGCTATGAATTCATCCAAAGCCAAAGTGAAAGGTTCGCCGGTGTATCGCATGAAAGTGGTGCCTCATCGGCCATTGAAAAATGTTTTGGTGATCTTGGCGTTATCACTGCTAGTCGCGATTGCCTTGGCTGCAACTTATTATTATGCCCAGCACAAAACCAGTCATGCACTGTTATCGCCAGAAGAGGCGCAATCACTTCGCGCGCAATTGGAAAAGTTGACCCAAGAGCTGGGTGATTCCAAGCGAGAGTTGGCTAAATATCAGTTGAACGCAGAGGTTGATCGTCAAGCAGGCGAAGATTTACGTAAGCGTGTATTGGAGTTGCGTGAAGAAAAAGCTGCATTGCAGCGCGATGTTGAGGTGTACCGCATTCTCACATCGAAAAAGAGCGCCAATCCGATGGGAATCAGCTTCGGTATTTTCTCGGTTGCGGCATTGCCTGATAACAAACACCAATTCAAATTGGTGGTGCAAAAGCTCGCAGAGGGTGACGATGAGTTTTCAGGCAATCTACGTGTAGATGTCATTGGTTTGCGTGATGGAAAAGAAGCTGTTATTTCATTACATACACTGGCCGTCAACAAAGAGGGCGGTGAGCCATTGGCAGAATCAATTCCTCTGAATTTTAAATTTTTCCAGAATATAGAAACTGAAATCCTGCTGCCCCAAGGGTTTGATCCTGATCGGGTCGAGTTGACAGTAAAGTCCAGCGCCAAACGCAATCCGGTGACTGTCAAAGCAGAACTTGAATGGCCAGAAATCAAATAAAACAGTAAAGGTTAAGGAGTCTCCTGATGGCGTTTTCCAACAATCACACGCTTATTTCACGCGCAACCAGAGTCATTGGAGATTTGTATTTTAGTGGTGAGCTGCAACTGGAGGGCAAAGTGACAGGAAACATCGTCGCAGAAGATGAGAAGGATGCAAAGTTGGTGATCGCTGATACAGGTTTGGTTGAAGGTGAAATTCGTGCGCCTGTCGTGATTGTGAATGGTAAGGTTGTGGGAAATATTTACTCCAGTAAACATTTGGAACTGGCGGCCAAAGGTAACGTAACGGGAACTGTGCATTATCATTCTATAGAAATGGTCAAGGGGGCCCAGTTGAACGGCAGTATGGTCAACAATCAACAAGAGCCTTCGGGAACCATGGATATATCAGCTAAGGCGCAATAGTTGACTGTTTTACTAGGGTAAAGGGATAATAAATCCCGCCCTCAAGGGTTTGGTTGTTTCCGGAGTGTTTATGTCTACCGCTGAAGTCTATATCCCTCAGGTCGTCACCGTGACCGATAGTGCGATTGCCAAGGTCAGGAGTTTGATAGAGGAAGAGGATAATCCGGATCTGAAGTTGCGTGTTTATGTTACAGGAGGGGGTTGTTCTGGTTTCCAGTACGGCTTTACCTTCGATGAGGCCGTGGCTGATGACGATTCTGTTGTTGAGCGTGATGGTGTCAAAGTCGTAGTAGATGCGATGAGTTATCCGTATCTTGTTGGCGCTATTGTGAACTATGAGGAAGGGCTACAAGGCTCCAAATTCGTCATCCAAAATCCTAATGCATCCAGCACCTGCGGCTGCGGCTCGTCCTTCAGTATCTAATTTTCACCATATTGATGTTCGTTGGATTACGCGTAATAAACTCCGCCCAAAATCACTTCCCGATTTGCTCCTGTCACCGCGCGCAAGTTTCCTGACTTGCGATGCATAGTTTGCTGTGCCAGCCAGGCAAAAGCCATTGCTTCTATCCACTGTGGGTCAACACCTAACGCAGAGGTGCTCATCACCGTGCTATTCGTTAATAAATTTGCCAAGCGTTGCATTAAGCGAGTGTTATAAGCACCTCCGCCACAAACGAAAATTTCTTTTTTTGCTGGTGAAAGTTGGTTAATGCTAGTGGCAATAGAGGTGGCGGTTAGCTCTAATAGAGTAGCTTGCACATCCACAGCTGCAGGTTGTGATGGCAGTATGTGCAAATGATTATCTAGCCATGTGCGATTGAAATTCTCCCGTCCAGTGCTTTTAGGGGCAGGCAATGAGAAAAAAGCATCCGACAATAGAAGGTTTAGCAACTCAGGGTTAACGCTCCCTGTTGATGCCCAGTCTCCATTTGCATCGTAAGATTTATTAAGATGCGTTTGCACCCAGTTATCCATCAGGACATTTCCCGGGCCGGTATCAAAGCCGGATGTTTTTCCTTCGGCTGGAAGCCAGGTGATATTAGCCATCCCTCCAATATTCAGGATAACCCTGTCATGCTTCTGGCTTTTAAATACGGCCTGATGAAAGGCCGGTACTAGTGGAGCTCCTTGCCCTCCAGCGGCCATATCCCTGCGGCGAAAGTCTGCCACCGTTGTTATTCCTGTTAGCTCTGCAATGAGATTGGGATCCCCAATCTGCAAAGTAAATGTTCCTTGGATTGAGCCTGGCGGCCGATGACGGATGGTTTGGCCGTGGCTGCCAATAGCTACAACATCGTGATTAGCAATTTTGGCCTTGCTGAGTAAGTCGAGGCTTGCTTGGGCAAATAGTTGTCCAAGTTCAGTATCCAAAGCGCACATGCGATCTATCTCATTTTCATCAGGCAATGAGAGTGCATGTATCTGTTGTTGTATCTTATAAGGAAGAGGAAGGCTGTGCTGGGCAATTAACTTTGGTGAGAATTGTAAATCTACCAATGCGACATCTATAGCATCAGCGCTGGTGCCAGACATCAAACCTATATAAAGCTGGCGTTGTGTCATGTGGAGTTTCTGTATTAATTACTGCTATCAGTTTTAGCCACAGCCAAACGGTTGGATGATTTGTATTGATCCAATTTCGCGATAAGTGGACGTGTGGTTTCGTTAAAGCGAGCCAACTCGGATTTTTCTATGCCAATCGATTTCGGCAGTGGAACTGTTACAGGGTTACGCACTTGCCCATTAACATGGAACTCATAGTGCAAATGAGGCCCGGAAGCTAATCCAGTAGAGCCAACGTAGCCGATAACATCGCCTTGGCTTACACGAGCGCCTGTTTTCATTCCTTTAGCAAAACCGTTCATGTGACCGTAAAGTGTTTCAATACCTTGACCGTGTTGGATCACAATACAGTTGCCATAGCCACCTTTACGGCCAGCGAAAGCAATTTTCCCATTGCCTGTCGCTCGTATGGGGGTGCCGCGAACTGCTGCGTAGTCAGTGCCTTTGTGTGCGCGAATAATATGTAGCACGGGATGTTTGCGGTTTAGACTGAAGTGCGAACTTATGCGGGCAAATTCGATAGGGGTGCGCAAAAACGCTTTATGCATCCCACGGCCATCTGGAGTGTAGTAATTGCTTGAGCCATCTTTTGATGTATAGCGAACGGCTTTAAACGTTTTTCCGTTATTGGTGAACTCTGCTGCAAGTATTTTACCTGTGCCAATACGTTTACCATCAAGGAATTGTTCTTCATACATCACCTTGAAGTTATCGCCTTTTTGAATGTCCAGAGCGAAATCGATGTCCCAGCCAAAAATATTGGCCAGCTCCATGGTTAAATTACTCGGCATTCCTGCGCGCTTGCCTGCCATGTAAAGTGAGCTATCAATCGATCCTTGGCGAAATGCGTATTTAACATCCGGCTTTAAATTAACTTCCTTACCTGTAAAACCTTTGGTGCCACGCTCGAAACTCAAGCTATTGAGGTTATCGATAACGTAATTCAATCCTTGTAGTTGTCCGTTCTCAACCAAGAATGACATTTTTTGACCAGCGCGAATATTGCGAAGGTCTTTTGCATCTTTGGCATCACTAAATAATTCATAAATAGCGCGATCAGTTAAACCGGCACGCTTGAATAGAATAGACAGGTTGTCACCATTTTGGATGGTGAACTCTTTCCACTGGGGAATTTCAGGTTGGCGTTGAGCTGGTTTGCTTGTGTCTGTTTGGGCTGCGACGTTCTGGATTATTGTTTCTACTGCAGGAACTGCTATAGGAGTGGCTTGAGTATCTATGCCTTGAATTTCGAGACCTGGAATATTTTTGCTTGGTATGCTGGCTGTTTCTGTATTGCTATGTTGTTCACTGGCTAAAACGATTACTAAAACAAAAGATAAAGCGACGGCCACTGCGAAGTGCTCGCGTGGTACATATTGAAACAGTGTCGATCGGGCGATGTGGTAATAATTCTTTATTGTAAGCATGTGTAAATATTCGCACTTCTTTATATATCAGACACTTGAGATGACCAGATCACGTAATTTCGAAAAAAATATATAGAAAAGTGATCCAAGAAAAAGCATTTATAGCAGAAAAAAATGCCCTTAACACCCCAAAATTTCATCTTGTTGCAATAAGTCTTTGCTTTAGCCTTGAATTTGAAGAGAGATACGGTATCTTTGCCGCCTTTTTGTCTCAAATCGAAACACAATTAACAGGCGTGGTTGGTGCGTATGACGGCTATTGACACAAATTTTCTACAAGAGT